>DYYG01000034.1 GCA_020741775.1 Methylorubrum populi
GACTCGAACCCCCGACCCTCTCCGTGTAAAGGAGACGCTCTACCAACTGAGCTAACCGCCCGAACCCGTGCCGCGCAGCGTTACGGAAGCCTGCGCGCCTGCGCAAGGGCAGGCCGTGGCCTCATCAGCGTCAGCCCATGAAAAAAGCCCCCGGAGCGGCGCTCCGGGGGCTTCGTCGTCAGGTATGGACGCTTTAGTGGGCGACCACCGCCGAGCCGTCCTCTTCGCGCTTCGGCGTCTTGGCGGGAAGCGGCTCGTCCCACTCGATCGGCTCGGGCTGCCGCACGAGGGCGTGCTGCAGCACCTGGTCCATCCGGGACACGGGCACGATCTCCAGGCCGTTCTTCACGCTGTCGGGCACCTCGGCGATGTCCTTGGCGTTCTCCTCGGGGATCAGCACCGTCTTGATGCCGCCCCGCAGAGCGGCGAGCAGCTTCTCCTTCAGGCCGCCGATCGGCAGGACGCGACCGCGCAGGGTCACCTCACCCGTCATCGCCACATCCCGCCGCACCGGGATGCCGGTGAGGGTCGAGATGATGGCCGTGGCCATGGCGATGCCGGCCGAGGGCCCGTCCTTCGGGGTCGCCCCCTCGGGAACGTGGACGTGGATGTCCCGGCGCTCGAACAGCGGCGGCTCGATGCCGAAATCGATGGCCCGCGAGCGGACATAGCTTGCCGCCGCCGAGATCGATTCCTTCATCACGTCGCGCAGGTTGCCCGTGACCGTCATCTTGCCCTTGCCGGGCATCATGACACCTTCGATGGTCAGCAGCTCACCGCCCACCTCGGTCCAGGCCAGACCCGTCACCACACCGACCTGGTCGTCCGCGTCGATCTCGCCGTAGCGGAACTTCGGCGGGCCCAGGAATTCCGGCAACGTCTCGGGATTGGCCTCGACCTGCTTCACCTTGGTGATCAGGATCTCCTTCACCGCCTTGCGGATCAGGTTGGAGATCTCGCGCTCCAGGTTACGGACGCCCGCCTCCCGCGTGTAGCGGCGGATGAGCATCATCAGGCCGTCATCGGTGATCGACCACTCGTCGGTCCCGAGCCCGTGCTTCTTCATCGCCTCGGGGATCAGGTGGCGGCGGGCGATCTGCAGCTTCTCCTCTTCGGTGTAGCCGGCGATGCGGATCACCTCCATCCGGTCCATGAGCGGGCCCGGAATGTTGAGGGTGTTGGCCGTGGTGACGAACATGACGTTCGAGAGGTCGTAATCGACCTCCAGATAATGGTCGTTGAACGTCGCGTTCTGCTCCGGGTCCAGCACCTCGAGGAGCGCCGCCGACGGATCGCCGCGGAAATCCATGCCCATCTTGTCGATCTCGTCGAGCAGGATGAGCGGGTTCGAGGTCTTGGCCTTGCGCATCGACTGCACGACCTTGCCGGGCATCGACCCGATATAGGTCCGGCGGTGACCGCGGATCTCGGCCTCGTCCCGCACGCCGCCGAGCGACATGCGCACGAACTCACGGCCGGTCGCCTTGGCGATCGACTTGCCGAGCGAGGTCTTGCCGACGCCGGGCGGGCCGACGAGGCAGAGGATCGGGCCGGTCAGCTTGTTCGCCCGCTGCTGCACCGCGAGGTACTCGACGATCCGGTCCTTGACCTTGTCGAGACCGAAGTGATCCGAATCGAGGATCGCCTGGGCGCCGAGCAGGTCTTTCTTGATCTTCGAGCGCTTGCCCCACGGGATGCCGAGCATCCAGTCGAGATAGTTGCGCACCACCGTGGCCTCGGCCGACATCGGCGACATCTGCCGCAGCTTCTTCAGCTCGGCCTGGGCCTTTTCGCGAGCGTCCTTAGTGAATTTGGTCTTCTCGATCTTCTCTTCCAGCTCGGCCAGCTCGTCGCGACCATCCTCGTCGCCCAGCTCCTTCTGGATCGCCTTCATCTGCTCGTTGAGGTAGTACTCGCGCTGCGTCTTCTCCATCTGCCGCTTCACGCGGGTCCGGATGCGCTTCTCCACCTGGAGCACGGAGATCTCGCTCTCCATCAGCGACAGCACACGCTCCAGGCGCTGCGCCACTGTGGGAATCTCGAGGATGGCCTGCTTGTCGGCGATCTTGACCGCGAGATGCGAGCCCACGGTATCGGCGAGCTTCGACGGTTCGTCGATCTGCGTGACCGCGGAGACGACCTCGGGAGAGATCTTCTTGTTGAGCTTCACGTAGTTCTCGAACTCGGAGATGACCGAGCGAGCGAGCGCCTCGGCCTCGACGCGGTCGCCGAGATCGTCGGCAAGCGTGAGCGCCTGCGCCTCGTAATACTCATCCGAGCGCACGAAAGACTCGATCTGCGCGCGGCCGGCGCCCTCGACCAGCACCTTCACCGTGCCATCGGGCAGCTTCAGGAGCTGCAGCACGGAAGCCAGGGTGCCGATCGTGTAGATCGCGTCGGTGGCCGGATCGTCGTCGCTGGCATTGATCTGGGTCGCGAGCAGGATGTGCCGGTCCGAGCGCACAGCTTCCTCAAGCGCGCGGATCGACTTCTCGCGCCCCACGAACAGGGGCACGATCATGTGCGGGAACACGACGATGTCACGCAGCGGCAGGACGGCGTAGGAGCCCGTCGAACCGGGAACGACCGGCTGGCGCGATTTCGACTGGGTCATGGGTTCTTCCCTTATGTGTTGACGCCGAGCATTCGCTCCTCAACGAGAGCAAGCATCCTGCCAGGTGCCGACCGGGCCGCGAAGGGTCGGAAGCGGAGAATTCGTTTGCGGCTGGTAACGCGGGCCCGAACCTTTTGGGGGATCAGCGTAGGGACCTGCGGTAAGCCTCAGGTGGTCGTTGCGGAGGGGGCTTTCAAGCGCGAATACCCTCCGGAACAAAAAAGGGCCGCCGGCTTAAAACCGGGCGGCCCTTGAGGTCTGCCGATCAGGCGCTGACGCTGGCCGGAGCGTCCTTGTTGCGGTCGCCGTGGATGAAGAGCGGCCTCGATTTGCCCTCGACCACCTCCGGGCCGATGACCACCTGCTCGACCGAGTCGAGGCCGGGCAGGTCGTACATCGTATCGAGCAGGATGGTCTCGAGGATCGACCGGAGGCCGCGGGCGCCGGTCTTGCGCTCGATGGCCTTGCGAGCGACCAGGCTGAGAGCCTCGTCCTGGAAGGTCAGCTCGACATTCTCCATCTCGAACAGCCGCTGGTACTGCTTGACCAGGGCGTTCTTCGGCTCCTGCAGGATCTTCTTGAGGGCTTCCTCATCGAGATCTTCCAGGGTCGCCAGCACCGGCAGACGGCCGACGAATTCGGGGATGAGGCCGAACTTGAGCAGATCCTCCGGCTCGACCGCGCGGAAGATCTCGCCGGTGCGGCGATCGTCCGGAGCCTGGACGCTGGCACCGAAGCCGATCGAGGTGCCCTTACCGCGCTGGGAGATGATGCGCTCCAGCCCGGCGAAGGCGCCGCCGCAGATGAACAGGATGTTCGTGGTGTCGACCTGCAGGAACTCCTGCTGCGGGTGCTTGCGGCCGCCCTGCGGAGGCACGGAGGCGACGGTGCCTTCCATGATCTTCAGGAGCGCCTGCTGCACGCCCTCGCCCGACACGTCTCGGGTGATCGACGGATTGTCCGACTTGCGGGAGATCTTGTCGATCTCGTCGATATAGACAATGCCGCGCTGCGCCCGCTCGACATTGTAGTCGGAGGCCTGGAGCAGCTTGAGGATGATGTTCTCGACGTCCTCACCGACATAGCCGGCCTCGGTCAGCGTCGTCGCATCCGCCATGGTGAAGGGCACGTCGAGGATGCGGGCCAGCGTCTGCGCGAGCAGCGTCTTGCCCGAGCCCGTCGGCCCGATCAGCATGATGTTCGACTTCGCGAGCTCGACGTCGTTGTGCTTCGTCGCGTGGGCGAGCCGCTTGTAGTGGTTGTGCACGGCCACCGAGAGAACCTTCTTGGCGAAGTCCTGCCCGATGACATAGTCGTCGAGGACCCGCCGGATCTCCTTCGGGGTCGGCACCCCGTCGCGGGACTTCACCAGAGAGGACTTCGATTCCTCACGGATGATGTCCATACACAGCTCGACGCACTCGTCGCAGATGAACACCGTCGGGCCCGCGATCAGCTTGCGGACCTCGTGCTGGCTCTTGCCGCAAAACGAGCAGTACAGCGTGCTCTTCGAGTCGTTGCCGCCTGTCTTGCTCATATCGGTCTCCGGTTCGCGGGCGCGGCCCCAGCCAGGAGGGCACGCGGGTCGTTCATGAGATGTAAGCGCATCCGCCTAAAGAAACAGTCACACAGGCGGGTGCGTCGGGATTGGGGCGCCTGAATCGCGATGCAACCACGCAGCCGGCTCGGGATCAACCGGGCTTCGGACCGGGACGGGCGCCGAAAAGACGCATGCCCCGCTCCGGTCGGTCAGCGTGCCCTGCGCGCCTCAGGTTCCCATTCCGATCAGGCCGTGGCGGCCGGCTCGGGGCGCTTGTGCAGGATGTCGTCGATCAGGCCGAACTCCTTGGCCGCGTCGGCGGTCATGAAGTTGTCGCGCTCCAGCGCCTGATGGATCGTCTCGTAGTCGCGACCCGTGTGCTTCACGTAGATCTCGTTGAGGCGCTTCTTGAGCGCTTCGATCTCGCGGGCATGGATCAGGATGTCGGTGGCCTGGCCCTGGAAGCCGCCGGAGGGCTGGTGCACCATGATCCGGGCGTTCGGCAGGGCGAAGCGATGGCCGGCCTCACCGGCGGCCAGAAGGAGCGAGCCCATGGAAGCCGCCTGGCCGACGCAGAGCGTCGTGACGGGGCAGCGGATGAACTGCATCGTGTCGTAGATCGACAGGCCCGAGGTCACTACGCCGCCGGGCGAGTTGATGTAGAAGGAAATTTCCTTCTTCGGGTTCTCGGCCTCCAGGAACAGGAGCTGGGCGACGATCAGCGACGCACCCTGGTCCTCGACGGGGCCGGTGAGAAAGATGATCCGCTCGCGCAGGAGCCGGGAATAGATGTCGAAGGCGCGTTCGCCGCGGCTCGACTGCTCGACCACCATGGGCACGAGCGAGTTGTGGAAATAGGCGACCGGATCTCTCATTTCAGCCCTCGGCTCCGGGTCCGACCCCGGGCGAATCGCCCGAGGCCGGATGGTTACAGCGAACATGGCGGGCGTTAACGCCGCCTGATCTTACGAAGATCGCCGCCCGCCGCGGAGCCGGTGGGTGACGATCAGCCGGCGGCCTGGTCGGCCGCCGCCTCGTTCTTGGACTCGCTCGGCTTCTCGTCCGTCGCGGCCGCGCCGGTTCCGGCGTCGGCCTCGTCGTCCTCGGCGAAAAGCGTCTCCTTGGAGACGGGTTCCTCGACGACCTGGACCTGACCGAGGACATGGTCGACGACCTTCTCCTCGAACAGCGGCGCGCGAAGCTCGGCGAGCGCCTGCGGATTGTTGCGGTAGAAGTCGTAGACCTGCTTCTCCTGACCCGGGAACTGCCGGATCCGGGCGAACAGGGCCTGGTTGACCTCATCGTCCGAGATCTTGATATCGGCCGTCTCGCCGACTTGCGCAAGCACCAGGCCGAGGCGGACGCGCCGCTCGGCGATCTTGCGGTACTCCGCCTGCGAGGCCTCCTCGGTGGTGCCCTCGTCCTCGAAGGTCTTGCCGCGGCTCTTCAGGTCCTGCTCGACCTGCGCCCACACGGCGGCGAACTCCTGGTGGACAAGGCTCGGCGGCAGCTCGAAGGCGTACTTGCCGTCGAGCGCGTCGAGCAGCTCCTTCTTGAGCTTGCGGCGGGACTGCGCCTCGTAATCGGCGCCGATCGCCTTGGAGACGGCCTCCTTCAGCTTCTCCAGGTCGTCCATGCCGAAGCGCTTGGCGAGCTCATCGTCGATCTTGGTCTCGCCGGGCGCGGCGACCGCCTTCACGGTCACGTCGAACTCGGCATCCTTACCGGCGAGCTGCTCGGCCTGGTAATCGGCCGGGAAGGCCACCTTGACCAGGCGGCTGTCGCCGACCTTGGCGCCGACGAGCTGGTCCTCGAAGCCGGGGATGAAGGTGTTGGAGCCGAGCTCAAGATCGACATCCTCACCCTTGCCGCCCTCGAACTCGGTGCCGTCGATGCGGCCGACGAAATCGATGGTGACGCGGTCGCCGGCTTGCGCCTCGGCGCCCTCCTCTCGGGGCTCGAAGGAGCGACCGTCCTTGGCCATGCGCTCCAGGGTCTCGTTGATCTCCTCGTCGGAGGGCTTCAGCACGAGCTTCTTGATCGACACGTCGGAGAGATCGGCGAGCTCGAAGCTCGGCAGCACCTCGAGCTTCACCTTGAAGGCTAGGTCGCCCTTGGCATCGAGGGCACGCTCGATGATGTTCTGCTCCTCGTCCTTCGGGAACTCGATCTGCGGCTCCAGGGCGAGGCGCAGGCCCTTGTCGGCGACGATCTGCTGGTTGGCCTCGTTGACGGCGTTCTGCAGAACGTCGGCCATCACCGACTTGCCGTAGACCTTGCGCAGATGCGCCACCGGCACCTTGCCGGGGCGGAAGCCCTTGATCTGGACCTTGCCCTTGATGTTCGAGAGCTCGGTGTTGAGGCGATCCTCAAGCTCGTTGGCGGGGAGGAGCACCTGAAACTCGCGCTTCAGCCCCTCGGAGGTCGTCTCGGTCACCTGCATCGTCGTTCGTCCGCTGTTTTCTAAACCGCAATCTCGTCTTCGCGTGCCGCTGCGCCAGGGGAGGCCCCGCTACGGAGGCCCCGGCGGGAACCGATTCGGTCCCAGACGCCGATCCCGATACGGACTTGGTGCGGGCGGAGGGGCTCGAACCCCCACGTCTTGCGACACTGGAACCTAAATCCAGCGCGTCTACCAGTTCCGCCACGCCCGCGAGCGCCATCGACACGGGCTCGGAATTCCGAGCCGTCGAAGCGCGCGTCTATAGCACGCGCACCCGGGGCCGCAGCAAAAAACTTGCGGGGGCACCGGCCTGGTGGCGGGGTGAGGCGCGCCACCCTACAACGCCTCCCACACAGATGAGACGACGCGAGGCGCCATGCGAAAGCCCGACCCGACGGCCCTGCCCGAGCCGGGACATCTTTTTTCGCGGCGTGCGCTGGTCGCCGGAGGCGCCGCCCTCGCGCTGATGCCCGCCGCCGCGCCCGCACAGGCACCCGCCCCCGCTTCTCCCGGAAAAGCGCCGTCGGACCCCAAGCCTCTCAAGGCTGCGCCGGCCCAGCTCCGACTGAAGCCCGAACCCGCGCCCGAGACGGCGGTCTGGCGCCTGGGCGACGAGGCCGCACCGCCGATCCTGCGGGTGAAGCTCGGCGAAGCCGTGCGGCTGCGGGTCGAGAACGGGACCGACAAGCCCCTTTCCCTGCACTGGCACGGGGTGCGCATCGTCAACGCCATGGACGGCGTCGGCGGGGTCACCCAGCCGCCGATCAAGCCAGGCGACAGCTTCACCTACGATTTCACGCCGCCGGATGCCGGCAGCTTCCTGATCCGCCCCCTCGTGGTCGGCGGATCGAGTGAACCGTCGGGCCGGGGCATCGCCGGCATGCTGATCGTGGAGGAGGCCTCCCCGCCCCCGGTCGATCAGGACATCGCGCTGCTCCTGCAGGATTGGCGGCTCGACGAGGCCGGCGCGCTCCAGCCCTTCGGGCAGGTCGCCTTCGCCGCGGCGGCGGGCCGGCTCGGCAGCGTCGTCACCGTCAACGGCCGGCCGATCCCGCTGAGTCTGGAAGCGCGCCCCGGCAGCCGCCTGCGCCTGCGGCTCGCCAATGCCTGCAACGCCCGGGCGCTGCGCATCCGCTTCGACGGGCTGAAGGCCTTCGTGGCGGCGGTGGACGGACAACCGACGGACACCTTCGAGCCGTTGAAGGCCACTCTGCCCTTCGCCCCCGGCACGCGCTACGACCTTCTCCTCGATCTTCCGTCCCAGGCGGGTCCGGCGGGGACGATCACCGCGCTGATCGGCCAGGGCCTGCCGCTCGCGACGCTCGCCGCCACGGGGGAGCCGCTGACACAGGCCGGCCGCGGGGCGATCGGCTCGATCCCCGAGAACAAGCGCCTGCCCGCCGAAATCCGGCTCCAGAGCGCCCTGCGGCGCGAACTCGTGCTGAGCGGAGGCGTGCGGCCGGACAAGACCAAGCCCGGCAGCGAGACGCCCTATCAAGGCGATCCAGCCAAGATCTGGCAGGTCAACGGCGCCAGCGGGGCGGCGGGGGCCGCACCGCTCTTTTCGGTCAAACGCGGTCAGGTCGTGGTGCTGGCGATCCGCAACGACACCGGCTTCATCCAGAGCCTGCACCTGCACGGCCATGTCTTCCGCCTGCTGCATCAGCTGGATGACGGCTGGGAGCCCTACTGGCTCGACACGGTCCAGATCCCCGAGGGCCGCAATGCCCAGATCGCCTTCGTGGCCGACAATCCCGGCCGCTGGCTCCTCAGCGCGACCGTGCTGGAACGGTTCGATACGGGGCTGTGGACGAGCTTCGAGGTCAGCTGACAGTCAGGCGCCGCGCTGGGCTCAGCACTTGGCACTGGTCGCTTCCGAACATCGCTCCTTTCGCCCGGCGCCGTCATTCCGGGGCCGCGCAGCGGAACCCGGAAACCAGCCGTGATACGGGCCTGCCAGCGCAGGGCTTGAGCGATGCCACCATCCGTCATCCCGAAGGGATCGACCGGGTGTCGTATGATGCGCAACCGAATCCGAGTGCAGCGGCCAGTGATGGATTCCGGGTTCGCCTTCGGCGCCCCGGAATGACGGCGGAGAGGGCCGACCGAATGGGTCGGCCCTCTCCGCCAAGTTGGGTCGCCGATACGGGACCGCTCCGATCGAGCGGATCCCGTATCACTTCGCGGGCAGCGTCGGATCACCGAAGCGCTTGGCGAGGAAGAGGATGTCGTCCTCGTCCTTGGCCTGCTCCACCAAGCTGCCCTTGGCCTCGTCGAACACCCAGGTCGCGTATTTCGCCGGGGCGGATGCCGGAGGCCGGTCCGTCCCGCGCAGGACGATGTCACCGCCTTCGATCGAGCGGATCACATCGTTCGCCCGCAGCGGCGTGTGGGCGACCGCCGCGATGGCCGCCGGGCGGCCAGCCGCCGATGTCGGCGTCAGGGTGTTGGCGACCGTCGCCGAGAGGGCCGGCAGCGTCACGCCCGCATCGAAGGTCCAGATCGCCTTCTTCTTGTGGAAGCCGATCACCTTGATGCCGCTGTCGCCCTCGCTGATCTGGTCGGCCCCAGTCGAGGGACCCTGCGGGGCGCCGTATTGCGGCGCCGGGAGCAAGGGGTTGAGCCCGTATGCGGTGCCGGATCCCGAGCCGCCATAGGTCTGGAGGTAGCTGGCCAGCGACGACGTTCCCCACTGCCCGCCAACCGCCACGCCGTAGTGGAAGTTGAGGAACTGCGTTCCGGCCCCGGCGGTGTTGATGACGCCGATGCTGTTGGGGAACAGCGCCGGAGTGAAGCTCCCCTGCGCCATGCCGAGATCGGTCGGCAGGAGCACGGTGAAGGAGTTCGGCCCCACCATCTCACCCGTCGCGTTGATCGTCGGCACCAGCGTCGCCTTGGCGCCGAAGATCCGGTTGTTGCCGGCCCCGCCGGTGATGATGTCCTCGCCGGCCTTGATGGCACCGGCATAGACGCCGGAAGCCGGCGAGGCGGGATCCGGGACGCCGAGGATGAAGCGGACGTCGAACAGGACGCTCTGCAGGTCGAAGCGGGTATCCCTCGGCGCGCCGATCCAGCCACGGTTTGCCGCCGTCAGGCTCTGCGGGCCGGAGAAGCCGAAGGGCGTATCCCAGTTCAGGCCGTAATAGAGCGGGTTGCGCCAGCCGAGGACGTTGCCGGCCAGGGCGTTCCAAGCGGAGCGGGTCCAGGGATCGAGATCCCCGCCGAGGCCGCTGCCGTTGTTACCGAGGACACGGGCTTCCACCTGAGCACGATCCTCGGCGAGGCTCGCGGCGGTGACGCCCTGCCGCTGAGCCGCGTTGGCCGCCGGCATCTGGAGGAAGCCGGTATCGCCGATCAGCAGATCGTTGCCGTCGCCGCCATCGATCCGGTCGTTCCCACTCAGGAAGGCGTCGCCGCGCGAAGCCACCGTCACCAGCCAGTGCAGGGCCGTGGACTTCAGGTCGACGGGGAAGTCCGCCAGCCAATGCTGCTGCATGGCGGAGAACCGCTCAGCGGCGCGAGCCGTCACGGCCGCCTCCACCGAGGCCGCGTCCGCCGCCTTCGCCGGATCGGAAACCGCGAGACCGCGGGCCACGCCGGGCTGAAGCATGACCAGGGTGTCGCCGACGACGAGGTCGTCGCCCGCCCCCGCATCGATCGTGTCGTTGCCGATCAAGAGCGTGTGGTTCGTCCGCATCGACTCAGGCAGGCCGTAGGCGAGGATCTGGTTCAGCGGCAGCTGCGCCGCAGCTTCCAGCTTCGCCGTCACCGGGGCCTGCGCCGCCCGACCCGTCATGGCGAGGTCGCTGATGACCGTGCGCATGTCGGAGAGGAAGTCGCTGAGCGTCAGGGCGTCGTCGGCGGAGAGGTTCCGCAGCGGCCCCGCGCCCTGGACGATGGTGCGTGCGGCATCTCCGACGATGAAGTCGTCACCCTCCCCGCCGGAGATGGTGTCGTTGCCGTAGGAGATGGTCCGGCCCGGCCCGCCCTGCAGCAGGTCGACGCCGCGGCTGAGCGTGGCGAAGACGCCGAGCAGGTCGGTGAGCGAGGCGGACACCTTGTCGATCTGGCCGTTGAGCGCGGCGTAGGCGGTGACGTCGAGGGTATAGGTCTCGCTGTTGTCGCCGTAGATCGTGTCGTTGCCTGCGCCGCCGTTGATGATGTCGTTCCCCGCGAGCACGCCGTTGCTGCCGTAGAGGCTCGGCACCATCGAGGCGTAGACCGTGAGCACCGCACCGTCCGCGCGCCGGATCGGGTCGGAACCGGCGATGTCGGAGGCCACGCCCGCCATCGAGGGATAGAGCTCGATGCGCGGAGCACCGGCGCTGAGGGCGCCGGGCAGGAGGTTGACCGCCGGCACCACCACCTCGCCGCCGAGGGGCAGCGCGAGACCGGTCTCCGGGGCCGCCCCGATCAGCCGGATGGCGTTGACGATGGTCGGCTTGTCAGAGGTGGTTTCCGCCAGATTCGAGGCGCGGTCGCCGTAGATCAGATCGTCGCCGGCTCCGCCGAACAGCGTGTCGTTGCCGCGCTGTCCGAACAGGACGTCGTTGCCATCGCCGCCATCGATGATGTCGTCGTCGGCCCGGGCCAGCGACACCGTCAGGGCGGAGGTCGCCCAGGTGCCGGCCTCGCCCGAGGTCAGGCGGACACCCGCGCCGTCGCGGGCACCGACCGCGAGGACAAGATCCGCCTGCGCCAGCTTCTCGGCGAGATCGGCGGTCCGGGCCGCTCCGGTCTGGGAGTCGGTAGCGATGGCTGCGGTGACCGTGCCGATCTCCTCCAGCACCACGTCGCGGTGCCAGGTGCCGTCGCTGTTGAGCACGGCCGAGCCATCCCGACCGTAGGCGCGCACGATCCGACCCTCGTCGCCGAGGATGTAATCGACCCCGGCTCCGCCATCGATCGTGTCACGGCCGAGGCCGCCCACGATCTCGTCGGACCCTTCCTCACCGTAGATGAGATCGTCGCCCATCTGCCCGAAGATCCGGTCGTCACCCGCGCCGCCGGCGATCGCGTCGTTGCCGCCGATGAAGTCGATGAGGTCGAAGCGCAGCACGTCGCGCATCACCGTATCGGCGAAGACACCCGGGTTGCGCTGCCACGTGACCGATTTCACGTCGTCCACCAGCACGTTGCGGGTGATGACCCCGTTATCGCCGAGGATCACGTCCGCGCCGGCGCCGCCATTGATGGTGTCGTTGCCGTCGGCTCCACCCAGCACGTTGTGACCGCCGGTGATGTCGTCATCCCCGTCACCGCCGGAGAGTTGGTCGTCGCCCTGCTGGCCGTAGAGGAAGTCGTCACCCGCGCCGCCATCGATGATGTCGTTGCCGCCGCCATCGGTCGCGGCGGTGAAGATCGAGGCCGCACGCTGGTTCGCCGGCAGGGCCAGGTCGTAGAGCATGTGGTCGCCGAACAGCACGTCGTGCCCGTCGCCGCCGAGGATCACGTCCGCACCGGTGCCGCCGGCCACGTAATCGTTGCCGCCGCCGGCCTCGATGTGGTCTTCGCCGCCCGCGAGCGGATCGGTGGAGGCCAGCCGGCGGATCACGGCACGACCGCCGACCAGGGTGAGGTCCGCCCGGCCGTTGTCGCCGAGGATCATATCGGCCCCGGCCCCGGTGACGATGCGGTCCGCACCGACACCGCCGAAGACGAGGTTGTCGCCGTCGCCCGCCACGATCCGGTCGTCGCCGCCGGCCGTGGGATCGATGGTCTCCAGCACAGCCATGACGCCGCCGGAGAAGGTGGCGCGACCGTGATCGCCGACGATGGCATCGCTGCCGGCGCCGGTGGTGATCGTATCACCGCCGAGGCCGCCGAAGACGAGGTTGTCGCCGTCGCCCGCGCGGATCGTGTCACCCGCGCCGGATGCGGCGTCGATTGTCGTCACCGAGGCGATGACGCCGACCGTGAACCGCGCCTCGCCGCTATCGCCGAGCACGATATCCGCACCGGAGCCGGTGGTGAGCGTGTCGGCACCGAAGCCGCCGATCACGAGGTTGTCGCCCGCGCCGGCATCGATGACGTCGTCACCGCCCAGGGCCGTGTCGGTCGAGCTCACCTGCGCGAGGCCATCGGCGTCGAGGCGGACGAGGCCGCTGTCGCCCAGCACCACGTCGCGGCCGGAACCCGTCTCGATCGTGTCGGCGTCCATGCCGCCGATGACGATGTTGGCGCCCTCGCCGGCTTTGATCGCGTCCCGGCCGCCGATGCCGGCATCCAGGCTGCGGGCCTGGATCAGACGGCCGGCCGCGTAGAGCACCTCGCCGCTATCGCCGAGGATCACATCCGCGCCGGAGCCGGTGGTGATGGTGTCGGCCCCGAAGCCGCCAAGGACGAGGTTGTCTCCCGCACCGGCTTCGATGGTGTCGTCACCGCCGAGGCCCGTATCGGTGGAGAGGATCTGCTGAAGCAGGCCGGCCGCGTCGTAAGTGACGGCGCCGAAATCGCCGAGGATCACATCGGCGCCCTTGCCGGTGGTGATCGCATCCGCATCCGTGCCGCCGAGCACGAGGTTGTCGCCGTCGCCGAGGATCAGCGTGTCCTTGCCACCGTCGGCCGGAGCCAGGGTCGCCACGCTCACCCGCACGCCGCCGGCAAACACCGCCATGCCGTTGTCGCCGAGCACGATGTCGTTGCC
>DYYG01000035.1 GCA_020741775.1 Methylorubrum populi
GTCCGGGATCATGCCGATTGACGATCGTGGCACGAGGGGCGAGCGACCCACACGGGAACAGACCTGGATCTCGTAAGAGCGCCGGACGCCCAAGCCGTATCAAATCACGGCCAGCCTTCAGGTACAGGATCTGGTATGAGTCCGGGCTATTTCAGATGGGCGAAATAGACATCGCCCGCCGCCCGCTTCAGCTCGGCCCCGGCGTCGCGGCCGATTTCGGCGGCGTCCGATGCCACTCCCTCCCGATGCACCGCCCAATGGCGGCTGCCATCCGGCAGGAACAACAATCCGTCGAGGCTGAGGCGGTCGCCCTGAATCCGGGCGAGCGCCGCGATCGGCGTGCGGCAGGAGCCGTCGAGTTCCGCCAACAGGCCCCGCTCCGCATCGAGCGCCGTCGTCGTGGTGGCGCAGGCAACCGGTGCCAGCAGGGCCCGGATGGCATCGTCCCCCGCCCGGCACTCGATGCCGAGGGCGCCCTGCGACACGGCCGGCAGCATCTCCTCGACCGAGAGGACGCTGCGGGCCACATCTTCCATGCCGAGGCGCTGCAGGCCAGCGATCGCCAGGAGCGTCGCATCGCACTCGCCGGCTTCGAGCTTGCGCATCCGTGTGTTGGCGTTGCCGCGCAGGGGCACGATGGTGAGGTCGGGCCGGTGCATCAGAACCTGTGCGCCCCGCCGCAGGGACGAGGTCCCGACCCGGGCGCCCGGAGGCAGGTCGGCCAGGCCGTTGGCCTCACCGGCGCTGAGGAAGGCATCACGGGGATCGTCCCGCTCCAGGATGCAGGCGATGACGAGCCCGTCGGGCAGCCACGTCTCCACGTCCTTCATGGAATGGACGGCGACGTCGATGCTGTCGGCGAACAGCGCCTGCTCCAGCTCCTTAGTGAACAGCCCCTTGCCGCCGATCTCGGAGAGCGGCCGGTCGAGCACCCGGTCGGCCACGGTGGAGACGACGACGATCTCCGTCTCGAGCCCCGGATTGGCGGCAACGATCCGATCCCGGACCATGCCGGTCTGGGCCAGCGCCATCGGGCTGCCACGGGTGCCGATTCTCAGAGGTCGCGCGCGAGTCATTCATGCGCTGTAGCCGAGACGGCGCCGCCCGTCACGCGGGCCCTGCAAAGGATCGGGACAGAGCCGGCCGCAGCCGGAACCGGGCGCGGCGCATTTTGTCGGAAAAGTTTTTGGAAGGGGCTGGACACGCCGGCCGGCCATTGCTAATTCGCCTCCACCGCAGGGGACTGGTGGCCCGGCGGCGAGGCCTCTCCAAGAGAGACCTTGGGCGCATAGCTCAGTTGGTAGAGCAGCTGACTCTTAATCAGCGGGTCCTAGGTTCGAACCCTAGTGCGCCCACCAAATCATACCAAAAGAACGACATCCGGTGCTGAAAAAGCATTCTGGGTCTGTCGAAGTTGGATGCCGATGCGGGGTGGTTGCCCGCATATCTTCATAACTATCGCAAATCCTTCGGCACCGTTGGCAAACGGCTCGTCATAGCGGACGCAATTCGCATGGCATCTCTGGTCGGCTGCAAGAAACGCGGCCCCTGCGAGTGACCGCCGTGGCACCGATGTTTCAGCCCGCAGCGCGAAGTTCGTTCTCCGACACGTTCGAAGCGACCATCATGCTCGCCAGGGCGAGGATGTCCCGCGCCTGAAACGGCTTGCGCACGAAGATGCTGCCGGGAACCGTGCGGCCTTCGACCGGCGCGGTCGTTGAGGAATAGATGACCGGTCGCCGGGGATGGCGCTCGCGATAGGCGTGCGCCACCATCCAACCGTCGATCAAACCGGGCAGGCGGATATCGGTGAAGAGCCAGTCGATGGCACCACCGCCGTCCCGCAAGGTCGTCAGCGCAGCCTCACCGCTCGACGCGGCGAGCACCCGCATTCCCTGCTGCTCGCAGAGTTTCGTCAGCATTTCGAGCAGCAGGTAATTGTCTTCGACGATGAGCACGGTCGGACCAGCGCGCATGACCCTTATCCAGTTGACGCCACTATCATCACAGGAAAAATGAGTTAACGTGACGTTAACAAACTTTCGGCAGGCAAGAGTTCGGGGAAATCAGGCACCGAGATGAACGAGGATTGCAGGCGACACGCCGATCCACTGGAGACGCCGATCTTCGATCGGGAGATGTTGGCAGAACTCGAACTCCTGTTCGGCCGGCAGCGTCTCATGGAACTCCTGGGCGTCCTCGATCATGAAATCGCGATCCGTCTCGACACGCCTGCCACCGAACCATCCCAGCTCGCTCGGGACGCGCATATCCTCGTCTCCTCCAGCGGAGCGCTGGCCTTCCTCACTCTCTCCGATGCCTGTTCGGCGCTGGAGCAGGCCTGTGTCAGGGGCGAGGAGGTGTCTCTCAGGCTCGATTCGGTGGTGCTTGCGGCGCGCCATGCGCGGGACGCGATCGCGACGTTGCGGGCGGCCTGACCGCCGCCTGTTGCGGCAACGCAACATCGAGCGCGAACCGGCCACCGAGTCGATCATGGCCGCTGGCCCGCCGCATTTCTCGTCAGAACGGAAGCGTCGCAGGCCGCAATCGGGGAATACGCTCGAAACGCCTCGTCCCGCCCGCAGACAAATGGCGAAGGCGGCTCCGTGAGGGACACTTAACCATCCGCGGCTATACCCTTCGAGACTGGAACGACAACCGGCACGGCACGGCCGTGACGAGGAGAGAGACGATGTCGACACCCGCGCGCTTTCGTGGGCTTTCCCTGACGCTGGCGCTGTGCGCCGCGCTCGGTCTCGGTGCCTGCAGCAAAGACAGCGACCTCGCCGATGCATCGGGCTTCGGCGCGGGCGGGGCGGGGGGCGTTGCACGCCCCGGCAGCGCCCAGGACTTCGTCGTGAATGTCGGCGACCGGGTCTTCTTCGAGTCGGATTCGTCGGACCTCACCCCGACCGCCACCGCGACCCTCGACAAGCAGGCTTCCTGGCTTCAGCGCTACTCGCGCTACAGCTTCCTGATCGAGGGCCATGCCGACGAACGCGGCACGCGGGAATACAATTATTCTCTCGGTGCCCGCCGCGCCCAGGCCGTGCTGGATTACCTGACCAGCCGCGGCATCGCGCCGTCGCGGATGCGCACGGTCTCCTATGGCAAGGAACGGCCGGTGGCCGTGTGCAATGATATCTCCTGCTGGTCGCAGAACCGGCGCTCCGTCAGCGTGCTGGACGGCGGCGCCGGCTCGTGAGATCCGGGTCTCCGGCCGGCTTTGCCGCCGGCCGGTGCATCTGCTACCGCCATGACAGCCGCGAACGCGAAGATCGATCGGTGCCAGCCGCCATGCTCCGCCGCCTCCTCCTGACCCTCGGACTCGGCGTCGCGTTCTCGGGGCCCGCCTGGGCTCAGGACGCGTCGGAATTCGTGGTGCGCCTCAATCGCCTGGAAAACGTGTCCCGGCAGCTCTCGGGACAGATCGAGACGCTCCAATACGAGAACCGCCAGCTCAAGGAGCAGCTGCGGAAATTCCAGGAAGACGTGGAGTTCCGCCTCCAGGAAGGGAAGGCCAGCGCCGCCGCGCCGCCCGCGCGCCGCGCGCCGGCCCCCGCCGCGGCCCCCTCCTCATCGGGAACGCCCTACGGCACCAATCCCGGGGAGGGGAAGCCGGGCAAGCGCGGCGATGCGTTTGATCCCGAGCAGAACCCCAATGCGCCCGGCGCGCCGAAGCCGATCGGCGCGGTGCAGCCATCTCTGCCGCTGCCGAGCGGAGCCATCGCCGAAGCGGAGCCTCCGTTGCGCCGCTCGGTGCCGCCGACGGTCGCCGAAGCGGATTCGACAGGCGCCGATGATCAGGATCTGCCGCCGCCGGGCTTCGGCGGCCCGGTCGATCTGACGCCGCCGGCCCGGACCGGCTCCATCGGCTCGGCCGAAGCACCGGTCGGCCATGCCAGCATCGCCGCCACCGGAACCGGCGATGCCCAGGCCGATTTCGAAGCGGCCTACGCCCTGGTCCGTGAGCGTCAATACGAGCAGGCCGAGATGAGCCTGCGCCAGTTCATCCAGTCTCATCCCCGCGACCGGCTGGTCCCGAAGGCCACTTACTGGCTCGGCGAGAGCTATCTCCAGCGCAATCGCTCCCGCGAGGCGGCCGAGCAGTTCCTCAAGGTCTCGACGGATTACGCGAATTCGCCGGTGGCCCCCGAGGCCATGCTGAAGCTCGGCGCCTCGCTCCATGCCCTGGGTGCCAAGGCCCAGGCCTGCGCCACCCTGGCCGAGGTCGAGCGAAAATTCCCGAGTGCGGGCGCGACCGTGCGCCAGGGCGTCGAGCGGGAGCAGAAGCGCGCCCGCTGCGCGGCTTGAGCGACACGTCGGCTTCGCCCGACGACCGGCTCGTCCACGCCCTCGCTCCCTTTCTCACCGCGACCGAACAGACCGCGCTGCTGGCCGTATCAGGCGGGCCCGATTCGACGGCTCTGATGCATGCGGCGGCCCGTGCCGGGGGCTCGGTGAGGCTGCACGTTGCGACGGTCGATCACGGCCTCCGCCCTGGCTCGGGCGAAGAGGCGAGGGCGGTCGGGCTGCTCGCCGCCGGGATGGGACTTGCCCATGCGGTCCTGACCTGGGACTCGCCGCGCAGCGGCAGCCGTCTCCAGGAGACAGCCCGCGCCGCCCGCTACCACCTGCTGGCCGACCACGCCGCGACGATCGGGGCCGGCCTCGTCCTCACGGCCCATACCCTCGACGATCAGGCCGAGACGGTGCTGATGCGGCTGATCGCGGGAAGCGGCCCGGCCGGCCTCGCCGGGATGCGGCGTGAGCGCCCGCTGGCGCCCGGCATCCGGTTGGCGCGCCCCTTCCTGTCCCTTCCGAAGGCCGACCTCGTGGCTTATTGCAGGGCGCACCGGCTCCCCTTCGCGCGCGATCCGTCCAACACCGACGAGCGCTTTGCCCGCGCCCGCCTGCGCCGCCTCCTGCCTTTGCTCACGGCGGAGGGGTTGAGCGCCGGCCGCCTCGCCCGCCTCGCCGACCGTATGGCCCGCGACGAGGCGGCGCTGGAGCAGCGATCCGCGACGCTCCTCGCGGAGATCGCTCACCCGATCGAGGGAGGATTGCAGCTGGACGGTGACCGGCTCCGCCGGGAACCGCCGGCCATCGTCCTGCGCCTGCTCGATGCCGCGATCGATGCGGTCACCCCGGCTTGTCCACAAGCCGCGCCGCGCCGGCTGGAACGCCTGGAGAGCCTCGTCTTCGAGGCGCTGCTGCCGGCGCTCGCCGAGGGGAGGCGGCTGCGCCGTACCCTGCGAGGCGTGCTCGTGGAGACGGACGGAACCGGAAGGGTACGGCTCGGCGTGGCACCGCCGCGACGGCGGGAACGCGCTTTTCCTTGACGTTGCCCGGTCGCCCTCGCCGCAGCTGCGCCCGATTTACTTGGCAAGGGGAGGGTCGCCGCCTACATTGGCGACGAGCGCGTGGAGCATCCCGCAACATTGCGGGGAGGACGCCCGCACGCCTCCCAGGACCGATCGATGAACCCGAATTTCCGCAATTTCGCCCTGTGGGTCGTCATCTTCCTGCTGGTGCTCGCCCTCGTGACCCTGTTTCAGAACCCGGGTCACCGCGGCGGCGGCAGCGAGATTGCCTACAGCCAGCTCCTGAACGATGCCGATGCCGGCAAGATCCAGTCGGTGACGATTTCCGGCCAGGATGTGAGCGGCACCTATGTGGGCGGCGGCAACTTCTCGAGCTACGCGCCGAACGATCCGAGCCTTGTCTCGAAGCTCCAGAGCAAAGGCGTGCAGATCACTGCGCGTCCGCCCTCCGACAACACGCCCTGGTTCATCCAGCTCCTCGTGAGCTGGCTGCCGATCCTCGTGTTCATCGGGGCCTGGATCTTCCTGTCCCGCCAGATGCAATCCGGCGCCGGGCGCGCCATGGGCTTCGGCAAGTCGAAGGCCAAGCTCCTCAACGAGGCCCATGGGCGCGTCTCCTTCGAGGACGTGGCCGGCGTCGAGGAGGCCAAGGAGGATCTGCAGGAGATCGTCGAGTTTCTGCGCGATCCGCAGAAATTCCAGCGGCTCGGCGGCCGCATCCCGCGCGGCGTCCTTCTCGTCGGCCCGCCCGGCACGGGTAAGACCCTGATCGCCCGCGCGGTGGCCGGTGAGGCCAACGTGCCCTTCTTCACGATCTCCGGTTCGGACTTCGTCGAGATGTTCGTCGGCGTCGGCGCCAGCCGCGTCCGCGACATGTTCGAGCAAGCGAAGAAGAACGCGCCCTGCATCATCTTCATCGATGAGATCGACGCGGTCGGCCGTCATCGCGGCGCCGGCCTCGGCGGCGGCAACGACGAGCGCGAGCAGACCCTCAACCAGCTCCTCGTGGAGATGGATGGCTTCGAGGCCAACGAAGGCGTCATCATCATCGCTGCCACCAACCGGCCCGACGTGCTCGATCCGGCGCTGCTGCGGCCCGGCCGCTTCGACCGCCAGATCATGGTGCCGAACCCGGACGTGACCGGCCGCGAGCGCATCCTCCGCGTTCACGTCCGCAAGGTGCCGCTGGCGCCCGACGTCGACCTGAAGACCATCGCCCGCGGCACCCCCGGCTTCTCCGGCGCCGACCTGATGAACCTCGTCAACGAATCCGCGCTCCTCGCCGCGCGTCGCGGGAAACGCATCGTCACGATGCACGAATTCGAGGATGCCAAAGACAAGGTGATGATGGGTGCCGAGCGGCGCACCCTGGTGATGACCGAGGACGAGAAGCGGCTTACGGCTTACCACGAGGGCGGCCACGCCATCGTCGCGCTGAACGTGCCCGCGACCGATCCGGTGCACAAGGCCACGATCATTCCCCGTGGTCGGGCGCTCGGCATGGTCATGCAGCTGCCCGAGCGCGACAAGCTCTCGATGTCGTTCGAGCAGATGACCTCCCGCCTCGCCATCATGATGGGCGGCCGCATCGCCGAGGAGATGATCTTCGGGCGCGACAAGGTGACGTCGGGAGCGCAGTCGGACATCGAGCAGGCCACGCGCCTCGCCAAGATGATGGTGACCCGCTGGGGCTTCTCGCCGGAGCTCGGCACGGTGGCCTATGGCGACAACAACGACGAGGTGTTCCTCGGCATGTCGATGGGCCGCCAGCAGACGGTGTCGGAGGCGACCGCGCAAAAGATCGACGCCGAGGTGCGCCGCCTCGTCGAGACCGGCCTGGAGGAGGCCCGCCGCATCCTCGCCGAGCACAAGGACGACCTCGAAGCCTTGGCGCAGGGCCTGCTCGAATACGAGACCCTGTCGGGCGACGAGATCCGCAAGCTGCTCCAGGGCGAGCCCCCGGTGCGCGATTCCGGCGACGTGCCGCCGACCCCTGCCCGCGGTTCGCCGGTTCCCTCGACGGGCCGCGGCCGGCCGCGGGGCAGCGACGGCGGCCTGGAGCCGAGCCCGCAGCCGCAAGGCTGAGGCCGCACAACGAAGCGACGGAAGAAGGGGCGCCGCGAGGCGCCTCTTTTTTCATGGACTCAAGTCGATGGCCGCGGGGGCGGGGCCGCTCGTCGGACGCGTGAGGCAATGCGGAGCATGGGCATCTCCACCTACGTGATCGTCGGGTTCGGAGCCGCCCTGGCCGGCTTCGTGCAAGGCCTGTCCGGTTTCGCCTTCGGCCTCGTTGCGATCTCCGTCTGGGCCTGGGTGATCGATCCCGCTTCGGCCGCCGCCTTGGCCGTGACCGGCTCGCTGACCGGGCAGATCATCGCCGCGCTCTCCGTCCGGCGCGGTTTCGACCTCGCGCACGTGGCCCCCTTCATCCTCGGCGGTCTCGCCGGCATCCCGCTCGGAGCCGCTCTGGTCCCGCATCTCGACATGAGCTGGTTCAAGACCATCCTCGGCGCGCTTCTCGTCCTGTGGTGCCCGGCCATGCTGCTGTCGAAGGATTTGCCGCGGGTCACGCTGGGTGGCCGGGTCGCGGATGCGGCCGTTGGATTCGGCGGCGGCGTGCTGGGCGGGCTCGGCGGTTTCACCGGGACGCTTCCCACGCTCTGGTGCACGCTCCGTGGCTACGAGCGGGACGTTCAGCGCGCGGTCATCCAGAACTTCAACCTGTCGATGCTCGCGGTCACGTTCATCGTTTACCTGTCGTCCGGCCTCGTCACCGCGCGCATGCTGCCGATGATCGCGGTGGTCTTGCCGTCCATGCTGGTGCCCACGCTGTTCGGTACGCGCATCTATGTCGGCTTGAGCGAGACCGGCTTTCGCCGGCTGGTGCTCGGCCTGCTGACCGTATCCGGCATCGCCCTTCTGGTATCGGGGCTACCGGGGCTTCTGCGGTAGCAACAGGCGGGGATCGTCCCATCCGGCCGGCCGGATGAGCGTGGCCGCCGCATTTCGACCGCCTTTGTCGCGGAGCAACCGATCCACGACACCACCCCGGGATCCGCACCGCCGGCCGGGCTTGAATCTGCTATCGTGGTAGCCTGCGAACCACGTGGAGCGCGGAGAAGCGACGTTGCGCAAACACTTCGGAACCGATGGCATCCGCGGACGGGCCAACGGCGTCATCACACCGGAGCTGGCCCTGAAGGTCGGGCAGGCCGCGGGTGTGATTTTCCAGCGAGGCGATCACCGCCACCGGGTCGTGATCGGCAAGGATACGCGCCTCTCCGGCTACATGATCGAAACGGCCCTGGTCGCCGGCTTCACCTCGGTCGGCATGGATGTGCTCCTGCTCGGCCCGATGCCGACGCCCGCCGTGGCGATGCTGACGCGCTCGATGCGCGCCGATCTCGGCGTGATGATCTCGGCCTCGCACAATCCCTTCGAGGATAACGGCATCAAGCTGTTCGGCCCCGATGGCTTCAAGCTCAACGACGAGTTGGAGCTGGAAATCGAGGGGCTGATCGATGGCGACATGCGCCGCTGTCTCGCCGGTTCGCGGGATCTCGGCCGCGCCAAGCGCATCGAGAGCGTCCATGCCCGCTATATCGAGTTCGCCAAGCGGACGCTGCCCCGGCACGTCACCCTGGACGGCCTGCGGGTGGTGGTCGATTGCGCCAACGGCGCGGCCTATCGCGTCGCCCCGGAAACCCTGTGGGAACTCGGCGCCGAGGTGATCTCCATCGGCGTCGAGCCGGACGGCTTCAACATCAACCAGGATGTCGGCTCGACCGCGCCGGAGAGCCTCGTGCAGAAGGTGCGCGAATTGCGGGCCGATGTCGGCATCGCCCTCGACGGCGACGCCGACCGCGTGCTGATCGTCGATGAGAAGGGCCAGAAGGTCGACGGCGATCAGCTCATGGCCGCCGTCGCCCGCTCCTGGAAGGAGGACGAGCGCCTCACGCAGCCGGGCCTCGTGGCGACGATCATGTCGAATCTCGGCCTGGAGCGGTTCATCAACGGCATCGGCCTTACCCTCGCCCGCACGGCCGTCGGCGACCGCTACGTGCTGGAGCATATGCGCGAGCACGGCTACAATCTCGGCGGCGAGCAATCCGGCCACATCATCATGTCGGATTACGCGACGACCGGGGACGGTCTGGTGGCCGCCCTGCAGCTTCTCAGCGTCGTCAAGCGCCGCGACCTGCCGGTGAGCGAGGTCTGCCACTGCTTTGAGCCGCTGCCGCAAATCCTCAAGAATGTCCGCTTCCGCTCGGGCGAGCCCCTCCGGGCCGACTCGGTGGTCACGGCCATCGCCCATGCCAAGGACCGGCTCGGCCAGAGCGGCCGCCTCGTGATCCGCCCCTCCGGCACCGAGCCCGTGATCCGGGTGATGGCCGAGGGCGACGATCGCGACCTCGTGGCCGAGGTCGTGGACGAGGTGGTCGACGCCGTGACCCGCGCGGCCGCCTGATATCGCCGTGCAAGCCGCGCATCGCCTTCCGCGGCGATGCGTCGGCAGTCCGGATCGTTCAAGTGGCGTGATCGGTTCGCGCCGCTTCGGGCTTCACAGCGTCGTGAACCGCAGGCGAGGATGCGGCGAGATCACCGCGTGTCTTTGGCAATTTTCTCAAATATCGACATACAGTCGCAAGGCTAATTTTTTACGTTAAGCGTGACTTAACGTTCCCACCGCATTCTTTCACCCGCATCTCTAGCCGGTCTGACATCCCGGCACGCTCGTCGGGTGAAGGAATTATTAATGAGCCGCCGCTCCAAACTTCCCGCATTGGCGCGCTCTCTCACGCTCCTCGCGGGCGTCGGGGTGCCCTGTCTCGCGCATGCTGCCGATCTGCTTCCGCTGCCGCCCCCGCCGCCTCGGGCCGTGGTCCCGGAGCCGGTCGAGTTCGCCGGCGGCTGGTATCTGCGCGTCGATGGCGGCTACGGATCGCTCGATCTCCGCAAGACCATTGCCGAGGATGTGTCGCATCCGCCGAAGCCCTACGATTACGTCGCCCTGCAGGATAAGGTCTCGAACCAGTATTTCGTCGGCGGTGGTGTCGGCTATCAGGTCAATCCCTGGCTCCGCATCGACGCGACCGGCGAGTACCGCTTCCGTACCAAGTGGAAGCTCTTTGCCGAGGACAAGACCGGAGGCGATACCGGCGGCTACAACGTGACCGAAGGCCGGTTCGATTCGATTGTCGGCCTCGTCAACGGCTATGTCGATCTCGGCACTTGGTACGGCGTGACGCCCTTTATCGGTGCCGGCGTCGGCGTGGCGCATCACAGCTTCGGCGGCGTCACCGATAAGGGCTACGGCAATTATTACGGCGGCTACGGCATCGGGCCCCACAATGAGCGGACGAACTTTGCCTGGGCCCTTCATGCCGGTCTCGGTTACGACGTAACGCAGAACCTGAAGTTCGAGGTCGCTTATCGCTATCTCAACATGGGTGAGGCGACCACCGGGGTCGTCACCTGCTCCCTGGAATGCCCGAAGACCGTGTACCGCGTGAAGGAACTCGAGTCTCACGACGTCAAGGTCGGCCTGCGTTACCTGCTCGGCGGCCCGGTCGCCGTCGCGGCGGTGGATTACGCGCCTCCGCCCATGGCCCCGCTGGTGCGCAAGTACTGATCGCCTTTCGTCGAACCGACCCGCCGAAACCACCCGCTGGAGAGACCGGCTAAGGCGATCAGGACGGGGACAGCTTTCCCATCATCACGGCAGTGGCGCGAAGGGTCTTCGCGCCACTGCCGTTTGTGGTTTCTGTCGACGTGAGCGCATTCAGGGAAGAACGACTTAATTGGCAGGCGTAAGGCCGCGGCCGGTTAAGGTTAAGCCGATCATAACCATTGCCTGCAACACTGTTGTCCAATCGAGGCGCGGCCGCATCCTGGCGCCCCCTCTAGTGAGGCTTTCCATGACCGTTCCGCTCCGTTTCGGGCTCGTGGCCACCGTCGCGGCCGGGACGCTCGTCGGTGTCCTCGCCGGCGCTGCCGCTGCGGCGGATTTGCCGCCGCTGCCGCCTCCGCCGGTTCAGGCGGCGCCGGTCGCCATCGGCAGCGGGTGGTATCTGCGCGGCGACTTTACCCAGAGCTGGCAGAACAATCCGCGCGACGCCACCCGTCCCGACCCGAACGATCCTGGCATGCCGCCGCTGGTCGGTCTCCGGCTGAGTTCTGAGGGCGGATATGGCGGCGGTATCGGCTATCAGATCAATCCGTGGCTGCGCGTCGATGCCACCATCGACCAGCGCACCGCCTCGTCCTTCCGGGGATATTCCTCGCGCTCGATCTTCGAGACCGGCTATAACCTTGAGGCTGGCAAGCTCAGCGTGCTGACCGGCCTCGTCAATGTCTATGCCGATCTCGGCTCGTGGTACGGCTTCACGCCCTATGTCGGTGCCGGTATCGGCTTCGCCGACAAGCGCATGAGCCGCAATTACACCCAGACCACCTGCCTGATCGAGGGCTGCGACGGTCTCGACGGCGACGGTCCGCGCGAGCCGGCCTTCCGTGCCAACCGCTCCGTCGCCTCCTTCGCCTGGGCGCTGACGGCCGGTCTGTCCTACGACATCGGAGCGGGCGTCAGCCTCGACGCGGCCTATCGCTACATCGATCTCGGGCGCGCCAAGAGCGGGGTCGATCTCTACGGCGGCAGCACCCGCCTGAAGGATCTGTCCGCCAGCGAGTTCCGGGTCGGCCTGCGCTACCGCTTCGCCGACGGCCTGATGCCCTTGGGTGCGTCGCCGGCCTACGGCAACTGACCCCTCCCTCATTCGGCCATGTCGCGGCGTCCGGACTCGGTCCGGGCGCCGCTTTCGTTTGCATGCGGCAGCACCTGCGAGACAACCTCACACAGGTCTGTCGAACAGAAAATTAAGGTTACCGGAATAAGGTCGCCCCATCAGCCCAGAGCAGTCTGCGACCCTGGTGCTTGAGGACGATGACGATGCGTATCGCGACCCTGGGTCTTATTGCTGCCGCTCTGGTCTCTCCTGTCCACGCTGCCGACCTCGATTACGGCGTCCTGCGCGGCGCTGATGACGATTATTCGGCGCCAGCTCCCTTCATCGATTGGAGCGGGTTCTATGTTGGCGGCCACGGCGGGTATTCGTCGGCCGCCCTCGGCTTCGGCAATGTCTTTCAGCCCATCGTCGCGAAGGCCCTTCGGGTGACCGTCGCCGAAGCGGAGATGGATGCGTCGCACTTGCTCGCGGCCCGTTCGAACCATGTCGGCGGCACGAGCTACGGCGTCTATGCCGGTCTCAACTATCAGTTCGAGGACGTCGTCGCAGGCATTGAGGTGGATTACACCTATTTCGGCCGAACGGGCAGCACCTTCGATGAAATCGGCCGACAGGCGATCACGAAGGACAACTACCTGACGACAGTCGCCTTGGCGGGCCAGTCCAGCACGAAGATCGAGGATTACGGCTCGGTTCGTGGGCGACTGGGCTACGCTTTCGGGAACTTCCTGCCCTACCTCACCGGCGGTCTGGCGGTCGGACGCGCCGTCGTGAGCGACACGGTCGAGGTTCAGAACTACGCCTACGACAATGCCGCGTACACAGCCAGTCAGGCGGGCACGCAGACGTTCATCAACCACTACGGCTATTCATCGTTCTCGCAGGGGAATCCTCCCGGCAGCATCCCGGCCCCTGGCACGATTTATGGGGCGACGAAGAAGGTGACGGTGGTCGGCGCCGCCCTCGGCGCGGGCGTTGAATTCGCGCTCACCTCGAACATCCTGCTGCGCGGCGAGTATCAATACGTTCTGTTCAACGACTTCCAGGGTCACAAGGCCGAGCTGAACACCGTCCGCGGCGGCGCAGCCATCAAGTTCTGATGAAAGCCGAGACCGGAACGAGGCGTAGCATGCGGCATCTGCTGTCGATCCTGGCCGCCACGGTCGTGGGGCTCTCGGCCTCGGTGGCCGCGGCCGAAGGCGCTCACCGGCGGCTCGCGCGTCAGCCGCTGGCTCAAGACCTGCCGCCCGATATTCCCTATCGCGATCCGCGTCCGCGCTTTCGCGCGCCGCCGGTCGCTTCCTTCCCCGTCCGGGCCTACCTACCGCGCCCGACCTACCTGCCGATGTTCAACGAGCCGCCGCAGCCGTTACGGTGACGCGCAAGGCCGTCAGCTGTCGAGCTCGCTGTCCCAGTAGAGATAGTCGAGCCAGGTGTGGTGGTACTGGCGATGGTCGAATTCCGGCTGGCGGCGGTGCAGCTCGTGGCGCGTCGGCCGGTGCGGTTCGTTGAGGAGAGGCATCTCGGCCTCCTCCGGGGTGCGGTTGGCCTTGCGCAGATTGCAGGGCGAGCAGGCCGCCACCACGTTCTCCCAGCTCGACAGGCCGCCGCGGGAACGCGGGACGACATGGTCGAAGGTCAGACCGCCCGAGGGCAGCCGGAGACCGCAATACTGGCAGCTGAAGGTGTCCCGCAGGTAGATGTTGTAGCGGGTGAAGGCAGGGCTGCGGGCCAGAGCCACGTAGCTCTTGAGGGCGACCACGCTCGGCACCTTCAGGGACCGGCTCGGGCTGTGCGCCTCGACATCGTAATTGGCGACCAAGGTGACCCGGTCGAGGAACAGGGCCGTGAAAGCGTCCTTCCAGGACCACAACGAGAGCGGATTATAGGAGAGCGGCCTGTAATCCGCGTTGAGCACAAGGGTTTGCAGATCGATCATCGACGCCACTCACTGCTCGTGACGGCGCCCCTCGGGCGCCTCGGCCTCGGACGATTCGGGTCCGAAGGTCCATGCCGTGCCCGCGACGACCGGAGCCCCGGGGGCGCCTCGGAGCCGCCCTGGGCGACCCCGCGTCCCGGCACGGCTCCGAGCCTCCGGCCTGTCGCGTTTTTCCGCGCCGAACCGGCCATCGCAGCGCAAAGGGCTCCGACGGGGCGGCGCAGAACAATTTTTGAGGGGGTATCCAGACGGCGACGGCTCTCCCGGCCGGCGAAGCGTGCCGGGTCGATCCGAAGCGGTGCGAGGCGGACAATCCGTGCCGCCTCCCCGCTGCGTGAGGATATGGCCAAGTCCATCGCTGCTTAGTGTAATATCAGCGTGACAAGGTTGTGAAGGCAAACCGGCCGGCCCAGTCGTCGCGGTCACCGATTTTCTGCGGAAACGCTGTTCCATCGCCGGCTACCGCACGGTTTCGCCCCATTGGGGGCGCAAACCACGCCGGCTGCCGCCCTTGTGCGATGCGGCAAAGTCGGTCACCCCCTCGGCGATCCGGTCCGCGGACCTCCGGCAGGGGCTGACGGCAGCCCGCCCGGCGCGATGCACCAGTGCCGCACACCCGACGCGATCCGCTTCCTCCCGCGAAGGATGACGATGCTACGACGCTCCCTCCTCACCCGCTTCCGCCACACCCTCCGCGGCACGGCCCTGATCGCGACACTGAGCGCGACGGCCCTGCTGCCGAACACGGCGACGGGGCAGGGGAGCCCGCCTCCGGCTCACGCCCAAGCGCCTGCCCAACCGCCCGCCCAAGCACCGGCCCCAGCCCAGGCCCAGCAGGCGGCCCCGGCGAAGGCCGGCGCGGCGGCGCCGGCTCCTGCGAACGATCAACCCGCTCCGGCCGCCAAGCCGGCTGTCGCCAAGGCACCGGTTTCAGAGGCGCTGCAGACCATCCGGGACCGGCTCGAAACCATCAAGACGGATCTCGAAGCGCGGGAAAAATCGATCACCGGGCAGAATGTCGGCACCGGCGACCTGACCCGGGCGCGTGACGGCCTCGACGGGCTGGCGGACCGGCTCCGCGCCGTGATCGACCTGCTCACTCCCCGCCTCGAGGCCGCACGCGAGCGCCTCGCCCAGATCGGGCCGAAGCCGAAGGAAGGGGAGGAGGGCGAGGACGTCGCCCGCGAGCGTGCCGAGCGCGAGCAGGTGGTCAACGACATCGACGGCACCCAGCGCCTCGCCAAATCGCTGCTGGTGCAGAGCGATCAGATCGTCGACCAGATCGCCAACCGCCGCCGGGCCGCGTTCACCCGCGGCCTGCTGGAGCGCAGCTCCTCGCTGTTCAGCCCCGATCTGTGGATGCGGGTCGCCGCCGACATCCCGCGGGACCTCAGCTCCCTGCGCTACGGGCTGGACGACACCGTCGCCCTGTTCGGCCGCAACGGCAGCCTGTGGAACCTCCTCGTCCTCGGCCTCGCCTTCGGCCTGTCCTTCGCGCTGTATTTCGGGCGTCGCAACATCGCGCCGGCCCTGGGGCGCCGCGACATCAACGTGACCAACCCCTCCCGGCGCGCCAAGCTGCTCGCCGCATGGCGCGTGCTGCTGCTCGGGACGCTTCCCGCCGTCGCCGGCAGCTACGCGATCTACTATGCCCTCGACGCCACCGAGCTTCTGCCGGCCCGGTTCCTGCCGGTGGCGAGCGCGATTCTCGGTGGTATCGCCTTCATCGCCTTCGTCGAGGCGACCGCCGACGCGCTCCTCGCGGTCGCCAAGCCCGCGTGGCGGCCCGCCCCCGTCTCCGATGCCGCGGCTTGGCGCATCACCGCCCTGGCGGTGAGCATCGCCGTCGTCATCACCGTGTCCAAGTCGCTGGAGGCGCTGAACTCCTCGATCTACGCCGCGCTGCCGATCTCGATCGCCACCCGCGGCATCGGCGCCGTCGCCGCCGCCCTGCTGCTCGCCATCGGTCTCCACCGCTTCGCCGATACGGCGGAGAAGGAGGAGGAATGCTTCGGCCCCTACGTCGCCACCGAGACTTCTCCCGGCATCGGCGGCCCGTTGCGGCTCCTGGGCTGGGTGGCGGTGGCGGTGATCGCCGTCGCCCCCCTGGTCGGCTATGTCGCGCTCTCGGCCTTCCTCGTCGATCAGTTGATCTGGACGGCGGCCATCCTCGTGCTGCTCTGGCTCCTGATCGTCAGCGCCGACGTGCTGATCGGCGGCTCCCTCTGCGAGGAGACCCGGATCGCCACGACGCTCCAGGCCAATACCGGCTTGCGCAAGCGCTCGCTCAACCAGATCGCCGTGCTCGCCACCGGCTTCGCCCGCGTGGTGCTGATCGCGATCGCCGCGTTGCTGGCGCTGGCCCCCTGGGGCCTCGATTCGACCGACGTGTTCTCCTCGGTCCGCACCGCCTTCTTCGGCTTCAAGGTCGGCGACGTCACGATCTCGCTTTCGGCCATCGCCTTCGGCGTTGGCATCCTCGTGCTCGGCGTGTTCATCACCCGAGCCGTGCAGCGCTGGCTGGAGAACACCTATCTCCCGGCCACCGATCTCGATGCCGGCCTGCGCAACTCGATTTCGACGGTCGCGGGCTATGTCGGCTTCCTGCTCGCCCTGGCCCTGTCCTTCTCCTATCTCGGCTTGAGCCTGGAGAAGCTCACCATCGTCGCCGGTGCGCTCTCGGTCGGTATCGGTTTCGGCCTGCAATCGATCGTCAACAACTTCGTCTCCGGCCTGCTGCTGCTGTGGGAGCGCCCGATCCGCGTCGGCGATCAGGTGCTGATCGGCGACAGCGAGGGCATCGTGAAGCGCATCTCCGTGCGCTCGACCGAGATTCAGACCTTCGACCGCTCGGCCGTGATCGTGCCGAACTCGAACCTGATCTCCGGTATCGTGAAGAATCGCGTCCGCGGCGACCGCACCGGCCGGGTCATCATCTCCGTCAACGTCCTGCGCAATCAGGATCCGGTGAGGGCGGCCGAAATGATGGTCGAGTGTGCCAAGGCCCATCCCGACGTGCTGAAGGAGCCGCCGCCCCGCGTCGTGTTCAAGAAGATCGGCGATCCCTTCCTTGAATTCGAGCTGATCGCCTTGGTCGTCGATGTGAATCTCGGCCAGAAGGTACAGAGCGACCTGAACTTCTCGGTGTTCAAAACCCTCGCCGACGCCCAGTTCATCCCGCCGATGGGTCCGGCCTCGAGCTTCATCACCGTCCAGGGTCTGGAGCCCGTCCGCGACGCCCTCGGTCAGATCGCCAGCGCGGTCGGCAGTTCGGCGTCCCAGGTGATCGCGCCTCCGGCGTCAGACGATGCGCGGCAGGACGAGGCCGAGTCGGCATCGGAGAACGAGGCCGCTTCGGCTTCCCGCGATGCGGTTCGCCGGGCAGGCCAGCAGCCCCAGGACGCTGCGCGTCGCCGTCACGGATAGCCCGCCAACAGCCGGGATCGGCCCTGAGGATAGCGGGGCCGATCCCGGCGAAACACTTGAGTTCCCCGCCGGTAGGCCCCACCTCAGCCGTCTGCCCACGGGAAACCCGCCTTCGTGCTCGGACGTCAGACCTTTCTCGCCGCCCCGGCGGTTCTCGCCCTCGTCGCCCTGCTTCAGGGATGCGCCGGGCAGATGACGCCCGAAGCCACCGGCCTGCCGAGCATGTATCTGCCGCTCACGACGGGCAGCGCCTCGGTCGATACCGTCGCGGCGCGGGACATGATCTCGGCCTATCGCCGCAACAACGGCGCGGCGCCGCTCACCGTCGATCTGGAATTGCAGCGCCTGGCCGAAACGGAAGCGGCGGCGATGGCCGCCTCCGACCGGCCGAGCAAGAGCCAGACCGTGCGCGCGGCGGTGACGCGGCTCGGCTATGCCGGCGCGGATGCCAACCTCTCGGCGGGCTATCATACCCTGGCGGAAGCCTTTTCCGGCTGGCGCGACAGCCCTCCGCACCGTGCCGTGATGCTGTCGCCAGAGGCGACCCGGATGGGCATCGCCACCGCCTATGCGCCGGGCTCGAAGTACAAGGTGTACTGGGCGCTGCTGGTCGCGAAGTAGGAGCGGCCTCAGCTCACGGCACGGGCTTGCCGCTCGGCGTCGGCGGCGCCTCCGACAGGAGCGTGACCGTCACGCGGCGATTGGCGGCGAGATACGGATTGTCGGGAAACATCGGCTCGGTGTCGGCCTTGCCGGAGACGGAAGCGAACCGGTCGTCCGGAAGGCCGGCATTGGCCAGGATGTCGCGCACGCTCAATGCGCGGTTGGCCGAAAGCTCCCAGGGCGGGGCCGTGTCACGGGTGCCGGGGCGAGCGGTGGCGGTGAAGCCGGTCACGGCGATGCGGTTCGGCAACCGCATCAGCGTCGGCGTCAGACGCTCCAGCAAGCGCCGGGTCCGATCGTTGGGACGGCTCGAGCCCTCGGCGAACATCGAGCGGCCGTCCTGATCGACAATGGAGATGTCGAGACCCTTACGGCTCGGGGCGATGACGACGTTCTTCGACAGTTCCGCGATCTCGGGCATGTCCTGCATCGCCTGCCGCAATGAGGCGGCAGCCTGCCCGAAGGCATCGGGATAGCCGCGATCAGGGACGCCATCGTCGAGGCCGCTATCGATCTGCGGCGGCGTCGTGCGGTCGGTAGCCCGCTCGGGCGGCACGTCGCGCAGGTGCTTGAGCTTGTCGGCGGTCGGAATACCCTCTCGTTCGAGGATTCCGGCGAAGCGGGATTCCTTGTTCACACCGAAGGCGTCACGCATCGAACCGGCAACGACCTGGAGCTTCTTCTGGTCCTGGGTCGAGTAGGCGGCGATCATGACGAAGAAGCTCATCAGGAGCGCCATCAGGTCGGCGAAGGTCACGAACCAGCCGTGTCCCCCGTGGGCGCCGCCGCGCTTCTTCTTGGCCACCGCTCAATCCCCTGTCACCTCGCCCCTATCACCTCACCCCGTCACGCCGGTTCCGCGGCGAGTTCCTCCCGGTGATTCGCCGGCAGGTAGGCAATCAGCATCTCACGCACGAGCGATGGGCTCTTCTGATCGCGGATCAGCAGGATGCCGTCGATGATGAGGGAGCGGGAGACGTCCTCCTCCTCGACCTTCACATGCAGCTTGTCGGCGATGGGCAGGGTCACGAGATTGGCGATCAGCGCCCCGTAGAGGGTCGCCAGCAGAGCCGTCGCCATGGCGGGACCGAGCTTGGAGGGATCGGACATATTGGCGAACATCGTCACCATGCCGAGGATGGTGCCGATCATGCCCCAGGCCGGGGCGCAGTCGCCGAAGGCGCGATAGATCTTCGAGCCCTCGTCGAGATGCATTAGGAAGTTGTCGCGATCCCGCTCCATCGTGTCACGGATGAAGTCGCGGTCGTAGCCATCGGCGATGTAGCGCGCGCCCTGGGCCAGGAACGGATCCGAAATCTCCATGTTTTCCAGGGCGATCGGGCCGGACTTGCGCACCACGTCGGCGATCTTGGTGATTTCCTCGATCAGATCGTGCGGCTTCACCGCGCGCATCGTGAAGGCGTAGCGCAGGCCCATCGGCACGCCATGGGCGATGGTCGAGAAGGGGAAGCGGATGATCGTCGCCATCACGGAGCCGCCGAAGATGACGATCACCGCGTGCTTATCGAAATAGGCGGCGAAATTGCCGCCATCGATCATGATCAGCGTGAACACCACGCCGATGCCGCCGAGCAGCCCCACACCGGTTGCGAGATCCATGATGCGACGCCCGAGCCCGGCCCATCCCTTGGGCCTTGCCTCAGATCTAAAAAAACAGGCTGAAGGAACCGTAAAGGGCTTGGCGCCGCGCGCATCGCGCCGTCATGTGCCGTTCAGGGGAGGGACGGCATAAGTTCCCGTGCCGCTTGGCCAAGCGATCCTTTGCGAGGCCCGTCGAGCGGTGCTGGGATGGACCGGCTCACTATCAGAAACCCGCGGCCACCGGCCTGACGGGGCGGGAGCGTAAGCACGATGTCGATGATTCGCATCTATGCGCGGGTGCTCGGCCTGCTCGGAGCGGAGAAGCGGCTGGCCATCGGCCTGATCGTGGCCAACGTGGCGCTGTCGGTCGCGGCCTTCGCCGAGCCGCTGATCATGGGCCGCATCATCGACGGCCTGACCCATCTCTCGAAGGACGTGCCGGCGACCACGCTCGTACCGTGGATCGCCGCCTGGGTCGTGTTCGGCCTGTTCACCATCGGCGCCGGCGTCGCCATCGCCCTGCATTCCGATCGGCTGGCCCATCGCAACCGGCTCGCCACCATGGCGAATTTCTTCGAGCACGTGCTCGAGCTGCCGATTGCCTTCCATTCCTCCAACCATTCGGGCCGCGTGCTGAAGGCGATGCTGGAAGGCACCAATGGCATGGCCTGGGTCTGGCTTAATTTCTTCCGCGAGCACTTCGCTGCGCTGCTCTCCGTCGGCGTCCTGCTGCCGCTGACGCTGTTCGTGAACTGGCGTCTCGGGGCGATCCTCTGCGTGCTGGTCCTCGTCTTCACCGGGCTGGCGAGCTACGTGCTGCGCCGGACCGAGACGCTGCAGGGCGAGGTCGAGCACTTCCAGTCCGGCCTGGCCGCCCACGCCTCCGACGCCCTGGGCAATGTCGCGGTGATCCAGTCCTTCACCCGCGCCCGGGCCGAGAAGGAGGCGATGCGCAGCATCATCAGCGACCTGCTCCGGGTTCAGATTCCGGTGCTGTCGTGGTGGGCGATGGCCAATGTCGCGACCCGCGCCTCGGGCACGCTGACCATGACCGCGATCTTCATCACCGGCATCTTCCTGCACCAGAACGGCTCGGCCTCAGTCGGCGAGATCGTCGCCTTCATGAGTCTCGCCACCATGCTGGTGACCCGGCTCGACCACGTGGTCACCTTCGTCAACGGCGTGTTCATGCAGGCACCAAAGATGCGCGAGTTCTTCGAGGTGCTCGACACCGTGCCGACCGTGCGCGACCGGCCGCAGGCCAAGCAGATCGCGCGCTTCGAGGGTGCGGTCGAGTTCGAGGATGTCGCCTTCTCCTATGACGGCCGCCGTCAGGCGCTGGACGGAGTGTCGTTCACCGCTCTTCCCGGTGAGACGATAGCGCTCGTCGGCACTACCGGCTCGGGCAAGTCGACCACCCTCGGCCTGCTGCACCGGACCTTCGACCCCGAGAGCGGCGCGATCCGCATCGATGGCACCGATATCCGCGACATCGGCCTCTCGTCCCTGCGCCACAACATCGGCGTCGTGTTCCAGGAGCCGATGCTGTTCAACCGCTCGATCCGCGAGAACCTTCAGGTCGGCCGCCCCGACGCGACCGATGCCGAGATGCTCGATGCCCTGGAGCGGGCACAGGCCAGTGAGTTCATGGCCCGGCAGGCGGATGGCCTCGATACGCTCATCGGCGAGCGCGGCCGCTCGCTCTCCGGTGGTGAGCGTCAGCGCCTGTCCATCGCCCGGGCCCTCCTGAAGAACCCGCCGGTGCTGATCCTCGACGAGGCGACCAGCGCCCTCGATGCCGCCACCGAGCGCAAGCTTCAGATGGCGCTGGAGACGGTGATGGAGGGGCGCACCACCTTCGTGATCGCCCACCGCCTCGCCACGATCCGCAACGCCGACCGCATCCTCGTGTTCGAGGATGGGCGGATCGTCGAGGCGGGCAGCTTCGACGAACTGGTCTCCCTCAATCAGCGCTTCGCGGCGCTCGCCCGGGCCCAGTTCATGGCCGCGCAGGAAGAAGAAGATATGCCGATGGCGGCGTGAGCCGGCGAACCAGGGCAATCCGGCCGCGGCCGGGTCGGATCTCCGGCCCGGCCGTCATCGTCTCGAGACCTCCGATTTCAGGGACGCGGTCGGAGCCTCAGGCCCGGTCGCGGCGGGTGCTCGACCGTCAGCGCCGGCACCGCATCGAACGAGGCCTCGTCGATATCCAAGGTCGGCAGCGGTTCAAACAGAGCCGGCGAGGTCGATCGCCGATCTTCATCGGATCGTGCCTCTTCCCTTTGCACCTCGTGCCGCTGCGCCTCCTGGGCAGCGTCCGGTCGAACCGATGCGGGATGCGCGGTCTCCGATGCTTCCATGGCCTCGGCGGGCATTGGCCGTAACGACCGCTCGGCCTCCGACCCGTCGGCGGACCCGACCGGGAGAGGATCCGTTGGAATCGCGGCGGACTGGACTGGTTGAGCCGGGTCCCGGCGCAGCTCCGCATGTCGGAGCGACGACGCTTCGAGGGGCACGGTCGCCCGGATCTGCGGCGCGAGGATCAGGGATGTGGCAGCCGACAGGAGGACCAAGCCGAGCCCGATGCGTCGAACCGGAACCTGCGCCGGCCGCTGCAGCGGCTGCAGCGGGCCGGGCAGGATGCGGGTGCGGCGCAAGCGGAAACGGGGCCGGCGCGCGAGAGGCCACAGGTCGCGCAAGGCACGGTAGTGAGCTCCCGGCCCACGCATGTTTCCTGATCGGTCCATGACCATCCTTAACACACCGCTAAGGCTGGAGGCGAAATAGCGGCGATGCCGTTTCCGGATTCACCGCCGGGATCACTCAGCCCTCCGGCGTCGGAATGCGTGCCGATGCTCAGAGACCGGCCGCCTCGCGGTCGATGAACCACCTCACCCGCCCGTCGCTGCGGATATGCCGTACCGGCAGATCCTCACCATCCGCCAGCCGTTGCAGCGGCTCCCGCTTGCCCGCGCCGTTGACGAGAAACAGGGTAGAGCGGGAGGAGGACAGGGCGGGAACGGTCAGGGTGATGCGCGGCACGAACGGCTCCATCCCGGCCTCCGGCACCGGCGCGACCCAGGAGTCCCGTTCGGTCACCGCGGGCTTTCCCGGAAACAGCGAGGCGGTATGCCCGTCGCTGCCGAGCCCCAGCAGCACGAGATCGAAGAGCGGCCGGTTCGGGTCGAGCCGTTCGGCGCCGTAGAAATCGCGCAGCATCCGCTCATACCGCCGCGCCCCGGCCTCCGCCCCCGCATCGGAGGGAATGAAGTAGAGATGCGTCGTCGGGACGGGGGAGGCGTGGCCGAAAGCCTCGCGGACCATCCGCACATTGCTCCGGGCATCGTCCCAGGGCACGACCCGATCATCGCCGAAGAACCAGTGGATGCGCGACCACGGCACCCGCTCGACGAAGCCGGGCGAGGCGAGAAGCGCGTAGAGCCGTTTGGGAGTCGAGCCACCGGACAGGCAGATCGCGACCCGGTCGTTCTCCGCGCTCTCCGCCATCTCGATCAGATGCTCGGCGGCGGCGCGGGCCGTCGCCTCCGCATCCGCCATCACGTCCGTGCCGGGGGGAAGCGGGATCATGGCGTGGGCCCCCGGCGCGGCGGTTCCAGATGGCCGCCGAAGCCCTTGCGCATGGCCGAGAGCAGCTTGTCGGCGTAGCTCTCGTCCTCACGGGAGCGGAAGCGGCGGTAGAGCGCGCTGGAGAGAACGGTCGCCGGCACCGCCTCCTCGATCGCTGCATTGATGGTCCAGCGGCCCTCGCCGGAATCCTCGACGAAGCCGGAATAGCCTTCGAGCCGCTCGTCGCCCGCCAGGGCCGCGGCGGTTAGGTCGAGGAGCCAGGAGGAGACGACGCTGCCCCGGCGCCAGACCTCGGCGATGTCGCCGAGATTGAGGTCGAACCGGCGTGCCTCCGGGATCTCGGGGGCGTTGGCGTGACGCAGGATGTCGAAGCCCTCGGCATAGGCCTGCATCAGCCCGTACTCGATGCCGTTATGGACCATCTTCACGAAATGGCCGGCGCCGCTCGGCCCGGCATGGATATAACCCTGCTCGGCGCGGGGATCGCGCTCCTCTCGGCCGGGGGTGCGCGGGATGTCGCCGAGGCCCGGCGCCAGGGTACGGAAGATCGGGTCGAGACGGTCGACGGCCTCCTTATGGCCGCCGATCATCATGCAATAGCCGCGCTCCAGCCCCCAGACGCCGCCCGAGGTGCCGACATCGACGTAGTGGATGCCGCGCCGGTCGAGATCCTGGGCCCGGCGCACATCGTCCTGGTAGAAAGAGTTACCGCCGTCGATGATGCAATCGTCGGCCGCCATCAGCCCGCCCAGGGCCGTCACCGTCACCTCGGTGATCTGGCCGGCGGGCAGCATCACCCAGGCGGTCCGCGGCGCCTGCAGCTTGGCGACGAGATCCTCCAGGCTCTCCGCCGCCGTCGCTCCTTCGGCCGTCAGCGCCTCGATCGCTTTCGAATCCCGGTCGTAGACCACGGCGGTGTGGCCATCCCGCAGGAGGCGGCGCACGATGTTGCCGCCCATTCGGCCGAGGCCGATCATGCCGAGTTGCATCCGCTCGAACTCCCATCGGCGGGTGATCACGGTTTCCGGGCGACCCTTCGCGGCTCGCCCGGAAACACTCCGTCACCACCCTCATCTTCGCCTAGGGTAGGCTACAAACGCGGGAATCAAGGCTTGGGCGGCGTCGTGACCGAAGCCGGCGGCCGATCCGAGCCGGCATCCGCCTGCTTTTCAGGATTCTTGACCTGGCTGTAGGCGACATTGCCGAACGAGCCGATGGTGGCCGACCAGCCGAGCGGAGCCGTCTCCTCCTGCCCGCGATTGGCTTGGCAGAAGGCGGCGAGCAGCCCGTTGACGACGGCGGCATCGCCCGCCTGCGGCGCGGCCGCCTTCACCTGCGGCGCGACGCGGGAGAGGACCGGCACGAAATCCGTCGGCTTGAGCCCCTTGAGCACATCGCCGCCGGTCGCCTCGGCGACGCTCTTCTTGAGGGTCTCGTCGTCGATGGTCGAGCACGGCGCGTTGCCCGCCAGCATCGTCTTGATCTTGTCCCGCGCAGTCGCGACCACTCCGGTCTCGGAGACGACCGGCGCCTTGTTGCCCCAGGAATTGCGGATGTAATCCGTGACTTCCTTGATCTGCTGGTCGGTCATCTCCTGGCCGATGGCCGGCATCGGTGCGTAGCCGTTCTGGGCGGCCAGCCCGCCGACGATGACGTTGATGACGGTCTCCGGCCCGGCGGACTGGACCGAGGTGTTGCCGGCCAAAGCCGGGATCGCGCCCTCGACGCCCTTGCCATCCGGCCGGTGGCAGGACGAGCAATAGGTGAGATAAGTGTCGGCCCCCGGCGCGCCGGGCTGGTTGAAGGCCTGGAGATCCTTCTCCTTGTAGGTCTGCTTCGCAGGAATCGTGCGCAGATAGGCGACCATCGCCTTCAGGTCGGAATCGGTCATCTTGGACAGCGATTCCTCGATGGTCTGGCGCATCGGCCCGGCGGCCACGCCCGGCCGGTTGCCCGGCGCCGTCCCGGTCTTGAGATAGGTCACGACCTCCTCATCGCTCCAGGCGCCGATGCCCTGGTGGCCGTCCGGGGTGATGTTGGGCGCGTACCAGCCATCGATCACGCCGCCGCCGAAGCGGCCGGCGAGGCTGGTATTACCGACGAGCTTGCGCTCGTTGTGGCACATGCCGCAATGCCCGAGCCCCTCGACCAGATAGCCGCCGCGATTCACCTCCTCGCTGGCGTTGGGATCGGGCTTGAAGCGGCCCTCGGTGAAGAAGGCGGTGCGCCAGGTGATGAGGGCGGTGCGGATGTTGAACGGGAACGGGATGTTGCTCTCTTCCCGCTTCTCCTTCACCGCCGGCACCGATTTGAGGAAGGCGAAGATCGCCTTGGTGTCCTCGTCGGAGACCTTGGTGTACCAGCCGAAGGGGAAAGCCGGGTAGAGATACTCACCCTCGTCACCGATGCCGTGACGGAAGGCCTGCTCGAAGTTCTCGTAGGTCCACTTGCCGAGGCCGGTCTCCTCGTCGGGGGTCAAGTTGGGCGTCTTGATCGCACCGATGGGCGTGTTGAGGGTGTAGTTGCCAGCCAGGAACTTGCCGCCGGGCTTGGTGTGACAGGCGGCGCAATCACCTGCGGTCACCAGATATTCGCCCCGCTTGATCAGATCGGCATCCGCCCCCTGCGCATGAACCGGAGAGGCGGAGAGCAGCGCGGCGAGCGCGAGCCATCCGGAGCCGAAGGCGGTGAGGCGAGTCATGGAAACCGAACTCCAGATGGCGGAACAGCCCCGGCGAGAATGGTTCTAAATTATTGGACGACGCGCACGGAACGTAGCCCATCTCCGGTTGTTCCGCTTTGTCCGGTCACAGCCCCGCGAGAGGCGGTGCCGCTGCGGCGGAATCGGAGCGCCAGATCGCCGAGATGGGCGACGAGGGAGGCGGTGAGCCAGAGGGCGACGACGGGCCATTCCGCCCCGGTCAGGGCCGCGCGCAGACTCAGCATCAGCGCGGCGCCAGAGGCGAGGGTACAGAGGAGCGCGGCCGTCCCGGCCCCGCCGAAACGGGCCCTCCACCCCAGCAGCACCAGCGTCTCGATCAAGACGAGAACGAGGATCGCGTCGACGAGCCGCCCGGAGGCGAAGAGATCGGCCACGGCTCAAACCTCCCTCAGCTGCGGGTTGAGCCGCAGGATGGTGAGGTTCAGGCAGGCCGCGACACTGACCCAGGCGAGATAGGGCAGGTTGAGCAGACCTGAGACGACCGAGGCATGGCTCACGGTCCACATCACGGCGACGATGGAGAGCCAGAGCAGCAGCACCTCGACGAAGGCCCAGTCCGGGCGGCGCAGGCGGAAGAAAATGACGCTCCAGGCGATGTTGAGGGCGCCGTTCACCGCGAAGACCGCGACGAGGCGGAAGCGGGCGGCCGGTTCCGGATCGGCGTTCCAGGCCAGAACGGCGGAGGTGGTGGTCAGGGCAAAGATCACCGACCAGATCGGGCCGAAGGCCCAGTCCGGCGGTTTCCAGGCGGGCACCCGCAGGCGCTGGTACCAGCCGTCGGTGCGGGTCGCGATCCCGCCGGCGGCGGCTACCGCCACCGCCACGAGGCCGGCCACTACGGGCGGCCCCCATCCCCCGGCCAGCGCGACGCTCACGGCGAGACCCAGCGGAACAGATGCGCGAGATCCTTGAAGAAGATCCGCGCATGGGCGGCGGGCTTTGCCCGCACCAGCTCCTTGTTCATGTAGGCGTCCCAGGTGAGCTGCTGGACATCCTTGTCCTTGCAGATCGAGACGAAACGCTCCCGCAGGCCGTCGCTGCGGTACCAGACCCATTGCATCATCCCGAGGACCCAGAACACGCGCCCGTGCAGGCGCATGAACCTCTTTCGCGCCAGGGCCAGCGACCGAGCATCGCCCGTGGCAAAAAAGGCTTCGGCGGCCTCCGCCGCGAGGCGGCCGCCGAGCATGGCGTAATAGATGCCCTCGCCCGAGGCCGGCGCGACCACTCCGGCAGCATCGCCCGCCAGCAGCACGTCGCGGCCGTTATCCCAACGCCGCAGAGGCTTGAGCGGGAGCGGCGCGCCCTCCCGGCGTAGGGTCTCGCAGGCATCGAGGCCGGTGCCGGCGCGCAGGTCGCGGATCGCGCCACGCAGAGAGAAGCCCTTGCGGGCGCTGCCGGTGCCGACGCTGACGGTCTCCCCGTGAGGGAAGATCCAGGCGTAGAAATCCGGCGAGAGGCGGCCCTGATAATAGACATCGCAGCGGGCGCCGTCGTGACCCTCGCCCGCCGGACGCCGGACGATCTCGTGATAGGCGAAGACCTGATGCATCCGGGCATGTCCCGGAATCTCGGCGCGCCCGACCGAGGAAGTTGCTCCATCGGCTCCGATCACCAGGCGGGCCTGGACGCGTCGCGCCGCGCCGCCCTTGCCCTGCCGGTAATGGACGGTGGCGAGGCCCGGCGTCTCGCGCTCGATCCGTTCGAACAGCCCGACCCGGACCTCGGCGCCGGCCGATCCCGCGCGCTCCCGCAGGAACGGATCGAAATGCTCGCGATCGACCATGCCGACGAAGCCGTCGCCGACCGGCATATCGACATGGCGCGCGCTCGGCGCGACCATCCGCGCGCTGCGGATGCGGGCGACGAGGAGGGCATCGGGGATCGCGAAGTCGCGAATCAGCCGCGGCGGGATCGCGCCGCCGCAGGGCTTGATGCGCCCCGCCTTGTCGAGAAGCAGCACCCGCCGCCCGGCGGCCGCGAGATCCGTGGCCGCGGTCGCCCCCGCAGGGCCGCCTCCCACCACCACGACGTCGAAGAGTTCGGGACCGTCGTGGTTCGCCATCGCGCTACCTCGCGTCGAAGCCGGGGCTGAGCTGGAAGGAGGCCGTCTCGGTCAGCGGGTTCTTCCGCCTGCCGACGGTGGCGTGCTCGACGCCCAAGCTGATCGCCAGGGCGACGAGGAACAGGAGAGCCTCGCCCGCGAACACCGCCGCATAGGCATAGACCGGTTCGGCGGTGACGAGGCGGGCGAGATCGACCGCGAGGGTGCCGAGGAAGCCGCCCGCACCGAAGGCGATGCCCTGGGCCGCGCCCCAGACGCCCATCCGGGTGCCGCGCTCAGTCTCGCCGCCGCGCCCGGCCAGCGCCATCATCGAACCGATGGCCGCCACCGCGTAGACGCCATTGCCGAAGCCCAGTCCCGCCACCGCCGCCCGTAAGGGGAAGCCGGGGCCGACAGGACCGCCGAACGCGATGGCCGCCAGCGCCAGGGCCGAGAGCCCGCAGCCGATGGCGGTCCAGAGTTTCAACGAGCCGAGCACCGGGCCGCCGAGGAAGACGGTGATGCCGGCCACGAACAGCATCCCGGCGAGCACGCCGCCATGCTGGAGCCCGGCGAGCTTGGTGGTCGCTCCCGGTGTCATCGCGAAGACGAGGCCGGCATAGGGTTCGAGAATCAGCTCCTGCGCGCTGTAAGCGAGCATCGAGACGAAGATGAACAGGGTGAAGCGCCGCGCCGCCGGCTCGGCCAGCACCTGCGCCAGCACAGCGCGGAAGGGCGGCTTCTTCTCGGGAAGCGCGGCCGCGCGGCTTCTCTGGGCCGGCTCGATGCCGGTGACGGCGAGCACGGCCACGAGGAAGGCGATCAGCGAGACGCTGCCCGACACCGCGACGAGCCGCGCCCCCGAGAACGGATCGAGGAAATGGCCTGCCAAAGGTGCGGTGACGGCGAAGCCCGCGATCATCATCACCCAGACGATGGTCGCCGCCGCGCCCCGGCGACCGGCCTCGACGCCCGTCGCGAGCAGGACCAGGAGCGAGGTCCCCGCCGCGCCGGCCCCCATGCCGACGAGAAGGAACGAGAAGATCGCGAGGGTGAGGCCGGCGGCCAGATGGCTCGCGGCCAGCGCCGTCGCCACGGCGGCGCCGAAACCGCCGAGGCAGAGCGCGGCCATGCCGCCGACGATCCAGGGCGTGCGCCGTCCGCCGACATCGGAGCCGTAGCCCCAGCGCGGCCGCAGCACCTGCGTCGCGTAGTGGAGGGCGACAAGGCCGCCCGGCACAATGGCCGGCAGCGCCAGCTCCACCACCATCACCCGGTTGATGGTCGAGGTCATCATCACCACCACCGCGCCGAGGGCGGTCTGGACCAGGCCGAGCCGGACGATCTGCAGCCAGGAGAAGGTGGAGGAAGCGTGTGTCATGGCCCCAGCCCTTGCACGAGAGGCCGCAGGGCGAAAGCGGAGGCCAGCATGCCGAGCACGTAAAGGGTCGTGCCGGTGCCGTTGTACCAAGCGGCGCGGGCGCGGGGGGCCTTGAGAAAATGCGCCATCAGGGCGAGCTGACACAGGAGTAGCCCGGCGATGATGAGCGCGTGCCAGGGCTGATCCCAGCCGATGAGCAGCGCGAACACCGCCACCTGCGGCAGAGCCATGACGAGGCAGGCGAAGCGTGCGGCGCGGTCCGAGCCGAGTTGCACCGGCAGGGAGCGCAGGCCCATCGCCCTGTCACCCTCGACCGACTTGAAGTCGTTGAGGGTCATGATGCCGTGGGCCCCGATCGAGTAGAGCAGGGCGATGAGCAGGACGCGCCGGTCGGGCATCGCCGCCGCCATCACCGCCGCGCCGGTGAACCAGGGCAAGCCCTCATAGCAGAGCGCCACGGCGGAATTGCCCCACCAGCCGTTGCGCTTCAATCGCAGCGGCGGCGCGGAATAGATCCAGGCGAGGACGAGGCCGAACAGGGCGGCGCCGAGGATCCACGGCCCCAGCATTGCCGCGACGAGCAGCGACAGCACAGTCCAGCCGGCGGCGAGGTAGAGCCCCCAACGACCCGGAATGCGCCCCGACGGAATCGGACGGTCCGGCTCGTTGATCGCGTCGACATGGCGGTCGAACCAATCGTTCGCGGCCTGGCTGGTAGCGCAGACGAGAGGCCCTGCCAGCACCACGCCCGCCGCGATCACCGGCCATTGCCCGGAGAGCGCCTGACCGGACGAGACCACGCCGCATCCGAAAGCCCACATCGGCGCGAACCAAGTGATCGGCTTCAGAAGCTCGACGACAGCGCTTGGAGCGGGTGTGCTCATGGCCGGAGGCTAGGGGACCGGCACCACGCGTGTCAAGAAAGCTTTACACATCGATCCGCTGACACTTGCGTCAGCGAGCGAGACGACAGGCGATATAATGCATAATACGCGCGTCAGGGGACCAGCTCGGGATCGCTAGGGTCGAGATCGCCAATGCCGTATCGGCGCATCTTGGCGTAGAGGCCCTGACGGCTGAGGCCCAGCATCTCGGCGGCCGAGGCGCGGTTGTCGCGGGTGATTCGCAGGGCCGCCTCGATACACAACTTCTCGATGAGATCCGTGGTCTCGCGCACCAGCGCCTTCATCGAGACTCGCCCCACCAGCTCGGTCATCTGCTCGACGGAGCGAGGAAGATCATGCCCGCCGACATGAACCGGCGCGGCCCGGCGCGGGGTTGCCCGAACGGTGAAGCCGAAACAGGGCTGCTCCGACTGGACCGCGGACACGGCCACGACCTCGACCTCCTCCAACGACCCGTAGGCGCCGCGCATCACCGTGGTGAAGTTGCGGACCGACCCATGGTCGCGCAGCATGGCGAACAGGGCCAGGGCCTCGGTCTCCTCGCGGCCGAGCCAGCGGTCGAGGGGTTGGCCGCGCACCTGCTCCTCGGTGGCGAGTTGGGTGAGGGCAAGGAAGGCGGTGTTGGCCGAGAGGATGCGGCGGGCAGGATCGGTGACGACGAAGCCTTCCGGCATCCGCTGAAGCAGGTCGAGGGCATTGCCGTCGAGGCCGGCCCGCTCGTCGCGGCTCGACGTGAGGGGCGACAAGCGCACCAGGACCGAGGTGACCGTCTCCCCCCGGAAGAGGGATGCCGAGACTTTGACCGCGTCCCGGCCTCCACCGAGCCGCGCCGTCAGATCCGAAGCCTGCCCGGTGATGCGCAGCCCGGCGAACAGGCCCTGCAGCTCCCGCAGGCTCGCCGTATCGAACAGTTCGACGGCATCCTGGCCGACGATGCGCTTCTGCGGGCGGCCGAGCAGGCGCATCGCGGCGGGATTGACCTCGATGACCCGCCGCGTCCCCGCATCGACGACGAGCACCGGCTCGCCCGAAAGCTGGAACAGTAGCTTGTACCGGGTCTCGGCCGCGCGCAGCCGGTCGTAGTCCCGCTCCAGGGCCTGCTGAGTTTCGGCCAAGCGCCGCTGCAGCGCCGCGACCGCGCGCAGATCCTGGCCGACCACGATGATCGGGCCATCCTTGCGCGGACGAAGGGTGGAATAGCGGATCGGCAGGTCCGCCCCGCTCGGGGAGGGGTGGTTCACCTGCCGCCAGCGGGTCATCGCATCGGACGACGCGTCGCGCAGGAGGGCATCGATCTTGGGCCGGCTTTCGACGGTCACCGTATCGATCCAAGGCCGTCCCAGCCAGGATTCGATCCCTTCCCCTTCGAGGTCGGGGCGGGTCGACGCGGTATCGCGGATGATACCCTGCGCATCGACGACCAGGGACAGATCGGAGGTTGCCGCAAGCAGGAGACCGGCGGCCTCACCGTCGAGGAGACCGTTCGCCTGCTGCAACGCCGCTGAAGGACGTCGCGGGGATGGGCTCGCCAAGCTGCTCAAGGTCAACACTTCGTGATGGCGCGGAGCGCCCTTTCAACAGGCCCGCGCTCGCATTTCAAGCAAGCTTTCAGCGATCAGCGGTGCGAGCCGTCCGTCCTCCGCTGTGGCATCAGCGCCGATGAGGCGCACTTGGTTCGGATTTCTGGCGAAATAGGGGCCGCCGACAAGAACCTTGACCGCCGGATTGCAGGAGGCGGCCCGCAAGTCGCGGATCACACCCGGCAAGCTCGGCAGGAGCACGTCGCAGGACAGCGTCAGGCCGACGACATCGAACCAATCGGACCGAATCAAGTCGACCGACCTGGTCTCGAACTCAGTGCCCGCACTGGTCACGTCCCAGCCGGCCTCACGGAAGATGGTGGCCACGATGGCGAGACCGAAAAGATGTGTCTCGCCGGGGCAGGGAAGAAGCAGGATGGACCGACCCACCGGCTCGGCGGCTTCGTTCTCGAACCGACCGCAGAGATCGCGCGCCGCCGCCTGCAGCCGCCCGAGGGCGACCGTTACGTCCAGGAAATCACAGGAATCCTCTTCCCAGAGCCGCCCGAGCTGCCTTGCGACCGGGGTGAGCAGTTCGACGAGAACGCCCTCGAGCGTCAGCCCCTTATCGAGAAAGCGGAGGAGATGAAGGGCGAGGTCGCCGTCGCTGCGCGCCAGAAGGATCTCGCAGAGCCGTTCGACCTCTTCCGCCGCTATCCGTTCGCTCGAGACCGGAGCCCTGGACCTGCCTTCGCCGCGATGGGCCAGCATCAGACGGGGGAGAATCTCCGCCTCGACGACGCTCGCCAAGCGGTTGCGCATCCCGTCCCCGTCAGCGTCACGCCCGAAGGGTGTCGCGACCGGTGATTCCGTCAGGACACCACATCCCGTTGCGACGGTAGGAGGCTCAAGGCGCTCGCCGAAATGCCGCCAGCCTCCCATGGGCCTCTCCTGCAAAGGTGCAGCGGGGCACGCGATCATGCATTTTTTTGCACAAACCACACCCAGGCATTGGACGCGTTGAAACTTACGATACGCTTCACAGTCCAGTTGGCAATACCCCGCCCTGTCAATTTGGTGGAATGTCATCTCCTATGATCGTCAAGTTGGATTGACACTTTCCGGGAGGACGGCCTAGGCTTCGAGTCAGTCGAGGCCCTGCATCGCCGGGGTCGGAAGCGAGCGAGGGCGGACGCCATGCGTCGACGCCAGGGCCAGCATCAAGCGCTTTACACCAGCGCCGAGCGTCAGCGCCGCGACGCCTCGCCCTGGACCCTGGTGCAGGGCATCCTGGCGCCGCTGCAATTCGCCGTCTTCCTCGTGAGCCTCGGCCTCGTGCTGCGCACCCTCGCCACCGGGCAGGGGGCGGAGGCCGCCAACGCCTCCGTCGTGGTCAAGACGCTGGTCCTCTACGCGATCATGGTGACCGGCTCGATCTGGGAGAAGGTCGTGTTCGGCCGCTACCTGTTCGCGCCGGCCTTCTTCTGGGAGGACGTGTTCAGCATGCTCGTGCTGGCGCTGCACACGGCCTATCTCGCGGCCCTGGGCTTCGGCCTCCTCGGCACCCAGGGCCTGCTCATCCTCGCGCTGGCAGCCTACGCGACCTACCTCATCAACGCCGGGCAGTTCCTGTTGAAGCTGCGCGCGGCCCGGCTCGAAGCGCCGACCGCCGTCGTCCTGGCCGGGGAGGGCGCCCGGTGAACGCCCACGCGCCCCAACCCGCCGCCTGCGACGTCGAGATCCGCCCCGAGCGCGGGCAGCGGGCGGTGTTCTGCGGGCTCACCAGCATCGTCTGGCTGCACCGCAAGATCCAGGACGCCTTCTTCCTCGTCGTCGGCTCGCGCACCTGCGCCCACCTGATCCAATCGGCAGCGGGCGTCATGATCTTCGCCGAGCCCCGCTTCGCCACCGCCATCATCGACGAGCGCGATCTCGCCGGCCTCGCCGACATGAACGAGGAACTCGACCGGGTGGTCACCCGGCTGATCGAGCGGCGGCCGGAGATCCGGCTGCTGTTTCTGGTCGGCTCCTGCCCATCGGAGGTGATCAAGCTCGACCTTTCGCGGGCAGCCTTGCGCCTGTCCCAACGCCTCGCACCGGAGGTGCGGGTACTGAACTATTCGGGCTCTGGCATCGAGACGACCTTCACGCAGGGCGAGGATGCCTGCCTCGCCGCTCTGGTGCCGGGTTTGCCGGAAGCCACGGAGGCCGACGACGACCTCCTTGTCGTCGGCGCACTGGCGGATATCGTCGAGGATCAGTTCGCGCGGCTCTTCGCCGAACTCGGCATCCGCGCCCGTTTCCTGCCGGCGCGGCGCGCGGAGCGGATGCCGTCGGTCGGGCGCGGCACGCGCTACCTCCTGGCCCAGCCCTTCCTGACCGACACCGCCCGTGCCCTCGAAGAGCGAGGGGCCCGGCGCCTGGCCGCCCCGTTCCCCCTCGGCGCCGAAGGCACCACCGGCTGGCTCCGGGCCGCGGCGGAGGCGTTCGGCATCGACCCGGCCCGTTTCGACACGGTGACGGCGCCGGGCCTCAGGCGCGCCCGGCAGGCTCTGGCGCCCTATCGCGAAAAGCTCTCGGGCAAGCGGGTGTTCTTCTTCCCCGATTCGCAGCTCGAAGTGCCGCTCGCCCGCTTCCTCGCGCGGGAGATGGCAGCCGAGCTGATCGAGGTCGGCACGCCCTATCTGCACCGCGCCCACCTCGCGGCGGAGATCGAGCAGCTTCCCGGCGGCACCCTGGTGGTGGATGGCCAGAGCCTCGACGACGGGCTCGACCGCTGCCGCGCCGCGCGGCCGGATCTGACGGTGTGCGGGCTCGGCCTCGCCAATCCGCTGGAGGCGGAGGGGCTGACCACCAAGTGGTCGATCGAACTGCTGTTCACGCCGATCCAGGGCTACGAGCAAGCGGGCGACCTCGCCGAACTCTTCGCGCGTCCGCTCGACCGGCGCGCAAGGCTGGAGGTGTAGCCCGATGCAGCTCACCGTCTGGACCTATGAGGGACCGCCGCATATCGGCGCCATGCGGGTCGCGACCGCGATGGAGGGCCTGCACTACGTGCTGCACGCCCCCCAGGGGGACACCTATGCGGACCTGCTGTTCACGATGATCGAGCGGCGGGCCAAGCGCCCGCCGGTCACCTACACCACCTTCCAGGCCCGCGATCTCGGCGGCGACACCGCTGCGCTGTTCAAGGATGCGGTCGCCGCTGCCTATGAGCGCTTCCGGCCGCAGGCGATGATCGTCGGCGCGTCCTGCACGGCGGAACTGATCCAGGACGATCCGGGAGGCCTCGCCAAGGCACTCGGATTGCCGATCCCGGTAATTCCGCTGGAGTTGCCGGCTTATCAGAAGAAGGAGAACTGGGGCGCCTCCGAGACCTTCTATCGGTTGGTGCGGGCTCTGAGCGGCCCGCCGGTCGAACGCGGGCCGGTGGATGGGCGGCGCCGCTCCTGCAATCTTCTCGGCCCCACGGCGCTCGGCTTCCGCCACCGGGACGACCTGATCGAGATCCGCGCGATCCTCGGCCGTCTCGGCATCGCCGTGAACGTGGTCGCTCCCTCCGGCGCCACTCCCGCCGATCTGGGCCGGCTCGGCGAGGCCGATTTCAACATCGTGCTCTATCCCGAGATCGCCCGCGCGGCGGCGCAATATCTGGAGAAGGCGCACGGCCAGCCTTTCGTCGAGACCGTGCCGATCGGCGTGGGCGCGACCACCCGCTTCGTCGAGGCGGTGGCCGCCCTGGCCGGCGTCGATCCGGCCCCGGTTTTGGCCGGCGCACCCTCGCGGCTGCCCTGGTACTCCCGCTCGGTCGACTCGACTTATCTCACCGGCAAACGCGTCTTCGTCTTCGGCGACGCCACGCATGCCCTGGCCATCGCCCGCGTCGCCGCCCAGGAAATCGGCTTCCGGCTCGTGGGGCTCGGCACCTACACCCGCGAATTCGCCCGCGAGGTCCGGGCCGAGGCCGCCCTCCACGGGATCGAGGCGACGATCACCGACGATTACCTCGACGTCGAGGCGGCGATCCAGGCAGCGGCGCCGGAACTGGTGCTCGGCACCCAGATGGAACGCCATGTCGCCAAGCGCCTCGGTATCCCCTGCGCGGTGATCTCGGCCCCGGTCCATGTCCAGGACTTTCCGGCCCGGCACTCGCCCCAGATGGGCTTCGAGGGCGCCAACGTGCTGTTCGACGCCCTGGTCCATCCCCTGATGATGGGGCTGGAGGAACATCTTCTCGGGATGTTCCGCGACGATCCCGAATTCCACGATGGCGCCGCCCCCTCGCATCTCGGCCATCGGCCGAGCGATGGCACGCACGCCGTGGGACGGGCGCCGGCGGCTTCTCCCCTTGCCCCGGCGCCTGCACCGATCCGCATCGAGGGCGAAGCGGCGATCCAGACCGCGTCCTGGGCCCCCGATGCCGAGAAGGAGTTGAAGAAGATCCCGTTTTTCGTGCGCGGCAAAGCCCGCGCCAACACCGAACGCTACGCCCGCGAGCGGCGGCTTCCGCTCATCACCCTCGAGACATTGTACGATGCCAAGGCGCATTTCAGCCGATAGGCCCGGCATCCGCATCGTCATCGTCACGCTCGACAACCATCTGGCGAGCGCGGTGGAACGGGCGCGGCTGCGGCTCGCCACCGAGATGCCCGGCCTCTCGCTGAGCTTCCACGCCGCCGCCGAATGGGAGACGGATCGCAGCGCCTTCCAAGCCTGCGAGGCGGAGATCGCCCGGGCCGACATCGTCGTCTCGGCCATGCTGTTCCTCGACGAGCATGTGCGAGCGATTCTGCCGGCGCTGCTGGCCCGGCGCGAGAGCTGCGATGCCATGGTCGGCTGTCTCTCGGCCGCCGAGGTCGTGCGCACGACCAAGCTCAACCGCTTCGACATGAGCGGCGCCAAGCGTTCGGCCCTCGATTTCCTGAAGCGCCTGCGCGGCAAGCCGGGGGCGGAGGGCAACGCCGCGCGGCAGATGGCGCTGGTGCGCAAACTCCCGAAGATCCTGCGCTTCATCCCCGGCTCGGCCCAGGATGTGCGGGCCTATTTCCTGACCCTGCAATATTGGCTGGCCGGCTCAGACGAGAACGTCGCGAGCCTCGTGCGCTTCCTCGTCCAACGCTACGCCGCCGGCCCCCGGGCCGCATGGCGCGACATCGCCACCGCGCCGGCGCCGCAGCATTACCCCGAGACGGGCCTCTATCATCCGCGCCTCGCGGGCCGGATCGGCGAGAATCGCGCCGCCCTGCCGACGGTGCCGGGGGCGAGGGGCCGGGTCGGCCTGCTGCTGATGCGCTCCTACGTGCTGGCGGGCAACACCGCGCATTACGACGGCGTCATCGCCGCCCTGGAGGCACAGGGCCTCTCCGTCGTCCCCGCCTTCGCCAGCGGGCTCGACAACCGCCCGGCGGTGGAAGCCTTCTTCATGGCGGGCGGGCGGCCGGCGATCGATGCGCTGATCTCGCTCACCGGCTTCTCCCTGGTGGGCGGCCCGGCCTACAACGATGCGGCGGCGGCCGAGACCCTGCTGGCGCGGCTCGACGTGCCGTACCTCGCCGCCCACGCCCTCGAATTCCAGACCATCGAACAATGGGAATCCGGGGATCGCGGCCTCTCCCCAGTAGAGGCGACCATGATGGTCGCGATCCCCGAACTCGATGGCGCCACCGCGCCGATGGTGTTCGGCGGCCGCTCCTCGGCCTCCGGTCCGGGCAATGCCCGCGACATGCGGGTGAACCCCGAGCGGGCCGAACGCCTCGCCGCCCGCGTCGCCCGGCTCGTCGCCCTGCGCCGCAAGCCGAAGGCGGAGCGCAAGCTCGGCATCGTCCTGTTCAACTTCCCCCCCAATGCCGGCGCCACCGGCTCGGCCGCCTTCCTCTCGGTCTACGCCTCGCTGCTCAATACCCTGCGCGGCCTCGCCGCCGACGGTTACGATGTCGAACTTCCCGAGAGCGTCGATGCCCTGCGCGAGCGGATCCTCGGCGGCAATGCCGCTCGGCTCGGCACCCCGGCCAATGTCCATGCCCGCGTCGGTGCGGAAACCCATGTCCGCCGCGAGCCTCATCTCGCCGAGATCGAGGCGCAATGGGGCCCGGCTCCCGGCCGCCACCAGAGCAATGGCGCCGAGATCTTCGTGCTGGGGGCGCAGTTCGGCTCGGTCTTCGTCGGGGTGCAGCCCGCCTTCGGCTACGAGGGCGATCCGATGCGGCTGCTGTTCGAGCATGGCTTCGCCCCGACACACGCCTTCTGCGCCTTCTATCGCTGGCTGAAGGAAGACTTTCGCGCCGATGCGGTGCTGCATTTCGGCACGCATGGGGCGCTCGAATTCATGCCCGGCAAACAGAACGGGCTCTCGGCGGCCTGCTGGCCGGAGCGGCTGATCGGCGATCTGCCGAACGTCTATCTCTATGCCGCCAACAATCCGTCCGAAGGCACCCTGGCCAAGCGGCGCTCCGCCGCGACGCTTGTGAGCTACCTGACGCCGAGCCTCGCCGCCGCCGGGCTCTATCGCGGATTGTCCGACCTCAAGGCCTCGATCGAGCGCTGGCGCGCCCTGGAGCCGGAAGCGGTCGCCGAGCGGGCGGCGCTCGCCGCGATCATCCAGGCGCAGGGGGCCGCCGTGGATCTGGTGCCGGCCGAACCGGCTTGGGAAGGTGATTCCAGCCCGCAGGTCGTGGCCCTCGCCGTCGCGCTCGCGGAACTGGAACAGACGCTGATTCCCCACGGCCTGCACGTCGTCGGCGAGGGCCTGTCCCGGGACGAGCGCATCGATCTGCTGCTCGCCCTGGCGGATGCCTCGCACCGCCTCAAACCGGCCCGCGCCGGGATCGAGCGGCTGGTGGAGGGCGCCGCCTTCAACGAGGCGCTGGCCGCCGCCGGCCTTCCCGCAGACGAGACTCACCGCGCCGCCTTCGCCGACCTCGCCCGGATCGACCGCGAGCTGACCCGCGACCACGAGATCCCGGCGGTGTTGCGGGCGCTCGACGGACGCTTCATCGCGCCGGTGGCGGGCGGCGACCTCCTGCGCAATCCGTCGATCCTGCCGACGGGGCGCAACCTGCACGGTTTCGATCCCTACCGCCTGCCCTCGGCCTTCGCCTGCGCCGACGGCGCGCGGCAGGTGGCGCGGGTGCTCGAACGGCACGCCGTCGAGGGCAAGCCGCTGCCGGAGAGCGTCGCCCTGGTTCTGTGGGGCACTGACAATCTGAAGAGCGAGGGCGGGCCCATCGCCCAGGCCCTGGCGCTGATCGGCGCGGCGCCGCGCTTCGACGGCTATGGCCGCCTCGCCGGAGCCGAGCTGATCCCGCTCGCCACGCTCGGCCGCCCGCGCATCGACGTGGTGGTCACCTTGTCCGGGATCTTCCGCGATCTCCTGCCGCTCCAGACCAAGCTCCTGGCGGAAGCGAGCTTCCTCGCCGCCACCGCCGACGAGCCGCCGGAGCTGAACTTCGTGCGCAAGCACGCCCTGACGATCCAGGCCGAGCAGGGCTGCGACATCGAGACGGCGGCTCTGCGGGTCTTCTCCAACGCGGAAGGCGCCTACGGCGCCAACGTCAATCACCTCGTCGAATCCGGCCGCTGGGATGACGAGGACGAGCTGTGCGAGACGTTCTCCCGCCGCAAGAGCTTCGCCTATGGCCGCACCGGCCGGCCGGAGCCGCGGCGCGACCTGATGCAGGCGGTGCTGGCCCGGGTCGATCTCGCCTATCAGAACCTCGATTCGGTCGAACTCGGCGTCACCTCCGTCGATCACTACTTCGACGGCCTCGGCGGCATGGGCCGGGCGGTGGCCCGCGCCAAGGGCGAGAGCGTTCCGATCTACATCAGCGACCAGACGAGGGGGGAGGGGCGCGTCCGCTCCCTCGACGAGCAGGTGGCGCTCGAAACCCGCACCCGCATGCTCAACCCGAAATGGTACGAGGGTCTGCTCGGCCACGGTTACGAGGGCGTGCGTCAGATCGAGGCGACGCTGACCAACACCGTCGGCTGGTCGGCGACGGCGGGCGCGGTGCAACCCTGGATCTATGAGCGCATCACCGAGACCTTCGTGCTCGACGAGGCCATGCGCGACCGCATGGCCTCGCTCAACCCCACTGCCTGCGCCAAGGTCGCGAGCCGCCTGATCGAGGCGCATCGCCGCGGCTTCTGGACCCCCGACGCGGCGACGCGCGACGCGCTCGACCGCGCCGAGGAGGAGCTGGAGGACCGGCTCGAAGGCGTCACGACCGGCATCACCGCAGGAGTCGCGGCATGAACATCGCCATCCGAAACCCTGTGCCCGTGCGTCGCGAGGAGGGCAGCCTCCAAGTGGCGCTCGACCCCGCCGACCGGATCGAGACAGCCAAGGTCTTCGCGGTCTACGGCAAGGGCGGCATCGGCAAGTCGACCACCTCGTCGAACCTCTCGGTCGCCTTCTCGAAGCTCGGCAAGCGCGTCCTCCAGATCGGCTGCGACCCGAAACACGACTCGACCTTCACCCTGACCAAGCGCCTCGCGCCGACGGTGATCGACGCCCTCGAATCCGTGAACTTCCATTCGGAGGAGTTGCGGCCGGAGGATTTCGTGGTCGAGGGCTATAACGGCGTGAAATGCGTCGAGGCCGGCGGCCCCCCGGCCGGGACCGGCTGCGGCGGCTACGTCGTCGGCCAGACGGTGAAGCTCCTGAAGGAGCACCACCTGCTCGAAGATACCGACGTCGTGGTGTTCGACGTGCTCGGCGACGTGGTCTGCGGCGGTTTCGCCTCGCCGCTCCAGCATGCCGACCGGGCGCTGATCGTCACCGCCAACGATTTCGACTCGATCTTCGCGATGAACCGGATCGTCGCGGCGATCCATTCCAAGGCGAAGAATTACGGCGTGCGGCTGGGCGGGGTCATCGCCAACCGCTCGGCCAAGACCGACGAAATCGACCGCTTCAATGCGGCGGTGGGCCTGCGCCGCCTCGCGCATTTCCCGGATCTCGACGTGGTGCGCCGCTCACGGCTCAAGAAATCGACGCTGTTCGAGATGGACCCGTCGCCGGAGCTGAAGGCCGTCACCGACGAGTACATGCGGCTCGCCGAGACGCTCTGGACCGGCGCCGATCCCTGCGAGGCCGCGCCGATGAAGGACCGCGACCTGTTCGAATTCCTCGGTTTCGATTGATGGCGGGCTTCGACCGATGAGCACACCCTATCTCACCCGCCGCTCGCAGCTTGAGACCTATTTCGACCGCACCGCGGTCGAGGCGTGGTCGCGGCTGACCTCCGATGCGCCGGTCTCGAAGATCCGTGCCACGGTGCGGGCCGGGCGCGACGCCATGCGTGCCACCCTGCTCAACTGGATGCCGGCGGATCTGAGCGGAAAGCGCCTGCTCGATGCCGGCTGCGGCACCGGGGCGCTCGCGGTCGAGGCCGCCCGCAGGGGGGCGGAGGTGGTGGCGATCGATGTCTCGCCGACGCTGATCGGCCTCGCCCGCGAGCGCCTGCCGGCCATGTCCGGCCCCGGTTCGGTGGAGTTCCGGGTCGGCGACATGCTCGATCCCTGGCTCGGCCGCTTCGACCATGTCGTCGCGATGGATTCGCTGATCCATTACCAAGCGCCGGACATCGTGCGGGCTCTGGCTGAACTCTCGCTGCGCACCGACGGTAGCCTGCTCTTCACCGTCGCCCCGCGCACGGCGCTGCTGACGCTGATGCACGCCGCCGGCAAGCTGTTTCCCAAGGCCGACCGGGCGCCCGCCATCGTGCCGGTGACGGAAGGCGGGTTGCGGCGGCGCATCGCCCGGGAAGCCGCGCTGAAACACTTCGCCGTTGGGCGGACGCGGCGGGTGAATAGCGGGTTCTACCTGTCGAACGCGTTCGAACTCTCCAAGGTCGCTTCGTCCGACCTTCGTCCTCATCCTGAGCTGCGGCACCTCGGGATGAGGGTTGAGGACAGGAGCAAAGGCGGGCGGCTCACATGAAGACCGGCCTCGCCATAACCCAGACGCTCCTGCGCCTCGGCCCGTCGATCCTCCCCTTCGCCGATGCGGCGACGACGGAGCTGCCGCTCGGCCGGCTGATGCGACTGTCGCTGTTCCAGGTCACCGTCGGCATGGCCGCGGTGCTGCTCATCGGCACGCTCAACCGGGTGATGATCGTCGAATTGTCGGTGCCGGCCTGGATCGTCGCGGTGATGCTGTCGCTGCCGCTGCTGTTCGCACCGCTGCGGGCGCTGATCGGGTTCCGCTCGGACACGCACCGTTCGGTGCTCGGCTGGCGGCGGGTGCCCTACATCTGGTTCGGCACGCTGCTGCAATTCGGCGGGCTGGCAATCATGCCCTTCGCCCTGCTGATCCTGTCGGGCGATACCACCGGGCCGCTCTGGGTCGGCCATGTGGCGGCCGCGCTCGCCTTCCTCCTCGTCGGCGCCGGGCTCCACACGACGCAGACCGTCGGGCTCGCCCTCGCCACGGACCTCGCTCCCGCCCATGCCCGGCCGAAGGTCGTAGCCCTGCTCTGCGCCATGCTGCTGGTGGGCATGATGGGCAGCGCCCTGCTGTTCGGCCTGGCCCTGGCGCATTTCTCGGCGATCCGCCTGATCCAGGTGATTCAGGGGGCGGCTCTGATCACCATCCTGCTCAACGGCCTCGCCCTGTGGAAGCAGGAGCCGCGCGACTCCTCCCGCACGAACCGAGCCGAGCCGCAACGGACCTTCGCGCAGTCCTGGCACGGCTATGCCGGGGAGGGCACCGCCCGCCGCCGCCTCGCCGCCATCGCACTCGGCACCGCCGGCTTCTCGATGCAGGACATCCTGCTCGAACCCTATGGCGGCGAGATTCTCGGGCTCACCGTCGCCCAGACCACGGCGCTCACCGCCATGCTCGCGGCCGGCGGCGGGCTCGGGCTGATCGCGGCCGCGCGCTGGCTTAATCGCGGCGGCGATCCCTACCGGGTGGCCGCCGCCGGATCGGTGATCGGCATCGCCGCCTTCTCGGCGGTGGTCTTCGCCGCCCCCCTGGCCTCCGCCCGGCTGTTCGCCGCCGGCGTTACGCTGATCGGCATCGGTGGCGGTCTGTTCGCCCATGGCACGCTGACCGCCTCCATGGCGAAGGCCGGGCCGGAGGATACGGGCCTCGCACTCGGTGCCTGGGGCGCGGTGCAGGCCACCGCTGCCGGCACCGCCATCGCCGCGAGCGGCATCCTGCGCGACGTCGGCGCGGCGATCTCTCAGTCAGGGGCGCTCGGTGAAGGCATGAACGAGCCGGCCATCGGCTACCTCATCGTCTACCACGTCGAGATCGCCCTGCTCTTCGCGACCTTGATCGCCCTCGGCCCCCTCGTCCGCGCGGACAGCCCGGAGGCTCTCCGCCCGGACGAGCGGACACCCCGCCCGTTCGATCCCATCGTCAACCGTCCCACCTGATCGGGAGAGGCGCCATGCCCAGAGGCGAGATCACCGGTTACATCGACGTCGCGCAGGTCACGCTCTACGCGTTCTGGATCTTCTTCGCGGGACTCGTCTTCTATCTGCGCCAGGAGGATCGGCGCGAAGGCTACCCGCTGGAGAACGAGGTCGCGGGACGGCTGAAAAGCCCGAACCCGATCCTGATTCCGAAGCCGAAGGCGTTCCGGCTGTCGAGCGGCCACACCACCTACGCGCCGCAGACCAACATCGCCGTCGATACCCATGTGCCGAGCGCCCGCCACGAGGTGTTTCCCGGCGCACCCTATTACCGGACCGATACCGCGCTCCAGGCCGGCGTCGGCCCCGGCTCCTGGGTGCCGCGCCACGACGAGCATGACCGCACCTGGGACGAGCAGTACCGCATCGTCCCGCTCCGGGTCGCCGAGAACTTCGTGGTCCACGAGGACGGGCCCAACCCGATCGGCATGCCGGTCTTCGGCGCGGACCGGCAGGTCGCGGGAACCGTGGTCGATCTCTGGGTCGATCGCGGCGAATCCTTCGTCCGCTACTACGAGGTGGAACTCGGGGCGGGCGGACGCCGGGTGCTGATGCCGGTGACGTTCTGCACCACCGGCCGGCTTTCGAAGACCGTGAAGACCGAGGCTCTGCTGGCGGCGCAGTTCGCCGACATCCCGCCGCACAAGGATCCGGACTCGATCACCCTGCGGGAGGAGGAGCGGATCATGTCGTATTTCGGTGCCGGCACCCTCTACGCCTCGCCGGCCCGCCAGGAACCGCTGCTGTGAGGGCTCCGCGATGAGCGACTCGGATTTCCTGCCCGAGGGCACCCTGCGGGGGATGCCCGGCCCGCTGCCCGAAGGGGAGCGGATCCTCTGGCGCGGGGCGCCGACCCGGGCCGGCGCGCTGCGCCACATCTTCCATGCGCGCCTCGTGACGCTGTGGTTCGTCGCCACCGCCGGGCTGCTCGCCGCCATCGCAGCGAGCGACGGGCCGGCACGGGCGGCCGCCGTCGCCGGTCCGACCCTGCTGGTCGGCCTCGGCGCGCTCGGCCTGCTGACCGTCTTCGCTTGGCTCGTCCACCGCACCACGGTCTACACGATCACCGACCGGCGGGTGGTGATGCATGTCGGCATCGCCCTGCCGATCACCCTCAACCTTCCGCTGACACGGATCGAGTCCGCCGATCTGCGCCTGTTCCCGGACGGCAGCGGCGACATCCCCCTGCGCCTGCCGCCGGGCGAACGGATCGCCTACCTGCATCTGTGGCCCCATGCCCGCCCCTGGCGGGTGAGCCGGCCGGAGCCGATGCTGCGCTCGGTGCCGGAGGCCCGCTCCGTCGCAGCCCTGCTCGCCCCGGCCCTGGCCGCGCGGACCACGGGCCAGAGCCGCGTCGCGGCGCCGGTCGCGGCGGTTCAGCCGGCGCAGGCCATGCCCGGCCGCCTCGCCGCATCCGGCCTGCGATAGGAGAGGCACGATGCCCGTCGAGCTCAACTTCCGCCGGCCCAAGCAACCGCCCTCGCCGCAGAAGCCAGCCCTCCTCGCCGTTGCGGGTCTGCTCGGCGTCACCCTCGTCGCCGTTTTCCTCGGCCGTGGACAGGCGGCGGAGACGGAGGAAGCTCCCGCCCGCGCCGTCGCCACTCTCGCCTTCCATGCAGAGGACCGGCCGGACGGCGCCATCGACCTGCTCGCGGAGAGTGGGCGCCTCGTCGCCCGGATCGCGCCGGGACAGGACGGCTTCATCCGCGGCACCCTGCGCGGTCTGGCTCAGGCCCGGCAGCGCGAGGGTCTGAGCCGCCTGCCGCCCTTCACGCTGACGCGATTCGACAACGGCACGCTGTCGCTCGACGATGCGGTCACCGGGCGCCGGGTGGCGCTGCAGGCCTTCGGCCCGACCAATGCCGGAGCCTTCGCCCGCCTGCTGCCCGGAACCGAGGTGCGGTGATGGGGGAGGGAGACATGGCCTGGATTGGCAGAACGGTCGTCGAGGTGCCCTGCACCGTCGAGATCGAGCAGACCCCCGAGAGCCTGCACGCTCACGTGACCCTCGATGCCGGCTTCGAGATCGAGCCCGGCGACGAGGTCAGGGTCAACGACGCGCCGACCGAGGTGCCCTACGGGGAACGCCTCACCGTGCGCCGCACCGCCACCGTGACCCGCGCCGGCCGGCTGGAGCGGGCCTGGACCAAGCTGATCGCCCATCTCGAGCTGACCGAGCTCTACGAGGTGAGCTTTTCCGAACGGAGGAAGCTGTGAACGCCATCGTCCAGCCCCAGCCCTCACCCTCGGCCGGGACGCCGGTTCCGCGCCATCCGGTCAACGAATCGACCAAGGCCGCTCAGGAGACGACCTTCCTGAGCCCGCGCTTCTACACCACCGATTTCGACGAGCTCGACCGCACCAACGTCGAGCCGGTGCGCCGTGAATGGGACATCCTGATCGACGAGCTGCGCGCCGATCCGAACAAGCGTCATTTCGTGCGCAACGAGGAGTTCGATTGCGACCTGTCCGGCATGGACCCGGAGCTGCGCAAGGAATTCCTCGACTTCCTCGTCTCCTCGATCACCGCCGAGTTCTCAGGCTGCGTGCTCTATGCCGAGATGAGGAAGCGCGCCAAGAACAAGGACATCAAGGAGCTGTTCGGCTTCATGAGCCGCGATGAGGCCCGGCATGCCGGCTTCATCAACGACACGCTCAAGGATTTCGGCATCGGCGTCGATCTTGGCTTCCTGACGAAGACCAAGAAATACACCTTCTTCCGGCCGAAATTCATCTTCTACGCGACCTATCTCTCCGAGAAGATCGGCTACGCCCGCTACATCACCATCTATCGCGAGCTGGAGCGGCATCCCGAGCGGCGCATCCACCCGATCTTCAAATGGTTCGAGAAGTGGTGCAACGACGAGTTCCGCCACGGCGAGGCCTTCGCGCTGCTGATGCGGGCGAACCCGAAGCTGACCGAGGGCATCAACCGCTACTGGATCCGCTTCTTCCTGCTCGCCGTGTTCGCGACCATGTATGTGCGCGATCATTGCCGGCCGGCCTTTCACAGGGCGCTCGGGGTCGATCCGACCGATTACGACTTCAAGGTCTTCCGGATCACCTCCGAGATCTCGAAACAGACCTTCCCGATCACCCTCGATCTCGACGATCCGCGCTTCAAGGCCGGGCTCGACCGGCTGCTGGACTGCGCCGACAAGATCGCCGCCGCCAGGGCGCAGGGGGGCGTCGTGGGGAAGCTGAAGCACGGCGTCCAGGCGGCGCGCGCGGCGGCGACCTTCGCGCGGCTCTACCTGCTGCCGGTGAAGCAGAACGCCATGCCCGCCGACATCCGCCTGCGTCCGGTCTGGTAGCATGAGCGGCCCCGTCGCCCCGGCGCTCTACGCGGTCCTTCTGTGGTGGTCGGCCACCGGTCTGGTGCTGGTGCTCCACCACCTGCCCCGGCGCACCCATGCGCGCAGCATGATCGCCGCCAGCGCCGCCCTGGCCGGGGCCCTGTGGGCGATCCGCGCGGTCGCGGACGACGACTCGGAGGCGGGCGCCTATATCGGCTTCACCGCCGCCATCGTCGTCTGGGGCTGGCAGGAGATGAGCTACTATATGGGCTTCGTCTCCGGCCCGAAGCCCGCGGCCTGCGCGCCGAACCTGCGCGGGTTCGACCGTTTCCTCGCGGCGCTGGCCACGAGCCTCTGGCACGACTTCGCGATCCTGGCGGGCGGCCTCGCCATCCTCTGCCTCAGCTGGGGGCAGGGGAACCGCGTGGCCCTGTGGACCTACGCCCTGCTCGCCCTGATGAACGCCTCGGCCCGGCTCAACCTGTTCCTCGGCGTGCGCAATCTCAACGCCGAGTTCCTGCCGCCGCATCTCGGCTACCTCGCCTGTTACCTGACGCGGCGGCCGATGAATCCGCTGTTCCCGCTCTCGGTCACGCTGGGCACCGCCCTGGTGGTGGTGCTCGCCCGCGGGGCGCTCGAAGCCCAGGCCGAGCCGCAGGCGGTCATCGGCCTCACCCTGCTGGCGACGCTCGCCGCGCTCGCCACCCTCGAACACTGGTTCCTGATGCTGCCGCTACCCTCGGCCGCCCTCTGGACCTGGAGCCTGCCCGGACGCGACGCCGCGGCCCCTGCCGAGATCCGCGAGACCGGAGCTCGGCCCGAATAACCTGAGGTGGACGCCAGATCTGCCCGCTCACGACAGACAGATCATCGGGGAGGACGGTCATGGATTACGAGGCGTTCTTCGGCAGCGCGATTGCCGGGCTCCACCGCGAGGGCCGTTACCGGGTCTTCACCGATCTCGAGCGGCAGGCGGGCCGCTTCCCCTACGCCACCCATCACAGCCCCGGCGGCGAGCGCGACGTCACCGTCTGGTGCTCGAACGACTATCTGGGCATGGGCCAGCACCCGGCCGTGATGCGGGCGATGCACGAGGCGATCGACCGCTGCGGCGCGGGGGCGGGCGGCACCCGCAACATCTCGGGCACCAACCACTATCACGTGCTCCTGGAGCGCGAGCTGGCCGACCTCCATGACAAGGAGGCGGCGCTGATCTTCTCCTCCGGCTACGTCTCCAACTGGGCCGCCCTCGGCACCCTCGCTTCCAAGCTCCCCGGCTGCGTCGTCTTCTCGGACGAGGGAAACCACGCTTCGATGATCGAGGGGATCCGGTCGAGCCGGGCCGAGCGGCAGATCTTCCGCCACAACGATCCCGAGGATCTGAACCGCAAGCTCGCCCTGGTCGAGCCGGGCCGGGCCAAGCTCGTCGCCTTCGAGTCGGTCTATTCCATGGATGGCGACATCGCCCCGATCGACGAGATCTGCGACGTGGCCGAGGCCCACGGCGCGCTCACCTATCTCGACGAGGTTCACGCCGTCGGCCTGTACGGCGCCCGGGGCGGCGGCATCTCGGAGCGGATGGGCCTGAGCCATCGCCTCGACGTGATCGAGGGAACCCTCGGCAAGGCCTTCGCCGTCCATGGCGGCTACATCACCGGATCGGCGCAGCTCTGCGATTTCGTGCGCAGCTTCGCCTCCGGCTTCATCTTCACGACCTCGCTGCCTCCCGCGGTCGCGGCTGGGGCGGCGGCCAGCATCCAGCATCTCAAAGCGAGCGGGGCCGAGCGCGCCTGCCATCAGGAACGCGTCGCACGGGTGCGGCAGGCCCTCGACGCGGCCGACATCCCCACCCTTCCGAACCGCAGCCATATCGTGCCGGTGATGGTGGGCGATCCCGTACTCTGCAAGGCGATCAGCGATACCCTGCTCGACGAGTTCGGGATCTACGTGCAGCCGATCAACTACCCGACCGTCCCGCGCGGCACGGAGCGCCTGCGCATCACGCCGTCACCCTTGCATTCCGATGAGGATATCGATCATCTCGTGGAGGCACTGAGCACGATCTGGCGAAGGATCGGATTGCGGAAGGCGGCGGCGGAGTAAGGCACAGTCGCGCGCCTCAGATTTTCTTCGAGAGCGCGGCCTTCACTTGCATCAGCTGATCCCAGACCACGCCGGGGCTGGTGCCCATTGCTTCCAGCACGGCGTTCACGCCCCAGACGATGCCGATGACGATCAGCGGCACCAGGATCCAGCCGAGGATTTCCTCGCCACGGTGGCGAGCCCGGCGGCGGCGGCGGCGCTTCTCGCGGGGTGTGAGGGGCCGCGGTAGAGGCGACGCCTGTGGCGTGGCGACAGGCGTGAGGTGCTCCTCCTGCATGTCGCTCGTCATATGCCCCCCATTGCCGCTCTGCGCCGAAATGTGCCGCCGTCATCCCTCCTGAAGGGCGCGGTGCCGCCCATATCCGGGAGCCGGTGCGAGAACGCAACCCGTACCGGCCGCCGGGCGATCCCTCAAGCGAGGGACCGCCCGGTCGACGTCAGACCTTCAGCGGCACTTTCGGAACGGTGCGGACGCTGCCGCCGCCGGAGCTGCCGCCCCCCGAGGAACCACCATCGCCCTTGTTCGCCTTCTTGCGCGGCGTCGCCCGTGCTTTCGGACGCTTGTGGCGCTTGGCGGCGTTGGTCACGTCCTTTTCCGGCTTCGGCGTCACCGGTCCGTCCGGGAATTCGAAACCGAGCCCCGACACGCTCTTCGCGTCCGACGCCTTGCCGTCCTCGGTCTCGGGCTTCTTCAGGACCACCTTCACCGCTCCGCCATCCTTCAGGCGCCCGAACAGCACCTCGTCGGCCAGCGGCGTCTTGATCGTGGTCTGGATCAGACGGGCCATGGGCCGGGCGCCCATCGCATCGTCGTAGCCATTCTCCACCAGCCACTCCCGCGCCTCGTCCGAGAGCTCGATGGTGACGTTGCGGTCGGCGAGCTGCGCTTCGAGCTGGAGCACGAACTTGTCGACGACCTTGGCGACGACCTCCTTCGGCAGATGGCCGAACGAGATGATCGCGTCGAGGCGGTTGCGGAATTCCGGCGCGAACAGCCGGTTGATCGCCTCGACATCGTCGCCCGAGCGCTTGCTCTGGGTGAAGCCATAGGCCGACTTGGCCAGATCGGACGCGCCCGCATTCGACGTCATGATGATGATGACGTTGCGGAAATCGACCTGCTTGCCGTTGTGGTCGGTCAGCTTCCCGTGGTCCATCACCTGCAGCAGGATGTTGAACAGATCCGGATGCGCCTTCTCGATTTCGTCGAGCAGGAGCACGCAATGCGGGTGCTGATCGATCCCGTCGGTCAGCAGGCCGCCCTGATCGAAGCCGACATAGCCGGGCGGCGCGCCGATCAGGCGCGAGACCGTGTGGCGCTCCATGTATTCCGACATGTCGAAGCGCAGCATCTCGACCCCGAGTGAGGCGGCGAGCTGCTTGGCAGCCTCCGTCTTGCCGACGCCGGTCGGGCCGGCGAACAGGTAGGAGCCGATCGGCTTGTCGGGATCGCGCAGGCCGGCGCGGGCGAGCTTGATCGCCGAGGTCAGCGCCTCAATGGCGTTGGTCTGGCCGTAGACGACCCGCTTCAGGTTCTCGGTCAGGTTCTTGAGCACCACCGCGTCGTCCTTCGACACGGTCTTCGGCGGGATGCGCGCCATCGTGGCGATGGTAGTCTCGATCTCCTTGACGCCGATGGTGCGCTTGCGCCGCGCCTCCGGCACCAGCATCTGCGACGCGCCGGTCTCGTCGATCACGTCGATCGCCTTGTCGGGCAGCTTGCGGTCGTTGATGTAGCGCGCCGACAGCTCCACCGCCGCCTTCACCGCGTCGGTGGTGTATTTGAGCTTGTGGAACTCCTCGAAATACGGCTTCAGACCTTTGAGGATCTCGATCGTATCCGGGATCGACGGCTCGTTGACGTCGATCTTCTGGAAGCGGCGCACTAGGGCGCGATCCTTCTCGAAGTACTGGCGGTACTCCTTGTAGGTGGTCGAGCCGATGCAGCGCAGGGCACCCGAGGCCAGAGCCGGCTTCAGCAGGTTCGAGGCATCCATCGCGCCGCCCGACGTGGCTCCGGCACCGATCACGGTGTGGATCTCGTCGATGAACATGATGGCGTTGGGATGCGCCTCGATCTCCTTCATCACCTGCTTGAGGCGCTCCTCGAAGTCGCCGCGATAGCGGGTGCCGGCGAGAAGGGTGCCCATGTCGAGGGAGAACACCGTCGCGTCGGCCAGAACTTCCGGCACCTCGTGCTGGATGATCTTGCGCGCGAGGCCTTCGGCGATCGCGGTCTTGCCGACGCCCGGATCACCCACCAGCAGCGGATTGTTCTTCTGGCGGCGGCAGAGCACCTGGATCGTGCGCTCCACCTCCGCGTGACGGCCGATCAGCGGGTCGATCTTGCCGTCCCGGGCCTTCTTGTTGAGGTTGACGCAATAGGCTTCCAGCGCGTCGCCCTTCTTCTTCGGGCGCGCCTCGCCGTCCTCGCCGCTCGGGCGTTCGGCGGCGCTCTCCTCCTCGGCCCCACGCACGGGCTTGGACTCGGAGGTGCCCGGCCGCTTGGCGATGCCGTGGCTGATGTAGTTCACCGCGTCGTAGCGGGTCATGTCCTGCTCTTGCAGGAAATAGGCGGCGTGGCTCTCGCGCTCGGCGAAGATCGCGACCAGCACGTTGGCGCCCGTCACCTCCTCGCGGCCGGAGGATTGCACATGGATCACGGCGCGCTGGATCACGCGCTGGAAGCCGGCGGTGGGCTTCGCGTCCTGGCGCCCGTCGCCCGTCAGGTTCGAGAGTTCGGTGTCGACATATTCGACGAGATTGCGGCGCAATACGTCGAGTTCGACGTTACAGGCCCGCATCACGGCGGCGGCATCCTGATCGTCGACCAGGGCGAGCAGAAGGTGTTCGAGGGTGGCGTATTCGTGACGGCGCTCGCCGGCCAGGGCCAGGGCGCGGTGGAGGGCTTGCTCGAGGCTGCGTGAGAAGCTGGGCAATGCTCTGGCCTTCGCTGAATGCCTATTTCTTTTCCATAACGCACTGAAGCGGATGTTGGTGCTTGCGGGCGAAGTCCATCACCTGCGTCACTTTCGTTTCCGCGACCTCGTAGGTGAAGACGCCACACTCACCCACGCCGTTCAGATGGACGTGCATCATGATCTGATGCGCGTCTTCGTAGCTCTTGTTAAAGAAGCGCTCGACGACATGCACGACGAATTCCATCGGCGTGTAATCGTCGTTGAGCAGCAACACCCGGTAGAGGCTCGGTTTCTTCGCCCGCGGCTTGGTGCGGGTGATGATCGCGGTGCCCGAACGGCCATCGTCGCCCGTGCCCGGCGGAGTCGAGGCCGCGCGCACCGGCATGGGCCGTAGCCCGCTCCCCTGCACCTCGTCCTGGATCAGCGTGAGAGACATCGGTATCGAAGCGATCTCGGTCTGGCGGCTTTCGGCGCGGACGCCCCTGTCGAGGGCGCATCGCTCGAAACGCAATCTATAGGCCGGGAAACGACTCCGCCAGTCGCGTGCGCGAAACTGTCCGATCCGGAGGGCCCCTTCGCCGTCACGGCAGACGGGCCCTGCCTGCATGACATTCCACCGCCCGCCATCGCACGCAGGAGCGCCGGGTCCCTCGGCGGGGCTTGGGGGCGGGACGGCCGACGGCACGCGTCAACATCGGCTTAACCCCTGTGGCAAAAGGACGATCTCTCAACCGCAAACGCCGGCATTAACGGCCGCGTAACCGCGTTCATCCTACGGTCAGCGGCAGAGAACGTGGATCCGGAAGGCCGGCTTCCACGAACGAAGGGTGCCAGCCGGGCCTGCTGCCCGGTTGTCGAGGCGAAGGTTTCGAGATGCGTCGCGTACAAGGCCGGCCCACGGGGTCCCGCGCTGTCGCCGTGCTGCTCCTGGCGACGAGCTTTCTCGTCGCGGTGGCCGATCCCGCGGAAGCGCGGCGACGGGGCCACCAGCGCAAGGCGGTGAGCGGCTACAACCCGCCCTACGCCGCCATGGTCGTCGACGTGAAGTCGGGCCGCACGCTGCACGCGGTCAATGAGGATGCCCTGCGCCACCCGGCCTCGATCACCAAGGTGATGACGCTCTACATGCTGTTCGAGCAGCTGGAGAAGGGCCGCTACGATCTCGATTCCCCCCTGACCGTCTCGGCCAACGCCGCAGCCCAGGCGCCGTCGAAGCTCGGCCTGCGCCCCGGCTCGACCATCTCGGTCGAGGACGCGATCAAGGCGCTCGTCACCAAGTCGGCCAACGACATCGCCTGCGCCATCGGCGAGAACATCGCCGGCTCCGAGCCGCGCTTCGCCGAGATGATGACCCGCAAGGCGAAGGCGCTCGGCATGAGCCGGACCCATTACGCCAACGCCTCGGGCCTGCCCGATCCCGACCAGATCACCACCGCCCACGACCTCACGATCCTCGCCCGCGCCATCCAGGATCGCTTCCCGCGCTACTACCGCTATTTCCAGACCCGTTCCTTTGCCTTCCGTGGCCGGGTGATCGGCAATCACAACCACCTGCTCGGCAATGTCGAGGGCGTGGACGGCATCAAGACCGGCTACACCCGCGATTCGGGCTTCAACCTGATGACCGCCGCCAAGCTCGGCGACCGGCAGATCGTGGCGATCGTGCTCGGCGGTAAGTCGGGGGCGAGCCGCGACCGGATCATGGCCGATCTGGTGCGGGCGAACCTGCCCCGCGCCTATGCCGGCGCCCGCCAGACGGCGCCCGTTGTCGAGGTGGCCGAGCGCGGCCGCCCGGCGGTGATCGCCGAAGCCGGCTCCCGCACCCGCACGGAGGTCGCCTCCGCCGACGACGATGACGACGCCGTCCAGACGACGAGTTCCACCAGCCCCGCCCCGCTCGACATCCGCCCGGCCACGACGACGCCCGGCATGCGGCGCGGCACCCTCCAGGCCCTGCCGGCCGCCGCCCAGGCCTATGCCGGTCCGGCGAACCAGGCGCCGTTCCCGAGCGCCAATGGCAAGTCGACCGCGCGGCTGCCCGCCGTCGAGGGTGTGGCCTCCCGCGCCGAGGGCCCGCCGAAGGATGCCCGCGGCGAGAGCGCCAAGTCGGTGACGCCGACCCCCTGGGTGATCCAACTCGGCGCCATGGACGACGAGGACAAGGCGAAGTCGATCCTCGCCGATGCCCGCAGCCGCACCGGTGTTCTGTCCAAGGCCGCTCCCTATACGGTGCGCGTCACCCATGGCGGCGCGACGCTCTACCGGGCCCGCTTCTCCGGCTTCGCCGAGCAGAGCGCCGCGCAGGATGCCTGCACCGCGCTGAAGAAGAACGGCTTCAACTGCTTCGCCACCCGCAGCTAGCGCAACTCTGCATGTGAGGCGCGTGCCGGGTCGCTTCCGGTCGAACCGCCCTGAAAACATTCGGCGAATGCGGTCGGAGAGCTGTCCGACCGACGGAGTTCCGTCGCGCCCCTCATCCTGAGGGGCCGCAGCGAAGCGGAGGCCCCGAAGGATCCTCCGGGAAGCGCACGGGAACTCGATGATCCGTCGCGGCCCGCTGTCACGGGCCCCTCAGGATGAGGGGTGAGGATGGGATGAGCCCATCTTGGCTCCTGCCCGTTCGGCAGGTGTCGGGCTTTCCGGGCACAGCCCGGCAAGATCAGAGCCGCATGAAGCGGCCGGGACGTTCACCCCGAAAAAAGACCCTGACAACGCGCGTGGAGTTCTAGCGATGTCGGTTCACCAATCTGTCCCGCGCCGCGTTCACCCGCGCCGCTCGCTCGACGCTGCCGCCCTGGTCGGGATGCAGCCGCTTCATCAGCGCTCGATGGGCCGCGCGGACCTCCTCCAGGGACGCCCCGCGCTCAAGCCCCAGGACCTGATAGGCCTCCTGCTCCGTCATCGTCCCTGGCTTCGCCGCGCCGCCCGGCCGCGGGTCAGCATCGCCATCAGCGTCTACACGCCAGCCGGGATGCCGGCGGTCGAGATACAGCTGTAGCAGGCGCGCGCCCTCCGGATCGTTGGGGCCGAGGAGCACGGCGAGTTCGACCAGCGCGGCGGGCGGCACCTCGGACAGGCGCCGTCCGGCGAAGGGGCCGACGAAGACCGTTCCATCCACCGGCACCCCGTCGTGCCGCAGGTCGAGTTCGATCGCCGCCGTGCGGAGCGTCCGCACGCCTCGCCCTCCGGCGAAGGCGCGGATGCGTCGCATCACTCCCGCCTCGCCCTCCGTCAGCCAGAGGCCGCCGAGGCCGAGGACCAGGGCGGGGACGAGGTTGCCGCGCAGCGAGAGAACGAGAGCCGCCGCGAACGCCGCGTAGCCGACCAGCCGACGGGGCGTGATCCCAAAGGGCAACCGTCCCTTTCGGCGACCGAGCCACCAGAAACCGATGAGCGCCAAGAGGCCGAGGGCGAGAAGCATGCTGCGTCATCGGCCGGTTCGGCCGGCGGGTAAAGCGGTCTTCCGAGGGGGAACCCGGCTCGACCGTCTGAGTGTCTCTCACGAAACGCCCGCCGCGCCATCGCGGCCGGGACCGACACGGTGCGGAACGGGAGTGTCGTGAGGCGCTCTTACAACCGCGTCTGCGCCACGTCCGCCGTGTTCAGCCGCACGGTCCGCACCCGCCCGTCGCGCTCGACGAGCAGGGTCACCGGCCGGTCGAGACCGGTTTCCTCCACCACGGCGGTCAGGTCCGAGAGGCGGTGGACCGGGCTGCCATTGGCACCGACGATCACGTCGCCGATCTCGCCGGTGCGCGGATCGACGCCGCGAAGCCCCGCCTGGGCTGCCGGCGAACCGGGGAGTACCCGCAGCACCACGACGCCGTCGATGCCGAGGCGGGCGGCGGTCGCCTCCTGTCCGGCGATGATGCCGATGCCGGGATTGCGCACCCGGCCGTTCTTGATGAGATCGGGGATCACCCGGTTCACGACATCCACCGGCACGGCGAAGCCGATGCCGGCACTGGCGCCGGAGGGCGAGAAGATCGCCGTGTTGACGCCGATCAGCCGGCCGGCGGAATCGAGCAGCGGCCCGCCGGAATTGCCCGGATTGATCGCCGCATCGGTCTGGATCACGCCCGACAGCTCACGCCCCTCCTGAGTCGGCAGCCGGCGCTGCAGCGCGCTGATGACGCCGGTGGTGAGGGTGTGGTCGAGGCCGAACGGGTTGCCGATGGCGAAGGCTGCCTGTCCCACCTTGAGATCGGCGGAGGTGCCGACCGCGATCGGCGGCGGCATCTTGGCCACCCGTCCGAGCTGGAGCACGGCGAGGTCGTAGCTAGGCGCCGTGCCGACCACCCGCGCGCTCACCACCTCGCCGGAGGAGAGACGGACCGAGATCGAGCCGCCGCCCTTGGTGGCGGCCTCGACCACATGGTTGTTGGTGACGACGTGGCCGGCCGCATCCCACACGATGCCGGTACCGGTCTGGGTGCCGGAGCCCTGCTGCTGCCCGTCTCCCGGCCCCTGGCCGAATTCGTCGTCCGGCTCCATCAGGCCGCGTCCCTGCGCCGCGGCCTGAGCGAAGACGTGGACCACGGACGGCGCGGCGCGGGCGAACAGATCGACGGTGGTCCGCTCGGTCGCGGAGAGGTCGCCTCGGGCGGTCACCGGGCGGGGGGCCTCCGCCGAATAAAGGAAGGCGAGGATGTAGGGCTGCGCCACGAAGGCGATCAGCAGGCCCAGCGTCACGCCCAAGGCGACCCGCACGAAACGATCCGGCACGGACGATTCCAGTTCTTGCCCAGCTCTCGACAGCGTGTGCGGCCGGGCAGCGGCACAGGCCACGTTCAGATTCCCTTCGCCATATTCCCGATCGTCGTCATCGTCGCGATGGTTCAAGCGGGGGTGTGGCGAGAATGACTTAGCTGGGTCCGGTGTGGCCTCCGGTCAACAAATCCCCGCTTTCCAAAGCGGCCGAGCGGGGTGCGACACCGCACGGTGGGATGGCCTTGCAGAGAGTAACCAATTGCATACTGTTTCGTACGCACTCTCTTCACACTGATGAAAGAACCTCGGTGGGGCCCCTGGACCAATCCTTGGCAAAACTAAGGCAAGGTTCAGGCAAAGGACTGCGACGAAACGGTGACCGATTGGCTGTCGAGCACTCGAATTGATCGCAAAGCCGCCCCAGTGATGCTTCGATCGCCCTAGAACTTAAAGCTTACCGGCCCGGCGGCGTCAGTCGTCGCGGCGGTCCTCTGCGGACGGACACGGTTCGAACAGGAAGAGCAAGAAATGGAAACCGAAGCTCTCGAACGACCTGCAGACCTGACGATCTGGCGCACCCTGCCGGCCTCGTCCCCCCTGGCGCAGCCGGAGCGCTACGACACCCTGCGCGAGGCGCTCGCCGCCGCGAAGGGGGCCCTCGGCGATCCCTCGCAGCAGCCCTGGATCATCACGGAGGAGGGCGAGATCCTCTCCCCGAATTGGATCCGCACCTACGTGAACTGATCGATCCGTCTAAAGCCGCTGCGCGCGTGGCGCCCGGATCACCGGATGCCGGAACGGTCTCCGGCATCGGCTCGGGGCGGTTCACCAGCGTGACCAGCACGTAGGAGACGATCATCAGAAGGAACCACGCGCCGAGCTTGGCCGCCGAGACCGGTGACCAGCCGGCCGCCTGGCTGGGATAGAGCCAGACACGGGTCGCCGTGCCGATGTTCTCGGCGATCCAGATAAAGAGCGCGACGAGGACGAAGCCGACCACGAGCGGCATCGCCCGATGCGTGCGCCAGACCTTGAAATGCACAATCGTCGGCCCGAACAGCACGACACTCGCGACCATCAGCACCGCGCGCATATCGGCGATGTAGTGGTGCGTGAAGAAGTTCACGTAGATTGCCGCCGCTAGGACCAGAGTCGGTGCCAGCGGCGGATGCCGGGTAAAGCGGAAATCGAACAGGCGCCAGACGCGGGCGATGTAGGAGCCGATGCTGGCATACATGAAGCCGGTGAAGAGCGGCACGCCGGCGATGCGCAGGAGGCTCGCCTCCGGGTAGATCCAGGAGCCGACGCCGGTTTTGAAGACCTCCATCGCCGTCCCGACGACGTGGTAGATCGCGATGACCTTGGCCTCCTCCCAGCTTTCCAGACCGAGGGTGAGCAGCGCGATCTGGATCAGCACCGCCGCTAACGTCAGGACATCGTAGCGGCCGAGCGGCGCCTGGGCCGGGTAGAACAGGTGGGTGCCGATCAGAAGCGCGCAGATCAGGCCGCCGAACAGGCAGGCCCAGCCCTGCTTGATCCCGAAACGAAGGAATTCGTAGGCGAAGCCCGCAAAACGCCCCCGCGCCTCGGCGCCGAGGCCGGCCCGGCTTTCGGCCGCGACGAAGCCGGTCAGGATCGGCCAGTTGCGCGCCGCGCTCGGTCCCCGCTTGTCCCCAGCCGCCATCTCCGCCTCCTGCGGACCGCTCCGTCCGAAGCCGTCCCGAACTCACCCACAGTCAAGCTTCCAGGGGAGGGGAAAAGCGGCGGTTTGACGGTGGCACAGGCCCCGCCGCACATTCGGTGCAAGTGAGAAGCGGGGAGGGGGCGTGCTGGCGGACAAGGCCGAGGATCGGATCCAACTGCGACACCGCGTGGAGCGGGAACTGCGCCGGCTCGAGACCCTCGCCGGACGCAAACGTGCCCGTCGCTCAGCCCTGCGCCTCGGGCGCGGCACCCTCGGGGCTGCAGCCACTTTCGGCGCTCTCGTGAAGGCGAAGATCGTCGGAACCCTGGCCGGGAAACTTGCCATTGCACTGGCCGTCGGCCTCGGGCTGGCATGGCCGGCGCTGGTGCTCGGCCTTCTCGCCCTCGTCGGAATCGTGCTGGCCGTCCTCAGCCTGTTCGGCGGCGAGGCCGGACCACACGATTTTACTTGCGACGGCTCCTGTGCAGGCAAGAACGAGCGCGCCGCGCGCCTCAATCACCTCATCGCGCAGCGCCGGGCCTGGCTCGCCGCTCCGTCGGGTTCGGCCCCGAGCGTCCGCTGGGATGCGCAGGGGCGCCACCACGTGGCCACCCGGGCGCGCAAGCGTGGCCGATGAGAACGGCCTTATGGACAATAGCCGCATTTGGTGGCTTGCCTATAACGCGCAAAAAAAATCACCGTCGCCTGACAGCCCCGAGACTGACGCCATGAGTTCCCGGATCCCCGATTTCGCCACCGTCGCCTTCGCGGCCGATGGCTTCAAGGCTCCGCCCCCGCCGGTGTCCGAGCCGTGGATGACGCCCGAAGGCATCCCGGTAAAGGGCTTCTACGGCCCTGAAGACCGGGAAGGACTCGAGGGCATCGACACCTATCCCGGCCTGCCGCCCTATCTGCGCGGGCCCTACCCGGCGATGTACGTCACCCAGCCCTGGACGATCCGGCAATATGCCGGCTTCTCCACGGCCGAGGATTCGAACGCCTTCTACCGGCGCAACCTTGCCGCCGGTCAGAAGGGCCTCTCCGTCGCCTTCGATCTGGCCACCCACCGCGGCTACGATTCTGATCACCCCCGCGTCTCCGGCGATGTCGGCATGGCGGGCGTGGCGATCGACTCGATCTACGACATGCGCACGCTCTTCTCCGGCATTCCGCTGGACGAGATGACCGTGTCGATGACGATGAATGGCGCGGTGCTGCCGGTGCTGGCGCTCTACATCGTCGCGGCGGAGGAGCAGGGCGTGCCGCCGGAGAAACTCGCCGGCACGATCCAGAACGACATCCTCAAGGAGTTCATGGTCCGCAACACCTACATCTATCCCCCGAAGGGATCGATGCGGATCATCTCCGATATCTTCGGCTACACCTCGAAGAACATGCCGAAGTTCAACTCGATCTCGATTTCCGGCTATCACATGCAGGAAGCCGGAGCGACGCAGGATCTCGAACTGGCTTACACGCTGGCCGACGGCGTCGAGTACATCAAGGCGGGTCTCGCGGCCGGGCTGACCATCGATCAATTCGCCCCGCGCCTGTCGTTCTTCTGGGCGATCGGGATGAACTTCTTCATGGAGATCGCCAAGATGCGGGCCGCGCGCCTGATCTGGGCCAAGCTCGTCAAGGAGTTCGAGCCGAAGAGCGACAAGTCGCTGCCCTTGCGCACCCATTCGCAGACCAGCGGCTGGTCGCTGACCGCGCAGGACGTGTTCAACAACGTCACCCGCACCTGCATCGAGGCGATGGCGGCGACGCAGGGCGGCACGCAGTCGCTGCACACCAACGCGCTCGACGAGGCGCTGGCGCTGCCGACCGACTTCTCGGCCCGCATCGCCCGCAACACCCAGCTGTTCCTGCAGCAGGAGAGCGGCACCACTCGGATCATCGATCCGTGGGGCGGCTCCTATTATGTCGAGCGGCTGACGCATGACATCGCTGCGCGGGCTTGGGAGCATATCCGCGAGGTCGAGGCGCTGGGCGGCATGGCCAAGGCGATCGAGGCGGGCATCCCGAAGCTGCGCATCGAGGAAGCCGCCGCCCGTGCCCAGGCGCGGATCGATTCCGGCCGCCAGACCATCGTCGGTATCAACAAGTACAAGCCCGACGACGAGATGGCGATCGAGCTGCTGCGGGTCGACAATGCCGACGTGCGGGCCCGCCAGATCGAGAAACTGAAGCGCCTGCGCGCCGAGCGAAACCAGGCCGATGTCGATGCGGCCCTCGCCGCCCTGACCCAGGCCGCCGACGGAGAGGGCAACCTGCTCGAACTGGCGGTGAACGCGGCGCGGGCCAAGGCCACGGTCGGCGAGATCTCCGAGGCTTTGGAGAAGGCCTGGGGCCGTCACCGCGCCGAGATCCGCTCGATCTCGGGCGTCTACAAGCGGGAGGTGGGCGGAATGTCCCCGGTGGTCGAAAAGGTTCGCGGCCTGGTCGAGGCCTTCGAGGAGAATGACGGGCGCCGGCCCCGCATCCTGGTCGCCAAGATGGGCCAGGACGGACACGACCGCGGCCAGAAAGTGATCGCCTCCGCCTTCGCCGATCTCGGCTTCGACGTGGATATCGGGCCGCTCTTCGCCACTCCGGGCGAGGCCGCCCGGCAGGCGGTGGAGAACGATGTGCACATCGTCGGCGTCTCCTCCTTGGCGGCGGGCCACCTGACCCTGGTGCCGGAGCTGAAGGCCGCCCTGAAGGAAGAGGGCCGCGACGACGTGATGATCGTAGTCGGCGGCGTGATCCCGCCGGGGGATTACGACGCGCTCTACGCCGCTGGCGCCTCGGCGATCTTCCCGCCGGGCACCGTGATCGCGGAGGCCGCCGTGAAGCTCCTGGGCGAACTCAACGGACGCCTCGGCTACGGCGAGCGGCAGGCCGCCGAGTAAGCGCGGTGCCGATCCTGGCGGGGGCTCATATCAGATCCGTTTGATCCCTTCGGGATGGCGGATCCGGGCTTCCCTCAGGCGCCGCGCGGGCTTGCTGAGACGGGAACCGCTTCGATCGAGCGGATCCCGTCTCGGAGCCCCCGGCTTTCGTTCGAATTTACCTGAATATCACGCGGCATCGTCCCCCGCGTGGTGCCGCTTCGACGGATCGGCTAAGACGGCGACGTCTATTCGCGTCTGCGGCCGTCGCCGTCGGACGCCCTCCGAACGGTGTGGGGCGATGGCCGAGGCGAGTCGGGAAAACATCCTGCCCGTGATCCTGTGCGGCGGCTCGGGCACGCGGCTGTGGCCGGCCTCGCGCGAGAGCATGCCCAAGCAGTTCACGCCGCTGGTCGATCCCGAGACCTCGACCTTCCAGGCGACGGTCCGCCGGGTCGCCGATGGCAGCGTGTTCGCCCGGCCCACCGTGATCGCTTCGGCCGAGTCCCGCTTCATCGTCGCCGAGCAGCTGGCGCAGGCCCGCATCGCCGCCGACATCCTGCTCGAACCCGAGCGGCGCGATTCCGCCGCCGCCGTGGCGGTGGCCGCCCTGCACGGCGCCCGCCTGCGGCCGGAGACGGTGGTGCTGGTGATGGCCGCCGACCACGTCATCGAGGATTCCGCCGCCTTCACCCAGGCCGCGCAGCAGGCCGCCATCGGCGCCCGGCTCGGCCAGATCATGACCCTCGGCATCACGCCGACCCGGGCCGCCACCGAATACGGCTATATCCGCACGGGCGAAGCCATCCCCGGCGCGCCGGATCTCCACCGGGTCGCGCGCTTCGTCGAGAAGCCGGACGCGGCCGGGGCCGAACGGCTGATCGGGGAGGGCGCCCTGTGGAATTCGGGCTATTTCCTGTTCCGCGCCGACGTGATGATCGCCGAACTGGAGGCCCATGCGCCGCAGGTGCTGGAGGCCGCCCGCGGGGCCTTGGCGCAGGCCGCCACCGACCTCGATTTCATCCGGCTCGACGCGAGCGCCTTCGCGCAGGCGCCGAAAACCTCGATCGATTATGCCGTCATGGAGCGCACCACCCGCGCCGGAGTGCTCAAGGTGTCCTTCGCATGGTCGGATGTCGGCACCTGGGACGCGGTCTGGCAGGTGCTGGAGCGGGACGCCCACGGCAATGCGGTGCGCGGCCGGGTCGAGCTGGTGGAGACGACCGGCAGCCTCGTGCACAGTGAGGGCGACGGGCTCACCACCGTGGTCGGGCTCGATGACGTGGTGGTCGTCTCGACCCCCGACGCGGTGCTGGTCGCCTCGAAGGCCCATTCCGGCAAGGTCAAGGATCTGGTCGGCGTCCTGCGGGAGAAGGCCCATCCGGAGGCGGATGCCCATCGCCGGATCTACCGGCCCTGGGGCTGGTACCAGCGTATCGATATCGGTGAACGCTTCCAGGTGAAGCGGATCATGGTCACGCCGGGCGGGCGGCTCTCTCTGCAGAAGCACTTCCACCGGGCCGAGCACTGGGTCGTGGTGAAGGGCACGGCGGAGGTGACGCTCAACGAGCAGATCCTCCTCGTCCATGAGAACGAGGCGGTCTATCTGCCGATCGGCTCGATGCACCGGCTGACCAACCCCGGCAAGATTCCCCTCGAACTGATCGAGGTGCAGGTCGGCAGCTATACTGGCGAGGACGACATCATCCGGGTCGAGGATGTCTACGGCCGCTGAAGACCGGCCGCGCTGAGATAGCGCCCGAGCCGCGCGACATCGTCCCGAGAGGTCCGCAGACCGAGCTTCGAGCGGCGCCAGAGGATGTCGTCCGAGGTGCGCGCCCGCTCCTCGCGCACGAGATAATCGACCTCGCGGGCGCTGAGATCGCCGCCGAACGTCTCACCGAGATCGGCGAGCGAGGCCGCATCGCCGAGCAGGCGGTCGATACGGGTGCCGTAGGCGCGGGCGAGGCGGCGGGCTGTCGCGTCCGGAAGAAATGGGTACTGGGCCGCGACCCGCTTGAGGAAGCGGTCGAAATCCGCCTCCTCCATGTCGCCGCCGGGTAAGGGCGCGACCCCGGTCCAGGCCGGTTTCCAATCCGGCAGGTGGGGACGCAGCTTCTCCAGGACATGCTCCGCGAGCCGTCGATAGGTGGTGATCTTGCCCCCGAACACCGAGAGAACCGGCGGTCCTTCCGTGTCGAGATCGAGCACGTAATCGCGGGTGACGGCGGAGACGTTCTCGGCCGCGTCGTCGTAAAGCGGGCGCAAACCGGAAAAGCTCCACACCACGTCGTCCGGGCCGATGGAGCGCGCGAAGGAACGGTTGATGCAGGCGCAGAGATAGCGCGTCTCCTCGACCGAGATGCCGACGGGACCGGGACCGGATTCGTAGGGCACGTCGGTGGTGCCGATCAGGGTGAAGTCGCGCTCGTAGGGGATGGCGAAGATGATGCGGCGGTCGGGCTGCTGCAGGATATAGGCTTGGTCACCCGGATAGAGCCGCCGGACCACGATGTGGCTGCCCTTGACCAGCCGCACCTTCGGCCGGGCTTCGACCGAGAGCGTTTGCAGCAAGGTCTGGCCGACCCAGGGACCCGCGGCGTTGACGACGATCTTGGCCCGCACGCTTTCCCGACGCCGGGCGACGGCATCAAAGAGGGTCGCGATCCAAACGCCGTCCTCGCGCCGGGCGGATTCCACGGCCGTCCGGGTGCGCAGCACCGCTCCCCTCTCGGCGGCGTCGAGGGCGTTGAGCACGACGAGGCGGCTGTCCTCGACCCAGCAATCGGAATAGGCGAAACCCCTCGTCAGCCGCGGCTGAAGCGGCGCGCCGACGCCGTCGCGGGTTAGGCGCAGAGCTTGCGAGCCGGGCAAGGCCCGCAACCGGCTCAGGTGGTCGTAGAGGAACAGCCCGAGCCGCAGCATCCAGGCCGGACGCAGGCCGGCATCGTGCGGCAGGACGAAGCGCAGGGGCCAGACGATGTGCGGCGCGAGCCGCATCAGGCGCTCACGCTCGGCCAGGGCCTCGCGCACCAGCCGGAACTCGTATTGTTCGAGGTAGCGGAGCCCGCCATGGATCAGCTTGGTCGAGGCGGACGAGGTGTGCTCGGCCAGATCGCCCTTCTCGCAGAGCAGCACCCGCAGGCCCCGGCCGGCAGCGTCGCGGGCAATACCGGCTCCGTTGATACCGCCGCCGATGACGAGAAGGTCGTATGGGGCCGAAGCGGTCACAGGCGGCCCGCGAGACTGACGATCAGCCCGAGAAGCACGCCGGCACCGAGGCAGCGGCGCCAGGGATTCACACCCCGGAGGATCTCATCGAGCGCCCAGATGGCAAGGCTCACCAGGGCGACGATCCGAAGGCCCGCGATCAGGGGAGCCGGCAGGCCGGGCATCAGCGCCTCGGCGAGCCATTCCAGGGTGGCGGCGACGGCGAAGATCCAGAGCGGAAGGTTCGGCCATTGGCCGATCACGATCCGACCGTCCCGGCGATCGCGAAAAAACCAGTCGAATGCCCGGCGCAAGCGTGACCTCAGATGCGCTCGCCGCCCCTGGCGGCACGGATCGGCTCGCAGATCTTCGGGCTGATCCGGTCGAGATGCTCGCAGGCATGGCTCTCGTACCAGCCGCGCAGCTCGGGCTGACCCGGCGCGATATACATCGCTGTGAGCACGAAACCACCCGCGAGCAGGATCAGCAGAAGGAGGAGGTTGCGCAACGATGGGCTCCGATCGGACAGGCCTCGCCAAGGAGACCGACATTCCCGCGGCAGACGCACGAGAACCGGCCAGAGTTCCATCGCGTTGATTTCCCCCTCAAAGGCATTTTGCGCCCGAGCCGGGGCCTCCCGATGGCGACGAGGCTACCGGCGGAGGTCCTGAAGGGTCTGCGGGCGCGCATGGGTGAGCGGCCCCTGCGTGCCGGGCAGGAGCCCGAGATCCTGCAGCCAGATCAGGACGAGGACCGAGCCGATCACGGTCGCGACACTCATCAGAAGGGTGAGGTGCCGCCGCCGCACGACGATCAGGATCAGCACGGCCAGAAGCGCGAGCGAGAGCACCAGTTTCAGCAAGACGCAGCTTCCGGGACGGCCCGCCCCGGCCACCGTCGATCGAGTGCCTCGACACGACGGATCCGGCTTGGTGAGAAGGGAGCCAGGGGCTCGACGAAGGCGCGCTCAGATTCCGGCATACATCCGGCCGGGGTTGAAGATGCCCGCCGGGTCGTGCGCCGCCTTGATCCCGGCGGTGATCCGCATCAGCGGCTCGGGCAGCGGCTCGAACACGGGGATCGCCGCACGGGTGGTCTCGGGGGCCCGCACCAGCGTGGCATGGCCACTCCCCGCCGCCTTCACCGCAGCACGGATCACGGCGGCCCCGGCATCGTCGGCCGCCTCGGTGGCGAGCCAGATCAGGCCGCCGCCCCAATCGTAGAACCAGCGTGCGGAGCGGCTGGCAGCAATCGCGGCGGTCACCGCCGGCCCATGGGTCGGAGCGGTGGAGATGCGCCAGACAGCGGCCTCGCGGGGCTCGGCCAGGGGGGTGACGTCGCGGACCGCCCGCCAGAGCGCGGCACTGTCTTCGCCCTCGACGATCTGCGCGTCCCCATGGCGCCGCAGCAGGCGCCGCAGCTCTCCGAGGCGGTAACCGACCGATGAGGCGAAACCCTCGACGCGCATCAGGGTGCGCGGCTCCGGCCCGGCGATGCCTGCCGGCAGGTGGGCGGCACCGGTCAGTTCGAAGGGTGAGCCGAGGGCCGCCGAGAGCGCCTCCACCGCTTCCGTGTCGACGAGCCCCGCCAGCACCAGGGTCGCCACCCGCTCCTGCACCGGCAGCACCTTGAAGGTGACCTCGGTCAGAAGGCCGAGAGTGCCCCAGGAGCCGGCCATCAGCTTCACGAGATCGAGGCCGGTGACGTTCTTCATCACCCGCCCGCCTGACTTGATCGGCTGGCCCCTGCCATTGACGAAGCGCACGCCGATCAGACTGTCGCGGGCCGCGCCCGCATTGATCCGGCGCGGACCGGAATTGTTGGCCGCGGCCACGGCGCCGAAGGTCGGCTCGCCTTCGGCGCCGAGGAGCGGGCGGTGGTCCATCGGCTCGAACGGCAACATCTGTCCCCGCTCGGCCAACAGCGACTCCACCTCGGCGAGCGGCGTACCCGCATGGGCCGCGACCACCATCTCGGCCGGCTCGTAGAGGGTGATCCCGGTGAGGCCGGCGGCCGAGAGCGTCGCCTCGTCCTGGGGCGGCCGACCGAACGCCGCCTTGGTGCCGCCGCCGACGAGACGCAGCGGTTCCGACCGGCCGGCGGCCTGTGCCACGATGGCGGCCGCCTCCTGCTCGCTGGCCGGCGCGTATGTGGTCATCGTTTCCGTCCCAGGCTTTTTCTGGACATTCGTCTCAACTGGCCGGACCAAACCCCGATTGAGCGGGCGTGGCAAGCCGGACTCGACAAGCCGGCCCCGACGGGCTGGGCTTGGTGGGCCGAACTTGGCCTCTCCTACCGGACGACCGCCGGCAGCCGCTTCGGGAAGCGCTCCCGCACCGTGCTGCGCAGCCCGGCGATGTCGAGAAACCAGACGAGCGCGCCGTAGACCAGCACGCCTGCGGCGATGCAGGCCGGCAGCGCAAGCAGCGGCTCCAGGCCACGGAACGGCAGCACCGCCAGCAGCATGGCGAAACAGGCACCGGCGGTGAGGGCAAGGTCGCGTCCCGGCAGGCGCAGGCGGTTGCGGCCGCTCAGGGCGCGGGCGCCGAGCAGGACGACCGCCGCGACCAGGCCCAGCGTCTGGGCGACGGCGACGCCTGTCGGTCCCATCAGCCGGGGCAGGAGCAGGAGGCCGAGGCCGTTGACGGCGAGCCCCAGCAATGCGGCGGCCACCACCGGGCCGGTCCTCCGCCGGATCTGGAAGATCGGGTTGAGGGCGAAGTTCATTATCGAGAGGCAGAACAGCCCCGGGATCAGCAGGTCGGTATAGTCCGCGAACGGCCCCCGGAAGGCCTCGGGCACGATCAGCGCCTGGAGCGCCGGCGTCACCGCCCAGTAGCCCGCCGCGCAGGGCAGGAGCAGCGCCACCACCACGGCGATGTTGCGCGACACCTGCGCCTCCGCCGCCTCGCGGCCGTGATGCTCCTCCGCCTGCACGGCGATCTGGAACAGCAGCAGATCGAGGGCGGCGCCCAGCGTCGAGAAGGCCCGCGATCCGAGATCGGCGGCGAGGGCGAAATAGCCCGCCTCGGCGAAGCCAGCCGTGCCGGCGATGGCGCTGCGGTTGAGGAACGGCATGATCTGGTAGACGGCGTTCGCCGCGATCAGGGGCAGCCCGTACACCGCGAACAGGCGCAGGGTCTCACGACCCCGGCCATGGGGGAGGGCGGGCGCGTCCCCGAGGATCTTGCGCAGGGGCAGCACCGCCAGGAACTGGCTCATCCCCCCGGCGATCAGCACCCAGACCGGCTGGGGAAACAGCCAGGCGGTGCCGGCCATCAGCACGAAGGCGAGGGCGTTCTTCCACACCACCAGCCGAAGATAGGCGCCGCCGATGAAGCGGGCGCGGGCGAGCGCCGCGTGGTAGTCGAACAGGCCGATGCCAATTGCCGCGACCATGGTGCCGGCGGTCATGACCAGACGCCCCTCCGGAGTCGGATCGACGGCGAGCCCGAGCCCGGCGCAGAGGGCGGCGGCGGCGAACAGCGCGAGGGCAACGACGGCGTAGGCGCGGTCGAGCCCCTGGCGGATCCACGGCTCGGCCTCGCGCACCCGGGCCGAATAGAATCGCGTCGCCGAGAGCCGCAGCCATTCGAACAAGAGGGTGTTGAGCACCACCGCCCCCGCCGTCGCGAGGGCGAAGCGGCCGAAATCCGCCGGCCCGAGCATCCGGGCGATGGCGATGCCGAGGACGAAGTTCAGCCCGGCATTGAGGACGAAGGCGGCGATGACGGCCATGACGTTTCTGGATGCGCTGCTCGCTCGGCCTCGGGCCTCGAACCTCGCAGCTAGCCGCCAACAAAGCCTGAATTGTGAGGCAAAAGCGTTGCAGCCGGCCCGGTCCCCGGGGGCATGCTATGAACCCGAGGTCAAAATCGAGGCCAAAACCGGGACTTGGCGATGTCGATCGATCTGCCCTTCGTCACGAAGGTCTTCGCGGCCCTGTTCGCCATCATGAACCCGATCGCGAACGTGCCGGTGTTCCTCTCGCTGACCGAGGGCGCCTCCGATGCCGTCCGGCACCGCATCGCCGTCACGGCCGCGCTCGGAACCGCAATCGGTTGCCTTGTTTCGATTGTCGGTGGGCAGGCCGTCCTCGATGCCTTCGGGCTCAGCGTCGATGACTTTCGTCTCGCGGGTGGTCTCATCGTCCTGACGATCGCGCTCTCGATGCTCCAGGGCTCGGCGGGCCGGGCCCATGGCGGCAGCCCCGAGGAGAAGGAAGACCCGGTCGCCCCGGAGAGCGTCGCCATCTACCCGCTGACCATTCCCCTGCTCGTCGGCCCGGGCACGATCGCGACGCTGATCGTGTTCGGCCACACCGCCCGGGCGCAGGCCAAATGGCTGGAACTCGCCCTCGGTGTCGGCGCCTTTCTCACCGTTCTGACGGTGGCGCTTCTCTCCGCCCCCTGGCTCGGCCGCCATCTCTCCGAGACGGCCACGGCGATCACGCGCCGTTTGATGGGCATGATCCTGGCCGCGGTCGCGATGGAGATGATCGTGACGAGCCTGCGAACCCTGTTCCCCGGCCTCAGCCATTGATGCGGGGCGGGGCTACAGCCAGCCCCGCTTGCGGAAATATAGGAGCGGCGCAATCGCCGAGATCACGATCAGCGCGAGCCCATACGGATAGCCGTAGACCCAGTCGAGTTCGGGCATGTGCTTGAAGTTCATGCCGTAGATCGAGGCCACCAGCGTCGGCGGCACGCCAACCACCGATACGACGGTGAGGACGCGGAAGGCGTTGTTCTGCTCGATATTGATGAGCCCGAGCGTCGCGTCGAGCAGGAACTGGACGGTTTCGGAGAGCCGGGTCTCGAACTCGTCGAGCGAGGCGATGTCCTGCCCCAACGTGTCGAAGCGGGGGAGGTCGCCCTCGCCGAGAACCTGACCGCATTCGCTCTTGGCGAAAGCGGTGATGCGCCCGAGGCCGAGCAGGCTGGCGCGGACCTTAGCCAGCGACTTGCCGTGGCGCCCGACCGAACGGAGAAGGCGGCGCAGCGCGAGATCGCGCCGCTTCGGGGCGGTGGCGTCGCCTTTACGGGCGCCGGGCCGGGCGCCGGCATCGAAGTCGAAGATGCGGGTCGACAGACTGTCGAGGTCGCCGGACATCTCCTCCAGCAGGTCGGCGAGGTTGTCGACCAACTCCTCGACCACCAGCAGGAACATCCGCGTGCTGGTGCTGCCGTCGCCGTCCCCGTCATCCACACGTTTGCGCACCGCCGCGAACGCCCGCATGTCGTGGTAGCGCACGGTCACGAAATGATCGGCGGTCAGCAGGAAGCCGAGTGGCTTGAGGCTGAAATCCGAGCGGTCGAAGGTGACCATCGGCGTCGAGAGCGAAAGTCCGTCCCGGTTGCGGCGCAGACGGCTCGACGATTCGACCTCGCTCAAGGCCTCACGCGATGGGATGCGGATGCCCGTCGTCCGCTCGACCTTCGCGGCTTCCTCGGCGGTCGGATCGTTCAGATCGATCCAGACGGCATGGGCCGGCAGGCTCCCGTCGCTTCCCGAACCACCGTGATCGACCGCCCCTTGCGGCCCGTGCAGGCTGATCATCGGCTGGAATGTTTCCCGGATTCCGGAGCGAGCGAAAAATTCGTCCGGAAACGCCGCAGCTCGAGAAAAGCTGCGCCTTGACTCGAAATCGGCGCGCGCCTATCTCGCGGCCGTCGTTAGCACTCACTCGTTAGGAGTGCTAACAAACAGGGTGGAGCGCGGTCGGTTCCCGGCCGCATGAAGACCAACCGCCATTCTGAAGCAAGAGGGCAGCTCATGAAGTTCCGTCCGCTGCACGACCGCGTCGTCGTCCGCCGCATCGAGAGCGAAGAGAAGACGAAGGGCGGCATCATCATCCCGGATACCGCCAAGGAGAAGCCGCAGGAGGGCGAGATCGTCGCCGTCGGTCCGGGCGCCCGTGACGAGCAGGGCCGCGTCAACGCCCTCGACGTCAAGGTCGGCGACCGGGTGCTGTTCGGCAAGTGGTCCGGCACCGAGGTCAAGATCGACGGCCAGGATCTCCTGATCATGAAGGAATCCGACATCATGGGCGTCGTCGCCGCCTAAAGGCAGCCGCCCGTCCCACCGCCCTTCGAGGCCGCCTCGCGCCGGCTTCAGGGCTTTCCGACACTCTCATTTGAGGCAGGTACTCACATGGCAGCGAAAGACGTTCGTTTCTCCGCCGACGCTCGCGACAAGATGCTGCGCGGCGTCGACATCCTCGCGGATGCCGTCAAGGTCACCCTCGGCCCGAAGGGCCGCAACGTCGTCATCGAGAAGAGCTTCGGCGCCCCCCGCATCACCAAGGACGGTGTGACGGTCGCCAAGGAGATCGAGCTCGCCGACAAGTTCGAGAACATGGGCGCCCAGATGGTGCGCGAAGTGGCCTCGAAGACCAACGACATCGCCGGTGACGGCACCACCACCGCGACCGTGCTGGCCCAGGCGATCGTCCGCGAGGGCGCCAAGTTCGTCGCCGCCGGCATCAACCCGATGGATCTGAAGCGCGGCATCGACCTCGCCACCCAGGCCGCCGTGAAGGACATCACCAACCGCGCCAAGAAGGTCGCCTCCTCCGAAGAGGTCGCCCAGGTCGGTACGATCTCCGCCAATGGCGACAAGGAGATCGGCGAGATGATCGCCCACGCCATGCAGAAGGTGGGCAACGAGGGCGTCATCACCGTCGAGGAGGCCAAGACCGCCGACACGGAACTCGACGTCGTCGAAGGCATGCAGTTCGACCGCGGCTACCTCTCCCCGTACTTCGTCACGAACGCGGAGAAGATGGTCGCCGAGCTCGAGGATCCCTACATCCTCATCCACGAGAAGAAGCTCTCCTCGCTCCAGCCGATGCTGCCGGTCCTCGAGGCCGTGGTGCAGACCGGCAAGCCGCTCCTCATCATCGCCGAGGACATCGAGGGCGAGGCTCTGGCCACCCTCGTCGTCAACAAGCTGCGCGGTGGCCTGAAGGTCGCGGCGGTGAAGGCTCCGGGCTTCGGTGATCGCCGGAAGGCGATGCTCGAGGACATCGCGATCCTCACCAAGGGCCAGACCATCTCCGAGGATCTCGGCATCAAGCTCGAGAACGTCGCTCTCCCGATGCTCGGCCGCGCCAAGCGCGTCCGCATCGAGAAGGAGAACACCACGATCATCGACGGTCTCGGCGAGAAGGCCGACATCGAGGCCCGCGTCGGCCAGATCAAGGCGCAGATCGAGGAGACCACCTCGGACTACGACCGTGAGAAGCTCCAGGAGCGTCTCGCCAAGCTCGCGGGCGGCGTCGCGGTGATCCGCGTCGGCGGCGCGACCGAGGTCGAGGTCAAGGAGAAGAAGGACCGCGTCGACGACGCGCTCAACGCCACCCGCGCTGCGGTGGAAGAGGGCATCGTCCCCGGCGGCGGCACCGCTCTGCTTCGCGCCAAGAAGGCGGTCGCCGAGCTGAAGTCCGACGTTCCGGACGTCCAGGCCGGCATCAAGATCGTCCTCAAGGCCCTTGAGGCCCCGATCCGCCAGATCGCCCAGAACGCGGGCGTCGAGGGCTCGATCGTGGTCGGCAAGATCACCGACAACACCTCCTCGGAGACCTTCGGCTTCAACGCCCAGACCGAAGAGTATGTCGACATGATCCAGGCCGGCATCGTCGACCCGGCCAAGGTCGTCCGTACCGCCCTGCAGGACGCGGCCTCCGTCGCCGGCCTGCTGGTGACCACGGAAGCCATGGTCGCCGATGCGCCGAAGAAGGACAGCCCTGCTCCGGCCATGCCGGGCGGCGGCATGGGCGGCATGGACTTCTAAGTCCAGGCTCCCAGCGAGACACGGAGAGAGGGGGCGCCGAAAGGCGGCCCCTTTTTCTTTGGCTCTCTTGCTGCGGGCGGGGAAGGCAGGGCGCGTCAGGGAAAAGCGCGCGTTCTTATCCTATGCGGTAGCCGCGGGCGTGGCGGGCCGTCAGCGTGATCTGCATCGTTGGCGAGATCTCAGCGAGCATCGTGACAGACCGTACCCCTTCGCGACCGCGTCGATCCCCGCCCGCCCGCGACGACATTCTGAGCCTGATGCGGACGCTGACGGAGGGAATCCGGATCGACAGCCTGATGGCAGAGCAATTGTCCCGGATCTCCGAACGCGCACGGCTCTGCGGCGAGACGGAGATGGCCAACGGATTGCTCGGCGTCGTGCGTCAGCACCGGGTCGCCGTGCTCAAAGGCCAGGGCCGGCTGGCCGCCCTCAAGGAGGATTATGCGGCCCTGTTCCGGAACGAGCGATAGAGCACCGCCTCGATCCGCGCGCCGTCCCGGCAGGCAGAGGCTTCACCCTCTCTTCTTGCCCTTCTCCGCCTTGTCCTTCTCCGCCTTGTCCTTCTTGGACTTGCCCTTCTTATCCCGCCCCTCCTTGGCTGCGGGCGGATCGTGATCCTGGCCGTCCCAGACAGCCGCGAAGGGGCGGCTGCCGAGGGCGCGCTCCGGCGGGGCCTCGGCCGGTGATGGTGCCGGCTTCGGCGCTCCCTCAACCCGCTCCTCGCCCTTGCGGAACGGCGCCTCGCCCGCAGCCAGGGCGGCCAAGCGGTGGCGGTGCCAGCCCGGTGTCGCCGTTTTCAGGGACGGATGGTGCGGATCGAGGCGGGTGACGAGGCTCTTCACCTCGGCCTCGCTCATGCCGTCGGCGATCAGGGCGAAGCTCTCGGTGCCGAGGACCTCGCGGATGAGGCGCAGCGACGCCACGCGCAGGCTGCGCGCCTTCAGCTGCTTCACGACCAGGGCGCGGGCCGCCCTCGGGACTTCGGCGCGCAGATCGGGGAATGCCTCGGGCGCGGAGGCGATCGCCTGCATCACCGCGTAGCCGTCGACATCAAGAGCCATGGAGGATTTCCTTCACTTCCGCGACGAGCGGAATCAGCACGCTCGAAACATGGGCGCCGTACTTGGCGGAGAAGGTCGGCGGCGCGCCGATGCTCGGGACCAGCGCGTCGGCCAGAGCGGCGGCCTGCGGGATGCGGGTATCGAGAAGCCTGAAGCCCGCATCCCCCGAATCCGCCTCTGCCTGCAGGCGGGCCAGGGTCTGCTGATGCTGACGGACCTGGGCCTGAAAACGGGTGACGAGGACGTGCGGCGCGCTCCTCGGAGGGATTTGGCTCGTCTGTCGGCTGGAGCGCCGCCACATTGTCTCGACGAAGGCATTGAGCCCGTAGGTGGAGAGGAAATCCGGAATCGACGTGACGAGGACGAGGTCGGAAGCCCGCACCGCCACCTCGGTCATCGGCGAGATTCCCGGCGCACAATCGAAGAAGACATAGTCGTAGGACTTAGCCAGCGGCGCAAAATCATCCTGAAAGACGCTCCAGAGCTTGTCCTCGATGGCGTGCATCGAGAACTTGCGCTCGGTCAGCTCGTACAGGATCTCGCGCTCGACAAGGCGCAGATGCGGACCGGAAGGGAGCAGCGAGAGCGAAAGTGGCGCGTTCTTGTGGATCGTCAGGCTGACGCCGGATTGGATGCGGGTGCTCAGATCCGGCCTGTGGCGGGTGATGAGCTTGAGCGCCAGATAAGCCTCAAGGGTGCGTCCTCGAGAGATCATTTCCGCGAGCAGCTGATCTCCGGCCAGACAGACGGAGACGCTCGCCTGCGGATCGAGATCGACCACAAGAACCCGGGCCCCGTCCGCAGCGAAGGCCTCCGCGAGCATGACCACGGTCGTGGTCTTGCCGACGCCGCCCTTCATGTTGGCCACCGCGATCAGCTTGCCATCCACCTGCACCCCCTCCCACCACATCGCCTCATGAGCTCTGGCCGCTCGCTTCGACGCGCCTTCTTCGACCGAACCCGGATCACGTCGGCGAAGCGTGCTCCGGCCAAGCTCGCATGCCCGATTGCGAAGCCTGACCGCAATATCTGCCGGTTGATAAGTTCCCGTGTGATGAAAGCCGTCCCGGACTGAAAAAGGGGCGTGGCGCGGAGGTCCGACTCAGAGTTCTCCGTTCCCAATCGCGTGTGGAACGGAACAAGGCGCGGGTAATCCTCTTGTGCGAAGCGCCGACGACACCCGCCACATCCCGTGGCCGGTGCGTCTCCGATCGCCGCGCCGGTTCCTCCGAGACCCGGTGGCACCCATGATGCGACAGCTCAACGGAGTTTCCCCGCCGTGATCTTCCCGACGACGACCGCCTTCTACGCAGCGATCCTAGGCCTGATCTATGCCGGCCTGTCCGGCTGGGTGATCGGGGGGCGGCTCGGCGGCAACGTCCTGTTCGGGGATGGCGGCCAGGATGGGCTGCAGCGGCGCATCCGCTCCCACGGGAATTTCCAGGAATACGTGCCGCTCACCCTGCTGCTGATCGCGCTCTATGAGGCAGGCGGCGGATCGCAGGGCTGGGTTCGCGTGCTGCTGATCGTGTTGGTCATCGCCCGCCTCCTCCATCCCATCGGCATGTTCGCGCCGACGAACTCGCCGCGTCAGTTCGCCTGCCGCGGCGGCGGCATCATCGCGACGCTGATCGTGATGACGATCGCGGCCATCCTGCTGCTGTTCCGGGTCGGCTGACCGGCGGATCCGGCCGGCGCGTCGTCGACGAATGTGCCAGCGTCAGACGGCCAACCGGGGCGGCACCTCCTGGAGCGGCACCGCCGCGTCGCGGCGCTCGAGGGTCGCGACAGAGAGGGGTTGCCCCCGGCCGCGCAGGGCATGGGTGCCGAGGGGGCGGACGCTGACGCCCTCGGGCAGGCGTGGCAAGCGGGACAGCAGATCCTCGGAGATCAGGGTATCGACGCCGAGGGGGCGGCACAGGGCCTCGACCCGGGCGACCACGTTCACGGCATCGCCGAAATAGGCGATCTTGTGCCGGTCGACCCCGACTTCCGCCGTCACGACCGGGCCGCCATGCAAGCCGGCCCGCAATCGCGGAACGGTCCCGAACCGCGCCTCCCAGGCCTCCGCCTCCGCCTCGATGCGGGCGCGCACGGCGAAGAGGCACTCGACGCAGCGGGCATCCTTCAAGCCCCGCTCCATCGGCCACGTGATCATGGCGAGGTCGCCGATGTAATCGTCGGTCGAACCGTGAAAGCGGCGCACGGGCTCGGCGAGGGTGGCGAAGACGGCGCTCAGATATTCCTGCGCCCGCAGATCCCCATGGGTCTCGGCGAAGGCGGTGGAGCCGACCACGTCGAGGAACAGGAAGATCCGCTCCTCCTCCACCGGGCGATGGTAGCGGCCGACGAGGAAATTGATGAAGACCTCGCCGCCGATCAGGTCGCGCATGCGGATCACGAAAACGAGCAGGGCCGAGACCGCCAGCGCGTAGGCCAGCACCCGCGGCGTGGTGCGCACCGCCTCGGCCAGGCCGTCATTGGTGAGCCCGAGCAGCCAAACGACGAAGCCGCCGAGCGCATTCCCGACCACGATCATCGCCACGTAGGAGAGTTCGGCCGCGACGACGTAGAGCCCCGCCGGAAGGCGTCGGATCCGCGATTGGACGCCTGCGAGCAGCACGCCCCGGTCGAAGGCCAGAGCCGAGATGCCCACACTGAGGCCGTAGGTGAAGCCCGCTGCCGGGGTCTGCCCGCCCGCGAAGATGATGTTGTAGAGGAGACCCGCGCCGCCGGCGGCGAGCAGGATCAGAAGCCAGAACCAGCGATGGTGCGGCAGCATCAGACTCGGCTCCGATCACCGGTGGGCGAGGTGGCGCCCGCCCCATGCAAGGCCCGGAGGCCTTGCGAAGGGGGGTCGGGCAAACGGGTCGACACGAGGGCTCCCTCTTTCGGCGGCCGGGATGCCGCAGGCTCATGCCCGCAACGTGGCGTGAATGTGGCGCGCTGCCGCATGCAGGCTTCGCGCCAGTCACGAAACCGTCCGCCCGTTTCCGGCGGGAGGTTTTATCCGGTCCAATCGGGTATTTTCGGTAGAGATTATTCGCCGACGCCGAACAACTTCTCCAGGAAGTTGCGGTCGTCACGGCTCGGCCCCCGTTCCCGCGCGCCGGGCACGGGGCGCGGGGGGAGGGCGGAGGCCGTCTGCTCCGGCTCGCCGAGCAGCGCCCCGATCAGACCGCCGGGGCCGCCGTCGCGCGGCTCGGCCGGCGCCTCGGGCCTGGGAGCGCGCCAGCGGTTCATGCCCGGCAGGCCGACCGGCTTCTCGCCCTTCAGGGCCGTCGTCATATAGGCCTTCCAGATATCCGCCGGCAGGTTGCCGCCCGAGGCCTTCTTGGTGGGCTCGCCATCGTCGTTGCCGAGCCAGACGCCGGTCACGAGGGTGCCGGAATAGCCGACGAACCACGCATCGCGGAAATCCTGGCTGGTGCCGGTCTTGCCCGCCAGTTCCCAGCCGGGAATGTCGGCTTTGCGCGCCGTGCCCATGGTGAACACGTCGTGCATCATGGCGTTCATCATCCCGACGGCGTTCGGGTCGATCACCCGGCCGAGGCTGCCCTCGCCGCGCTTGTAGAGAACCGTGCCGGTGGCGCTTTTGATGTTGGCGATGACGTAGGGGATCACTCCGGTGCCGCCATTGGCGAAGGCGCAATAGGCGCCGACCAGTTCGAGCGGCGTCACCTCCGAGGTGCCGAGGGCGATCGAGCCATTGGCCTGGAGCGGGGAGGAGATGCCGAGCCGCTGGGCGGTTTGCGCCACCGCTTTCGGGCCGACCTCCTGACCAAGCTTCACCGCCACCGTGTTCAGCGAGAGCGCCAGGGCCTCGCGCAGAGACACGGCACCACGATAATTGTGGGAATAGTTCTCCGGCGCCCAGTTGCCGATGCGCACGGGCGCATCCTCGCGCATCGTGTCGGGCGTCAGGCCCCGCTCGACGGCGGCGAGGTAGACGAACGGCTTGAAGGCCGAGCCCGGTTGGCGCTTGGCGGTGGTGGCGCGGTTGAACTGGCTCTGCGCGTAATCGCGCCCGCCCACGAGCGCCCGGATCGCTCCGTCCGGCCGCATGGAGACGAGGGCGCCCTGGGCGACGTTGTAGCGGGAGCCCTTCGCGTTCAGCTCGTCGGTGAGGGCCTTCTCCGCCGCCGCCTGGAACCCCGCATCGACGGTGGTGGCGACGACGATGTCCTCGTCGAATTTCGGCAGGAAGTCGTCGAGGACATCCATGACGAGGTCGGCGACGTAATTCTGCGAGCCGCCGCCCCGGCTGGAGGCGGGCCGCGCCGGCTGGGCAAGGGCGAGCTTCACGTCCGCCGGCTTGGCGAAGCCAAGCTCTTCCATGGCCGCGAGCACCTGGGCGGCGCGAGCCTGCGCCGCCTTCAGGTTGCGGTTGGGCGCGAGCCGGGAGGGCGCCTGCACCAGACCGCCGAGCATCGCGGCCTCCGCCAGCGTCACGTTCTTGGCTGGCTTGCCGAAATAGCGCTGCGCCGCAGCCTCGACGCCGTAGGCGCCCGCGCCGAAATAGACCCGGTTCAAGTAGAGTTCGAGGATCTCGTCCTTGGTGTATTTGTGCTCGAGCCACAGCGCCAGGATCGCTTCCTGGATCTTGCGCGAGGCCGAGCGCTCGGGGGTCAGGAACAGGTTCTTGGCCAGCTGCTGGGTCAGGGTCGAGCCGCCCTGGGCCACCCCGCGCCGGGTCAGGTTCTGGGCGATCGCTCGGGCGATGCCGACGGGATCGACACCGAAATGCTGGTAGAAGCGCCGATCCTCGATGGCGACGAAGGAGCGGGGCAGGTAGGGCGGCAGCTCCTTGATCGACACGACGCGGCCGCCGGTCTCGCCGCGATTGGCGAGCAGGGTGCCGTTGCTGGCGAGGATCGCGATGTTCGGCGGCCGCTTCGGCACGCTGAGCTGATCGATCGGCGGCAATTGCGAGGCGTGATAGGCGATGAGGCCCGCCAGTCCGATCACGGCCCAGATGCCGAGCACGACGGTGGCGTAGACGATCCGGCCGAGCCAGGACCGCCGCTTCCGGGGCGGGCGCCGGCCGCCGCCGGAGGTCTTGCGGCCGCTGCTGCGCGGCGCCGAACCGGATGCGCCGCCCGACTTGCGCTGCGCCGCGCCGCCGGTCCGGTCGTTCCGCGACAGGCGCACGTCGAGGCGTCCCGGCTCGCTCCCCTCCGGGATATCGAAGGAAGGTTCGCTGCGTGGTTTGCGTCCGCCTGCCTGCGCCATGCGATCCATGCGTCCGGAGCCGCCGGCCTTTCCGAAGACCGTGAGTTCCGCGACCGTGCTCCCTCGAACGTCATCCGCGCGGAAAGGGGCGCGGACCGTTTCCCCTTCGGACGAGCCCGCCCGGGTTGCCCCGAAGCCGGTCCCGCATTCCCTGCCACCGGCTGGACGGACCGTTCGCAACGGCCGATTTCCGCCGGGCCTCGTCCCGCCGCAACGGTGCCACGGGGGTTCGTGAGAGAGGCTAATTGCGGCGGGTTTAAGGGGCGTTAAGGCACGCGCCGCGCCGCAGCGGCGTCTTTACCGGATCTTTACGCGTGATCGTCTCGCGCACGACTCAAGGGCTGGCGCTACGGCCCGGCTATCTCTATCCACGAACGCGCTCTCGCGGCGTCGGTCGCGACGGAACGAGGCTCGCGGGATTGCGAGGATTGATGACGCGCTCCGTTTTCGTTCTCCTCCACCGCTGGGCCGGTCTCGCCATCGCTGCCTTTCTGTTCGTGGCGGGTCTGACCGGTGCGGTGATCTCCTGGGATCACGAACTCGACGACCTGCTCAACCCGCATCTCCACACGGTCTCGAGCCGGGGCGCGGCAATCCCCGCCCTCGATCTCGCGCGGCAGGTCGAAGCGCGGGACCCGCATGCCCGGGTCGCCTACATCCCCCTCGCCGCGGAAGCCGGAGAATCACTCTCGCTGTTCGTGGTGCCTCGGGTCGATGCGGCGACGGGGCGGCTGCACGCCCTCGGCTACAATCAGGTCTTCCTCGATCCCGTGACCGGCACTGAACTCGGGCGGCGGGAATGGGGCCGGGTCTGGCCGATCACCCGCGAGACGCTGGTCTCGTTCCTCTACAAGCTGCACTATTCCTTGCATCTGCCGGAGATGTGGGGAGAGGAACGCTGGGGCATCTGGCTGCTCGGGATCGTCGCCATCGTCTGGATGGCTGATTCCTTCGTCGGCTTCTACCTGACGCTGCCGGTGCGCAAGGGTGCCAACCCGGACAGGCCGGCGGCGGTGGAGCGGCAGCTCGGCCGCGGCTGGTGGTCACGATGGAAGCCTGCCTGGAAGGTGAAGACCTCCGGCAGCGCCTACCGCGTCACCTTCGACCTGCACCGCGCCTTCAGCCTGTGGACCTTCGCGCTCCTGTTCCTGCTCGCTTTCACGGCCTTCTCGCTCAATCTCTACCGCGAGGTGTTTCTGCCGCTGATGTCGAGCGTCTCGCGAGTCTCGCCCGATCCGTCGAACACCCGGCCCTTCGTCTCGCCCCTGAAGCCGATCGAGCCGAGCGTCGATTACGCCCGCATCCTTGAGGCGGCGGAGGCCGAGGGGCGCCGTCGCGGCTGGGCCGAGCCCGTCGGCGCCCTGGCCTACATGCCGATGCAGGGCTTCTACACCGCGCGCTATTTTCAACCGGGCGACGATCACGGCGCAGCCGGCGTCGGCCCGGCGGCGATCTATTTCGACGGGCAGGATGGCCGCGTGATCGGCGACCGTCAGCCCTGGATCGGCACCGCCGCCGATCTCTTCGTGCAGGCGCAGTTTCCGGTGCATTCGGGCCGGATCCTCGGCCTGCCGGGGCGGATCCTGATCTCGCTCATGGGTCTCGTCGTGGCGATGCTGTCGGCGACCGGCGTCGTGATCTGGTGGCGCAAGCGCGCGGCCCGCCTCTCCGTGCGCCGCAAGTCCGCCGCGTTTTCCGCGGTCCGAGCCGTCCCGGCCGAATAGGCAGGCAGCCGCTGGGATCAGCGCCCGGCCGTCCGCGCGCGGCGGCGTCCGGCACGGCGTTCCGGGACCAGATCCGGCAGGTCGTCATGGTGCAGAAGCAGCACGCCCGTACTGCCGGCGAGCTTGCGGGCGGCGGGGGTGAAGCCCGCATTCGAGACCACGGCCGCCATGTCACCGGACCAATGGAGCGCCGCCGCCGCGACCTCCTGTACCGCCGCATTGCCGACCGGACGGCCATACCGCTTGCATTGCACGATCAGGCGCAGACCGTCCTTCTCCGCGATCACGTCGCAGCCCTGGTCGCCGCTCGCTCCGGTCGGCCTGGCATCCCAGCCGGCCTCCGTCAAAAGGTCGGCGCAGTAGCGTTCATAGGCGACGCCGTCCTCGGGCATCTCCCGGTCGTCGGGCAGGGCCTGGGCGCAGGCCACCCGCTCGACGATCTCGATCATCTCATCGAAACGCGGCTCCGCGTAGTCGCCGTAACCGCGCTCCTCGAGCAGCGGCTGCACCGTGCGCGCGACGAAGTAGTCGCGCTCGCGCAGCCAGCCGTCCTCGATCATGTTGCCATAGGCATCGAGGAAACGTTCCTGCCGTCGGCGCAGGGCGAGGGTGGGCCCATGGCGCCGGGCGATCCGCCGGACGAAGGACCGGAACCGGCGGGGCCGGTCGAGGCGATGAAGGAGGATCGCGAGGCAGACCGATCCGGTGACGGCAAGCGCGGGCACGCCGTAGCGGATAGCGGCGCAGCCTCCGAGCACGAGCGTCCAGAACAGGCGTTGGGCGGTGGGCGACCGGCCTGACATCGTTTCTCCCGCGAGAGGTCGGATCGTGATCCGGCTCGCGCGGACATTTTCAGCCAAGCGTTGCCCCATTTCTAACGGCGCTGGTCAGGATCACCGCCGCGCTCTGCAGCCCCGCCTGATCGCGTGTGGATAAGTTGTCCGCGACACCGCCGGATCGGATCCGGCACCGGAACGGCGACGACCGATCCGCAAGGAATCGGCCGTCGGACGCACCGATCAGGCCGAGGTCGCGGACCGGGCACGGCCGCGGCGACGCTCCGCCCGCGGAGCCTCGTCTTCGGTGGATGTGGACTCGGTCGCCGTCTGCGGAGCTGCCTTGGCCGGCCACTTCCGGCGCTGCTGGCCGAGGCCCATGGTCCGCGCGAGCTCTGACCGGGTCGCGGCATAACTCGGGGCGACCATGGGATAATCGTCGGGCAGGTTCCAGCGGGCGCGATACTCGTCCGGCGAGAGATTATAGCGCGTCCGCAGATGCCGCTTCAGCGATTTGAATTTTTTTCCGTCCTCCAAGCAGATCAGAAAATCCTGCTGAATAGAACGACGAATTGGCACGGCCGGTGTCAGGGGCGGAGTGTCTGGCTCACTCGGCCGCTCGGTCAACTGGGTCAGCGAGCGATGAACAGAAGCAATCAAAATTGGCAGTTCGCTCGACGCGATCGAGTTGTTGCTTACGAAGGCCGAAATAATGTCGACGGTGAGGGCTACGCGATCGCCGACAGTGCCGTCCTCTAGCGACATCCTCAATATCTCCTGCTCGTATGCGCAAACGATCTCTATCGAACACTCGGAGCCTGCGCGACGCCGTTATTGATAGGGGCTAACCCGGTGCGCGGAATACGACAGGACTTAACCTTTGATGGGTTTTTTCGCAAGACGGATTCGGAGGTCCGCAATGAAATCAAGTGGGCCTCCTGCCGCAGCCGGGCTGGCCCTCATGAAATGCCTCGCACGTTTCCGTTACTCCCCGGACTTCTCGCGGGGACCGTAGGACTTAAATCGCTCGACAGTCTCGATCACCTCGGCATCTGACAACACCATCGGCGTCCCAACTTGAAGGGCCAAGGCGTATTGCCGGCACAGGGCCTCGACCTCGACGGCGAGCCACATGGCCTTCGACAGATTCGGTCCTGTCGCGATCATTCCATGATTGGCGAGCAGGCAGGCGCTGCGGCTCTCCAGGGCTTCGAGCGCGAGGTCGGACAGGCGCTGCGTGCCGTAGGGTGCGTAGGGGGCACAGCGGATGGTCGGACCGCCGGCCATGGCGATCATGTAATGCACCGCCGGGATCTCGCGACCGCAGATCGCAAAGCCGGTCGCATAGGGCGGATGGGCGTGGACGACGGCGCCCAACTCGGACCGGGCGGCCAGGATGTCCCGGTGAAAGCGCCATTCCGAGGACGGAGCCAGCCAATGGTCATAGCCGCCGGCGAAGTCCATCTCGACGATGTCGTCGGGGTTGAGTTGCTCCGCCGGTATGCCTGAGGGCGTGACGAGAAAGCCGTTGCCGGCCCGTACCGATACATTGCCCGACGTGCCCTGGCTGAGGCCGAGATCGAGCATCCGGCGCATAGCGTCGACCATTGCCTGGCGGATTGCGAAAGTGGGCAAGGACGATTCCTCCGGGAACGGAACGATGGCGCGGCCGGCATACCCGGATGGGACGGCCACGCCCAAGGCGGATCGGACCGGCGCTCGCCTGCGGCGCCACCAGATGCCGGGTGTTGGAAGGCGACAGGACGAGCGTTCCCTGCTCACTGCGACAATCCGGCCGGCCGACCTTATGCGCAGGACGGCGTCGGTGGAACGGGGTTGATGGGAAGAGGCGCGGACCGTGACCACAGGATGCCAGGGCGATGGCCGGACCGCGCGACCGGTCGAGCGTGTCGATGCGATGGGGGTGTGATGCCTCCAGCGGGCACGGCCAGATCGCTCCAGCCCGATCCCCCTCCGTTTCGCGCCCCGTAATGGTATAGGCCGTCGCATGAGCACCTATCGCTTCGAGGCTCTGCTCGCCCCGCGCCGCATCGCGGTGGTCGGAGCGGGAGACCGGCCGGGCTCCGTGGGCCGGGCGATCATCGACGGCCTGCGCGCGGGCGGCTTCACCGGCCCCATCGTCCCGGTCCATCCCCGCGAGGCCAGCGTCGACGGCTTGCCCTGTAGCGCCCGGCTCGCCGACATCCCTCAGCCGCCCGACCTCGTGATGATCGCCACGCCGCCCGAGGCGGTACCGTCCGTGGTCGAGGAGGCGGGACAGGTCGGCGCCGCCGCAGCGGTGATTCTCTCAGCCCATCTCGGGCAGGGCGCGGCAGCTCCCGTCGGCGCCGCCCAGGCAGCGGCCCGGCGGCACGGCCTGCGGCTGATCGGGCCGGACAGCATCGGCCTCAGCGTCCCGGCCGGCGGCCTCAACGCGAGCCTGTTGGCCCGACCGCCCAATCCCGGCGATCTCGCCCTCGTCTCGCAATCCGGCACGGTCGCCTCGGCCATCGCGGAATGGGCCTGGCGCCACGGCGTCGGCTTCTCGGCGGTGATGACGCTGGGCCGCTCCGCCGACATCGACGTCGCCGATTGCCTCGACCATTTCGCGGAGGACAGCCGCACCCGCGCCATCGTCCTGTCGCTGCACCATGTCGCCGATGCCCGCAAGTTCCTCTCCGCGGCCCGGGCGGCGGCCCGAGCCAAGCCGGTCGTGGTGCTGCGCATCGGCCGCCACGAGGCCCCCGGCCACCGGCCCGAGACCCATACGGGAGCCCTTGCCCGGCCAGGCGCCGTCTATGAGGCGGCCTTCCGCCGGGCCGGCCTGCTCACGGTCGACGGACTCGACGCGATGTTCTCCGCCGTCGAGACCCTAGGGCGCCAACGTCCCTTCCCCGGCCACCGGCTGATGATCGTCTCGAACGGACGCGGCATCGGCGCACTCGCCGCCGACCGCCTCGCCGATGTCGGCGGAACACTGGCGACCCTCGGCGAGGCCAGCCTCCAAGCCATCGCCCCGGTGCAACACGGAAGCCTCGCCAATCCCCTCGACCTCGGGATCGACGCGGTTCCGCAGGACTACGCCCGCGCCCTGGAACCCCTGCTCGCCGGCCGCGACAGCGACGCCGTGCTGTCGGTTCACGTGCCGACCGCCCGGGCGGGCAGCCGCGAGGTCGCCGGGAGCGTCGCCAACGCCGTCACCATGGCGCGCGCGGCCGGGCGCCGCAAACCGGTCTTCGCCGTGTCGATCGGTGAGGACGAGTCGATCCGCAGGATCTATGCGGAGGCCAAGATCCCGCTCTTCGCCACCGATGCCGACGCCGTGGAGGGGTTTCTTCATCTCGTCCGCTACCGCGAGGCCCAGAGCGACCTGATGCGCACCCCGGATGCGCTGCCCCGGGATTTCTCGCCCGATGTCGCCGCCGCCCGGCGCGTCGTCGATCAGGCCTTGGCGGAGGGGCGGAGTTGGCTCGATCCCCACGCGGTCACCGAACTGCTCGCCGCCTACCGCATCGAGTCGCTGCCCGTCTCGCTCGCGCCCGATCCTGACGGCGCCGCCGCTGCGGCCTGGCCGCTGATCGCCGGCGGCGGAACGGTCGCGCTCAAGTTGGTCTCGCCGGATGTGGTGCACAAGTCGGAGGTGGGCGGGGTCCGCCTCGGCCTGACCTCGGAAGCGGATGTGCGTGAGGCGGCGCATTCGATGATCGCTCGTGTCCGCGCCCTGCGGCCGGAGGCCAGGGTCGCGGGCTTCGCGGTGCAGCCGATGCTGCGCCGGCCGCAGGGCCGGGAGCTGATCGCCGGCCTCGCGGAAGATCCGGTATTCGGCCCTGTCGTGGTGTTCGGCCGGGGCGGAACCGCCGTCGAGGTGATCGACGACCGCGCCCTGGCCCTGCCACCCCTCGACCTCGCCCTGGCCAGCGAATTGATCGGACGCACCCGCGTCGCCCGCCGCCTCGCCGCCTACCGCGACGTGCCGGCGGCGGACCTCTCCGCCATCGCCCTGGTGCTGGTGAAGCTGTCGCAGCTCGCCGCCGACCTGCCGGCGGTGCGCGAACTCGACATCAACCCGCTGCTCGCCGATGCCGATGGCGTCGTTGCCCTCGATGCGCGGGTCCGGGTGGCACCGGAGACCGGCACGCCGGCCCGGCACCGGGGCAATTGGCATCCGCGTTTCGCCATCCGCCCCTACCCGTCGGATTGGGAGCGCCGGCTGGTCGCCGGGGAGCGGCACATCCATGTCCGTCCGGTGCGGCCGGACGACGAGGGCATGTTCCGCACCTTCTTCGCCCAGGTCGATCCCGAGGATGTCCGCCTGCGCTTCTTCGCCCCCGTGCGGGACTTCAGCCACGTCTTCCTCGCCCGGCTGACGCAGCTCGATTACTCGCGGGCCATCGCCTTCGTAGCGATCGAGGAGGCGGCGGCGGAGGATCAGCGCATGCTCGGCGCCGTGCGGCTACATGCCGATGCCAACCACGAATCGGGCGAGTTCGCGATCCTGGTGCGCTCCGACATCAAGGGCACCGGCCTCGGCATCGCGCTGATGCGCATGATGCTCGACTGGGCCAAGGCCGAGGGCATCGCCCGGGTCGAGGGCAGCGTGCTCACGGAGAACAGGGCGATGCGGGCGGTCTGCCGGCATCTCGGCTTCGAGGAGCAGCCGGTCCCGGACGACCCGAGCCTCGTCAAGGCAACGTTGAAGGTCGGAAAGTAAGGTCGGAGGCGGCCGCTACAGAAAAGGCCGCCGACCCTCGACGGGTCGGCGGCCTCGCTCGAACGCCCCGGGGCGCCGGTGAAACCGTCAGTGGCCGCCCTGGGTGGCCTCGCGGGTCGCCTCGTAGAGGAACCACGTGCGCTCCTCGGACTGGTCGATCCACTCCTCGAGCAGGCTCGTGGTCGAGACATCCTTGGCGTCGTCGGTGACGCCGTGCAGCTCGCGCATGTTGGCGGTCAGGTTCTTGTTGTCGTCCCGCAGCTCCTTGAGCATCTCCAGCGGGCCGACATACTCGGCGTTGTTGTCGGCGATGCGCTTGAGCTGCTCGGCCTGACCGAGCGAGCGCAGGGTCGTGCCGCCGATCTTGCGGGCACGCTCGCCCACGGCATCGATGATCGAGAAAATCTGCTGCGACTGCTCGTCGAGCAGCAGGTGGTAGTCGCGGAAGTTCGGACCACTGACATGCCAGTGGAAGTTCTTAGTCTTGATGTAGAGCGCGAACAGATCAGACAGGAGGACGGTCAGGCCCTCGGAGATCTTCGCGACATCGTTCGGATCGAGATCGGTCGGGGTATTGAGCCGATCGCTGCCAACGCGCAGCTTAGCCTTGGCCATGGTCGGTGTCCTTCAAGATCTGGGTCGCTCGACCGACGACAATCACGTCGGCACTCGCACGGCAGAATGAGGGACGCGGGAGCTTTGTTCCGCCTCGCATGGCTGCGCTGCTGTGGATGGGAAGCGGTGTCAGCCCCGCCCTCCGACCAGCCCCGGCGGCAGCAGAACCGGCTCGTTCTCCGGCCCGCGCTCGGGCGGCGGGGCGGCCTTGCGGGCCTGCGGCTTCGGCGCGGCCGCCGCCGGTGCCTCCGGCGCGGGCTTTACGGGTTCAGGCTTTGCGATCGCGGACTTCGCGGGGGCCGGCTTCGCCGACACAGCCTTCGTGGGCGAAGCGGCCGACGCGTCCGGCTTCGGTGCGGTCACGGGACGGCGCGGCGCGGGCGTCGCGCGGGGGGCGATGGCGCCCGTCGTGGCGACATCGGGCGCGGTCGGCGTCGCGGCGGCAGGAGCAGCGGGCGTGTCGAGGCCGTAGATGTCGTCGCGGAAATGCACGCGGCCATCCGTCGTGGCGTAGCCGGTCAGGTACACGAAGGCGACGGGCGTCGGCTTGACGAGCTTCACGTCGCGCCGTTCCCCCGTGGCAATGGCCGTCTCGATCTCGATCGGCCCCCAGGTCGAGCCGGCTCCGTTCGGCCCCTCGGTTCCCTGCAGCAGCCAGGCGGCGAATTCCTTCACCTGCCCGACGCGAACGCAGCCATGCGAGTGGAACCGCACCGAACCGGCGAACAGCGATTTGGAGGGCGTATCGTGCATGTAGATCGCGTGCCGGTTCGGCATGTCGATGCGCACCTGCCCCAGCGAATTGTCGAAGCCGGAATCCTGGCGCAGCGTGTAATTGGCCGCCTTCTGCGTGGTCCAGTCGATCGTCGTCGGATCGACCTCGACGCCGCCGGGGCCGAGGATGCGGATATGGTTCTTGGCGAGATAGCCGGGGTTCTTCCGCATCGTCGGGATGATCTCGTTCTTGATCACCGAGACGGGCACGGTCCAGGTCGGGTTGAGGTTGACGTCGGTGATGCGGGTCTCGACCGGCGGCGTCTGCTTGTCGGGCGAGCCGACGACGGCGACGTAGCGGCGGACGACCGCGCCACCCTCCACCGCCTCGACGGTGGCGGAGGGGATGTTCACGGTCACGTAGCGGTCACCGAAGGCGAAGCTCGATCCCATCAGCCGCTGCGCCGAGGCGCGAAGCTGGCGCTGGCGCACGTCTGCCGGCACGTTGAGCGCGTTCAGCGTCAGCCGGCCGAAGATACCGGCATCGGGAAGACCGTGCCGGGCCTGGAACGACTTCACCGCCGCTACCAGCGGCGGATCGTAGCGATCGGAGGGAGGCGCGTCGGCGGGCAGGTCGCCGGTCAGCGTCAGGTGGTGGCGCAGGGAGGGGATCGCCGGGTGGCTGTCGCCGGGCTTCGGCGCGAAATCGGCGGGCAGCGTCTTCCAGCCGCCGGCTTCGGCATAGACCTGATAGCGCTCGGCGGCGCGCATCGTCTCGACGAAGGTCTGCGCCGTGAAGGTCGGCAGCGGATCCTCCGAGACCCGGGCATAGACCGTCGGCGGCAATTCCCGCGAGACCTTCTTGGCAGGAACGGATTCGGCGGGAGCGGCGTCCGCCTTGGTCGGGCTCTGGGGCTTGGCTTCCGTTGACCGGACGTCCGCCGGCTTGGCTTCCGCCTTGTCCGGGCGGAGCTCGGGCTTCGCCTCGGCCTTCAGCTCAGGCTTCTGCTCGGGCGCGCCCTCGGCCTTCGGCTCGATCCGCAGATTGATCCGGGAATCGGGTCGCGTCTCCGGCATGGGCTCTGCCTTGAGCGGGCCGGCGAGCAGCAGCGCCAGGGCCGCTCCGGTGCCACCGAGGAGCCGGGCGCGGCTGGCCCTACGCGGGGCGGAAACAACGTTGAGCATCGCGGATCTCGTCGGGTGCACCGCCGGATCATCCGCTGGCTTGGTTACCAAGTCGCTGCGAAGGCGGCAGGCCGGGATGTGCCGTCGCAGGTCGTTTCCATGCACCGCGTCTCCGGGCCGCTTCTCCAAGCCGCGTCCCGAGTTCGTTTCCCGCCGTCGCTTCTCCTTGTCGCGGGGTCGCGCTCCCGCGGTGGTGCGGGCGCGTCGGATGTGCAAAACGCGAAGGCCATTGGCCGCCCCGCGAGACCGACGTGAGCGCAGACAGACCTTCGAGACCGTCCGGCAAGAGCCTGTTGAACCCGGAGCAGCGGCCGGACGACGTCGATCAGTCGATCCGGCCTCTGAGCCTCGCCGAGTTCATCGGCCAGCGGGCGGCGCGGGCCAACATGCAGATCTTTATCGAGGCCGCCAAGAAGACCGGGCAGGCCCTCGACCACGTCCTGTTCGTCGGCCCTCCCGGCCTCGGCAAGACGACGCTGGCGCAGATCGTCGCCCGCGAACTCGGCGTGAATTTCCGCTCGACCTCGGGTCCCGTCATCGCCAAGGCCGGGGATCTCGCCGCGCAGCTCACCAACCTGGAAGAGCGCGATGTGCTGTTCATCGACGAGATCCACCGGCTCAACCCGGCGGTGGAGGAGATCCTCTATCCGGCGATGGAGGATTACCAGCTCGACCTCATCATCGGTGAGGGCCCGGCCGCTCGCTCGGTGAAGATCGAGCTGCCGAAATTCACCCTCGTCGGCGCCACCACCCGCGCCGGCCTGCTCACCACCCCGTTGCGCGACCGCTTCGGCATCCCGATCCGCCTGGAATTCTATGAGATCGACGAGCTCGAACTCATCGTCCGCCGGGGCGCGCGGGTGCTCGGCCTCGGCATGTCGGAGGAGGGCGCCAACGAGATCGCCAAGCGCGCCCGCGGCACGCCGCGCATCGCCGGCCGTCTGCTGCGCCGGGTGCGCGACTTCGCCATCGTCGAGGATGCGCAGACGGTGAGCCGCGCCATCGCCGACCGGGCGCTGCAGATGCTCGACGTCGATCCCGTCGGCCTCGACGTGATGGACCGGAAGTACCTCACCCTGATCGCCAGCTCCTTCGGCGGCGGCCCAGTCGGCATCGAGACCATCGCCGCCGCGCTCTCGGAGCCACGGGACGCCATCGAGGACATCATCGAACCCTATCTGATTCAGAAGGGTTTCGTGCAGCGCACGCCGCGTGGCCGGGTGCTGACGCCCCATGCCTTCCGCCACATGGGCTTCGCCGAGCCGCGCCGCGACCCCGGCACCCAGTTCGGCCTGTTCTCGGCCGGCGACGACCCGGAAGCCTGAAGCCTTCTCGGGGCGACAGGAACGCATCACGCCGGCTCAGCTGAGAGGCCGTGATGCGACGCCCTCGATATGCGCAAAACACATATCTGCTTTCCCGAGCGCGGCCCGATTCGGGCTTCAGGAAACACATCGAGCCTCGCAGCCGACTCTGCCGATCAGATCGTTTCGGCCAGCCAAACCATTGCCGTTAAAATCTTCTCGGCTCCAGCTGCGCACAAGCTGAGCCGCATCGACGCGCATTGCGTCCTGTGATCACAGATCGGCGCACATGCGGAACAGGAATGCTCCGCACAAGTTGGAAGCGCGACCACGCTCCCCGTGAGCGCCGGCCCATCGAACGATCACCGCACGACTTTCGAGGAAGTTTCCGCCATGAAGACGACCGTCCTGGCTGCTCTCGGCCTGTCCGTCGCCGCCCTCGCCACCCCCGCCCTGGCCCAGGATGCCCTGCCGCTTCGCATCGGCTCTGAGGCGCCGATCGGCGCCGCCGGCAGATCGACCCCGGACTTCCGCGCCGAGGCCCTGCGCTCGGATGCCGCCAGCATCGAGGCGAGCCGCATCGCCCTCGAGCGGTCGCGCAACCCGCAGGTGCGCAACTACGCCAACCGGGTGCTGGTCGAGCGTGAGGCCACCACCCGGGCGCTGCTGCCCGAGGGCACGTCGCTGACCGCCTCCGGCCGCGTCGTCTCCGATCAGCAGGGCATCCCGACCCGCCTCGACAATCCGGTCGGCGTGGTGCTGGCGCCGGTGACCCTGGCCGCCAATCTCGGCACCAGCATCGTCGGCGGCGTGCTCGGCGGTGTCGGCATCGTCGATAACAGCCCGGCCGAACCCGGCCGCCGCGTCGCCCTCGGTCCGCAGGGTCAGGCCCGCCTGGAGCGCCTGAAATCCGCCCGCAGCGCCCGCGAGTTCGACCGGACCTATGTCGGTCAGCAGGCCCGCTCCGATGCCCGGACCCTCGCGCTCTACGGCACCTATGCCCGCAACGGCGACAGCGCCGCCGGCCGTACCTTCGCCAATGAGGCTCTCCCCTACATCGCCGACGAGCACGCTCACTCGGCGAGCCTGGCCAACCGCATCGGCGGCTAACCGCATCGCCTCGTGAGACACCGGCAGGGCCGCTCCCCCGGGGCGGCCCTCGCTTCATCCGGGGCGGACCCTCGCCACGCCGGGCAGGACGCTTTAAACACCGGCATCCCTCGCGCCCGGACTGCCATGGATCCGACCGATCACGCCGACGCGCACCGGCTCCCGGTGCGTATCTACTACGAAGACACCGACTTTTCCGGCTTCGTCTATCACGCGAGCTATCTGCGCTTCATGGAGCGCGGACGCACCGAATTGCTGCGGGCGCTGGCGGGTGACCAATCGGACATGCACGCAGAAGGGGCCGGCCTCGTCTTCGTCGTGCGAAAGATGAGCCTCGACTTCCTCAAGCCCGCCCGCATGGACGATTGGATCGACGTGCTGACCCGGTCGAGCGAATTACGGGGCGCATCGATGCACCTCGTGCAGGAAGTGCGCCGCGGCGAGGAACTGCTGGTGCGGGCCGAGGTGGTCGTGGCCTGCGTCAAGAACGGCCGGGCGATCCGCCTGCCCGACGCGCTTCGCCGGGCCCTGGCACCGCCGCAGCGCGGCGAAGAAACCGATCCTTAACCCTGACAGGCGCTTAAACATTCCTTGCGAGGGCCGCCTGCCTGCCTCGGAAGAGGCTTTGGCGCGACCCTTACTTTCGACAGATTCGCGAGTGATCTCAAGCCTCATCGCTCAAAGGATCAGTCGGCAGTCCGGCGCGCCTCCGCGCGGCCCTGACGACGCGAGGATCGTTCGATGAACCCAGCCGATGCCATGCAGGCCGCGCCCGCCGTCGACATGAGCCTGTTCGGCCTGTTCTGGCAGGCCCATTTCGTCGTCAAGATCGTGATGATGGGCCTGCTCGGCGCCTCGATCTGGTGCTGGTCGATCATCGTCGACAAGACGCTGCTGTTCCGCCGCACGGAAGCCGAGATGGACGCCTTCGAGGAGGCGTTCTGGTCCGGCCGCTCGCTGGAGGAACTCTACCGCTCCTTCAACGACCGCCAGCCCACCGGCCTCGGCGCCCTGTTCGTCGCCGCCATGCGCGAGTGGAAACGCTCCTTCGAAGGCTCGGGCCGGCAGATCCACTCGCTGTCCCAGCGCATCGACAAGGTGCTCGACGTGACGATCCAGCGCGAGGTCGAGCGGCTCGATTCGCGCCTGCTGTTCCTCGCCTCGATCGGCTCGGCCGGTCCGTATATCGGCCTGTTCGGCACGGTCTGGGGCATCATGACCGCCTTCACCTCGATCGCGGCCTCGAAGAACACCTCGCTGGCCGTGGTGGCACCGGGCATCGCGGAGGCCCTGTTCGCCACCGCCATCGGCCTGTTCGCCGCGATCCCGGCGGTGCTCGCCTACAACAAGCTGCAGGCCTCGGTCGCCAAGTCGCAGTCGCGGCTCGAAGGCTTCGCCGACGAATTCTCGGCCATCCTCTCGCGCCAGATCGACGAGCGCCTCTCGCTCGCCGCCTGACCGCCGTTCCGGGTTGAAGCGGGAGCAAGCCTCATGGCCATGACGCAGGGTGCCGCCCAGGGTGGCGGCAAGCGCCGCCGCCGCGGCCGGCGCGGGCACGGCGCCATCAACGAGATCAACATGACGCCGTTCATCGACGTCGTGCTGGTGCTGCTGATCGTCTTCATGGTCGCGGCGCCGATGATGACGGTGGGCGTGCCCCTCGACCTGCCGCAATCGAAGGCGAGCCCTCTCAATTCCGACGTGAAGCCGATCACGCTCTCGATCCGCCGCACCGGCGAGGTCTATCTCGGCGAGAGCGAGCTGAAGGACGACGACATCGTGCCCCAGCTCATGCAGACCGCGAAGACCGGCACCGAGGAGCGCGTGTTCGTCCGGGGCGACAAGCGGGTCGATTACGGCCGCGTCGCGCAGGTGATGGCGATCGTGACCGGCGGCGGCTTCAAGAAAGTCGCCCTCGTGACCGAACCGGAATCGAATTAGCGGAGCGAAGCATCGTGGCTCTGCGCTGGCCTGAGTCCTTCAGAAACCGCGAACCGGGCGTGTGGATCTCGGCGGCGGCCCATGCCGCGGTGCTGGCGGCCGCCCTGTTCGCGGTCGCCGCGCCGGCCCTGCCGGACGCGCAGGAGGGCGTGCCGGTCGAGGTGCTGACAGAGCAGCAATTCTCGGAATTGACGCGGGGCGAGCGCAACGCGGAAAAGCCCGAGAAGAACCCGAACCGCGCCGATCGCGTGTCGGAAAAGTTCGAACAGCGCGAGCCCGAGAACGCCAAGACCGACGCCCCCGCGGCGCCGACCCGTACCGCCGAGACCAAGCTCGCGGCCGTGGACGCCATGCCGCTGCGGGCCGACACCGCCGATCCGGTGAAGGAAGAGGCGGAGGCCGCCGCGGCCAAGGCAGAAGCCGCGAAGGCCGAAGCGGCCAAGGCGGAAGCGGCGAAAGCCGCCGAGGCCAAAGCCAAGGCGGAAGCCAAAGCGAAGGCCGATGCCGCCGCCAAGGCCGAGGCTGCGAAGGCGGAAGCAGCCAAGGCCGCCGAAGCCAAGGCGGCCGCAGCCAAGGCGGAGGCCGAGAAGCGCGAAGAGCTTCAGAAACTGATCGAGCGCGAACAGGCGGAGGCCGACGCCGCCGCCAAGGCTGCGGAAGCCAAGGCCAAGGCGCGTGCCGAGGCCAAGGCCAAGGCTGAGGCGAAAGCCAAGGCGGAAGCCGAGGCTCATGCCAAAGCCGAGGCGGAAGCGAAAGCCAAGGCAGAAGCGGCGGCGAAGGCCGAGGCGGAAGCCGAGCACCGCAAGCAGGTCGCCGAAGCCAAGGCCAAGGCAGAAGCCGAGGCGAAGGCCAAGGCTGAGGCCGCTTCGAAAGCCAAGGCGAAGGCGATGGCCGAGGCGAAAGCCAAGTCCGATGCCGAGGCCAAGGCGCGCCAGCAGGCCGAACTCGCCAACAAGTTCAGCCCCGGCGACATCCGCCAGACGCTTGCCTCGAAGGCGCCCTCGCAATCGACCGGCGCGACCGGCCGCGAGGTGCAGCGCACCGCCTCGCTCGGGACGGCGACGGGCAATGCGCAGAAGCTCTCGCCGTCCCTGCGGGATGCCCTCGTCGGGATGCTGCAGCAGCAGATCGAGCGGTGCTATTCGGCGCCGCCCGGCGCGACGCAAGGAGTCGTGCTGCCGATGCTCGATATCCGCCTGAACCCGGATGGCTCCCTCACCACGGAACCGCGGGTGATGCGGTCGGGCTCGAACTCGGTCGATCAATCGATCGCCCAGGCCGCGCTCCGGGCGGTGCGCCGCTGCGCGCCCTACAAGATCCCGGCGCAATACGCGCCGTATTACAACGACTGGAAGGCCATCAACGCCGAGTTCGAATTCTCACCCGTGTGATCGCGGCTCGGCCCCATCCGTCGCGCCGCTTCGGCGGCCTCCCCATCAGCACCCCCTGACGTATCCGGACTTCCCCATGCTTGGAACAGCCTTCACCCGGCGCAGCCTCGCGGCCGCCCTCGGCGTCCTCGCCCTCGCGTTGCCCGCCGCAACCCCGGCGCGGGCGCAGCTCCAGCTCCGCATCGGCAGCGGCGCCTTCCAGCCGATGCCGATCGCCGTCGCCGACTTTGCCGGCGACGCCAGCCTCGGCACGCTGGTCTCCGGCGTCATCACCAACAACCTGCGCCGCTCCGGCTACTTCACGCCGCTGGAGAAGGGCCGCTTCCCGGAGAATCCGAGCTTCGACGCGGCTCCGAATTTCGAGGCCTGGAAGGGCGCCGGCGTCCAGGCTCTGGTGACCGGCCGGGTCGGGCGCGACGCCGCCGGCCGGCTGACCGTGGCGTTCCGCCTGTGGGACGTCGCCTCGGGCCAGCAGATCACGGGCCAGCAATACGGCACCGACGTCGCCAATGCCCGCCGGACGGGCCATCTCGTGTCGGACGCGGTCTACACCAAGATCACCGGCCTCGGCCCCTGGTTCGACAGCCGGGTGGCCTATGTCGACGAATCCGGTCCGAAGGAGAGCCGCCGGAAGCGCCTGATGGTGATGGACCAGGACGGCGCCAATGTGCGCGCGCTGACCGGGGGCGGCGACGTCTCCGTGGTGGCGCCGCGCTACTCGCCGGCGGGGCAGGAGATCGCCTTCATGACCCAGGCCCAGGGTCAGCAACCGAAGGTGCAGATGATCGATCTGGAGACCGGCAAACGCCAGACGGTCGGCCACTTCGCCTCCATGAGCACGAGCCCGCGCTTCTCGCCGGATGGACGGCGGCTTGTGATGAGCGTGCAGCAGGGTGGCAACGCCGACATCGTCACGGTCGACATTGCCTCGAAGGCGCAGACGCCGATCACCCAGGGTCTGGCGATCGACACCTCGCCGACCTACTCGCCGGACGGCAGCCAGATCGTGTTCGAATCCGATCGCGGCGGCTCGCAGCAGATCTACGTGATGGGCGCCGACGGCTCCAACGCCCGCCGCATCTCCTTCGGTGAGGGAGCGGCGTCTCAGCCGGCTTGGTCGCCCCGTGGCGACCTCATCGCCTTCACCCGCCAGCGCAAGGGCGGCTTCGCCATCTGCGTGATGAAGCCGGACGGCTCGGGCGAGCGGGTGCTCACGGAGGGCTTCCACAACGAGAGCCCGACCTTCGCGCCCAACGGCCAATACGTGATGTTCTTCCGCGATCCCGGCGGCCAGGGCGGCGGCAAGCTCTACATGGTCGACATTACCGGCAAGGTCGAACAGCCGGTCCCGACCCCGTCCTTCGCCTCGGATCCGACCTGGTCGCCGCTGCTGTCGGGGAAGTAGCCGGCCCGCCGTATCGTCCCCCGTCGCGGGCGAGAGCCCTTTCCGACGAAGGGGACGAAGGGGACGAAGGGTCGTCGGAGGATGATGCATCACGACAAAAATCGAGAGACGTGATCCGACCCGGTGTGGTTGGGCACGGCTCCGGGCAGCGCAACATCGTCCGGTCGAGCGACCTGATCGCTCATCGGGCCAAGCTTCGACTCAGCTTTCCCTCGCTGACCCGTCGGCGCTCCGCACACGCCCCACCGTCGCTCCGGCCTCCGCCAAAGCGCGCAGATGGGACAGATTTGACAGGCACAACGACAAACGCCGCGCGAGCCTGGCAAGCTTGCACGGTGCGAAACCTTTTCCGATCAGAATAAACCGCGGCGGAAGCGGTCCACAGGTGGGGCTGATGCGTGTTCGAAGTCGCGCCGTGTCGGCCGCTTCTGCGCCCCTAGGGATCCGCTTCCGTCCGGTGTTCGTGGCGGGCCACTCAGCCTGAGACCGAACGGTTCTCAGGCCATCCTCGCGGCTTCATGCTGCGGTGGAGTCATCCCAGTCTCCTCCAGCTTTCACCAACAAACTCTGTGCGGACAACAGAGTTTGTTGACCGATGTGCTTGCGGCTGCGAAGCACCGGGATAGACTGCGACCCTATTGGCGGGTCGTCAAGCGGGAATTTGCCGTCAAGCCAACTGTTTTTCGCTGCCGCGCGATCTTCAAGCTCCAAAACCGTTCGCCGGCAACCACTTAAGCCGGGACAGCCGCTCGCGCGCCCCGCAGCCGCGAGGCCGCGCGGCGCCGAGGGCTCACCGGCCAGCCAGGAGGCGGTTCTTGACGAGGTAGCGGATGCCGCGATCGAAGGATTCATCGGTATTACCCCGCAGATCGACGCTATAAGCCTGCTCGGCGGCGCCGTCCGCGAGGGGCTTCACATAGACGTTAATGTTGAGGATCAGGTTCGAGACCTTCTGAACCTCGCCGGTGATCGCGGCCCCGGCTCCGAGTCGCCGCGCGAAATCCTCGGCGCAGCCATTGCAAGCCCGCAGATCGGCGCTTTCGGCCACCTCCGCCCGGACAGGCTCGGTCGAGATCACCGTATAGCGTCCGCTCTCGGTGAGCAGGGCCCGCAGGGTGTCGCTGGTGCGCTTCAGCCGCTCGTGCTCGGCCTCGCTCGGCTCGGTCGGCGCGCCCCGGGCGAATTGAAAATCGAACACCGCCACCTTGTCCGGCTCCGCCGTTGCGGCGGTGTTGCAGAGCCCGAAGGCGAGGGCGAGGACGGCGAAGGGCCGCCTGTTAATTCCGACCATGCTGGCTCTCCCAAGGCCGCCCTCGAACGGGCGGCTTCAAGGGACAACCTCGATAGGATGGGATTGTCTCGAAAACGATGGCGGGCGCTAAGGAGAGCGCGGACACAAACCAGCATCAATCCTCGCGGAGACTGACCGACTGTCCCCGTCTCCCCGGACGGCGGGCAGGCCCCGCGGGCCGGTGCAACGCTCCCCCGGCAGACGCGCCGGCTCGCGGGTTCGACGGTCGCGCTCGACTCCGCCGGATCCCTTCCGGAGGCGGAGGTCGTCGTTCGAAGGCCGCGCGGGCTCGGATTTTTCGCCTCGATCGGAAAGCTGGGTCAGATCGCGGCGAGGCCGCGCTGCACCGCCGGGCGGGCGAGCAGCGCGTCGAGCCAGCGGCGCACGTTCGGCAGGTTCGTCAGGTCGATCCCCTGCTTCTCGTGGAATTTGGCCCAGGTCAGCGCGGCGATGTCGGCGATCGAGTAGGTGTCGGCGAGATACTCACGGTCCGCCAAACGCCGGTCGAGGACACCGTAGAGACGCTTGGCCTCTTCGGTGAAACGATCGATGGCGTAGGGGATCTTGTCCTGTGCGTAGATCCGGAAATGGTGGGCCTGCCCCAGCATCGGCCCGAGGCCGCCGACCTGCCAGAACAGCCATTCATCCACCGCAGTACGGGCGCGCTCGTCGGTGGGATAGAGGCATCCGGTCTTCCGACCGAGATATTGCAGGATCGCGCCGGATTCGAACACCGAGATCGGCGCGCCGCCCGGACCGTCCGGATCGACGATGGCCGGGATCTTGTTGTTGGGCGAGATCGCGAGGAAGTCGGGCGCCATCTGCTCGCCCTTGCCGATATTGACCGGCCTGACGCGGTAGGGCAGCCCGCATTCCTCGAGCATGATCGGGATCTTCCACCCGTTCGGCGTGCTCCACGTGTAAAGGTCGATCGGCTGCGCCGTCGTGACCGCCATGCTGTCATCCCGGAGAAAGCGGGCCCGCGCCCAATCTTCCCAATGACGTAGCGCGGATCGCCCCGGCGTCTCAAGCGGGATGGGATGGCTCGGCGGACCGATCACTCGAACGCGATCTGCCGCTCACGCCCCGGCCCGAAGCGCGGGCGCTCCGGCGCGATGACATCCGTGTGCAAGTTGCGCCGGCCGCTTGCTCTTTGGCCACCGATACGGCTGTGATGCCGTCGGACGGCCGACCTGCCGAATCCGCCCACCGGAGTTGTCCGATGCTCTCTCGTCTCCTCGCCGCGGTCGCTCTGGTTGCGCCGCTCCTCTTCGCGCAGGCCGGCACGGCCAAGGAGGCCTGGACCGCACCGACCGCCAAGGAATCGGCGAAGGAGCCGAGCGTCGCCCAATCCGCAGCGCGGGAGCGGCAGAAGAAATGCGGCGCCGAGTGGCGCGCGCTCTCAGCCGCCGACAAGTCGGCCCAGGGTCCTAAATGGCCTCAATATTACAGCAAGTGCGTCAAGCGCCTGAAGGAGCAGAAGGCCTGAAGCCGGCCTATCGGATCGGTGGCGGTGTCGGGCAGCCCGCACAGGCTTTGAGTGAACCGAACGGCCGCGTCTGTGTTGGCTCGCCGACCTGTTCGTGCCGGGAGCCTGATCGAGATGGAGCGTGAACGCCGCATCCTGCAGCGGATTGTGGCGGTCGCCGCGATCCTGCCCGTGCTGGCCGGTCTCTACGGCGTCCTGTTCGGCATCGACGGCCTCGGCGGCGGCACGCCGGTGAATGTCTCGGCGGACAGCCATTTCCGCTACCTGTCCGGCCTGCTGACCGGCATCGGCATCCTGTTTCTCACCTGTGTCCCCGGTTTCGAGACCAAGACCACCCTATTCCGCTTCCTCACCCTGGTGGTCGTACTCGGCGGTTTGGCGCGTCTGCTCGGGCTCTACCTCACGGGTGTGCCCTCGCTGACGATGCTGGCCGCCCTGGCCGTCGAGCTCGGGGTCGCTCCGCTGCTCTGCCTGTGGCAGACGCGGGTTTCGGGGCTGGCCAGGGACACGACTAAGGACGCGGCCAAGGACGCAGCCATCGACGCCCGGACGGAGCGGTGAGCCGGGCCGAAGCGGCCAGCGGCGGCGGCCTCGGCGGACGCCTCCTCGACGCCCTCGACCGCCGCATCCCCAAGCCCGCGGCATGGGCCTTCGCCCTGCGGATTTGGCTCGCCATGACGCTGGCGCTCTACGCCGCCTTCTGGCTCCAGCTCGACAGCGCTTCCTCGGCGGCGGTCTGCGTGGCCATCCTCGCCCAGCCGAAGCGGGGCCAAGCCCTGTCGAAGGCAACGTATCGCTTCCTCGGCACGGTGATCGGCGGCCTCGTCGCCATCGTTCTGATGGGCTTGTTCGGGCAGGACCGGGTGCTGCTGCTCGTGAGCTTCGCCTGCTGGCTCGGCCTCTGCGTCTTCGTCGCGCAATTCCTTCAGGATACCCGCGCCTACGGGGCGATGCTGTCCGGCTACACCGTCGCGATCATCGCCATCGCCCATATCGACGCGCCGCAGACGACCTTCGACGCCGCCATCGGCCGCATCGCAGCGATCACCGTCGGCATCGTCGCGATCACCTTCATCAACGATGCGCTGGCCTCGCCGAGCACGTGGCATTCCCTGCTTCCGCGTCTGGCGGCGGCGCATGACGCGGCCAAGGCCTTCGCCCGCGAGAGCCTGATCGCGGGCGATCCCGGCCCCGAACGCACGGCCGCCCTGATCGGGCGCATCGCTCCGATGCGGGCGGATGCGAATGCCATCGCCGGGGAGCTCGATGACGGCGTTCACCGGGCCGCTGGCGCCCGCAGCGCCATCGCCGCCCTCTACGTCCTGGCGGCGGCAAGCCGGGCCCTGACCGCCGCAATGGGCCGCCTTCCCGAGCCCGATGCGCTGGTGCGGGAGGCTCATGCCCTGGCCCTGCGAGCGGTCTCGGAGGGGGAGGGCGCCGGGGCGGAGGCCCTTGAACGCCACGGCGAGAGGCTGCGCGACCTCGTGGATGCCGGCCTGCGCGACGGGGGTCGCTCCCTCGACGCGGTCATGGCCCTGCAGCGGGCCCTCGATGTCGTCAATGCCGCGACCTTTGCCGAGGACGGGGTGCGCGCCCTGGGCGACGGCCACAAGCCCCTGCGCGACATCGCCCTGCCGACCCACCGCGACGTCCAGGTCGCGGTGCGGGGTGCCCTGCGGGTGATGATCGCCTTCGGCCTCACCGCCGGGTTCTTCGTCCTGGCCGGGCTGCCGCAATCCTCCTTCGCCCTGGTGCAGGTCGCGGCCACCTGCGCGCTCTCCTCGGTCACACCCGACCCGCGCAAATTCGCGCAAGGGGTTCTGATCGGGATGCCTCTCGCCGCTCTCTGCGCCGGGTTCACCCTGTTCGTGATGCTCAACGGAGCCCAGGGCTTCCCCCTGCTCGCCATCGCCATGGCCCCGGTGATCGCCCTTGGCTGCCTGCTGTCGCTCAACCCGCCGACCTTCACCATCGGCTTCATCACCATCGTGTTCTTCCCGGCGCTGATGGCGCCGGAGAACCCGCAATCCTACGACCCACAGACCTTCCTGATGAACGCGCTGCTCGTGGTCACGGCGGCGATCATCCTGTTCCTGACCGTGCGGCTCGTCCTGCCGATCTCGGCCTCGCAGCACCGCGCCTTCGCCCTGGACGAGGCCCGGCGCGACCTCGCCGAGGCGCTCGCGGGGGAGGGGGGCGACGCCACCACCCGCACCAGCTTGAATGCGGATCGCCTGTTCCAGTTCTCCGCCTGGAACTCGGGCAGCGGCGCGGTGCGCCGGGCGAGCCTGCACCACGCCTTCGCCCTGGCCCAGGTGGAGGCCGCCGCCGCGAGGGCGCACGCGCAATTGCGGCAGCTGCGCCGGGTCACGACGCTCGTTCCGCTGATCGGGCGGGCGCGGGAGGCCCTCGCCGCCGGACGATCTCAGGACCTCGATCGGGCAGCGCAGGATCTGGTCGCCCGTGCCGCGACGCAGGATCGCGAGGTGCGCCTGATGCTGGCGCGCGCCGCCACCGACCTCGGGACCGCCTCGCGCGTTATCAGGCGTCACGGGCGCTTCTTCCGACGCCTGTCTCTCCCGAGCTAGCCCAGCGGATGCATCACGACCTCACCCTCGGCGGGATCCTGGTCTCGCCCTTCGTCGCCTACGCGCTGATCGCCTTCGCGATCCTCGTGGCCCTGCGGGTCGTGTTCCGCTGGATCCGGTTCGGGCGCTTCGTCGCCAATCCGCCCCTGGCCGAGGCCGGGATCTATGTCTGCATCCTTGCCCTGGTCGTGGTGCTGCTGTGACGAACGACGACACCGCGACCGACGCCCGTCCCCGCGATCATCGATCCACGGACGAGGCCCCATCCGACGAGCCGTCCTCGGCGCAGGCGGTTCGCTCGGCCGAGCGGCCGCGATCGGGCCGGCGCCTCCGCGTCGGGCGCCTGCTGCGCCTCGTCGCGACGGCGGTGATCCTCATCCTCGCCGTCATCGCGGCCGCCGTGATCTGGCAGTTCTACGTGACCGCGCCCTGGACCCGGGACGGGCGCGTGCGGGTGCAGGTCGCCAACATCGCTCCGCAAGTCGCCGGCACCATCGTCGAGCTGCGGGTCGCCGACAACCAGGAGGTGAAGAAAGGCGACATCCTCTACGTCATCGACCCGTTCGACTATCAGGAGGCCGTGGTCTCGGCCGAGGCCGAGATCAAGAATCGGGAGGCTGACCTGTCGGTGAAGCAGGCGCAGGCCGCCCGCCGCGCGGCTTTGTCCACCGTCTCGACCTCGGTCGAGGAGAAGCAGCAATATGCGGGCACGGCCAAGATCGCCGAGGCCGCCCTGGAAACCGCGAAGTCGCAATTCTCGCAGGCGAAGAAGAACCTGGAGCGCACGCAGGTGCGCTCGACGGTCAATGGACGCGTGACCAACCTGCTGCTGCGGGTCGGGGACTACGCCCAGACCGGCACCGCCAACGTTCGGGTCATCGACACCGATTCCTTCTGGGTCGACGGCTATTTCGAAGAGACCAAGATGGCCCATATCCGGGTTGGGGCGCCGGCTGAGATGTCGCTGATGGGTTACGGGGAGCCCCTGCGCGGCACGGTCGAGAGCCTGACGCTCGGCATTTCCACCGCCAATGCCGCGCCGAGCACCCAGGGTCTGCCGAATGTCGATCCGGTCTATACCTGGGTGCGCCTCGCCCAGAGAGTGCCGGTGCGCATCCGCATCGACCGCGTGCCCTCGGAGGTGACCCTGGTGGCCGGCATGACCGCGACGGTCGTGATCGGCGACGGCAGGGGCGGCGAGCCGCACTGGGTCACATCACTTCGGGAGCAGGTCCTCGGCAGAGAGGGGCAGGCGCGGCCGGACGCAGCGGCCCGATAACGGCGAGGTCGCCGGCAAGTCATTGCACAAATATGCGGCGGGGACGCCGCAATGTTGGCACGACGCCTCATCTTCGCGCGCGCTCAGGCGTCGAGTTCCTCAACTTGGCCGAGCTGACTTCATGAGAGTTTAAGTCGCGCAGGATCGAATGTCAGGGCGGGGTGGCTCCTGGTCTGAGGGAAGCGCGGTCGATGCGGGTCGAGGATTCTAGGACGCAGGCACGGGACCCTTCTGCGTCGGGCGACGCTTTCGAAGGGGTCGGCACCCTGCTCCGGCACGCGGTGCGCGCCAACGGCCAAGCCAGCAGTTTCACCCGTGAGATCCGGCGCCAGAGCCTCGGGGTCGACACCTCCCTCGCCGCCACCCGTGGCAGCGTCGGCCGTGACACCGCTGCCGCCACCGCCGAACGCCTGCGCAGTGAATTGGTCGAGGCGGTCACGCGGGCGATGGAGACCGTCACCGCCGAGATCGGCCGGATCGGCGGCCGGATCGACGAGAAGGCGACGGAAGCCGCCCGGGCCGCTCAGACCATCGACCGCATCGGCGCCACGATCCGCATGCTGTCCCTCAATGCGACCATCGAGGCGGCCCGGGCGGGCGAACATGGCAAAGGCTTTGCCGTCGTCGCCGCAGAGGTGCGCAGCCTGGCCGACCAGACCCGCGAGAGCGCCCGACAGGTCGGCGCCGCGATCGACTTCGCCGACGTGCGCGCCGAGCTTCAGGCTCTGCGCCAATCCACCGACACCGCGTTGCTGGCGCTTGGCACCGCCGTCAGATCCACGGCCGACCGGATCGAGGCTCTGCTCGGCGGAGTCGGCACCGAACTGGCTGCGATCAGCGCCAGCAATGCTTCGATCAACGAGGCCCTCGGCGCGATGCAGGCCTGCCTCGACCGGACGGAGGCAAAGGCCGGCCGCGCCCTGGCCCTCTCGATCGAAGGGCTGGAGGCCACGCGCGGCGGCCCGGTCCCCGACCCCGCCCGCCACGGTCTCCCGCGCCGGGAGGCTGGCTTCGACCGCCTCGATTCCATCCTGGCCCGCGGGACCCTGCGGATCGCCATCGAGCCGGCCTTCAAGGGCTTGTCGTTCCGGCAGCGCGCGAACGGCCCCCTGATCGGCCTCGATGTCGAGTACGCCCAGGCCTTCGCCCGCCATCTCGGCGTCACCGCCGATTTCGTCGAATGCGCCTGGGACGCCTGCACCGAGTTGCTGGAAGCCGGCCCCCGCCCCAACGAGGCGCCGGCGGACATCGTGTGGTCGGCCCTGCCGCCGAGCGCGGCCTTCGAGGGCGTCGCCTATTCGCGGGCCTATACCTACCTGCCTTACGTGCTGGCGCGGCGGACCGGAGACACCCGGATCGGCGGCCTCGCCGACCTGGAGGGCCGGGCGCTCGGCATCATCAACGATCCGAGCGCGTATGCGACGCTGGAGGCAGCGGGACTGCGCTGGGGCGGCAACCTCTCGGCCAAGGGGCGGCGCATCGCCACCCTCGGCAGCCTGATCCCGATGACCGATCAGGGACGCATCCACGATGCTTTGGCCGATGGCGTGGTCGATGCCTTCGCCGTCGATGCGCCGATCATGCACTGGGCCTGCACCAGCCCCGACAGTCCCTGGCGCGGGCGCATCGAGATCCTGCCGGGCAATCTCGCGCCTTCCCCGTGGTTCTACGCGGCGGCGGTCGCCGACCATCCATCCTCCTGCCGCCTGCTGATGGCGGTCGATGCTTTCCTCGACGGCTTCATCGGCACCGCCGAGCGGGCCGCGATCGAGCGCCGCTGGCAGGGCAATCCGGTCGCGGGCTCAGGCAGCTACCGCGACGAGCCCGGCAACCTGCGCGGCAGCCCGGACCTTGTCGCCGCCTATCGTGCGCAGGCAGGGCACGAACCGCTGCTGCCGGATCTCGTCACACGGCGGCGCGCGGCCTGACCGTCCACTTCGACCGATGCGGTCGCCCGAAAAATTGGGTAGAGCGGCGCCATGGCCGCCTCTCCCCTCGTCCGCTTCGCCCCTTCGCCGACCGGCTTCCTGCATATCGGCAATGCCCGTCCGGCGCTCCTGAACGCCCTGTTCGCTCGGCGGGAACAGGGCCGCTTCCTGCTGCGCCTCGACGATACCGACCGCGAGCGGTCGACCGAGGAATTCGCGGTGGCCGTGGCCGAGGATCTCGGCTGGCTCGGCATCCAGCCGGATCTGTTCTTCCGCCAAAGCGAGCGCACCGCCCTGTACGACACAGCGGCCGAGCGGCTAAAGGCGCAGGGGCGGCTCTATCCCTGCTACGAGACGCCGGAGGAGTTGGACCGCCGCCGCAAGCGCCAACTCGGCCGCGGCCTGCCACCGATCTACGACCGTGCGGCGCTCTCCCTCACCGAGGCCGAGCGCGCCGCCTACGAAGCCGAGGGGCGGCGCCCGCATTGGCGCTTCAAACTCGATCACCGGGTGGTCGCCTGGACCGATCTGGTCCGGGGCGAGAGCCATGTCGATTGTGCCTCGCTCTCGGATCCCGTGCTGGTGCGGGCCGACGGCAGCTATCTCTACACCCTGCCGTCCGTGGTGGACGATGCCGAGGTCGGCATCACCCACGTGATCCGCGGCGAGGACCATGTGACGAATACCGGCGTGCAGGTGCAGCTGTTCGAGGCGCTCGGCGCGGCCGTGCCGGCCTTCGGCCACCACAACCTGCTGACCACGGCGGACGGGGAGGGGCTGTCGAAGCGGCTCGGCCATCTCTCCCTGCGCTCGCTTCGCGAGGCCGGCTACGAGCCGGCCGCTTTGCGCTCGCTCGCGGTGCTCACCGGCTCGGCGGAGGCGGTGCGCCCGGTCGCCTCGCTCGACGAACTGGCCGCCCTCGTCGATCTCGCCCATCTCTCGCGGGCGCCCGCCCGGTTCGACCCGGCCGAACTCGACGGGATCAACGCCAAGCTGATCCACGAGATGCCGTTCACCGAGGCCCGCGACCGACTGGCAGCCCTCGGTCTGCCGGAAGAGGCCGGCGAGGCGTTCTGGATGGCGGTGCGGGCCAATCTCGGCCGGGTGAACGAGGCCGCCGAGTGGTGGCGCGTGGTCTCGGGGCCGGTGATGCCGGTAATTTCGGAACGGGATTTCATCGAAAAGGCCGCCCGCCTCCTGCCGGAGGCGCCGTTCGGTCCCGGGACGTGGAAGGCCTGGACCGATGCGGTGAAGGCCGAGACCGGCGCCAAGGGCCGGGCCCTGTTCATGCCGCTGCGCCTCGCCCTGACCGGCCTCGACCATGGCCCGGACCTCTCCGCCCTGTTGCCGTTGATCGGGCGGGAGCGGGCCGCGCGGCGGCTCGCGGGGGAGGCGGCTTAGAGCGCCCTCCACCGAAGTGGACGCCGATTCGGTGGAGAGCGCGCGTCAAAACAAGGACTGAGTGCAGATCTGGATGGCAATGCGGTCGGGATCTCCTCTCGGAATCAGACCCCGTCCGGCTCGGCCTCGATCAGCATCACGTCGAGGGTGAAGCTGCCGTCTTCCTCCAGCGCGAAATGGCGCCGCACGGGCTCGGAGGCACCCTGCTGAAGTGCCCGGATCGCGGTGACGCTCGTCTCCGGCGTGCCCATGCGGGCGATCCAGCTCGAGAACTCCATGCGCACGCGCCAATGCCGCGGGGTGCCGGGCACGAAGCCGGCTTCCGCCAGCATGGCCCGCCACTCCGCCTCGCCGTAATCGCGCACATGGGAGGGGTCGCGCAGAAGCTCCCAGGCCTGGAGATGGGTGTCGAGCAGCGGCGGCCCCGGATGCACGACATCGACGAGGCCGAAGCGGCCCTCCGGGCTCAGCACCCGGCGCGCCTCCCTCAGGGCCGCGGGCACGTCGCCCCAATGGTGGGCGCTGTAGCGCGAGAGCACGCGCTCGAAGCTCGCATCCGGAAAGGGCAGCGCCTCGACGCTGGCCTGCCGCGTCTGGACATTGTCCAATCCGCGCCGCCTGGCCTCGGCCGCGACGGCATCGAGCATCGCCTGCGACAGGTCGAGGGCCGTGACGGAGCGGACATGCGGCGCCACGGCATAGGTGACATGACCGCCGCCGCAGCCGAGATCGAGCACCGCCGCGTGGGGGAGGGCGCCGATCCCGGCCAGAGCCTGAAGGTCCTCGCCCGCCGCGTGCACCGCGCTGGCGACGTAATCGGCGGCGCGCCCGCCGAACTGGCCGGCGATCTGGGCGTCGTGACTGTGGGAATCGCTCATCCGGTCGGTCCTCCCGAAGGCGGCAGCGGCGCGAGGCGCGTCAGCCGCAGGGCAACGAGGAGCGCGGCAACATAGAGGCTGCCGAAAAAGCCCGCCACTCCGACCCACCCGTAATGCAGGAAGAACCAGCCGCCCGCCGTGCCGAGCAGCGACGAGCCGAGATAGTACATGCAGAGATAGATCGCCGAGGCCTGCGCCCGATCCCGCGAGGCCCGTCGCCCGACCCAGCTCGACGCCACCGAATGGGCTCCGAAGAAACTCACGGTGACGATGACGATGCCGGCGATGATCAGGATCAGGTTCTGGGCCAGCGTCAGGGCGATGCCGCCGATCCCGAGCAGGATCGCCAGCCACAGCACCTTGCGCCGCCCCAACGTCCCGGCGATGTGGCCGGTGATGGCGGAGCTCGCCGTGCCCGCGAGATAGACGATGAAGATCAGGCCGATCGCCGTCTGGCTCAGGGAATAGGGCGGATCGAGCAGGCGGAAGCCGATGTAGTTATACACGCAGACGAAGCCGCCCATGAGCAGGAACGGCTCGAGAAACAGCCAGGGCAGGCCGGCATCGCGAAAATGCTGGGTGAACGTGCCCGGCACCTCGCGCCAGCGCATCCGGTGGGCCATGAAGTGGCGCGAGGCCGGCAGGGCGAACTGGAAGGCGACGGCGGCGAACAGCGCCAGCACGCCGATGGTGCCGAGACCCCAGCGCCAGGAGGCGTGATCGGCGATGACGCCCGCGAGCAGCCGGCCGACCATGCCGCCCAGCGCGTTGCCGCCGATGAGGAGCCCCATGGACAGGCCGATGGCGCGCCCGTGCATCTCCTCGCTGAGATAGGCCATGGCAACCGCCGGCAGACCGCTGGCGGCGATGCCGGTCAGCGCGCGCAGGGCCAGGAACCCGTGCCAGCTCGGCATCAGAACGGCGCCGATGGTCAGCAGGGCCGACGCGAACAACGACGCCGCCATGACCGGCCGCCGGCCCCAAACCTCCGAGAGCGGGCTGACCACCAGCAGCGAGACGGCGAGGGTGGCGCAGGGCAGCGAGAGCGCGAGGCTCGACTCGGCCGGGGAGACGGCGAAGGTGTCGGCGAAGATCGGCAGCAGCGGCTGGACGCCGTAGAGCACCGCGAAGGTGGAGAAGCCGGCCGCGAACAGGGCCAGCGTCGCCCTGCGGAAAGTCGGCGTCCCGGCCTCGATCAACCGGTCGCTGTCTTCCGTCATCACCCGATTCCTGGCGGCGCGAAGCCCTCTCCCCCGCTCCGGCAGGGGGCGATGCGAGGAGGGCCGCCATCGGACATCCCCGAGGCGGCCCCTCTCGCACCTGTCTTCCAGCACCCTTTCCCGTGGAAGGAAAAGCGGTCAATAGCCTCCGCTAACGCGGCGGTGCCGGTTGTTGCTGGCCCTCCGTCTGCTGCTGCAGCAACGGGGTGATGCGGCGGACGGTGACGCGGCGGTTCTCGCGGTTGGCTTCCTGAGTGTTCACCTTCAGGTACTGCTCGCCATAGCCCTGCGTCGTCAGGTTCTCCGGCGGCACCTGGAAGTCCTGGGTGAGCACGGCGGCCACCGACTGGGCCCGGCGGTCGGAGAGCGACAGGTTGTCGATGTCGGAGCCGACCGCGTCGGTATAGCCCTCGATTAGGAACACCTCCTGCGGGTTGTCCTTGATCGTCCGCTTGATCGCGTCGGCGATGGTCGCGAGGCGCTTGGCCTGATCCGGCGTGACGGTGAAGGAGCCCGTGTCGAAGGTGATGGTGTTGATGTCCACCGAGGGCATCCGCGCCCGAAGCTGCGGGCTGTAGCGCACCTGATCGAGGGTGTAGCGCCGGTCCACCGCCTGAACCGGCGGAGCCGAGAGCGCCTCGTAGACGGCGCGCTCGTCCGCCCGCTCGTAATCGACGATGTAGCGGTCGCGGGGGATGCGGATGTCCGGCGGCGGCAGGTCCACCACATCCTCGTAGATCGGCCGGGGCGCCCCGCCATAGACGTTGTTGATCAGCACCACCTCGCGCCCGTCGCGGTAGCGCCGCGACCGGCGCAGCAGCCGGCCGTCATCGTCGACCACGGTGACGATCTGCCCGCCCGAGGGGCTGTCGACGTAGCTGTAGATCTCGCCGCCGCGCCGCTCGCTGCGATAGCCGCGGTCGCCATAGATCGTGCGGAAGCGCTCGTTCTCGTCGTGGCGGATGAAGTAGCCGTCGCGGTCGCGGACGATGATGCGGCCCGGCTCGCGATAATAGGTGCGGCCATCCACATCGTATTCGCGGCGGTCGCGACGCACGGTGTCGTAGTCGCGCACGCGATAATCGTCGTCGCGGAAGCCGCCAGGAATGTAGGCGGGCGTCCCGGGAACGTTGAAGCGATCGCGGCGGTCACCGCGCCGGTCGTCGGCTCCGCGATCCGGGCCGCGCCGGTCGTAGCGGTCGCCATCCCGGTCATCGTCGCGACGGTCGTCCCGACGCTGGTCGCGCCGGTCGTCGAAACCGCGCTGATCCGGCCGTCCGCCGGGTTGATAGCCCGGCTGCCCCGGCTGCGCCCCAGGCGGTTGTCCCGGCGCGAGCTGGTTGGGAGCGGTCTGGCCGGGCGGGACGGCACCGGGCTGATTCGGCTGCCCGGCATTCGGCGGCGTGCCGGGCGGCTGGACCGGGCGTCCCGGAATACCGGGCTGCTGGTTCGGCGCGACGGGGCGGCCGGGCACGCCCGGCTGCTGGTTGGGAGGCGTCGCCGGCTGGTCGGGACGGCCAGGCTGCTCGCCATTGGGCGTGACCGGGCGGTCGGGAACACCGGGCCGCTGGTTCGGCGGGGTTGCGGGCTGATTCGGCTGCGCCGGGTTCGGGGCAGTGGGCGGCGTCGGACGCTCGGGCCGCTCCGCGGAGGGGGGCGTCGGCGCTTCCGGGGCGCGGCGCTGGGCGGGGTTCGCCTCGGGCCGCTCCGTCTCGCGTCCGGCGGGACGGGCCGGACGGTCGGGAGTGTCGCGTCCGGGGCGATCCTGCTGGTCGCGAGACGGACGATCCGGCGCGTCCCGGCGCTGGGGTGCCTCACGCTCGGGCGCCTCGCGGCGGGCGGGCTGCTCACGATCCTGGTTGCGCTCGCGGGCGGCGGGCGGCGGAGCGCGCTCCTCGGACCGCTCGGGCCGGGGCGGGGGGGCGGCCCGTTCAGGGGCCGGCGCCCGCTCGGGACGCTCCTGCCGTTCCTGTCGCTCGGGTCGCTCCTGCCGCTCGGGACGATCCGGCCTCTCCGGTCGCTCGGGCCGGCCCGGACGCTCGGCCGGATCGACCCGCTCACGGGCAGCGGGTGCCTGACGCGGCTCGGGCCGCTCCGGTCGGTCGGGCCTCTCGGGGCGCTCGCGGGCTGGCGGAGCCCCGCGCTCGGGACCGCCGCGCTCAGCGGGCCCCGGCCCGCCCGGGCCGCGTCCGCCGCGTGGCCCCTCACCACCCTCCTCACGCTGCGCGAGATCGATCCGCCGGGCGCCATCGTCGCCGAGGGCGCGGGCGACGGAGAGATCGGACAGGACAAGCGCCGGCAGCATCGTGCTGGCGAGCAGAAGGGAGCGGGTGATCCGCATAAAGGCAGCCTCGTGAAACGCGATCGGCGGTTTCGAACACGATCAGGCCGATTTGGTTCCCTTATCCGGTCCGGCGGATCTCACGCCGGACATGCAAAATCGGCAGGGTCAGCCGTCGACGACCCGTCAGGGCGAGGGAGTCGCGGACTGGAGCAAGCCGGGGACGATCACCCGGATGACACCGCGACCCTCGCCCGCCGCGCCGGTCCGCTCGGCCGACTCCGTCTTCGCTTCCGGGCCCGCGGCGGTGGCGCCCTCGCGACTCGCCGCATCGGCGGCGAGACCCGCCGCAGTCCGGTCGGCGCGGCCGACCAGGGTCAGGCGCACCTTCGGCGCCCGCGACAGGGCCTCGGCCTGCAGCGGCGTGACGAAGATATCGCCCTTATGCCGCACCAGCATGCTCTCGGCCTTGGCCAGCGACTGCGCCCAGCTCTGGCCCTCCTTCTTGCAGGAGCAGTTGGGGGTGAAGCTCTTGCGGAACTTGAACGCCGCCGGCATCGCCGCGTAGGCGCGGCTGCCCTTGATCGTGGCGGCGTATTTCAGGGCGTCGTCGCCATGGGGCATCGAGTAGGCCACGGCCTCCGTCCCCGGGCAGAGCGCCTGGCACATCTCGTCGGCGCCGCCGCGTCCGTCGGGCAGGTTGCCCATCGGGAAGTAGGAGCCGTCGCAGGTCTTCACGCAGATCACCTGCGCGCCGCCGCGGGCGGTCTGGCCGACGGACGGCCCCTCATGTCCCTCTCCGGGAACGAGACCGGTGCAGGCGCTCGACACGGCGGCGACGAGCTGGCGCCGACGGGCGGCCACCACCTCGCCGTCCCCGCCACCATAGGTCGCGTTGAGCGAGCGGATCCGCGCTTCCACGGCACCGCATTGCGGCGGGCGGGTATCGAAGAACAAGAACTTGCCGCCCTCGCAATTGAGGCTGCGATAATAGGTCTGAAGCCGCGCGACCTCATTCTGCAGGGCAGTGGCGGTGGAGGCACTCGCGTTGAGGTTGGAAAGCTCCGTCCGGTAACGCTGGCAGGCCCAGACATCCGGCGCGGCCGCGGCGGGCGACGCCCCTCCCACGGCCAAGGCGGCGAGCAGGGCAGCGCAGGCACGGCGAAACTGCAGTCCGATCATCGGCATGGGCGGATGCTGGAAATTTCGGGCAGGAGGTCGCGGAGGGATGGTCGTCAACGGTCGGAACCGCACGAAGCAGCCCACGCTAACACAGACATGTGTTAAAGCCCCTCGCCCTTTCGGGACAGGGACACCATGTCTCGACGGCCAAGCTTCAGGGGGATTACGTCGATGATGTGGCTCAAGGGCACCATTGGGGGCTGCAGCCGGCTCGTGGCGGCCTGGATGGCGGCCGGGCTCGCCGTCGCGGCGGCTGGGACGGCCTTCGCGCAGGAGCCGGATCGGATCTTCGATAAGTCGACGGTCTGGCGTCCGCTGACGCCCAACGACAAGCTCGTGGTCTACGGCATCGACGACCCGGCGGTGGCGGGCATCGCCTGCTGGTACACCCAGCCGGAGAAGGGCGGCATCAAGGGCACGCTCGGGCTCGCCGAGGACGTGTCGGACATCTCGCTCGCCTGCCGGCAGGTCGGCCCGGTTCAGTTCAAGGACAAGGTCAAACAGGGCGAGGTGGTGTTCAGCGAGCGCCGCTCGCTGATCTTCAAATCGATGCAGATCGTGCGCGGCTGTGACACCAAGCGCAATACGCTGATCTATATGGTCTATTCCGACAAGGTGGTGCAGGGTTCGCCGAAGAACTCGACCTCCAGCGTGCCGCTCGCCCCCTGGGGGACGGAGCAGCCGCCCAAATGCGCCGACTTCCTGAAGTAGATCGACCGCGCTGGATCGACCCTGCCGGGATCAGTCCTGGCAGGTGATGCGGAACGGGCGCGGCGCGGTCTTCGCCGGGGCCGCGAGGCCGTCGATGGCGCCGGTATACTCGTCCTGGGCGGCGACGCCGTAATTGCTGGCGCTGGCATATCCTTGCGATTCGCACCACGCATTGGCGACCACCTGGCCGCACTCGCTCTGACCGCCGCTCAGGCATTCACCCACGCCGTAGCCGTCCTCGGCCGGGACGAGGAATGTTTTTTCGACATGCTTGGGTGCAGCGGCGGGTTCGCTCCCGGCCCGCGCCGGAAGGGCGGCCGTGGCGAGGACAAGGGTCAGAAGAACGGCGGCCGGACGGCGCATGGTGAAGACCTTGTGAACGGTTTCGTTCGAGTTCGGAGTGTTCGGACGGCGCGGTAAACAAATCCTTGCCAGTCCGCTCGCGGTCGGATGGCGGCGGCCGGGCCCCGCCCTTCTCGAATTCATCACCGTTTTGGGTTAGCCCAACCTCCGCGCGGCGACCGTCGCGGCAGCGCAACAGCGGCGGCCGCCGGCACCGGCGAGAGTGTGGCGGCGGGTGGACGGAGACCGCCCGAAGGCGAGCGGAACCCGCTGCGCCGCAACGACAAAGTATGAAGGCGGCGTGCGCCGCAGAGGAGGCCGGGCCAGCCCGGCAGGAACCAGGCGATGACCCCGATGTTGCGGCTCTACAACACGCTGACCCGTGAGAAGGCGGCCTTCGCGCCGATCGATCCGGCGAATGTGCGGATGTATGCCTGCGGGCCGACGGTCTACGACGCGGCCCATATCGGCAACGCCCGGCCGATCATCGTCTTCGATCTGCTGTTCCGCGTGCTGCGCCACCTCTACGGCGTGGCGCACGTCACCTATGCCCGCAACGTCACGGACGTGGACGACAAGATCAACGCCCGCGCCCTGGAACGCGGCATCACCATCCGCGATCTCACCGACGGCACCCTGGCGCAGTTCCACGAGGACCTCCGCGACCTCGGCGTGCTGATGGCGGAGGATGTGAACCGGCCGGGTGAGCCGGCCCGCTTCATCGAACCACGGGCGACCGATCACATTGCCGAGATGCACCGCCTGATCGAAGGTCTGGTCGCAGCCGGCCACGCCTATGTCGCCGAGGACCACGTGCTGTTCGACGTGCCGTCCATGCCCGATTACGGCGCCCTCTCGAAGCGCCCCCTCGACGAGATGGAGGCCGGCGCCCGGGTCGAGGTCGCGCCCTACAAGCGCTCACCCCTCGACTTCGTGCTGTGGAAGCCGTCGAAGCCGACCGAGCCCTCCTGGCCCTCACCCTGCGGGATCGCGGCACCGGGGCGCCCCGGCTGGCACATCGAGTGCTCCGCCATGTCCTGGAAGCACCTCGGCAACACCTTCGACATCCATGCCGGCGGCATCGACCTGATCTTCCCGCACCACGAGAACGAGGTGGCGCAGTCGCGCTGCTGCTTCGGCACCGACGTGATGGCCCATGTCTGGCTCCACAACGGCTTCCTGCAGGTCGAGGGGGAGAAGATGTCGAAATCGCTCGGCAACTTCATCACCATCCGCCAGGTGCTGAACGACTGGCCGGGCGAGGTGGTGCGCCTCAACATGCTCAAGACCCATTACCGCCAGCCGATCGACTGGACCCTGCGCGGCCTGGAGGAATCGAGCCGGATGCTGGACCGCTGGTACGACGCGGCCGGTGAGGCGGCGCCCGACGCGGCCATGCCGCAAGGCGTGATCGAGGCCCTCGGCGACGATCTCAACACTCCCGCCGCCCTCGGCGAGCTGCACCGGCTGGCCGGGACCAGCCCCGGCGCGCTGAAGGCCGGAGCCGGCCTGATGGGCTTCCTCCCGCGATCGAAGACGCAGCGCGAGGCGGAGCGGGTCGGCGCGGCGGGGATCGATGTGGCTCGGGTCGAGGCGCTGCTCGCCGAGCGCAAGGCGGCCCGCGCCGCCAAGGATTGGGCCGCGTCCGACCGGGTCCGCGACGCCCTCACCGCGATGGGCGTCAGCGTCAAGGACAACAAGGACGGCACCACCACCTGGACGGTGGCAGGCTGAATCTCAGCCCGTCAACCTCCGCAGCCAGCCGCCGCCATGGGCGTAGGAGCGCCCGCCCAGGCGGCGCAGGGCCTCCTCCGTCGGCACGATCGGGTGATCGGCATAGAGCCGCGCGATCTCCTCGGTGGTATTCGGCAGCCTGGAGAACTCCTCGACGATGCTCTCATAGCTGCGCTTGAGGATGCGCGAGGACGGGTCGAGACCGGTGACGATCACGAGGCCGGTGGGCGGCGCATCCACCAGCATCACCTGGAGGTCGGGCCGGTAGCGCGTCAGGATCGGGATGATTTTCCAAACGTCGCCGGTCCACCAGTTCTCGTAGGGCGTGCCCTTGCCGCGCGCATTCGCCTGCATCGGGTCGCGGTCGGCCATCGGCGCGGCCACCGGCAGGCAGTCATGCATCACGATAATCGAATCCTCGCAGCAGATCGCTTCCGTGTTGAAGAAATCCCGCAGCAGGAACTCGAACAGGTGCATGCCGTCGAGGAAGGCGAGGTCGAGCCGCCCGCCGATGTCCCGGCGCAGGTTCAGATGCTCGAAGAAGACATCGCTCATCACCTGGAACAGCGAGACCTTGACCTTGTTGGCCGCGACGTTGGTCTTGAGCTGAAATTCCGGATCGACGGCGACACCGTGCCGGCAGGCGATGCCCGAGAAGATGTCCCCGAAGGCGACGCCGATCTCCAGGTAGCGCCGGACGGCGGCGTTGCGGGAGAGCCGGGCCAGCACCTTGGAATAGTGCTCGCCCCGATGCTCGCCGGCGATGGTGTGCTCGGTGCCGCTCATTCCCGCCCTCAGAACCGCTTCTCGATCAGCTCATCCGCCAGCGGCGCCGGTTCGATCCTGGCGAGCACCTCCGCCAAAGTCTCCACGACACGGTCGGGATCCTCTCCGACGAGGTAGTTCAGATCGAGCCCTTCACGGATGAAGCCGTGGGCGCGCATGTGATCGATCAGGGTGATCAGCGGGTCCCAAAAGCCGTTGACCGAGAGGAGCAGAATCGGCTTGCGGTGCTGGCCGAGCTGGGCCCAGGTCAGCTGCTCGACCAATTCCTCCAGGGTGCCGATGCCGCCGGGCAGCGCGACGAAGGCGTCGGCCCGGTCGAACATCAGCCTCTTGCGGGTATGCATGTCGGAGACGACGATCGTCTCCTGCACCTCGTCGAGCATGCGCTCGCGGGATTTCAGGAAGTCGGGGATGATGCCGGTGACGTAGCCACCCGCTTCGAGGGTCGCGCTGGCGACGGTGCCCATCAGGCCGACATTGCCGCCGCCATAGACGAGCTTCACACCCGCCCGCGCCAGCGCCGTGCCGAGCCGCCGGGCGGCGTCGGCGAAGGCCGGATCGCCTCCGAAGCCGGAGCCACAATAGACACAGACCGATCTGAGCCGCCCCATCAGGCACCGTCCCGCTTGCCGTGGCCGAAGGCGCCCACCGGCAAAAATGCTGAATTTGCAGGGAAATTAAGAGCGCAGACGCGTTCGAGCTTTGGTGTTCTTCTCATGTTCGTTAATATGTCACGGGAATTAGACGGGTTGTCGACAATCGGCGGCGCTTTTCCGGTGCCCGCGGCGGCCCGAACAGGACGGGAGTGAGCAGCCATGACGGCTGAGATGCGGCGAAGCATCCTCCTCGCGGCCGTGGGGCTGCTCGGCGGCTTCGCCATGGTCGTGGCTCTGTTCGGGACGGGGGAACTTCTCAAGCGCAACGCGGCGGTCAACCCTTCTGCCGAAACACCGGCCGCGCCGAAATCGCTCTCGGCCGGAACGGAAACCGGGGACCGTGCGGGCGCAACCGCCTCGACGGAGCCTCCTCATGCCGCTCCCGGCGGCCCATCGCAAGGGGAAACCGGGCAAGCGGACCGTTCCGCTCCGGGTGCGCCGAAGGCGGAGGCCGGCGATGCGCCGACCTTCGACATCGTCCGCGTCGAACCCGACGGCGCGAGCGTGATCGCCGGCCGCGCGGCACCCCGTGCCCGGATCGACTTGCTGCGCGATGGAAAGCCCTTCGCCACGGTCTCGGCCGACGATGCCGGCCAGTTCGCCCTGACGCCACCGGACCTGCCGGCGGGCAGCAGCGAGATCGTGCTCCGCGCCACCGGCGCTGACGGCAAGCCCGTCGCCGGCCGCGAAAGCGTGACGGTGGTGGTGGCCGAACGGCGCGACGCCAAGCCGCTGATCGCTCTGAGCACCCCCGATCAGCCGACCCGGGTGCTGTCTCAGCCCGACGCGCCCGGGAGCACGGGCAAGGCGGTCACCGCCTTCGCCGAGGCGCCGGGGCAGGCGGGTCCCCGGCCCGAGGCGGCAGCGCCACCGGGCGCGGGAAGCAAGCCGGGTGGCAAGACGGCCGCCGGGAACACGGTCTCCGGGAAGACCGAGCCTGGGAAAGAGCCGATCCGCATCGTCAGCGTGGACGCGCAGGAGGGCGGCCGCCTCCACGTCACCAGCCAAGCGGCGGCTGGCAGCGCGCTGCGCCTCTATCTCAATGACACGCTGGTCGCTTCCGGGCGATCCGGACCGGATGGGCGGCTGGCCTTCACCATCGGCCGCGGCGTGAAGCCGGGCCCCTACAAGATCCGGGTCGATGCGGTGGAAGCGTCCGGAAGCAAGGTGAAGAGTCGCGCCGAGGTCGCCTTCACCTATCCCGACGGTACGCCGCCGACACGGCTCGCTGAATCCGCCACCGTCGGCGGATCGCCCCCCGGCGCGGCGCCAAAGCCGCCGGGACCGGCGCCCGCCGCCACATCCGGCCAGGGCCGTTCCGCCGACGCGCCCACACCGGCCGCAGCCGGGTCCGAGGCGGCGCAACCGGGGACGAACCTCGCCACCACACCACCCCGGACGGAGCGGCGCGCCGAGCCGGACCGGACCGCGTCTTCCGGCACCGCGCCCGGCGCGACATCGCAGGAGAGCGAGGAGCGGACCGCATCCGTCACGCCGGGCCGCCCCGAGGCCGGAGCCGCTGCCCCCGGCACGGCGGCGGGCACCGCCTATGTGCCGGAGGTCAGCACCGCACGGATCACCCGAGGCGATAGCCTGTGGCAGATCAGCCGGCGCATCTACGGCAAGGGCAATCGCTACACCGTGATCTACGACGCCAACCAGGAGCAGATCCGCGATCCCGATCTGATCTATCCCGGTCAGATGTTCGTGCTGCCGAAGGACAATCCTGCGGCGGCGGCTCCCGCCGCGAAAGCCGGGCCGGATCGGCGGACCTGAGACGCGAGCAGAGGTCGGAGAGCCGGGCGGGGTGCGCGGGGCGGAGTAGGCGCCTATATGCGCTCAGCGACGGCCGCTCCGCGCCGAGAGATCTCTTTCGAACCTCATCATGGCCAACTCACCCGTGCCGGCGGGGGAGGGCGCATCCGCGCCCCTCGAACGCCCCGGCCTTCTGACGACCTATCGCCGCCTCTGGCCCTATCTCTGGCCCCATGGCCGGAGCGACCTCCAGCGCCGGGTCTTCCTCGCCTTCGGCCTGCTCTTCGTCGCCAAGGCCGCGACGATGGTGATGCCCTTCACCTTCAAATGGGCGACGGACGCCCTCGTCGCCGCTACCGGCACCGGGGAGGCCGCGACCGGGGCCGCCATACCGGCGGGACTCGTCTCCGCCCCGTTCCTGCTGATCGCCCTCTACGGCCTGTCGCGCATTGCCATGGCCGGGTTGACCCAGGTGCGCGACGGATTGTTCGCCAAGGTCGCGATGCATGCGGTGCGCCGGCTCGCGCTCCAGACCTTCGAGCACATGCACCGGCTGTCCCTGCGCTTCCATCTAGAGCGCAAGACCGGCGGCCTGACCCGGGTGCTGGAGCGGGGCCGCTCCGGCATCGAGGAATTGTCGCGCCTGATGGTGCTGACCCTGGTGCCGACCATCGTCGAGCTCGTCCTTGTCCTCGGCATCCTGGCCTACGAGTTCGACTGGCTCTACTCGGTGGTCGTGGCCACGATGATCGCCGCCTATCTCGGCTTCACCTGGAAGGCGACCGAGTGGCGCATCGGCATCCGCCGCCGGATGAACAACTCGGACACCGAGGCCAACACGAAGGCGGTCGATTCGCTACTGAACTACGAGACGGTGAAGTATTTCGGGGCGGAAGCCCGCGAAACCGCCCGCTACGACGCCTCGATGGAGCGCTACGAGAAGGCCTCGACGCAGACCTATGTCTCGCTCGCGGTGCTCAATGCCGGCCAGGCGGTGATCTTCACCCTGGGCATGACGGCGGTGATGCTGCTGGCGGCGCGCGACATCATGAACGGCCACACCACCATCGGCGGCTTCGTGCTCGTCAACACGATGCTGGTGCAGCTCTCGATCCCGCTGAACTTCATGGGGATGATCTACCGGGAGATCAAACAGGCCCTGATCGACATCGACGACATGTTCCTGATCCTGCACCGCAATCCCGAGATCGCGGACCGACCGGGCGCGCCGCCGCTCAAGGTCTCCGCCGGCACGGTGCGGTTCGAGGACGTGCGCTTCTCCTACATCCCCGAGCGGCCGATCCTGCGCGGCATCTCCTTCGAGGTGCCGGCCGGCCGCACCGTCGCCATCGTCGGCCCCTCGGGCGCCGGCAAATCGACGCTGTCACGCCTGCTGTTCCGCTTCTACGAGCCGAATGCCGGCCGCATCACCATCGACGGGCAGGACATCGCCGTCATCCGCCAGGACAGCCTGCGCGCCGCCATCGGCATGGTGCCGCAGGATACGGTGCTGTTCAACGACACCATCGGCTACAATATCCGCTACGGCCGCTGGGACGCCACCGAGGCGGAGGTGCGCGAGGCCGCCCGCCTCGCTCAGATCGACCGCTTCATCGAGAGCCTGCCCGAGGGCTACGACACGCCCGTCGGCGAGCGCGGCCTCAAGCTCTCGGGCGGCGAGAAGCAGCGGGTGGCCATCGCCCGCACCATCCTGAAAGGACCGCCGATCCTCGTGCTCGACGAGGCGACCTCCGCCCTCGATTCCTTCACCGAGCGCGAGATCCAGGCGGCTCTCGACCGGGTCAGCCAGGGCCGCACCACCCTGGTGATCGCCCACCGCCTCTCGACCGTGATCCATGCCGACGAAATCCTGGTGCTCGACAAGGGCGTCATCGTCGAGCGGGGCGATCACACCGGTCTGCTCGCGCGCGGCGGGGTCTACGCCTCCCTCTGGAGCCGGCAGCGACAGGCGGACGAAGCGCGCGAAGCGCTCAAACGGGCCGAGGACGAGGAAGAGGGCGGATTGGAGCCGGCCGGCGAGCCTCTTACGGCCGTGTGACCCTGCGGAAATGAGCCTCGAAGGGGCGACGCTTTTCGAAAAGCGCGCCACCTTTACGGGACATCAATACCTCCGGCGGGAGATCGTCTTCGATGAACGCTGCGATGGCGCTCCTCCGGACGGCCTTCCTCATGCCCGGAACTTTGCCAAGAACCTCGCCAGGGACTTCACCGAGAACCTTGCGCAGGCGCGAGCCGCTCGGGGAGGGCGGGGCCGCGGAGATCCAGCGCCTGCGCCTCCAGTTGCGTATCCAGGCGGCCGTCATTGCCGCGCAGCAAGTGGAAGCCCGGTTCCGCGAAGAGCGGTTCGAGCGGGCGACGCAGGCTGCCCGGATGGGCCTGTGGGAGTGCGACCTGCGCACCGAGGCTTTGCGCTGGAGCGGCGGGGTTTACGACCTGTTCGGCCTGCCGCGCGACCGACCGCCCGACCGCCGCTCGACCCTCAACCAGTATGTTCCGACATCTCGCAGCCGCCTCACGTCGGTCCGCGCTCAGGCGATCACGGACGGAACCGGCTTCACCCTCGACTCGGAGATCGTCACCCCCGCCGGCCAGCACCGCTGGATCCGCCTGACCGCGACGGTGGACCGGCAGGACGGGGTGCCGGTGCGCCTGTTCGGCATGAAACAGGACGTGACCGACGACCTCCTCCTGCTCGAACGAACCCGCCGCCTCGCCGAATGCGATTCCCTCACCGACCTCGCCAACCGGGCCGGCTTCGAGGCCCGCCTGCGCGATCCGGTCGCTGCCCTGCTGCTGATCGATCTCGACGGGTTCAAGGCGGTGAACGACACCCACGGGCATCAGGCCGGCGACCAATGCCTGCGCGAGACCGCCCGGCGGCTTCGCCTGACCTGCCGGAAGGGGGATCTTCTCGCCCGCCTCGGCGGCGATGAGTTCGCGGTGGTGGTCGAGAGACCCGTCTCGCCGGAGGCGGCGGCTCTCTATGCGCAGGGCATCATCGACGCGCTCTGCCGGCCCGTCGACGGCGATGGGAGACGTTTCCCCATCGGCGCCTCGGTCGGCATCGCCCTTTCGGGGCCAGCGCCCCTCGATCTCTATGCCTGCGCCGATGCGGCGCTCTACGCCGCCAAAGCGGCCGGGCGGGGCACCTTCCGCCTGTTCGACGCTGCGGCCGATCCCCCGATCCGCTCGGCCGGGATCACCGGGGCGCGGGCGGCCGGTTGACGGAACCGCGCCCCCCTGCCATCCGGCAGGGGCAATTCGTCCGCCGACCCCTTCGGAGCCCATGACCGACCTTATCGAGACGATTCGCCGGACGCTCGTGCCGATCCATAAGGAGGGCTACCCCTTCATCCTGATCGGCATCGTGCTGACCGTGGCGTTCGGCTACTTCTCGCAGTTCTTCGGCTGGATCTTCCTGATCCTGACACTCTGGGTCTGCTACTTCTTCCGCGATCCGGAGCGGGTGGTCCCGGTGGGCGACGGCCTCGTCGTCTCCCCCGCCGACGGGCGCGTGAACCTGATCTCGACCGTGCTGCCGCCGCCGGAACTCGACCTGTCGCACGAGCCGATGCTCCGGGTCTCGGTGTTCATGAACGTGTTCGATTGCCACGTGAACCGCGTGCCGGTCTCGGGCAAGATCGGCCAGATCCACTACACGCCGGGCCTGTTCCTCAACGCCGAACTCGACAAGGCCAGCGACGACAACGAGCGCAACGGTCTGGTGATGGAGACGACGCATCGCGGCCAGCCGGTGCGGATCGGCGTGGTGCAGATCGCCGGCCTCGTGGCGCGGCGCATCGTCGGCTTCGTCTCGGCGGGCGACACCAAGCAGGTCGGCGAGCGCTTCGGCCTGATCCGATTCGGCTCCCGCGTCGATGTCTACCTGCCGGTCGGCACGCGCCTGCTGGTCGGGCTCGGCCAGAAGGCCGTGGCCGGCGAGACGGTTCTGGCCGATCTTGGCGGCGGCCCGGAACGCGCCTTCCGCCGCATCTGACCTTGAGAGCCTCGTCCCGGATCCGGGACGAGGCTCTCGATCCTTGTTTCCGCATCGGTTTGTTCCGAAAGCCGGAAACCCCTTTCGGGACGATGCTCTAGCGATCCGCGACATGCCGAGAAGCGACGAGTCGAGCGACGACATGGACGACCTCTTCCCGCCTTTCGCGCCGGACGCGAACGACCGGCCGCGCCGATTCCGGCCAGTGCCGTTCCGGATGATCGCGCCGAACATGATCACGCTGCTCGCGCTCTGCCTCGGGCTGACCGCGATCCGCCTCGCCTTCGAGGGGCGGTTCGAGCCGGCCGTGATCGCGGTGATCGTCGCCGCCGGCCTCGACGGGATCGACGGCCGCGTCGCCCGCTTGCTGAAGGGCACCTCGCGCTTCGGGGCCGAGCTCGATTCGCTGGCCGATTTCGTGAATTTCGGCTGCGCCCCGGCCCTGATCCTCTACAGCTTCACCCTGCACAACCTGAAATCCGTCGGCTGGATCGTGGCCCTGGTCTTCGCCATCGCCATGTGCCTGCGGCTGGCGCGCTTCAACGCGATGCTGGACGACCCGAACCGGCCAGAATGGAAGAAGGACTATTTCGTCGGGATGCCGGCCCCGGCCGGGGCGATCACCGGCATGCTGCCGCTCTACCTCCACTTCCTCGGCATCCCCGTCGGATCCTGGGGCGTTGCGGTCGTGCTCGCCTATGTGCTCGCCATCGCGCTGCTCGTCGTCTCCACCGTTCCGACCTTCTCGGGAAAGACCTGGGGCAAGCGGGTGCCCCGTGACCTCGTGGTGCCGATCTTCCTCGTGGTGGTGGTGGGCTTCGGCCTCGTCATCAGCTTCCCGTTCGAAGCCATGGCGGCGGTGAGCCTCGGTTATCTCGCGGTGATCCCCTTCGGCGCCGTGCAGTATCGCAAGCGGGTGAAGCAGGAGGCATCCGGCGAGGCGTCGGTGCCGGCCGGGGCCATCGAGCCTCCGGCTTCGACCAAACCGTAGCGCCGCCCGGCCCGGCGGCTCCGGGCGGAGAGGACGGGTCAGGAGGTCGGGATGGCGGAGCGGACCAATCTCGCGGCAGCCATCGGGATCGCGGTCCCGATCATCCAGGCGCCGATGGTGGGTCCCAAAGGACGCCTCGCCGCGGCCGTCAGCGCCGCCGGCGGCCTCGGTTCGCTCGCCTGCGCCGCGCTCACCCCCGACCAGATCCGCGCCGAGGTGGCGCAGATCCGTCGGGAGACGGACGCGCCGTTCAACCTCAACTTCTTCTGCCACGAGCCACCCGCCCCCGATGCCGGCCGGGAGGCTGCCTGGAGGGCCGCACTCGCGCCCTACTACGAGGAATTCGGTCTCGATCCAGCGGCACCGGTCAGTATGGCCAACCGGGCGCCGTTCGATGCGGTGATGGCGGATCTGGTGGCGGAGCTGCGCCCGCGCGTCGTCAGCTTCCATTTCGGCCTGCCGGCCGCGCCGTTGCTGCGACGGGTGCGGGAGGCGGGCTGCCTGATCCTGTCCTCGGCCACGACCGTGCGCGAGGCGCGCTGGCTCGCGGAGCACGGGGTCGATGCGGTGATCGCGCAGGGGGCGGAGGCCGGCGGCCATCGCGGCCTGTTCCTGAGCGAGGCCCACGCCTCGCAGGTCGGCACCATTGCCCTGGTGCCGCAGATCGCCGACGCCGTGGCTGTTCCGGTCGTCGCGGCGGGCGGCATCGCCGATCCGCGCGGGGTGGCGGCGGCATTCGCTCTCGGCGCCGGTGCGGTGCAGGTCGGCACCGCCTATCTTCGCTGCCCCGAAGCCGGCATCTCGGAACCCTTCCGCGCCGCCCTCGCCACCGCCCGCGATGAGGACACGGTCCTCACCAACGTGCTGACCGGCCGGCCCGCCCGTGGCCTGCTGACCCGGGCGGTGCGGGAACTCGGGCCGATCAGTGCGGCGGCGCCGGCCTTTCCCGGCGCGGCAATGGCCCTCCAACCCCTGCGACTGGCCGCCGAGGCTCAGGGCTCGGGCGATTTCTCGCCGCTCTGGTCGGGGCAGGCGGCGGCGCTCGCGCGGGACTGCTCGGCGGCCGATCTGACCCGCTTGCTGGCACGCGGCGTGCCGGCCTGATACGCGATCCGCTTGATTGAAGCGGCTCTCATACCGGCAAGCCCGCGCGGCGTATGAGCGGAGCCCAAATCCGCTATTCCGAAGGGATCAACCGAATTTGGTCTGAGGATCGGCCACGAAAAAGGGCCGCCCCGAAGGACGGCCCTCTTCTTCTCCGGAGATCTCCGAAGAACTTAGCGCGAGTAGAACTCGATGACGAGGTTCGGCTCCATCTGCACCGGATAGGGCACCTCGGAGAGGCCCGGGATCCGGGTGACGCGGGCGCTCATCTTCTGATGATCGACCTCGATGTAGTCCGGCACGTCGCGCTCGGCGAGCTGCGAGGCCACGACGACGATCTCGAGCTGGCGGGAGGCTTCCTTCACCTCGATCACGTCGCCGGCCTTGACCTGGAAGCTCGGGATGTTGACCCGGCGACCGTTGACCTTGACGTGGCCGTGGTTGACGAACTGGCGCGCGGCGAACGGGGTGGCCACGAACTTGGCGCGGTACACCACCGCATCCAGGCGGCGCTCGAGCAGGCCGATCAGGTTCTCGCCGGAGTCACCGCGCAGGCGGATCGCCTCGGCGTAGTAACGGCGGAACTGCTTCTCGGTGATGTTGCCGTAGTAGCCCTTGAGCTTCTGCTTGGCGCGCAGCTGCGTGCCGAAGTCGCTCATCTTGCCCTTACGGCGCTGGCCGTGCTGGCCGGGGCCGTATTCGCGGCGGTTCACGGGGCTCTTCGGGCGGCCCCAGATGTTCTGGCCCATGCGGCGATCGAGCTTGTGCTTCGCCTGGACGCGTTTTGACATCGCTGTTCCTCTGGAACATTTTTTGAGGAACGCGCCCTCCTCTCCCTCTTCGCCGGAGCGGCGAGGGCGACAGGGCGGTTGTTACCGCCCACGGGTGCGTATGAAATGCGACGGGGCCCCAAACCGGAGCCCCGTACACGGTGGGGTGCCTAGACGAGATCGCCGGCAGCGTCAATGCCGCAGCCGCCGGCCCGCCCTCATCACGCTTCGTTAACCCTCGTATCGCCTGAATCGGGCGCGACCATTCCCCGACACCTCGACGGAGCGCCGACCTATGCCGACGCCAAACCTTCGCGCCAGCCTGATCGGGCTCGCATTCACCGGCAGCCTGTTCGCCAGCCCGGCGCTGGCGGATTTCCAGTCCTGCCTCGCGGGCATCCAGTCCCAGGCCGCCGCGGCAGGGGTCTCGGCCCGGACCTTCCAGGCGGCAACCGCGAATATCACCTACGACGACAAGGTGATCGAGCTGTCCCAGGCCCAGCCGGAGTTCAAGACGCCGATCTGGGACTACATGGCCGCCCTCGTTGATGACGAGCGGGTCGAGGACGGGCGCGCCGCCATGCGCCAGCACGCTCAGGCCCTGGCGAATGCCGAGGCACGCTACGGGGTCGACCGCTACACCATCGCCGCCGTCTGGGGCGTCGAGTCGAATTTCGGCAAGAATCTCGGCAAGATGCCGCTGGTGCAATCGTTGGCGACGCTGACCTGCTCCGGGCATCGCCGCCGGGAGTTCTTCCGCAACGAGTTGATCGCGACGCTGAAGATCATCGAGCGCGGTGACATCGAGCCGTCGCGGCTCACCGGCTCCTGGGCCGGCGCCTTCGGCCAGACGCAGTTCATGCCCACCACCTATCACCGCCTCGCCGTCGACGGCGACGGCGACGGGCGGCGGGACATCGTCGATTCGGTGGCCGACGCCGTCGCCTCCACCGCCAACTTCCTGCGCGTGGCCAAATGGTCGAATGCGCAGGGCTGGGGCTACGAGGTGCGGCTGCCGCGCGGGTTCAACACCGCCGCCGCCGGCCGCAAGAACAAGAAACCTGTCGGCCACTGGGCCTCGCTGGGCGTCACCCGCATCGATGGCCGCCCCTTGAGCGGGGAGGGGCCCGTCGGCATCCTCGCCCCGGCCGGCGCCAACGGCCCGGCCTTTCTCGTGACGAAGAACTTCGACGCGATCTACTCGTACAACGCCGCCGAATCCTACGGGCTCGCCATCGCCGTCCTGTCGGACCGGTTGCGGGGCCGCCCCGGCGTGCAGGCCACTTGGCCGACCGACGACCCGCCGCTGTCGCGGGCCGAGCGTCGTGACCTGCAGAGCCGTTTGATTGCCCGCGGCTACGATGTCGGCGAGCCGGACGGCAAGGTCGGCTCGAAGACGCGTGAGGCGATCAAGGACGTCGAGCGCGCCCTCGGCATGCCGGCCACCGGGCGCCCGGGCGGCAAGGTGCTGGAGGCGCTACGGCGGGGATAAGTCCCCCGCACGCCGGCGTCACAGAGCACGCAACAAAAACCCGCCCCGAGATGCTCGGGGCGGGTGATGTTTCGAGAGATGCCTTCGCGATGACGCGAAGGCATGCCGGACGGGAGATTACTCCGCGGCGGCGGGAGCGGCGGCCTTGTTGGCCTTGGCCGCCTTCTCGGAGCGATCGGAGCGCTCGACGATACGGGCGGACTTACCGCGACGGTCGCGCAGGTAGTAGAGCTTGGCGCGGCGGACCTTACCGCGGCGGGCCACCTTGATCGAATCGATCATCGGCGAATGCACCGGGAACACGCGCTCCACGCCCTCGCCGTAGGAGATCTTGCGGACCGTGAAGCTCTCGTTGAGGCCACCGCCGGAACGGGCGATGCAGACACCCTCATAGGCCTGAACGCGGGTGCGGTCGCCTTCCTTCACGCGGACGTTGACGATGACGGTGTCGCCCGGCTCGAAATCGGGGATGGTCTTGGCGAGGCGGGCGATCTCTTCCCGCTCGAGCTGCTCGATGATGTTCATTGGAAAAGCTCCGGCCGTTGCGCCCCTCCCGTATGATCGGGGCGTCAGGATTTCGGCATCCTGTTGTGAGTTGGCCGGGCCTGTACAGGATGCGCGCGGCTTTGTCGATGGGGCCGCGCGCGGGAGGGTCGGGAAGTCGGCTCAGTAGCGGGACGGAACGATCATCTCCTGCGGGATCGGCGCGCGGATGTAATCGGCGTGGCGCACCCGGTCCGGCAGCACGACCGGCGGATGTGCGACCGCGCCGTAGGGGATCTGCTCCAGCAGATGGCTGATGCAGTTGAGCCGGGCCCGCCGCTTGTTATCCGCCTCGACGATCCACCAGGGAGCCTCGGGGATGTGGGTCCGGGCCAGCATGTCCTCCTTGGCGTGGGTGTAATCCTCCCAGCGGCGGCGCGACTCGACATCCATCGGCGAGAGCTTCCACTGCTTGAGCGGGTCGGCGATGCGCATCTGGAAGCGCAGGGACTGCTCGGCGTCGGTGATCGAGAACCAGTACTTCACGAGCTTGATGCCGGAGCGCACTAGCATGCGCTCGAATTCGGGCACGGAGCGGAAGAACTCCTCCACCTCCTCCTCGGTGCAGAAGCCCATGACGCGCTCGACGCCCGCCCGGTTGTACCAAGAGCGGTCGAACAGCAGGATCTCGCCGGCCGCCGGCAGGTGGGAGACGTAACGCTGGAAATACCACTGCGTGCGCTCGCGCTCGCTTGGGGCGGGCAGCGCCGCCACGCGGCAGATGCGGGGATTGAGCCGCTGGGTGATGCGCTTGATGACGCCGCCCTTACCGGCCGAATCACGCCCCTCGAAGATCACGACGACCCGCAGCCCCTCGTTCTTCACCCAATCCTGCAGGCGCACGAGCTCGTGCTGCAGGCGCAGCAATTCCCGGAAATAGGTGCGCCGCGAGGGTGCGGTGTCGTCGTCGTGATCCTCGTCGAGGCTGAGTTCCAGCTCCTCGTCATAGCTGTCGGCGAGTTCACGGCGGATCGCCTCGAAATCGTAGGCGGGCGGGCTGCTGTTGGCGGGCATGGGGCCAGGTCCGGTCGGCGGGTCGTACCGCTCGCTTAGACCATCATGATGTGACAGGCCGGCGAAGCTCGGGTCTCCCTGCCTCCACGATCCGGCTCTTCCCGAGTTTGGCAGCGCGTCGGGGCCAGAAGCGCCATAGATCGGGGAATGGAGCCATGCGCGGCCTTTCAGCCCTGCGGCAAGCTTGACGGCCCGTCCGGAGCGCGGACAATCAGCCCTCGAAGGCTTCGCGACCGGAACCGGTCCTGTCGCGGGCGGGAGGGGGCAAGCGGGGGATCGTGGTCGGACGCACACGCCACCTGATAGCCGCCCTGTGCCTCGCCGCATCCTATGGGCGAGCCAGCGCCGAGCCGGTTCATGACGGCCAGCTCTGGATCAACACGACGCTGTTCGGCTCCATCGGCGATGCGGCCTTCTTCGCCGAAATCCAGCCCCGCTTCGGCAATGGCTTCTCACAGCTCGACCAACTCATCCTGCGGCCGGCCGTCGGCTGGAAGGTCGACCAGACCCTCACGCTGTATCAAGGCTACGCCTATGTCGAGACTCACGGCGCGGGCGACGGCGTGCGGACCGAGGATCGCAGCTTCCAGGAGATCAACTGGAAGATCGGCGAGGTCTCCGGCGTGAAGGTCGCCTCCCGCACGCGCTTCGAGCAGCGCTGGCAATCCGCCGGGCGCGATGTCGGCTTCCGGCTGCGCGAGCAACTCCGCTTCGCCAAGCCGCTGACGGAGGAGAAGGACAGCGTCTCGGCTATCGGCTGGACGGAACTCTTCGTGGCGCTGAACGACACGGATTGGGGAGCCCGGGCCGGCTTCGACCGGATCCGCAGCTTCGTCGGGCTGGAGCTGCCGATCGGCGGGCAATCGACGGTCGAGATCGGCTACCTGAACCAGACGGCCAGGACGCCGGCCAGCGGCCCCACCGTGGATCACATCCTGTCCCTGAACCTGCTCGTGCGGAACTGAACAGCCCCACTCCGGCGGGGGCAATCAGTTGCGCAGGGAGCCGGTCGTCGTGACCGCGGCGTGCGGCTTCTTGACGGCCGGAGCGGCCGCTTCCTTCACCGTCTCTTTGGCGGCCTCCTTGGTCGAAGGTTTCGCCTTCTCATCCTTGCCGGACTTGGCAGCGAGCACCTTGCCGAAGGCGCTCGCATCGCCCTCCGCATCGGCCACGGCGATCCGATGCGGCTTGGTCTTGCCGGCGGACTTTCCGTCACCTTCCTTGGCCGGCTCCTGCACGGCGACCACCGTCGTCGGCTTCGCCTGCTCCTTGCGGGCGGCCGCGGCCTTGGTCGGACCGGGGGCTTCGGCGGGCGCTGCGGCGACGAGGACCGGCTTGCCCTTGCTGTCGACCTCGAACTCGTTCGGGCCGAGGGCGAGACTCTCCGGCCGGCTGATCTCACCGAGATTGTGCCGGCCATATTCCTTCGCGGTATAGGCCAGTTCCTTGTCCATGTCGGACTCGGTCAGGCTCGCGAAGGTGACGGATTGCGGTTGCTGCGGGCGGAAGACCGGATTCTGGCCGCCATCGTCGTAGACGACGCGGGTCGCGGGCGCGCCCTTGGCGATCAGCTCGGCGATCTCATGATTGTCGCGCTCGCGCTTCTCGGCGACCAGCGGATCGACCCGCGGCGTGCAGTTGCCCGCCGCCACATCGGACCCGCCGAAGACATATTTGGTGCCGCAGGCAGCGACCCTCGGCTCTTCCTTGAGGGCCTCGAAATAATCCGAGCCTTCCTTGAGGTTCTTCCAGAACGGCGCGTTCGGGTCGTTGCGGAACTTGGCGACGTTCGCCGCCGTCATCCGGAACGGGTAAGACTGGAACTGGAACGCCCGCTGGCCGCCGTTGAACGCCTCACGGGCAAGGGCGTAGATCTCACCCATCGACGCATCGGTCATGGCGAAGCAACCCGCCGACGAGCAGGTGCCGTGGACCATGATGTAGTTGCCGGTGCCGCCCTTCGCGCGGTCGACGGCATTGGGATAGCCGACGTCGAACGACAGGTAATAGCTGGAATTCGGGTTCATCTGACCCGGCGTGATCGTGTAGAAACCTTCCGGCGCCTGGCGGTCGCCCTGCTTGGTCTTGGGGCCGAGCTGGCCCGACCAGCGGCAGATCGGATAGGTCTTCAGCAGCGCGTATTGCCCGTTGGCACCGCGCTTCCACACCTCCATCTCCGCCTCCTTCTTATAGGCGCGGATCAGGATCGGATCGGATTGCTGCATGCCCTTGCTCTGCATGAGCGAGAGCACCTGGGGCGGAATCGGAGTCAGGCCGCGGCCGGAGGCGCCACCCAGCATGGTGCTGTCCTGGCAGCCGCCGAGGGTCATTGCGAGAGGCATCACCACAGCGGCAAGCACAGCAGCCGCGAGCGGACGCACAGCCATGGGGAACCCGTCCTTACGTGTCCTCGCCCGCGGGGCTTGGCTGCCACCTTTGCGGGCGTCACTCCCCTAACCCAATAGCCTCGCTAAACTTACCCAGAGCTTACCGCAATGAGGCCAACCCGTTTGTCGGCCTGCGTTGCAGAACGGTCACGACCCGGCGGGAAAGTGCGCCCGCGCCCTGATGAGGTCGGTCACGAAGGCGTCATCGGCGGGGTCGGCGAAGCGGAGGCCGACCGAGAGCGAGCGGGTCTCGATGCGCAGCCAATCGAGGCCGGGCTCCTGCGCCAGCTCCGTCACCGATGGCCGCTCGCCCTGATGTAGGTGCAGGAACGTGAGGTGATTGTCCGCCGCCCGCGCCGAGAGGGCGTCGCGGATGGCTCGAACCGTCTCGGCCTCGGTGGGAAGGGCGGTGAGCAGATAGAGGCGGTTGCGGGTCCCCGGCTTGTCCAGGGCCGCGCGCAGACGCCGCACCCCGGCCTGGAGAAAGCGGTAATCCTCGTCGCTGGTGGCCGGATCGTGGTGGTTGAACACGAAGGGAATCGCGTGCCGTTCGCGGTAGAGTAGGTGCCGGCAGCGGGTTTCGTGCGGCGCCCGGCGCTCGGGCAGCGGCGTGCTCTCGTAGTGCCGCCGGTCGAGCAGATCCGCGAAATCGTCGGCGAGGCAGTCGCGCACCATCCCCGGCGAGGAGAAGATCCAGTCGAACGGAGCCGACCACGTGCGCAGGCTCAGAGCCTTGAGGATCTGCGCGGTCTGGCAATGGCTGCCGAGGGAGATGTGATTGATCGCGCCGGGCTCGCGCCGGTCCCGCCAGCCGAGCCGGCGCAGGCCTTGGAGAAGCCCCGCGCCGAGGGCGCGCCTCACAGCTTGCGGCCGATCTCGAGAAATTTCTGCGCGCGCCGGTCGCGGATCTCGTCGCGGCTCAGCCCCTCGAACTCAGCGAGGGCACGGGCGACGGCCTCGCCGGTTGCGTCGAGGGCCGCCGCGCGGTCGCGGTGGGCGCCGCCGGTCGCCTCCGGCACGATGCCGTCGATGATGCCGAGCCGCAGCAGATCCTGCGCGGTGATCTTCATGGCCGTGGCGGCATCGTGGGCGCGCCCCTGGTCGCGCCACAGGATCGAGGCGGCGCCCTCCGGCGAGATCACGCTGTAGATAGCATGCTCCAGCATCAGCACCCGGTTGGCGGTGGCGATGGCGATGGCACCGCCCGAGCCGCCCTCGCCGATGACGACGGCGACATTCGGCACGCCCAGGGCGAGGCAGGCCTCGGTCGAGCGGGCAATGGCCTCGGCCTGACCGCGCTCCTCTGCCTCGATGCCGGGGAAGGCTCCTGCCGTGTCGACGAAGGCGATCACCGGCAGGCCGAAGCGGTCGGCGGTTTCCATCAGGCGCACCGCCTTGCGATAGCCCTCCGGCTTCGCCATTCCGAAATTGTGGCGCAGCCGGGTCTCGGTGGTCGCGCCCTTTTCCTGGCCGATGACGCAGACCGGGCGGCCGCGGAAGCGGCCGAAGCCGCCGAGAATCGCCTCGTCCTCTCCGAAGGTGCGGTCACCCGCGAGTGGCGTGAACTCCTCGATCAGCCCGGCGCAGTAATCGACGAAATGCGGCCGCTGCGGATGGCGGGCGACCTGGGTCTTCTGCCAGGGGGTGAGGGCGGCATAGATCTCGGCGAGCGCCTGGGCCGCCTTGGCTTCGAGGCGCCCGACCTCCTCGCTGATCGAGACGGCCCCGTCCCGCTGGCCGAGCGCCTTGAGTTCCTCGAGCTTCGCTTCGAGTTCCGCCACGGGCTTCTCGAAGTCGAGATAGGAGCGCATCACCGCCATCGATCGTCGGTCCAACTCTTGTTCGGATCCGCGCACGCGCCCGGCCCCGCCATCGGCGCGAGGTGTTCGGGGAAGCGGGCATGGGTGTCAACCGCCGCTTTGCGTCAGTCGCCGCGGTGCAGCACAATCGACTTCGCCGGCCGCATCGGGCAAGCCTGCGCCGAGGGGTCCGCGCGGCCCGGAACCGGAGGGAATCCATGAGCCTGAATGGGAAAGCGGCCGTCGTGACCGGCTCGACCAGCGGCATCGGCCTCGCCATCGCCCGCGGCTTCGCCAAGGAGGGCGCCGACATCGTCCTCAACGGCTTCGGCAAGCCGGACGAGATCGAGCGCACCCGCTCCGGTATCGAGAACGAGTTCGGGGTCAGGGCCGTCTACTCGCCCGCCGACCTCACCAAGCCCGACGAGATCACCGGGCTGATCGGGCTCTCGACCGAGACATTCGGCAGCATCGACATCCTCGTGAACAATGCCGGTGTCCAATACGTCTCGCCGATCGAGGAATTCCCGGTCGAGAAATGGGACCAGATCATCGCGCTCAACCTGTGCTCGGCCTTCCACACCCTGCGGGCGGCGATTCCCCACATGAAGCAGAAGGGCTGGGGCCGGGTCATCAACACCGCCTCGGCGCATTCGATGGTCGCTTCGCCCTACAAGTCGGCCTATGTCGCGGCCAAGCACGGCGTCGTCGGCCTGACCAAGACGGCGGCGCTCGAACTCGCCACCCACGGCATCACCGTGAACTGCATCTCGCCGGGCTATGTCTGGACGCCGCTGGTGGAGAGCCAGATCCCGGACACGATGAAGGCGCGCGGGCTCACCAAGGAGCAGGTGATCGAGGACGTGCTGCTCAAGGCGCAGCCGACCAAGGAATTCGTGACCGTCGATCAGGTCGCGGCTTTGGCCGTGTTCCTCTGCTCGGACGGCGCCAGCCAGATCACCGGCGCCAACCTCGCCATGGATGGCGGCTGGACGGCGCAGTAAACCCTCACGTCTCACGCCGAGCCACCGCGGCGGGCGGATCCCGCCGCGGTGGCGCTTCCGCTCAGCGGCGCGAATGCAGCAGCAGGGCGAGGCCGTATCCGACCGCGCCGGCGATCAGCAGGGCCAGGAACGGGTTCTCGCCGACTTGGGTCTCGACCCGCTCGCGCCCGTCGCGCAGGTAAGTGCCGCCGTGGCGGCTGACGCGGTCATAGGCGTCTTCCGCGTATTCGCCGACATCGTCGGCGAGGTCGCGCACCGTGTCCTTGGCCTGACCATAGATCCGCTGCGCCCGACCCTCGGCCTCCCGGTAGCGGCCTTCCAGCGAGTCCCGGTTCGAGCCGAGCGCATCGCCCACCGCGCCCTGTGCCCGGCCGCCGAGATCCTTGGCGGTCCCGACGATGCGATCCGTATCAACCATGGTCGAACTCCTTATCCTCGGCCGCCCGCCACCTTGAGGGTTTCGAGCGGGCTTCGGACAGAAGAACGTCCGAGGACGGAATCGGTCCCGCAACGCGGCGAAAAAGCCGTGCTTCGAGGGGGGTCGAAAGCGCTACCCCGCCTCAGCCAGCACCATCGCCCGCGGCGGGGGCAGGTTCGACCGCAACTCGCGGGTCACCGCCGACGAGGCCGCGACCGTGCCGAGATTGACGTAGGTCTCGTGGTTCTTCTCGATGGTCGGGAGGTCATACAGGTAGTTCACCATCAAGCCATAGGACTGGCGCAGACCCTTCTTCGAGGTGTCGCCGAGAAAGTTCAGACGCTCCAGCCGCGCCCCGTTGCCGAGATGGAAGCGGGCGACCGGATCGAGGGGGCGGCCCTTCTCGTTCTTGGCGCGCAGGAAATACGCCGCCGCCGCCGGCAGCATCGCCCGGCGCACCGCCTCGCTCTTGGCCTTGTCCGTGTGCCAATCTCCGGAATCGAGAAGGCGAAGGGTCTCCACATCCTCCCGGGTCAAGCCCTGCGGCGCGTCGGCGCCGCGCTCGCGGTCGAGCCATGTGCGGAAGCCGGGGACGGGCGAGAGAGTGACGAAGGTTTTCAGCGAGGGGATCTCGCGGGCAAGATCCTCGACCACCTGCTTGATCAGGAAGTTGCCGAAGGTGACGCCGGCCAGGCCCTTCTGGCAGTTGGAGATCGAATAGAAGATCGCAGTGGTCGCCCCATGCGCGGGCAGGGGCTCGCGCCCGTCGGCGAGGATCGGCTGGATCGCGGGGGCGATGCCCGTGGTGAGCGCCACCTCGACGAAGATCAGCGGCTCGTCGAGCAGGGCCGGGTGGAAGAAGGCGAAGCAGCGCCGATCCGGCGGCTCGATCCGGCGGCGCAATTCGTCCCAATCGGCGATCTCGTGGACCGCTTCGTAGCGGATGATCTTTTCCAGGATATGGGCCGGCGTCGACCAGTCGATGTGGCGCAGCACCAGAAAGCCCCGGTTGAACCAGGAGGCAAAGAGATGCTCGAAATCGCTGTCGAGGCTCACCGCCGCGTCGATCGCCTCCGGCGCGGCGTCCCGATCCTTCAGGCGCTTGCGCAGGGCGAACAGGTCCTCGCGCATCCGCACCAGTGCCAGGGTGCCGCCGCGGGCGAGGTTGAGGCGCCGAATCAGCTCCTGAGAGCGCGGCTCGGCCGCCACGTGCAGCTTCCCCAAGCGCGCCCGGCTCGGCTCGGCGCGATAGGCGGCGATGGCCTCGTCGACCGCCGCATGGTCGGCGCCGAACTGGCTGGCGACGATGTCGAGGAAGGCGAGCCGCTCCTCCAAGGGGAAGGCGGCATAGCGGTCGAGGATCAGCCGGGCCAGCGCTACCCCGGAGGCCTCACCGCGCCGTGAAATCAGATCATCGCACAGCCTGGCGAGATCGGCGGCGGTGGCGGTCCGCGCCAGGTCGCTGCGGGGCAATCCGATCAGATCGCGGCCCCGGTCACTGATGGTCTGGATCAGATCACCGAGAAACGAGATCGCCGCCATGACCGAGAAGCCTCTGCAAGCACGCGGCCGTCGGCCTCGAAACAGGCCGGCGACCGTGGCCGGAACCTAGAGCGTGAAGGGCTGCCGCGCCAGAGCGGGTGCCTCCGATTCAGGCTTCCGCACGGACGCTTTGCGGAGGCGAATCACCGGCCGGCCTCAGAGCTCCGCCCCCTGGTCCTCCCGGGCCAGATCCACGGTGTCGGCACATTCGCGCCAATCGGCCACGCCGCGCGAGCGGGCGAAACGGATCTCAGCCGCCCGCATGGCGCGCTCGGGATCGCGAGCCCGCGCGATCTCGACGGAGCCGACCGTGAAGGGCACTCCGAGGATCTGTTTTGCGAACTGGACGCGGTAGTTCGGCATACACAACTCCTTCTCGCAAGCGATGGGCCGGTACTCCGAAGAGATGTGCGCCAAAAGACGCGTCCCGGCAACCGCTCGTCCGGTCAAGCTCCTGCGAAAACAGGGCGTTTTCCCCGGACACCCATCATATAGGAAGTGACGGGAGGGCATGCTACCGTCGGCAACCTGAACGGTGGGGGACAGTCTGACGCGCGCCGCCTGCCATCCTCTGTCGCGGCGCCCGGGCTGGCGCTGCATCGCTCCTGTGCCGTAAGGGGCGAGCCATGCCCTTCGCACCGCCCACCGTCTCCATCCTGTTCTGGCCGCGCGCGAAAATGGTCGCATCGCGATGAGCGGCGACGCGGCGGCGAACCGCAACCTCCCGTCCCTGACCCGCATCGGCCTCACCCTGATCGCCGGCGGGGCCGTCGCCAACATCTATTACAACCAGCCTCTGCTGGCGGTTCTGGTCGCCGAATTCGGCGATCGGGCGGCCCTGCTGGTGCCGACGGCGAGCCTCGTCGGCTACGGCCTCGGCATCCTGTTCCTGGTGCCGCTGGGCGATGCCCTGCCGCGGCGCGACCTGATCGTCTGGCAGTTGCTCGCGCTCGCCGTCGCCCTCATCGTCGCCGCCCTCAGCCCGACTCTCGCCGTGCTCGGTCTGGCGAGCCTCGCCATCGGCGTGCTGGCCTGCGCCGCGCAGCAGGCGGTGCCCTTCGCCGCCGAACTCGCCCCCGATGCGAGCCGGGGGCGGATCGTCGGCGGCGTGATGACCGGTCTTCTCTCCGGCATTCTGCTGGCCCGCACGGCAAGCGGATTCGTCGGGGCGCATTTCGGCTGGCGCGCGGTCTTCTTCGCCGCCGCCGGTCTGGCCGTTGCCATGGCGCTGGTGGCGTGGCGCACCTTGCCGCGCACGGCACCCCGGCAGCGCCTGCGCTACCGGGCCCTGATGCTCTCGCTGCTGCATCTCGTGCGCAGCCAGCCGACCTTACGCAACGCCAGCCTGTCCCAAGCGCTGCTGTTTGCCAGCTTCAATGCCTTCTGGGCGACGCTGGCCCTCCTGGTCGAGGCGCCGCCCTTCGATCTCACCGCAGCGGGGGCCGGCCTGTTCGGGGTGATCGGTGTGGCCGGTGCGCTGATCGCCCCGCATTCCGGCCGCTACAGCGACCGTCGCGGCGCCCGGCCGGTGGTGATCGTCGGCAGCGCCCTGGTGGCGGCGGCCTTCGCCGTCCTCGCGCTCGGCGGAGCGGTGTCGCTCGTGGCCATCGGGATCGGCGTGCTGCTCCTCGATATCGGCATCAACGGCGCGCTGATCGCCAACCAGACCCGCGCCTACGCCCTGGTGCCGGGGGCGCGCGGACGCATCAACACCGTGCTGTTCACCGCCGTCTTCATCGGCGGGGCGGCGGGCGCGTTTCTCGGTTCGCGGGCCTTCCTGATCGCGGGCTGGACCGGCGTCTGTCTCATCGGCGGCGCCTTCGCCCTGGCGGCTCTGCTGGTGTCCTGGCTCGGCGGACGGGCCAAATCGACCTAAGCAAGTCGACCTGAGCGAGACTATTTGAGGATGCGGGACAGGCGGCACCACGCCGCCTTGTCCGGGGGCAGGCCGAAGCGCAGCCGTTCCGGGAATTCGGGGAAGCGCCGCACATAGATCCCCGCCTCGCCGAGCCGGCGGAACAGCTCCGGCCCGTCCTCGAAAATTGCGGTGCGGAACAGGGCCGTACCGCCGAGAATCCGGCCGCCGGCCCGCAGGATCATCCGGTCGAGGCGCTCGGCGTCCTGGCGCCGGGCCGATGCGGCCGTCCGGCGCCACTCGTCATCGGATAGGGCGGCGCAGCCGGCGGCGATGGCCGGACCCGACACCGCCCAGGGGCCGAGCGCCGCCTCGATCCGCCGCACCAGCGCCGGCTCGGCCAAGGCGAAGCCGAGCCTGAGGCCGGCGAGCCCGTAGGTCTTGCCGAAGGAGCGCAGGACCACGAATCCGGGCTCGGGTGCGGCGGCCTCCACCGGCTCCAGATCGGCGAAGGCCTGATCGAGCACGGCCAGACCGCGCCCGCCCGTCGCCCGCAGCAGCGCGTCGGCGCTGACGACGCGCCCATCCGGGTTGTTCGGGCTGACGGCCACCACGATTTCCGCGCCCTCGACCTCGCTCAGGTCGCCCACGAGCCGGACCTCATGGTCGGAGCGGGTCCAGGCGGCGGCGTGCTCGGCATAGGTCGGGCCGATCACCGCGACGCGGGCGCGCGGCACGAGCCGGGGAAGCGTCTCGATCAGGATCTGCGTGCCCGGCGCGGCGGCGACATGGTCCGGCCCTGGCGCGCCATAGGCGGCGGCGGCCACCGATTTGAGTCGGGCGAGGTCGGCGGGGGAGGGCAAACGATGAAGGGCGCTGGCCTCGAAGGGCGGCAACGGATAGGGCACCGGATTGATGCCGGTGGACAGGTCGATCCATGGCTCGGGGGCCGCCGGGAACAGCCGGCGCGCCGCGTCGAGATCGCCACCATGGGCCACCCCGTTCTCCGAGCCCTCCGCCAGCACGCCGCGCCCTTCCATCCAACCCCGCACCGACGATGCTCTGGATCGCCCTGACCCATCCGCCCGACACACTCGGCATCCTGGCGCTGGCGCTGCTGATCGAGGCCGTGGCGGGCTATCCGGATGGCCTCTACAGGGCGCTCGGCCACCCTGTCACCTGGATCGGCCGGCTGATCGCGGCGCTGGAACGCCGGCTCAACCAGGGCACGCCGCGCGCACGCCGGCTCGGCGGGGTGCTGGCGCTGCTGATCCTGCTCGCCACGGTCGCCGCCGCCACGCTCGCCCTGACCGCCATCGCAGGATGGGCCGGCCATGCCCTCGGCCTGCTGCTGCTCGCGGTGCTGGCCGCGAGCCTGCCGGCGCAGCGCAGCCTGTTCGTCCATGTCCGACGCGTCGCCGCCGCCCTGCGCGCGGACGGGATCGTCGGGGGCCGCCGGGCGGTCTCGATGATCGTCGGGCGCAATCCCGAAAGCCTCGACGAGGCCGCCGTGTGCCGGGCCGCGATCGAGAGTCTGGCCGAGAATTTCTCCGACGGTATCGTCGCGCCGGCCTTCTGGATCGGGGCCGGCGGCCTCACCGGCGGGGCGCTCTACAAGGCGATCAACACCGCCGACAGCATGGTGGGGCATCGCACACCGCGCTACGAAGCCTATGGCTGGGCCTCGGCCCGCCTCGATGACCTCGTGAACCTGCCGGCCTCCCGGCTCACCGCCCTGCTGCTGATCGCGGCGGCGGCCCTGACCCGGGAGGCCTCGCCCTCGGGGGCGTGGCGGGCGATCCGCCGCGATGCGGGTCACCACCGCTCGCCCAATGCCGGCTGGCCGGAAGCCGCCATGGCGGGTGCCCTGGGGCTGCGGCTCGCGGGCCCGCGCATCTATGGCGAGACCCGCGTCGAGGATGCCTGGATGGGTGACGGGCGCGCCGAGTTGGGCCCCGACGACATTTTCCGCGCGCTGAAACTCTATCGCACCGCCTGCGCGCTCCAGTTCACGCTGGTCGCGACCGGCGCCGTGACCTGGGCTTACTTGTCGTGATCCGAATCGGGCGGCCTCTCGCCGGCCCGGCCTTTATGCGGGGAAACGCCTCCATGCGCTTCGTCAGCGGTCTTTGCCTTGCCCTGATGTTGGGGAGCGGAGCGATGCCCGCTTTCTCCGCCGAGACGATCCTGACACCAGAGGACAAACCCTTCCGCGTCGAGGGGGATCTAAAGGCTCCGGGCAAGGACGATACCGAGGCTGCGGGTGCCCACGATATCAGCGGCATCGCCTGCCTCCTGCGGGACTCGGGCAAACGCCGCTGCCTCGTCGTCAACGACGAGGGCCGGAAGGCGCAGTTCGTGACGATCGACGACCGCGGCATCGAACCCAAGGCGGCCATCGACCTGATCGACAAGGAACCCGACGCGGCGACACACGGAAGGCTTCCCACCGAGAGCCATTGCCCGGACAGGAGCAAGCCGAAGTTCAAGGAGTTCGACGGCGAGGGCGTTGCCTATGCCGCGCCGTATTTCTACGTGGTCGGCTCGCATGGCTGCGGTCGCAAATCCGGCAAGCTGAAGACCTCCTCGCTCATCCTCGCCCGCATACCGGTCGACGGGGACGGCAAGCAGGCGGAGCCGGTCGAGACGACCTACCGCCTCGGCGAGGTCCTGGCGGGGGCGAAAACCGTCGGCCCCTACTTCCTGCGCGGCCTGAACGAGGCGAACGGCCTCAACGTCGAAGGCGTCGCCGTGGTGAGGGACCGCCTCTATGCCGGCCTGCGCGCGCCGTCGATCGGCACACAGGCCTTCCTCGTGGAGGCCGAGGTCGAGGCCCTGTTCGCCAAGGGTCACGACGCGTATCGCGGCACGTCCCGAACCATCCCGCTCAAGGTCGGGGAGGGGGCCGGCATCCGCGACCTCAGCGCCCTCGATGACGGGCGCCTGCTGGTTCTCACCGGCCCGGCCCAGGAACAGCCGGAGGTCGCCTACACGCTCTTCCTGTTCGACCCGGCGAAGGGGGGCGACCCGCAGCCGCTCGGCACCTTGGCCAAACTCGAAGGATCCGACAGCGCCGGCAAGGCCGAAGCGGTGACGGTGATCGGCCGCGACCGCGTGCTGGTGTTCTTCGACAGCCTCAAGAACGGGGCGCCGCGCGCCTACAAGGTGCCCGCCGCGCTCACCCCCGGGAGATGAGGGGGCCTTCCTTCCTCAGCGCAGGGACAGCAAGGCGTCGCAATCGAGATGGGCTTCGAGGTGGTCGGCGAAGCGGTCGAGCACTGCTTCGATGCCCGCCTCGTAGCGGTCGAGCCCCTGGGCGGCGCCGAGGCGGGCGAGCCAGGACGCACGCTGCCGGTCGTCGGCGAACAGGCCGTGGACATAGGTGCCGGCCACGAGCCCGTCGCTCGAGACGGCCCCGTCGGGTCGGCCATCGGCGAAGCGCAGGAGCGGCCGGGCGGTATCCGGGCCCGACGTATCGCCGACATGCATTTCGTAGCCGGAGAAAGGCAGATCGTCGGCGAGGGTCGTGCCGGTGACGGCGACGAGCCGCTTCTCCCCCGTCATCACCGTCTCGATATCGAGCAAACCGAGACCCGGCAGGGTGCGCGGCATCCCCTCGATCCCGTCCGGGTCGGCGATGCTGCGTCCGAGCATCTGGTAGCCGCCACAGAGCCCGAGCACCCGGCGGCCCCGGCGCAGATGCGCGCGGATGTCGATGTCCCAGCCCTGGGCCTGGAGGAAGGCGCAATCGTCGATGGTGGTTTTCGAGCCCGGCAGCACGATCAGCGCGGCCTCGGCCGGGATCGGCTCGCCGGGTGGCACGAAGGCGACGGCGATGCCGGGTTCCTGCCGCAGCGGATCGAGATCGTCGAAATTCGCGATGTGCGGCAGGATCGGCACCGCCACTAGCGGCACCCCGTCCCGGCGCGTACCGGGCGCGTCGAGGGCGAGGGCATCCTCCGGCGGCAGGCGGCCGGCCTCGGGAAAGAACGGCACGAGACCGAAGGGGGCCCAGCCCGTGCGCTGCGCGATCAGCGCCATGCCATCGGTGAACAGGGTCGGGTCGCCGCGGAAGCGGTTGACGATGAAGCCGCGGATCATCGCCGCATCCTCGGGCTCCAGCACCGCCTGGGTGCCGACGAGGCTGGCGATGACGCCGCCCCGGTCGATGTCGCCGACGAGGACCACCGGCGTCTCCGTCGCCCGGGCAAAGCCCATATTGGCGATGTCGCCCCGGCGTAGGTTCACCTCGGCGGGCGAGCCCGCTCCCTCCACGAGCACGATATCCGCTTCGGCCTTGAGCCGCGCGAAGCTGTCGAGCACCGACGCCAGCAGGCGCGGCTTCCAGGACTGATAGTCCCGCGCCTTGGCGGTGCCGATCATCCGCCCCTGCACCACGACCTGCGCGCCGACATCGCTCTGGGGCTTGAGCAGCACCGGATTCATGTGAACCGAGGGCGCGACCCGCGCCGCCCGGGCCTGAAGCGCCTGGGCCCGGCCGATTTCGCCGCCATCGGCGGTGACGGCGGCGTTGTTCGACATATTCTGCGGCTTGAACGGGCGCACGGTCAGCCCCCGCCGGGTGAAGGCGCGGGCGAGGCCGGCCACCAGCAGCGACTTGCCCACATCGGAGCCGGTGCCCTGGATCATCAGGGCGCGGCTCATCGGCATTCTCTCGGGTCGGGCGCGGACATCAGCCTGCCATGGCATTGCCGCCGTCCGGCGTCGAGACGGGTCACGAATCCGCCCCCGCTTCCTGCCGCGTCCGCAGGACCCCCGCGAGCCAGTCCCGCGCCCCCTCGGCATCGGGGACGGAGGGAACCTCGGGGAGAGCTGGGCGGGCGACGATCACCACGGGCAGGCCGAGCCGGCGCGCGGCCGCGATCTTGGGATAGGTCGGCGCGCCGCCGGAATTCTTGGTCACCAGAACCTCGATCCCGGCCTCGCGCATGATGCGGATCTCATCCTCTAGGGTGAAGGGGCCGCGGGCGCTCAGGCAGACCAGATCCGGCACCGGCAAGGCGTCGCCGACGGGCTCGATGGTGCGCACGACGTAGCGGTGCTGAGGAGCGTGGGCGAAGGCGGACAGCTCCTGCCGCCCGATGGTGAGGAAGACCTTCTTCGGCGTGGCGCCAAGTGCCTCGACGCTCGCCGCGACACTCCCGACCTCCGTCCACCGGTCTCCCTCCTCGCGCGCCCAGGCCGGGCGGCGCACGGCGAGCAGAGGCACGGATCGCGCGGCGCAGGCCCGCGCCGCGTTGGCCGAGATGCGGGCGGCGAAGGGATGGGTCGCGTCGATCACCACCTCGGTGCCGGTCTCGGCGAGCCATTGCGCCAACCCCTCCGCCCCGCCGAAACCGCCGATGCGAGTCGCGACCGGCTCCGGCCTCGGCGTGGCGGTACGGCCGGCCAGTGACAGCGTCACCGCCAAGCCCGCCTCGGCGGCCAGGAGCGCGACCAGGGCGCTGGCCTCGCTGGTTCCGCCGAGCACGAGAATCCGCATGGGATGGTGCGCGCAAGGCCCCTGGCCGACGGTCCTGGACATCCGTACACCTGTCTCGTCCGACGCCCGGGCAGGGCAAGTTCGCCAAGGTCCTCAAGGTGAGACCCTTCTGCCGCGATTGCCTGACGATGCAAGCCGAGGGCGCGCTGCGCTGCCGCGGATGCGGCTCGCCGCGCCTGCTCATCCACCCCGCGCGCGATGGGCTGAGCATCGCCCATGTCGATTGCGACGCCTTCTACGCGGCCATCGAGAAGCGCGACGATCCTTCGCTGCGCGACAAGCCCCTCATCATCGGCGGCGGCAGGCGCGGCGTGGTCTCCACCGCCTGCTACCTCGCCCGGATCTCCGGCGTGCGCTCGGCCATGCCGATGTTCGAGGCGCTGAAGCGCTGCCCCGAGGCCACCGTGCTGCGGCCGGACATGGAGAAATACGCCCGCGTCGGCCGCGAGGTGCGGGCGATGATGCTGGCGCTGACGCCGCTGGTCGAACCGGTCTCCATCGACGAGGCCTTCCTCGATCTCTCCGGCACCGAGCGCCTGCACGGGATGAGCCCGGCCCTGACGCTCGCCCGCTTCGCGGCGCGGGTGGAGGCCGAGATCGGCATCACCGTGTCGGTGGGGCTGTCCGCCAACAAGTTCCTGGCCAAGATCGCCTCCGACCTCGACAAACCCCGAGGCTTCTCGATCATCGCCGGCGAGGAGGCCGCCGCCTTCCTGGCGGACAAGCCCGTCGGCATCCTGCCCGGCATCGGCGAGAGCGCCCGCAACCGCCTCGCCACCCTCAACATCCACCGGGTCGGGGATGTGAAGCGGGTCGATCCGGTGCGGCTTCAGGCGGCCCTCGGCCGGGACGCCCTGCGGCTCCTGGCCCTGTCCGAGGGCCGGGATGCGCGGCCGGTGCGCCCGAGCCGGGAGGCCAAGAGCGTCTCGGCCGAGACCACCTTCTCGACCGACCTTGCCCGGTTCGAGGATCTGCGCCCGATCCTGTGGCGGCTCTGCGAAAAGGTTTCGGGGCGGTTGAAGCGGGCCGAACTGGCCGCCGGCAGCGTGACGCTGAAGCTGAAGGACGCGCATTTCCGCCTGCGCACCCGAACCCGCGGCGGCCTCAAGCCGACGCAGCTCGCGGACCGGCTGTTTCAGGAAGGCGAGCCGATGCTGCGGGCCGCCTGCGACGGCACGCCGTTCCGGCTGATCGGCATCGGCGGTGGCGATCTCTGCGGCGCGATCCACGCCGATCGCGGCGATCTCGCCGACCAGACCGTCGAACGCGTCGCCCGCCGGGAAGCCGCGCTCGACCGGGTGCGGGCGAAATTCGGCAATGCCGCGATCCAGCGCGGCTTGGTCTTCACCGGCGACAGCACCGGCTCCGGAGCGCGGCCGGAGCCGGAACGGCGCCGGAGCTGAACTACTTCTTGCAGTCGCCGACAGCCTTCGGGTCGGCCTTGGCGAGATCGAGGCGGCTCATGGTGCCGTCGATGGCGAAATCCCCGTAATCGAGATGGAGCCGACCGCTGACCCCGTCCTCGTACAGGTCGAAGCTGAGGGTGTAGATCGGGGTGCGCTCGCCGACGCCGGCGGTGAAGTAGCTCAGCGTCACCGGCCAGCGCCGCATGGTCGCGTGATCACCCTCGCGCAGCGGCTTGTCGCGCTCGGTGTCGGCAGCCGGGGCCGCCGCCGGGCGGCCGATCACGGCCAGGGTGTCGTAGACCTTCCGCCCATCATCGGAACCGTCGAAGACCTTGGCGGAAACCGTCGTTTCCCCGGCCTTGGCCGCCTCGATCAGGCGCATCATGTGGTGGATCGGGAAGAGCACGGCGCCGTCCGCCTGGAACTGGTCGCGCTTGGGCTCCTTCAGCTTCACCTTGAGGGCTTCAGCCGCCTCGGCCGAGCCGTCCACCGCGGGAGCCGGCGCATTGTTGAGGATGGTGGTGGTGCGGAAGCGGAAGCTTTTGCCGTCGCCATTCTCGAAGGTCGTGCTGCGCAGATCCGAGGTCCGGTCGCCGGATTCGGAGGAATCGAGCAGCGTCACCTGCCGGGTCTGCATGGTGTAGCCGCGGCAGGCATCGCCCGAGAAATCGATGACGATGCGCCCGCGCACCCCCTCGACCGCCCGCGTTCCCTCGGACCGGGCCAGCGACAGGTCGTAGACCGCGCGGTGATTGGCCAGCCGGGGCGCCGGCTCGCCCGGAACCGGCGCCGCCGGCCCGGCGGCCCGCGCGCCCCCGGTCAGCGCGGCGAGGAGGAACAGGGCCGGCGCCAGGCGCAGTCGCATGCGATCTCCCAAGATCTGTTATCCCCAGCCAACGAGCCGGCGGATGCCGCCCGTGACATAGTCATCCCTGTCACCTGGGCAATCTTTTTCGGCCGGCTTCGCGGCGGGGCGCAGCCGGAGCGGAACGGCGTCCCGGCGGTCGCAGGTCCGGCACCAGCGACGGGCCGGGAGCCACGCGACTGAGAAAGTACAATTTTATTCAACACTTTAATCAAGCGAGCCCGTCTCTTAACAGACCGAGAGCATCGATCCTGACCCAGCGCCAAACGGAGCCGAATGCTGGTGGAAACAGGCGCGCGCGGTGCGCGGACCCTTGCTCCCCGGCCGAGCTGTCCTGTAGTCTCCACGCCGTCGCCAGCGATCGGTTTGGCGTCTGTTAACCGACATGTGCAGGGCCGGATTTCAGGCCCTGGCGATCGATGGTTCGCCCTGCCTGACAGCGGGTGCCGACCGGCATCGCCATGCCGCGTGCCGGTCTGTGTTCAGGGACGTTGCGACGTGGAGGGGGCAATGACGGAAGCGGTCCCGAGCTGGACGGACGAGCGCGTCGACCTGCTGCGCCGCCTTTGGGATGATGGCTTGAGCGCCAGCCAGATCGCTCTCCAGATTGGCGGTGTCTCGCGCAATGCGGTCATCGGCAAGGTGCATCGCCTTGGACTATCCGGCCGGGTCAAGCCCATCGGCCCATCCGCCGCCCAGGGGCGCCGCAAGGAAGAACTCGCTCCCACCGAGGTCGCGCTGGAGAGCGTGGTCGTGATCGAGGAGCCGACCCTGCCCGAGCCGCCGGCCATCATCGCGCATCGCCCGGCACCGGACTTCCCGAAGCCACCGCAAGCTCTACCGGAGCCGGTGGCCCTGGCCGTGTCCGAGCGCGTGACGATCATGGATCTGCGCGATTCCATGTGCCGTTGGCCGATGGGCGACCCAACTTCGCCGGAATTCCGGTTCTGCGGTGGCCGCGCCATCACGGGGCTGCCCTACTGCACCACGCACGCTCAGATCGCCTATCAGCCGGCGGCGGAGCGCAAGCGGGATCGCAGGGTCGCCGGGTTCCGCTGAGGGGAGGGGCCTTCCGGCCCTTCTCACCCGCTAGGGGAGCGGCCGATGGGCTTCGCTTCCCCGAAACCGACAGACGTGATCCGGCCCAACGCGGTCGGCCACGGCTCCGGACAGACGCCGCGCGGGCTTGCCGATACGGTTCCCGCTTGCATCAAGCGGAAACCATATCAGTGGCCGGGACGGCCGGCCGACCCGCTCTCACTCCGCAACGGCGAACATTTCGTCGAAGGAGTAGCCGGAACCGCGTACGGTACGGATCGGGTCGCTCTGGCGCGGGCGGTTGATCGCCTTGCGCAGCCGGCCGACATGCACATCGACCGTGCGCTCGTCGATATAGACATCATGGCCCCAGACGCCGTCGAGCAGCTGCTCGCGGGAGAACACCCGGCCGGGACTCTGCATCAGATATTCGAGCAGCTTGAACTCGGTCGGCCCGAGGTGGATCTCGCGGCCCTGGCGCCGGATACGATGGCTGACGCGGTCGAGTTCGATGTCCCCGGCCACCAGGATATCGGCCACATGGGTCGGCTTGGCCCGGCGCAGCAGAGCCCGGACGCGGGCGAGGAGTTCCGGCACCGAGAACGGCTTGACCACGTAATCGTCGGCTCCGGTGGAGAGGCCGCGCACCCGGTCGGCCTCCTCTCCGCGAGCCGTCAGCATGATGACGGGTAGCCGCTCCGTCTCGCGGCGGGCGCGGATCCGTCGGCACAGCTCGATCCCGGACAGACCCGGCACCATCCAGTCGAGCAGCACGAGATCGGGCGTCGTTTCGTGGAGGCGCAGATCCGCCTCGTCGCCCCGTGCCGCTACATCGACCAGGAAGCCCTCCGCCTCGAGGTTGTAGCGCAGTAGGGTCGTGAGCGATTCCTCGTCCTCGACAATCAGGATCCGCGCACTCGTCATCACCCGTCTTCCCATCCGTCGCCCGCGGCCGTCCGATCACCGGGACAGCGACCGCGGGCGTCTCTCACCGCCGCGAGCCTTCAAACCGCATCTGCGGTTCAGGCCCCCGGCGTCACCGTCGCGTAGTTCGAGGCGTCGTTCTTCGGCCGCTCACCGACCGGTGTCTCGCCGGTGACGAGATACTGGATCGTCTCGGCGATATTGGTGGTGTGATCGCCGATCCGCTCGACATTCTTGGCGCAGAACAGAAGGTGCGTGCAGAACGAGATGTTGCGCGGATCTTCCATCATGTAGGTCAGGAGCTCGCGGAAGAGCGAATTGTACAGCGCGTCGATGGCCCCGTCCCGCTCCCAGACATCGCGAGCGGCGGCTACGTCGCGGCTCGCGAAAGCGTCGAGCACATCCTTCAGCTGCTCCTGCACGAGATCGCTCATGTGCTGGACCCCGAGGACGATCTTTTGCGGCTGGGCCTGATCGCTGATCGCCACCACCCGCTTGGCGATATTCTTGGCGAGGTCGCCGATCCGCTCCAAATCGCCGGACACGCGGATGCTGGAGATGGTCTCCCGCAGATCGATCGCCATCGGCTGGCGCTGGGCGATGAGGAGCACGGAGCGCTCTTCGACCTCCCGCTGCAGCACATCGAGGCGCTTATCGGCGATGATCACCGCCTGGGCCAGGGCCGTATCCCGACGCACCAGCGCCTCGGTCGCGTCCGTCATCATCTTCTCGGCCACGCCGCCCATCTCGGCGATCGTACGGCGGAGATTCTCGAGGTCGGTGTCGTAGGATGAGACGATATGCTCGGACATCTCTCGGTTTCCCCGCTCGGACGGTCGCGCCGTCGCCATGTCGGATGACGGCGGATCGCACCGGGACGGCACGAGCCGTCGCCGAAGAGTTGATCCGCCAACAGAAAAAGACTGAACCGGATCAGCCGAAGCGGCCGGTGATGTAATCCTGGGTCTGTCGCTTCGATGGGTTCATGAAGATCTTCGCAGTCGCATCGAATTCGATCAGCTCACCGAGATACATGAAGGCGGTGAACTGCGAGATGCGGGCGGCCTGCTGCATGTTGTGGGTGACGATGACGATCGTGAAATCCGTGCGCAGCTGTTCGATCAGCTCCTCGATGCGGCCGGTCGAGATCGGGTCGAGCGCCGAGGTCGGCTCGTCGAACAGGATCACCTCAGGACGCTGGGCGACGGTGCGCGCGATGCACAGGCGCTGCTGCTGACCACCGGAGAGGCCGGTGCCGGACTGCTTGAGCTTGTCCTTCACCTCGTCCCACAGCGCCGCCTTGCGGAGCGATTCCTCGACGCGGCCATCGAGCTCGGATTTCGGCAGCTTCTCGTAGAGGCGCAGACCGAAGGCGACGTTGTCGTAGATCGACATCGGAAACGGGGTCGGCTTCTGGAACACCATGCCGACGCGCGAGCGCAGCTCGTTCAGGTCGATCTTGGGGTCGAGGACATTGCGGCCATCGAGCAGGATCTCGCCCTCCGCCCGCTGCTCCGGATAGAGGCTGTAGATGCGATTGAAGGTGCGCAGAAGCGTCGACTTTCCGCAGCCGGACGGGCCGATCAGCGCCGTCACCTGCCGGTCGCGGAAATCGAGATTGATGTCCTTCAGGCCGTGGAAGCTGCCGTAGTAGAAGTTGAGGTCTCTCACGGCGATGCGCACGGGCGCCTTCACATCGGCGGGGCTGCGGCCGTCGAACTGGCTACGGATCGCGGGGGTGGCGCTCATCGGATCTCTCGTCGATAGGAGGTCTGGCTGGGAGCGCCGCTTCAGCGCGCCCGCTGGTCCTTGATCACCAAGCGCGCCACCACCGACAGGGTGAGGATGGTGACGGTGATCAGCAGCGCGCCCGACCAAGCGAGGCTCTGCCAATTGGGATAGGGCGACAGGGCGAACTGGTAGATCATCACCGGCAGGTTCGGCACACCGCCGAGCAGGTTCGCATTGAACCAGCTGTTGTTGTTGAGCGCGGTGAACAGCAGCGGTGCGGTCTCGCCGGCGATGCGGGCGAGCGCGAGGATGATGCCAGTGACGACACCCGCGCTGGCCGCACGCCAGGTGATGGTGCGGATGACGAGGGAGCGGGGCGCACCGAGCGCCGCGCCGGCCTCCCGCATCGGGCTCGGCACGAGGGACAGCATGTCCTCGGTGGTGCGCACGATGACGGGCGTGGCGATGATCGCCAGCGCCACGGCACCGGCCCAGCCGGAATAGGTCCCCATCGGCCGCACCATCATCGTGTAGACGAACAGGCCGATCAGGATCGACGGCGCCGAGAGCAGGATGTCGTTGAGGAAGCGGATGATGTCGGCGAGCTTCGAGCCCCGGCCATACTCCGCCAGGAAGGTTCCGGCCATCAGCCCGATTGGCGTGGCGATGACGATGCCGATGAAGGTCATCACCAAGCTGCCGAGGATCGCGTTGGCGATACCGCCGCCCACGGAGCCGGGCCCGGGTGTCGGCGCCGTCAGCAGCTCCGGCGTGAGACCCTTCACACCCTCGACGATGAGCATCAGCAGGATCGAGCCGAGCACCACGATGCCGAGGGCGGTCGCGGCGGTGCTGGCCAGGACCAGAATACGGTCGGCGACCCGGCGGCTGGGGCGGACGCGGCTGGCCGTCAAAGGCCGGCCAGGGGCCGCGAGGGGGTTGCTGGCATCCATGGATCGACTTTCCGCGGCTCGGACGTTGCGTTCAGGCGACCTTGGCGCGCCGCACCAGGAGGCGCGCGATGATCAGCACGAAGAAGGTGATGATGAAGAGGAGGCAGCCAAGCGCCATCAGCGAGGAGAGTTGGAGCCCGTCGGCCTCGTTGAACTCGTTGGCGATGCGCGATGCGATGGTGGAGCCTGGATCGAAGATCGAGGCGGAGAGCCGGTTGGCGTTGCCGATCACGAAGGTGACCGCCATGGTCTCGCCGAGGGCACGACCGAGGCCGAGCATGATCGCGCCGATGATGGAGATCGAGGCCTGCGGCACGAGCACGTGGCGCACGACTTCCCAGGTCGTGCAACCGATGCCGTAGGCGCTCTCGCGCAGCACGGTCGGGATCTGATCGAGCATGTCGCGGGTGATCGAGGCCACGAAGGGAACGATCATGATCGCGAGGATAATGCCGGCGGTGAGCACGCCGACGCCCGAGGGGATGCGGGCGTAGAGGATGGTGCCGACGATCGGCAGGCCCTCGACGAGGTTCGACACCGGCACTTGCACGAAACGGGCGAAGAGCGGCGCGAAGACGAACAGACCCCACATGCCGTAGATGATGCTCGGCACTGAGGCGAGCAGCTCGATGGTCATGGCCACGGGCTTGCGCGCCCAGCCGGGGCAGAGCTGCGTGAGGTAGACGGCGATGCCGAGCGAGATCGGCACACCGATGATAAGGGCGAGAAATGCGGCGGCGACCGTGCCGATCACCGCTGGCAGGGCGCCGAACTGCTCGGTAGCGATGTTCCACGAGCTCGATGTGAGAAAGCCGAAGCCGAATTCGGCAAAGGCAGATCGGGCGCCGTAGATGATGGAGCCGAGGATGCCGGCGAGCACCAGGAGCACCAGCAGGGCCGAGGCGTAGGCGGCCCCTTGGAACAGGCGGTCGGCGCCTTTGCTCGGGGCAGTGCGGGCCGCACCGCTGTCGCGACTGAGGGCGATGGGCTGGGTCAAGGCGGTCATCCGCAGCAGGGCTCTTCGATCAGGGGGCGTTTAACGCGCCGGAGCGCGCGATGCGAGCCAGACACTCGACGAAAGCCCCTCCTCGAGACGAGGAGGGGCCCGGGAAAGCTCCCTTAATTCCCGAAGACGGGCTTCCCGTCCTTGGATTTGATGGTCTTCCACTCGTCGTGGATCAGGGTAACGACGTTGTCGGGCAGCGGCACATAGTCGAGCTCGCTGGCAAGCTTGTCGCCGTTCTTGTAGGCCCAGTCGAAGAACTTCAGCACTTCGGCCGACTTCGCGGCGTCCGCCGGCTCCTTATGGACCAGGATGAAGGTGGCGGCGGTGATCGGCCAGGCATCGGCGCCGGCCTGGTTGGTGAGCGCGATGCCGAAACCGGGGGTGGACTTCCAGTCGGCGCTCGCGGCGGCAGCCTGGAAGGCCTTGTCGTCCGGCTGCGGGAACTTGCCGGCCTTGTTCTCGATCAAGGCGTAGGAGAGCTTGTTCTGCTTGGCATAGGCCGACTCGACGTAACCGATCGAGTTCGGGACCTGCTTGACGGTGGCGGTGACGCCCTCATTACCCTTGCCACCCTGACCGACCGGCCAGCTCACCGTGGTCGCCGCGCCGAACTCCTTCTTCCAGGGCTCCGAAACGGACGAGAGATAGGTGGTGAAGATGTTGGTCGTGCCGGACGCGTCCGAGCGGTAGACCGGGGTGATGTTGGCGTCGGGCAGCTTCAGCCCATCGTTGATCTTGGCGATCTTGGCGTCCGACCACTTGAGGATCTTACCGGCATAGATCTCGGCGATGATCTCGCCGGTCAGGTGCAGCTTGCCGGGCTCGACACCGGCGATGTTGACGACCGTGACGACGCCGCCCATCACCGTCGGGAACTGGACCAAGCCGTCCTTTTCCAGCTGAGCCGGCTTCAGCGGAGCGTCCGTCGCGCCGAAATCGACGGTCTTGGCCAGGATCTGCTTGATGCCGCCGCCCGAACCGATCGACTGGTAGTTCAGGCTGGTGCCGGTCTCCTTGCGGTAGGCTTCGGCCCACTTCGAGTAGACGGGGAAGGGGAAGGTGGCGCCGGCGCCCGTGATCTCTACGGCCAGGGCAGAGGTCGCGAACTGAGCGGCCGCAAGGCCAACCGCCAGGGCATAAGCGAAGGGTTTCACGAGCTTCTCCGTTGGGTGTCGGATGCTGTCTGCGGAACAGGTCTGACCCCAAACCAGGTCCGCCGCGACATCGCTGCCAACTAGTTCACCGACGCGCCGCCTCTATGACAGCCACATGACGGAGACATGACAGCGTCTCGGGAAGCGGAATTTCACTGAGGATGGACCGCTTGGGGGCTGCGGAACGTTATCGCAGCAGGTGCCAAGACCATCGTCGGCCAAGCTCCCTCGCCCCGGCTCAAGGCCAGCCGTGGACCGATGCGGCGAGCCAGCGTCGGGAGGTCCGGGACAACGCTGTGCCGAGGCCCATGAATCCGAGGAGAATGTCGGCGTGACGGAGCCGCAACCACCCTGCGAGGACGATCGCCCCCTCGACATCGCCGATCCCGAGGAGGCGGCCTATCAGGCGCTGCACGCGGAGCGGGCCGCCCTGGAGGAGGAATTGACCCTGCTGCAGCAGCGCCAGCGTTTCGGGCATGACGAAGAGGAGATCGCGTCGGCGCGGGCGACCGAGGCCGCCCTGTTGAAGGATCTCGACCGGATCCTGACGATGATCCGCGCCGCCGAGATCCGACGCCAGCAGCCTCAGGCACGCCGCTGGCAGTAATACGCGGGCCTAGCGGCCTCTCCGCGCCCCGTATCAGTCCCCGAGGGTCCGGCGCGACCGTGCCGATGTCGTTTCCGGCCCGATCGATCGGAGGAGGCCTCAGGCGGAGCGGCGGCGGTCGCGCTCCTTCTGCCGCAGGCGCAGCAAGAGCTGGACCTGATCGTCGGTGATCGGCTGCGCGTCGCAGCTTTCGACATAGGCGTCGCGCAGACCCTGTCCGATCCGGCTGCGCGTCTCACCGTTCAGCGCCGGCATCGCAGCCTCCACCGTCGAGCCTCCGAGGCAGTCCGTCGCGAGATGTTCCATGGATCGACCAGGCCGAAATCTGAAGGAACCGTATCGCCCGCGATCAAGTGAGCGATGGCATTCTAGATTGCCGAGAGATGGTTAATAAAGACTTACACCGGTTGGAGGATCCGCCGTGGCCCTTGCTCTCCTCCCGAGCACGGACGGCGAGGCCGGCTTGAAGGATATTCTTTCGTGTGATCCCGCACATGGAAGGACGACCATATCGCCGGGCGCCACCATCACCGAACGGAATTCTCTCGAACGATCAGCATCTTCTCGCTCCGATCGGCGCAACGGCCCCGCATCCGCTCGACTTTGGCTATCGGGGCGGGGATGAGAAGTCGCGCTCGGGTCGTTTCCTCTCTGTCGTTGGGCTGTCCGCCCACATTGCGGTACGCAGGCGACAGGCGGGCCGAACGTCCATGAGGGTTCGGCCCGCCGCGCATCTCAGTGAGATCAGAATCCGTCCGGAAAGGCGCCCGGGCGCACCGTGTAGTGACGAGGCGACTGGGATTGACGCATCATCCCTCGGCCTTGTCTCCCTGGCCTTGCTTCGCACCACCCTGCGGATCGGTGGCATCCTCGCCGGAAGCCTCTCCGCTGGCATGGCCTTGCGGCGTCAGCCGAGGCCGGCTCGGCGCCTCACCGGGTTCGTCGGATGGGTTTTGGCGCGAGGGTGTCTGCGGCGGGGTCGTTGTTTCGGTCATCGTCACCTCCTGGAAGGCAACGCGGCCCGCTCCCGCCAAGTTCGTGGATCCGCTCAGGCGGACCGAGGACGGCGCGACCGGAGGTGCCTATCGGAAGCGCGCGCGGATCGTTTCGTCGCTCCGCCACAGCGTGTGACAGACCTTGATGGATTCCGGGCTGGACGCCGTCAGCATGAAGACATCCGGGACGATCGAGGCGTCGGGCACGGTCAACTCGACGCCCTGAGCCGTGATATCGTGGATCAGGCAGCCGATGGAGGTGTGCTCGTCCAGCGCGATCAAGCCCGCCTGATCGCTTGAGACATCCCTCGCTGAAGCGGACGTTAGCCCAAGACAGGAGGAGGCAAGACTCGACGGCGTGCCGAAGCGAGGATCGGGAGACGTGCCTCGGCCCGGCGCAATCGCGTACAGGTCTAAAAGGAACGCGCCGGATCGGGTTTCATCAAGACGTGCCATGGATACGCTCTCAGCCCGGACGAAGCCTGACAGTCGCACGTCAACAGAGTGTTGCGGTATTGGCTAAAATTGAGAAAGACGTCCGTTAAACACAGTTAACGTCCACACAGAACAGAGCGACGTTGGAAGACGGCGGCACCCGTTCCGCTGCATGGGCCTCGGTGGGCACGAGGCGTGCCCGCGCGACGCACCGGATGCGGAAGGGGCATCACCGATCTCGGTGAGAGCCGCTCGCGCGTAAGGTTACAAGAAGACGAGCGACATCGTCTTCGCAGGACGGTTTTTGTGTGGACTGAAGATGCAACCCACTCACCGCGCAGGATCGGTCATTAAAACCGATCAACCAGGCTATGCGGTGGGAATTTTGGCTCCCCGAGCAGGACTCGAACCTGCGACAAAGCGATTAACAGTCGCTTGCTCTACCAACTGAGCTATCGGGGATCACCCGGCCGCCTCGGCGGCGCTGAGGGGTCATTAGCCTTCGTCGATTGCCGGCGCAAGGGTTCTTTTGACGGTTTTTGCGCCTTCGTGCCGATTGATGCGGTTTTTCCCGTCGCGGCAGCCTCCGACGGCATCCTTCATGTCGAATGCGCGACAAGACCGTTGCCGAGGGGGCAAAGCCTCTGCTAGAGACGCCTCGCTCCGGTGCGGCCGCACGGCCCGGAGCGCCGCGGTTCTCCGCGGTGAGGCCTCGTGGCGGAGTGGTTACGCAGAGGACTGCAAATCCTTGCACCCCGGTTCGATTCCGGGCGAGGCCTCCACAACATCCCGATCACGAGCAGGCATCCTCGCTCCTGTCCCGCCGAGACTGCGCCGGCCCGACGCGCAAGCCTTGCAATTCCGGGAACGATCCACGACAACCCGACCCGCTCGAACCCGCGCCGCTCGATGGGCGGGCGCGACGACGATTGGTGCGTTGGCGAGGGATGGGACAGACCATGATCGATTATGCTCAGGCACGGCGCCTCATGGTCGATTGTCAGCTCCGCACCTTCGATGTGAATGACAATACGGTGCTCGACGCCTTCGACTCGGTCCCGCGGGAGCGGTTCGTTCCGCCGGGACATGAGGAATTCGCTTATATCGATCGGACGCTGACCTTCGAGCCGAGCGACGGCGAGACCCGCGCGATGCCGGTGCCGATGGTGCTGGCCCGCATGATCCAGGCTCTCAAGATCCGCCCTGGCACGCGCACCCTCGATGTCGCCACCGGCTTCGGCTACGGCGCGGCCATCCTCCAGCGCCTCGGCGCCGAGGTCGTCGCCCTGGAATCCTCGGCGGACCTCGCCAGCGCGGCCCGCGAGCGCCTCGGGGATACCGTCGACGTCATCCACGGCCCCCTGACGGCCCCGGCGAAGGGAGGCCCCTTCGACGCCATTCTCGTCGAAGGCCGTGTCGAGACCCGTCCGCAGGCCCTGCTCGACCAGCTGCGCGACGATGGCCGCCTCGTCTGCGTCCTCGGCCCGGATCGTGCGGCGAAAGCGACCCTGTTCGTTCGGGCTGGCGATGCCTTCGGATCGCGGTCCCTGTTCGACGCGTCGCTGCCCGCACTCAAGTCCTTCGCGGCGGAACCCGGCTTCGCCTTCTGACGCGCGCATAACCTATCCCGACCGGTCGAGGTGACCGGCCGGCCCCCTCCCTTAGTCATCGCGTGTTGCGCTGCATCCCAGCGGCATCACGCGTCCCGATATCCTCTGCCGAACTGTTCAGGAACCGTCTCCCGGGCCGGGTCGACGGCGGATCGATTCTGCCCGTCTCCGGCGCCACATCCCTGCAGCGATCGAGCGCCCAACGGGTGGGGCAGCCTGCGTCGCAACCAACAGGACGCGCACCGGCACGGACAACCTGAAAGGGGACGCAGCAATCAGGGATTAAGCCCGCCGAAGTGTCGCTTTTTTGAGCCACCTCCGGGCAATCCACCATCGCATCGCGGGAAACCCTGTCGTCAGCGCCGCAAGCTCGGCTAATCTTCCGCACGAGGCGGGCTGACCGCCCCAACGCACGGACAAGCAGGCGGCAAGGGTGTCGCGGCCCTCACGGTACGGATCGCTCGGCAGAGATCCCTCGGGATCGACCGAACGGACGCTTCGGATCGGGAGCGGGGGTGCGGCGGGGCGACGAATCGAGAAACCGCAAGGGCTGATCGACGTGAAAGAACGGAACCCTGCGGCGCGGTCCGCGCTTCGGCTGGCCGGTGTCGTCGTCTCGGCGCTGGCCGTCGCGAGTCCGGCCGCTGCCGAGACACTTGAGAGCGCGCTGTCCCGCGCCTATCAGGCCAACCCGGCTCTTAATGCAGCGCGGGCGAACCTGCGTGCAACCGACGAAGACGTGAACCGGTTCCAGGCCGGCTACCGGCCCAACGCGGCCGTTTCTGCCGATATCGGCGTCCAGCAGTTCCAGGGCTCCATCGCCGGCCAGCAGCTCAGAGGGGCCCGCGGCCTCACGGTTCCGAGCGGCGCCGGCATCACCGTCAACCAGAACCTGTTCGATGGCTTTCAGACGGACAACCGTGTCCGCGCAGCCGAATCGACCGTGCTGGGGACGCGCGAGGGCCTGCGCCAGACCGAGATGAACACGTTGTTCAACGCGGCCCAGGCCTACATGAACGTGTTGAGCGACACGGCGACGCTCGAACTGCAACGCAACAACGTCGAGGTGCTGGAGGAACAGCTCCGGCAGACCCGCGACCGCTTCAATGTCGGCGAGGTCACCCGCACCGACGTCGCGCAGGCCGAGGCCCGTCTGGCCGGCGCCCGCTCGCAGGTCAGCGCGGCGGAAGCGGCCCTGCGCGCCTCGATCGGCATCTACCGCCAGATCATCGGCGTCGAGCCGCGCCAGCTCGCCCCGGGCCGCCCGCTCGACCGCTACGTGCCCGCTTCCCTGGATCAGGCCATCCTGATCGGCCTGAAGGAGCACCCGCAGATCCTGGCCTCGCTGCATTCCGTCGATGTGGCGGAGCTTCAGGTGAAGGTAGCCGAGGGCGCGCTCTATCCCCAGGCCCAGCTCACCGGTGCGGTGCAGCAGCGCTACGACCAGCAGTTCCCCGGCGATAACGGCGTCACCGCCTCCATCGTCGGCCGGGTCAACATCCCGCTCTATCAGGGCGGCGCCGAATATGCGGCGATCCGGCAGGCCAAGGAAAATGTCGGACGGGCCCGCCTCATCGCCGACCAGGACCGGGACACGATCCGCGCCTCCATCGTCCGGACCTGGGGCAACCTGGAAGCCTCGAAGGCGCAGGTGATCGCCTCCCAGGCCCAGGTTCAGGCCAACGAAGTGGCGCTGAACGGCGTGCGCGAGGAAGCTCGCGTCGGCCAGCGCACTACCCTCGACGTGCTGAACGCGCAGCAGGAGCTTCTCTCCGCCCGCGTCGCCCTGATCCGCGCCCAGCGCGACCGGGTGGTCAATTCCTACGACGTGGTGCAGGCCGTCGGCCGGCTGACCGTGCGCTTCACCAGCCTGCCGGTAACGCCCTACAGCGCCCGCGAACACCTCGACCAGGTTCGGGATCTCTGGTTCGGCGTGCGCACGCCGGACGGCCGCTGACGATCCGGGACGCCGCGCGGCGGGGTAGAAGGACCAGGGCGGCGCGGGGATGCGAATTCCAGTGTCGCGGCTCGGACCTCGTCGGCTCCGCAACCGGGATCGCCTCCGCGGGCTGACTTTCGGCGGTGATTTCCTGTTGGTCGGCGCCCGAACATGGTTGATGCCGAATGAGACGATGAAATAGTTCATTAACCAAATCGTCGTCTTGTTGATCGTCACCGAGTATCGTCCAGATGAGCGCAGCGAGCCCTAAGGTTCAGGACAAGACGCAGGAACCCTCCATGGAGGAGATCCTCGCCTCGATCCGTCGCATCATCGCCGACGATCAAGCACCCAAGACGGCGGACAACGAGCCCTCGCCGCCGTCTCCGGCCGACGAGGATGACGTGCTCGACCTCGCCGGGGTGGCTGAGCCGGTGCGCAAGCCCGAGCCGATCGATTTCGACATTCCCGAGATCGATTTTCGGATGCCCGAGCCGGAACCCGATTTCGATCCGCCGCCGGCCCCGACACCGGAGCCTGCCCTGCGCCTGGATCCCGTCGACTTCACCCCCGAGCCGCCGCCCGCGCCGAGGGCCGCCGAACGGATTCGCGCCGCGGTGGAGGAGGAGGCGACGGAGCGGCTCATCTCCGGCAGCACCGGCGATAGCGTCGGGCAGAACTTCCAGTTGCTGGCGCACACCGTGCTCTCCAACAATGCCCGCACCCTGGAGGATCTGGTCAAGGAGATGCTCCGGCCGATGCTCAAGAGCTGGCTCGACGACAACCTTCCGCACATGGTCGAGCGGTTGGTGCGGGCCGAGATCGAGCGGGTCTCCCGCGGTCGCTAGAACCCATTCCGACCAAGCGGAAACCGGTTCGTCGAAAGACCCCGCGCCGAAACGAGGGCCAAGGCCTTGCCCGGTTGACGGCGGCACCGCAGCGGGCCGATAGCGGCGTGAACTGTCTTTGAAGACGCCGCCCGCCTCGAAAAGCCCGCTCCGCCCATGATGGACAAGACCTTCGATCCCACCGCCGTCGAGGCACGCGTCTCCGTGGCCTGGGAGGAAGCCCAGGCCTTCCGCGCCGGCCGCCCCGAGCGGGCCGGCGCCGAGCCCTTCAGCATCGTGATCCCGCCGCCGAACGTGACGGGCTCGCTGCATATGGGCCACGCCCTCAACAACACGATCCAGGACATCCTCGTCCGCTTCGAGCGGATGCGGGGCAAGGACGTGCTGTGGCAGCCGGGCACGGACCATGCCGGTATCGCGACCCAGATGGTGGTCGAGCGCAAGCTGATGGAGACGCAGCAGCCGGGCCGGCGTGAACTGGGGCGCGAGGAATTCCTGCGCCGGGTCTGGGCCTGGAAGGAGGAATCCGGCGGCACCATCATCGGCCAGCTCAAGCGGCTCGGCGCCTCCTGCGACTGGTCGCGGGAACGCTTCACCATGGATGAGGGCCTGAGCCGGGCCGTGCTCAAGACCTTCGTCGACCTGCATGCCCAGGGTCTGATCTACCGCGACAAGCGCCTCGTGAACTGGGATCCGAAGTTCCAGACCGCGATCTCGGACCTCGAGGTGCAGCAGATCGAGGTGAAGGGCCATCTCTGGCACTTCGACTATCCGGTCGTGGATGCGTCCGGCACGCCGACGGGCGCGATCATCACCGTCGCGACCACCCGGCCCGAGACCATGCTCGGCGACACCGCCGTGGCCGTCCATCCGGAGGACGAGCGTTACACCGCCCTCGTCGGCCAGCGGGTGCGCCTGCCGCTGGTCAACCGCCTGATCCCCATCGTCGCCGACGCCTATTCCGATCCCGAGAAGGGCACCGGCGCGGTCAAGATCACGCCGGCCCACGATTTCAACGACTTCGAGGTCGGGCGCCGCAACGGGTGCCGGCCGATCAACGTGCTCGATGCCGAGGCGCGCATCCAGATCGCCGGCAATGCCGCCTTCCTGGAGGGCGCGGCGCCGGAGGATGCGGCGCTCGCCCTCGACGGTCTCGACCGGTTCGAGGCCCGGAAGCGCGTCGTCGCGCTGATGGAGGAGCAGGGCCTGCTGCGGGCGATCGAGCCCAACACCCATGCCGTGCCGCACGGCGACCGCTCGGGCGTGGTGATCGAGCCCTATCTCACCGACCAATGGTATGTGAACGTCAAGCCTCTGGCCGAGCGCGCGCTCCAGGCCGTGCGCGACGGGCAGACCAAGTTCGTGCCCGAGAACTACGAGAAGACCTTCTTCCAGTGGCTGGAGAACATCGAGCCCTGGTGCGTCTCGCGCCAGCTCTGGTGGGGCCATCAGATCCCGGTCTGGTACGATCCGGAGGGCGGAATCTTCGTCGCCGAGAGCGAGGAGGATGCGTTGGCGCAGGCGAAGGCCCGCCATGGCGGCGCGGTCGCGCTGACCCGCGATCCCGACGTGCTCGACACGTGGTTCTCCTCCGCGCTCTGGCCGTTCTCGACCCTGGGCTGGCCCGACAAGACGCCGGAACTCGCCCGTTTCTACCCCACCAACACCCTGGTGACGGGCAAGGACATCATCTTCTTCTGGGTCGCCCGGATGATGATGATGGGCCTGCACCTCACCGATCAGGCGCCCTTCGAGACGGTCTACCTGCACACCCTCGTCCGCGACGAGAAGGGTGCCAAGATGTCGAAATCGAAGGGCAACGTGGTCGATCCGGTCGATCTGATCGACCGCTTCGGCGCCGACGCCCTGCGCTTCACCCTGGCGGCTTTGGCGGCCCCCGGCCGCGACATCAAGCTCGGGCCCCAGAGGGTCGAGAGCTACCGCAACTTCGCGACCAAGCTCTGGAACGCCGCCCGCTTCGCCGAGATGAACGGGTGCGAACTCAAGGCGGATTTCCGGCCCGAGGCTGTGCGGGAAACGCTCAACCGGTGGGCCCTGACCGAGGCCGCCAAGGCGGTGGCCGAGGTGGCGCAGGGCATCATCGTCTACCGCTTCAACGATGCGGCGGCGGCGGCTTACCGCTTCGTCTGGAACGTGTTCTGCGACTGGTATCTGGAACTGGCCAAGCCCGTGCTTCAGGGCGAGGGCGTCGATCCGGCGGCCCGTGCGGAGACGCAAGCGACCATCGCCTTCCTGATCGATCAGATCGCCAAGCTGCTGCATCCGTTTATGCCGTTCCTCACCGAGGAATTGTGGGCGATCAAGGGGCAGGCCCTCTCGACGCCCCGCGGCCTGCTCACCCTCGAATCCTGGCCCGACCTCTCGGCCTATGCCGATGCGCAGGCCGAGGCCGAGATCGGCTGGCTGGTCGACCTGATCTCCGAGGTACGCTCGGCCCGGTCCGAGACCAACGTCCCGGCCGGCGCCCAGGTGCCGCTGGTGCTGGTCGCCGCCGACGAGACGGTGCGGGCCCGCGTCGGCCGCTGGAGCGAGACGCTTACCCGCCTCGCGCGGCTCTCCGAGATCGGCTTCGTCGAGGCCGCGCCGAAGAACTCGGTGCAGCTCCTCGTGCGCGGTAGCGTGGCGGCCCTGCCCCTGGAGGGCATCGTCGATCTCGCGGCGGAGGTGGCGCGCCTGAAGAAGGAGGCCGGCAAGGCCAAGGCCGAGATCGGCAAGATCGATGGCAAGCTCGGCAATGCCGACTTCCTCGCCCGCGCGCCCGAAGAGGTGGTGGACGAGCAGCGCGAGCGCCGCGACGGCGAGGCCGCCCGGCTGGCCAAGATCGAGGAGGCTCTGGCCCGGCTCAGCGACGCATGAGGTGGCTGCGGCGGCTCGGCCTGGCCCTCGCCGGGCTGGCCGCCGCGCTCCTGATCGTCACGATCTGGACGGCGCGATCCGGCAACCCGACGCTCTACCCGGTCTCCGGGGCGGAGAGCGAGACCGTGTTCCTCGTCAGCCACGGCTGGCATTCCGGCCTCGTCCTGCGCCGCGAGAGCCTGACGGGGGAGGGGACCGGCGCCGCCCTGCGCAGCATCGCGACGCGCTTTCGCGCCTATGACGCCCTCGAATTTGGCTGGGGCGAAGCCCGCTTCTACCGGGCGACGCCGACGCTCGCCGCCTTCGACTGGCGGCTCGCCCTCTCCGCCCTGTTCACCCCCGGCGGCAGCGAGGGCGTGATCCAGGTGGTCGGCCTCGTCGGCCCCGCCCGTGCCAGCTTTCCCCGGGCCGACATCGTTCCGGTTCCGGTCTCGCGGGAGGGCTTCGCCCGGCTGCTGGCGCGACTCGAAGCGAGCTTCCGCCTCACCGCCGGCCTCCCCGTCGATAGCGGGCCGGGCCTTTACGGCCCGAGCCTGTTCTACGAGGCGCGGGGCCGGTTCTCCTACGCCAATGTCTGCAATCATTGGGCGGCGCGGCTCCTCCACGCCGCCGGCCTGCCGATGACGCCGGTGCTCGACACCCACCCGCTCGGATTGCTGGCCGATCTGCGCTGGCGCGCGGGTCTGCCAGCCGCCCCGGCCGAGCCGGACCTGTCCAAACCGTAATCTTCGCGCCATCCGGCGGTCAGGCGCCGGGCTCTAGGACTCATCTCACGGATCGCCGCCCCGACCTTCGGGTCTCGCCGGGCGATCGACCGAATGATGTGTCCGTCGGAGACTTCCATGACCCTGACCGTGCGCCGCCGTGCCCTCGCCTCCGTCACCGCCGCCGCCCTCGTCGCGGGCGGCGCGGCCGGCTTCGGCCTCACGCAACCCGCCACGCCGGCCTATGCCCAGGCGCTGCCGAAAAGCCCGATCACCGCGCCCGAGCACCCGCCGGGCTCCTTCGCCGACGTGGTCGACAAGGTGAAGCCGGGCGTCGTCGCCGTGAAGGTGAAGCTCGATGACAGCGCCGACGATGACGAGGATGGCTCCGGCGGCCAGAACCTGCAGCAGGTTCCGCCGCAGCTGCGCGAGTTCTTCAAGCGCTTCGGCCAGGGCGGTCCCGGCGGTGGCTCCGGTGGCCGGGGCATGCCGCAGCAGCGCGGCGAGCGCGGTGCGGTCGGCTCCGGCTTCATCATCTCGGGCGACGGTTATGTGGTGACCAACAACCACGTGGTCGATCACGCCAAGACCGTGCAGGTCACCCTCGACGATAACCGCACCCTCGATGCCAAGGTGATCGGCAAGGACGCCAAGACCGATATCGCCCTCCTCAAGATCACCGAGGCCGGCAGCTACCCCTATGTCCAGTTCGGCAAGGGCGCGCCTCGGGTCGGCGACTGGGTGGTCGCCATCGGCAACCCGTTCGGCCTCGGCGGCACGGTGACGGCGGGCATCGTCTCGGCCCGCGGCCGCGACATCGGCGCCGGCCCCTATGACGACTTCCTGCAGATCGATGCGCCGATCAACAAGGGCAATTCCGGCGGCCCGACCTTCAACGTCAACGGCGAGGTCGTCGGCGTGAACACGGCGATCGCCTCGCCCTCCGGCGGCTCGGTCGGCCTCGCCTTCGCCATTCCCGCCGAAACGGTCCAGGCGGTGGTGGATCAGCTCCGGACCGACGGCAAGGTGGTCCGCGGCTATCTCGGCGTGCAGGTGCAGCCGGTGACCAAGGACATCGCCGACGGTCTCGGCCTCGACAAGGCCAAGGGCGCCCTGGTCGATCATGCCGAGAGCGGCACCCCGGCGGCCAAGGCCGGGCTGAAATCGGGTGACGTGATCGAGTCGGTCAACGGCGCTCCCGTCAACGATGCCCGCGACCTGTCGCGCCGCATCGCCGGGCTGAGGCCGGGCACCGAGGTCAAGCTCGCCTATCTGCGCAACGGCAAGAGCGACACCGCGACGGTGGAACTCGGCGTGTTGCCGAGCGACGGCAAGATGGCGAGCCGCGGCGGCGACAGCTTCCAGGGCGGTCAGCCCCGCCTCGGCCTCAGCCTGGCGCCGGCGGGGGATGTCGGCCTCGGCGACGAGGGTGTGGCGGTGATGGATGTCGATCCTGACGGCCCGGCCGCCGCGAAGGGCATCGCCCAGGGTGATGTGATCCTCGATGTCGCCGGCACCAGCGTCTCGAAGCCGTCCGACGTGCAGACGCAGATCCGCGCCGCAGAATCGAACGGCCGCAAGGCGGTGCTGATGCGGGTGAAGAGTGCCAAGGGCCAGACCCGCTTCGTCGCGGTGGCGCTCACCAAGAAGGAGGGCTGATCCTCCTCCGCTCACGGGAGCCGGAAACGGCTCCCGCCCTTCGATGCTTCCTGCGACCCTGCTGTGACTGTGCGCCCGTTCGAGAGAGCGGGCGCTTTTTTTGGCCGGCCTCTCGAGTTTCCGCAGCCGGCAATCAGGACCCGAACGCTGCCCGATGATGCGCCATCTGCACCGTTTTTTAGCGCATCCTTTCTTATGTTAATTCTAAAGAAAGCATTCCTGTAACATAGGTTTATTAAAGTATTCCACTAAAGGTCGCGTATACCATGAAAATCGGCATTCGCTCGCGGCTCTATGGAGGGTTCGCTGCGCTGGTCCTCCTGTCCTGCGGCATGGGCGCGTTTTCCTATGCACAGCTTCAGAGTCTCGACCAGACCATCGCGGCGCGGGGACAGTTCGAAACGGCGGCGCGCAATCTCTACACCGTCAACGGTCTCGCCGACCGGCTGATCGGTCAGGCCAACCAATACCGGATGTCGCTCGACCCGGCCTCCGCCGCCGGGATGACGGCGTCTCTGACATCGATGGAGCAAGTCTCGGAAGGGATGATCCAGCGCACGCCGAGCGCCGAGCGCCGGATCGCCTACCAGCAGCTGCTCGCGCAGGCGACCGACCTTCACAAGGCATTGCCGACCCTGATCGATCTGGTCGATCGGATCCGTGAACACCGGGCCGGCGTCTTCACCAACGGCGACGACCTGACCAAGGCCTCCGGCATTCTCGTCAACCAGCTGCGCACCAGCGGGGACGAGGCGGTGATCGCCCAATCCATGGAGATCGACCGGGCGATGCTCCTGTTCCGGGTGATGAACTGGCGCTTCCTGGCGACCAAGGATCCGAAGGGACGCGCACTCTCGGCTTCCGCTTTCAAGGGCGCGGAGGCGACCGTCGCCAAGCTCAAGGAGATGGACCTGACGGCGGCGAACCAGAAGGCTCTGAAGGCGGTCGAAGACGCGCTGCAGCGCCTAAACAAGAGCTTCGTCGCGGCCTCTCAAGCCATCGTCGAGAGCGAGGTCTTCTTCGAGGACACGCTGAAGCCGAAAGCCGAGGCCATCACCGCCACCGGCCTGGCCGTGCGCGGTAAGCTCGAAATCGCTCTCCAGGAGGGGATCGCCCAGAGCAACGCGGCGATGAGCACCGCCGGAACCATCCAGCTCCTCATGGCCGGCTTGGTTCTCGCACTCGGCGCCGCGCTGGCCTTCCTGATCGCGCGCAGCATCATCCGCCCGGTTTCGGGAATGACCCAAGCCATGAACCGCCTCGCGGCGGGGGAGACGGACATCGTCGTTCCGTCGCAGGATGCCGTGGACGAACTGGGCCAGATGGCCCGCGCCGTGGACGTGTTCCGCCAGAACGCCGTGGCGCGGACGGAACTGGAAGCGGAGCAGGTCGCTCAGCAATCCGCCCGGCAACGCCGGGCCGACCGAGTCGACCAGCTGGTGCGCGACTTCGAGCAGAGGGTCGCCGCGTCGATCAGCATCGTCACCGCCGCCGCGACCGAACTGGACGTGACCGCCCGCTCCATGACCCAGGTCGCCGAAACGACCAACGGTCAGGCCATCTCCTCCGCCAGCGCCGCCGAGGAGGCGACCGCGAACGCCCAGACCGTGGCCGCCGCGGCCGAGGAGATGGTCGCCTCGCTCTCGGAGATCGAGCGCCGGGTGAGTCAGTCCCACGAGGTGGCGAACCATGCCGCCCAAGAGGCCGAGACCACCAACACCTCGATGCTGCATCTCAGCAAGGCGGCCGAGAGGATCGGCGAAGCCGTCACGATGATTTCCGAGCTCGCGGGACAGACCAACCTGCTGGCGCTCAATGCCACCATCGAAGCGGCACGCGCCGGTGAGGCGGGTCGCGGCTTCGCGGTCGTCGCGACCGAGGTGAAAGAACTCGCCGCCCAGACCGCCCGCACGACCGAGGCGATTTCCAGCCAGGTCTCGGCGATCCAGGCGGCCTCGGCCCAGGCGCTCGACGCCATTCATCAGATCGGCCGGACCATCGTCTCGGTGAACGACATCACCGCCTCGATCGCGGCCACGGTCGTCGAGCAGACGGCAGCGACCAACGAGATCGCCCGCAACGCCTCGGAGGCGGCCCACAGCACGCAGGACGTGTCGACGAGCGTGGCGCAGGTGCAGGCCCTGTCAAGCGAGACCGGTTCGGCGGCCCAGCAGGTGCGGATGGCTTCCGCGGAACTGGCGACCCAGTCCGAGAACGTGAAGCGGGATGTCGATAACTTCCTGGCCGCGATCCGGGCCGCCTGACCGGTCGAGGGATGAAGGGCCCGCTCGCCGACGTTGACCGGCGAGGGGCCCGCTTCGCTTCGGGGCCGGATCAAGAGACGCCCGCGCCCTGAAACCCGTATCATCACCGCAGAACGATGCCCTGCCCGGCGCATCGCCCCGGATGCTGGATCCGGTCCTGGGGGCCGGGTTTCCGTCCGGGCGTCCTCGCCCGTACGGCGCCCGCTTCCTCGCCCTGCTGATCGCCGCGGCGGCATCCATGGGCGGAGCGGCCCGCAGTGAGCCGCTCGCCTCCGAGAACCCGCGCATCCCCGAACCGATGGTGTTCGATCTGGTCCGTCCCCTCGGTGCGGCGGCGGGGGAACGCGAGATCAATGTCCTGGCCACCCGCGCCTTCGGTGGGAGCCCAACGGATTGGGCACCGGAACTCGAATACGCCTATGCCGACGGGCAATCCCTCGAAATCGAACTGCCGTTCGAGGATGGGCGGCTCAGCCAGTACAAATTCGCCCTGCAGGGCACATTCGGCACCGGGGCAGGGGGACGCTGGATCCATGGCTGGCAGGCCATCGGACAGTATGACCGCGACAGCGCAACCTGGCGCAATGCGCTGCTCTACATCTCCGGTATCCGCCTCGATGCGCGCTGGAGCATGCTGAGCATGGCCGGCTTGCGGCAGGTCGGCCTCAAGCGGCTCGGGCCGACCTCGCTCCTCCTCAATCACGCAATCTTCTACGATCTCGATCCCGCAACGGTGCTCGGGCTCGAGTTCAACCTCAGCCAGGGCATTGCCGGGGACGGCACCACCAGCGCCCTGGTCATCCCGCAGATCCACCGCCGCCTGACGGAGCTGACGAGCGTGCAGGCGGGCCTGGGTCTGGAATTCCGAACCGGCCACGACCCGGCTCTGGTCTCTGCCCTGCGGCTGATCCGCGAATTCTGAGGGCGTACCGCGCGGACCCGGCCTCGGCCTCTCGCGTTTCCCCGAGCGTCGACAACGATCCGAGAGGACGACAGGCATGGCGAGCGTCGCGGCATCCGGCACCTTCGCGATCGGCGGAGATCTCACCGTTCACCGGCTCGGCTTCGGCGCCATGCGCATCACCGGAGCCGGCATCTGGGGTGACCCGCCAGATATCGAGAAGGCGAGGGCGACCCTGCGAGCGGTTCCCGGCCTCGGAATCGACCTGATCGACACCGCCGACAGCTACGGGCCCTTCGTCAGCGAGGACCTGATCCGCGACGTGCTGCATCCCTATGACGGCCTCGTCGTCGCCACCAAGGGCGGATTGACCCGGCATGGGCCAGACATCTGGCGGCCGGTCGGCAACCCCGACTATCTGCGCCAATGCGTGCTGATGAGCCTCAGGCGCCTGGGCCTCGACCGCATCGACCTGTGGCAGCTGCACCGGATCGGCCCGGACTGCCCGCGCGAGGTCCAGTTCGAGGCCATCGCGGCCATGCGGGAGGAAGGGCTGATCCGCCATGTCGGCCTCTCCGAAGTGTCGGTCGAGGAAATCGAGGCGGCCCGCCGGTTTTTCCCGGTGGCGAGCGTGCAGAACCGCTACAACCTCGTCGACCGCACCAGCGAGGCGGTGCTGGAGCATTGCGAGCGCCACAGCATCGGCTTCATCCCCTGGGCACCCCTCGACAAGGGATCCCTGGCCGGCCCCGGCTCCGCCCTGGAGGCGATTGCCGGTCGCCTCGGCGCGAGCGGAAGTGCCGTTGCCCTGGCCTGGCTCCTGAAACGCTCGCCGGTCATGCTGCCGATCCCCGGCACCGGCGATCCCGACCATCTCGCGCAGAACGCCGCAGCCGCCGACCTTTCGTTGAGCGACGAGGATTTCGCGACCCTCGACCGGGCCGGGCGCGAGGCGTGGCAGAAGCTCGGCGCTTGATCCGCGAACACGTCGTTCCGCCCGAAAGGCTGGGTTGAGCCGGCAGCTTGGCACGCCGGGTGCTTGCGCGCACCTCGCGGTCAGGCAGCACAGGAACCTGAGGCAGCCTCGACCTTTCCGTCCCCGGCGCGGCCGTCGCGCCGGCAGGGAGGAGCGATATGACCTTAGCGGACCGACTTCTTCGCTCGGGCTTCCTCGGCGGCGTGGCCCTGCTGGGACTGGCCTCGCTGAGCGCCGCGACCCTTGGCCCGGCCGCGGCGCAGACCCGGTGGGTCTCCGGCACCTATGTCTATGCCGATCTCTGCACCATGCCGGAGGACGGCACGCAGATCGGGCGGCGCATCACGCTCAAGCGGTGGCCGAAGGGCGACAACCTCGTCTACGAGGGTGCGGGCCTGCCCGGCCCCGTCGAGACGGCGGTCACCGTCGATGACACCACCAAGGCCGTAGCCTTCCACATCGACACGCCGGCCGGGCTCGTCAGCTTCCAAGGCACCGCCGGATCGGACGCCCTGATCGGCACGCTCAACGGCGCCGACGGCGAGCAGCCGCTGCGCCTGAAGCGGGTCCTGCGCGCCCGCGCCCAGGAGGCCTGCCCCGGTGAGACAACAGGCTCGATCCATTAACCGCTGCCTCAATGCGCGCCATTGACGCCGCCCTGCCCGGGCGCAAGTGAACAGCCGGGGCGGCGACGCAGGTGACAAGGGCGAGCGGCATGGCCGGAGCGAAGCGCAGCTACAGGATCGCGGTGATTCCCGGCGACGGCATCGGCAAAGAGGTCGTGCCGGAGGGCATGCGGGTGCTGGAGCGCGCCGCCAAGCGCCACGGCTTCGAGATCGTGCAGGATTGGTTCGATTTCGCCTCCTGCGACTATTACGAGCGCTACGGGCGGATGATGCCCGAGGATTGGAAGGACAAGCTCGGCCCCCAGGACGCGATCTTCTTCGGCGCCGTCGGCATGCCGGAGCGGGTGCCGGACCACATTTCCCTCTGGGGCTCGCTGATCCAGTTCCGCCGCGAATTCGACCAGTACGTCAATCTGCGTCCGGTGCGCCTGATGCCCGGAGTTCCGTCGCCCCTGGCGGGTCGCGAGCCCGGCGATATCGACTTCTGGGTGGTCCGCGAGAACACCGAGGGCGAATACTCCAATGCCGGCGGGCGGATGTTTCCGGGCACCGAGCGCGAATTCGCCGTGCAGGAATCGGTTTTCACCCGCCACGGTGTCGACCGGGTGCTCACATTTGCCTTTGACTTGGCCCGGAGCCGGCCGAAGCGGCACCTGACCTCCGCCACCAAGTCCAACGGCATCTCGATCACCATGCCGTTCTGGGATGAACGGGTGCGCGCCGTGGCTGAAAGCTACCCGGACGTGCGCTGGGACCAGTATCACATCGATATCCTGACCGCGCATTTCGTGCTGAACCCGGACCGGTTCGACGTGGTGGTGGCCTCGAACCTGTTCGGCGACATCCTGTCCGATCTTGGCCCGGCCTGCACCGGCACCATCGGCATCGCCCCCTCCGGCAACATCAACCCGGAGCGGCGCTATCCCTCGGTGTTCGAGCCGGTTCACGGCTCAGCTCCCGACATCGCCGGGCAGGGCATCGCCAACCCGATCGGCCAGATCTGGTCGGGCGCGATGATGCTGGAGCATCTCGGCGAGCGCGACGCCGCCGCCGAGATCGTCGCCGGCATCGAGCGCGTCCTGACCGAGAAGGCCCTGCGCACGCGCGACCTCGGCGGCACGGCGGATACGCAGACCTGCGGCCGGGCGGTCGAGCAGGCGCTCGGCTAGAGGGCTGTCATGATGCGACCCGTCGTCGTCACGGTGGCGATCACCGGCTCGGTCGCCCGCAAGGCCGACAACCCGACCGTGCCGATCACGCCGGCCGAGCAGATCGAATCGACCCATGCGGCCTACGAGGCCGGAGCGGCCCTCGCCCATATCCATGTGCGCGGCGACGACGAGAGCCCGTCTCTCGATCCTGACCGCTTCGGTCAGGTGCAGGAGGGCATCCGCCGGCACTGTCCGGACATGATCGTGCAATTCTCCACCAGCGGCGGCGGCTGCGATCCGGCCGAGCGGGGCGCCTGCCTCGTCCACCGGCCGGACATGGCTTCGCTGACGGCGGGCTCGGTCAATTTCGGCAAGGGGGTCTATGAGAACCCCGCCCCCCTGTTCACGGCGCTCGCCGGGCGGATGCGCGAGACCGGCGTGCGCGCCGAGATCGAAGTGTTCGACCTCACCCATCTCCACAACGCCCGCCGCCTCGTGGACGAGGGCCTGATCACCGAAGAGGTGCATGTCCAGTTCGTCATGGGCATCCGCAACGCCCTGCCGCCGGATCAGCACCTGCTCGACCTCCTGCTCGCCGAAACCCAGCGCCTTCTGCCGCGGGCGAGCTGGGGCGCTTTCGGCATCGGCCGGTTTCAGAGCACGGTGATGGGCTGGGCGCTGGCACGGGGCGCGCAGGGCGTGCGCACGGGGCTGGAAGACAATGTCCGCCTCACGAAGGAGCGGCTCGCGGACGGCAATGCCGACCTCGTGCGGCTGGCGGCCGGGATCTGCGCCGAGCATGGAGCCCGGCCGGCGACCCCCGCCGAGGCCAGGGCTCTCCTGCACCTGTGTTGAGGCGTGCCCTTCAATCCTACGAGTGTCGCCGGCTGCCCCATGAGACTCCCGATGTCGCGCGACCCGACGAGAAAGACTTGATCTAAGTCAATCGAAGCAGACCGCTCGGTTGAACGCATCGGACCCAGCGTCCGGAAAAGATCACATAGTCCAGACCACCGTATTTCGATCTCGTGGGAACGGTTTTCCTGCCGTCGCCGTTGCGGGCCGGGTTACGGCGCCGTGTTGGCCGCCGGCAGAGACAGGGACGGACGATGACGAAGTTCTTTCGCAGCACCGCCACCGCAGCCATTCTCGTGCTCGGCGCAGCCACCGCGCTCGCTCAAGGGGGTGGTGCCGGTGGGGCCGGCGGTGGCGCTGGCGGTGCGAGCGGCGGCGCCGGCGGTGGTGCCGGCGGTGGTGCCGGAATCGGCGCGGGCGGTGCCGGCGGTCCGGGCGGCGCAGCGGGTGCCGGCGGCGGTGCAGCCGGCGGAGGCCGGAGCGGCGGCGAAGTCGGCGGTCCCGGCGGTGCCCGGGGCGGCGCGGCGGGTGGCGCGGAAGTCGGCGGTGCCCGCGGGAGCGACACCGGCGGACCCGCCGGAGCCGCGCGCGGCGGTGCCGATGGCGGCGAGGCCGGCCCCCGGGGCGGCCGGGAGGGCGGCGCATCCCGCGCGGGCGAGCCGGGGGCGCGCGATGCGCAGGGTGAACGTGGCAATCGTGAGCCCGGCAAGGCCGAGCGCGGCGACCGCGATGGCCGGAATGGCCGCGATGCGGGCGGCGAGCGCGGCTCCCGGGATCGCGACGGGGCGGCCGAGCGCGGCGGGCGCGGCGCTTCCGAGGCACGGGGCGCGTCGAAGAGCCTGAGTTCCACCCAGCGCAGCGAATTCCGCCAATCGATCACCCGCACCAATGTGCGTGCGGTCAACAACGTGAATTTCTCGGTCAATGTCGGCACGGCGATTCCGCGCTCGGTGTCGCTGCACCCGCTGCCGCCGGCGATTCTCTCAGTGGTTCCGGCCTATCGCGGCCTTCAGTTCATCCTCGTCGGCGATGACATCGTCATCATCGATCCCGACACCTACGAGATCGTCGATATCATCCCGGCCTGATCCGGCGAAATGGCGTAACGAAGGGCGGCGGTGCTCCGGCTCCGCCGCCCTTCGCGCATCCGGACCTCTGCTTGCGGAACAGGTGAGGAACGTCTAGGCTGTTCGCGCTTTGTTTCTAACGATTCTGCGGCGCCCCCGGCCCGCGGTCGACAGCAGGTGCCGCATGCTGACCCGCAAGCAACTCGAGCTGCTCCAGTTCATCCAGTTGAAGATGCAGGAGGGTGGTGTTCCCCCCTCTTTCGACGAGATGAAGGACGCCCTCGATCTCAAATCGAAATCCGGCATCCACCGCCTGATCATGGCTCTGGAGGAGCGCGGCTTCCTGCGCCGGCTGCCGAACCGGGCGCGGGCCATCGAAATCCTGCGCATGCCCGACGCGCCCGCCGCGAAGCCGGCCGCTGCTGAGCCCCGCCGCTTCACCCCGAGCGTGGTCGAGGGCGGTCTGTCCGGCAAGCCGCCGGCGCCGAAGCCGCCGATGCTCCAGGCCCATGACGGGAACGGCCACTCGGTGATGGTGCCGGTGATGGGCCGGATCGCCGCCGGTACGCCGATCTCGGCGATCGAGAGCCAGAGCCACACCATCGCGATGTCGCCCGATTTCCTCTCCGGTGGCGAGCATTACGCCCTGGAGGTGCGCGGCGACTCGATGGTCGAGGCCGGAATCCTCGATGGCGACCTCGTGGTGATCCACAAGCAGGACACCGCCAATAACGGCGACATCATCGTTGCCCTGATCGACGACGAGGAGGCCACCCTCAAGCGCCTGCGCCGCCGCGGCTCCTCGATCGCCCTGGAGGCCGCCAACCCGGCCTACGAGACCCGCGTGCTCGGGCCCGACCGGGTGCGCATCCAGGGCAAGCTGGTCAGCCTCGTCCGCCGCTACTGAAGGCTGTCCGCGGAAGACGGCTCGGCGATATCGGCCGGGCCTGTCTCGCCGGTCGGGTCGGGATTGGGCGGCGCGGCCGGCATCGGCGGCCCCGCTCTGGTGAGGGGCTGGGGCTGCCAGGGCTTCGCCTGCCCCGTGTCGCGGGCGCCGACGATCTCCACTCCTCCAGCACTCAAGCGAATCGCGGCGGCGCCCCGTGCCGCCAGGAAGGAGCGGTCGGCGATCACGGGCGCCGCGCAGCCCGGCGGGGCGCGCAGGCGGCTGATCAGGATGTCGGCTCTCGCGCAATCCTCGGCGAAGGCGCGCTTGTCGGCGACCAGGGCGACCGCACGGCCATCGACGGCAACGAGGGTGCAGCCGAGGCGGTCGCAGCGTGGCCCGGCCCCGCCGCTCGCGGATTCCGGCCTGCGCCCGTCGCCATCCGCCTTCAGCCATTGCTCCAGAACGAAACCCGGCGGACGGCCGAGAACGGCGAGTCTGCCGTCCCGCCCGCGCACCGCCGCGCCCGCGCCGTCCCGGTCGATGTAGATGTCGAAGCGGGTCGGCGCCGCTGCCAGGGCGAGGCCGATCCCGGCGGGGAGCAGAGCGAGGAGGCGAAGCCGCGACACCGGCAGGGTCGCGATCAGAAGAGCGACGGCGAGCCAGATCATCGCCCCGGGCGCGAAGGCCGGCAGCACGAGAGTGGCCCGGCCGAACTCGGCGATCCAGCCCGAGATCTCCAACATGCCGCGCACGGCGAGGCCCATGAGCCACCAGACCGGACGGTCGAGGGCGAAGGGATAGGCCAGCATGCCGAGCACCGCCGAGGGCATCACCACCAGCGACACCAGCGGCAGGGTCAGGGCATTGCCGACGATGCCGAAGGGCTGAACCGTCTGGAAATGGTAGGTGGCGAAGGGCGCTGTGGCGATCTGCGCCACAAGGGTGGTGGCGAGGGTGCCCACCACCGTCGTCGCCAGCCACGATGCGGCTCGTACCAGCCGGGACGGGCTGCCCGTTCGGAACAGACGCCCGTCGAGGAGTGGGGCACAGGCGATCAGCCCGGCCACCGCGCCGAAGGACATCTGGAAGCTCGGCCCCAGCAGGGCTTCCGGCTCGCGGGCGAGCGCCAGCATCGCCGCGAGCGCGAGGTTGCGCATGCTGAGCGCCGGCCGGTCGACAAGGATCGCGCCGAGCATCACCAGGGTCATGATGAGGGAGCGCTCGGCGGCCACGTCCCAGCCCGAGAAGGCGCAGTAGGCAGTCACGCCGAGCATGGCCGCCCCGGCGGCGATCTTCTTGATCGGCCATGTGAGTGCGAGGATCGGCACCAAGGCGAGCCCCGCCCGTACGAGCCAGAACACGACCCCGGCGGCGAGCACCATGTGCAAGCCGGAGATCGAGACGACGTGATAAATCCCCGCCGCCCGCAGCACATCGTTGGTCTCGGCCGAGATCAGCCCGCGCTTGCCGGTGACGAGGGCCGCCGCGACGGCACCGGCTTGGCCGCCGATGGCATCGGTGATGCGCCGGGTCAGGGCGTTGCGGGCCGCATCGACGGCGGCGGCCAAGCGCAACGAGAGCGAAAGCGGTTCAGTGGCCGGCCGCAGCTCCACCTTTCCGACGAGCGAGCCCACCGCGCCGATACCGCGAAAGTAGGCGTCGCGGGCGAAATCGTACCCGCCCGGCCGCGCCGCCTCCGGGGGCGGCAGCAAGCGGGCGGTGGCCCGGATCGCATCGCCCGGCCGCAGGATCTGCGCCGTCCGGTAGGAGACCCGCACCCGGTACGGGCGGCTCGCCGCATCGAGGGTGCCGAAGCTCTCCACCCGAACGATCAGCCGGGCACCGCCTTCGCGCTCGTCGAGGCCCTCGACCACACCGACGAGCGGCGCGATGGTGACCCGTGTCAGCACCGGCCCCGCCACCGAGGCCACCCGCCAGACGCCGGCCGCGAAGCCGAGGAAAACGGAAGCGACGGCCAAGGCGAGGGCGAGCGCCACCGGACGCGCCCTCAGGGCCGGTGTGACGGCGAGGCTCAGGGCCGCCGCGATCAGCGGCGCGGCGAGGGAGGGCTCGCCATCCGTCGCCGTGAAGAACAGGAGGATGCCGGTCCCGAAGGCCACGGCGAGCCAGGGGAAAAGCCGGCGCTGCTCCACCTCGCGCATGAGGCCGGCGTTCAACCCGTTCCGGGCGAGATGCCAGAGCTGGGGGAGGGCGGGAATGCGGCCGACGGCGAGGGCCGGAACCGCCCCGTGCATCGCCCTGCCGCCCCCTTCGCTCATGCCCCCGCATGCTCCGAGACCGGCGCAATCCCCGCACCGGCCAGCCGCGAGGGATTCTTAACGCATCGGTTTGCCCGTGCTACAGCCGCGCGGAGGCCGGCCGAGGCCGCACTCCCGTCATCCCGTACTTTTTCGAAGAAGTTTCGCAGCCGCCGATGTCGTCACCGGTCGTCACGCGCTTTGCGCCCTCGCCCACGGGCTACCTGCATATCGGCGGAGCACGCACGGCTCTGTTCAATTGGCTCTACGCCCGCCGCTTCGGCGGGCGGATGCTGCTGCGCATCGAGGACACCGACCGGGAACGCTCGACGCAGGGCGCCATCGACGCCATCCTGGATGGGATGCGCTGGCTCGGCCTCGATTGGGACGGGGAGGTGATCTACCAGTTCGCCCGTGCCGAGCGGCATCGGGAGGTCGCCGAAAGCCTGCTCGCCTCCGGCAACGCCTATCATTGCTATGCCAGCGCCGAGGAACTCACGCAGATGCGTGAGACCGCCCGCGCCGAAGGCCGCGCTCCGCGCTATGACGGCCGCTGGCGCGACCGCGATCCGTCGGAGGCGCCGGCCGGCGTCAAGCCGGTGATCCGCCTGCGTGCGCCGACCGAAGGCGAGACCGTGGTCGAGGATGCGGTGCAGGGCCGCGTCACCTGGGCCAACCGCGACCTCGACGATCTCGTGCTGCTGCGCTCGGACGGCACGCCGACCTACATGCTGGCCGTCGTGGTGGACGACCACGACATGGGCGTGACCCAAGTCATCCGCGGCGACGACCACCTCACCAACGCCGCCCGCCAGAGCCAGATCTACCGGGCCCTCGGCTGGGACATCCCGGCGATGGCGCATATCCCGCTGATCCACGGCGCCGACGGCGCCAAGCTGTCGAAGCGCCACGGGGCGCTCGGCGTCGAGGAATACCGCGACCGTGGCTACCTGCCGGCGGCCCTGCGCAACTATCTCGTCCGCCTCGGCTGGAGCCATGGCGACCAGGAGGTGTTCTCCACCGAGGAGATGATCGCCGCCTTCGACCTGAAGGCGATCGGACGCTCGGCGGCGCGCTTCGACTTCACCAAGCTGGAGAGCCTCAACGGGCTCTACATCCGTGGCAGCGCCGATGCGGCGCTGGTCGATGCGATCGAGGCGATCCTGCCGGCCCGTGGGCCGGAGCGGGGCCTGCCGACCACCCTCACCCCCGCCTTGCGCGAAAAGCTCGTGGCGGCGATGCCCGGCCTGAAGGAGCGCGCCAAGACCCTCGTCGAACTGCTCGACAGCGCCTACTACCTCTACGCGGCGCGGCCTTTGGCCCTGGATGCCAAGGCCGAGGCTCTGCTGGCCGGCGACGCCCCGGAGCGCCTGCGCGCCCTGCTGCCCGCCCTCGAAGCCCTACCGGACTGGACCGCCGCTGCCACGGAGGCCGCCGTCCGCGCCTTCGCCGAACGGGAGGGCGTCAAGCTCGGCCAGATCGCCCAACCCCTGAGAGCGGCTCTGACCGGGCGCGCCACCTCGCCGCCGGTCTTCGACGTGCTGGCGGTGCTCGGGCGGGACGAGGCGCTCGGGCGTCTGCGCGACAGACTTGCCGCCTGAACTGACCCGGTCTCACGACGGAACGGCAACGGCGCCATCGGATCGGCGGGCACGCGGCCCGTTGGCGCACCGGAATCCATCGGCCGATGCCGTCGAGTGGCGGCAGCGGCTTCTTCTCCTGATCCAACACCGGACGCTCGAGGGGCGGAGAAGGAAAGCGAAGTGGCGCTGCCCTGGAGACGGGGAACTTAATCCCCTCAAAACAGTAACAGACTCGGCGCGGTTCTCGCATCTGCGAAGGAACCGGGGGTGTCGGCCGTTGCTGGGCGCCGGTCGATCCGCTAACCCGGTGCTTCAGTGAGCGGACGCAGTGTTTCGCTGCGGCGCCACAACGGAATGGAGGGCGGTCTTCGGCTTCCGTTCCGGTGCTGTTCCCGTCGCAAGAAAGGGTCCGCGATCCCATGAGCGCTTCCGCCAGCACCATCATCGTGGGCGACAACCACGTCGAACTGCCCATCAAGACCGGAACGATCGGCCCCGATGTGGTCGATATCGGCAAGCTCTACGCGAAGACCGGCAAGTTCACCTTCGATCCCGGCTTCACCTCGACCGCCTCCTGCGAGTCGAAGATCACCTATATCGATGGCGACGAGGGCGTGCTGCTCTATCGCGGCTACCCGATCGAGCAGCTCGCCGAGCAGGGCGACTTCCTCGAAACCGCCTACCTGATGCTGTTCGGCGAATTGCCGACCTCCGCCCAGAAGGCGGATTTCGATTACCGGGTCACGCGCCACACCATGGTGCATGACCAGATGAACCGCTTCTTCCAGGGTTTCCGCCGCGACGCCCACCCGATGGCGGTGATGGTGGCCTGCGTCGGCGCGCTCTCGGCCTTCTACCACGATTCGACCGACATCTCGGACGAGTCGCAGCGGATGATCGCGTCCCTGCGCATGATCGCCAAGATGCCGACGCTTGCCGCGATGGCCTACAAATACACCATCGGCCAGCCCTTCGTGTATCCGAAGAACGACCTCGACTACACCTCCAACTTCCTGCGGATGTGTTTCGCGGTTCCGTGCGAAGAATACTCGGTCAACCCGATCTATGCGCGGGCGCTCGACAAGATCTTCATCCTGCACGCCGACCACGAGCAGAACGCCTCGACCTCGACGGTGCGCCTCGCCGGCTCGTCGGGCGCCAACCCCTTCGCCTGCATCGCCGCCGGCATCGCCTGCCTCTGGGGCCCCGCCCATGGCGGCGCCAACGAGGCGGCGCTGAAGATGCTGATGGAGATCGGCCACCCCGAGAACGTCAGCAAATACGTCGCCAAGGCGAAGGACAAGAACGATCCCTTCCGCCTGATGGGCTTCGGCCACCGGGTCTACAAGAACTACGACCCCCGCGCCCGCATCATGCAGAAGACCACCCACGAGGTGCTGAACGAGCTCGGCCTCAAGGACGACCTGCTGGAGGTCGCGGTGCAGCTCGAGAAGATCGCCCTTGAGGACGAGTACTTCATCGAGAAGAAGCTCTACCCGAACATCGATTTCTACTCGGGCATCACCCTGAAGGCGCTGGGTTTCCCCACCTCGATGTTCACGGTGCTGTTCGCCGTGGCCCGCACGGTCGGCTGGATCGCCCAGTGGGCGGAGATGATCGAGGATCCGTCGCAGAAGATCGGTCGCCCGCGCCAGCTCTATGTCGGCCCGGATCGGCGCGATTACGTGGCGATCGGTCAGCGCAGCTGATCGTCGCTGCAGGGATGCTGGGTGATCCTCGGCATCCCTGGGCGGACCGCCACGGGGAAGCCCGGGACGACGAACGAAGTCCCCGGCTGAGTGTCGGGCTCCGTTCGCCCTCGCCGAAGAAACGATTCCCTCGGTTTCCCCCGTCTTCCGATGCGGCGGGGTCGGTCAGATCCTGAATTCGCGCTTCCAGCGCATGACCGCCCGGTCGAGGGCACCGAGGAAGGCGGACCGGTCTTTCGGCGAGAACGGCTTGGGCCCGCCGGTGATGGCGCCGGCCTCCCGCAGATCCTGCATCAGGTTGCGTGTGGCGAGGGCGAGCCCGACCGAAGCATCGGTGAAGGCCTTGCCGTTCGGCGCGAGAGCGACCGCACCCGCCTTCACGCAACGGCTCGCGAGCGGCACATCGGCCGTGACGACGATGTCCCCCTTGCCGACCCGCTCGGCGATCCAATCATCCGCCTCGTCGAGCCTGTCGCCGACGACGACCCGCTCGATCCAGGGCTCGCGCGGCACGTTCAGGAAGCTGTTCGAGACGATCGTGACGTGAAGGCCGTAGCGGGCCGCGACGCGGTAGACCTCGTCCTTCACCGGGCAGGCATCGGCATCGACGTAGATCGCGATTCGGTTGGGTGCCGTCTCGCTCATGCCGCCCTCCGCGCCTCGAGCACGATCCGCGCGGCCGCCCGGCTCGGCTCCTCATCCCCGGTCAGCCTCATCCGCCCATCGATGCGGGCGAGCGCATCGAGCTGGGTCCGCCGCGCCGGCCCACCGGCCATGAGGGGAGCCAAGGTGCCGGCCAAGCGTTCCGGCGTACAATCACCTTGCACGAATTCGGGCATGGCGTTCTCGGAGAGGATCAGGTTCGGCAGAACGATGGTCGGTACCTGGATCAGACGCCGGGCGATGACCTCCTCGATCCGCGAGACCTTGTAGGCTACCACCATCGGCACGCCGGCCAGCGCGAGTTCGAGGGTCACGGTGCCCGAGGCGGCGAGCGCGGCGCGGGCCCGGCGGAAGGTCGCGTGCTTGGCGGCCTCACCGTGGACGATGCGCGGCTGGCGCTCCCAGGCCACCGCCAGCCGTTCGATCAGGGCACGGTGACGGCTCACCGCCGGCAGCTCGATCTCGAACGGCCCGACCCGGCGGGCGAGTTCGGAGACGGTCTGCCCGAAGACCGGCATCAGCCGCTCGATTTCCGAGCGGCGCGACCCCGGCAGAACCGCCAGGATCGGCGGGCGCCCCTCGCGGATCGCCGCCTCATCCGGCGACGGACGAAGCTCCGCCAGACGCTCGATCAGCGGATGGCCGACATAGGTGCAGACCGGGCCGCCCAGCCGGCGATGCGCCTCCGGCTCGAAGGGGAGCAGGGCGAGCACGTGGTCGATGAAGGGCACCATGCCCTTCGCCCGCCAGGGCCGCCACGCCCAGACACTCGGCGAGACGTAATCGACGATCGGCAGATGCGGCAGGCGCTTGCGCACCCGGGTCGCCACGGCATGGGTGAAGCCGGGACTGTCGATGATGACGAGCACGTCGGGCGACGCCGCCACGACATCGTCCACGGTCTCGCGGATGCGCCGCAGCAGGGTGCGGGCGCGGGCGAGGACCGGCAGATAGCCCATCACCGCCACGTCATCGATGGGGAAGAGCGAGCGGAAGCCCTCCGCCTCCATGGCCTCGCCACCGACGCCGCCCAGCGTCAGCGGCTCGGCGGACAGCGCCCGCAGGGCGCGGATCAGCTTGGCGCCGAGTTGGTCGCCGGAATCCTCGCCCGCGACGAGCCAGATCCGCCGATGGGTCACGGCGTCACCTCCACACCGATCAGAAACAGACCCGCCGCGTCCGCCGCCGCCACCGTCTCGGGCGCATCGATCACCAGGGTGTGCCCGGCACCGATGGCGATGCCGGCGCAGCCGGCCTCCGCCGCTCGGCGCACGGTGCGGGGACCGATGGCCGGCAGGTCGATGCGCAGATCCTGGCCGAGCTTGGGCAGCTTGACGAGCACCGTCCCCTTGGTGGGCGTGCCGAAACCGAAAGGCTTGCGATTGAGAGCGCGGGTCCGAACCAGCATCCGGTCGGTGCCCTCAGGACCCTCCACGGCGATGACCCGCTCCCCGGCCACCACGGCGGCCTGGCCGACATCGAACGGGCTGAGCGCGGCGAGCATGGCCCGCCCCGTGGCGATCGAGACCGCCGCATCGGCATCGGGCTCCAGCCGGCCGAGACGCCCGACACGCCCGAGCAGATCGGGCGCCACCTCGTGAACGCCGAGAACCCGGTGCCCATTCTCTTCCAGCAGCGAGAGAACGGCGCGCAGAAGCCGGTCGTCGCCGCCCGCCAGGCCTTTGAGGAGGTCGCGGTTGCGCACGGCGTGGGCGGCGTTGAGGAGGGCGGCCGGGCTCGGCCGCGCGACGCCCCCGGCCGGGATCACGGCGGCGGGGGCCCATTCCTTCAGGATCCGCAGCGTGCCGGGGATATCGAGGAGATCGACCACGGCATCCGCCCGGCGCCGCATCGCCCGCTCGGTGAAGCCGCGCACGGCGAGCACGCGGAAGGGCCGCCGCGCCTGATCGAGGGAGGCCGCGACGAGTTCCGGCAGCCGGCCCGTGCCGGCCACCAGGGCGAGGGGCCGGGCGGGATCGTGCATCGACCTCAGGCCGCCGCAGCGACGGCGCGGGGCGTGCAGATCGAGCGCTTGCCGCCCTCGCGGATGAAGGCGAGGATCTCGTGGATCGCCGGATGGGTGTCGAACTCGGCGGCCACGTCCTCGACGCGCTCCATCAGCGTGCCTTCCTGGGCGAAGAGCAGCCGGTAGGCCCGGCGCAGGGCATGGATGTCCTCGCGGGAGAAGCCGCGGCGCTGGAGGCCGATGATGTTGAGGCCGGAGAGATAGGCCCGGTTGCCGAGCGCCATGCCGTAGGGGATGCAATCGTTCTCCAGCCCCGAGAGGCCGCCGACGAAGGCATGATCGCCGACGCGGGCGAACTGGATCACCGCCGCGCCACCGCCGAGGATGGCGTAATTGCCGACCGTGCAATGGCCGGCCAGCATGACGTTGTTGGAGAAGACGACGTGGTTGCCGACCCGGCAATCGTGGCCGACATGGCTGTTGGCCAGGAAGGCGCAATGGTCGCCCACCACCGTCTCCAGGCCACCGCCGGCGGTGCCGGGATTCATGGTGACGCCCTCGCGGATCAGGCAATCCGAGCCGATGACCAGGGTCGAGGGCTCGCCGCGATATTTCAGATCCTGGGGCGGATGGCCGATCGAGGCGAAGGGGTAGATCTTCGTGCGCGCGCCGACGGTCGTGCGGCCGGCCAGCACGACATGGCTGACGAGTTCGCAGCCCTCGCCCAACTCGACCTCAGGGCCGACATGGCAGAAGGGGCCGATCCGCACGCCGTCGCCGAGACGGGCGCCGTCCTCGACGACGCTGCTCGGGTGAATGCCGTCCCGCACCGCGCTCACTCCGTCACCAGCATGGCGGAGATCTCCGCCTCGGCGACGAGCGTTCCGTCGACGCGGGCCTCGCCGCGGAACCACCACATGGTCCTGCGCTGGTTCATCTTCTTCATGTGGAAGCGGACTTGGTCGCCCGGCACCACCGGCTTGCGGAACTTGCACTTGTCGATGGTCATGAAGAAGACCTGCTTGGTCTTCAAACCGTTGCCCATGATGTGGCGGCAGCAGATGGCGCCGGCCGTCTGGGCCATGCCCTCGATCAGCAGCACCCCGGGGAAGACCGGCAGGTCGGGGAAATGTCCGGTGAATTGCGGCTCGTTGGCGGTGACGTTCTTGATGCCGATGCAGCTCTCGTCCCGGTCGATCTCGATGATGCGGTCGATCATCAGGAACGGGTAGCGGTGGGGCAGCAGCTCCAGCACCTTCTGGATATCCGCCGAACCCAACTCGCGCGCTTCGCTCATCGCTGCCAACGCTCCCCGCCCATGCTTGCCCGGCGGCACCCCGCCGCTCGATCCGGTGACAAAAATCCGGTGAAGGCCGCCCTCTTCGGCAGAAAATCAGGCGGATGCAAGACTTTTGCGCCGTGAGAGACCTTGGCCCCTGCCGGCTCAGACGATGCGTCGGTCCAGCCGAATGATGCGGCAGGGGTCTCCCGTCTTGGCCGGGGGCGCGTGCGGCGGGCGGATCAGCAGGGCCTCGCTGGTACCGAGCACCGAAAGCATCGACGAATCCTGACGCGACTCCGGATGGGCGACCGGCAACCGGTCGGGCGCCGTGTCGAGGCGGGTGCGCAGGTAATCCTGGCGCCCGTCATTCTCCGGCATGTCGCGGCCGAGGAGAGCAGGCTCGCTGCGGTCCTCACCGGCACGCGGGTCGCCCAGCAGCGCGCGGATCGCCGGCACCACGAACAGGAGGCCGCAAACGATGGAGGAGACCGGATTGCCCGGCAGGCCGATCACCGTCATCGGTCCGAGCCGGCCGTGCATCAGCGGCTTGCCGGGGCGGAGCGCGACCCGCCAGAAACCGAGTTCCAGCCCTTCGGCACCGAGGGCCGCCTGGACGAGATCGTGATCGCCGACGGAGGCACCGCCCAGGGTGACGAGAAGATCGGCGCCGGCGGTGCGGGCGCGGCCGATGGCGCCGCGCAGGCTCTCGAGATCGTCCGGGACGATGCCGAGATCGATCGGCTCCGCCCCTGCCTCCAGGCTCAGCGCCGAGAGCGCGAGGCCGTTCGAGGCGACGATCTGATCCCACGCCGCCGGCTCGCCCGGCCGGACCAGTTCGTCGCCGGTGGCGAGCACGGCGATACGGGGCTTGCGCCGCACGGGAAGCGTCGCGTGGCCGGCGCTCGCCGCGAGGGCGAGGCGGCGAGCATCGAGGGTGTCGCCGGCCCGCAGCAGCGTCTCGCCCTCACCGAAGTCGAGACCCGCCCGGCGCAGGAAGCGGCCCGCCGCCACCGGTTCGCGTGCGGTGACGGTCTCGCCATCCGCCTCGGCATTTTCCTGGATCAGGATCGCATCGGCGCCCGCCGGCACCGGCGCGCCGGTGAAGATGCGGACCGTCTCACCCGGTCCGAGCGTGCCGGAGAACCCGTGACCGGCCGCACTGGTGCCGATCAGGCGCAGGCGCGCGGGAATCGTCGCCAGATCGGCCGCCCGAACGGCGTAGCCATCCATGGCGGAGGCGGGGAAGGGGGGCTGGGTCCGGGTCGCGGCGAGGTCGGCGGCGAGGGTGCGGCCGGCAGCCAGCGCGATGGGAATGTCCTCGGCCTCGACCGGGCCGAGGATGGCAGCGAGAATCCTGTCGAGCGCCTCGGCGACGGGCAGCAGAGCCTTCAAGCCCCGTCCTCCGCGCGCCACTGCCCGGATTTGCCGCCGTCCTTCGACAGCAGCCGGATGCCCTCGATGCGCATGCCGCGATCGGCGGCCTTGACCATGTCGTAGACCGTGAGACAGGCCACCGAGACGGCGGTGAGCGCCTCCATCTCGACCCCAGTCTGGCCCTGCACCTTCACCTCGGCGGTCAGCCGCAGGCCCGGCAGGGCGTCGTCCGGCTCGCAGGTCAGCCGCACCTTGGTCAGCAGCAGGGGATGGCAGAGCGGGATCAGCTCGTGGGTGCGCTTGGCGGCCATGATGCCGGCGAGCCGCGCGGTGCCGATCACGTCGCCCTTCTTGGCGTCGCCCTCGCGGATCAGCGCCAGGGTCTCCGGGCGCATCACCACCGCGCCCTCGGCCACGGCGGTGCGCGAGGTCGCGGCCTTGTCCGAGACATCGACCATGTTGGCCGCGCCGGTCCGGTCGATATGGGTAAGGGTGGGGCCGCTCACCGGCCGGAATCTCCGAACAGTAGGGCCTTCGTGGCCGCCGTCACGTCGGCTTGCCGCATCAGGCTCTCGCCGACGAGGATGGTGTTGAGCCCGTGCTCCTTGAGCCGCAGCACTTCGGCATGGCTGCCGATCCCGCTCTCGGCCACGGCGATCCGGTCGGCCGGGATACCGGGCCGCAGATCGATCGCCGTCTCGAACGAGACCTCGAAAGTCTTGAGATTGCGGTTGTTGACGCCGACGAGCCGGCTGCCGAGGGGGAGGGCCCGCTCCAGCTCCTCAGCGTCGTGGACCTCGACCAGCACATCCATGCCGAGATCGTGGGCGGTCTCGGTGATGGCGGCGGCCTCCGCATCGTCGAGGCAGGCCATGATGACGAGGACGCAATCGGCGCCCCAGGAACGGGCCTCGTAGACCTGATACGGCTCGAACAGAAAATCCTTGCGCAGCACCGGCAAGGCGCAGGCCGCGCGGGCCTCGATCAGGAAGTCCGGCGCGCCCTGGAAGGAGGGCGTGTCGGTGAGCACCGAGAGACAGGTGGCGCCGCCTTTCGCGTAGGCCTCGGCCAGGGTCGCCGGATCGAAATCGGCACGGATCAGCCCCTTGGAGGGCGAAGCCTTCTTGATCTCGGCGATCAGCGCCGGCCGGCCCTCGGCGATATGCGCGGCGACGGCATCGGCGAAGCCCCGGGGCGGCTCGGCCTTGGCAACAAGCTTTTCGAGCTTGGCCAGGGGCACGCGCAGTTTCGCTTCGGCGATTTCCCGGCGCTTATAGGCCTCGATCCGCGCCAGCACGCTCGCCCGCTCCGGCGCCGTGGAAGCGGCACTGACGGTCACGTCGGCCACGATGTCGTCCATCGGTAGATCCTTAGAACCGGCTGAAGGCCGTCTATCACGCATTCGAAACGGCGACGAGCCGGGCGAGGGTGGCCCGTGCGGCCCCCGAATCGATCGCGGCCTGCGCCCGGGCGACGCCCTCGGCCAGCGAGCCGGCGGCCCCCGCGACCACGAGGCCCGCGCCGGCATTCAGGACGGCGATGTCGCGGTAGGCGCTCGGCGTGCCCTCCAGGACGGCGCGCAGGGCGGCGGCGTTGTGCTCGGGATCGCCGCCGCGCAGGTCGTCCAGGGTGACCAGCGGCAGCCCGACCTCGCGCGGGTCGATGGTGAAGCGGGACAATGCCCCGTCCTCCAGCGCCACCACGGCGGTCGGGCCGGTGGTGGTGATCTCGTCGAGTCCGTCCGACCCGTGCACGGTCCAGACCCGGCGGCTGCCGAGGGTCGCCAGCACCCGCGTCAGCGGCTCGGCCCAGGCGGGGCGCGAGACGCCGAAGATCTGCGCCGTGACGCCGGCCGGGTTCGAGAGCGGGCCGAGCATGTTGAAGATGGTGCGGAACGGCAATTCGCTGCGCACCGGCGCGACGTGGCGCATGGCGCCGTGATGCGTCTGCGCGAACATGAAGCAGAGCCCGGCCTCCGAGAGGCAGCGGGCCAGGGCTTCGGGCGGAAGGCCGATCTTGACGCCGAGCGCGGCGAGCACATCGGCCGCGCCGGAGCGGGAGGTGGCGGCACGGTTGCCGTGCTTGGCCACCGTCACGCCGCAGGCGGCGGTGAGGATCGCGGCGAGCGTCGAGACGTTGTAGCTGCCCGAATGGTCGCCGCCGGTGCCGACGATGTCGATGGCCCCCTGGGGCGCAGCGACCGGCAGCATCCGCGCCCGCATCGCCGAAACCGCGCCGACGATCTCGTCCTCGCTCTCGCCGCGGACGGAGAGGGCGGTGAGGAAGGCGCCGGCCTGGATCGGCGTGACCTCGCCCGACAGCAGGTCGTCGAAGGCGGCGCGGGCCTGCTCGCGGCTCAGCGCGGCGCCGGCCGCGACGGTCGCGAGATGGGATTTGAAGGCATCCATCGGGATCGAAACTCTGTTCGAGCCCTCTCCCCTCCGCGGGAGAGGCCGGCCCGCGAGGCGGGTCGGGTGAGGAAAGCAACGGTTCCGGGATCACCCGAGCCGTCCCCCCCTCCCCATCAGGGGACGGGAGTGGAGCCGTCAATGCACGCCGGGAACGCCCTTGTCACGCTCGGCACGCCACGCCGCCGCGATATCGAGGAAGTTGCGCAGGATCTGCGTGCCGTGGTTCGAGAGGATGCTCTCGGGATGGAACTGCACGCCGTGGACCGGCAGCGCGCGATGCTGCAGCCCCATGATCAGCCCGTCCGCCTCGGCGGTGACCGCGAGATCCTTCGGGCAGCTCGCGCGATCCACCACCAGCGAATGGTAGCGCGTGGCCGAAAATCCCTCATTGATGCCGCGGAAGATGCCCTTGGCCTCGTGGCGGATGGTCGAGATCTTGCCGTGCATGGGGGAGGGCGCGCGCACCACATCGCCGCCATAGGCCTGCCCGATGGTCTGGAGCCCGAGACAGACACCGAAGATCGGGATCTCGGCCCCCAACTCCTTCACCACGTCGAGACAGATGCCGGCCTCGTTCGGGGTGCAGGGGCCCGGCGACAGCACCAGCGCGTCCGGCGCCCGCTCGCGGATACCGGCCACGTCGATCTGATCGTTGCGCACCACATCGATCCGCCCGCAGAGCGGGCCGATCAGGTGGACGAGATTCCAAGTGAAGGAATCGTAGTTGTCGATGACGAGGACGTTGGACATCGAACCCAGCCGTGGCGTCTTGCGTCCCATCCACACCCTTATCCTGAGCGGCTTCGACGGATCTCCCAGGGGATCGCGCGGGATCTGGAAGATCCTTCGAGGCCCGCCGACGCGGGCACCTCAGGATGAGGGGGTGGGTGGGGTTGAACCTCTTCGAAGGGGTGGCGAGCGCCGGGCGGCAAGTCAAGGCGGCCTGAGCGCGCCGCCTACTGCCCGCGCTTTGCCCGGCTCGCGAACTGCACCGCATCCTCCGCCGCGCGGAACAGGGCCCGCGCCTTGTTCACGCATTCCTGCTGCTCGGAATGCGGGTCGGAATCGTAGACGATGCCGGCGCCGGCCTGCACGTGCATGCGGCCGTCCTTCACGATGGCAGTGCGCAGGACGATGCAGGTATCCATCTCGCCCCGTGCCCCGAAATAGCCGATGCAGCCGCCATAGGGCCCGCGCTTCTCGCGCTCCAGCTCGTCGATGATCTCCATCGCCCGCACCTTCGGCGCGCCGGAGACGGTGCCGGCCGGGAAGCCGGCGGAGAGGGCCGAGAGGGCATCGTGCGCGGGATCGAGATCGCCCTCGACGTTCGAGACGATGTGCATGACCTGGGAATAGTATTCCAGGAAGAATGAGTCGGTGACGGTGACGCTGCCGATCTTCGAGACCCGGCCGACATCGTTGCGGCCGAGATCCAACAGCATCAGATGCTCGGACCGCTCCTTCGGATCGGCCAGGAGTTCCGCGGCCAAAGCCTTGTCCTCGGCGGGGGTGGCGCCGCGACGGCGGGTGCCGGCGATGGGACGGATCGTGACCTTGTCGTCGCGCACCCGCACCAGGATTTCCGGAGACGAGCAGACGACCTGAAAACCCTCGAAATCGAGGTAGCACAGGAACGGCGCCGGATTCGTGCGGCGCAGGGAGCGGTAGAGCGCGAAGGCCGGCAGCGTGAAGGGCGCCTCGAAACGCTGTGACAGCACCACTTGGAAGATGTCGCCCGCGACGATGTACTCTTTCGCCTTGGCGACCATCGCCAGGAACTGGTCCGGCTCGGTGTTCGAGACCGGCGAGGGCAGGGGAAGGCTCGACACATCCAGGCGCGCCTCGACCGGCAGCGGCCCTTCGAGGGCGGCCGCGACCCGGTCGAGCCGCTCCTGTGCCGCCTCCAGCGCCGCCTTGGCGCTGATGCCGGCGGCGGGGCGCACGGGCGTCACCACGGTGAGCGCGTCGGCCACCGCATCGAACACCACCATCACCCGCGGCCGCACGAGGATCGCATCCGGCACGCCGAGGGGATCCGGATTGGGCTCCGGCAGCCGCTCCATGGCGCGGACCATGTCGTAGCCGAGATAGCCGAACAGGCCCGCCGCCATCGGCGGCAGGGCGGCGCTCTCGGCATCGTCCCCCACCGCGCTCTCGGCGATCAGCGCCCGCAACGAGGCGAGCGGTGCCCGCTCGTCGGCCACGAAATCGGTGAGCGCGGCGTCGCGGGCGATCTCCGGGCGCCCGTCGCGGCAGCGCCAGATCAAATCGGGATCGAGTCCGATCATCGAGTAGCGCCCGCGCACCGCGCCGCCCTCGACCGATTCGAGCAGGAAGCCGGGGCCGGCATGACCGGCCTTCAGCTTCAGGAAGGCGGCGACCGGCGTCTCAAGGTCGGCCACCAGGGTCAGGCCGAGCAGGCTCGCCCGCCCGGCCTCGTAGGCGCGCGCCACCGCCTCGTGCGCAGGCTCGATCATCGGCAGGACCTCAAACCTCAGGCAAGACCTCAATACTCACCGCCGAGGGCGCGGCGGAGGGCGGTCTGGTTGACGTTCACCCCCGCGCTCTTCTGCACCTCGGCGATGAACTCGCCGAGCACATCGTCGGCCAGAGCCGTGCGCAGCGACGTCACAAGCTGACGATCGCTCGGCGTCCCGGCGACGAAGGCCGGCACCGTCGCGGCGGTGACCTTGAACGCCGCGCGGCCGTCGCCGGAGGGGGCGGACGCGGCCTTGCCCACGGGGGTCGTGAAGATGCGCTCGACGATGTCGCCGGAGAGGTCGTCCTTCGTCTGGTTGCGGCCGAGATCGACCACCTGCTTCAGGGGCAGGCCAGTTTCCTGCGCCACGGCCTCGATCGCCTCGCCCTTCTCCAGGCGCTCGGTCAGCTCCTTGGACTTGGCGACGAGACGCTTGGCGATCTCGGCCTGGGTCCAGCCCTTCACCGCCTCGTCGCGCACCTCGGACAGCGGCTTCTCGTGGGAGGGATCGATCTTGACGACGTCGTACCAGATCGTGCCGCCGGTCTTGGTGCGCAGGGCCTCGGTGTCGTTGCCGACATCGGCGCGGAAGGCGGCCGGCAACGTCGTCTCCTTGTCCGGGATGCCCTCGACCGGCTTGCCGGACGGATCGTTGCCCTGGGCATCGACCGCCGGGATGCTGAGGAGCGTCAGCCCCCGATCCTTGGCGATCTCGGCCAGAGGCTTGGCCGAGGCGCGGGCATCCTCGATGGCGTCCTGCGCCTTGTCGAACTCGCCGTCGCGGACGCGCTGCAGAGCGATCTCCTTGCGGATCTCGTCCTTCACCTCGTCGAACGGCTTGATGTCGCCGGGCTCGATGGCGGTGACGCGCAGAAGCACGGTGCCGAAGCGGCCCTTGACCGGCTCGCTCACCTTGCCCTGCTCCAGGGCGAAGGCGGCGTTGCCGACCGCCGGATCGAACAGCTCGGACTTGGTCAGGGTGCCGAGGTCGAGCTGCTTCGGATCGAGCCCGCGCTCGGCGGCCACCGCCTCGAACGGCTTCTCGCCGCTCTCGATCTTGGCCCGCGCCTCATTGGCGGCGGCCTCGTCGGGGAAGCTGATCTGCTGGATCGTGCGCCGCTCCGGCTTGCCGAACCGGTTGCGGTTGGCCTCGTAGACCTTGCGGGCCTCCTCTTCGGACACCGCCTCGGGCTTGGCCATCGCCGTGGGGTCCAGCACCAGCAGGTTGAGGCTGCGGTATTCGGGGGCGCGGAAGGAGGCCTTGTTGTTGTCGTAGTAGGCTGTCAGCTCCTCCTCGCTCGGCGCCGGGATCTCGCCCGCGGCGGAGGGGGCCAGGGTCAGCACGGCGGCGCTGCGGCGCTCGGTGCTGTAGCGGTGCACCGCCTCGCGGATGGCCTGGGGCACCGGCAGTTCGGCGACGATGGCATCCGCGAGCTGCAGGCGGGCGATGACCGAGCGCTGCTCACGCACGAACATCGCCTCGTTCAGACCGGCCCGCTGCAGCGTCTGGTAGAACAGGACCCGATCGAAGGTGCCGTTGGCGTTCTTGAAGCTCGGCTCATCCTGGATCGCCCGCAGCACCGCCGCGTCGGAGACGGCGAGCCCGAGATCGGTGGTCTTCTGGTCGAGGGCGGCCTCGGTGATGAGCTGGGAGAGCACCTGCCGCTCCAGGCCGAGCGAGCGGGCCTGATCCGGCGTCAGCGTCCGCTTGAGCTGGGCCTGATAGCGCTGAAGCTGATTCTGATAGGCGGTGCGCACCTCCTCGGCCGAGATCGGCGTCTTGCCGACCGTCGCGACGGTGGAGCTGGAGCCGCCGCGGAAGAATTCCTCCACACCGAAGATCGCCACACCGGCGATCAGGAAGGTGAAGATCACCGTCAGCACGACCTTGCCGAGCCAGTGCTGGCTGGCATTGCGAATGGACTGGAGCATCGGACGCCCGGGCCTACATCCCTTGAGGAGCCCCCACCTGCGCCAGGCAGGGCCATTTGGGCCCCGCGATAGACGATTGGGACGGCTGCGCAAAGAGCATGTGGTTCCGGCGGCCGATATCCCCTTGGGGTTGTTTGCGCGCCTAAGCTTGCTCTGGTAGGTCCGCCCCGGATCGTCCACAGCGTCATTCGAGATACGGAGAACCGCGAGACCATGGCAAGCGAGGGACGCCGTCCGCTGGTTGCCGGGAATTGGAAGATGAACGGGCTGCGTTCATCGATCGCGACGGTCGAGGCGATCCGGGACGGTCTTTCTCCGGCCCTCCTCGCCAAGATCGACGTCCTGATCTGTCCTCCCGCGACGCTGATCTCCTCCTGTGTCGCAGCGGTTTACGGCACGCCCATCGCCATCGGCGGTCAGAACCTTCACGCCCGTCCGAACGGCGCCTTCACCGGCTCGATCTCGGCGGAGATGCTCGCTGACCTCGGCGCCAGCTACGTCATCGTCGGCCATTCCGAGCGGCGCGCCTACCATTACGAGACGGATGACGGCGTCCACGCCAAGGCCCTCGGCGCCCGGCGCGCGGGCCTGCGCGGCATCATCTGCGTCGGCGAGACCATGGAGGAGCGCCAGCAGGGCCGCGCCCTCGACATCGTGCGCGCCCAGCTCGCCATCGGCCTGCCCAAGGGCGCCACCGCCGCCGACACCGTGGTCGCCTATGAGCCGGTCTGGGCGATCGGCTCCGGCCGCACGCCGACGCCGCAGGAGATCGCCGAGGTCCACGCCTCCTTGCGCGAGATGCTCGACAAGCTCGTCGGCGAGGAGGCCCACCGCATCCGCATCCTCTACGGCGGCTCGGTAAAGCCCTCGAATGCCCGCGAGCTGATGAAGGTCGAGAATGTCGACGGCGCGCTGGTCGGCGGCGCGAGCCTCGTCGCCGAAGATTTCCTGGGGATCTGCCGCGCCTACGAGGAGTGAGGCGGCTTTTCGCCTCAGAGCCTGTTTGCGTTCACTTGCTGGGCAAATCCCAACGTCCTCATGCTGAGGCGCTCGCGAAGCGAGCCTTCGAAGCACCCCGGAACGGTCGATCCCATGACATTCCTCCGCTATGGCATCCGTCCGGCGGGAGAAGCGTCGCGGAATGCTTCGAGGCTGCTGGCGCAGCCCCTCAACATGACGACCGTCATGGATAGCACTCGGATAGCAGATGAGATGCCTCAACAGGCTCTCAGAGCGGCAGCCGAAGATCGTCCGGGTGGCGCAGGACGCTGCCAAAATGATGCTGCCAGAGTGCGGCCCCGAGCCCTCCCGAACGATCCAGGAATGAGCCGACGCTGAGCCATGCCAGCAGCGTCGGGTGCAGCCCCGCATCGAACAGCATGAAGCCCGCCGCGAGGCAGCAGGTCTCCGCCTGCACGCCGCAGACGAGGACGCGCTCCACGGCGCGGCTCCTGAGATCGTCGATCAGGGCGGGCGGCGGCAGATAGCCGTGCTTGACGAAGACCCGGTCGGCGGGGACCAGGGGCCTGTCATCCGCCGCCGGCTTCCAGCCGAGCTGCCGCTCGAACGGCGTCACCGTCTCGTCGTGCCGCTCGACCGTGGCGACGGTGTAGAAGCGCCGGCTCAGCGCGGCGATGCCGGCGACGATGGGTTCAGGCACGGCAAAGCTCGCCTGCACATCGATGACGAGCAGGGCCTGCCTGTCCGGGGACGAGGAGGCGGTCAGCCTTGCTTCGCCGGGGCCTTCGCCACGGCCTCCCTGGTGCGCTCGATCATCGCCAGCACCGCGACATAGAAGGCCTGGGCGAGAGGGCTCATCGTATCGGGCCTGATCCGGTCGGACAGGGCCGCCTGCAACGCGTCCATCGCCTGCGCCCGTCCCGCCGGATCGGGCCGCTCCAGGGCGATGCGCAGCAGATCGGACTGGATGGCGGCCATCTCCTCGCGGTCGGCGCGGTCGATGAAGGCGGCAAGCCGCCCGGCTTCATGCTGAAAATCGCTCATCCGCGACACCTCGCACAAGCAGCGCCCCGATGACCATGCCCGCGCGGCCCGATGCGCGGAAGCGCCGCTCTCGGGATCGGGCCTTCGTCCAGAGCCAAACGACGAAGGCCGGTTGGCGCGACGGGCCAAACGGTGTAGGAGCCCCCACTTCGTGCGGCGGTACCGCGGGCGCGCCGCTTTTGCGCGCGTCCGGGAGAATGCGAAGCCGTGCACCGTCAGCGTCCGCGTGAGCGGGCACCGGAATCGCCATGCAAACCGTCCTCATCGTCGTCCACCTCATCATCGTGCTGGCCCTCATCGCCGTGGTGCTGCTGCAGCGCTCGGAAGGCGGACTCGGGCTCGGCGGCGGAGGCGGTGGCGGCGTCTCCGGCTTCATGACCGGACGCGGCCAGGCGAACGCCCTGACCCGCGCCACGGCAATCCTCGCCGCCCTGTTCTTCACCACCAGCATCACGCTGGCGATCATGTCCCACCGCAGCGCCGCGCCCCGCTCGATCCTCGACGGCACCGGCCAGCAGGGCCAGACGCAGGCCGATAAGCCGGTGAACGCGGATAACCTGCTCGACACCCTGCGCCAGGGCGGCGCCGGCCAGCCGGCCTCGGTTCCGACCAACGCGCCGGCCACCCCGGCCACGCCCGCACCCGCTCCCACCACGAGCACGCCGCCGGCCACTCCCTCGACGCCAGAGGCGCCGCAGTCGCGCTAGCCTCGGCGCCCGCCTTACCGGCCGACGAGTCCGGTGGGTGAGGCACACCGTTCGCGGATAAGACCCTTGCGGCCGGCGCATCGGCCGCAAGCCCATGAGAGATTTCCTCAACGGCATCAGGGGCATCGACCCGTGCCGCTCCCCGCGTGGCCGGCGGAGGGCGGCGACCGTTGCGGTTTGGCGAATCGCTTGAGCCCCTTTATGGACCAAACCCCATGACGCGGTACGTCTTCATCACCGGCGGCGTGGTATCCTCCCTCGGCAAGGGGCTGGCCTCGGCAGCGCTCGCCGCCCTGCTCCAGGCACGCGGCTACCGCGTGCGCCTGCGCAAGCTCGACCCCTATCTCAACGTCGATCCGGGCACGATGAGCCCGACCCAGCACGGCGAGGTGTTCGTCACCGACGACGGCGCCGAGACCGATCTGGATCTCGGCCATTACGAGCGGTTCACCGGCCTGCCGGCCTCGCGGGCCGACAACGTGACGACGGGGCGGATCTATCTCGACATCATCACCAAGGAGCGGCGCGGCGACTATCTCGGCGCCACGATCCAGGTGATCCCGCACGTGACCAACGCCATCAAGGCCTTCGTCCTCGACGGGAATGAGGATTACGATTTCGTGCTGGTCGAGATCGGCGGCACGGTCGGCGACATCGAGGGCCTGCCCTTCTTCGAGGCGATCCGCCAGATCGGGCAGGAGCGCCCGCGCGGCAGCGTCTGCTACCTGCACCTGACCCTGCTCCCCTATATTCCCTCGGCCGGCGAGCTGAAGACCAAGCCGACCCAGCACTCCGTGAAGGAGCTTCGCTCGATCGGCATCCAGCCCGACATCCTGCTCTGCCGCTGCGACCGGCCGATCCCGGTGGAGGAGCGGCGCAAGCTCGGCCTGTTCTGTAACGTGCGGGAAAGCGCGGTCATCGAGGCGCTCGACGTCGACACCATCTACGCCGTGCCGCTCTCCTATCGCGAGGCGGGCCTCGACCGGGAGATCCTGGCGCATTTCGGCATGGAGCCGGAGGGCGAGCCGAAGCTGGAGCGCTGGCACAGGATCCTCGACCGGCTGCGCAATCCCGAAGGCGAGGTCACCATCGCCATCGTCGGCAAATATACCGGCCTCAAGGACGCCTATAAATCGCTGACCGAGGCCTTGGCCCATGGCGGCATCGCCAACAATGTCCGCGTCAACCTCGAATGGATCGAGGCGGAGGTGTTCGAGCGCGAGGATCCGGCGCCCTTCCTGGAAGGCCTGCACGGCATCCTAGTGCCCGGCGGCTTCGGTCAGCGCGGCGCCGAGGGCAAGATCCGCGCGGCCCGCTACGCCCGCGAGCGCAACATCCCGTATTTCGGCATCTGCTTCGGCATGCAGATGGCGGTGATCGAGGCCGCCCGCTCCCTCGCCGGCATCGCGGATGCCAACTCCACCGAATTCGGTGAGACCAAGGAGCCCGTGGTCGGTCTGCTGACCGAGTGGATGCGCGGCAACGAGCTGGAGCGGCGCGCGAAGGAAAGCGACCTCGGCGGCACCATGCGGCTCGGCGCCTACAACGCCACGCTGAAGGCCGGCACCAGGATCGCCGAGATGTATGGCGAGACCGAAATCTCCGAGCGCCACCGGCACCGCTTCGAGGTCAACATGGCCTATCGCGAATGCCTGGAAGCCAAGGGCCTCCGCTTCTCCGGCACCTCGCCGGACGGCCTGCTTCCGGAGACGGTCGAGCACGAGGGCCATCCGTGGTTCATCGGCGTGCAATTCCATCCGGAATTGAAGTCGCGTCCCTTCGAGCCGCACCCGCTGTTCAAGGGCTTCATCGCGGCGGCCATCGAGCAGAGCCGGCTGGTCTGAGACGGGATCCGCTTGATCGAAGCGGTTCCCGTCTCGGCAGGCCCCGCGGCGCCTGAGCGAAGCCCAGATCCGCCATCCCGAAGGGATCGAACGGATCTGGCAAGAGCCGGGGACTGGGGCCAATCGACGACGCGCCGTCGACAGCCGTCCGTGAAAAAGGGCCGGAAAACCCCGGCCCTTTTTCATGTCGAACGGATCGCTCGGCTCAACGGCCGGCGGCGCTGTTACCGCCACCGGCGCTGCCCGCGCCGCCACCCATGGTGCCACCGGGCGCGTTGCCGGCTCCAGGCGTCGCGGGGCCCGGTGCCATGGTGCCGGTCGAGCCGGTGGTTCCTCCCGTCGAGCGGCCCATGCCGGTGCCGGCGTCGTTGCCGGTGTTGTTCCTCATGGGGCTGGCACTGTCCGTGGTGCCGCCGGTGCCGCCTTTCCCGGTGCTGGATTGGGCCAGGGCTGCGCCCGAGACGGCGAGGGTCAGCGCGGCGGCCAGGGCGACGATCTTGGTCGGCATGGTGTCTTCCTTCCCTGATGGGGCTTCAGGAGGCGAACCCACCCCCTGCGTCATTGTTCAGAGAGATATTTTTCGCCGAAGCCGCATTTGCCCGGATGATCGCCCGCGACGCTCCGTCCGCACTGCCGATCGGCGGAGAAACGCTATATTCAGCGCAGCCGTGACCGAGATCCTGTTCTACCACCTCCAGCGACAGCCCCTCGAAAAGGTGCTGCCGAGCCTCGTCGAGAAGTCGCTGGAGCGCGGCTGGCAGGCGGCCATCCAGGCCGTGAGCGAGGAGCGGCTCCAGGCGCTCGATGACGGCCTGTGGACCTATACCGACGAGAGCTTCCTGCCCCACGGCACCGATCGCGACACCGATGCGGCGACCCAGCCGGTCGTCCTCACCCTGCGGGAGACCAACCCCAACGGCGCCTCGATCCGCTTCCTCGTGGAGGGGGCGGACCTGCCGGAGGACGCGCAGAGCTATCAGCGGATCTGCATCCTGTTCGACGGCACCGATACCGACGCCCTGCTCCGCGCCCGCGAGCAATGGCGCGGCGCCAAGGCCGCCGGCCACGCGGTCGCCTATTGGCAGCAGGACGAGGGCGGGCGCTGGACCAAGAAGGCATGAGGCGCCGCCCTCGAGCCGCCCGAGGGCGGGGAGGGCGGTGAAGGCAACCCGGTCGAGGATCGCGAACATCCCATGACGCATTCCATCCCGCTCTCATCGCCGGTCCGGGCGGCCCGGATCGGCCTCGCCTGCCTCCTGAGTGCCTCGGTCGCCCTGTCCCCGATTCCCGTCCTCGCCCAGCAGCAGGGCCCGGCCCAGCATCAGCCCCGGAAGGCACCGGAAGGGCGCCGCCTGCCGCCGGACTCCTCCACGGAGCACAGCGTCGATCTTCAGAACGGGCGCACGCTGACCTTCACCGCGACAGCCGGCAGCCTCGCTTTGGTGGACGAGGACGGCAAGCTCCAATCCGAGATCGCCTTCATCGCCTATACGAAGACGAGAAAGCCGGAGGAGGCGGCGACCCGGCCGATCACCTTCGGGGTCAATGGCGGACCGGGCGCGGCCTCGGCCTATCTCAATATCGGCGCGATCGGGCCCTGGCGCCTGCCGACGGACGGCGCCTCGATCAGTCCGTCCCAGGCCACCACGCTCCAGCCGAACCCGGCAACCTGGCTCGACTTCACCGACCTCGTCTTCATCGATCCGGTCGGCACCGGCTACAGCCGCGCGGCGGAGGGCGACGCCAAGAAATACTGGAGCGTCGATGCCGATGCCTCGGTGCTGGCCGCCGCCATCGCCCGCTATCTGCGCCAGAACGACCGGCTCGCCTCTCCGAAATTCTTCGTCGGCGAGAGCTATGGCGGCTTCCGGGGGCCGCTGGTCGCGCAGAAGCTGCAGCAGGATGTGGGCCTCGGCCTTTCCGGCCTCGTGCTGCTCTCCCCCGTCCTCGATTTCGGCTGGCTGGAATCGGCCCGCACCACGCCCTGGGGGTTCGTCACCCGGCTGCCCTCCTTCGCCGCCGCTTCCCTGGAGCGCTCCGGCACGACGCCGAGCCGCGCCCTGATGAAGGATGCCGAGGCCTATGCCGCCGGCGACTATCTCACCGACCTGCTGAAGGGGCCCGGCGACCGCGAGGCGGTGGCCCGGCTGACCACCAGGGTCTCGGCCCTGGCGGGCCTCGATCCGGACATCGTGCGGCGGCAGGCCGGGCGGCTCTCCTCGCGCGGCTACCAGCGCGAGATCGGACGGGATTCCGGCCGGGTGTCCTCGGCCTACGATACCGGCGTGACCGGCTGGGATCCGGACCCGACCGCCGACCATTCCGGCTTCGAGGATCCGGTGCTGACCGCGCTGCAGGCGCCGCTCACCACGGCGATGGTGCAGCTCTATACCGGCCGCCTGAACTGGCGCGTCGAGAACATGCGCTACGAGTTGCTCAGCAATTCGGTGAATCGCGGCTGGAACTGGGGCTCGGGCCGCTCGGCCCCGGAGGCCATGGGGGCTCTGAAGGAGGTGCTGGCCCTCGACGGGCGGATGCGCGTCCTCGTCGCCCACGGCTTCACCGATCTGGTGACTCCCTACTTCGCCTCGAAGATGCTGCTCGACCAAGTCCCGGTCTACGGCTCGGCCGACCGGCTGAAGCTCTCGGTCTATCCCGGCGGCCACATGTTCTATACGCGGCCCGATTCGCGTAACGCCTTCCACGACGATGCGGCCGATCTGTTCGCCCGCGCGCTGGAAGCCCGCTCCGACGGCAGCGCCGCGGGCGGGACCGGCGCGGGCGCCACGATGCCGGAGAAGAGGCCGACACCTTGAGACTTGCCGTGAGATCTGCCGTTCCGCTCGCCCTCGCCGCCCTGCTCGGCGGCTGCACGACCCCCGAGCGCGCGGCGCCGATTCCGACACCGCCTCCGCCGAGCGCGGTCTTGCCCGCGCCCCCGGCCGGACCGCCCGCCGTGTCGGGTCCGGTCCTCGACGGGAGCGGAGCCTGCACCGGTCCCGCGCCCGGCACGGCCGCCGCCATCGAGCCGGGGATCGGCGAGTGCGATCTCGTGCGCCTCAAGGGGCGGCCGCCCACCGACGTCCTGGTCGGCGAGGGCCGGGCCGGCCGCGAAGTGCAGGTGCTCTACACCGAGCCAGGGGCCAAGGAGCTGTATTTCTTCGTGAACAACCGCCTCAACCGTATCGTTCGTTAGCGCGCGACCCGGCGGCCCTCAGGCCCGTTATCCTTCGGGTCGCTTGGGGAGGCGAGGCGCTGGATGGCTCACGGGTATCGGTTCGGCATCGAGGAAGAGCTGTTTCTGGCCAGCGCCCGCACGAGGGCGGCGCCCAGCGACTCGGTCTCGGCCTTCCACAAGGCGGCGCGCAGCCGCCTGGAGGGGGTCGAGCGCGAGATGCTGGAGAGCCAGGCCGAGATCTGCTCCAAGCCTTCGGAGAGTTTCGCGGAGACGCATGAGGCGTTGGCGAAGCTGCGGACCGGGCTCTGCGCCATCGGGCGCGAGCACGGGCTGAAGATCTTCGCCGCCGGTACCCATCCGACGGCGGTGTGGACCGACCAGCGCGAGACCGCCAAGGTCCGTTACCGCAGGATGATCGAGACGCTGCAGATGGTCGGGCGCCGCTCCATCGTCAGCGGCCTGCACATCCATGTGGAGGTACCGGAGCCGGAGCAGCGCATCGCCCTGATCAACCGGCTGATGCCGTTCCTGCCGGTGCTGCTCGCCCTCTCCACCTCCTCGCCCTTCTACGAGCGCCACCGCACCGGGCTTTCCGGGTATCGCCTGCGCGCCTACGCCGAACTACCCCGCACCGGCCTGCCGGAGCTGTTCGACGACGGAGCCGATTTCGAGCACTACATCCGGGTGATGACCCGGGCCGGGGCGATCGAGGACGCGACCTATCTCTGGTGGCACATCCGCCCGTCAATCCGTTACCCCACCCTGGAATTGCGCGTCGCCGACAGCTGCACGCGGCTCAGGGACACCCTGGCCATCGCCGCGCTCTATCGCTGCCTCGTGCGGCTCTGCGTCAGGCGGCCCGAGCTGAACGCCAAGCCGACCGGCGCCACACGGGGTTTCGTGATGGAGAATCTGTGGCGGGCGCAGCGCGACGGCGTCCACGCCGCGCTGATCGACGAGGCGGCGGAGGAGGCGGTGCCGGTGAAACGGCTGGTCGAGCGCCTGCTCGACCTCGTGGCGGAGGATGCCGCCGCCCTCGGCTGCGCCGCCCAGGTCGCCCACGCGCTGACCATCGCCGAATGCGGCTCCAGCGCCGACGGGCAGATCCGCACCTACGAGGCGGCGCTGGCGGCGGGCGGCAGCGAGCGCAAAGCCCTCTCCTGCGTCATCGACTGGCTCGCCCGCGAAACCGCGGATTGCGAGGCATGACGGCTTCGGACCGGCACCGAGCAGGAACATCGGCCGCTCGCTCAGGTTGCCCAGGCAGATACGGTTTCGCCTGAGGAGACTTCCATGAGAGCGCCACTCACCGCCGCCGCCTGCCTGCTCCTGCTGGGCGCGGCGGGGATGCCGGCCCATGCCGAATCGGTCGGCGAGAAGACCGGCGTGAATTCGCTGATCGGCGTCGCCCCCTCATCCCAGGATTTCGTGACCCAGGCCGCGATCAGCGACATGTTCGAGATGCAATCGAGCCAGCTCGCCCTGACGAAGGCCGACGACAAGACCAAGGCCTACGCTCAGAAGATGATCGACGACCACAAGAAGGTGTCGGACGAGCTGAAATCCGTGGTCCAGACCGGCGACATGAAGCTCAACTTGCCGACGGCGCTGGATTCCGCGCACCAGAGCAAGCTCGACAAGCTCAAGAGCCTGAACGGCGCCGATTTCACCAAGCAGTATCACGACGATCAGGTGACGGCGCACAAGAACGCCACCGATCTCTACAAGCGCTACGCCGAGGGTGGCGACAACGCCGCGCTGAAGGACTTCGCCATCAAGACGAAGCCGCATCTCGATGAGCACCTGAAGATGGCCCAGGACCTCGACAAGAAGTAGTTTTTTGTAAGCTTCGGGCCCGGACGGCGACGCGCCGTCCGGGCCCTGAGACGTCCTATCTCCGCGCCGCGAACGAGGCGGCCTTGGCCCGGATCACCTCCGCCGCGCGATCGATCCCGGCCTGATCGACATCGAGATTGGCGGTGGCGCGGATCTGATGGGTGCCGATGGCCCGCACCCGCACATTCTCTTCCAGGCAGGCGGCCGCGAAGGCGGAGGCGGTGATGCCCAACCCCGCCACCGTGAAGCACAGGATGTTCGACTGCCCCGCCGTCGGGTCGAAACCGAGGCCTGGCACGTCGGCGATGGCCCGGTGCAGCCGCCCGGCATGGGCGTTGTCCGCCGCCAATTGCGTCATGTGGTGGTCGAGGGCGTAGAGCCCGGCCGCCGCGAGCACGCCGGACTGGCGCATGGCACCGCCGAGCCGGTACTTCCACTGCCACGCCTGTTCCACGAAATCCCGCGTGCCGCACAGGACCGCTCCGACCGGGCAGCCCAGGCCCTTGCTGAGATCGATCCAGGCACTGTCGAAGCCCGCCGCGTACTCCGCCGCCGGAATGCCCGTCGCCACCACCGCGTTGAGCAGGCGCGCGCCGTCGATATGGGCCTTGAGGCCGCGAGCCTGGGCATAGTCCCGGATCAGGCGCATCTCGCCGATGTCCCAGACGGTGCCGCCGGAAAAGCTCGTGGTCTGCTCGATGGAGACCAGACGGGAGCGCGGGGCCGTGCGCTGCGGAACCCGGATCGCCGCCTCGACCTGGGCCAGGGTGAACAGCCCGACCCGCGTCGGCAGCGCCTTCACCGAGACGCCGCCGATCGCCGCCGCGCCCGCCGCCTCGGTGTTGTAGATGTGGGATTGATCGTCGACGATGATCTCGTCGCCCGGCCGGCAATGCACAAGGATCGAGGCGAGGTTGCACATCGTGCCGGAGGGCATGAACACGCCCGCCTCCTGGCCCAGCAGGTCCGCCACCCGCTCGCACAGGGCGTTGGTGGTGGGGTCCGATCCCGATTGCTCGTCGCCGACCTGAGCCCGCGCCATGGCCTCGCGCATCCCCGCCGTTGGACGGGTCTGGGTGTCGCTGAACAGATCGATCATGGCACATCCATCCGGTGGCAGGCGTTCACCCAGGCGGGCGACGGGACCGACCGGCCCTGTCTCTTTCGTACAATCCGGGCCCTATGGGCGCCGCTCCTGCATGAAAAATACACTTTTCGGAGCGCCTGGGGAGTCGGCATCCCTGCAGGAGAATAGGCCGATCAGCTCCCGACGAGACGCGCCATAGGCAAATTGATGTGCCTCACGAAGCTGCGACCGGCTGGATATCTCGACAGGCGCCACGGCTATGCCTAGAGCTAGTCGAACAATGTATCGCATTTAAAATTCTTTGAGTGCTCGATGAATAGAATTGAGCCCAGTATCGGGATCAGCCGACGCTACCTTCACGACGAGGTGGCGGACCGGATGCGTGAGCTGATCAACGATGGCGAACTCGAACCCCGTGCCCGCGTCAACGAAAGCGAGTTGACCGAGCGGTTCGGCATTTCGCGCACGCCCCTGCGCGAGGCGATCAAGATCCTGGCGACGGAAGGGCTGCTGGAACTGCTGCCCAATCGCGGCGCGCGGGTCGCCAGCATCTCCCGCAACGAACTCGAGGAGATGATCGAGATCATCGCCGGTTTGGAGGCGACCGCCTGCGACCTCGCCTGCCGGATGATCACCGACGAGGAGATCGCCGAGATCGAGGCCAAGCACCGGGAGATGGTGGCGGCGTGGCAGGGCCGCGACGAGGCGAATTACTTCCGCCTCAACCGTGAGATCCATGAGGCGATCATGGGGGCGAGCCGCAACACCAAGCTGCGCAGCCTCTATGTCGGCCTGACCGGCCGCATCCAGCGCTCGCGCTACAGCGCGCATCAGACCGAGGCGCAATGGGCCAAGGCGGTCGAGGAGCACGAGCAGATGATCGCGCTCCTGCGCGCGCGGGACAGCGAGGGCCTCGCCTCGCTGATGCGCCTGCATATCCGCTCGAAGAAGCCGGTCATTGCTGCGATGTACGGCGAGGAAGGGCACTGACCGGTGCCGCCGACGCGGCAATCTATGGCCTCGTCCTTCGCATCGCCGGATCCATGCCGTCCGCTCCGATGACGGACGGCACGCCGTCGCTCAGCGGCCCTTGAAGGCCGGCGGGCGCTTGGCGAGGAAGGCTTCCATGCCCTCGCGAAAATCCTCGCTCATGTAGGTCATCACGATCAGGTCGTCGCCGGGCCGCTCGTCCGCGCCGGTTTCGGGCACGCCCTCTTCCCCGATGCGGCGCAGGCCCTCCTTGGTGGCCTGAAGCGTCAGGGGCGCGTGGCTCGCGAGCAGGGTGGCCAGGGCGGTCGCCCGCTCCGCGACCGCAGCGGCATCCTCCACCATCTCGTTGACGAGGCCGATCGCCAGTGCCTCCTCCGCCCCGACGAGGCGGGCGGTGAACAGGATGTCCTTCACCCGAGGGGCGCCGATCAGGTTGGCCAGCCGCCGCAGCGTGTTCTGCGACAGGCAATTGCCGAGGGTCCGGGCGATCGGGATGCCGAAACGGGCGTCACGGCTGGCGATGCGCATGTCGCAGGCCGCCGCGATGGCCGCGCCGCCGCCGGTACAGGCCCCCGCAATCGCGGCAATGGTCGGCACCCGCAGACGCTCCAGGCTGCCGAGCACCCGGTCCATGAAGCGCTCATAGCCGAGGGCATCCTCCGGCTTGTCGAAGCTGCGGAACTGGGCGATGTCCGTGCCGGCCGCGAAAGCCTTGTCGCCGGCACCGGCGATGATGACCGCCTTGATCGCGCGGTCCTCCTCGATCCGCCCGCACAGCTCGACCAAGCCGCGATACATGGCGAAGGTCAGCGCGTTACGCGCCTGGGGCCGGTTGAGGGTGATGCGGGCGATGCCGCCCTCGTCCACGGAGAACAGAAGTTCGTCGGTCGCGGCTGTCTCGGCGGCATTCGTCATCGGGCGGTCCTCGCAGCGGATGTCAGGCCGTCGTCTCGCGCACGACGCCACGGGCGATCAAGTCGTCGATCGCCGCGTCCTCATAGCCGGCCTGACGCAGGATGGCGCGGCTATGCTCGCCGAGCAACGGCGCCGGACCATGGACGCGCCCCGGGGTCGCCGAGAACTTCACCGGAAGCCCAAGGGTGTCCATCCGGCCGACGCGGCTGTGCTCGACCTCGACCACCATCTCGCGGGCGCGGGCCTGGGGATCGGCCTGCATCGCCAGCACGTCGAGGACCGGCCCCGCCGGCACGCCGCCGGCCTCGAGCCGCGCCAGCCACTCGGCGGAGGAGGCGTTCCGGAAATGCGGAGCCAGCACCTCAGCCAGGGCCTCGCGATTCGCCATGCGGTCACGGTTGGCCGAGAAGCGCGGATCGTTGGCGAGATCCTCGGCACCGAGGACGGCGAGCAGCCGCAGCCAGTTGGTCTGGTTGGCCGCGCCGATGGTGATCCAGCCGTCTCCGGTCTCGAACGCCTCGTAGGGGGCGTTGAGGGGATGGGCCGATCCCATCGGGCCCGGCGCCACTCCGGTCGCCATGGCGATGGCCGATTGCCAGTAGGTGAGGGTGATGCCCGCCTCGAACAGCGAGGTATCCACCACCTGCCCCTGGCCGGTCTTCTGCTTGTGGGCATAGGCGGCGAGGACGCCCGTCGCCGCCAGGATGCCGGCGGTGATGTCGGTCACCGGCGGCCCGCATTTCATCGGCGGCCGGCCCGGCCCCTCGCCGGTGATGCTCATCAGCCCGCTCATGCCCTGCGCCACGAGATCGAAACCCGCCCGCTCGGCATAGGGGCCGGAGCGGCCGAAGCCCGAGAGCGAGCAGTAGATCAGCCCCGGAAATTCCTGCTTCAGCACGTCGTAGCCGAGGCCGAGGCGCTCCATCGTGCCGGCACGATAATTCTCGATCAGCACGTCGGCATCCGCGAGCAGGCGGCGCAGAATGGCCTTGCCGTCCTCGCTCTTGAGATCGAGGGCGATGCCGCGCTTGCCGCGATTCATCATCATGTAGGCCGCGCTCTCGCCGGAGAGGGCGGGCGGGACCGAGCGGCGGGTATCGTCGCCGCCGTCGATCTTCTCGACCTTGATGACCTCGGCGCCCATATCGCCGAGCATCAGCCCGCAGACCGGGCCGGCCATGATGTGCGCGAGCTCGACGACCCGAAGGCCGGCAAGCGGCCCGAACGTCTTCGTCATCTCCATCGCCTCGCCTCTCAGGAGTGGACGGAGTTGGGGCGGCGGACAGCGGGCGAAACGGGCGTCCGGAATCGGCTCATCGGATCATCCTCCCTGCACGCGGCGTTCGCTGACGACGCGCCGTCCTTTCGTATTATGAATTGATTTTACGGGCCTGGGCTGCCTGGAGGCAATCCGTTTGTATGCGGATTCCTTCGCCGGTCCGGGCGTGAGGCAGGGGCCGGAGCGGAGCACCTGGCCAGCCTCGCGATGGCCTGAACCTCTGGAAAGACGCTCGCGCCACCTCTCCGTATCAGCTCGATCGCTCGTTCCATGGAACGGCAGACGCCGGCTCCCGGTTGACGGCGAAAGCGTGGCCGTCGGATCCGGTTCCGTCACGGCCCTGGCGAGTGGAGGGATCGATGCGCGGGTTGAGCACGGCACTCGGGATCGCGGCGGCCCTCGTCGCGGTCGCGGCGGCGACGTCTCCGGTGGAGGCGGGCTGCGCCCGCCGGATCGTCAACAGGTCGGGCACCATCGCCCTCATCAGCCGTGACGGCGGCCCCTGGGTCGCGGTGCGGCCGAACCGCTCGCAGACGATCCACTACTACCAGTCCGGCAAGATCGACGTGGCCCTGACCTGCGGGCCGGGGGCGCTGCCGGAACAGGCGAGCTTCCGCGCCAGCTACGACACGGTCGCGGTGATCGACCGCTGCTACATCCGCTTCGGCGACGGCTTCTTCGAGAACCAGCTCGGCGGCGGCTTCCTCGGCCGGAAGGAGACCGGTCCGCTCGCCCTCAACAATCCGCGCCAGGGTGACCTCGTCATCGGTCCGACCGCCGGCACCTGCGTGGCCGAGCGTGCGGCGATCAGCGCGCGCTATTAGGCAACAGGGGCGGGAGCGTGCTAACCCGCGCGCCCCGTCGTTCGAGACGAGATCGCAGAGACCAGATCCATGCGCTCGATCCTTCCCATAGCCGGAGCCATCGTCTTCGCCATGACCAGCTCAGCCTCCGCCGCCCAGCCCGTGACGCTGCCCTCCGGCCTCAGCTACACCGACGAGGTCGTCGGGACGGGCCCCGAGCCGAAATCCGGCCAGCAGGTCACCGTCCACTACACCGGCTGGCTCGACGAGGGCGGTGGCAAGCGCGGCAAGAAGTTCGATTCGTCCCGCGACCGCGGCCAGCCCTTCAGCTTTACCATCGGCGCCGGTCAGGTGATCCGCGGTTGGGACGAGGGCGTGGCCACGATGAAGGCCGGCGGCCGGCGCATCCTGACGATCCCGCCGGATCTCGGCTACGGCGCCCGCGGCGCCGGCGGCGTCATTCCGCCCAACGCCACGCTGATCTTCGACGTCGAGCTGATCGGCTCCCGCTGATCTTTTGGAAATGAACTCGGTCCCTTTCCGGGACCGGGTTCTTCTACGGCGTGGGGAAGGAGCCGACAGCCTCATCCCCCGCCTCACCCTGAAAGTGCCGAGACTTAGCGAAGGCCTCGAAGGGCCTTCCAATCCTCATACGCCACCCGTTTGATCCCTTCGGGATGGCGGATGGCGTCATCGCTCAAGTGCCGCGCAGGCTTGCCGATACGGCTCCCGCTCCTATCGAGCGGAAACCGTATCACACGGGACACGGACGATGCGTTCGAAGCTCGCCGATGCGGGCTCCTCAGGCGAAGAAACGGACTGGGACAGCCGTCGAAGCGAGCAGGCTGTCAGACCAGCTTGTGCTCGCGGGCCAGCGCCAGCAGATCCCGCTGCGGCCGGGCGCCGATATGCTCGATAACCTCGGCCGCCGCCAGCGCCCCGAGACGGGCCGAGGCCACGTAATCGATGCCGCGGGTGTAGCCGGCCAGGAAGCCCGCCGCGAACAGGTCGCCCGCCCCGGTGGTATCGATCACCTCGCGGGCCGGGAAGGCTTCCACCGACCGCACTTCGCCACCACGCACCACCAGAGCGCCCTCGGCGGAGCGGGTCACGAGGCCGAGCATGTGCTTGCCCTGGGCGTCCCGCTCGTCGCGCAGCGCGGCGATGGCAGCCTCCGGGTCGTCGGTCTGGTAGAGGCTCTGCAGTTCGCCGATATTGGCGAACAGGATGTCGATGCTGCCGTTGCGGATCAGCTCGAGGAATTCCTCGCGGTAGCGGCCGACGCAGAAGGCGTCCGACAGGGTCAGGGCCACGGCGTTGCCGGCGGAATGCGCGATCTTCACCGCCTTGCGGAAGGCGTCCTTGGCGGCCGGCGGATCCCAGAGATAGCCTTCGAGATAGGTGACGCGGGCGGCGCGCACGGTGGCCTCGTCGACGTCGTCGGGCGAGAGCGCCTGGCAGGCGCCGAGATAGGTATTCATGGTGCGCTCGCCGTCCGGCGTCACCAAGATGAAGCAGCGGGCGGTCGCCGGCCCCTCGGAGGCGGGCGCAACCTCGAACCGCACCCCGGTCGCCTTCAGGTCGTGGCTGAACAGGCGGCCGAGCTCGTCCTCGCGCACCTTGCCGATGAAGCCCGTCCTGGCGCCGAGCAGGGCCGCGCCGACCGCCGTATTGGCGCCGGAGCCGCCGGAGACGACGGTGGCCGGCCCCATCACCTCAAACAAAGTCTCGGCGCGCGGCTCGTCGATGAGCTGCATCGCCCCCTTGGCCACCCCCTGCTGGACGAGGAAATCCTCGTCGGCATGGGCGATCAGATCGACGATGGCGTTGCCGAGGACAAGAAGGTCGAGGGATTGGGACATCGGGCCGTCCAGTCTCGCGAAAGAATCGGACGGGGCCTGTCGCACCCTCCCTCCGGGGCGTCAAGCAACCGTCGCATCAGGGTTCGGCGAACAGGGCCGCGATCGGGAGGGGGAGACCGGGCGAATCGGGTGTGAGATCGCCCGAGGCGGCGATGCGCGTCTCGATCGGATCCCCGCGCGCCGTTCGGCAGCCTTCCCATCGCTCCCGTCAAGCGCGAAGGCCGATGCCTATTGCTGCAACGCCTTCACCTCGCATTGCGCATACTCGCCGCTCGCCTTGACGTAAGCGTTGAGCTTCTGGACGTAAGCCTCGGCCAAGGGCCGGAAAACCTGGGCCTGGGCGTTATAGGCCTTGATCGCGTCGTTGTAGCTGTAGGCCTCCCAGCCGGGGCAGCCATCCTTCTTGTCGAGGCAGGCGGGCTTTTCCGGGAGCTTCGGCTTCTCCGGCCGCGCCTCCGCCGGAGGAGGGGCCGGCGGGGTGCAGGGAGCCGCCAGGACAGGGCCCGCGCTGCAGGCGAGAACCAGTGCCGAGAGAATGCGTCTTGCCATGATCCGTCCCCGAGCCGTCGTTTCGCCGGTTCTGCCCGACGAGTTGTGGCGGGAATGGGGTCAGTTCGGCTGCGGCGATAGCGTTCAACACCGTTAACGAACCGTCCTGCGAGATCGGCTAAAACGCGGCCCATGCCGCGCATGCCAGCAACCGACGTCGTCGAATCCCTGAGCGAAGAGGCCGCTCAGGCCCGCCACGCCGAGCTGTCGCGGGCGATCGAGCGGGCCAACCACCTCTATTACAACGAGGACGCGCCCGAGCTGACGGACGCGGAATACGACGCCCTGCGGCGCGAGTTGGAGGCGATCGAGGCACGCTTTCCCGCCCTCACCGGCACGACCGAGGCGAGCGCGGGAGTCGGTGCCAAGCCGTCGGAAAAATTCGCCAAAGTTCGGCACCCGGTGCCGATGCTCTCGCTCGGCAATGCCTTCGCCGACGAGGACGTGGAGGAATTCGTCGCCCGCGTCCGCCGCTTCCTCAATCTTCCCGCCGATGCGCCCATTGCCTTCACCGCCGAGCCGAAGATCGACGGGCTGTCGCTCTCCCTGCGCTACGAGGCGGGCAAGCTCGTCACGGCGGCGACGCGCGGCGACGGCGAGGTCGGCGAGAACGTCACCGCCAACGCGCTGACCGTGAAGGACATCCCCGAGACCCTGTCCGGCGCGGACATTCCCGAGGTGCTGGAGGTGCGCGGCGAGGTCTACCTCTCGCACGCAGATTTCGCCGCCATCAACGCGCGGCAGGAGGCGGCGGGCAAGCCGCTCTTCGCCAATCCGCGCAACGCGGCGGCGGGATCGCTGCGCCAGCTCGATCCGGCGATCACCGCCTCGCGCCCCTTACGCTTCTTCGCCTATGCCTGGGGCGAGGTCTCCGAGCCGTTCGCCGACACGCAATCGGCGGTACTGGAGCGATTCCGGGGCTGGGGCCTGCCGGTGAACCCGCGGACCAAGTTGTGCCACTCGGCCGAGGAGATGATCGCGCATTACCGCGCCATTGAGGCGGAGCGGGCCGATCTCGGCTACGACATCGACGGCGTCGTCTACAAGGTCGACGATCTGGGCCTCCAGCGGCGGCTCGGCTTCGTCAGCCGCGCGCCGCGCTGGGCGCTGGCCCATAAGTTCGCGGCGCAGGAGGCGCTGACCGAACTCCTCGCCATCGACATCAATGTCGGCCGCACCGGCTCGCTCAACCCGCTGGCGCGGCTCAAGCCCGTCACGGTCGGCGGCGTGGTGGTGTCGAACGCGACGCTGCACAACGAGGGCTATGTCCAGGGCGTCGGCGCCGATGGCGAGCCGATCCGCGAGGGGCGCGACATCCGGGTCGGCGACACGGTGATCGTGGTACGGGCGGGCGACGTCATCCCCAAGGTGATGGACGTGCTGCTCGACAAGCGCCCGGCGGACGCGGTGCCCTTCGTCTTCCCCGAGACCTGCCCCGCCTGCGGGAGCAAGGCGGTGCGTGAACTCAACCCGCGCACGAAGAAGCTCGATGCGATTCGTCGCTGCACCGGCGGCTTGATCTGCCCGGCGCAGGGTGTGGAGCGCCTGAAGCACTTCGTCTCGCGCAATGGCTTCGATCTCGAAGGCTTCGGCCAGACCTATATCGAGGTGCTGTTCGAGGCGGGTCTCGTCAAACAGCCCGCCGACCTGTTCCGCCTGGAATTCGAGCCGCTGAAGGCCGCCATCGCCGCCCGACGCGAGGCGCTCTCGGCCCAGCGCCGGGCCGAGGGAGAGCCCGCGCCGAAGAAGCCGACCAAGAAGAAGGGCGAGGAGGAGGACAAGGCGATCAAGAACCTGCTCGCCTCCCTCGAGGCGCGCCGGTCCATTCCGCTCAACCGCTTCCTGTTCGCGCTGGGCATTCCGCAGATCGGCGAATCCACCGCCAAGGCCCTGGCCAAGCGTTTCCCCGACATGCCGGCCCTGATGGCGGCCGTAGACGCGGCGGCCAAGGCGCAGGCCGGCCTCGACTGGCTGGAACTGTCGGCGATCCCGCGCATCGGCCCCGGCACGCGGGACAAGCTGTTCGAGACCCTGGACCCGCTGCCCGGCGAGGCCATGAAGGAACAGAGCCTCGGGGCGCGCCTGCTCGGGCGCCTCACTGCGGCCCAGCGCGAGGCGGTGCTCAGCCATTACGGCAGCGCGGACGCCGCCGAGGCGGCCCTGGAGCGGGCGACGACGCAGCGGCCCGGGGACGCCTACAAGCTCTTCGCCGATGACGGCGAGATCGGCCCGGTGGCGACGGATTCGCTGATCCAGTTCTTCTCCGAGCCGCACAACGACGCGGCCGTGCGGGCGCTGCTCGACGAGGTCAGCACCGAGCCCCTGGCCAGCACGAGCTCGGCGGCGGCCTTCGCCGGCAAGACGGTGGTGTTCACCGGCACGCTGGAGAAGATGACCCGCAGCGAGGCCAAGGCCACCGCCGAGCGCCTCGGCGCCAAGGTCTCCGGCTCAGTCTCGGCCAAGACCGACCTCGTGGTCGCGGGCCCCGGCGCAGGCTCGAAGCTCAAGGATGCCGAGCGCCACGGGGTGAAGGTGGTGTCGGAGGAAGCATGGTTGGACATGCTGGCCGAAGCGTAAGGCCCCCTCCTGCACAATATGATTTTGTCATACACTACGCGTTGAGCCCCGAAGCGAGGATCCGCCGATGCGCAGCAGCAAGCCCGTGACCGTCACCCTCGGCGAGATGCAGGAGCGTGTCGAGGCACGGGTCCGATCTGGGGGTTACGCCTCGGTGAGCGAGGTCGTGCGGGCGGGCCTCCGCGCCTTGGAGCGCGAGGAGGCGGCGGTCGAGAACGCCCTGGCCCGGAAGGTGCAGGAGGCTCTGGACGATCCAGGTCAGCCTCTCCCGGCCGACCAGGTGTTCGCCGAATTGCGAGCCCATCACCAGGGCCGTCTGAATGCAGCCCAGGATGGCGATTGAACTGTTCTTCCATCGCCTTGCCAGGGCGGACCTGCTTGGCATCTACGGCTATATCGAAGAGCAAGGCGGCACCGCCCGCGCCGGTCTGTTTATCGACCGTATCGAGGTCGCCTGCCGAGGGCTGACCGACTTTCCCGAAAAAGGCAGGCCACGCAACGATATCGCCGATGGCCTGCGAACCTGGGCATTGGAGCGTCGGGTCTTGATCGTCTATCGGACGACGCCGGAGCGGATCGAGATCCTGCGCGTGCTCTATGCCGGACGGGATTTTCGAGCGGATGATATTCCGCAATAGGCCGGGTCTTCGGCCTTCTGCTGCCGGCGATGCACACCTTGGAGCAAAATGGCCTCCGAAGCCTTGACCCCGGCCCGCCCCCGGCGCAATCGGAGCCCGGATCAGCCGGCCGGGCGGCCGCTCCGCCTTCGGGCGGGGAGGAAAGTCCGGGCTCCATGGAGAGACGGTGCCGGATAACGTCCGGCGGGGGCGACCCCAGGGATAGTGCAACAGAGAGCAGACCGCCCCGCACGGATTCGTCCGCCGTGGGGTAAGGGTGAAAGGGTGCGGTAAGAGCGCACCGCGGACGCGGCAACGCGGACGGCACGGTAAACCCCACCGGGAGCAAAACCGAATAGGGGCGACACGCTGTCCCCGCGAGGGGAGAGCAAGCCCGCTCTCCAGGCTCGTCGCCCGGGTTGGTTGCTCGAGGCGGCCGGTAACGGCCGTCCCAGAGGAATGGCTGCCACGTTCGTGGGCTTGCCCACGGGCCCTACAGAACCCGGCTTACAGGCCGGCTGATCCGCCCCGACGCAACCGGCCGTCCCCTGACGCAGGGCGCGGCCGAGAGCGCTCCCCATGCCTGGATCGGCCGCAAGAGTTCTTTCCATAGAGGGCATCGCCCGGTGTCGAATCCGCGCGCCTAGAATAGCGCTCGCCGGAGCATGAGTTGTCCTCGGCCCCAATGGTAAACCTCAAGAAACCATACGCGGCATTGACGCTCGGTTAACCTTGATGCGCTCAGATCAGGGCCGCCTGCATGGTCAAGCTCGTTGACGCGTTTCGAGGGCCCATGTTACCCCGCGCCATCCCGTTGACGCCTCATAGCGGTTCGGCCAACACTCGCTCAGGTTGCCGGGCGAGACTGCGCGCGCGTGGCCTGAACCGAGCGCGGATCGGCGTTGCCACAACTGTCCGGGCCGCCGCGCGGTCCGCCCATGCAGCAGGCTTTCATGACTCATCGATCGCCGGATGGCGCCCGAGCTCTCTTCCGATTCCGCGCGGGACCCGCGAGGATCGTGGAGGGGCGCCGATGAGCAGGACGCCGCGCACGCCCCGGACCGAATCGGCCAGAAACGAGCAGGCCCGCCACATCCCCGTCCTGCTGACGGAGGTTCTCGCCGCCCTTTCCCTGGATCGGGCGGGGATCGCCGTGGACGGCACCTTCGGCGCGGGCGGCTATACCCGTGCGCTGCTCGACAGCGCGCCCGAGGTGCAGGTGATCGCCATCGACCGTGACCCGACGGCGATCCGGGCCGGAGCCGATCTCGTCGGCGCGGCGGAGGGCCGGCTGCGGCTGGTCCAGGGCCGCTTCGGCGATCTCGACACGCTGCTCGCCGACCAGGGCGAGCCCCAGGCCGATTGGGTGGTGCTCGATATCGGCGTCTCCTCGATGCAGCTCGACGAGGCGCATCGCGGCTTTTCCTTCCGGCAGGACGGCCCCCTCGACATGCGCATGGGCAGCGAGGGTCCGACCGCCGCCGACCTCGTCAACGAGACGGAAGAGGGCATGCTGGCCGACATCCTATACCATTTCGGCGAGGAGCGCCGCTCGCGGGCGGTGGCCCGCGCCATCGTTGAGGCCCGCCGCCGCACGCCGATCGAGACCACGGCGCAGCTCGCCGACCTCGTGGCCGGCGTGGTGCGGCCGGAGCCCGGCAGCCCGATCCACCCGGCGACCCGCAGCTTCCAAGGCTTGCGGATCGCGGTGAACGACGAACTCGGCGAATTGGTGCGCGGCCTGCACGCCGCCGAGCGGGTGCTCAAGCCCGGCGGCCGTCTCGCGGTGGTGACCTTCCATTCGCTGGAAGACCGCATCGTCAAGCAGTTCTTCTCGGCTCGCAGCGGCCGGGCGGCGCAGGCCTCCCGCCACGTTCCGGGTGTGGAGCAGCCGGCACCGAAGAGCTTCAAGGCCGTGACCAAGGGGCCGGTGCTTCCGTCCGAGGCCGAGACCGAGGCCAATCCGCGGGCACGCTCGGCCAAGCTGCGGGCGGGTGAGCGGACCGACGCCCCGCCGCCGCCGCCCCTCACCGCGATCGAAACCCTGGCGAGCCTCCCCGCCGCGCAGGTCCGGGGGGGACGGCGGTGATCCGGCTGCTCAACGTTCTGGCGATCGTCGGCCTGATCGGCTCGGCGGTCTATGCCTACTCGACCAAGTACGACACGCTCTATCAAGCGGGTCAGGTCTCCAAGCTCAAGGGCGCCCTGCACAAGGAGCGGCAGGCCATCGCCGTCCTGCGGGCCGAATGGCAGCTCCTGACCCGGCCCGACCGGCTGCAGGCGGCGGTCGAGCGCCATCTCACCCTGGAGCCCATCGGCGACGGGCATCTCGCCCGTCTCTCCGACCTGCCGGAACGGCCGGATCGCGGCGACGAGATCGGCCGGCTGCTCGCCTCGACGGCGACGCCGACCGCGACGCCGAAAGACAAGCCCTCCGCCGCCCGCGACGAGCCGCGCACAACCGGCTCCGTCACCACCCGCACCGTTTCCACTCGCCAGCCCGCGGCTACGAGGTAGCGTCCCGTGTCCCAGGACCCGTCGCACGACCCGCTGCAAGACCCGCGGCAAGACCCGCAAGATCCGCCGCAAGACCGGCAGGAGGCCCTCCCGCACGAGCAGCCGGAGCAGCCTTCGAACGAGGTTGGCGGGCCGGAACCTGCTCCGGAGCGCGTGGTGACGAGCGAACCGCCTGTGTCGAAGCTGACTTGGTTCTACCGGACCATGTTCCGCCTCGCCATCGAGCGGTCGCACGCCCGCGTCGCCCTGGTCGGCCTCGCCTTCATGGCGGTGTTCGGCGCGATCAGCGTGCGGCTGATCGTGATGGCGGCGACGCCGGGCAGCAACAGCGACGAGCACCGGGTCGCGGCGGCGGCCACCACGGCGATCCGCCCGGACATCATCGACCGCAACGGCGAGATCCTGGCGACGGACATCCGCACCGTCTCGGTCTTCGCGGAGCCGAAGCGGATGGTGCGCACCTTCGACACCGACGAGGCGGTGGAACTGCTGACCGCCGTGCTGCCCGAGCTGAATGCGGCGGAGCTGCGCGCCAAGCTGTCGTCGAAGAAGGGCTTCGTCTGGATCAAGCGCGAGATCACGCCGAAGCAGCAGCTCGAAGTCCATCGCCTGGGCATCCCCGGAGTCGGCTTCCTGCCCGATCACAAGCGGGTCTACCCGAACGGCAACGCGGCGGCCCACATTCTCGGCGTGACCAATCTCGACAATGTCGGCATCGCCGGTATCGAGAAATACATCGACGGCCAGGGCAACAAGGCCCTCAACGAGTTCGGCCTCGTCGAGAAGCAGACCGACCTCTCGCCGGTCCAGCTCTCGATCGATCTGCGCGCCCAGTTCGCGGTCCGCGACGAGCTGGTGAAGGGCGTCGAGCGCTTCAAGGCCAAGGCCGGCGCGGCGATGATCCTCGACGTGAATACCGGCGAGGTGGTCGCGCTCGCCTCCTATCCGGATTTCGACCCCAACGAGCCGAAGGACGCGCTGTCCGACGACCGCATCAACCGCATGAATGTCGGCGTCTACGAGATGGGCTCGACCTTCAAGGCGATGACGCTCGCCATGGCGCTCGATTCCGGCAAGTACAACGTGAATTCCACGTTCGACACCCGCGGCGGCGTGTTGCACTGGGGCCGGCAGAAGATCCACGATTACCACGCCACCGGGCGGGTGCTGACCATGCCGGAGGTGTTCACCCACTCGTCGAACATCGGCTCGGCCAAGATGGCGCTCGGGGTCGGCATCCCCGGCCACCGCGCCTTCCTCAAGAAGATGGGTCTGCTCGACCGGATGCGGACGGAGCTGCCGGAATCGGCCAATCCGATTCTTCCGCCGCGCTGGACCGAGATCAACACGATCACCATCGCCTTCGGGCACGGCATCGCCGTGGCGCCGATTCAGGCGGCGGCGGCGGTGGCGGCGATCGTCAATGGCGGCGACCTGATGACGCCGACCTTCCTCAAGACGACCGAGCCGGAGGCCCGCGCCAAGGCGAGCCACGTGATCCGGCCCGAGACCAGCGAGGCCATGCGCTTCATCATGCGCCTCAACGCCACCGAAGGCTCGGCCAAGAAAGCCGCCGTTCCGCTCTACTATGTCGGCGGCAAGACCGGCACGGCGGAGAAGGTCATCGGCGGTCGCTACGTGAAGAACCGCCTGTTCACGACCTTCATGGCGGCGGCGCCGATGGACAAGCCGAAATACCTGTTCCTGACCATCATGGACGAGCCGCAGGGTCTGCCGGAAAACGGCGGTTACGCCACCGCCGCCTACAATTCGGGCTATGTGACGGGCAAGATCATCGAGCGCGCCGCGCCGGTGCTGGGTCTGCCGCCCCGCTTCGACCCGCCGGTCAAGCCGTTCCCGCTGATGGTCAAGCTCGGGGCCTATCACGCGAACATGGTCGACGGGCAATGACGGCGGATACGGGCCGGGCGGCGTGAACCGGAAGGATTCGTCCCGATGAACCAGCCGAGTCTCGGCACGCTGTTTCCGCAGATGGTGCCCGATGCCGCGCACGCGCTGCCCGTCTCGGGTCTGAGCGCCGACAGTCGCAAGGTCGTCCCCGGCGGGGTGTTCGTCGCCGTGCCGGGCACGAGCGCCGATGGCCGGCTCTTCGCCGCCAGGGCCGCCGAAGCCGGTGCCATCGCCGTGGCCGGGGAAGGAGAGCGCCCTTCCGATCTACCGGAAGGAGTGCTCTGGATCGTGGTGCCGGACGCGCGCCGCGCTCTGGCCCTCGCCGCCGCCCGCTTCTCGGGCCGCCAGCCGGAGACGGTGGTGGCGGTCACCGGGACCAGCGGCAAGAGTTCGGTGGCCGATTTCGTGCGCCAGATTCTGGCGCACCTCGGCCGGGAGGCGGCCAGCCTCGGCACGGTCGGCATCGTGACGAACCGGGGCGCGGCCTATGGCTCGCTGACCACACCCGATCCGGTGACGCTGCACCAGACCCTGGCCCGGCTGGCCGAAGAGGGGATCACCGATCTGGCCATGGAGGCTTCCTCCCACGGCATCGATCAGCGCCGCCTCGACGGGGTGGAGCTGACGGCGGCGGCCTTCACCAATCTCGGACGCGACCACCTCGATTATCACCCGACCGTCGAGGACTACCTCGACGCCAAGCTGCGCCTGTTCACCACGCTCCTGCCGAAGGGGCGCCCGGTGATCGTCAACGCCGACGGCGCCTATGCCGAGCGGGTCATCGGCGCCGCCGATGCCGCCGGGCACGTCATCCGCACCACGGGCCGGGCAGGGGATCACATCCGCCTCGTCGCGGCGCGGACGGACGGCTTCGCCCAGAGCCTGACGCTCGCTCATGACGGCGCCGAGTACCGGGTGAGCCTCCCGCTGGTCGGCGGCTTCCAGGTCGAGAATGCGCTGGTCGCGGCGGGTCTCGCCCTGGCGACGCCGGCGGGCGCCGCCGATCCGGCCGGGGTGTTCGCCGCCCTCGAAAGCCTGACCGGCGTCCCCGGCCGCATGGAGCGGATCGGCGAGGCGAGGGGCGGCCTGTGCCTGGTCGATTACGCCCACAAGCCGGAGGCGCTGGAACACGTGTTGACGGCCCTGCGCCCCTTCGCCTCAGGCAGGCTGGTGGTGGTGTTCGGCTGTGGTGGCAACCGCGATGTGGGCAAGCGGCCGATCATGGGCGCCATCGCCGCGCGCCTCGCCGACACGGTGATCGTCACCGACGACAACCCGCGCAACGAGGAGCCCGCCAGCATCCGCGCCGCGATCCTCGCCGCCGCTCCGGGCGCGGAGGAGATCGGCGACCGGGCGCAGGCGATCCGCGAGGGCGTGCGGAGCCTGAAGGCCGGCGACGTGCTGGTGGTGGCCGGCAAGGGCCATGAAACCGGCCAGATCGTGGGGGATCGCGTGCTCCCGTTTTCGGATCACGACACGGTGCGCGCCGCGATCGCGGAGTTGAACGGATGACCGACGCCCCCCTCTGGACCCCGTCCGCCCTCGAAGCCGCCACCGGCGGGCGCCTGATCGGCGAGCGGCGGGCGATCCATGGCGCCTCGATCGACACCCGCAGCCTGCAGCCCGGCGACCTGTTCTTCGCCATCCGGGGCGAGGCCCGCGACGGCCACGACTTCGTGCAAGCCGCCCTGGACAAGGGCGCGGGCGCGGCGGTGGTCGCGGCCTCGCGCGCCGACGATTATGCCGGCGCCGGCCCGGTGCTCGCCGTGCCGGAGGACGGGAAGGACCCGGTCCTCGATGCCATGCGCCGCCTCGGCCTCGCCGCGCGGGCACGCAGCCGGGCCGCGATCGTCGCGGTGACCGGCTCCGTCGGCAAGACCGGCACCAAGGAGGCCCTTCGCCACGTGCTGTCGGCGCAGGGCGCGACCCACGCCTCGGTCGCCTCCTACAACAACCATTGGGGCGTGCCGCTGACCTTGGCGCGGATGCCGGAAGCCACGCAATACGGCGTGTTCGAGATCGGCATGAATCACGGTGCCGAGATCCTGCCGCTCACCACCATGGTGCGCCCGGACGTGGCGCTGATCACCACGGTGGAGCCGGTCCATATCGAGCATTTCCGCTCGCTCTCGGCCATCGCCGATGCCAAGGGCGAGATCTTCTCCGGGCTGAAGCCCGGCGGGGTCGCGGTGATCAACCGCGACAACGCGAATTACGAGCGCCTTCTCGCCCATGCCCAGGCCTCGAAGGCCGGGCGCGTCATCACCTTCGGAGAGCATGCGGCGGCGGATGTGCGGGCCAACCGCATCCTGACCCGTCCCGACGTCTCGGTGGTGGATGCCAGCGTGATGGGCATCCCCGTCACCTACCAGCTCGGCATGCCGGGCCGGCACGTGGCGATGAACTCCCTCGGTGTTCTCGCCTGCACCCACGCCCTCGGCGCCGATCTCGCCCGCGCCGCCCTGTCGCTGGCGGGTCTGAAGCCGCCGGTCGGGCGTGGCGAGCGCACGGCTTTGCGGATCGGGGAGGGAGAGGCCTTCCTGATCGACGAAAGCTACAACGCCAATCCCGCCTCGATCCGGGCGGCCTTTGCCACGCTTGCCGGCCTCGAAACCGGCGCCAAGGGCCGCCGCATCGCCGTGCTCGGCGACATGAAGGAACTCGGGTCGGCGGGCGCGGCCCATCACCGCGAGCTGGCGGAGGCGGTGGCGGTCAACGGCATCGACCTCGTCTTCGCCGCCGGCCCGCTGATGGCGCATCTGTTCGAGGCGCTGCCGCTGGCGGCGCGGGGCCAAGCCGCCCCGACCGCTGCCGAGCTGACCGACACGATCCTCGCGATCCTGCGGCCGGGGGATGCGGTGATGGTCAAAGGCTCGAACTCCATGCGCATGGGGCAGATTGTCGAAGCCGTCAAAGCTCGCTACGCGGTCGCGCCGGATCCGCGCGAAGCCTCGCTGAACGCGGTCCGCTAACCCTTCACCACGGGCCGGGCGCTCCCCGCCCCGCCCACTCAGCCGGCCGCGCACGATGCCGCGCCGGGCGTGTCGACCAACCCTGCCGCGGGCGGACAACGCATGCTCTATCTGCTGTCGGAACTGAGCGGCACGCTCACGCCCCTCAACGTGTTCCGCTACATCACCTTCCGCACCGGCGGCGCGCTGTTCACGGCGGGCTTCTTCGTGTTCTGGTTCGGTCCCTGGATCATCTCCCTGCTGCGCCTGCGCCAGGGCAAGGGCCAGCCGATCCGCGAGGACGGCCCGGCCACCCATCTGACCAAGCGCGGCACGCCGACCATGGGCGGGCTGATGATCCTGGCCGGCGCCGTGGTCTCGGTGCTGCTCTGGACCAACCCGCGCAACCACTATGTCTGGATCACCCTCGCGGTGACCCTCGGCTTCGGGGCGATCGGCTTCTACGACGATTACCTCAAGGTGACGAAGCAGTCGCATAAGGGCTTTTCCGGCCGCTTCCGGCTGTTGCTCGAATTCGCGATCGCAGGGGCTGCCTGCCTGCTGATCTCGCTCTATTCGCCGGCCGCCCTGCAGAACCAGCTCGCCTTCCCGGTGTTCAAGGACGCGCTGCTCAATCTCGGCTGGTTCTGGGTGCCGTTCGCCGCCTTCGTGATCGTCGGCGCGGGCAACGCGGTCAACATCACCGACGGGCTCGACGGCCTCGCCATCGTTCCCGTGATGATCGCCTGCGGTACCTTCGGCGTTATCGCCTATCTCGTCGGCAACTCCTTCACCGCTGGCTACCTGCAGGTGAACTACGTCCGCGATACCGGCGAGCTCGCCGTGGTCTGCGGCGCGGTGATCGGCGCCGGCCTCGGCTTCCTGTGGTTCAACGCACCGCCGGCCCAGATCTTCATGGGCGATACTGGCTCGCTCGCCCTCGGCGGCCTGCTCGGCGTCATCGCCGTGGCGGCCAAGCACGAGATCGTGCTGGCCATCGTCGGCGGCCTGTTCGTGCTGGAGATCATGTCGGTGATCATCCAGGTCGCCTCGTTCAAGCTCACCGGCAAGCGGGTCTTCCGCATGGCGCCGATCCACCATCATTTCGAGCAGAAGGGCTGGAAGGAGCCGCAGGTCGTGATCCGCTTCTGGATCATCGCCGTGATCCTGGCGCTGATCGGCCTCGCCACGCTGAAGCTGCGCTGAGCTATACTCAGACCGACAGCAGAATCCGTCCGCCCCATCTCCTCATCCTGAGGTGCCGCGAAGCGGCCTCGAAGGATCCTCCAGATCCCTCGGCGCTCCCTGAACCATCCTTTGGGCCCGCCCGGCGGGCAGCTCAAGACGAGGGACCGGGGTGGGAGGGAAGCGCGCCGCCCGAGTTGGAAGAACCATGACCCCAGCCACCACCTTCGCCGGCCAAAAGGTTGCCTTGTTCGGCCTCGGCGGGTCCGGGCTCGCCACCATCCGCTCGCTGCTGGCGGGGGGCGCCGACGTGCTGACCTGGGACGACAATGCCGGCAGCCGCGACCGCGCCCGCGACCAGGGCATCACCATCACCGATCTGCGGGAGGCCGATTGGTCCGGCTTCTCCGCCCTGGTGCTGGCACCCGGCGTACCATTGACCCATCCCGAGCCACATTGGACCGTGCCCCTGGCCCACGCGGCCGGAATCCCGATCATCGGCGATATCGAGATCTATTGCCGCGAGCGCGCGGCGGTGGCGCCGGAGGCGCCGTTCGTCGCCATCACCGGCACCAACGGCAAATCGACCACCACCGCGCTGACCGCCCATCTCCTGCGCCATGCCGGCCGGGACGTGCAGATGGGCGGCAATATCGGCACCGCGATCCTGTCGCTGCAGCCGCCGGCTCCGAACCGCGTCCACGTGATCGAGCTGTCCTCGTTCCAGATCGACCTGACGCCCTCGCTCGCGCCCTCCATCGGCATCCTGCTCAACCTGACGCCCGACCATCTCGACCGTCACGGCACCATGGAGAACTACGCCGCGATCAAGGAGCGGCTGATCGCCGGGGCGGAGCTCGCGGTGATCGGCGTCGATGATACGTATTGCGCCGCCATCGCCGAGCGACGCACGGGCGAGCGCGTCCGTATCCATGTCGAGGGCCACGGCGCGGCGGCGGGCGATGTCGTCTGCTCCGCCGGAACCGTGCGCGGCCCCGACGGCGCCGTGATCGCCCAGGTTTCCGGCATCGCCTCGCTGCTCGGCGATCATAACCTCCAGAATGCCGCCGCCGCCGTTGCCGCCGCCCGGCGGCTCGGCCTCACCGCCGATGAGATCGCCGCCGGCCTTCAGAGCTTTCCGGGGCTCGCGCACCGCATGGAGCCCCTGCGCCGGATCGGGCCGGTGCGGTTCGTCAACGATTCCAAGGCGACCAACGCCGATTCCACCGAGAAGGCGCTGCTTGCCTTCCGCGACATCCACTGGATCGTCGGCGGCAAGGCGAAGGAGGGCGGGATCGCGCCGCTCGCGCCCCTGTTCGACCGGGTTGCCCATGCCTACCTGATCGGCGCATCGAGCGACGCCTTCGCCGAGACGCTGGAGGGGCGACTGCCCTACACCCGGTGCGAGACCCTCGAAGCGGCGACCGCGGCGGCGGCGGAGGCGGCCGGCGCCTCCGGCACCGAAGCGCCGGTGGTGCTGCTCTCGCCGGCCTGCGCCTCCTACGATCAGTTCCCGAACTTCGAGGTGCGCGGCGACCGGTTCCGCGCCTTGGTCGCTGCCCTGCCGGAACCGAGCTGAGTCTCGATGACCCTTGTGAGTCCATCTCTCCTCCTGCTGAGCTAACGAGCGAAGCTTGAGCGTCGGCAAGGGGAAGTGTGGCTCGCCGGACCAGACGGCTCACACCGCGATCAGGCGCTCTTCTCCACCGGCACCGGTTCGGCGGGTTTGGCCTCCGCGGGCCCCTCTCGTCCGGTCTCCCTGCCTTTGCCGACCGTGCGGCGGGCGCGGAAGACCGGCCGCGTCTGCGATTCCTTGCGCTTGAGCACGGAGCGGAATTCGTCGCGGCGTTCGTGGATCGAGGCGATGACGAGCCCCATCGGCACGCCGACATCGGCGAGCACCGCCTCGGAGAGCTGGAGCGAGGCCTCGATCGTTTCCGGCACCGCGTCGTCCACGCCCATCTCGTAGAGCTGCGTGGCGTGGCGGGCATCGCGGGCGCGGGCCACGATGGTGAGGTCCGGCCGCTCGGCCCGGGCCGCCTGCACCACCGCCTCCACCGCGCGGGGCGAATCGAGGGTGACGACGAGGGCGCGGGCGGTGGCGATGTCGCAGCGGCGCAGCATCTCGGGATTGGCCGAATCCCCGAAATAGACCGGATTGCCGAGCCGCCGCTGCTCCGCCACCCGGCCCGGATCGGAATCGAGGGCGAGATAAGGGATGGCGTGGCGCGTCAGCATCTCGCCGACCAGGCGCCCGACCCGTCCATAGCCCGCCACGATCACCCGGTTCTGCTGCGGGTCCGGCACCGGCTCGGACTGCGCCCGGCCGAGCTGCTCCCGCGAGACGCGGCGGCTGGCCCTGCGACCGAGGGCGGCGAGGCCGGGAATGGCGATCATGGTCACGGTGGTGACGATCAGCGCCGCGCCGCCCACCGGTTCCGGCACCAGCCCGACCGCCATGGCACCGCCGATGAGCACGAAGGCGAACTCGCCCCCAGGCCCCAGCAGCAGCGCCGTCTCGAGCGCCACGGAGCGGGACAGGCCCATGAAGCGGGCGCCGGCCAGCACCACGCCTCCCTTGATGGCAAGGAGACCGATGGACAGGCCGAGGATCGCGCCGGGCGCCGCGACGAGCTGGGCGGGATCGAGATTCATCCCGACCGAAACGAAGAACACCCCGAGCAGCAGCCCCTTGAACGGATCGATGGTGGCCTCGATCGCCCGGCGGTACTCGGTTTCGGCGAGCAGCAGGCCCGCGACGAAGGCACCGAGGGTCATCGACAGGCCGCTGCCCGCCGCCACCAGGGCAGTCGCCACGATGACGAGCAGGCAGGCGGCCATGAACAGCTCCGGCGAGCGGGTGCGGGCCACGAGGTGGAAGAGCGGGCGCAGGGCGACGCGCCCGGCCACCACGATCACCGCCAGCGCGACAGCCGCTTGCCCCAGGGCCAGGGCCAGGACGCCGCCGAGATCGCCGCCATCCCGGCGGCCGAGCACGGCGATAGCGAACAGAATCGGTGCCACCGCCAGATCCTGGAACAGCAGCACGGCGAAGCTACTGCGCCCGGCCGGAGTGCCGAGCCGCTTCTGCTCGGCCAGAACCGGCAGCACCACGGCGGTCGAGGAGAGCGCGAGCGCCAGCCCGACCAGAACCGCCCCGGCCACCGGCTGATTCAGGGCGACGAGGATCGCCGCGATTACCGCCGCCGAGGCGCCGACCTGGATCGCGCCGAGGCCGAAGACCAGCCGCCGCAGCACCCGCAGGCGCTCCCAGGACAGCTCGATCCCGATCATGAACATCAGGAAGATCACGCCGAACTCGGCGAGATGCGCGATGGCCGCCCGGTTGCCGATGGTGAAGGGGGCGAGCCACGGATGCGCCTCGGCGAAGCGGCCGAGGCCGAACGGCCCGAGCAGTGCCCCGGCGCCGATGAAGCCGAGCACCGGGCTCACCCGCAGGCGGTGGAACAGCGGCACGACGATGCCGGCGGTGACGAGAAAGAGGATCGCTTCCCGGTAGCCGCCCGCATGCGCGCCGGCCTCCGCGGCGATCTGGGTTCCGGCCTGCACGGGGTCGGTCATCGATGGGCTACGCTGACGCCTGGAATGGATCGTGGGGTGAGAGCTCTTGCAGCTTCGATGCCGAAAGAGAGGGGAGGCCGCATCATGGGCGGTGAGCCGGCGGCGGAGCAACCGGTTTCGCCACCGCGCGTCGGATTTCGTCTCACGCTCGCACGAGGCAAACGCCTCGCAAGCGTGGCGGTGCGGCGATCCGATCCGGGCGCCATCCACCGCTGATCGCCGCAGCCGGCACAACTTCGGCACAATACGCGCATACGCTCGGGTAACGCGATGTTAGGAGATGGCGAAATCCGCCCTCTCCGGAGGCGTGCAGCACTCCAAGGCCCAAACCGTCCAAGGCTCATGAGATTCTTTCGCAGACAGCCTCCGAACCGGGACGTGCAGCGCGAGCGGCGCGAATGGGTTCTCGACCAGCAGCGCTGGAAACACGAGCGCGACATCGAGCGCGGCTACCGCATCAAGTGGGGCTACGTCGCCATCGCCTATCTCGTCGAGTTCATGGTGATCGGCGCGTCGCTGGCCGGGGCGTGGCTCTTCGCCGGCTATTACAGCGACGGTGACAACCGGGCCTTCTACTTCATGCTGCTGGCGCCGCTGGTCTATGCGGCGGTGGAGCTGTGCCGCGTGCCGCTCGGCATCCTGGCGCGGACGCAGCGCTCCTGGTTCGTGAAGGGACTCGCGATCATCGGCATCGTGTTCGCGGCGGGCGTGACCACAAAATCGGTGTCGCAGCTCGGCGAGATGATGTTCCATCCCCGCCTGATGGATGCCGCCAAGGCCAAGACCGCGCTCAAGGACGCCCAGGCCGACCGCGACAGCATCGATACCCGCATCGCCGCCGCCAATGCACGGGTCGAGCAATACACCAACGAGCTGGAGCAGATCGAGAAGCGCTCCGCGGACAACGCCTCCCAGCTCGCCGGCCTGCCGGCGCAGCGCTGCGAGCGCGTCTACGGCACCAACAGCCGGGGCATGCGCTACTCGAACCTGAAATGCGTGACCGACCCGCGCACCGCCACCCTCAACGCCGCCGTCGCCAAGGCGGGCAGCGACCGCAGCGCCATCGTCAAGGAGCTGGAGGAGGCGCGCAAGGCCCGCGCCGCTGTCGACCGCGGCGCCGCCGACCGTCGGGTCGCGGATGCGGAACAGGCCTATCGCAACGCGGTCAACCGCTCGCAGCTCCACTCCTTCACGGCCATGGTCTACGGCGTCGATCCGATCGATGTGAGTGACGCGCAGGTCCATGCCTTCCTGCGCATCTTCGTGTTCGTGCCGGCCCTCTGCGCCGCCTTCGCCTCGACGATCCTGGCGCTCTCGGCGGTGTCGGTGCGCAAGACCTTCATGGACGAGGACGATCTCGGCGCTGCCGTGAACCCCGAGGCGACGCCCTACCTCCTGGCCTCCATCGCCGAGGGCGTGCGCCAGGAAATGGCTTTGGCCCAGCCCAAACCCGTCGCGTGGGACGCCTCGGTGATCCCGCTGGAGCGGCGCACCGCTCCGGTGGTGCCGCCGCCCCCGCCCCCCGCCAACGCCCCCACGGGCGCGACCGCGTAAAGTCTGCCAAGTGAGCGCCCGGTCATGAGCATCCACACCGACGGCACGCATGAGAACATCGTGCTCGCCCAGCACGTGAACGGCCGCCTGCGGTCGGAGGCGCGGATGAACTTCGCCCGGGCTTTCCTGCTGCGGGCCATCGGCGCGGGCGTATTCACGGCGCTGGCGGGAATCGGGTTCGGCGCCGCCTCCTACGGCTACGCCTACATGAACCAGTTCGACTCGGCCGCCGAGAAGATCGCCAGCGCGATGCAGACGGCGCTCGCCGACGTCACCCTGAAGACCAAGGGCGAGGTGACGCTCACCGACAACACCCTGAAGCTCGAAGGGCTGCCCGCGCAAAAGGCTGGCGTGCCGACGCCGACCAAGGCGCAGCTCGGCGCCGACGCCGCCCCTGCCTCGCAGGCGCCGGTGAACACCACCTTCACGGTGTTCAAGCAGGTGCCCTATCTCGATGGGCAGATCGTGACCGGTTGGAACTTCAAGGCCAACGAGGACCGGCCGTTCCAGCAATATTGCTACTTCTCCCGCCGCTCCAACGAGACGAAGGGTCAGGTCGAGATCAAGATCGATCTCGCCATGGACGGCAAGACCCTGCCGCAGCCGCAGAAATCCGACGTGAATCTGGGCATTCTGGCCACCAACTGCGTGTGGCACGACGGCAAGACGCTCTGAGTGCATTCCATCGTGACAGGCGGCGGCTCGGCGCTCGGGACGCGCCTCACGCCACGGGAGGGGAGGCGGTTGCCGAGCCGCTTCGCGCCGGGTTAGTCCGGCTCAGATCCTCCTCCCGACGCGAGGCCCCATGCGCTTCACCGGAACCGAGTCCTACGTCGCGCCGCCCGATCTCACCACGGCGGTCAATGCCGCCATCGTGCTGGAACGCCCGCTGCTGGTGAAGGGGGAACCCGGCACGGGCAAGACGGTGCTGGCCGAGGAGATCGCGAAAGGCCTCGGCGCGCCGCTGCTGACCTGGAACGTCAAGTCGACCACCAAGGCGCAGCAGGGGCTCTACGAATACGACGCGGTCTCGCGCCTGCGCGATTCGCAGCTCGGCGATCCGCGCGTCTCGGAGATTGCGCACTACATCCGCCGCGGCAAGCTGTGGGAGGCCTTCGTCGCGCCGGAGCGGCCTGTCCTGCTGATCGACGAGATCGACAAGGCCGATATCGAGTTTCCCAACGACCTTCTGACGGAACTCGACCGGATGGAGTTCCACGTCTACGAGACCGGCGAGACGATCCGCGCGGTGAGGCGCCCGATCGTCATCATCACGTCCAACAACGAGAAGGAATTGCCGGACGCTTTCCTGCGCCGCTGCTTCTTCCACTACATCAAATTCCCCGACGCGGAGACGCTCAAGGCCATCGTCGAGGTGCATTACCCCGGCATCAAGCATCGCCTCGTGGAAGAGGCCCTGCGGGTTTTCCTCGAAACCCGCGAGGTGCCGGGCCTCAAGAAGAAGCCCTCGACCTCCGAACTGCTCGACTGGCTGAAGCTCCTCGTCGCGGAGGACGTGTCTCCCGAGACCTTGCGCGAGCGCGACGGCCGCAAGCTGATCCCGCCGCTGCACGGCGCCCTGCTCAAGAACGAGCAGGATGTGAGCCTTTTCGAGAAGCTGGCCTTCATGATGCGCCGCGAGGGGCGGGGCGGCTGACGGAAGCGCGATCTCGACACCGTCCGCGTTCTCGACGGGCGCCGCGATCTGCGCGTGCTTCTGCGCACAGTCGATCCCGATAGGGATCGGTGACGATCCTCCCGCACTCCGCCTAAAGCCGTGTGAACCTCCCCATGCAGACCAGAAAGCTCGGCCGCACCGGCCTCGACATCTCGCCCCTCTGCCTCGGCTGCATGACCTACGGCGTGCCCGAGCGCGGCCCCCATCCCTGGACAATGCGGGAGGAGGAGAGCCGGCCGCTGATCAAGCGGGCGCTCGACCTCGGCATCAACTTCTTCGACACGGCCAATTACTACTCGGACGGCACGTCGGAAGAGATCGTCGGCCGCGCCCTGAAGGATTATGCGGACCGCGACAGCATCGTGCTCGCCACGAAGGTGTATTACCCGCTGAAGAACCAGCCCAATGCCGGCGGCCTGTCGCGCAAGGCGATCTTCTCGGCGATCGACGCTTCGCTCAAGCGCCTCGGGACCGATTACGTCGATCTCTACCAGATCCACCGCTGGGATTACGGCACGCCGATCGAGGTGACGCTGGAGGCGCTGCACGACGTCGTGAAGGCCGGTAAGGCGCGCACCATCGGTGCTTCGTCGATGTTCGCGTGGCAATTCTCCAAGGCGCTCTACACCGCCGACCTGAACGGCTGGACGCGCTTCTCCACCATGCAGAACCACCTCAACCTGCTGCACCGGGAGGAGGAGCGGGAGATGTTGCCGCTCTGCGCCGATCAGGGCATCCCACTGCTGCCCTGGAGTCCGCTCGCTCGCGGCCGCCTCACCCGCGCTGTCGATGCCGGCAGCCCCCGGCAGGAGAGCGATCTCGTCGGCAAGAACCTCTATGACGCGACCGCCGAGGCCGACCGTCGGGTGATCGAGGCAGTCGCCGAGATCGCGGCCAATCGCGGCGTACCGCGGGCGCAGGTGGCGCTCGCCTGGGTGCTGCGGAAGCCGGGTGTCGCCGCGCCCATTATCGGCGCCTCGAAGCCGCAACATCTCGACGATGCGGTGGCCGCCCTCGACCTCGCTCTGACCGAGGACGAGATCGCGAAGCTCGAAGCCCCTTACGTCCCCCACCCCGTCGTCGGTTTCCAATAATGCGCCGCCTGCTGCTCCTGCGTCACGCCAAGTCCGCCTATCCGACCGGCGTGGCCGATATCGACCGGCCGCTGGCCCCGCGCGGGCAGGAGGCCGCCCCGCTGATGGGCGCCTATATCGCCCGCGAGGGCTTGCGGCCCGACCACGCCATGGTGTCGCCCGCCCGGCGCACGCAGGAGACGTGGGAGGCGGCCCGGGTCGAGTTGCCGGACACGGCGATGGAAACCGTGCCCTCGCTCTACGAGGCGCCGGCCGGGCGGATCCTCGACGCGATCCGCTCCGCCCCGGCCGGCGTGCAGAGCCTCTTGGTGATCGGCCACAATCCCGGCCTCGGCGACCTCGCCCTGAGGCTCGTCGGCGATGGGCCGAAGCCTCTGCTGCGAGATCTGCGCGAAAAGTTTCCGACGGCGGCCCTCGCCGTGCTGGAATTCGCGGCCGACGATTGGGAGGCCATCGCCTATGGCGACGGCACGCTTCTGCGCTTCGTGCGCCCGCGGCAGCTCGCGGCCGAGATGGAAGAGTAAGGCCCGCGTCGCCAAAGGAACCGTGACCGTCACCGAACCCTTCGGCCGATCGGCCGTTCCCTGACGGGACGGCGAAGCTGACGCAGCCGCAGGGGGATGTTCGGCGTGCTCCTTGAAACGCTCCTTGCCCTCACGTTTCTGGTGCCGCGGATCGAGGATGCGGCGGGAGCGGCGCGGGCGCACCTGCCGGCTCTGCCCCGCACCGCCGAGGCGGCGCCGGCCGCACCGCCGAGCTTCAGCTTCGTGGCCCGGGCGGTGTCGAACTGGCGCGAGCAGGCGGGGGACAATCTCGCGCCGACCTCCCTGGCCTTCGTCGTCCGCCACGCGGCGGCCGAGCCGGGTTTCGTCGCCCGCTGCGTACGGCTCAACAATTACTGGTGTATCAAGCAGGCGCGCTGGAGCGGTGAGCTCGGCGGCGATGCGGAGGGGCATACCGGCTTCGCCACCGCCGCCGACGGCGCGGATGCGGCGGTCCAGCTCCTGCGCCGCTACCAGCGCGATTACGGCCGCCGCACGGCGCTCGCCATCGTGCGGCGCTGGGCGCCGGCCGAATGCGGCGTGGCCCCGGCAAGAGCCGCGCGGGGGCCGGCCGCTGGGGCGGGCTCGCGGGTGCGCGCCCCGGCGGTATCGAGTGCGGTGGCACCGCAGGGGATCCGCCGCACCCTGCGCGCCCGCTTCCTCGCCCGGCACGGCCGGGGCGGGGTGGCGCGGGCGCCGGCACCGGCCGGGGGGGGGCTGCGGGTCCAGCCCTGGTCCGCCCGCGCACGCCTCGCCGGGCATCCCGGCCGCGCCGGCCGCAGCGCCGTCAAGCCGGTCGCCGCACTGCCGAGGCCGACTGCCGACATCGCCACGGGCTTGGAGGCCACGGCGCCGAGCCAGGCCGGCCGGACCGCGCCAGCCGCCGCCGCGCGAGTTCCCGCGCGATCCGGCGCGGCCGACCCCGCCGCGCTCCTGGCCCCCGACCGGATGGTGGCAGAAGCGGCGGCGCTGCCCTCGATCGCGGCCTCCCTGCCGAAGGGCAGCCTGCTCGACCTCAGCCTTCCGGCTCCCGTCTGTTCCACTGACGAGACCCGCATCCGCAACTACGCGGCGCGGATCGCCGGCAGCGTCGGCCTCAAGCCCGAGGACGACCTCAGCCTCTTCGGGCAGGATGGCAGGCCGACACAAAACCTGCTGCCGGTGATGCTGGCGATGTCCTCGGTCGAACTCGGCACGCTTCACGCTGCGCGGGCAATGGTCGCTGCGGCGATCCAGAGGTTTGAGGCTCGGATCACCGGCACGGCCTCGTCGGAAACCGTACGAAACTCGGCTCTGTAAAGTCCTTCTCGCAGGAAGATTGCCTCCGATTGCCGCTCACCATCGTCCTTAGCGGAGAAGCACTAATCCCAACGAGGCAGATGATCGCTCCGGCCCCGCTGCTATCCTCACGGGAACTGAGTGTCTCTTATGAAACTCCCGCTGAGCCGACAGGCCGGAGGGACGGTTCCCGGTGATCGGGAGTTTCGTGGGGTGCACTGACTTCGGGGCACCCGGAAACCGGCCGATATCCCGTTTTCCGATCCCAACGACGCGATGACTTTCCCGGTCATCGCGCGGTGGCGTGCCGGATCGCGGATCCGTCGCCCGCCGCGCCGGTGAACCGCGCGGCCAGACGGGGATCGGCATGTCCTGCATCGATGGCGAAGCTGTGTTCCAGGCGATGCCGATCTACCCGTCCGCAGACGACGGAGGCGGCGGGGCCGGGCAGGGCCTCCGTCCCGCGCCGACGCTGACTCCCGAGGAGTTGCAGGAGGTGTTCCGGCACCAGCTCGACGCCGTGTGCCGCGTCGTCGAGGAGCAGCTTCGCACCCTGACCCTGACTCTCGCGGCGGCGCGGTTGGCGCAACCGCAGCGGGTGACGCCGGCTCCGGCGGGGCCGTCGGACGAGGGGGAGGGGGGTTCGCGCCCGCTCACCGACGGCGAGGCCGAGATCTGGCTCGCGGCGCAGTTCGGCGCCGATGCCAATGCCGCGATGACCGAGATGGTCACCCTGCGCCTCGATGGAATCCTCGATCCGCAGCGCCTCCTGGCGAGCACGCGGGCGGTGCTCGGCCGGCACGAGGCCCTGCGCGGCCGCATCTCGCCCACCGGCGAGACGATCACCTTCGATCCGGCGGCGCCGATACCGGTCGCCTTCACCGACCTGTCCGGAGAGGCCGAGCCGGAGGCGGCCATGGCGGCCTTCCTGCACGACAGGGCCGGCCACGCCTTCGATCCCGTCGCCGGCCCGGTGGTGCGGGCCGATCTCCTCCGGCTGGGTGCGGAGTGGCATGTCCTCGTCCTTTCGGCGCATCACATCCGCTGCGACGGCTGGTCCTTCGCGGTCCTGGCCGACGAGATCGCCACCGCCTACCGCGCGGGGGCGGAAAGGCTGGCGCCGGCACCTCGCTTCAGCGACCTGGCCAGACCGGCACCGGAGGCGGAGCGGGCGCTTGCCCATTGGGCCGGCCTCTATGCCGATCTGCCCGAGCCGCTCGACCTGCCCGTGGATCATCCGCGACCCAAGCTGCGCGGCTATGCCGGCGATGCGCAAACCATCGCCCTGCCGCGGGACTTGGCCAGCGCCGTCCGGGCCCTCGCGGCACGACAGGGGCAGACGCTGACCGCCACCCTGCTCGCCGCTTTCCAAGTGCTGCTGGTGCGGCTCTCGGGGCAGGAGGATCTCGTCGTCGGCGTGCCGGTGGCCGGGCAGCCGCGCTTCGGCGAGCCCCGGCTGGTCGGCCATCACGCCGATTTCCTGCCGCTGCGGGCGCGGCTCGACCCGGCGGAACCGTTCGCGGCGCATCTCGCCCGCACCGGCACGACGCTGATGGAAGCCGCCTGCCACGCCGATTGCACCCTGGGCCGGCTGCTGCGCCATCTCGATGTGCCGCACGATCCCGCGCGGCCGCCCCTGGCGCAGGTGCAGTTCAACCTTCAGAGCCTCGGAGATTCCCTCGATTTCGGCCAGGGCCTGCGTGGCGCGCTGGCCCTGGCCCCCAAGCGCTTCTCGACCTTCGAGCTGACCCTCAGCGTGCGCGAGGCGCCCTCCAGGCTCAGCCTCGACGTCACCTACAACCGCGCCCTGTTCGAACCCGCCACGGTGCGGCGCTGGATCGGGCATTACCTCACCCTGCTCGCCGAACTTGCTCGCGACCCGGAGCAGCCGGTCGGCCGCGTCCCCCTCCTCGACGCGGAGGAGCGGCGGACCATGCTGGTCGATTGGAACGACACCGGGCGGGGTCACCCGCTGAATGTCGGAGCCCTGCGCGCCTTCGGGCTCCATGCCCGGCGCGCCCCGGAGAGGACGGCGATCAGCTTCGGCGAGCGGACGGTGAGCTACGGCGCCCTCGACGCCTGGGCCGACCGCGTCGCCCGGACGCTCCTCGCCCGGCGCCTGCCGGCGGGGGCACGGGTCGGGCTGCTGATGCGCCGCTCCCCCGCCCTGGTGGCGGCGATGCTCGGCGCCCTGCGAGCCGGCATCGCCTACGTCCCCCTCGACCCGCTGATGCCGGCGGCCCGGCGCGCTGGCATCGTCGCCGATGCGGGCATCGGCGCGATCCTCACCGTGACCGCCGACCGTGCCCTCCTGCCGGACGGCGCCTTCGGCATCGTCGAGGTCGACCGCCTCGACGGCCTGTCGCGGGAGCCGCATCTCGACGCGCTCCTGTCGGCCGAAGCCGCCTCTCCGTCGGCCTCGGTCGGCCCGTCCCGCCTGCCGCGCGTGCCGTCGGACCGGGCCGCCTATCTGATCTACACGTCGAGCACGACCGGAGCGCCGAAGGGCGTCGAGGTGCTGCGGGCCGGCCTCTCGAACCTGCTCTTCAGCATGGCGCGGGCACCGGGCATCGCGCCCGGGGATTGCCTGCTCGCGGTGACGACCGTCACCTTCGACATTGCCGGCCTCGAATTGCTGCTGCCGCTGATCCGCGGCGCCCGGATCGTCCTGGCCTCCGCCGAGGAGGCCCGCGACGGCCACGCCCTGCTCGCCCTGCTGGAGCGCAGCGGCGCGACGATCCTGCAGGCGACGCCGATGACCTGGCGGCTGCTGCTGGAGGCGGGTTTCCGCTCCCGTCCCGGCTTCAAGATGCTGTGCGGCGGCGAGGCCCTGCCGCTCGAACTGGCGCGACGGCTCACCGAGGGCGGCGGCGAATTGTGGAACCTCTATGGCCCGACCGAGACCACGATCTGGTCCTCGGCCGCGCGCATCGACCCCGCCGAGGACGTCGTGACGGTCGGCCGGCCGATCGACAATACCGGCTTCTACATCCTCGACGAGCGCGACGAGCCGGTGCCGGTGGGTGTCACCGGAGAGTTGCTGATCGGGGGGGTCGGGCTCGCCCGGGGCTATCTCGGCCGGCCGGACCTCACGGGCAGGAGCTTCATCGACAGCCCCCTGCCGGAATGCGCCGGAGCGCGGCTCTACCGGACCGGCGACCGGGCCCGCTTCCGCCCGGACGGCCGGGTCGAGATCCTCGGCAGGGCCGACCACCAGATCAAGTTGCGCGGCTACCGGATCGAGCCGGGCGAGATCGAAGCGGTGCTGCTGCGCCAGACCGGGCTGCATTCGGTCGTGGTGCTGAGCCCCGATGCCGAGGGCGAGGACCGCCTCGTCTGCTACTTCGTGCGCTCGGAGCGCGAACCGGCCCCGACGCTCCGCGCCCTGCGCTCCGCTCTCGCCCGCGAGTTGCCGGATTACATGATCCCCTCGGAATGGGTCCGCCTGTCCGAGCTACCCCTGACGCCGAGCGGGAAGGTCAACCGCCGGGCGCTGCCGGCGCCTGGATCGCGGCCCCACGGCATCGCCCCCGAGCCGGCGCCGACACCGCTTCCGCTCAAGCAGGCACAGCCGCAGGCCCCGGCGCTGGAGGAGATCCTGACGGCGATCTGGCGCGACGTGCTGGGGAAGACCTCCATCGACCGGGACGACGACCTGATCGCCCTTGGCGCGGATTCGCTGAGCGTGTTCCGGATCGTCGCCCGCGCTCGGCGGGAGAACCTGCCGCTCGGCGCGGGAGACCTGTTCCAGGAGCGCACCATCGCCCGGGTCGCGGCTCTGCTGCGAGCCCGCGCGGGGGAGGGCGGGGAATCACCGCTCCCCCGCGCGCCGATCCAGCCGATCCCGCGCCCCCGGCCGCTGGACGGGGACCGCGCAGCGGTCGGTCAGGCGTGAGGCGGGACGATGCGGCATTTCACGCAGGAGACGCCCGCCTTGACCGGCGAGACGGCGGCCGGCGCCGCCTTCACCGCCCGCTGCTCCCATAGCCAGACGCGGTTCTGGCTGCTGGACCAGTTGCGGCCGGGTGACCCGAGCCTGCATGTCGCCGCCCGCTGGCGCATCGCCGGGCGGCTCGATGCCGACACCCTGGTGCGCAGCTTCCGCCTCCTTCTCGACCGGCACGAGGCGCTCCGCACCTCCATCGCCGCGGAAGGAGGCCGGCCGGTGCAGCGGATCGCCGGCCCGGTGCCGCTGCCCTTCTCCGAGATCGACCTGTCCGGCCTGCCCGGCGACCGCCTCGAAGAGGCGCGGACGCTGGCCGACGCGGAGGCCGGCAAGCCCTTCGACCTGACGCAGGCGCCGCTTCTGCGGGTGACGCTGCTGCGACTCGGGCGCGGCGATTCCCTGCTCCTCGTCACCGCCCATCACAGCATCTGCGACGGCTGGTCGATGGTCGTGCTCGCGCGGGAATTCATCGCGATCTACGGCGCGCTGATCCGGGGGCAGGCGCCGAACCTGCCGCCGCAGGCCCTGCACTATGCCGACTTCGCGGAATGGGAGATCTCCCCCGCCGTCGCGGCGGCGGCGGAGCGCGACCTCGCCTTCTGGGCGCGGTCGCTGCGGGATCTCTCTCCCCTCGAATGGCCGCCGGACCATCCGCGGCGCCCCGGCCGGGAGCGCCGTTTCGCGGCCCGGAGCCGCCTGCTCTCCACCGAACTCGGCCTGCGCATGTCGGCCTGCGCGCGGGAGCACGGCGCGACGGTCTTCGTCCTCGCCTGCACCGTGCTGCTCGGCCTTCTCGGGGCGCGCACCGGACGCAGCGACGTGGCCATCGGCACCCAGGTGCTCGGGCGCGACGAGGTCGATCTGGAAGGCGTCGTCGGCACCTTCATCAACACCCTGGTCCTCCGCGCCGACCTCGGCCGCGGAGGCGAGAGCTTCGCCGGGCGGCTCGCGGCGACGCGGCAGACCATCCTCGATGCCTGCGACCATGCCCTGGCGCCGTTCGACCGGGTGGTGCAGGCATTGGCCCCCTGCCGTGACGGCCTGCGCCCGCCCCTGGTCTCGGTGAACTTCCGGCTGCGGCCAACGGTGGAGTCGGCGCAATCGGCGGGCGCCTTCTCCGAGCCGGAGACCGTGCCGCGGGACCGGGCCGCCTCCGGACCGATCCGCCTCACCGATCTCGACTATGCCGCCACCGGCAGCTTCTTCGACATCGATCTCGAACTGGCGCTGACGGATTCCGGTTGGCTTCTGACCTGCGAATACGACACCGGCCTCTACGAGGCACGGACCATGGCCGGCCTCCTCGACGATTTCGAGCGCGCCGCCTGCGCGGCCGTCGGCATGCGCCTGCCGGATCCGATGCCCTTCGTCGAGGCGAGCGCCCCGCCCATCGCGACGGGGCAAGCGAGCCGAGCCGGCCCCGCACCGGCCACGGTCGAACCATCCGCCGATCCCAGCTCTCCCGACTCCCTCTTGCCCGTCATACGGGCGATCTGGCGCGAGATGCTCGGCCAGCCCGACCTCTCCGACGACGACGACTTCTTCGCTTCCGGCGGCCACTCGCTGCTGGCCGCCCGTGTCGTCGCCCGGATCGAGGCGGCGACGGGACGGCGCATCCCGCTCTGGTCCTTCTTCGAGGCGGGAACGGTGGCACGGCTCTGCGCGCTCCTCAGCGGCGGGGAAACCGCCGGGATGCGGCACCACGCGCTGCAGGCGCCGCCGCAGGCGGAGGGCCGGCCGGGCTTCACCGCGATCCACCACGCGGCGGCCGACCAGGAGCTCTATCGTCCCCTGGCCGAAGCGCTCGGCGCGGATCGGCCCTTCGCCACGATCCAGCTGGAGAGCCGGGTTCCGCCGCAGGACGAGACCCTGGAGCGGCTGGCCGGCGCCTATCGCGACGCGATCGACGCGGCGCAGCCGGACGGTGCGATCCGCCTCGTCGGTTTCTGCCGCTCGGGCGTCCTCGTCTTCGAGACCGCCCGGCAGCTCGCGGCGGCGGGACGGGACGTTCCCCTCATCGTTCTGATCGATTGCTGGGAGCCCGGCTATTTCCGGCGCCTCAGGCCGCTCGCCCGGCTTCAGGCCGGGGCGGCCTACCGGCGCGGACGCGTCGCCGCCCTGCTGCGCCACACCCGCCGGGACGGGGCCGGGTACATCGCGTCACGGGTTGGGCTCTGGCTGCGCGCGAGCGGCGCCTGGCGCGGCCTGATGCGCGGATTGCACCGGATCGGCCTCGCCGGGCCGAATCCGGAAGAGGCGTTCTGGCAGGTGACGGACGAACTCGACGCGCTCGCCCTGGCCTATGCGCCGCAGCCCTATGCCGGGCACGTGCTGATCGTGCGCAGCGAGAGCATCCCGGTGGCCGCCGCCCTCGACCCGATGCTCGGCTGGCGCGCCTACGCTCCGCGGGCCGAAACCGTGAGCATTCCCGGCTTCGGGCACGAAGGCGCCTTCTCGCCCACGGGATGCCGGGTGATGGCGGCCAAGATCGACCTGATGGGCTGGCGCTGACCCGGCGCCGCTCCGCCACGGGGCGGGCCAATCCGGCTCTTGCCTTCCGCCCGTGGCCGCGCATAACTTTCGTTAGCACGAAGAACAATCGGGCGGGGACGATGGAGAGCACGGCTCTTGTACTCTACGGAGCAGTCGGCCTTGGTCTGCTCGCGCTGCTCTTCCTCGTTTACGAACTCAGGAACGCCCCGTATTCCGATGAGCCGGAACCGGTGCCGGCCCAGCCCGAACCACGACGGGCCCTGCCTCTGAGACCTTAAGCGGTCGCGCGGTCCGCGACCGCCCGCGCGGCGAGCGCCGTCCAGTAGATCGTGAGCAGCGCGGCGGTCGTCGCCTCCTCGGTCCAGTCCCGCAGATAGGCGGCCCGGGCGGCGGCCCCCATCCCGCGCGCCTCGTCGGGACGGCCGGACAGCCGCTCGATGGCGCGGGCGAGATCCACGGGATCGCCCGGCGTCACCAGCAGGCCGGTCACGCCATCCTCGATCAGATGGGCCAGGGCGCCGATACGTGAGGCGATGACCGGTGTGCCCGCCGCGTAGGCCTCGGCCACCACCATCGGCAACCCCTCGTACCAGAGGGAGGGCACCACCAGGGCGGCGGCCCGGCCCATCCGGGCCCGCAACTCCGCCTGGGGCAGGGCACCGAGCAGGGTGAGGCCGGGAGCGCCCGCCAGAATGTCGCGCAGGGGCCCCTCACCGGCCATCTCGACGGGCGCGGTCAGAAGCGGCGCGGCGGCCTTCAGGATCTCGACACCCTTCTCCTGACTCAAGCGGCCGGCGAACAGGATGCCCCGACGCGGCTCGTCCGGGGGCGGGCCCGGGTCGGGCAGGCCGTTCGGCTTCACGAAGAGGCGCTGCGCCGGCAGCCCCGCCGCGATGAAGCGGCCACGAGCGAATCCGGTCAGGGCGATGAAGGCATCGACGTCCCGCGTCCAGGTGCCGGCCTTGCGGTGGCGGTCGATCATCCGCGCCACCGCCAGGGTGCCGAGGCGCGAACCGCGGTAGCAGGCATGACGCACCGATTTGTATGCCGAGCCGGTCAGGCAGGTTTCGCAGGGGGCGCCGTCGCGCATCAGCAGGGCGCCGGCGCAGACGAGACGGAAATTGTGCAGCGTCTGGACTGTCACCGGCCCGAGCGCCCGCACCGCCCCGTGCATGGCCGGCGAGACCAGCGGGAAGGTGTTGTGGGCATGGACCACGTCCGGCCGGAAGCGGCGCACCGCCTCCACCACCCGGGCGATGCCGCGGGGGGCGTAAGGGGCCTCGTAGGCCGTGCGCAGGCGGTCGAGGGGGGAGCGGATCGCGTCGTTGTGGAAGGCAAGCACCTCGACCGTGCAACCGGCACGGGCGAGGGCGGCCGCCTCGTTCGCCACCACCGCGTCCTCCCCGCCCCGGATCTGGTAGTGGTTGTGGACGATGAGGACGCGCAACGGGGCTCCGGAGGGGCCGGCGAAGGGGTTCGTGGAAGGGCGCGGGCTCACGGCCGGGGCGGCTCGGGCTGCCGGGCTATCTTCCACAGGAAGACCGGAGCCATGACGAGATAGCGCCGCCAGAGGCGCCGGGGCTCGCTGAACAGCCGGTGCAGCCATTCCAGGGCCATGGCCTGCATGAATTTCGGGGCCCGCTTGACCGCACCCGAATGGAAGTCGAACGCCGCGCCCACCCCAATCAGGATCATGCCGGGCAGGCGGTCCAGATGGTCGTTCATCCAGGTATCCTGCTTCGGGGTCGACATGCCGACCCAGACGATGTGCGGTTCGGCCCGCTTGATCGCCTCGGTGAGCTGCGCGTCGAGCTCGGGAGGAACCGCTCCGAAGGGCGGGCAGGCAAGTCCGCAGACCTCCGATCCTGGATATTTGCGGGCGAAGTTGGCGGCGACCTGTTCGGCCACGCCCTCTTTGCCGCCGTAGAGATAGTGGCGGATGCCGGTCCCCTGGGTCGCGGCGAACATCTCCTCCATCAGCGACGGCCCCGGCACGCGGCCGGTGCCGTGGGCCCGCAGGAAGCGGCTGATGATGGTGAGCGGCGCTCCGTCCGGCACGATCATGCTGGCCCGCTCATGCGCCGCCCTGAGATCGGCCTGCTCCTGGGCGCACATGATCCCGTGCACGTCCCGCACGCAGACCATGCTGGTGCGCCGCGCCTTGGCCCAGGCGATGAGGGTGCGTACCGCCATCGGCATGTCGACGACGCTCACCGGCACACCGAGGATGCGGGTTGCCGGCAGGCGGTGCGCCGCCGGACCATCGGTCACGAGATAGGGATCGTTCCGGTTGATCCTGAGCGCGTAGGGCTCGGAGACCGTCACGGCGGCATCACTCATCACGCGGGCTCCCATCGATCTCACGCGTCGGCGACGTTCTGGCGGAACCAGTCGTAGGTCGCCGCGATGCCATCCCGCAGGGGCACCTTCGGCGCCCAGCCGAGGCCGCGCAGCCTGTCCGCCGACATCAGCTTGCGCGGCGTGCCGTCGGGCTTGGTCGTGTCGCGGACGATCTCGCCCTCGAAGCCGACGACGTCGCAGACGAGGCGGGTCAGGTCGTAGATCGGGATATCCTCGCCCGACCCGACATTGACGTGCTCGGCCTCGGAATAGGTCTTCATCAGGTGCAGGCAGGCATCGGCGCAATCGTCGACATGCAGGAATTCCCGGCGCGGCGAGCCGGTGCCCCAGATCACCATCTCCTTCGCCCCGCTCCGGCGCGCCTCGTGTGCCTTGCGGATCAGGGCCGGCAGGACATGGCTCGAGGTCAGGTCGAAATTGTCGCCCGGCCCGTAGAGATTAGTCGGCATGGCCGAGATGAAGTCGCGGCCATGCTGCTGGCGATAGGCCTGACAGAGCTTGATCCCGGCGATCTTGGCGACCGCGTACCACTCATTGGTCGGCTCCAGAGGTCCCGTCAGGAGACTCGACTCGACGATCGGCTGCTCGGCGAATTTCGGGTAGATGCAGCTGGAGCCGAGGAACAGAAGCTTCTCGACCTCCTCGCGAAAGGCGGCCTCGATAAGGTTCGCCTCGATCATCAGGTTCTCGTAGAGGAAATCGGCCGGGTAGGTCACGTTGGCGAGGATGCCACCGACCTTGGCCGCCGCCACGAACACGGCGTCCGGCCGCCTGTCCCGCATCCAGGCCCGCACGGCCGCCTGATCGCACAAGTCCAGCTCCGCGCGGGTGGCGGTCAGGATCTCGCAGCCCTCCTGTGCCAGGCGGCGCACCAGGGCGCTGCCGACCAAGCCGCGATGTCCGGCGACGAAGACGGTCTTTCCCGCCAAGCTGTACATGGATCGTCCTTATGACATCGATCGAGACAAGGGCGCTCGGCCCGCCGGGAAGGCCGAGCTTCGGGGGTGCGTCACTCAAACGCCGTCCACCTCTTCAAGGGTTGCTACGGCGCGGCGGAGGCTCGCGGATCTTTGGGACATCGCGCGCGAATCGGAAGGATCGCTCCAAAGGATCGATCCGAGCCGCGGCGCCCCCGCGAGGAGGTGTCTGGTGGGATGGCCCCCGTCGAATGGCGGTTCAGAGCAGGGGGTTGGAATCCGTCGGAGCCGGGTTCTCGCGATACCATGCCACCGTCCGCTCGATGCCCTCCCGGAGAGAGACACCGGGGGCGTAGCCGATGCCCTGCATCTTGCCGATATCCGGGCAGCGGCGCGGCGTCGCCCCGGCGGCGGCGGGGCCGGCGACGAGGCTGACGCGGGTGCCCAAAGCCTCGGCCGTCACCTGCGCCAGATCGCGGATCGCGACCTCCTCCATCGAGCCGATATGGTAGACGTTCATCGTCTCCCCCGCCCGCCACATGCGGATGATGCCGTCGACGACGTCGCTGACGTAGCAGAAGGCCCGCGTCTCGCTGCCGTCTCCCTGCAGCGTGATCGATCCGCCATCCCCGGCGGCGACGATCTTCTCGATGAGCTGCGGCACGACGTGCTTCCAGCCCATGTCGGGCCCATAGACGTTGTGGGGCCGGAAGACCTGGACCTTCCTGAGCTTGTCGCGGCAATAATTGAAGGCGATCAGCTCCGAGATCAGCTTCGATCCGCCGTAGGAATAGCGCGGGTTCAGCGAGTCGGGGATGACCATCTCGATGTCTTCGGCCGTCGGCACCACCCGGGGCGTCTGGTAGACCTCCGCCGAGGAAGCCACGACGAGATCGGGCACCCCCGCCTCGATGCAGGCCTCGGAGACGGCGAGCGCCCCGCGCACGCCGACATCGAGAACGAGCTGCGGCTGCGTGTAGAAATTCTCGGTGCCGTTGATGGCGGCCAGATGGAAGACGCACTCGACGCCGGCCAGCACCTGCTTCAGCGCGTCCTTGTCACGCACGTCGAGGGTGGCCCGCTGGATCGCCCCCTCCGCATCGGCCAGGCGCGACGCCTGCCCGCGGATGTAATTGTCGATGGCGACGACCTCGTGCCCCTCGGCAAGGAGGGCACGGGTCAGATGCGCGCCGATGAAGCCACCGGCGCCGGTGACGGCCAACTTGCTCATTGAAACTTACCCACGAGGTTGCCCACGGTAACGTAGCGATTTTCCAGCACTTCCGCCGGCATCTCGCTGAGGTTGTTCCAGTAATCGTAAACGAAGGCATCGGCGGACATCGTGCCGACGATCGCCTCCAGATCGATCTTCGAATATTCCGGATGGTTGTTGGCGATGACGAGCACGTCCGCTCCTTCGCAGGCCGCGGTCAGGGTCTCGTAGGGCGTGATGCCCGACGAGATCGCCCGGATGTGATCCATCGGCACCACGCCGTCATAGACCCGGATCTCGGAGAAGTGCTCGGTCGCCATCATCTCGCGGATGACGTGGAGCGACATCGACCCGCGCAAGTCGTCGGTCTCCGGCCGTCCCTTGAAGGCGAGACCGGCCACCACCGCCTTGTAGGGCCCGGACCGCCGTGCCTGCAGCCGCTGGACCAAACTCGCCACGGTCTCGGCGGGCTGACGCTCGTTGACGAGCCGGGAGGCCGCCGTGATCTCGAGGCTGATCCCCTGTCCGGCGACGGAGGAGAGCAGGATGTGCGGATCCTTCTCCAGGCAGGGGCCGCCGACCAGGCCGGGGGCGGCGACGTTGGTGCGGGCATAGCCGAGCTTGCCGTAGCGGATCACATCGTTGGCATTGATGCCCAGGGCGTCACAGGCCCGCGCCACCTCGTTGGCGAAGGCGAAGTGAACGTCCCGCGAAGTGTTGTCGACGAGCTTGATCATCTCCGCCGTCTCCGGGCTCGCGACCCGGACGATGGTGTGGGTCAGCCGGCTGAACAGGGCCGCCGCGTTGTCGGAAGCCTCCGGAGTCTCGCCGCCGATGATCTGGGGCAGGGTGATCAGCTCGCGCATGGCGTCGCCCTCCAGCGTCCGCTCGGGGCACATGGCGAGGTGGTAGGCTTTGCCGGTGCGGTCGAGGATCGGCTTCACCACTCCCGTCGTCGTGCCGATGCGCACGGTCGAGCGCAGGATCACCGTGGCGCCATCGGTGAAATGCTCGGCGACCTCGCGGGAGGCCTCCTCGATCATGTCGAGCCGGGGCTCGTAGGATTGAGGGAATAGCGGCGTGCCGACGGTGATGATGTAGTACGACGCCGTGGGCACGTCCTTGGTCGTGGTGCTGGCGACGAAGCGCCCCTTCTTCACCACGTCGGCCAGGGCGGCCTGAAGCCCGATCTCGGCAAAATGCGGGATGCCGGCATTGGTCTTCTCGACCACCTCGGGCCGCTTCTCGATGCCGTAGACCTGGACGCCACGGCGCGCGAGGGCGACGGAAAGGGTCAGGCCGACATAGCCGAGACCGATGATAACGACGGTGGGGGCTGACTTCGCGTCCATAACATGGTCCCGCATTCGGATGGGTCTTCGACGGAGTATCCTGACGATCAGACCGGCACCGGGCTTCCGCGGAGAGCGGAGCGACCGGTCAGCTGAAGATCATGGCTGCTTAAATTCAGTGCCGGCCGACGCCGATACGGTCTTCATCCTGTTCTTGCGTCACAGCCGAAACCTCCTGACCTCCACACCGGAGAGTTTCCGTGCAGATGGCCCGATCGCCTCGGCTGAGGATCGTACGTCCCCCAGGTTCAGCAAGGTGCGTGCCTTGGAAAATCCGTTCCAAAACGAGAGCAATGCCCCGTTCGCGGACACTTTGACCGCGGCGCATGAAGATTTCGGGACTGTTGAAGGTAAACATTCTCGCAGACTGCACGGCGTGCCGAACAGGCACCGCGCGGCGAGGCGCGAACGGGGCCGCCATGAGCGTGGGCGAAGCCCTCGGAAGCGGGCGGAGGAAGGTGCGGTTTCTCACCCGGCGCGAGCCGTGGGGCCATTTCCCCTTTTCCTTGCAGCCGAATCCTGGGCCATGCCCTACATGGACGATGTGAGCGCCGCGCCCGGCAGGTGGCCGGCTTCGCTCGCAGCCGCCACACCCTTCATCCTTCAGGCCGCTCCCGAGCCTGCACCTCGCCCGGGTTGATGTCGTCGAACACGCTTCTCGCCGCCGCTGCGATCCTGCCCTTCCTCGGTTCCGTGCTCGCGGGCGCCTTGCCGAGCCGCGCGCGCAATGTCGCCGCCGCCCTGGCCGGGCTCGTCACCCTGACGAGCCTGGGCTGCATCCTCGCCCTCACGCCGCAACTCGCCGGGGGGAGCAGCGTCGTCCACGCCATCGATTGGCTGCCGAGCCTCGGCGTCCGCTTCGTGCTGCGGCTCGACGGGCTGGCTTGGCTGTTCTCGGTGCTGGTGCTCGCCATCGGCGCGCTCGTAGTGCTCTACGCGCGCTATTACATGTCGCCCGCCGATCCGGTGCCGCGGCTCTTCGCCTATTTCCTCGCCTTCGTCGGGGCGATGCTCGGGATCATCCTCGCGGGCAACCTGATCCAGCTGGTCCTGTTCTGGGAATTGACCAGCATCGTCTCGTTCCTGCTGATCGGCTACTGGTACGACAACGCCGCCGCCCGCGACGGCGCGCGCATGTCGTTGACGATCACCGCCGCCGGTGGCCTCTGCCTGCTGGTCGGCACGATCCTGATCGGGCGCATCGTCGGCAGCTACGATCTCGAGACGGTGCTGGCCTCCGGCGACACGATCCGCAACAGCCCGCTCTACCTGCCGGCCCTGGTGCTGGTGCTCGCGGGCGCGCTGACCAAGTCGGCGCAGTTCCCGTTCCACATCTGGCTTCCCCGGGCGATGGCGGCGCCGACGCCGATCAGCGCCTATCTGCATTCGGCCACGATGGTGAAGGCCGGCATCTTCCTGATGATCCGCCTCTGGCCGGTGCTCGCGGGCACCGATGCTTGGTACTGGATCGTCGGGACGATCGGCATGGCGACCATGCTGATCGGCTCGTGGAGCGCGATCTTCCAGCACGATCTCAAGGGCCTGCTCGCCTATTCCACCATCAGCCATCTCGGGCTGATCACGCTGCTGCTCGGGCTCGACTCACCCCTGGCCGTGGTCGCGGCGATCTTCCACACCGTGAACCACGCGACCTTCAAGGCCTCGCTGTTCATGGCGGTCGGCATCATCGACCACGAGACCGGCACCCGCGACATGCGCCGCCTCTCGGGCCTGTGGCGGGCCATGCCCTACACCGCGACCCTGGCGATGGTCGCGGCGGCGGCGATGGCCGGGGTTCCGCTCCTCAACGGCTTCCTGTCGAAGGAGATGTTCCTGTCGGAGGCGGTCGACAACATGGGCGACCATCCGATCCACCTCGCCCTTCCGGTGCTGGCGACGCTCGCGAGCGCCTTCACCATGCTCTATTCCCTGCGCTTCATCCGGCAGACCTTCTTCGGGCGCCCCCCGCACGACCTGCCGGAGGAGCCGCACGAGCCGGTGCGCTGGATGCGCATCCCGATCGAGATGCTGGTCCTGACCTGCATCGCCATCGGCCTCGTCCCGAATCTGACCATCGGCCCGGCCCTCGGGCGGGCCGTGCGGGCGGTGCTCGGCGACGCGACGCCGTCCTACAGTCTCGCGATCTGGCACGGCTTCAACGCGCCGCTGGCGATGAGCGTCGCCGCCATGGGCGGCGGCATCGCGCTCTATGTCCTGTTCGGGCGGCGCATCAACACCAATCCCCGGGGCGGCCCCTGGCTGATGGACCGGCTCGATGGCGGCTGGCTGTTCGAGCGGTCGATGACCGGCCTGACCAAGGGCGCCCGCGCGCTGGAGTTGTGGTTCGGGGCCGAGCGGCTCCAGCCGCAGTTGCGCATCCTGTTCCTCGCCGCCCTGCTGTCGGCCCTCGCGGCGGGGGTGGCCCGCGGGCTCGACCTGTTCGCGCCGGGCCGGCTCACCGCCTTCGATCCGGCCTTCGCGCTGATGTGGCTGGTCGGCGCGGCCTGCGCCGTCGGGGCGGCGGAGCGGGCCAAATACCACCGTCTGTCGGCGGTGATCTTCGCCGGCGGGGCCGGCCTCGTCAGCAGCCTGACCTTCCTGTGGCTCTCGGCGCCCGACCTCGCGGTGACGCAGATCCTGGTGGAGATCGTCACCACCGTCCTGCTGCTGCTCGGCCTGCGCTGGCTGCCGAAGCGCGACGAGGCGATTCCCGCGCCCGCCTCCGAGAAGGCCCGTGCACGCCGCCGCCGGATCATCGATTTCTGCATCGCCTCCTTCGCGGGCCTCGGGCTCGCCGGCTTTGCCTACGCGGTCATGACCCGGCCGGCGAGCGACGGCATCGCCCGCTGGTTCGTGGAGGAGGCCTATCCGCAGGCGGGCGGGCGCAACGTCGTCAACGTGCTGCTGGTGGATTTCCGCGCCTTCGACACCCTCGGCGAGATCTCCGTGCTCGGCGTCGTCGGCCTGACGGTGTTCGCGCTGCTGCGCCGCTTCCGCCCGGCACCGGACAGCCTGGAGCGGCCGAAGCAGCAGCACCATCACGACGCCTATGACCGCGCCCGCGAGGGCCGCAAGCCGGGCGACACCGCCGCCGACGCCCTGCTGGTGCCACGGGTGGTGATGACGTGGCTGTTCCCCTTCATCGTCCTGCTGTCGCTGCACCTGTTCCTGCGCGGGCACGACCTGCCGGGCGGCGGCTTCGCGGCGGGTATCGCGCTCACCATCGCCTTCATCCTGCAATACATGGCCTGCGGCGCCCGCTGGGTGGAGGAGCGGCTGCGCATCCAGCCGATCAGCTGGATCGGCCTCGGTCTGCTGATCGCGGTCCTGGCCGGCGCGGCCTCCTGGGCGTTCGGGCGCCCGTTCCTCACCGCCTATTTCGCCTATTGGGAGCTGCCCCTGATCGGGAAGGTGCCGGCGGCAAGCGCCCTGGTATTCGATCTCGGGATCATGGTCCTGGTGGTCGGCGCGAGCGCGCTGATGCTGGTGGCGCTGGCGCACCAATCCCTGCGCCGCACCCGCAGCGCGGAGGCCGAGGCCGAGCGGACCGGAGAGGAGGCGGCGTAATGGAGATCGTGCTCGCTGCCGGGATCGGCGTGTTCGCCGCCTCGGGCGTCTGGCTGATGCTGCGACCCCGCACCTTCCAGGTGGTGCTCGGCCTGTCGCTGCTGAGCTACGCCGTGAACCTGTTCATCTTCTCCATGGGCCGGCTGACCGTCGGCGCGCCGCCGGTGCTGGGGAAGGGCGCCGAGGTCGTCTCGGTCGACGATCCGGTCCCGCAGGCCCTGGTGCTCACCGCCCTGGTGATCGGCTTCGCCCTCACCGCCCTGTTCCTCGTCGTGCTGCTCGCTGCCCGTGGCGTCACCGGCAACGACCATGTCGATGGCCGCGAACCCCACCACGCCGAGCCAACCCCCGAGAACCCCCATCCATGAACGCGCCCGTCATGAGCGCCACCGTCACGAGTTCCTGGCTGGATCACCTCGTCGTCCTGCCCATCGTCCTGCCGATCGCCGCCGCCGGGGCGATGTTCCTGATGGACGAGCGGCGGCGGACCCTGAAGGCAGCGGTCAGCTTGGTCACGGTGCTGGTGATGCTCGCGGTCGCCATCCTCCTGCTCGGGCGGGTCGGCGAGGCGCCGGAGGTCTACCGCCTCGGCAATTGGGCCGCGCCCTACGGCATCGTGCTGGTGGCCGACCGGCTCTCGGCGCTGATGCTGGCGCTCGCCGGAACCCTGGGACTCGCCGCCCTTATCTTCTCCTTCGCCCGCTGGGGGCAAGCGGGGCCGCGCTTCCACGGCCTGTTCCTGCTGCTGCTGATGGGCGTCAACGGCGCCTTCCTCACCGGCGACGTGTTCAACCTGTTCGTGTTCTTCGAGGTGATGCTCGCCGCCTCCTACGGGCTGGTGCTGCACGGCTCGGGCGAGACGCGGATCCGGGCGGGGCTCGGCTACATCGCCGTCAACCTCGTCGCTTCCCTGTTCTTCCTCGTCGGCGTCAGCCTGATCTACGGCACCATGGGCACCCTCAACATGGCCGACCTCGCCCGGCGCCTCGCGAGCCCGCCGGCGGAGATCGCCCTGTTCGAGGCTGGCTGCGCCGTGCTCGGCATCGCCTTCCTGATCAAGTGCAGCGCCTGGCCCCTCGGCTTCTGGCTGCCGACCACCTATTCCGCCGCCAGCGCCCCGGCGGCGGCGATCCTGGCGATCCTCAGCAAGGTCGGCATCTACGTGGTCCTGCGCCTGAGCCTGCTCCTGTTCGGAGCCGGCAGCGCGCAGGGCTTCGGCCAGAGCTGGATCCTCGCCACGGGTCTCGCGACCATCGCCTTCGGCACCCTCGGCATCCTGGCGGCGCGTGAGCTGACGCGGGCGGCGGGCTACGGGGTGATGATCTCCTCCGGCACCGTGCTGGCGGCGCTCGGCACCGGCAACCAGGGCGCGCTGTCGGGCGCGCTCTACTACCTGCTCGGCTCGACCTTCGCCGCCGCCGCCCTGTTCCTGCTGGCCGAGATCCTGCAGCGGGGCCGCGACCCGGCGGATGCGGCGCAGCCGGTCTTCGCCGACGAGTACCGCGACCCCTTCGACGATGCCGGCTCGACCGAGATCGGCCGGGCGATCCCGGCGGCGGTGGCGATCGTCGGCGGCGGCTTCCTGCTCTGCACGCTGATGCTCGCCGGCATCCCGCCGCTCTCGGGCTTCGTCGGCAAGCTGGCGATGTTCACGGGCCTTGCCAGCGGAACGATGACCACCTCGGCCTGGGGGCTGATCGCCGCCCTGACGCTGTCCAGCCTGTTCACGCTGATTCCCCTGGTGCGGCTCGGCATCTTCAGCCTGTGGGTGCCCCACGACGACCCGCCGCCGGTGCTGCGCGCGCCCGAACTCGCCGCCCTCGCCCTCCTGCTGACGGCCTGCATCGCGCTTGCCGTCTGGGGCGGTCCGGCCCTGTCCTACACCGAGGCGACGGTGCGCTGGCTGTCCCAGCCGAGCGACTATGTCCGCGCCGTCCTCGACGGCGCCGCCGCGCCGGGAGCGGGCTCATGAGCCGGATCCTGCCCTACCCGCTGCTCTCGGCGGCCCTCGTCCTGACCTGGCTGCTGCTCAACGCACCGCCGACGCCGGGCAGCGTGCTGCTCGCGCTCCTCGTCGGGCTGGTCGTGCCGGCGGTGATGCTGGCGCTGCGCCCGCGCCCGGTGCGGGTGCGGCGGCCCGGACTGATCGCCCGGCTCACGCTCATCGTTCTCTACGACATGCTGCGCTCCAACATCGACGTAGCCCGGGTCATTCTCGGCCTGCGCCGCGGCGAGCGGCGGACGGGCTTCGTCTCGATCCCCCTCGACATGCGCGCGCCGTTCGGGCTGTCGGTGCTGTCGATCATCCTCACGGCCACGCCGGGCACCCTCTGGGTGCAGTACGATTCCCATTCCGGTCGCCTGCTGATCCATGTCCTCGACTATACGGACGGGGAGGAGTGGGTCCGTCGGGTGAAGGACCGCTACGAGCGCCCGCTGATGGAGATCTTCCCATGAGTGCCGCCACCGTCCTCGATTGGGGCCTCGGCCTCGCGCAAGGCATGCTGGTGCTGGCGATGGCCCTCGCCGCGTGGCGGATGCTGCGAGGCCCCCGCGCCCAGGATCGCATCCTCGGGCTCGACACGCTCTATCTCAACGGCATGCTGACCATCGTGGTCCACGGCATGCGCACCGGCAGCGGGCTCTATTTCGAGGCCGCGCTGATCCTCGGCATGATCGGCTTCACCGCCACCGTGGCGCTGGCCAAGTTCCTGATGCAGGGCGAGGTGATCCAGTGACCGGCGCCGACCTGCCCGCCTGGGCCGCCTGGATCGTGGTCGCCCTGGCCCTGACCGGCGCCGGATTCGCACTGACCGGCGCCCTCGGGCTCATCCGCCTGAAGACCTTCTACGAGCGCGTCCACGCCCCGACGCTCGGGGCTACTCTCGGCGCCGCCCTGATCCTGGCCGGCTCGATGCTGCTGCTGTCGCTGGTGGAGGGCCATCTCGTCCTGCGCGACACGCTGATCGGCCTGTTCATCACCATCACCACGCCGGTGACGATGCTGCTGCTCGCCCGCGCCGCCGCCCACCGCGACCGCACCGAACAGAACCCGAAGGCGCCGCCGGAGCCGTGACGGCGGGGCGCCAGCTCTCACACCTCGGCGCGCCGCTCGACGATGGCGGTATCGACCACATCCGCGGGCTCGTAGAGCCAGCGTGCCATCGCCCCGGCCGCGATCGCGCCGACGATGGGGGCGAGCCAGAACATCCAGAGTTGGGCAACGTATTCCCCGCCGGCGAACAGGGCCGGCCCGGTGCTGCGGGCCGGGTTGACCGAGGTGTTGGTCACCGGGATCGAGATCAGGTGGATCAGCACCAGGGCGAGCCCGATGGGAATGCCGGCAAAGCCCGCTGCGGCCCCCTTCGAGGTGGTGCCGACGATGATGAACAGAAAGATGAAGGTCGTCAGCACCTCGGTGAGCAGGCAGGCCGCGAGGCCGTACTTGCCGGGGCTGAGTTCGCCGTAGCCGTTCGAGGCGAAGCCGTTCGGAACCCAGCCGGCCTTGCCCGACGCGATGGTGTAGAGGGCGAAGGCCGCCACCACGGCGCCGATGACCTGGGCGATGATGTAGGGCAGCACGTGCCGGTTGGCGCAGCGCCGGGCCGACCACAAACCTAGCGTGACCGCCGGATTGAAGTGGCCGCCGGAGATGTGGCCGACGGCATAGGCCATGGTGAGCACGGTGAAGCCGAAGGCGAAGGCCACTCCCAGGAAGCCGATCCCGAGTTCCGGAAAAGCGGCGGAGAGCACGGCGGCGCCGCAGCCGCCGAAGGTCAACCAGAAGGTGCCGAAGAACTCGGCGGTGGTCCGACGCAGCGTATCGTGATCCATGGCGACACCTCTCGTTCCGTGGGGTCGCGAGGCGCTCATCGAGCGGTCGGTGCGGAGGCGCCGATGGGCGTGACGCGGGGCGGGATTGTCTGCGTCGGCATCCGCCGGGACGCGTCCGCGACCATTTCACGGGCGCGCCGGGGCAACAACCAGCGCTACCCAAGGGGCGAGAGTCTCAAGAGGTGTAACTCTTTGTGATGCGGCCCACCGCCGGCCGCGGTTTCGCCTCTTCGACGACCGCGTCGATGTCTCGGCCATCAAGCCTCGGCTGAACTGCGCTGCGGGCGCCGCTGGCCGGTTTACCGCGCGGCTTCCTTCGGGGATCCGGCCTTCGGGACTCCCATCTTGGGAATGTCGGTCTTCGGGATGTCGGTCTTCGGGATGTCGGTCCTGGGGGTCTCGGCGGCGACCGTGCGCCCCGCGCTCCGGCAGGCGCAGGACGGCTGCACCGCCGTCTCGCGCGCGGGATCGAGGGGAAGGGTGCGATTCAGGGACCACAGCGTGCCGGGGCAGTTCTTCCCGTCCCACCAGGGATTGGCCCGTCCGGTGCGGGCGCGCCAATCGACGACGTTCCGGCTCACCGTCACGGTGTGGCAGGGCTCCGGGTACTGGTTCCAGACCGAGATGCCGACATTGGTGAAGGGCTGCGGGCGGGCGATCACGACGTTGTCGGCAATCGTCATATGGTCGCCGCTCGCCACCGCGATCCCATACTGGCCGGGATCGATCAGGAGATTGTCGCGGGCCTCGAGATAGGAGCCGCCGGCATCGCCGAGCATGATCCCGCCGCCGGACTGGCTCGGGCCGCCGCCGACGAGACGGTTGCGGCTGACCAGGATCGGCGAGGCCGGCTCCCCCTGAGAGCGGTACAGGCTGATGGCATCCTCCGGGACGCCGTGGCCGGGCTCGTTCTCGCCGATATTGCAGGCGATGCCGTTGCCGGCGCCTGTCACCTTGTCGAACTGCACGAATTGCCCGGCGGGGACCGGCCCGCGCACGTTGCGCACGCTGTTGCAGCGAACGGTGACCCCGGTCGAGGACAGGGCACGGATCCCCGACAGCGCGTTCTCGATCCGGTTCTCTTCGATGGTGATTCCCTCGCCGCTCTCGACATAGATGGCGACATTGCCGGTATCGCGGACGGTCAGGTTGCGGATCGTGACATTGCGGGCGCCCTCGATCCGCAGACCTTCGGCGCCGCAGGGCCCGAGATCGAGATTCTCGATCGTTCGATCGGCGATGTCGCGCAGGACGAGGCAGGGACCGGAGGGATTGGAGAGGGCGCGGCGCCCCTCTTCGGCCCGGGCGGGGATGGCGCCGGGGATCGGCACCGTGGGCAGGGCAGCCAGGAGGAGGGCGCCAGCCCCCCATCCGCGCCGCATCCGTGGCTTCGGCGCAGGAGCGGAGGAGAGGCCGGGCCGCGCCGCGAAGATCATCGCCGCGCCGATGCCGATGCCGATCAGCGTCCAGAACGGCACCGCCAGCATCGGGCCCTCGAGGGCGACGTCGAAGCTCGCATCGATCACGATCGAGACGACGTAGCAGATCAAGAACAGGAAGAAGCCCGACCATTCCGGCTCACCGCGCCGCCGCGCCCGCCAGAAGGCGGAGAACATCGCCCCCATCCAGACCGCGCAGGTCAGGATCCACAGGGTCAGGCCAGGCACGCCGGCGCGGGCGAGATAGGTCATGTGGATGCTGTGGGGGCTGCGCAGCGTCGGCCCGCCGCCTTCCAGGCCGACGACGAAGCCGTCTGTCTCTGCCAGGTTCGGGCCGAAACCCTTGCCGGTCCAGAAATAGGGGCCGTCCACGGTGTAGCCGATGATGGTGCGCCACCAGCGCAGCCGCCATTGCTTGGTGTCGTCGAGGTTGTTGGCCGTGCTCGGCGCGACGATGCTGGTCAGGTTGTTCACCATGGCCGCCGCGCTGACCGGCCGGTCGCTGCCGGGCGGGGTGACCTCGATGTTGAGGGCGGCGGCCCCGCCGAGGATGCCGGCGCCGAGGACGAGGATCGCGGCGAGCCGCTTCCATTGCCCGACCGCGACCAGGGCGAAGCCGACCGGCACCAGAATCGCCAGCATGGAGCCGCGGTTCTGGATGGCGGCGAGCAGGGCGCCGAGGGCGGTGAAGGCGATCCAGCCCGGCCCGACCCGCACGAGACCGACCAGTGCCAGGACGACGGCGCCGGTGAGATGGGCCGAGAGCTCGCCCGCCCGGCTCGCGAAGAACGGGACATCGCCGAGGATGAAGGCGATGATGGCCAGGGGAAGCACGACGCGGGCGAGCCAGCGGAAGATCCGCAGGAGGGTCGCGAGCCGCCGGGGATCGTCGAGGAGCAGGGCGATCATGACGAAGGCGTAGGCGCCGTAGAGGGCGACCGCGCCGTCCCGCAGGGCATCGACCTTGTACTCGCGCAGGCCCGCCAGCGTCCGCAGCAGCACCCAGCCCATCAGCGCGGCGACGCAGAGCGCCGGAGCGGTCGCGAGCGTGGCCCCGAGGCGCAGGCTCGACGTGCCGGCCGCCACGGCCAGCAGCCCGAGCAGGAACAGCAGCTCGCCCATGTAGAGCGGCGGCAGTCCGAGATAGGCGAAGGTCTTGCCGAAGATCATGTAGCCGGCGAAGACGAGCCCGACCGCCGCCAGGAACAGATCGGCGAGCCGGCTCTCCCGCGGCAGGGCACGGAGGGTCGTCGTCATTCCCATCGCAATGGCTCGCCCGTGTTCTGGCTCGGTGCTCCCTCGCGCGCCGCAACGATGCGGCCGGAGGGGAAGTCCGCGAGGACCGTCGGATCGAGCGAAAGTCTTGCGGGCGCGACGATTTCTGACAATCGCGAGCGCCGGATCATCCGGGGCGAGACGGCCCGTACTTCGGGCGTACCCCGAACGATCGAGGAAAGGTCGGCGCCTCTCCCGATGTCCGCGTGGTGCGCCTCCCGGTCTCGTCTAGGGTTGCCGGGCTTCTCCCCCATCCACCGGATGCCCATGCCCGCCTTGCCACGCGACCTCCGGGGGGATCTTCGCACCCTGGCCGGTGCCGGCCGCTCCGCCCTCGCGCGGGGTGGCGCCGGCCCGGTGCTGTCGCTCGCCGATCAGGCGCTGGTGAGCGCGTGCAACTTCGCCACCACCATCGTGCTGGCCCACGCCCTCGGCCTCGAAGCCTTCGGCCTGTTCTCGACTGCCTGGATCGCCGTGCTGCTCACCGTGAGCCTGCAGCTCGGCCTCGTCGTCTGCCCGATGGCCAGCATCGGTCCGGGTTTGCGGGGCGAGGCGGGGCACGCCTATTACGGCATCGTCCTCGTTCACGAAGCCGGCTTCGTCGCCCTCGCCGCCACCGCCGTCGGGACGGGCCTCTCCCTGACCTTCGGGGATCTGACGCTCGGGCTCTCGACCGGGGCGGCCTGTGCCGCCCATCTCGCCCAGGACTTCACCCGCCGCTACCTGTTCGCCAGGGGGCGGCCTCAGGCCGTGTTCGGGATCGACGCGCTCAACCAGGGGGTCAAGCTCGCCGCGCTGGTGACCTTGAGCCGGATGCAGGCCCTCAGCCCGGTCACCGCCCTGCAGGTCATCGCCGCCTCGGCTGCCCTGTCCTGGCTCTGCGCCATCCCCTTCCGCGGGGCGCTGGCCTGGCGGCCGGGCCTGTTCCGCGAGGTGACCGGCCGGCAATGGCATTCGGGGCGCTGGCTGGTGCTGACGGGGCTGATGCAGTGGCTGATCGGCTATGGCGGCCTGCTGGTGGCCGGGGCGCTGCTCGGTGTCACGCTGATCGGCGTGCTGCGCGCGGCGCAGAGCATTCTCGGCATGCTCAACCTGGTCCGCGATGCGCTCGAGAACACCGTCCCGCCGATCGCCGGCCGGGCGCTGGCCGAGCGCGGCCTCAACGGCCTGCTGCCGGTCATCGTCGTCACGGCCACCATCGGCTTCGCCGGCGGCCTGACCACGACGGGGCTGCTGGCCGTCTCGGGCAAGAGCCTGCTGGCACTGGCCTTCGGCCCGGACATCGTCGCCTATGCCTGGGTGGTGGCGTGGTACTCCCTGCTGTTTCCGGTCTCGCTCGTGTCCTTCGCGCAGATCTGCGCGTTCCGGGCCATCGAGCGCACCGGCTCCGTCTTCGCTGCGACCGCCTCGGCCGCCTGCCTCAACCTCGCGCTGATCTATCCGGCGGTGCGCTGGTTCGGCATCGAGGGCCTGCTCGGGGTGGCGATCATGACGGAGGTGATGGTCTGCCTCGTTCTCGCCGGGCTGCTGCGGCGTGAATTGCGCGCACGCTTGGCGGAAAGCCCGGCGGAGCGCGGCCTGCTGCCGGCCTGACAGGCTCCGCACCGGTCGGGCGAACCGCCATCGGACTCCATGACGGTCCCGCCGATCGCGGGAAGCGCTCCGCCCTATCCTGCCGCAATCCGCGCCGATGACGGACCAATCGCCGGACAATGGATTTTTCCATTTTCCAATTCAGGCGAAGCTTCTCCACGGGAATGAACACCGTTCCGGCCAGGATCGGACGGCTCAGTATTGACGGAATGTCGCGTCCAGCGGGAATGTGCCGGTTCAGGCCGGCCGGAGCCCGAAATACGCCATAAACCAATTCATCACGAAGTGTTGGCCCGTAAGGGATCGGTGCGGCACGGGATCGGCTTCTCCCCGTTCAACGAAGGTCGAGGGTCTCCTCGCGGAACCGCCGGAATGCTGAGCTTCCTTCTCATCGTCGCCGTGGCGGTCTGGTTCGGCCTGCTCTACCCCGTCGCGCGCCACAATCTGGCGACGGAGATGGGCCCGCTGAACGGTCCGCTGGTGGTGCCGTTCATCCTGGTGGCGGCCTTCGCGCTGATGCCCCTGGTCTTCAATGTCCCGCGCGAGGACGGTAACGCCGTGCTGGAGGAGGGGCTGAGCGCCTCCAACGTCGTCACCCTGGTGCTGACGGGCCTGACCGGGCTCTATCTCGTCGCCCGCATCGCGGCCGACCGGCGGATCCTGCTGGTGCCGTTCTCGATGCCGTATCTGCCGTTCACGCTGATGATCCTCGTCAACGGGCTCAGCACCGCGTGGTCGATCGTGCCGATCTACACCGCCTACCGGACGGTGGAGCTGACGATCTTCTACCTCGCCGTGATCCTGATTTTCGACCTGGTCGATATCGAGCGTCGCCTCGCCAACCTGTTCGCGCTGTTCACGGTGGTCTGGCTGGTGGCCGTCACGCCGATCATCCTGGAGAATCTCGCGAGCGGGATCGTGTTCTCGTCGGCCAAGCACAACATCATCCCGTTCCTGTGCGCGGCACACGCCTTCCTGGTGATCTTCGACGCGCGGGTGCGGCACCGGGGGCCCCACCTGCTCCTCGCCCTGGTCGGCTTCGTCATCGCGGGCTCGGCGGCGAGCACCGGCGCCCTGGTCGCGGCGGCGCCCGGGATGATGGTGGCCTCGCCGCACCGGCGGTTGCGCATCCTCGGCCTCGTCCTGTTCGCGCTCATCTTCGTGGTCTTCATCGTGCTGATGCTCGGCCTGTCCGCCTTTCCGGGCCTGCTCGACCTCCTCTCCGTCGTGCTCCAGAAGCCGGCGGTCGAACTGGCCGGCGCCACCGGGCGCGGCACCTTCTGGCCGCTCTTCATCGAGGGGACCAAGGATCATCTGCTCGGCTCCGGCTTCTCGGCCGCCGACCGCTTCATTCAGCTCCTCGTGCCGCCCGCCGACTACATGGAAGCCCTCGGCCCGGAGGGGATGGCGATCCAGAGCTCGCACAACATGCTGCTGAGCGCCTGGGCGGGAACGGGGCTGGTCGGGCTCGGCTTCTGCGCCATGGTCCTGACCAGCGCCGTGCAATGGGGGCAGAAGCTCGACCGCGCCGGGCGCCGCCTCATCGCCACCTGCGTGTTCTTCCTGATCCTCAACGGGATGACGACGCCCGGCATCTTCCAGGACTGGAACCTCCACGTCCTCACCTTCGTGGCGCTGCTCGCCTATGCCCGCATCGGCGCCCTGCATCGTGCACCGGCGGGTGCGCTGAACCCGGAACCGGCCCCGGTCTTCGCCTCTCCCAGGGCGGCGACCGTCTGGCGCGCGTCTTGAACCATGATGGCTGAACGAACATCCGGCCGCCCGCCCATGTCCCGAAACGGGACGGACGGGCCGAGGACGCTCCGTTCCGGGACGGGCTCCCCAGCCCGACCCGCGACCGACCCGTGTGGAAGAGTTGTGCGATGACGATGGTCGAGCGGATGCCCCCGCGATTCTTCGTCGGCGCGGAGCCGAGCAGGCCCGACGCGACGCCCGAACCCTGGTTTCTCGATCCCCGAGAGATCCGGCGGGTCCTCCGCGCGCGCTGGAAGCTGGTGCTCGCGCCGGCACCGCTGTTCCTGCTGGCGGCCCTGGCTTGGCTCGTCCTGATCCCGCCGCAATATGCCGCCGTGACGCAGATCCTGATGGATCCCCGCGGCATCCAAGTGGTCAAGGACGGGGTGACGCCGCCGGATCAGGCGAGCGATGCGAGCCTGCTGCTGGTGGACAGCCAGATCCGCGTGCTGATCTCCGATGAGGTCCTGCGGCGCGTCGTCGAGCAGTTCAAACTGGATCAGGATCCGGAATTCGTTCGCCCGGCTTCCTTTCTGGACACGGTGAAGGGCAGCCTGTCCTCCCTGCTCGGCGCTTCCGGCGGCACGGCGGCGGACGACACGCTCACCGCGTTGCGGGCCCTGCGCGACCGCACCGGCGCCCGCCGTCTGGAGCGCAGCTTCGTCGTGGAGCTAAGCGTCACCAGCGAGAGCCGGCAGAAGGCCGCCGACCTGACCCAGGCCATCGCCCAGACCTATCTCGACACGGTGTCGGAGATGCAGGCGCAGGTCACCCGCAAGGCCGGGGAAGCCCTGTCCGGCCGGCTCGGCGAGTTGCAGGACAGCCTGCGGCAGGCCGAGGACAAGGCGCAGCAGTTTCGCGCCGCCAACAACCTCGTCGGCACCCGCGGCCAGCTCGTCAGCGAGCAGACGCTCACCCAGCTCAACCAGCAGCTCGGCGCCGCCCGCGCCCGGGTCGCCGAGCTGCGCGGACGGCTCGCCCAGATCGAGGCGGTGGGCAACGGGCGGGCCGACCTGAATTCGGTGACCGAGATCGTCCAATCCTCGACCATCGCGCAGCTGCGCGCCCAGCTCGCCCAGGTCGAGGCGGCCCGCGCCGACACGGTGGCCAATCTCGGCCCCCGGCACCCGACCCTGCGCACCAGCGAGCTTCAGGTGCAGAGCCTGCGCAGCCAGATCGAGGCCGAGATCCGGCGCATCGCCGCCGCCACCCGCAACGATTACAAGTCGGCCCAAGCCAACGAGGCCTCCCTCGCCGCGACCCTTGAGAGCCGGAAGAACGAGGCCTTGTCCGTCGACAAGAGTTTCGTGCGCCTGCGCGAGCTGGAGCGGCAGGTCGAGGCGCGCCGGGCGGTCTACGAATCCTTCTTGGTGCGCGCCCGCGAGTTGCAGGAGCAGCAGCGCCTCGACACCTCCTCGGCGCGCATCATCTCACCCGCCTCGCTGCCGGCGCGGCGGCTCGGACCGCCGGCCGTGCTGGTCTTCGTGGCGGCCCTGGCGGCGGGGCTCGGCATCGGCGTCGCCCTCGCCCTGCTGGCCGTGCCGGCGGCGGGCCGGATCGGCTCGCGCCGCCGGCTCCAGCAGATCGCCGGTCTGCCGGTGATCGCCACCCTGCCGAAGAAAGCGGGGAATCCGGACGGTACTAAGGCCCTGCGCGCCGACACGGCCTACGACGTGGCCGTGGCCCGCCTCGGCAGCCGCCTCCAGCGCGATTTCGGAGCGACGCGGCCGACCGTCATCCTTGTCACCTCGGCGGATGACCGGAACGGCAAGTCGGAACTGGCGCGCAACCTCGCCGTCTCGGCCGCCCTCGACGGCCAGCGGGTGCTCCTCGTCGATGCCGATCCGGCCGCGATCCTGTCGGGCGATCTCCGCCTGAGGGCGCGGCGCGGCATCGCCGAGGTGCTGCGGACGCAGACCGGCTTCAGCGGCACGCTCATGGACGGTCCGTCCGGGGTCAAGGTTCTGCCCTTCGATGAGGAGGCGATGCGCCTGGGCACCCATGCCTATGCCGGAGCGATCCTCTCGGCCGCCGCCGCCTTCGACGCGGTCTTCGTCGATATCGGGCTGATCGGCACCGATGTCGCGGCGGAGCGTTTCGCGCAGGACGAGCGTTTCCCGGCCCTGCTGCTGACGGCGAGCGCCGCCCGCAGCAGCGTCGCCCGGCTGCGGCGCGCGCTCGACGCCATCGGTCGCGAACCGCGCGCCCACCTCGTCATGACGGACGCGGATTCCGAGGCGTGAGCCTCGGCCGGTCGCGCCTCGCCACCGCTCTCCTGCTGAACCTCCTCGTCGTCCTCGCGGGGCCGGCGCGGGGGGCGGAGCCGCCTCTGATCCTGCGGGTGGCGCCCACCGGCGCGGCGCAGGCCGGCACTGGCGAGGCAGGCCGCTTCGCCGACCTGCCCCAGGCCCTCGTCCGCGTCGCCGCCCTGCGCCGGCAGGGGGAGGCCCGCGCCATCGTGGTCGAACTGGAGCCCGGCACCCACCGGGTCGCGGAGCCGGTGCGGATCGGCCCGGCCCATGCCGGCACCGCCGCCGCGCCGTTGATCCTGCGCGGCGCCCCCGACGGATCGAGCCGGCTCACCGGCAGCGTGCCCCTGGCGCCGACGACGCTCCCTCCGCGCCTGCGCGAGCGGTTGCCCGAGGCCGCCCGCAGCGCGGTCCGGGCCTACCGTCTGCCCGAGACCCTGCGCCGGAACCGCAGCATCCGCGAGAAGCGGCTGCTGCACGATGCGGCCCCGCGCGTCACCGAGATCTTCGATTCCGGCGGCGGCCTGCGGCCGGCGCAATGGCCGAATGCCGGCTGGGCCGCCGTCGCCACGGCCGATGCCCCCCGCTTCACGATCAAGGACGGCCCGCCGCGCCTGCCGGATCCGGCCACGGAGACGGATCTGTGGGCGGAAGGCTATTGGCGCTGGGACTGGCTTCTGGAGACGATACCCATCGCCCAGTTCTCCGCCAGGAGCGGCCGCTTCACCTTGGCGGACACGCCCTACGAGGGAATCCGCCCCGGGGCCCGGATCCGGCTGGTCCACGCCCTGTCCGCCCTCGACGAGCCCGGGGAATGGTGGCGTGACCGGGAAAGCGGCCTGCTGCTGGCTTGGCCGAAGGCCGGGGCGACCGATCTCGAAGCCGGCCTCGCCGAGACGCTGATCCTGGCCGAGGGCGCACGGCACCTGCGCATCGAGCACCTGCGGCTGGACCGGACCCGCGGTGACCTGATCGTGGTGCGCGGCGGGGAGGACGTGGAGATCCGCAACAGCGAGTTGGCCTGGGCAGCCGGCCGCGCCGCCGTGTTCGAGGACGTTACCGGAGGCGGCGTCTCCGCCAGCCTCGTCCACGATATCGGCGCCGCCGCGATCCGCCTCGTCGGGGGCGACCGCGCCAGCTTCCGGCGCGGCAACCTGTTCGTGCGCGAGTCCCGCTTCACCCGCTTCGCCCGGCTCACCCACACCCAGAGCGCGGCGGTCGAACTCGACGGCGTCGGGGCTGAGGTCAGCGGCAACCTGATGACCGACGCCATCGGCTACGCGGTGCTCCTGCACGGCAACGACCACGTCGTCCGCCGCAACGAGATCGCCCGGCTCATCCACGGCCTGAGCGATACCGGGGCGATCTATGCCGGGCGCGACATCACCGCCCGGGGCTCGATCATCGAGGACAACTACATCCACGACATCCGGCCGGCGCCGGGCCTGGAGGTAAAGGGCATCTACCTCGACGACATGGCGAGCGGGCTCACCATCCGCCGCAACCTGTTCGTCGACGTGCAGAGGCCCGTCTTCATCGGCGGCGGCAGCGACAACGTGGTGACGCGCAACGTCTTCGTCTCGTCGACTCCGATGATCACCCTCGATTCCCGCGGCCTGACCTGGATGAAGCCGTCGCTCACGGAAGCCGATTCGGAGTTCCGCGCCGCCTTCGCCGCCGTCCCGCTCGGGTCGCCGCCCTGGCGGCTGCGCTATCCGAAGCTCGCGGAGGCGCTGTCCGACGAGCCGGGCGTGGCGCGGGACAATCAGATCGTCGACAACGTGGCGATCGACGGCGATCTCCTCGAACTCTACGAGAAGGCCGATCCGAAGCGGCAGATCCTGCTGTTCAACACCCGCCTCGACGGCCCGGCGCCGAAGCCCGGCGACCTCGACGCCCTGGCCCGGTTCGCGGCCACGCGCCACGTGCCGCTCGGGCTCGATCCTGCGGCGATGCGGCGGGACGGATTGCCGGCCTCGCCCTTCACGGATGCGCGGCGCTGAAGGCGGCAATGCGCGGGATCATGCGCCTCCGAAGAACGGCCGCAGGGCGTCGAGATAGCCGGCGACCGCCGCCTCCCGCGTGAAATGCGGCAGGGTCCGTTCCGCGGCGGCCCGCAATTCCCGGCGGCGGCCGGGATCGTCGAGCAGCCTCAGGCTCGTCGCGACCCATTCCTCCACCTCCATCGGCCGCACCTCGCCGCAGCCATGGGCGGCCAGCAGCCCGCGCGCGGCGCCCGAATGGGGCGAGGCGAGCACCGGGGTTCCGCTCTGCAACGCCTCCTGCACCACGATTCCCCAGACGTCGCCGCGGCTCGGGAACAGGAACAGCCGGGCCGAGGCATAGACCTCGGGCAGCGCCTCCTGCGTCAGGAAGCCGTCGAAATGGGCGGGAATTCCGCTCTCCGCGAAACGCGTCTCCATCTCCGCCCGCAGCGGGCCGTCCCCCGCTACCCGGACCGAGAGGCGCCGGCCCCGGGCGAGGGCGCCGAGCACCACCTCAGTGAAGAAGCGGGCGCCCTTCACCTCCTCGTTGAGCATGCCGCAGAACAGGAGATCGTAGCTCCGCCCGGCATCGGGCGAGGGCGGGGCGGGCGGCGTCCAGGCCGGGAAGAGCGGGCTCAGGAAGAATTTTGGGGATGGCAGACCGTAGCGGGCGAGGAGATCCCGGCTGCCCTCGCTCGGACCGATCCCGAAGGAGGAGGCCGCGACGATGGCCCGGCGCAGCAGCCGGTGCGGCGCCGAGTGCCGGCCGGGATCGGTCTCCGGCACGCCGTCGGTGCGGATCAGGAGGGGGATGCGCCGCAGCCGGGCGGCGCCGGCGGCGAGCAGCATGGTCGGCGAGAAGTCGTTGAGCACCACCGCCGCCGGATCGAGGGAGGCGAGCCGGGCCACCACGGCCGGGTTGAGGTAGAGGTTGCGGACCGAGGATCGGTGCCAGCGCAGGCCCGGCAGCACGGCGTGCCGATAGAGCCGCGGCGGCGGCATGACCCATTGCCGGGCGCTCTCGCGGGGGGTGCAGGACAGGACGTGCAGCGCCCGGCCGAATTCCTCCCTCAGCCGCTCGGCGAGGCACTCGTAGAGAACATGGGTGTAGGGGGCGAGCGCGCCGGTCACCACGACCACGGGACGCGCCTCCTCGCTCTGCCCGGTCTCGCTCTGCCCGGTCGCGCTGTCGGACGGCTTCGTGCCGGATTGCATGTCTGACCCCCCGAACGATCCCGGCTTGCGCGATTCTGCCCCGTCCTCATCGGATCACGGGCTGGACTCGGCACCTTTCGATGGACGCATCGTCCTCACGCGAGCGAGCCCCTCGCTTGACCGGTCCCACGATAATCTCGAAAAGCCTTCTCAGGCAGTTCCCGCCCCCTATCCCGGCCGCCATGCGCGCCCCATCAGGGCTTCGAGATCCGAAACCGGCCAATGCGGCTCGACGACGTGGCGGGGCATCAGGGGCAGATCCGCCGCGCGGGTGGCATGGCCGCGCCTTGTGGTGAAGAAGGTGCGGTAGCCGCTCTCCAGGGCCAGCGCCGGCTCCCGCTCCGGGTCGAAATCCTGGCCGGCGACCCCCCAGGGGCAGGCGAAATGCCGGATCTCCCGGCCGGTGAGCGCGGCGAGGTCGCGGCGCGAGCGGGCGATCTCGTCCGCCGCCTGCATGCGGCCGAGCCGGCTCATCCGGGAATGCGTGGCGGTGTGGGAGCCGACATCGAACCCCTCGTCGCACCAGGCCGCGATCTCGGCGCGGTTCATGTAGAGGCGCCCGCTGGCGGGCAGCGTCTCCACGCGGTCGAGGCCGGGCGGAAAATTCGGCGGATCGTCGATCCAGTCGCTGATCAGGAAGACGATGCCGGGAACGTTCAGGGCCTTCAGGACGGGCCGCGCCACCTCGAAATTATCGGCATAGCCGTCGTCGAAGGTGATGAGAAAGGCGCGGTCGCGGCCCGACCAGCCGGCGGCGAGGCGGTCGGCGGCACTATCCGCATCGATGAAATCCCCGTGCCGGGCGAGATGGCGCAGTTGCGCGGCGAAATCGTCCTGACGAGCCGCCGGGATCTGGTGGTAGCACAGCGTGTAGAGGCCAGGTTCCGCATGGGACAGGGACTTGAACAAGGCACCGCCCCGGAGGGCGAGCTTGCGCAGGACGGGTGAGTCACGCACCGTCGTCTTGACCCAATCGTACATCCGCACCTCAGTGCCCCCTTCAACGGATACCGCAAGAATAACTGCATCCCTCGGGATTAATTGCCGCCTCTCTTCGTTATCGACTGATCCTACAGGCTCAATATTAAATTTCCGCTCCTGGCTCATCCCTTGCGGTCAAGCCTGGAGCGAGGCATGGCCTGTCTCCTGCCGGGATGGCCGGCATCAAAAGGATGCTCGTTTTGGGTCATCTCACGGCCACGGACCTCACCGACGATCCCGATTGGGACGAACGGGTGTGGAGGCAGCCGGGAGCCAACATCTACGCCTCGCGCAGATGGGGCGAGTACAAGCGCCGCATCGGCTGGGAGGTCAGGCGCGTCGCCATCCTCGCCGGCGACGGGCAGGCGCTGGCCTATGCGCAGTACCAGCGCCGCCGCTGCGGCCCCGGCCATTTCGTCCTGGCCCAGGGCTGCCCGGTCCTGACCCGTTCGGGATGGCGGCGGGCGGAGGCCGTGTTCCGGACCTTCCTCGATCATCTCGATCTCGGGCGCTTCGATCTGCTCGGGGTGAATTACCAGCAATTTCAGCGGCCGGAATCGGTGCTGGCCCTGCTCGGCCACGGCTTCGCACCGATCGTGACGCCCCGCACCCATACGCTGGAACTCGACCTCACGCAGGGAGCGGACCGGCTGCGCAGCCGGATGGAAGGGCGCTGGCGCGACATGCTGAAATCCGCCGAGGCCAACCCCGACCTCTCCGTCGCCTTCCCGACCGATCTCGCGGCGCGGCTCTCCGCCTTCGATACGTTCAGCCGGTTCTATGCCGATCTGAAGCGGCGCAAGGGCTTTCGCAACAGCCTCGAGCCCGCGGCCTATCGCGACCTCGCCGCGGCGGACCCGAACCTGCTGTTTCTGGAGGTCCGCGAGAAGGGCGAGCCGATCCTGGTGCGGATCGTCCACCGCGCTCCGGAACGCTGGACCGATTTCTACGTCGCCTCGAACGCGCGGGCCAAGGCGACCGAGGCCAGCCGCCTCGCCGCCTGGCGCCTGATCGAGCGGGCCGGGGAGGAGGGGTGCCGCACCCTCGATCTCGGCGGCATCGACCCGTTCGGCAATCCGGGCGTCTACGAGTTCAAGCGCGGCCTCTGCCGCGATGTCGTCACAGCCAACCCCTTATGGCTCTTCAGCCGGACCCGGCTGCTGCGCCGGGCCATGACCGGCCTCCTGGCCGCACGGTGAGCAGGACAGACCCGATGCCCGACCCGCAGGCCCCATCCCGGCTCGCCGGATTGCGTCAGCGCGCCGGCGGGCTCCTCCGGCGTCCTCCGGCCGCGCTCGTCTCCCTGGCCGATCAGGGCGTGGTCAGCGGCTTCGGTTTCGTCAGCGGCATCGCCGCCGCCCGCCTGCTCGGCATCGCCGAGTTCGGCCATTTCGCGATGATCCTGATCGTGCTCGCCTTCGCCCAGGCTTTGCACAACGCCCTGATCACGGCGCCGATGATGACCCTCGTCGGCGCCCGCAGCGGCGTCTCGCAGGCCTATGCCGCCAGCATCCTCGTGGGCGCCGTGCTGCTTTCGGGGCCGGGTGCGGTCTTCGTGGTGATCGCCCTCGTCATCGGCGGGATGTCGGGCGAGACTCTCGTCGCGGCCTGCGCCCTGATGCTGGCACAGAACCTCCAGTTCACCCTGCGGCGCCTGCGCTTCGCCCAGGGCCGCGGCGTGCAGGCCCTCATCATGGATTCGGCCCGCGCCGTGAGCTTTCCCCTCGCCACCGCATCGGTCTGGCTCGGCGGCGGCACCCTCGGCGGCAACGGATTCGTCTGGCTCCTGGCCGCGACCTCCTTCGCCACCAGCCTGCCCCTGATCGTCGCGGTCGGCCGCCCGGTCCTGAGCCGGCCCGCCTCGGTGCGGATCGGCGCCGTGCTGCGCCGGCACGTTCCGCTGGGACGCTGGCTGCTGCCGATCGTCTTCGTCACCTTCGTTCAGGAGCAGCTGGTCTGGCTCGTCGCGGGCGCGACGCTCGGCCTCGAGGCGCTGGGCGGATTGCGGGCGGCGCAATACCTCGTCGGCACCGTGCTGCTGCTGCTCGCCGCGACGGAGAATGTCCTGCCGGTGGTCGCCGCCCGCGCCTATGCCGAGGGCGGCGAGGCGGCCCTGCGCTCCTATCTGATGCGGACCGGAGTCAAGCTCGGGCTGCCGATCGCCGCGATCCTGACGGTGCTCTCCGTGCCCGGCGAGACGTGGCTGACGCTGATCTTCGGGCCGGATTACGCGGCCTATGCCACTTGCCTGCGGATCCTCTCGCTCAGCGTCATCGTAGTACTGGTCCGGGACCTCGCCGCCAACTTCTTCCGCGCCAAGCAGAACACCCGTGTCATTTTCGAATCGCTCTGCATCAGCATGGTGGTCTCGGTCGCCCTCGCGGCGCCGCTGATGGGTTACGCCGGGGTCAGCGGGGCGGCGGCGGCGGTGGGGGCCGGGCATCTCGCCTCCCTGATCTATCTCGCCTGGGCGGCGCGGCGGCAGGCACTGCCGGCCGGGATCCGGCTCTCGCCGGGCCGGTAAGCAGCGGCACGGGCGATCACGGGCATTCGTAGACGAAGCGGCGGCCGGCCGGGGCAGGGGAGGCCAGACGGTCCAGCCCCCGCTCCATGTCGCGTCGGCCCGCCGCCCAGCGGTCGCGGATCGAGGAGGGGGAGAAGTCGAAGCTCTTGGCCGCGAGCTGGTCGGCTCCGGCGCGGTGGACGAGGTGCAGGAGCGTCGCGACCGGCCCGTCCGGGTCGATCCGCTCGCGCAGGGCGTAGAGGCGTTCCAGCCCGGCGACCGTCCGCCGGCCCGCGCTGGCGAAAATGAGGTCGTTGGCCCGCTCCAGCACCGCATCGAGGGAGCGGGGCGGATTGGCCCGCAGGTTGAACAGGTCCAGGGCGATGCAGAGCAGGTCGCGCTCCGGCTCGGGATCGAACAAGGGATCGAGGGGAAGATTGTTGGTGTAGCCGGCGTCGCACAGCATCCGGCCGTCCAGCTCGACCGGCGGGAAGGCCGGCAGCAGGGAGGCGCTCGCCAGGATGTGCCGGGGCTCCAGGGGCTGGCGGGTGTTGTCGAAGCAGATCTCCTCGCCGGTCGCGACATCGACGCAGGCGATGGTGAGCCGCGTCTCGGCCCGGTTCAGCCGCTCGAAATCGACGAGCCGGGAGAGGGTTCCGAGCAGGGGCGCGTGATCGAACAGGGCGACATCGTTGGGCACCCAGGGCAGCGCGGACCATAGGCCCGGATAGCGGTGGCGAAAGATGTTCGGCCGCCCATAGACCAGCGTCATCAGCGCGTGCAGCGCGTTGTAGTGCTGGCGCGGTTTGAGGAGATCGGGCACCGCCGGAGCCGTGGGCAGGGTCGCCTCGTTCCAGAACCGGTGGAGGCGGGGCAGCCGGTCCTCCGGCGCATTGCCGACGATGATCGCCGCCGTGATGGCTCCGACCGAGGCCCCCACCACCCAATCCGGCCGGATGCCGCGCTCCTGAAGAACCTCGTAGGCACCGGCATGATAGGCGCCGAGGGCATTCCCGCCTCCGAAGACGAGGGCGATGGCGCGGGCGGGGGTGGATGCTTCCATTCGCTGTGCGGACCTTTCATGCTCCAGGGCCCGAGCGCGTGCCCGGTCCCGGTTCTGGAACCCGGCGAGTCCGGCCTGCGATGCATGGAGCCGGCGGGTCGCTTTGCCGCCCGTCAGCCGGCGGCCTGTCCCGCGCAGGCGAGGGCGAACAGGGCGAGCCCGACCGCCATCCAGGTGACGTAGTCGCCGACCAGCCCGCTATGCAGTGCCTGCAACGCGCCGAAGCTCCTCCGCTCGACGAGGATGATGCCCCGGCTCACACCTCGCACGGCCCGGCGGCGCAGGAGGGCAAGGCCGAGCAGGGCGAGGGTGAGCCCGAGTGGAGTGAGATGGCCGAACCCCGCCTCGGGCAGGGTGAGGGGCGGGAGCGACGGATCGCGCAGGCGGGCCGCAGCCGCGCCTAGGAAGGGCATGACGGCTTTGGAGGGCGCCAGCGCGAGGACAACGAGAGCGAGGGCTGGCGCGGCCATCAGCCAGAGCGGGCGGTCGGCCTTCTCCCGCTCGCGCTCGGTCGGCGCCAGCAGTTCCGGCCCCGGCACACCACTGGCCCCCAGGAAAATCCGGGCGGCGGCGCGCAGAACGGCGGCACCGGTCAGCGCGCTCGCCAGCGTCACCACCGCCTTGGCCGGGGCGGCGGCGGACACGTCCATCCAATGCGTTGCCCCGTGCATCAGCCCGAGCGGCAGGCCGCCGAGCATGAGGCCGCCGACGCCCATGGCGAGCGCGGGCGCCCACAGGCCTCGCCCCTGGCCGTAGAGCACGATCTCGTCGGCCGATTGCCGGAGCGCCAGCAGCATGCCGGCCACCATGAACAGGGCGCCCTTCACCAGCCCGTGGCCGACGACGTAAAGCAGCAGCCCCGCCGTCGCGGTGCCGGTTCCGGCGGCGAGCGCGGTGAGCATGATGCCGAGATGGGCGATGGTCGAGAAGGCGAGCAGCCGCTTGAGATGACGCTGGGCGAAGGCCGTCAGCCCGGCGACGAGCGCCGTGGCGAGGCCGAGCCAGAGCAGGAGGCCGCGCACCAACGCCATCACCTGCGGGTCGCCGGAAAAGACCTGGGCGACCAGCTTGGCGAGGCCGAACAGGGCGAGGCTTACCATCGCGCCGGAGAAGATCACCGAGACCGGGCTCGGCGCGACCGCGTGGGCGTCGGCGAGCCAGAGATGGAAGGGCAGGATCGCGGCCTTGGTGAGCAAGGCCGAGGCCACCAGCACGAAGCCCCCGGTCAGGACCGGATCGGAGCCGGTCCGGGCGACCGCCTGCCCCATGGCCGCGAAGTCGAAGGTTCCGGTGCGGGCGTAGAGCAGGCCGGTGGCGGCGAGCATGAGGAAACTCGCCAGCGCGTTGGTGATGGTGAAGGTGAAGGCCCCCTCCAGGGCGCTGCGGCCGAGGGGATAGGCGGTGAGCGCGAAGGCCGCCACGCTCATCAGCTCGAACCAGACGAACAGGTTGAACAGGTCGCGGGTCAGGCAGAAGCCGACCATCGCCGCGAGAAACAGCAGCATCAGCACATGAAAATGCGCGTGCTCGGTGTCGAAATAGCCCCAGGCGAAGACGAAGGAGGCGGTGAACAGAAGGCCGCAGAAGGCGGCGAGCGCCGCGCTCGCCGGATCGGCCTGGAAGCCGATGCCGAGGACGATGCCGGGCCGATGCGTCGCATCCGGCGTCCAGCCGGCGAACCAGTGCCGCACCGGTCCGTCGAGGCTGTGCCGGGCGAGGAAGGCGCAGAGCCCGCAGACGGCGAGCGCAGTCAGGATCGCGACGACCTTCGGCAGCCTCGGCGGCAGCCAGTGGGCCAGGGCCAGAAGCAGCGTTGCGACGCCGAGCGGCAGCAGGACCGCGACGGGGAGAAGGGCGTCGGGCGTCATTCGAGGGAGGAGGGTGGTGGGCGCAGGGGGCGCAGGGCCTGCGGATCGAGGGTGCCGCGGCGCTTCTGCACCTGGATCGCGATGGCCAGGAGCAGCGCCGAGACGGCGGCGCCCACGACGATGTCGGTCAGCACCAGCGCCTGCACCACGGGATCGACGGCGGGCGTACCGGGCGGGTGGTCGTAGAAGATCGGTGGCCCGGCCCCGCGAACGTAGCCGATCCCCAGCAGCAGCACATAGGTCGCCGACTGGCAAACGGTCAGGCAGCCGACGAGATGCACGCAATGGCGCGAGGTGACGATACCGTAGAGGCCGACGGCGAAGAGCCAGGCGGCGACCAGCCAAGGCAGGGCACTCAGGGACAAAGCGCTCATCGCTCCGCCTGATCGGGGAGAGAGGTGTCAGGGAGAGAGTCTTCGGGAACGGGATCGCCGGCGGGCTCCCGCGTCTCCTCCAGGAACTCGACGAGCAGGAGGCCGAAGCTGCCCGTCACCGAGAGCGCCACCGCCGCGTTCACCACCACCATCAGGCCGCCGGAATAGAGATCCTTCGGCTCGCCCAGCGGCAGCAGGTTCTGCAGAGCGGGGTGGCCGGCGAGCAGGGGCATGCCGGCGCAGAGCACGAACAGGACGGCGCCGCCCCCTTCCAGAACGGCGAGAACGGGGGGCGGGATCAGCGCCCGCCAGCCCTCGTAGCGCTCGCCGAGATAGAGCAGCAGCAGGCCGGAGGCGACGATCACGCCGCCCTGGAAGCCACCACCGGGCGTCGTCATGCCGTGGAGGGCGACGGAGACGCCGAAAAGCAGGGTGAGCGTCGCGGCGATACGGCAGACCAGCACCGTGGCATCGGCCCGCGGCGTCACCGGCCGACCCGGCAAGTGGCCGGCGCGCTCGCGACCGCTCTCGCCCCGCGCCCCCCGCAGCAGCACCGTTGCCCCGCTGACGGCGCAGAGCAGCATGCATTCCTCGCCGAGGGTATCGATCCCGCGCAGGTCGAAATTCACCGCCGCGACCATGTTGGTGACGTGGCGCAGGCCCGGCACCAGGTCGTTCATGGCCTGTCCCAGCTCCGCCTGCGGCGCGCCGAAGGTGGGTAAGGCGAGGGAGATCCGCAGGACCGCCGGTAGCAGGACCAGGGCCGCGAGCCCGAGCAGGACGAGGCGCCAGCGCGGCGTCATCGGGTCCTCCTCGCTTGGGGCGGTCCATCGCCGTGGGTCATCGCTTGGCGCGGTCCATGGCGATGGCCGCGAGCGTGGCCAGGAACAGCAGGGGGGTGATCGCGGTGCCGACGGCGATCTCCGAAAGAGCGACGTCGGGTGCCTGGAGCGCGAGGAACAGCAGGCCGAGCACGAGGCCGTTGCCGGCCAGGGCGAAGACCTGTCGCCGCGGATCGCGGGCTAGCACCACGAGCAGGCCCGACAGGGCAGCGAGCAGCAGCAGGGCGGCAACGAGCCCGATCATCGCCGCTCCCCGTCGCGGATATGCAGGGCATGGCCGGTGACGTGGCTCAGCAGCGCCCCGACCAGCACCGTCGCCAGCCAAATCGCGGCGCATTTCAGAGCCCGCGGCGAGAGCCCGTCGGTGAGCCAGGCAGCGAGCAGCACGGCACAGCCCCCGGCGATGTTGGCGAAAGTGACGGTGTGCAGACGCTCCAGGGCCGTGCGCAGCCGCCAGAGGGCGAGCGCGGCGATCCAGGCGGAGGCGACCGCCAGGGCGAGGCAGAGCGCGACCGGCCCGGTCACAGCCAGCGCTCCTGAAACACCGCGAAGAGCAGCGTGCCGGGCAGCGTCAGCACCGCCAGGGTGAGGGCCAGATCGATCACCGAGGGCTGGTCGAGGGCGAAGCTCAGGGCAACGAGGAGCAGAGTAGCGAGGGAGGTCGCGAATTGCACCGCGACGAGGCGGAACCTCAAGGCGCCGCGCCCGCAGGCAAGCACGGCGAGGCAGAAGGGCGGAAGCAGGGCCAGGGCCGCCGCGAGCCAGAGCACGGTCATGCCAGCCACCGCGGATCGGATCCGGGGCCGGTCCGGCCGAGGGCGTGGATCAGCGCCTCGTCGCGGCCGGGATCTGCGCGCAGCACGAAGCTGTCGGGCGAGAGCGAGGCGAGGAGCACGGCGCAGGCCCGGCGTCCCGCCTCGGCCGGGTGGTCCTCCCGGCCGCGCAGGAAGGCGCGGCGATGAGCGTGACCCGGATGCCCTCCGGCAAATCCCGCGCGCAGCAACAGGCGTCCGGTCCGCGCCGTCGCCGGCACCAGGCCGGCCAGGGCCGCTCCGCCCCGGCGCATCGTTCCGGGCGGATAGGCGAAATGCCGCGCAGCGAGCATCCGGATCCGAACGGTCCAGGCCGTCATCAGGCCAGTGACCACCGCCCCCGTCGCCACCTCGTGCCAGCCGACCTGTCCCGCCAGCAGCAGGTAGAGGGCGAGGAGCCCGAGCCAGACCGCGCCCGTCCGCAGGATCATGGATGCTTCCCTTTCACCCGGTCTAACCCGGCTCAGGGCCTCCCTGTTCTGACGATCTCTCCTACCGGAAGTTCCGTGCCCGCACCGGCAGCGCCGACCCGCGCGGATCGGGCCGGGCGCCCTGGCCGGTCTCGTCGCCGCGCCCGCTGCGCAGGACGATGGCCTCGTCCTCGCCGATCCGCCGCAGCAGGCCGGAACGGTCATGGAGTTCCGCCGCGACGAGGTGGACCACCTCGCCCACCCGCTGCACCCGGCCGCGACAGGCCATCAGCCGGGCGCCGAGCACAACGCGGCGCTGCCGCTCGAACAGTTCGGGCCGGACGATCAGGTTGGCGATACCGGTCTCGTCCTCCAGGGTCATGAACATCGTGCCCTTGGCCGAGCCCGGCCGCTGGCGCATCAGCACGATCCCGGCCACCACGATCTCCGCCCCGTTCCGCGCCCGCTCCAGAGCCGTGCAGGGCCGGGCGCCCAAGGCCTGGAGCGTCGCGCGCAGGAAGGCGAGGGGGTGGGCGCGCAGGGAGAGGCCCTTGGCGCAGTAATCGGCCACCACCTCGCCCCCCGCGCTCATCGCCGGCAGGGTGATCTCGGGCTCGGCCGTCTCGGCCGGCTCCGACAGCACGGCGAAGAGGGGGAAGGGATCGGGCCGCAGGGCCTTGACCGCCCAGGCGGCCTCCCGCCGGTTCAGCCCGAGGGAACGGAACGCATCGGCCCGCACGAGGCAGGTGAGGGCGGTGGCCGGAAGCCCGGTCCGCTGCGACAGTTCGGGCAAGGAGGCGAAAGCCCGCTCGCCGCGCGCCTTCACGAGGCGGTCCCCATCCCGCGCAGCCAGACCGCTCGCGAGGCGAAGCCCGAGTCGCACGGCGAACAGCTTCCGGCCACCGCCGAGGGATTCCAGGGTGCAATCCCACTCGGAAGAATTGACGTCGGGCGGGCGGATCTCGACGCCGTGGGCGCGGGCATCGCGGACGATCTGGGCGGGGGCGTAGAAGCCCATGGGCTGCGCGTTGAGGAGCGCGGCGCAGAACACATCCGGATGATGACACTTCATCCACGAGGAAGCGTAGGCCAGCAGGGCGAAGGAAGCGGCGTGGCTCTCGGGGAAGCCGTAGGAGCCGAAGCCTTCGAGCTGCTTGAAGGTGCGCTCGGCGAAATCCCGGGCATAGCCGTTGGCGATCATGCCCTCCACGAGCCGGGTCTGAAACCGGTGGACGCCGCCGGTGAACTTGAAGGTCGCCATGGAGCGGCGCAGCTCGTCGGCCTCCGTAGCGGTGAAGCCGGCGCCGACCATCGCCACCTGCATCGCCTGCTCCTGGAACAGCGGCACGCCGAGGGTCTTTTCCAGAACCGCCTTCAGCTCGGGCGTCGGGTAGGTCACCTCTTCGAGGCGCTGGCGACGGCGGAGATAGGGGTGGACCATGTCGCCCTGGATCGGGCCGGGGCGCACGATCGCCACCTCGATCACGAGGTCGTAGAATTCCTTCGGGGCCATGCGCGGCAGCATCGCCATCTGCGCGCGGCTCTCGATCTGGAACACGCCGAGGGTGTCGGCCCGGCGGATCATCGCGAAGGTCGCGTCATCCTCCGCAGGGATCGAGGCGAGGTCGAATGGCAGGTTCTTGATCTCCCACAAAAGATCGAAGGCACGGCGCAGGCAGCCGAGCATGCCGAGCCCGAGCACGTCGACCTTCATGAATTTCAGGGCGTCGATGTCGTCCTTGTCCCACTCGATCACCTGACGGTCGGCCATCGCCGCCGGCTCGACCGGCACCAGCTCGTCGAGCCGGTCCAGCGTCAGCACGAAGCCGCCGGGATGCTGCGAGAGATGGCGCGGCGTGCCGATCAATTCGCGGGCGATCTCCAGGGTCAGGCGCAGGCGCCGGTCCTCCGGGTTGAGGTTGAGTTCGCGCAGTTCCCGCTCGCCGACCCCCTCGCTGCTCCAACTCCAGGTCATACGGTTGAGGGCGCCGGTCACGTCCTCGGGCAGGCCCATCACCTTGCCGACCTCCCGCAGCGCCCCGCGCGAGCGGAAGCGGCTGACGATGGCGGTGAGCGCCGAGCGGTGGCGGCCATAGGTCTGGAAGATCCACTGGATCACCTCCTCGCGGCGCTCGTGCTCGAAATCGACATCGATGTCGGGCGGCTCGCGCCGCGCCTCCGAGACGAAGCGCTCGAACAGCAAGTTTTGCCGCACCGGATCGATGGAGGTGATCCAGAGGCAGAAGCAGACCGCCGAATTGGCCGCCGAGCCGCGCCCCTGACACAGGATCTTCTGCTCGGTGGCGAAGCGGACGATCGATTCGACCGTGAGGAAATACGACGCGTAGGCGAGGCGCCCGATCAGATCGAGTTCGTGGCGCAGCTGGCGGGCTACCGCCTCCGGCACGCCGTCGGGATAGCGCCGGTCCGCTCCGGCCCAGGTCAGGATCTCCAGGCGCTCCTGCGGCGAGAGCCCATCCTCGCCGGCTTCCGTGGGATAGCTGTAGGTCAGGTCGTCGAGGGAGAAGGTGCAGGCAGCGGCGATCTCGCCCGCCCGCGCCAGCGCCGCGGGGAAGCGGGCGAACAGGCGGGCGGTCTCGTCCGGGGGCTTGAGGAAGCGGTCGGCGTGGCGTTCCTTGGCGAAGCCGGCCCGGTCGATGGTGAGCCCGAGCCGGATACAGGTCACCACGTCCTGCAGCCGGCGCCGCGCCGCGACATGGTAGAGGATATCGCCGGTGGCGACGGTGGGCACCCGTGCCGCGCGCGCGGCTTCCGCCAACGCATCGAGCCGGGCCGCGTCGTCGGGGCGGAAGCGGCGGGTCAGGGCGCAGGAGGCGCGGGCGCCGAAGGTTTGTTTGAGGCGGGCGAGGTCGCTCGGCAGTGCCGGCCCCGGCCGTTCGGAGAGGAGAATCGCGAAAAGCCCCTCCTGCCACTCCTCGAGATCGCGCCATGCCAGACGGCAGCGGCCCTTGCCGCCGCGCGCCTTGCCGAGGCTGAGCAGCCGGCAGAGCCGGCCATAGGCCGGCCGGTCGGTCGGGTAGACCAGCACCGGCAAAAAATCGTCGAGGTCGAGGCGGCAGCCGACGACGAGGCGCACGCCCGTCACCTTCGCCGCCTGATGCGCCCGCACCATCCCCGCGAGCGAGCCGTGATCGGTGACGCCGAGCGCCGGGATGCCGAGCAGGCTCGCGGCCGAGAACAGCTCCTCCGGGCTCGACGCGCCGCGCAGGAAGGAGAAATGGGTCGTGACCTGAAGCTCGGGGATCGTCACGCCTCGCCGAGCCCGTGCAGCCACCAGCGGCCGTTCCTCTCCATCGGCCCGTCGCGGAACAGCCAGAAGCGCTCGCCCGCTTCCGTCTCGACCCGGTAATAGTCGCGGGTGAGTTCCGCCTCCGCATCGGCCACCCACCATTCGCCGAGGATGCGCTCCGGCCCGTCGGCCCGCACGATCCGGTGGCGAATGTCGCGCCAGACGAAGAACAGCGGCGGCGCGTCGGGGATCTCGGCCACGGCGGTGACCGGCTCCGGCGGCGCCAGCAGCCGCACCGGGCGGGGCAGGTCGGCGGGCCAGACCACGCCGAGGGGATCGGCCAGGGCCGGAACCCGGCGCATCACCCGCTCGGGCAGATCGCTCTCCACCGGCGCCAGCCGGTAGACGCGGGCCGCGCCGAGGCGCACCACCAGGGTATCGACCAGGGCGGCGAGATCCAGCGCCTGCGGGCGCTCCGCGAGATGGGAGCCCTGGCGCTCGGCCAGGGGCTCGACCTTGGCCGCGCAGAGCAGCGCCTCCTCGATGCCGAATCCGGGATCGATCAGGCTGAGGCGCTCGGTGAGCAGCCGGGCGAGATGGGCACCGTCGCGGCTCGGCTTGGCCGTGCCGATGCGGATCGCCTGATCGAGGCGGTCGACGCGCACGAAGACGAGGTCGAGGCGGCGGGCCTCGAGCCCGCGCCGCTCCAATTCCGGCACCAGACGGGCGCAGAGGTCGGCGACGACCCGCTCCAGGGTCTCCCGGGCGCCGACCGGCTCGGCGAAGCGCAGGGCCACCTGCGGGACTTCCGGGGCGGCGAGGGCCGCCAGCGGCTCCGGCTCATGCCCGAGCGCCCGGTCGAGCCGGAACAGCACTTCCGCGCCGAAGCGCAGGCGCAGGGCCGCCCGCGGCTTGTCCATGAGCTGACCGACGCGGCCGATGCCGACATCCTGCAGGGCGGGCACCGCCTCGCAGCCGAGGCCGAGCGCCGCGACCGGAAGATCCGCCAGGGCCTGCGCCGTCCGGCCGGGCGGGACGATCCCGCCCTCGCCGAAGCGGGCCACCGCGCGGGCACAGCCCACCGTGTCGGCCAGCGCCAGCCGTGCCGAGATCCCCACCCGGACGAGCCGATGTGCGAGGTCGTCGAGCAGGGGCGCCTCGCCGCCGAGGAGATGGACCGCTCCGGTGACGTCGATCAGGAGCCCGTCCGGCGGATCGAGCGCCACCAGGGGGGCGTAGCGCTGGCACCACAGGCCGAGGCGGACCAGCGCCGCCCTATCGGCCGCCGCGTCGGCGGGGGCGAGGTGCAGGCCGGGAATCAGCACCTGGGCATGGGCCGCGCTCATGCCCGGCCGCAGGCCGAGGCGGCGGGCGGCCGCGTCCACCCCGGCGAGGACGCGGCGGGATCCGTCCTGCTCCACGGTCACGAGCGGCTCATCCGGCGGCGGCGCGGCGCCGGATCGGCGCAGCCGGTCGGTCGGCCAGGATGGCAGGTACAGCGAGACGACCCTGCGCATCGCAGGCCTCCACGATCCAGGAGCCCGGCGCTCCGCCACGGCAGCGCTGCAGATCGAGCCGCCAGCGCGGACGGCTCAGGCGACGATCCGGCCCCTCCGAAGGGGCGGGTGAGACCCGCCAGCGGGTGCGGGCGGCGGTGGGCTCCGGCTCGGCAGCCTCGCCGGCGCAGAGGCGGTGCACCACCAGAGCGGTGACGCCCGAGCCCTCCGCCGCGAGCTGGAGACGGCGCGAGGGGGTGAGCCCTATCCGGGTCAGCTCGCCGACGACCCCGGCGAGTCCGCGGTGGCGCAGGCCCTCCTCCATGGCCGGCAGCACCTCCGCGTCGCGCCAGGTCTCGCAATAGACGACCCGGTCCGGGTGGAGTCCGACCCGAGCCAGGGCCGGTGCGAACAGGTCGCGGCTGTGCAGGCACCACAGAACCGGCCCGTCGAGCCGGGCGAGAATGCCCCCGGCAAACAGCACGGCGGTGGCGGCGTAGCGTCCGCGCGGTCCGCCTTCATGGATCTGGTGCAGTGTCCCGCGCCCGAGGCCGCCTCCGGGTAGCGCCGCATCGAGCCCAGAGATGCCGAAGGGCAGGGTGGGGTAGATGTCAGACACGGCCTCCCGCCCGGCAGAACCCGTCAGCCGGCGGAGCTCGGCCAGGATCGGCGTGTCGGAGGAGCGGGGAGGGGGCATGGAGCCGGCTTTGCGGACGGGTTTCGGGAGGCGCCTTCAGAACAAACAGAGAACACACCTGAGCCGTAACCCGTCAACCGTCTTGAGCGTTGCCATCCCTGTTGAAAATGCGGATTTTATTCCAAAGCGGCCCTTGACCGCCGAGTCGGTGGCAAATGCCGGCCAAGAGCTCTGCACCGCTCGCAGGCTCACCTTGCCCAGCCCGATAAAATGACATGACCTGCCCGAAAGAGGCGACAAATCCGGCGGCTGTTGCCGTTGAATGACAGACGTTTGTCACCACCGTTCTATCGTATCCCCTGCCGGGGACTTTGCCGGAGGATGTCGCGCGGGACCCGAGGACTATGTCCTGCCGACAGGCTCAGAAATGTGCCAAGGCCATAGGTGGCGGGTCATGAGTGACGGGTCATGAGCGACGCACGACCCATTGGGCGCCAGCTGGGCCGCCGGCCCGTCATCCTCGTGGTCGAGGACGAGCCCGACGAGCGCTACCTCGCGGCCGAGCTCTTGGAGGAGAAGGGCTTCGAAGTCGTCGAGGCCGAAACGGCGGAACGCGCCCTCGACATCCTGCGCGAGCGCGGCGACGGGATCGACGTGGTGTTCTCCGACGTGCGCACCCCCGGCACGATCGGCGGATTCGAACTGGCGCGCATCATCGGCGTGACCTGGCCGCGCATCCGCCTGCTGCTGACCTCGGGCGATGCGGGCGACCAGCCGAGCGACCTGCGCGTCACCGCGACCTTCATGCCCAAGCCCTGGCGGGCCCCGGAAATTCTGATGTGGCTGGAGGAAGCCGCCGGGCTGCGGGAGCCGCCGGCGGAGGGGTGACCCGTCGCTCCTCTCCTGCCCCTCACGGGGAGGAGGCGGAGCTTGGTGCAGGAGGCACCGCACAGCGCCGTCCGGGACGGCCCCACCCTGAACCCCTCCCCGCGAGGGGGAGGGGAAACTTGCATCACGCCGCCGCGACGGTCGCCTTCACGATCCGATCCGGATCGCGCACGGGCTCACCGCGCTTGATCGTGTCGACCACGTCCATGCCCTCGATCACCTTGCCCCACACCGTGTACTGACGGTCGAGGAAGCGGGCATCGGCGAAGCAGATGAAGAACTGCGAGTTGGCCGAGTGCGGGAAGTTGGTGCGCGCCATCGAGCAGGTGCCGCGCACATGCGGCTCGGCGTTGAACTCGGCATTGAGGTCGGGCAGCTCCGAGCCGCCGGAGCCGGTGCCGGTCGGGTCGCCGGTCTGGGCCATGAAGCCGTCGATGACCCGGTGGAACGGCACGCCGTCATAGAAGCCCTGGGAGGCCAGCGTCTTGATCCGCTCCACGTGGTTGGGGGCGAGATCGGGGCGCAGCGCGATGACGACGCGGCCCTTGGTGGTCTCCAGGACGATGGTCTCGTTCGTCTCTGCCATGGTGTTAAATTCCCTGTCCTCTGGGTCCGTCGTAGATGAAGCGCAGCGCCAGGGGGCGCCCCGCAATGGCGCCGCCGAGAGCCGGCGTCACCTTGACCGGTGTGCAACGGGCGATCGCATCGAGCGTCGCCCGCACCAGAATGTCGCGGGCCCTCGTGTCGCCCGGCGTCTTGGCGAAGGTGATCTGCGGCGTGCCGATCACCGAGCCGTCCCGGCGCAGCGACAGGCGCGCCGTGATCTCCGCCCGCTCGAACCGTCCCAGGCCCTCCGGCACCTTCCAGCAGGCGGCGAGCGCCGGATAGAGGGCCTTCAGCGTGTCCGCCGGAGGCTGGCCCGCCTCGCTCGCCCGCAGCGGCACATGCTGCGTACCCCGCAAGGTCTGCGGCAGGGTCCGCCAGGGTTCAATGCCCTCGAACGCATCCGCCCCGCCCGGCCGGAGCAGGGCGGCCAGGACCGCGGCGGCGCAGGCCGCGCCGCGCCAGGTCCCCGGGGCCGCTATTGGCCACCTCCGGCCAGCGTCATCTTCACGATCTTGTCGGGGTTCTGCACGGCGCCGTTATCGGCCTTCGAGCCCTTCTTGATCTTATCGACCACATCCATGCCGGAGGTGACGACGCCGACCACGGTGTAGTTGTTGTTCAGGAACTCCGCATCGCCGATGCAGATGAAGAACTGCGAGTTGGCCGAGTTCGGATCGCCCGAGCGGGCCATGCCGACCGTGCCGCGCTTGAACGGGGCGGAAGAGAACTCCTTCGGGATGTTGGGCAGGCTGGAGCCGCCGGTGCCATTGCCCTTCGGGTCGCCGGTCTGGACCATGAAGCCGTCGATGACGCGGTGGAATTTCAGGCCGTCATAGAAGCCCTGGGACACCAGCGTCTTGATCTGCTTGACGTGCTTCGGAGCAATCTCCGGGCGCAGCTCGATGGTGACCCGTCCGTCCTTGGTGTCGAGATAGACCGTGTTCTCGCCGGCCCATGCGGGGGCCGAGACGGAGAGGGCGGCCGAGAAGGCGGCACCGAGGGCGAGGCCGAAGACGGCGTGGCGGCGATTCATGCGGTGTTGGACTCCGTCGATGGGGTCAGGGTTTTGCGAAGCGGGCCGAGAGACGCGCCGCGACGACCGGCGGCACGAAGGGCGAGACATCCCCGCCCATAGCCGCGATCTGGCGGACGAGGGTGGCGGTGATCGGCCGCACGCCGGTGGAAGCGGGCAGGAACACGGTCTGGACCTCGGGGGCCATCGCGCCGTTCATGCCGGCGAGCTGCATCTCGTAATCGAGATCGGTGCCGTCGCGCAGGCCGCGGATGAACAGGCTGGCGCCGCAGCGCCGGGCGGCCGAAACGGCGAGGTCGTCGAAGGTGACGACATCGAGAGCAGCGCCCTCCGCCGCCGCGAGCGGTCCACAGGTCTCGCTCAGCAGGGCGGCGCGCTCCTCGGCCGAGAACAGCGGGGCTTTGCCCGGATGCACGCCGATGGCCAGGACCAGCCGCGGCACGAGGCGGCAGGCCTGCCGCACCACGTCGAGGTGGCCGTTCGTCACCGGATCGAAGGAGCCGGCATAGAGGGCGGTGCGGATCGTCACGGGAACGGCCCTAGAGCATTTTTCCCGCGAACGGAACCGCCACCGACGGAAACGGGCGCCACGGCGGGCGCCCGCTCACAGCCGTTCGGCCGTGCCTCGAAAGAGCGGACCGGACAGCAACGCCCGGTCGGTTCGATGCGCTTGCGCCTTCAGTAAGAGCCGAACTTGAAGTTCAGGCCGGCGCGGGCGATGGCGCCCTCCGTCCGGTACGTGACGTTGTAGCCGACCCCGGGCCCGCCCGTGGTGCCGACGAACAGCGTGCGGCTGCCGAGATCGTAGCGCAGATACTCGCCCTTGAGGGTCACGGCGCTCGAGTTGAAGACGTTCAGGAACGAGTCGGTCGGCAGCGCGTACTCGATGCCGCCACCATAGGCGTAGCCGGTCTCGACGCCGGAACGGGCGCCGGCATAGGTGACCGGAGCGCCGGTCTGGAAGGTCACGCTCTGCGAGACCGTGCCGTAGGCGAAGCCGCCGGTGCCGTAGACCAGCACGCGGTCGAAGGCGTAGCCGATGCGGCCGCGCACCGTGCCGAGGAAGTCGAGATCGGCGCGGTAGACGTTGGTCAGCACGTTCGGGTTGAAGGCCGGGCGGAAGATCGTCTCGGCGCGGCTGCGCTGCAGGTCCATGTACTGAGCGTCCGCCTCGACGCCGATGACGAAGCCGGTGCCCGGCGTGAGCTGGAAGTTGTAGCCACCCTGACCGCCGGCGCTGAAGCCATCCTGCGGCAGGCCGACCGCCGGACGGCGCAGGTCGTTGACGACGTTGGCCTGGAGCGCGCCGATGCCGGTCGTGCGCAGGGTGTCGCCCTCGGTATAGGCATAGCCTGCATTGATACCGAGATAGGCGCCGGTCCAGGCGAAGACCGGAATCGGCGTGAAGACCGGCGGCTCGGCCCGGCGCGGCAGGTCGGCGGCCAGCGCCGTTCCCGAGAGCAGGGCGGCTGCGAGACCGGCGAGAATCAGAGAGTTGCGCAAGGCTCGACCTCGAAGCGTGAGAAATCTACGCTTTTCCTACCAACGGCCCAGCTTGACGACTATGATAATATAGCAACATTTAGATCAATAGACACTTTAATACCAATACGCTTTCGAACGGATTTTAATCCAACTCTTTTGGAGACCGAAATTTGTATAAGAAAACTTGCAACAACAGGGACACGTGACTCGCCGGCCAGGCATTCAACCGATCATACAGATCAGCCTAATCCGGGTTCATCGCTTCCATCAGGGCGATCTACCAAGCGCGGCGCCATGTCTTGAGAGCTTTCTCCCGAGCAATGGCTTCGTCGATGCGATCATGGACCTCGTACCAGACAAGGCGATCGACGCCGTCGCGCTCCGTGAAACCGGGCACGGCTTTCGCTTTATGCTCTGAGATGCGCCGGCTCATACCAAATCCGGTTGATCCCTTCGGGATGGCGAATTTGTCGGGATGGCGAATTTGGGCTTCGCTCAAACGCCGCGCGGGCTTGCTGATACGGTTTCCGCTCTGATCAAGCGGATTCCGTATCAGATCCCTCGTGACACCGAGATAGAGCGTACCATCCCGCTTGCGTGCCAAGAGATCGACAGCGCAGATCACCCCATCCCCCGTCATTCCGGGGCCGCGGAGCGGAACCCGGAACCCACCCGTGATGCAGGGCTGAGGAATGGCGTCGAGGCCAATCGTGGATTCCGGGGTCGCCTGCGGCGCCCCGGAATGACGGGGCGCCGGGTCAGTTCATCCGTCAGACGACCTCGTCGCCGTTCTCTTCCTCGCCCTCGATATGCTCCACCGAGACGACGCGCTCGGCCTTGTCGGTGTTGAACACCGTCACGCCCTGCGAGGCGCGGCCGACGATGCGGATATCGTCCACCGGCACGCGGATGAGCTGGCCGGCATTGGTGACCAGCATGATCTGGTCCGAGGCCTCCACCGGGAAGGACGCGACGAGGTGACCGTTGCGGGCATTGACCCGCATCGCGGTGATGCCTTTGCCGCCCCGGCCCGAGGTCCGGTACTCATAGGACGACGAGCGCTTGCCGAAGCCCCGCTCGGACAGCGTCAGCACGAATTGCTCGGCGGCGCCCATTTCGGTGTAGCGCTCCTGCGAGATCGCAGCCTCGGCGGCCCCCTCCTCGGCTTCCGCCGCATCCCCTTCGGCCTCGCCGCCGTCGCCGATCACCGCACGGCGCATCTTCAGATAGCCGGCCCGCTCCTCCGGCGTCGCGTCGAAGGCGTTGAGGATCGCCATCGAGATCACCCGGTCCTCGGCGCCGAGCGAGATGCCGCGCACGCCGGTCGAGTCGCGGCCCTTGAACACGCGCACATCCTCGACGGGGAAACGGATGCACTGGCCGAGCGCCGTGGTCAGCAGCACGTTCTGCTCCGGCCGGCAGATCTCGACATGGACGATGTGATCGCCCGGATCGAGCTTCATCGCGATCTTGCCGTTGCGGTTCACCGTGGTGAAGTCCGACAGCTTGTTGCGGCGGACATTGCCGCTGGCTGTCGCGAACATCACGTCGAGCGTCTCCCAGGACGCCTCGTCCTCGGGCAGCGGCATGATGGTCGAGATGCGCTCGCCCTCGTTCTGCAGGTGCAGGATGTTGACCAGCGCCTTGCCACGGGCGTTCGGCGCGGCGATCGGCAGACGCCAGACCTTCTCCTTGTAAGCCTGCCCCTGGTCGGAGAAGAACAGCACCGGCGTATGGGTCGAGGCCACGAACAGGCGGGTGACGAAATCCTCGTCGCGGGTCGCCATGCCGGCCCGGCCCTTGCCGCCGCGCTTCTGCGCCCGGTAGGTCGAGAGCGGCACGCGCTTGACGTAGCCGGCATGGGACACGGTCACGACCATGTCCTCGCGGGCGATCAGATCCTCGTCCTCGACGCTGAAATCGGAATCGATGATCTCGGTCTTGCGCGGGGTGGCGAAGAGTTCGCGCACCTCGGCCAACTCGCTCTTGACGATGGCTTGGATGCGGGCCCGCGAGCGCAGGATGTCGAGGTAATCGGCGATCTCGTCGGCGAGCTTCTTCAGCTCGTCGCCGATCTCGTCGCGGCCGAGGGCGGTGAGGCGCTGCAGGCGCAGGTCGAGGATGGCGCGGGCCTGGGTCTCGGACAGGCGGTAGGTGCCGTCATCGGCGACCCGGTGGCGCGGATCGTCCACCAGCGCGATCAGCGGGGCGATGTCGTGCGCCGGCCAGTCGCGGGCCATCAGCGCCTCGCGGGCGGTGTTCGGGTCCGGCGAGGTGCGGATCAGGCGGATCACCTCGTCGATATTGGCGACCGCGATGGCGAGGCCGCACAACACGTGGGCGCGCTCGCGCGCCTTGTTCAGCAGGAACTTGGTGCGCCGGGAGACGACCTCCTCGCGGAAATCGTTGAAGGCCTGGAGCAGGTCCTTCAGGTTCATCAGCTCGGGGCGGCCGCCGTTGAGCGCCACCATGTTGGCGCCGAACGAGGTCTGGAGCGGGGTGTAGCGGTAGAGCTGGTTCAGCACCACGTCGGCGATGGCGTCGCGCTTCAGCTCGACCACGATGCGCATGCCGTCGCGGTCGGATTCGTCGCGCAGGTCCGAGATGCCTTCGAGCCGCTTCTCCTTCACCAGCTCGGCGATCTTCTCGATCAGCGTCGCCTTGTTCACCTGATACGGGATCTCGGTGAAGATCAGCGCCTCGCGCTCCTTGCGCAGTTCCTCCACATGCGAGCGGGCGCGCATGATGATCGAGCCGCGGCCGGTATTATAGGCCTGCCTTGTGCCGGCCCGGCCCAGGATCAGACCGCCGGTCGGGAAGTCGGGGCCCGGGACGATCTCGTTGAGCGCCTCGATGGTCAGGCTCGGATCGTCGATCAGGGCAACGCAGGCATCCACCAGTTCGCCGAGATTGTGCGGCGGGATGTTGGTGGCCATGCCGACCGCGATACCGCCGGCCCCGTTGACCAGCAGGTTCGGGAAGCGCGCCGGAAGAACCTTCGGCTCCTCACGGGAATCGTCGTAGTTGGGTCCGAAATCGACGGTGTTCTTGTCGATGTCGGTCAGCAGCGCCACCGCCGGCTTGGCCAGGCGCGACTCGGTGTAGCGCATGGCGGCCGGCGGATCGCCGTCGACCGAGCCGAAATTGCCCTGCCCATCGATGAGCATCAGGCGCATGGAGAAATCCTGCGCCATCCGCACCAAGGCGTCGTAGATCGATTGGTCGCCGTGCGGGTGGTAGAGACCGATCACGTCACCGACGATGCGGGCCGATTTGACGTATTTGCGCTCCGGCAGGTGGCCGGATTCGAAGGCCGAGTAGAGGATGCGCCGATGCACCGGCTTCAGGCCGTCGCGCGCATCGGGCAGCGCGCGGCTGACGATCACGCTCATCGCGTAATCGAGGTAGGACCGGCGCATCTCGTCGGTGATGGAGACGGGCTTGATGTCCGTGGCGGGCGGGGGCGTGCCGGCGCCGGGTGCGTCCTTATCGTCTGCCAACGTCGCTCTCTCGATTGTCTGTTCGTTCCGAAGGGATCTCAGCGATCCCGATCGTCCCCGATCCCACCCGCGTCCTCATCCTGAGGCGCCCGCGGAACGCGGGCCTCGAAGGATCCTCCAGGTCGCGCGCGATCCCTGGAGGATCCTTCGAGGCCTCCGCTGACGCTCCGGCACCTCAGGATGAGGGGTGAGGATGGGACAGGCCGTGGCCGACCAAAGGCCGTCGTTTCAGTTACTTAAATATGAATGATGGGGCCTCAGCACAACATCCGAAGCCCGGTGCGCGCCGCTTTACCGACGCCTCATGAGGCCCGTGCCAGCAGCGCCTCGGCGGCGGCCAGATCCTCCGGCGCGTTGAGGTTGAGGAAGGGATCGAGGGGCTCGACCGGCCAGGAGGCAACGGCCGCCCCGTGCCGTTCGATGAAGCCACCGACGCGCCGCTCGCCCCGCGCCAGCCAGTCACGCAGATCGTCGCGAAGGCCGACCGGCCAGAGCGCGCTGGTGAAGTGGCGCCGCTCGGCGGACGCCGCGAGCGCGATCGGCCTGCCCTCCGTCGCGGCGGCGGAGACGAGCCGCGCCACGTAGTCATGCGGCAGGAACGGCGCATCGCCCGGCACGCTGACGAGATGGGTCACGCCCGGCCGGGCGGAGGCCGCTTCGAGCCCGGCCAGGATGCCGGCGAGCGGCCCCGGATGGTCGGGAACGGTATCGGGCAGGACGGGGCCGGAAAAGACGTCACGGAAACGCTCGGGATCGCCGTTGGCGCTGAGCGCCAACCCGGCCGGGCATTGCGGCCCGAACCGTTCGGCAACGTGTTCGAGCAGGGTGCGGCCAGCGAGGACGCGCAGGGGCTTGTCGCCCCCGCCCATCCGCCGCGATAGCCCTCCGGCCAGGATCAGCCCGAGGACCGGGGCAATCGTCACTCGATGACGATCCGGGGCGCCGCCCGGCCGGCGGACGCGCCGGTGAGATTGCCCCAGAGTTTCTGCGCGATCTCGCGATAGACCTTGGCCTGCGGTCCGTCCGGATCGGTCGCCACCACCGGGCGGCCGGCATCCGAGGTCTCGCGGATCGCCATGGTCAGCGGGATCTCGCCGAGGAAGGGCACCTCCAGCCGCTCGGCCTCGTGGCGGGCGCCGCCATGGCCGAAGATCGCGGAAGCGTGGCCGCAATTCGGGCAGATGAAGGTCGCCATGTTCTCGATCACACCGAGGATCGGCACCGAGACCTTGCGGAACATGGTCACGCCGCGCCTTGCGTCGATCAGGGCCAGATCCTGCGGCGTCGAGACGATCACCGCGCCCGAGAGCGGGGTGGCCTGGGCCATGGTGAGCTGGGCGTCGCCGGTGCCGGGGGGCATGTCGACCACAAGCACGTCGAGTTCGCCCCAGGCCACGTCGCGCAGCATCTGGGTGATCGCCGACTGCACCATCGGCCCGCGCCAGATCATCGCCGATTCCGGCTCGATCAGGAAACCGATCGACATCGCCTTCAGCCCGTAGGCCTGCATCGGCTCCAGCACCTTGCCCTCGATCACCCGCGGCTTGCCGGAGAGGCCCAGGAGCTTGGGCACCGAGGGGCCGTAGATATCGGCATCGAGCAGGCCGACCCGCAGGCCCTGCGCGCTCAGGCCGAGGGCGAGGTTGCAGGCGGTGGTGGACTTGCCGACGCCGCCCTTGCCCGAGGCCACGGCCACGATGTGGCGCACACCCGGCAGGGCATTGCCCTGGCGCGGCGGAGGAGCACCGGCGGGAGCGCCACCCGGTGAGCGCGGCGCGGCGCTGGGATTCGGCGCGCCCTGCGCCCGCTCCGAGGTAAGACTGACCAGCACGCTCGACACGCCGGGCAGGGCGAGCACCCGTCCCTCTGCCTCGCGGCGGACCGGCTCGAAAAGCTCGGCCTCGCTCGGATCGATCAGGATCGAGAACATCACCCGGTTGCCCGAATCGATCACGACCTGAGATAGCCGCCCGGAGCCGGGCAGGGGGGTGCCGCCACGGTCCACCGTGACGCTCGACAGCGCCTTCAGCACGTCGTCGCGGGTGATCGCCAAAACTTGAGCTCCATCAGGCGCCGGGGCGGGACAGGTCCGCTTTTGTCCATCTAACCGCCTCTACGGGAAACACCAGCCCGGGGCTGTCGATCCACTCAGCGCCGCATTCCGGGCGGAACGGCGATCAGGTGGCATTCCTCCATCGGCCCGCGCACGGTCGTGCCGTCGCCGCGCCGGTAGACACCGCGCCGAAGATGTCGGCAGCCGAGGGGACCGCGCAGCCTCTTCACCCGCTCGATATGGACGCTGCCGTAGCGCCGATTGGAGAAATCGTGGCCGCCGATGCGGACACCGGGGCCGTAGCGCACCTCCGCCGTCACGGGGCTGAGCCCGGCGAAGAGCAGTACCGCGATCCACGCAACCCTGTGACCCATCCTAGCCCCTGTCGCGCCGCTGTCCCCACCGCTTCGGAACGCGGCCCTGAACCAAGATCGGCTTCGCTCGTTGTCGAGGCAATCGCCGGGACGCTGACCGAACGGTCCCGGCTACGCCATTGTCGATACGTCGGAGAATTCCATGCACCAGGGCAACCATCGCGACCACGAGGGCGCGAAGAAGCTCTTCGAGCTAACCAAGGACGTCAAGGTCGCGATGCTGACCACCGCCGATCAGGACGGCACGCTCAACAGCCGCCCGATGTGGAACAACGAGATCGACGAGAACGGCGACATCTGGTTCTTCACCAAGCTGCACAGCCCGAAGACCGCCGAGATCGGCCGCGACAACCAAGTCAACCTCGCTTATTCGGACCCGTCGAGCCAGACCTACGTCTCGATCGCGGGCAAGGCCGAGGTGATCCGTGATCAGGCGCTCATCGACGAGAAGTGGAAGGAGAGCCTCAAGACCTGGTTCCCCAACGGCAAGAACGATCCTGAGGTCGGCCTGATCCGCATCCATCCCCAGCAGGGCGAGTACTGGGACAGCCCGTCGAGCACGATGGTTCACCTCTACGGCTACGTGAAGGCTTCGCTGACCGGCGAGAGCCCGAAGACCGAGACCAAGAAGGTCAATCTGGCCTGATTCCTTCGGGCTCGGCCCACTCGTCTTTCGAACCCCTTCAGCAACGCTCCCGTCACCCGGTGACGGGAGCGTTGTCTTGTGGCGGGAACCGGCCGGCCGGCGTTGATCGCCGCCGCGATCCGTCCCAAGCTCGGGCATTCTCCCAAACACGGACGGCCCATGATCGACCTCGCGAAGCGGGTCTACGACCACAATTTCCGCATCGACCCGATCGTGCGCTCGCTGCTCGATACGGATTTCTACAAGCTGCTGATGGCGCAGATGATTTTCCGCCGTCATCGCGACGTGGACGTCACCTTCGCGATCCAGAACCGCACCAAGAGCGTGCGGGTCGCCGACGAGATCGATCTCGGGGAGTTACGGGAACAGCTCGACCATGCCCGCACCATCCGCCTGAGCCGGGGCGAATCCACCTGGCTCCGGGGCAATACCTTCTACGGCAAGCGCCAGATCCTCTCCTCGGAGTTCATGGCCTGGTTCGAGGAGTTCCGGCTGCCGGATTACGAGTTGGAGGTCCGCGAGGGCCAAGTGGCGCTCACCTTCCATGGCCCCTGGGTCGAGACCACGATGTGGGAGGTGCCGGCCCTGGCGATCCTCAACGAGCTGCGCTCCCGCGCCGTCCTGCGCGATCTCGGCAAGTTCGAGCTGCAGGTGCTCTACGCCCGGGCGATGACGCGGGTGTGGGAGAAGATCGAGCGGCTGAAACGCCTGCCCGACCTCTCCATCGCCGATTTCGGCACCCGGCGGCGCCACGGCTTCCTGTGGCAGGATTGGTGCGTGCAGGCCATGGTGGAGGGCCTGGGCGAGAAGGCCTTCCTCGGCACGTCGAACTGCCTGATCGCCCAGCGCCGGGAGGTCGAGGCGGTGGGCACCAACGCCCACGAATTGCCGATGGTCTACGCCGCCCTGGCCGGGGACGACGACGAGGCTCTCGCCCGAGCGCCTTACGCGGTGCTCGCCGACTGGCAGAAGGACTATGCCGGCAACCTGCTGGTGGCCCTGCCCGACACCTATGGCACCACCGGATTCCTCGCCCAGGCCCCGGACTGGCTGGCCGCCTGGACCGGCATCCGGATCGATTCGAAGGAGCCAATCGAGGGTGGCGAGGAGGCGCTCGCCTTCTGGCAATCCCGGGGCTGCGACCCGCGCGAAAAACTAGCGATCTTCTCCGACGGGCTCGACATCGACGACATCGAGCGCATCCACGCTCATTTCCACGGCCGCATGCGGATCGGCTATGGCTGGGGCACCCGGCTGACCAACGATTTTCGCGGCTTGGTTCCGGAGGGGCGGCTCGACCCGATCTCGGTCGTCTGCAAGGTCACCGAGGCGGCGGGGCGCCCGACGGTGAAGATCTCCGACAATCCGAGCAAGGCGCAGGGGCCGGCGACGGAGGTGGAGCGTTACAAGCGGGTGTTCGGCATCGGCGAGCAGACCGCCCTGCCGGTGGCGGTGTGAGGGCCGTGGGATGAGCGCGCGCCGCATCGATCTCAACGCCGATCTCGGCGAGGGCTTCGGGCCCTGGCGCATGGGCGACGATGCCGCGCTCCTCGACATCGTCACCTCGGCCAATGTCGCCTGCGGCTTCCATGCGGGCGATCCCGACATCATGGTCGAGACCGCCGCCGCCGCGCTGGCGCAGGGGGTGGCCATCGGCGCCCATCCCGGCTTCCACGACCTGCGCGGCTTCGGCCGAAACCGGATCCAGGAGGGTCCCCGGCGGCTCGAGCGCGACATCGCCTACCAGATCGGCGCCCTCCAGGCCTGCGCCGCCCTGGCGGGGGCGCGGGTCACCCACGTCAAGGCCCACGGCGCGCTGGCCAACCTCTCGAACGAGGACGACGCCGTCGCCGCGGCCCTGGCGCGGGCCGTGGCCGGCGTCGACCGCCGGCTGGTCCTGGTGGTGATGCCGGGGCTCGCCGCCGAACGCGCCGGTGAACGTGCCGGCCTCGCCCTCGTGCGGGAGATCTATGCCGACCGCGCCTATGCCGAGGACGGCACCCTGGCGCCCCGGTCGAGCCCCGGCGCCGTGATCCACGACGCGGACGAGGCCGCCGAGCGCGTCGCCCGCATGGTCGGGGAGGGGGCGGTGTTCACGGGAAGCGGACGCCGCCTTCCGGTGGCGATCGAGACGGTCTGCGTCCACGGCGACAACCCGGCGGCCCTCGTCATGGCCCGGGCGGTGCGGTCGCGACTGGAGCGGGCCGGCCTCTCGCTGCGCCCCTTCGCCGGGCAAGATGCCGATCCGGAGCAATAGAACCAAGCCGATACAGCGAAGGTCGAGGGATCGAATCCGGCCCGCTCACGGTTTCTTGAGCGTCGGTGCCTCCGGGCGCCGGCCCGCAGCGTGGCGTAAAGGGAAGCCCGGCCCGAGATGAAGCACATGTCACCCGGTGAAGGGCTCATGGTGCCGCCGCGCCCGACGCGTGTCGCCGCCGCCGAGACGCCGCGCGGCCCGCTCGCCTCCTCCCTGATCGTGTTCGCGATCATCGTCGCGGGCCTCTATCTCGGCCGCGAGGTGCTCATCCCCATCGCCATCGCGGTGCTGCTGTCCTTCGTGCTCGGCCCGCTGGTGAACTTCCTCAGGCGGCTCCGGCTGGGGCGGATCTTCGCCGTGATGGTCTCGGTGCTGTTCGCCGCCGGCATCATCGCCGCCCTGTCCACCGTGATCGGCGTGCAGGTCGCCGAACTGGCCCAGGACGTGCCGCGCTACCAGCGCACCATCGAGCGCAAGATCGAGGGCCTGCGCACCGGCACCCTCGGCCAGACCATGGACTACATCGCCAACATCAACCGGGCGATCCACCAATCCGGCACCGAGGAGAAGGAGAACGCCGAACGGGCCAAGCGCGAGCAGGCCGCCCGCGACAGCGCTCGCAAGACCGAACCCGAGCCGTCCAAGCCGATCCTGGTGCAGGTGGAGGAGCGGCGCCCGAGCCCGCTCGAACTCGCCACGGCGGTGCTGTCCCCCGTGGCTCAGCCGCTCGCCACAGCCGGCATCGTGCTGGTGGTGCTGCTGTTCATCCTGATGCAGCGGGAGGATCTGCGCGACCGCCTGATCCGGCTGGCCGGCTCCAGCGACCTCCATCGCACCACCGTGGCGATGGACGACGCGGCGGGGCGCCTGTCCCGCTACTTCCTCGGCCAGCTCGCCCTCAACTCGGCCTTCGGCATCGTCATCGGCGTCGGGCTCTGGATCATCGGCGTGCCGAGCCCGGTCCTGTGGGGCATCTTCGCCCTGCTGATGCGCTTCATCCCCTATATCGGCGCCTTCCTCTCGGCGGTGCTGCCCATCGCCCTGGCGGCGGCGGTCGATCCGGGCTGGAGCATGGTGGTGGCGACCTTCCTGCTGTTCGCCCTGGTTGAGCCCATCGTCGGCCAGATCATCGAACCGCTGGTCTACGGCCATTCCACCGGCCTCTCGCCCTTCTCGGTGCTGGTCTCGGCCCTGTTCTGGACCTGGCTGTGGGGACCGGTCGGGCTGCTGCTCTCGACCCCGCTCACGGTCTGCCTCGTGGTGCTCGGCCGCCATGTCGACCGGCTCGAATTTCTCGATGTGCTGTTCAGCAACCGCCCGGCTCTCACTCCGGTGGAGAATTTCTACCAGCGCATGCTCGCCGACGATCCCGACGAGGCGCAGGAACATGCCGACCTGATTCTGCGGGAATGCTCGCTCTCGGCCTATTACGACGATGTGGTGCTGAAGGGCCTCGAACTCGCCGCCCGCGACGCCGCCCGCGGCGTGCTGACCCCCAGCCAGAAGGACGAGATCCGCGCCTCGATCACCGCCCTGGTGGAGGATCTGGAGGATCGCGAGGACGGCTTGCCCGAGCCGTCCGTCAAATCCGTCCGGACGGCCGCGGAGGGATCGGAAGAAGAGAGCGCGTGCAAGAACGAGCCGATCCCCGATCCCGACCCCGACGACCTGCCCGAGGCATGGCGCCAGGACGGAGCGGTGATCCTCGTCTCCGGCCGAGGCTTCCTCGACGGGGCCGCGACGGCCATCGCCGACCAGCTGCTGCGCAAGCGCGGTTTCGGTACGCGGCAGGTGCCCTTCGCCGAGGTGGCCCGTGCCCGGATCGGCGACTGGAATCCCGGCCCGGCCCAGGCCGTCTGCGTGATCTCCCTGGCCCTGGCCGGCGAGCCCACCCATCTGCGCCGCCTCGTCTCGCGCCTGCGCCAGAAACTCGACGCCGCGCCCATCGTCGCCGGCCTGTGGCGCCTCGACGATCCGGTGCTCTCCGACGAGGCGCTGCGCGCCAAGCTCGGAGCGGACGACCACGTCACCTCCCTGCGCGACCTGATCGAGACGATCCTCACCATGGCCCGCCTCGGCGGCCCCGAGGAGCGGACGCGCCAGGACACGGCCACGCCGCCGCGTCAGGCTTTGCCCGAGCCCGCTTGAGCACAAGCCGGTAACAAAGCCGGTGGCCAGGCTTGACGCCGGGGCCGCGCGGCGGCTTCGTTCGAGGGGTCAACGGGAGGCTGCCCCTCGATGAGCGTCGTCGATCTCGCCCGGTTCATGGAAGACCTCGCCACCCAGTCCGGAGCGGCGATCCTGCCCTTCTTCCGGGCGCATTTCGGCTTGGACGACAAATCCCACGGCACCGGCCGTGCGTTCGACCCCGTCACCGAGGCCGACCGCGCCGCCGAGGCGGTGATGCGGCGGATGATCAAGGACCAGCTGCCGAGCCACGGCATCCTGGGCGAGGAGTTCGGATCGGAACGGGCCGATGCGGAATGCGTCTGGGTGCTCGATCCCATCGACGGCACCCGCGCCTTCATCAGCGGCCTGCCGACCTGGGGCACCCTGATCGGGCTGACCCATAACGGCGTGGCGGTGCGCGGTCTGATGCACCAGCCCTATCTCGGGGAACGCTTCCTCGGCGACGGCAAGACGGCGAGCATCCGCAACGCCAAGGGCGAGCGCCGCCTGCATAGCCGCCGCTGCGACAGCCTGAAGGACGCCATCCTCGCCACCACCGATCCGCGCCTGTTCGCGGAAGGGGAGGAGGCCGAGCGCTTCCGGGCGGTCGAGAACGATGTGAAGATGTCGCGCTACGGCGCCGATTGCTACGCCTATTGCATGCTGGCGGCGGGCCAGATCGACCTCGTGGTCGAGGCCGGCCTCAAGCCCTACGACATCGTCGCGCTGATCCCCATCGTCGAAGGCGCCGGCGGCGTGGTCACCGCCTGGGATGGCGGCCCCGCCACCGGAGGCGGCCGGATCGTCGCGGCGGGGGACCGGCGCCTGCACGAAGCCGCGCTGAAGCGCCTCAACCCGTGAGGGCGTGAACCGTCTCGTCGGCGGCCTGATGGCCGTTGCCGGGAATGAAGGCGTCGAAGGCGGCCCAGAAATCGGCGCGGATCGCGTCGCACTCCGTCAGAATCTCGTGGCGGGCACCGGGCAGGACGATCAGGTGCCCGGTCTTGAGCCGGGCGGCGAAGCGCTCGGTGGCCGGCGTGCTGCACACCGGGTCCGCACCGGCCCCGACGATCAGGCAGGGCGTGCGGATCCGCCGGATCATGGCGGGATCGGCCAGCCGGCGCATCGCCCGGAAGGCGGAGGCGAGCCAGGCGATGGTCGGGTCGCCCACCGCCCCGGCCCCGACCTCGCGGGCGGCCGCCGCGTTGCGGGCGTAGCGGACCGGATCGGTCGAGAGGCGGTTGCCGGCGAAGGGCTTCGTGGCGATCGAGACCGCGCTGCCGAAGGGGATGTAGCAGCGCCCCAGTCCCAGCCGGCGCAGGCTGCGCGACAGCAGCGCGGCGCCCGCCGGCCAGCGCACCATGCGGATCGCCAGCATCGGCGCGACCGTGACGAGGCGGCGGAATGGCAGCCAGCCCTCCGCCGCGCCGGTCAGCGCCACCGCTCCGCCCATGGAATGGGCGAGGCCGAAATACGGCTCGGGCATGTGCGGGACCAGCACGGTCTCGGCGATCGCCGTCAAATCCAGCCGGTAATCGTCGAAATGGCGGACATGGCCCTTATGGGCGTCGCGCACCTGCCGCCCGGACTCGCCCTGGCCACGCCAATCGAAGGCGACGACGCAGAAGCCGCGGGCGCGCAGGTCCGAGATCGTCTCGAAATACTTCTCGATGAACTCGGCCCGGCCCTGTAGCAGGCAGACCGTGCCCTTCACGCCACGCGTCGTCGGCTGCCAGGTCGCGGCCCGCAGGGTCACCCCGTCCGCGGTCTCGACGGGGATGAGGCGGGCACCCGGCGGCACCGGGTTGTCGGGGGTGGGTCGCAGCGTCAGCACGGCCGGATCATCCCTGAAATCTTTTTCGAAAACCTCACGCAAAATCCTCGCGAGACGGCCCTTGCGCGATTTTTCGGACCCACCAATATCACGGGAGCGCCGGCCAAGACGGCGGCGCGCAGGTCCGGCCCCCGGGCGGACCCGAAGACTGTGAACATGTTGCTTCTTCTGGAGGATATGTGATGCGTCAGTTCGATCTGGCTCCCCTGTACCGCTCCACCGTCGGCTTCGACCGCCTGTTTGCGGCCCTCGACGGTTTCGTGAGCGCCGAGGCCGCCCCGACCTACCCGCCCTACAACATCGAGCGCACGGGTGAGAACGTCTACCGCGTCACCGTCGCGGTTGCCGGCTTCACCGAGGCCGACCTGTCGATCGAGGTCAAGGAAAACGCCCTGACCATCAAGGGTGAGCGCAAGGCCGCCGAAGGCAAATCCGCCGAAGTGCTCTATCAGGGTATCGCCGCCCGCGCCTTCGAGCGCCGCTTTCAGCTCGCCGACCACGTCCAGGTGACCGGTGCCGCGCTGGAGAACGGCCTTCTCCACGTCGATCTCGTCCGCGAGGTCCCGGAGGCGAAGAAGCCGCGCCGCATCGAGATTGCCAGTGCCGCCCCGAGCCGGCCGGTGATCGAAGGCTCGGTCCAGCAGGCCGCGTAACCGCTCAGCCGCGAGGCTGATCCCGTAGGGGAGCGCCCCGGCCGCCATAGCCGGGGCGTTTTCATGTCCGCCGCTCAGAAATCCCCGAAGCGGTCGCCGGGGCCGGGCTCGTAACAGGTGAAGCCGACAAAACAGCCCGGCGTGTCGCGGGTCGGCACGAAGGCACGCCTGCCGATTTCGGTGGCCTCGCAGAACGAGCGGTCGCGCACGAAGCGGTCGTAGGCCGGCCCGCCGGTGCCGAGCACCGCCGATCCTTGGCGCAGGACCACCGCCCGAGCTTGGGCGCAGGTCAGGTCCGGCGTGGAGGGGCGCTGCGCCGCGGCCGGCACGAGACCGGCGGCGAGGAGAGCCGCTGCGGGAACGAGAACACGGCGCATGGAGCGGGTCCGGGCTGCGGGAGGGCTCCTCCTCAACACCGCGGATCACGGATGTATCCCGTCGAGCTCCGGCAGCAGCACCACGCTTTCCTGCTCGTTGGGATCGGTGCGGGCGATGATCGCGGTGCAGGGCTCGGTCGGGCTCGGATTGTAGGGCAGGTGCGGCACGCCGGCCGGGATGTAGAGGTATTCGCCCGGCCGCAACTCGGCGTGATGCTCCAGCCGCTCGCCCCACCACATCCGGGAGATGCCCGCGAGGGCGTAGATCGCCGTCTCGTGGCCCTCGTGCTTGTGGGCCTTGGCCCGTGCGCCCGGCGGGATCGTCACGATCTGCAGGTGGAGCCCCTTCGCTCCGACCGACTCCGCCGAGATGCCGGGCGCATAGGACAGACCCTGCCGGCCCGTGAAATCCGCGCCGGGGCCGACCACGCGGCAGATGCCGTCCGCTGCCGTCTCGCCCGCCTTCGGCATGGCGCTACAGATCCCCGAAGACGAGCTGTCCCTGCGGCGAGGCCGGGCGCTTCGCCAAGCGCGGCGCCTCCTTGCGGGCGGGCGGTTTCGGGCGCGGCCTCGGATCGGCGCGCATCCGGGCCTTCGCCTTGTCCCGCGCCACGGCCTCGGGGGCGTGGGGGTCGTCGTCGAGCCACTTCCCGCGCTTGATCACCTCGTTGACCCGGCCCTGGTTGACCCCGACCTTGAAGGCGATCTCCTGCTGCGTCATGCCGGTGGAGGCGTGCAGCTCCAGGATCGCGCGGGCGAGGTCCGGCGTCATCTTCTGGCCGGTGATGCGCCGGGCGGGGCGCACGGTGCGGGTCTTCCGGTCACGTTCGCGCAGGCGCTCCAGCAGGGCGAGCGCCATATGCATGCCGTGCTCGCGCAGGGCCTCCTCGAATTCCTTCAGCGTCGCCATGGACGGCTCCTCGTCCCGGGGGCGGACATCGGCGGAGAAACGCTTCGCCCATGCCTCAGGTTGCCGGCCAGGAGACGCGGAGGCGGCAGGGGGAGCAAGCGGCCGAACCGGCTCGTCCACCGCAAAAGCCGGGCGGAAGCCGCGTCCCCGCGCCGGAGCGGCGCAGGGACGCGGCTTCCGCCGTGTTGGCAGGCGCTTCGCACGTCGGCTAAACCGCATCGGAGTGTCTCGCGCGGAACAAGCCAAGCCATGATCAGCCCCGTCCTCCCCGTCTCCCGCACCGAGGCGGTGCCGGGCGCGCCCGGCCTCGTCGAGGCCCTGGAGAGCGGATCGGTCCTCGTCTTCCGCGACCTCGACTTTCCCTTCGACGCCTTCGAGCAGCGCTTCGTCGAACGCCCCTTCGCCGACGGCAAGGCCAAGAACGTCAGCATCCGCGGCGAGTCCGCCGAGTTGAGGGGCGCGGCCGGCAGCGAGGAGGAGCAGGCCCGCCTGCGCGCCCTGCTGGTGCGCTACCGGCGCTTCTCGGAGAGCCTGATCGAGACCTATCTGCCCGCCTATCGCGGCAAGGTCTCTCTCGCCGGCACCTCATACCGCCCCTTCGACGTCGACAAGCGCAAGCTGAGCTGGCGGCGCGACGACACGCGCATGCATGTCGATGCCTTCCCCTCGAACCCGATCGGCGAGAAGCGCATCCTGCGCATCTTCCGCAACATCAACGCGGAGGGGCAGCCGCGGCACTGGCGGGTCGGTGAGGATTTCGGCTCGATGGCCGAGAAGTTCCTGCCCAAGCTCCCCGGCTATTCCGGCCTGTCGGCGAGCGTGCTGGCGGCGCTCAAGATCACCAAGGCCAAGCGCTCGGAATACGACCACCTGATGCTGCACCTCCACGACGCGCTCAAGCGCGACCTGGAATATCAGGCCAACGCGCCCCAGGCGGACGTGAACTTCCAGCCCGGCGAAACCTGGGTCACCTTCTCGGACCTCGTGATGCACGGTGCCATGGGTGGGCGCTACATGCTGGAGCAGACCGCCTATCTCGCCGTCGCCGACCAGGCCGATCCCCAGACGAGCCCGCAGCGGATCCTCGCGCGGAAGCTCGGCCGGCCGCTCAGGCACTGAGCGCCGGACGCTCCTCCGGGCTTTCGGTAAAGTCCCGCCACAGCAGGATCAGCGCGGCCATCACCGCCGGGCCGACGAACAGGCCGAGCAGGCCGAAGGTCTCGACGCCGCCGAGGATGCCGAGCAGCACCCAGAGGAAGGGCAGGCGGGTGGTGCCGCCGATCAGCACCGGGCGCACGAAATGGTCGGCGACGAAGGTGACGACGAACCCCGCCGCCACCACGATCGCGGCGGGAACCACGGCGCCGCCCGCCAGCAGCAGCACGGCGGCGAGGCCGAAGGCCAGCGGCGCGCCGAAGGGGATCATCGCCGCGACCGCGGTGATCGCCCCGAACAGCACCGGATGCGGCACGCCTGCGAGCGCGTAGACGATCCCGAGCAGAACGCCCTCGCCGAGCCCGACCAGGACGAGCCCGTCGACGGTGCCGTGGACCGAGGCCACCATCTGGCGTGCCACCCGCTCGCCGCGCGACCCGAACAGGCGATGGCTCGCCCGCAAGGCCTGCGCGATCACGGTGTCGCCCTCGCGGAACAGGAAGAACAGGGTCAGGAGGCAGAAGCCGAACAGCACCGCCCGATGCACCAGCCCCGCCCCGAGGGTACGGGTGAGATTACGGTTCGATGCGGTGTTGAGCCGTTCGCTCAGCTCATGGGCGAGACCGGCATGGGCGAGATGGGCCTCCCACCACGCGCTCACGGCGGCCGAGCCATAGGGCAGGTGGGCGACGAAATCGGGCACCGGGATGCCGTTGCGCTCGGCCTCGCGGGCATAGGCCAGCAGGTCGTGCGCCTCGCGGGAGGCCTCCACCGCCAGCAGCGCGATCGGCAGCAGCAGAACCAACGCGACGAGGGCGGTGAACACCGCCGGCCACAGCAGGTTGTGGCGGCCCGGCGGGAAGCGCCGCCGCGCCCGCGCGAAGAGCGGCCACAGAGCGATGGCGAGCACCAGCGCCCAGACCAGCGCCCGCAGGAAGCCGGACAGGATGTAGAGCCCGAGCCCCAGAAGCAGGGCAGCCAGCAGGGCGCGGAACAGGGCTTGGCCACGGGAGGGGCCGGGTTCGTGCCTGTCGATGGCGAGGTGATCGATGGACGGCATCGCCGCACCTTTCCGGCTTCGCCGCTCCGGGCGCGGCCGGGGCAACCTATGGCGGCGGCGGCCGCGATCCAGGGGCCGGGCGCCGCTTCTCCCATGACATCTGATTGATCCGTCCGGGCTCCCGTCACCCTGTCGTGCGGCGGAGGCCTGCCTCAGGCGGCGGCGCGATCCCGGCCCTCGGCCTTGGCGCGGTAGAGGGAACGGTCGGCACGCTCGATGACGGTGGAGAGATCCGTCTCGCCGGGCTCAACCGCCGCGACACCGAGGCTGATGGTCCAGACCGGCAGATCGGGCGTCAAGCGGATGGTGCGACGGATCTCATCGGCGAGCCAACGCGCTTCGGCGAGACTCTTGTCCGGCAGCACCATCGCGAATTCGTCGCCGCCGAGACGCACGAGGAAGGCCTCGGGTTCGGGGGCGAGGTTCCGGGCCTCCGCGGCCAGAGCGGCCAGTACACGGTCGCCGACGCCATGGCCATGATCGTCGTTGATCGCCTTGAAGTGATCCACGTCGAAGGCGATGACCGCGGTCGCCTGGCCCAATGCGCCGCGAACCTGCGGTTCGCCCCCGTCGCGCCGCGTCCTCAACCGGTCCAGCAGCCGCCTTTCGGGACGCCGGGCCACCAGCCGGGCGCCGATCAGACGGAGCCCGGCCCGGTTCCAGGCGCCGGTCAGGGGATCGCGCAGGGCGGCCTCGCGCAGTATCGCCTGCGCCCGCTCGCCCGGCATGGCGATGAGACCGAGATTGAGCACCGCGAGCAGCAATTGGTCGGATACCAGCGGGATCACCGCCGCCATGTTCACGGCGGCATAGCCGAAGGCTTCGGCGGCGATCGCCACCAGGAAGCCGGGGATGTAGGCCAGCAGTGCCGCACCGGCGATGCGCCGTCCCCGCGACGGTTGCGGCGCTGGGCCGAAGGCGAGAACACCGCCGACAAGGGACATGGCCAGCACGCTGCCGCAGGTGCCGCCGATCCGACCCGGCGCACTGTCCGAACCGTAAGCGAGCGCAAGCCCCATATAGCCGAGCCCCGAACACAGGATCGGCAGCAGCAGCCAGGGCTGGAACGGCGGAAGCCCGTCGAAGCGACGCGCACCCGTCAGGACCGCGACGGTACTGGCCGAGAGCAGGGCATAGAGCAGCCCGTCCTGCAGGGGCGTGTGAGCCGAGATGTGATTGAAGGCGAGGATCGTCGCCGCGTAGATCAATGAGCCGGCGGCCCAATGCAGATAATAGCGTTCCTCGCGCTGGCCGACCCAGAGGCAAACGAACACGCCGCAGAAGGCCAAGCTTGCCAGCATGCTGCACAAGCCCAGGGTCGGGATATCCGGCAACTTGAGCATACCCTCTCAAAGACCCATGTGCCGAAGCGGGCTTGGCCGCACCTTGCCTCCTAGATCTTAAGAAACCAACTTATGATTAGCCTCCGGTTCTGCTCGTGAGGCAAATTGGTCGTAGGTCCCAACTCCGAGTTTGGCTTGGCCTAGGCGGCAGCCTGTCAGCCCCGGCAGACGCATTCCCGCCGCACACTCAGAACGAATTACGAACAAAGGCTTGACGCGTTCCGAGTGTGGACGCACTGTTCATGGAACGTTCCAGACCGATTCGCCGCTCGCAACCGGCGACCGAGGCAGGAGGCTTCCATGTTCGAGATCGGCTTCGAAGACGACCTGCACGACGAGCCGGAAGCCTCCGCGCAGTCCGTCAGGGCAGATCGCGATTGGAACATCCTCGACGAAGGCCTCGAACATCGCACGAGCGGCTACTTCATCGCTCGCGAGGAGATCGGCCATCGCCGGGGGGACGGACTCTGGACCTGGCCGATGCAGCTCGCGGAAAAGGCTTGGTGCGCCCCCTTGTCCTTCCGCCGGTCCTTCATGGCCGCGCTCGATCGCTACGGGATCGCGCCGGACCCGGATCTCGCCCGCTCTTTCGCCCTCGGCTTCGGCATCCAGGATGCGGGACAGCGGCACAATGATCGCTTCGTGGCCCTCGGGGAGCTGGTGCGCCCGCGCCTGCCGGAGCGCAAGCGGACCCTCGGTGGCGAGGGCCGTCGCACGGGTCGCGAGCGTCCGCGTCAGGGCACCGAGGCACGCCTTCCGGCGCTCGATCTGAGCCGATCGGCGGGCTGAACCGCCCGGACGGAGCACGACCCCATGCGAGGCCCTGGCGCCATCGGTGCGCCGGGGCTTTGCTGTATCCGGCCTTTGTGGATGGGGCGCGCGCCCTCGCCCCCTGAGACCGCGCGCCGCGCGCTGTCTCACCCGACCTCACGCGGGCAAACGGAACACAGAGGGGAGGGGCCGTCCTTCGGCTCCCATGCCCGAGGTTGCCCGCGCTCCACCGCTTCGTGTATGGGGTCGCGATCTTTTCATACAGCGCCATCGAAAACCGGCGGCGAAGCGGAGCTGCGGACCGAATCGGGCGCCATGGGGGCGTGCCGCGCGAGGGGTCGGCGCTGCCGGACACGAAATCGAGAAAGCGGCCAGCCTCCCATGTCGAACGAGACCGCCACCTTCGACCGCGTCGCGGACATCATCGCCGAGACGGCGGATATCCCGCGGGACAAGATCACCCCCGAGAGCCACGCCATCGACGATCTCGGCATCGATTCGCTCGCCTTCCTCGACATCGCCTTCGCCGTCGACAAGGCCTTCGGCATCAAGCTGCCGCTGGAGCGGTGGACCCAGGAGGTCAACGAGGGCAAGGTGCCGGCCGAGCAGTATTTCGTGCTGAAGAACCTCTGCGCGCGCATCGACGCGCTGGTGGCCGAGAAGGCCGCCAAGGCCTGACACGGACAATCTGAAAGCGCCCACCGCGATGCGGCTCGAATATTTCGAGATGATCGATTCCGTGGTGCGGCTCGACCGCGCCGCCGGCCGTATCGAGGCCCGGGCCCTGGTGCCCGAGGCGAGCCCGGTCTTCGAGGGGCATTTCCCCGGCCACCCGCTGGTGCCCGGCGTGCTCCTCACCGAGACCATGGCCCAGGCCTCCGGCTACCTCGTGCTCGCCCATCTCGACTTCGCGCAGATGCCCTTCCTCATGGCCGTGGACAAGGCGCGCTTCCGCTCCTTCGTCGGGCCCGGCGCCGCCCTCGACATCACGGCGAGCCTCGAACATGACGGCTCGGGTTACGCGGTGACGAAGGCCTCCATCCGCCACGAGGGCAAGGCGCTCTGCGATGCGGAGCTCCGGTTCCGCACCATGCCGTTTCCTGCGGGCCTCGACGCTCCGATGCGCGAGCGCGCGCGCCGCATCGGCCTGCTCGACGCAGCGCAGTCTTGAGCCGCCCCGTGAGCACCCCGATGAATCGCGACGTCGTCGTCACCGGCATTGGCCTCGTCTCCTGCGTCGGCGAGGGGATCGAGGCGCATCTGGCCGCCTTCGCCTCCACCGAGCCGCCGCGCACGGATACGGAGACCTTCGCGCCCTATCCGGTGCATCCGGTCGCTCCCCTCACCCTCGACACCCAGATCCCGAAGAGATCCGACCAGCGGCAGATGGAGCCGTGGCAGCGGCTCGGGGTCTACGCCGCCGGCCTCGCCCTCGATTCGGCCGGGGTGAAGGAGGATGCGGCCTTCAAGTCGGCGCTTCAGCTGATCGTCGCGGCGGGCGGCGGCGAGCGTGACGTCGCCGTCGACGGAGCGATCCTCACCGGTCTGCGCGAGGCCGCCGATCCGGGTGCCTTCCTCAACGAGCGGCTCCTGAACGACCTGCGGCCGACCCTGTTCCTGGCCCAGCTCTCGAACCTGCTCGCGGGCAATATCAGCATCGTCCACGGCGTCACCGGCGCCTCGCGCACCTTCATGGGTGAGGAATCCGCCGGGGTCGACGCGCTCCGCATCGGCCATGCCCGGATCGCCTCAGGTCAGGTCGAGACCATGATGGTCGGCGGCTCCTACAGCGCCGAACGCCCCGACGTGATGGTGATCCACGAGATGGGCGGCTTCCTCCTCAAGCCCGCCTACCGGCCGGTGCTGGAGCGGGGGGACGAGGGTGGCGGCTTCATCCTGGGAAGCGCGGCGGCCTTCCTCGTGCTGGAGGCGGCCGAGCATGCCGCCGCCCGCGGCGCCAGGGCCCTGGCCCGGCTGCTTCCCGTCGCCAATGACCGGGTCGCGCGCGCGCCGGGCAGCGTGACGGCGAGCCTGACGCGCCTGTTCGGCGAAGCAGGCGTGGAGCGGCCGGACGTGGTGCTCTCCGGTTCCACCGGGCTGTCCGATCTCGCCCGGGAGGAGGTCGCCGGCATCCAGGCCCGCCTGCCCGGCACGGGCATCCGCGCCACCGGCGACATGATCGGCCATCCGATGGAAGTGGCGGCCCCGTTCGGGGCGGCCCTCGCGGCGGCCCTCTGCGCAGCGGGCTCGGCCGGCGAGGTGGCGGTCACCTCCGTCGGCCACCGCCGCGGCGAGGGCGTGATCCGCGTCGTGAAGGCCTGAACCGACCCGGCGGCCCGGCCGACGTTTCGCGGGACTGCCGGAACAGACAGTACGGAAGCACGAGACGCGTCCGTCATCCTGCCGTCTTCGCCCGCCGGACGACCCGGAAAGGCGGCGCGCGGCGGGCCTCGGATCGCCGGATGCGCGTGTGGAAGAAAGGTGATCTAAGGCTCCGATGCCCGACTCCCGTTCCTCGTCCACCCACGATGCCCAAGGGCGCCCGCTCGTCGCGGTGACGGGCATCGGTATCGTCACCTCCCTCGGCCGCGGCGCGACCGAGAACTGGGACGCGCTGACCGCCGGACGCTCCGGGATCCGCGCCATCGCCCGCTTCCCCACCGAGGGGCTGCGCACCCGCATTGCCGGCACCGTCGATTTCCTCGACACCGATCCGCTGGTGGCCCCGCTCCTGTCCGAGCGCTTCGCCCAGGTGGCGGCGGAAGAGGCGGTGGCTCAAGCGGGGATCGGCGCCGCCTTTCCCGGCGGGCTGTTCGTGGCGGTGCCCCCCGTCGAGATGGAATGGCCGCAGCGTCAGGCCCTGGCCGAGGCCTCCGGCGAAACCGGCACGGTGACCTACGCGGCCCTCCAGCGGGCCGCGGCGAGCCGCCGCTTCGATCCTTGGCACGACCTGTTCATCTTCGGCACCGTGGCCGACCGTCTGGCCGAAAGCTTCGGCACCCGCGGTTCGCCGATCTCGCTCTCGACCGCCTGCTCGTCGGGAGCGACGGCGATCCAGCTCGGCGTCGAGGCGATCCGCCGGGGCGAGATGGAAGCCGCGCTCTGCATCGGCACCGACGGCTCGGTGAACCCCGAATCGCTGATCCGCTTCTCCCTGCTCTCGGCCCTGTCGACCCAGAACGACCCGCCGGAGGGCGCGTCGAAGCCGTTCTCGAAGAACCGCGACGGGTTCGTGATGGGCGAGGGCGCCGCCGCCCTCGTGCTGGAGAGCGCGGAGGCGGCCCGGGCGCGGGGGGCGACGATCCTCGGCTACGTCCTCGGCTGCGGCGAGAAGGGGGACGGTTTCCACCGCACCCGCTCCAGCCCGGACGGGGCGCCGGTGATCGCGGCGATGCGCGCGGCGCTCGACGATGCCGGCCTTGCGCCGGAAGCCATCGACCATGTCAACGCTCACGGCACCTCGACGCCGGAAAACGACAAGATGGAGGCGTTGGGCTGCTCGGCGGTGTTCGGCGAGCGGATCGGCCAGCTGCCGATTTCGTCCAACAAGTCGATGATCGGCCACACCCTCACGGCGGCGGGCGCCATCGAGGCGGTGATCTCGCTCCTGACCATCCGGCACGGACGCATCCCGCCCACCATTAACTATGCTTTGCCCGATCCGGCCCTGCTCCTCGATGTGGTGTCGCGTGCGCGCGACGCGCGCGTCTCGCGGGTCCTGTCGAATTCCTTCGGTTTCGGCGGCCAGAACACCTGCCTCGTTCTGGGAGACGAGCCGGCATGAGCACAGAGACGGGTTCGGAGCTGAGCACCGTGCGGAAATCCGTCCTTGTCGTCGGCGGCGCCTCGGGACTTGGCGCGGCGACGGTGCGCGCCCTGGCGGAAGCGGGCTACGACGTCACCTTCACCTACCGCTCCTCGCCGGAGCGGGCAGGGGCGTTGGCCGCCGAACTGACCGAGGCACATCCGCCGGGCCGCTTCACCGCCCGCTCCCTCGACCTGTCGGACCGGGCGGCCCTGGACGCCTTCTGCGAGGAGATCGAGGGCGAGGGCTTCTACGGCTACGTCCACAATGCCGGCCAATCGGCGGACGCACTCGCCGCCATGCTCGACCAGGATCGGGCGGAGGCGGCGATGCAGGTGAATTTCTGGTCGTTGACCCGCATCTCCAAGGCGCTGGTGCGCGGGATGATCCGGGCACGGGCCGGCCGCATCGTCGCCATCGGCTCGGTGGCGGCGCTCCAGGCCAATGCCGGCAACGCCGCCTACGCCGCGACCAAGGGCGCACTGATCGCCTATTGCCGCACGCTGGCCATCGAGTCGGCCAAGCGCGGTGTCACGGTCAACGTGATCGCCCCCGGCTTCATCGACACCGAGATGATGGCCCCCTATGCGAGCCACCGGGCGGGCATCGAGCGCCAGATCCCGCTCGGACGCTTCGCCGCCCCGCAGGAGGTCGCGGCGATGGCCGCCTTCCTGATGGGCGAGGGGGGCGCCTACGTTACCGGCGCGGTGCTGCCGGTCGATGGGGGATTGACCGCGATGATGGGCATCCACCGCACCTGACCCGGCCCGCGATGCCGCTGCCCAAGCGCCCCGCCCTGATCCTCGCCCTGCCGCTGGCCCTGCTGCTCACGGCGGCACTGCCTGCGTGGGGCGCCGAGACGTTCCGGGTCGAGGGCCTGCCGCGGGACGACAGCCTGACGATCCGCGAGGCACCCGATGCGGGGGCCCCGGCCCTCGGGCAGATCCCGGCCGGGCGCCGGGTGCTGGGCTTCGGCTGCACCGCCGATACCCCGAGCGGGCTGACATGGTGCCGGGTGAAGTTCGAGCGCGTTCTCGGCTGGGCGCGGCGGCGTTACCTCGCGCCGGATTGACAGCACGGCACCCTCACGACGGCTGCCGCAGCAGCGTGTCCGCCAGGAAGGTGATGACGTGCCTCATCTCGACCGGCTTCTGCAGCCGCTCCACGTTGGAGAATTCCGGCGGGATCACGCCCTCGTCGTAGCCGGTGATGAACACGAACGGGATGCCGCCCTCCCGCAGCAGATGGGCGAGGGTGAAGGACGGCCCCGCGCCGAGATTGATATCCACCAGGGCCGCCGTCGGCCGGATTTCCGCGAGGGCCTCGCGGGCCGCCTCCTCGCTCGGACAGGGCCCCACGACCTGCGCCCCGACCTTCTGGAGGGCCCGCGCCGTATCGGTGGCGAGGTAGTAATCGTCTTCGACCACCAGGATATGATGGCCGCTCAGGTCTGCTTGGCTCGTCATGTCGAGCATCCCTCCGAAGACGGTCGCACGCTGCGGGGCATCCGTCCCAAGGATGCTGGCGCGGTCGCGCAAAGGAAATTCGAGGTGGCAACGGGCTCCTTCCGAGTCGATTTCCAGCTTGCCTGTTCCACTCAACTCGTAAGGCAGCCGGCCCTCGATGAGTTCACGGCCGAAGCCGCGCCGGCTGATGGGGGCCGGATCGGGTGCGCCGCTCTCAGCCCAATCGAAGCGCAGCCACGTTTCGCCTTCCTTAGCGAAAACCGACCAACGCACCCGGACACACCCCTCCGGCACCGACAACGCCCCGTATTTGAGAGCGTTGGTCGCCAGTTCGTGGACGGCCAGGGTGAGGATCTCGGCGGCCTTCGGAGGTAGCTCGATCTCCGGGCCGGACAGGGTGTACTGTTCCTCGCGCAGCGCCTGGGCGCTGACCTCGTCGTGGACGATGGTGGCCATCTTCACGCCGGCCCCGGCGGAGCGGGTCAGGAGCGCCTGAACCCGCGCCAGCGTCAGGAGCCGTCCCCCGACGAGGGAGGCGTACTCGGCGACGGTCTCGGCCCGTTCGCCGGTGCGGGCCACGATCGAGCGGGTGACCGCCATGATGTTGCGCACCCGGTGCTGCAATTCCGCCAGCAGCACCGCTTGATGCTCGATCAGGAGCTTGGCCTCGGTGATATCGGAGGAGAGGCCTCCGATCCGCCGCACCCGTCCGAGTTCGTCGCGCAGGGGGAAGAGGGTGCTGCGAATCCAGCGGAACGCCCCGTCATGGGGGCGCATGATGCGGAACTCGTTCACCAGGGACTCACCGTCCACCGCCCGGGTCAGGCTGTGGAGGGCCCGCTCGCGATCCTCCGGCACCATGAGGGCGCCCCAATGCCGGACCTCGCGTCCGACGAAGGCACCGGGCTCGAAGCCGTAGACCGGAAGGAGCGCCGGGCTGACATATTCCACCGACAGCGTCTCCGCGTCCCGGATCCAGAGGACGTCCGAGGAGGCTTCGGCGAATTGCCGGAACCGCTCCTCGCTCTCGCGCAGGCGCAGTTCAGCCCGCTTGCTGCGCAGGGCGTGCCAGATCGCCGGGACAAGCGCCTCGGCCGCCGCCAAGTCCTCCGGCCGATAGCCGCCCTCGCGGTTGCCGAGCCCGATCAACCCCCGGATGGCCCCTCCCTGGTTCAACGGCACACCGAGGAAGGCGCCGAGCGGCAGCCGGCACTCCTCCGTGGCGAGGCTGCCGGGATTGGCGACGAGCGTGTTGTCGATGAAGCCCCGGCCTTCCCGCAGCATTCGCCAATAGAGATCCTCGACGCCGCCATTCGGCCCGCTCCGGTCGACGAGGGATGACCTGGCAAGCTGCGCCCGGCTCCGATCGCTGAAGAGCAGGTTGTCGAGGCGACCTGTTGCCTCGTCGATCTCGGCCAGGAAGCCGATGGCGCTGCCGGTCAGATCTTCGGCGACGTCGAGGGAGATGCGCGCCAGCTCCTCCTCGGAGGAGGCGCCCAGGGTCTGACCGAAAACCACGTTGATGGCTTGGAGGACGGCGTTGTTGCGCCTGACGCGTTTCTCGGCATCGTGGCGCTCGGTGACGTCGATCGAGACGCCGACGAACCGGCTCTCGCCGAGAGGCCGGCCGGAACTGCTCAGCCGGCGATACTGTCCATCGGCACGGAGGAAGCGGGCCTCGCTGCCGAAGGGGCATCGCTGCGTGTAGGCGGCGGTGTAGGCGGCGAGATAACCCTCGGCATCGTCCGGATGCAGGAAGTTCACCCAGCCCATTCCCCCGACGACATCGAGCCCCGCGCCGAAGAAATCGACGAAGTGGTCGTTGGCGGAGATCACGCCGCTCGGATCGACGTCCCAGATGAGGACCGGAGCGGCATCAGCCATCGTGCGCAGCCGCATGTCGGCCTCGCGGGCCGCCCGCTCCGCCCGCGCCCGCTCCATCGCCGCCCAGATGCGCTCCGCCGTCTCACTGACGAGAGAGGTCTCCCCCTCGCTCCACGCGCGGGGCGCGCTGCACAGAACGCTGAAGGCACCGACCAGCGCGTCATGCTTGATCAGCGGCACGCCGATCCAGGCTCGGAAGCCGTGTTCGAGCAGCAAGGCCCGGCTGGCCTCGGGGAGTCGGGGCGAGGTGGCGGCGTCCGGCACGGCGACCGGCAGCCCCGTCTTGTAGAGCGGAAGGAAGGAATCGATGAACGAGAGCGGATAGGTTCCGGCAAGGGCGCGCGCATCACCGCGAAGATGTTCGCGCTCGATCACGGCGTATCCTTCCGCCTCGTAGATCGCGGTGTAATGCGCGCGGTCGATTTCGAGATGGTCGCCCAGCAGACGACAGGCCTCCGCCTGGATCTCGGCCGGCTCGGCGAGGGGGCGCAGGGCGTCACTCAGCCTGAGCAGGAAAGCCTGCTGCTCCTCGCGCTCACGCAGGGCCTGCTCGGCCAGTTTGGATTCGTGGATGTCCTCGCTGGTGCCGTACCAGCGGATGATGCGCCCAGCGGGATCGCGCCGCGGATAGGCCCGCGAGCGCAGCCAGCGATAGCCGCCGGTCTCCTGAAGGCGGACGCGGTGCTGGATGTCCAATGGAGTGCCGATGCGGACGGATTCCGCCCAGGCTGCGGTCAGGACCGGGCCATCGGCCGGATGCTGCACCGACACCCAGCTCTCACCGAGGCCGCTGATCCCAGTCCATACGTGGAAGCGATGGGACGAAAAGTCGATCGTGCCGTCCGGCGCGGCGGTCCAGGCGACCTGGGGGTTGAACTCCACGGTATGGCGAAGGTGCTCCTCACTCTCCCGCAGGGCCTGCTCAGCCAGCACCCGCTGGGTGGTTTCCATGCCGATGGAGTGGAAACCGGCAATCGCACCGGTGTCGTCCCGGACTGGAATCCAGCCACCGGTAAACCAGCCGATGGGCTGTTCCGTGCGGGCCGGCATGTCGCAACGCTGATCGACGAACTCGAGAGCCTCCCCTCGGAAGATCGCCTCGACCAGCCGAGGCATACGCGGATCGGTCCAGACCTCGACGAAAGGCTGCCCGAGTGCAGCAGGATGCTTGTCCCCCAAGGTTGGGATGTGGGCGTCGTTGTAGATGAGAGTCAGCCTCGGCCCCCAGGCGAGGATACTCGGCAGTCGCGAGCCGAGAGTCAGTTCCACGGCGGTCTTGAGACTCTGCGGCCAGCGTTCCACTGCTCCGAGAGGCGTTGCCGCCCAGTTGTAACCCCGGACGCGCTCGACCATCTCGCCGCTGCCGAATGGCCAGATCGCCGTTCCCTCGCTCATCTTGGGCCTGAAGCACGCTCGAATAGGAATGTCGCCCTCATATGACGTGATACATTCGTTACGAAACGGGGTGATTGACCGGCACAGTTACGTCCGACTTGATGGAAAGCTCCGGTCGTTTCAAACCACGGAAGGCCGATCCGGTTCTGGCGGATTGAGCCGGATCCGATTTCGACCGATAAGCCCGGCGGCCCGCCTCTCTCACCCTTCGTCGGGGCAGAGGACGGGAAGCCGCGTCCTGACATGGCGCGTCGCCCCCGATCGCAGACGAGACCGACCCTGATGCAAGCCCTCCAGCTCTTCGGCGACCGCGATCTGCGCCTCATCGAGGTCGAGCCGCCGCCCGCCCCCGGTCCGGGCGAAGTCCAGATCCGGGTGCGCGCCGTCGGGCTCAACTTCATCGACGTGTGGGGCTTCCGCGGCATGGCCTTCGCCAAGCGCAAGCTCCCGCTGACCGTCGGCGCGGAGGCCGCGGGCGAGATCGCGGCCGTCGGCGAGGGCGTCGAGGGTCTGTCGGTCGGTGACGGGGTGGTGCCCTACGGCGCGCTGACCTGCGGGCAATGCCGCGCCTGCCGCGAAGGCCGCGACAACCTCTGCGAGGATGTCTCGGGCGTGATGGGCTTCCATCTCGACGGCTTCGCCCGCGAGCGCGTGAACATGCCGGCCCGTCTCGTGGTGAAGGTCCCCGGCGGGCTCGATCCCGTCCAGGCTGCCTGCGTCGGCATCGCCTTCGGCACCGTGCAGCACATGCTGTTCGACAATGCCCGGCTCGAACCGGGCGAGTCGATCCTCGTCCATGCCGGCGGTTCCGGGATCGGCACGGCGGCGATCAAGATGGCCAAGGCCATCGGCTGCACCGTCTACACGACGGTGGGCGACGATACGAAGGGCGAGAAGGCGCGGGCGCTCGGCGCCGACCATGTCATCAATTACCGCGAGGAGCGGTTCGAGGGCGAGGTGCGGCGGCTGACCAAGCGCAAGGGCGTGGACGTGGTGTTCGAGCATGTCGGCGCCGAAACCTGGAACGGCTCGCTGCTCTGTCTCAAGCGCGGCGGCCGGCTCGTGACCTGCGGCTCGACCTCCGGCGTCTCGACCCAGATGAACCTGATGCAGCTGTTTCAGCAGCAATACCGCATCACCGGCTCGTTCGGCTGCCGCATCGCCAACATGCGCGAAAGCCTCGACAAGATGGCCGCCGGCATTACTCCGGTGATCGACACGGTGCTGCCGCTCGCCGACTTCGCTCAAGGCTTGGAGCGCCTCGAGTCGCGGAAGGTGTTCGGGAAGATCCTCGTGACGCTCTGACACCGGGCCCCGCGCCGGGCCTCAGCGCCGAGGCGTCGGGCGCCAATCCGGCGGCGCCATCTCAAAGCCCGCGAAGTCGAAGCCGGGCGAGACGGTGCAGCCGACGAGGGTCCAGGCACCGAGGCTGGTCGCCGTCTGCCAATGGCCGGCCGGAACCACGATCTGCGGGCGCTGACCGCGCAGGAGGTCGGGCCCGAGATGGTGCGCCGAGGCGTCGTGCCCGTTAGGGCTCAGCGTGATCACCATCGGTGCGCCGGCATGCCAGTGCCAGATCTCGGCGGCATCGACCCGGTGCCAGGCCGAGGTCTCGCCGACCCCGAGCAGGTAGTAGATCGCCGTGCCGACAGAGCGCCCCTCGACGGTCCGGGGATCGCGAAACGTCTCGCGATAATAGCCGCCCTCCGGGTGGGGCTGGAGCCCGAGCGTGTCGATGACCTGCTCGGCCGTGAGCTTGTCCGTCATGTCTCCGGTCGCTCCCGCTTGCAGTAAAGACAATGAGGCATCCGCCGGCATTCCCGGCCGAGCGTTCCGAACGCGCGTCAGGGAATCGCGCCCTGCGGCAGTTGCAGGCCAGGGTGCCGGGGCAGGTCGCCTGTCGTGGCGGCGGGGGGCTGCGAGGCGGATTTTGGCCGGGCTGGCTTCGCCTTGGCTTTCGCGGCGGCCTTCTCCGCTTTCTCAGCCTCCGCCGCGAGCGCTTCGGCCGTGGGCGCCGTGCGGCGGGCCTTCGGCGGCGGCAGCAGCTTGGCCGAGGGGGCCGTGCCGCATTCGCGGAAGCGCAGCTCGGCCAGGGGCTCCCCGGTTTCGGCATTGATCGGCAGGCTGTCGGGCAGGGCGACGAGGCTGGCGTCCCACAGGATCTTGCCGCCGATGGTCCCCTCCAGCGTCGCGGGCGAGCCGCCCCGGCGCAGGGACAGGAGGTCCGGCCCGTAGGCGGTGGCGACCTTGCCGCCGACCACGACCTGTAGCACCCGCGTGACGTCGGGCGTGAGCGGCCGCAGGGGGTTGTCGAGGGTGATCGCGCCGCTGCGCGTGACCCACAGGTCCATGGCCTTGGCGCCGTCGTAGCGGACGGCCTGATCCGGCTCGCAAACGACCGGCGGCGCGGCGAAGCGCGTCGCTGCCGGAGGTGGGGCCGGGGAGGGGGAAGCGGAAGGGGAAGGGAGAGCGGCAGGCGTCGGGCTGGTGGATGGCGGCGATCCGGCTGGCGGCGCCTCCGCCGGCTTGTTCACAGGTTTCGCCTGCGGCTTCGGACGGGGTTTCGGCCGCGGCTTGCGCTTGGAAACGTCCTTGGGCGCATCCCCGGAGGCCTGCGCCGGCGCCTCGGGCTCCGCCGGGGCGGTCTGGTCCTGGCCGAATGCGACCGGCGCAAGCGCCATCCAGGCCGCCGTGGCGGCCGCGATCAGGCCGGCCCGTCTCATCGGGAAGGCCGCTCCTGATCGGCGGAGGCGGGCGGTCCATCGGGCCGCTCCCCCTGCTTCAATTCGCGGTTCTGCTGGTCGAGGAGATGGTCGAGCATCCGGTGATCGAGTTCTTCCGCGTCGAACGTTCGGGAGGGGCTGGGGGTAGCCTGATCGGAGGCGTGATCCTCGTGGTCGATCACGCGGGCATCGAGCACCTGCGCCCCGCGATCGATCGGGCTCACGGGGGCCGGGGTCAGCGCCTTCGTGACCGCCTCCGCGTCGTCGTCCCACTCCTCCTCGCGGGGAAGGCGCAGGGGAGGACGGCGCGTCCCCTTGGAGAGCGTCGCCACGAAGATGCAGGCGAGCAGGGTGGCCGCCACCGCAGCAAGGATCACCAGGGTTTCCATGGTCGGGCGGACCCTAAACCGGATCGCGCCCCGTTGCACCTTCCCCGGATGCGGCCCCATCGCGCGGGGTTGCGGTTGCCGGCCCCGAAACGAGGAAGAAGGGCAAGGGCGCCCGCCGGGAAGCGGCGGCTCCAGGATCACGCCGTCCACACGCCTTCCATGTGAGGAACGGTCCTTGCGTCGCGGGCCGAAGGGTGAGAACCGCGTCGTCACTGCCGCCCGACGGTCACCGGCCGCTCACGCTCAGGAACGCTCGATGCCCCTCGAAGACCCCCGCTCCGCTCCGGCTTCCGCCTCCGGCCTCCCCTCCCGCCCAAGGGCGGGCATCGGTCCGTCTCCGCATCCGGCCGGACGCGATCTGGAAACCGAGTTGCTCGACCTCGTGGCACGCACCCGCGAGCAGGCGAGCGAGGATCCGTTCCGCAATCCGGTCCTGGCGGTGACGCTGGCCATCACCCGCCGGCTCGACCGGGACGAGATCGGCGAGGCGGATCTCGACGCGCTGCTCGCGACCCTGCGCCGTCGGGCGCTGACCGAGCGGGCGGAGCGGCTGCGCGCCTATGTCGGCCTCGACAGCGACGAGGCCGGAGAGGCGGAGGGGCCCGCGGTCGAGCTTGCCGGCCGCCTGGTGGCGGCGGTGCCGCGCGGCTCGGGCGATTTCGAGACGTTCCGCGAGCGCGTCGGCCGCACCGCCTTCGCGGCGGTGTTCACGGCGCATCCCACCTTCGGCATGCCGCGTGCGGTGGCGGCGCTGATCGCCAAGGCCGCTTCCCTCGCGGATGCGGACAAGCGCGCGCCGATCCTCGGCGAGGCCGCCGCCCGCTCGACCCGGCCCGACCCGAAGATCAGCCTGGACGACGAGTTCGAGCAGGCCTGCATCGCCGCCAATCATGGCCGCGCCGCCATCGACGCCTTCAACGGCGCGATCCTCGATGCCGCCCGCGCCCGCTGGCCCGACCGCTGGACCGAACTGGTGCCGAAGCCGCTGGCCATCGCCAGCTGGGTCGGCTGCGACACCGACGGGCGCACCGATATCGGCTGGTGGGATACGATGCGCTACCGGCTGATCTCGAAGCGGATGCAGTTCGACCGGCTGCTGCGTGACCTGCCCGACATCCCGGCGACCCGCGTCGTGCGCGAGTTGACCGCGGGGGCGCGGGACGCCGTGGAGCGCCAGCTCGCCGGGGCGCCGTTGCTCGGCACCAAGCCGTCCCTGGAGGCGGTCCATCGCTTCGCCCTGGCCCTCATCATCGAGCGGGAGCGCGCCCAGACCGATGCCGGCCCGATCCTGGCCGGGCTCGCCGCCGCCATCGGCGCGGCCGGGACCGACGAGGAACGCCGCACCATCGCGGTGCTGCGGTCAGGCGTCGCGGCCCACGGCCTGTCGAACGCCCTGCCGCATTTCCGGCTCAACGCCAGCCAGATCCACAACGCGGTGCGCCGGGTCATCGATCTCGAGGGCGAGCCGGCGGATGCCGCGCAGCGCCGCTCGCATCTCTCGGCGATCAACACGCTGCTGAACGACGTGCGGCCGGTGCCGGTGGATTTCGGGGCGCTCGCCGCCGAGCGCGCCTCGGCCGCGCGGCTGATGATGACGATCACGCAGATCCTCAAGCATGTCGACGGCACCCATCCGGTGCGCTTCCTCATCGCCGAGACCGAGACCGGCTACACCCTGCTCGCGGCCCTCTGGCTCGCGCGCCATTACGGCATCTCCGACAAGCTCGAGATCACGCCGCTGTTCGAGACCGCGAGCGCCCTCGAACAGGGCATTCGCGTCCTGGACGACGCCCTGCGCAACCCGCATTGGCGCGCCCATCTCAAGCGTCTCGGCCGGCTCTCGGTCCAGTTCGGCTACTCGGATTCCGGGCGCTATGTCGGCCAGCTCGCAGCGACCTTCTGGATCGAGCGCCTGCGCCTGCGCATCACCGAGTTGATGGTGCAGAACGGGCTGACCGATATCGAACTGGTGATCTTCGACACCCACGGCGAGTCGATCGGCCGGGGCGCCCATCCCACCTCCCTGCGCGACCGCCTCGCCTATCTCGCGCCCGAGGATGCCCGCCGCCGCAATGCCGCCGCCGGCATCCGCGAACGGCTCGAATCGAGCTTCCAGGGCTCGGATGGCTACCTGATGTTCGGCTCGCCCGAACTGGCCGGCGCCTCGGTGGCGCGGATCGCCGAGCATGTCTTCGCCGACGCGCTGACGGAGGACGACGCCTTCGCCGATTACGCCCTCAACGACGGCAAGGCCGCCGTCTCCGCGAACGATCCGATCTACGAGGAGCCGGATTTCGCCGCCGAGTTCTTTCGCGTCGTGCGCCAGGACATGGAAGCCCTGGTGGATGACCGTGGCTACGCGGCGTTGCTCGGCACCTTCGGCCCGAGCCTGATCGACCGCACCGGGTCACGGCCGGTGGCGCGTCAATCCGATGGCGGGGGCCCGGCCGCGATCACCCATCCGCGCCAGATGCGGGCCATCCCCAACAACGCAATCCTGCAGCAGCTCGGCTATCTCGCCAACTCGCTCCACGGCGTCGGCCGCGCCGCCCACCGGGCGCCGGAACTGTTCCGCCAGATGCGCCAGGATTCGGTGCGGTTCTCCCGCGCCTTCCGCCTCGTGCAGCACGCGGCCAGCGTCGGCGATCTCGACGTGATGCGCGCCTATATCGACACGCTCGATCCGGCGGTGTGGCTGGAGCGCGCCCGCCGCACCCGGCGCGACGCCCGGCGCGACGAACTCGTCACCATCGCCGCCGCCCTGGAGCGGCTGAACCTCGCCCCCGACCTGCGCCGCCTGTTCGGGCGGCTCACCCGCGACGGGCTCTCCCTCCAGACGGCGGCGCCGGACCTCGCCGCCATGTCGACCCGGCTCGCCCTGCTGCACGCGATCCGCCTCGCCCTGATCCACCGGATCTGGTTCCTGGCGGCGCATATCCCCGGCTTCCGGCCGCAGGCGGGGCTGACCCGCGAGATGCTGCTCGAACGCTTCCTGCGCCTCGACATCGACGGCTGCCTGAAGCTGCTCGACGAGATCTTTCCGGTCACGCCCGATCCGACGCTCGGCCTGAACTTCGGCGAGCCCCCAGGTCCGCGCGATGTCGGCACCTACGAGATCGAGCACAGCACCCTGTTCGGACCGATCCGCCGGATGTTCGAGCGGGTACGGGAGATCTCGGGCATCATCCAGCACGAGGTCGGTGCCTTCGGCTGAGCGCAATCCGGGCGGCAGAACTACCGCCCGGTCGATGCCCATCTCAGTGCTTCAGCAGGCTCTCGAAGCTCGCATCGGGCTCGACCTTGCCGGCAAAGCGGGCGAGGCGGCTCAGGCTCGGCTCGGACAGGCCGCCGGCATTGGCGTAGGTGGCCAGGGCGAAGCTCACCAGCAGCTCGGCCTCCTCATGGGTCATCGCCCGGCCGCTCAGGGTGCTGGCGGCGCCGCGCACCGCGAGGGCGGCTTGGCGGAAGGCGGGGTCGTTCTTCAGTTCGTCCAGGCGACTCATCGGGCGTCCTCGGGGCCGTGCTTACTGTGTCATGTCCTGCCGACCGGGCCGGCGGCGAAATCTCTTTCGCGAACGCTCCGCCGCGCCGTCGTATCCGTGCCGGGTGCCGGTGCGGGCAGGGAAAGGCGTGGCATAGCCTAGGTGTCTCTCACAAAACTCCCGCTGCACCGTCGCGGCCAGAGAGGACAGGATGCAGAATCAGGAGTTTTGTGAGGCACTCTAAGTCTGCGCCACGTGAACCACGCCCGAACAGGGGAGCCGCCCCCCACGAAGCCATGGCGGAGACCCGCCGTTTCGGCACGCTGCCCTCGCCGAAACGCCGCCGTCCCATAGATCCGGGGCGAGCATCTGTGAGGGCGCGTCATGGACCGTGATCGAACCGAGGAGGCCGCCTATGCCGAGGGCCGGCACGCCGCCGAGCGGAGCGAGGGGACGGAGGACAATCCCCATCCGCCGGATTCCGAGGCGCATCGCCTCTGGCGGGAGGGACACGCCTCGGTGACGGCCTCCGACGCCGTCGCCGACGATATCGGCGATTTCGCCTGAAATGGGCCCGCGATGGCTGTGCTGGAGACGCCGGATGGGCGCTATATCGTCGTGCGCGGCCGGCTCTGGCGGCGCCAGCGGCCCGACCTCGACCCGGTGCGGCGGGACCGGCTCGTCCACGACCTGATGGATGCCCGGCGAGCGGTGCGCGCCGCCAAAGGGGCCGACGACGCCGACGCCCTCGCCAGGGCCCGCGCGGCGGTCGATGCCGCCAAGCATGAGCTCGGGGAACGCGGCCCGGTCTGGTGGACGGATGGCGCTCCCGATCTCAATCGGCGCATGGCCGCCAACACCCCCTATGCCGATTGGTATGCCGGCCTGCCGGAAGAGGCCGGCGCCATCTCCAACCATCGGCCCGGTCGGAGGTAGCAGCCTTCGAGCGGCCGCCGCTGCCTCCCTGAGCCTCGCCCGCCAATCATGTGCGGGACCGCACAGACCATCCCTGAGGTTTTATTTCTCCGCCTCAAATGCCCGCGTTGCGGCGCCCTCTGCTGCGATGCAACCGGGTTGCAACCGGACCGTCCAATTGCCAGAGCATCCCACTTCTGATTAATTCCAGATAAGAAATGCAGTTGAGGCCGTTCCGCGGCCTCCGCATTGTCGCGGCGGATCGGCCTCGCCACCGTCGCGCGACGACAGCACGAACCAAGAGCCGGACGGCACGAGCCGGAAACCGGCCGCCACGGCACCGATCCACCCGCCGCGCGGGCTTCGGACCGGTCCCGGCACGGCATCCATGGGGAAGGGCAGATCGATCTGGCCGCCGGGCGGACCTCCCGTCCGCTCGCGTGGACCTCATCCTGAAACGGCAGATGGCAGCGATGATAAAACTCACGGTCAACGGAGCCGAACGCAGCTTCGACGGCGATCCCGACATGCCGTTGCTCTGGTATCTGCGTGACGAGCTCGGCCTCACCGGCACCAAGTTCGGCTGCGGCATCGCCCAGTGCGGCGCCTGCACGATCCATCTCGGCGGCACCGCCGCCCGTGCCTGCATCACCCCGGTCTCGGCGGCGGAAGGCCAGGAGATCACGACCATCGAGGGGCTCTCCCCCGACGGCAACCATCCGGTCCAGGTCGCGTGGCGCGATCTGAACGTCGCCCAGTGCGGCTACTGCCAGACCGGCCAGATCATGCAGGCGGCCTCGCTCCTCAAGGACAGCCCGAAGCCGACCGACCAGCAGATCGACGAGAATATGAGCGGCAACATCTGCCGCTGCGGCACCTATCCGCGCATCCGCGCCGCGATCCATCAGGCCGCCGGCCAGACGGCCCCCGCCTCGAAGGGAGACCGCCTGTGATCCACGAAGCGAAGCTCATGGCGGAACTCGCCGCCTCCAAGGACGACGCCGGCCCGGTCCGGATCGACAATGTCAGCCGCCGCGGCATCCTCGGCGGCATGGGTGCGCTCGTGCTCGCCCTCTCGCTGACCGATCGAGCGAAAGCCGACGAGGGCCAGACCGAGGAGCAAAAAGCAAAAAAGTTCGGCGCCGATGGCATGCCCAACGGCTGGCGCGACGACCCGAAGGTCTTCGTCGCCATCGCCAAGGACGGCACCGTCACCGTCACCAACCACCGCTCCGAGATGGGCCAGGGCGTTCGGACCTCGATCGCCTTCACCGTGGCCGACGAGCTGGAGGCCGATTGGTCGAAGGTGAAGGTGGTCCAGGCCTGGGGTGAGGAGACGCATTTCGGCAATCAGGACACCGACGGCTCCCGCTCGCTCCGTCACTTCTTCCAGCATTTCCGCCATGCCGGCGCCGCCGCGCGGCTGATGCTGATCCAGGCCGCCGCCCAGCAATGGAAGGTGCCGGCCGGCGAGGTGAAGGCCGAGAACCACGTGCTTACCCACGCCAAGTCGGGCCGCACGCTCGGCTACGGCGAGGTGGCCGAGGCCGCGGCCAAGCTGCCGGTGCCGGCCCGCGAGAGCGTGCAGCTCAAGAAGCCGGAGGCCTTCCGCTATATCGGCAAGGGTAAGATCGGCCTGATCGACAACCACGACATCACCACCGGCAAGGCGATCTACGCCCTCGACGTCAAGCTCGACGGCATGCTTTTCGCGGTTGTCGCGCGCCCAGCGGTCTATGGCGGCAAAGTTGTCTCTTTCGACGATTCCGAAACCCTCAAGGTCCCGGGCGTCGTCAAGACCGTAAAAATCGAGGGCGGCGAGATCCCGTCCGAGTTCATGCCGCTCGGCGGCATCGCGGTGATCGCCAAGAACACCTGGGCGGCGATGAAGGGCCGCGAGGCCCTCAAGGTGACCTGGGACGATGGCCCGAATGCCGGCTACGACACCACCGCCTTCCGCAAGGAGCTGGAGGCGGCCGCGCGCAAGCCGGGCAAGGTCGTGCGCGTCGCCGGTGACGTCGATGCGGCGATGAAGGGCGCCAAGACGAAGATCGAGGCCGAGTATTTCGTGCCCCACCTCGCCCAGGCGCCGATGGAGAACCCGGCCGCGGTCGCGCGCATCAAGGACGGCGCCTGCGAGATCTGGGCCTGCACCCAGGGGCCGCAGGCGGCCCATGACCGGGTCGTGAAGCGCCTCAACCTCCCCGCCGACAAGGTGCGGGTGAACGTGACGCTGCTCGGCGGCGGCTTCGGCCGCAAGTCGAAGCCCGACTACGTGGTCGAGGCGGCCCTGTGCAGCCAAGCCATGGACGGTGCCCCGGTCAAGCTGGTCTGGACCCGCGAGGACGACATCCAGCACAGCTACTACCACACCATCTCGGTGGAGCGGATCGAGGCCGGACTCGACGAGAAGGGCATGCCGGTGGCGTGGCTCCACCGCTCGGTGGCGCCGACGATCGGCTCGATCTTCGCGCCCGATCCCAAGCACGAGCTGCCGTTCGAGCTGGGCATGGGCCTCGTCAACAATCCTCTGGCCCTGAAGAACCTGCGGTTCGAGAACCCGGAAGCCGCCGCCCATACCCGGATCGGCTGGTTCCGCTCGGTCTCGAACATCCCGCACGCCTTCGCGATCCAGTCCTTCGTGGCCGAACTCGCCCACGCGGCGGGCCGCGATCCCAAGGATTATCTCCTTGAGCTCATCGGCCCGGCCCGGAAGATCGACCCGACCGAGATCGGCGATGTCTGGAACTACGGTGAGGATCCGAAGCGCTACCCCGTCGATACCGGCCGCCTGCGCCGGGTGATCGAGACGGTGGCGGACGGCGCCAAATGGGGCCGCAAGCTGGAGAAGGGCAGGGGCTTGGGGCTCGCCGGCCATTACAGCTTCGTGACCTACACCGCGGTCGCCGCCGAGGTGGAGGTGGACGACAAGGGCCAGGTGAAGGTCCACGCCATCGACATCGCCGTTGATTGCGGGCCGCAGGTCAACCCGGAGCGCGTCCGCTCGCAGATGGAGGGCGCGGTGGTCATGGGGATGGGCCTCGCCCTCACCTCGAAGATCACCTTCAAGAACGGCCGGGCCGAGCAGAGCAACTACGACGGCTACGAGGTCGTCCGCATCGACACCGCCCCGAAGGCGGTGCGGGTGCATCTCCTGCCCTCGACCGACTACGGCGCCCCGCTCGGCGGCGTCGGTGAGCCGGGGGTGCCCCCGGTCGCGCCGGCCATCGCCAACGCGGTCTTCGCCGCGACGGGACGCCGGGTGCGCGAGCTGCCGCTGCGCGACCAGCTCAGCACCTAAGGGCCGGAGCGGCCTCGCTCACCGAGCATGAGAAAAACCCGGCGGCCGCAAGCCGCCGGGTTTTTCTTTGGGATGGGCAGCCATGGCGCACAGAGTCGTCGCCGTGGCCGCGCTTTCCGCAACCGGAGGCACGCGGAGCGGTTTCCCCTATCTGGATCTCCTGCAAGGAAACGAATTCCATGACGCTGGCCGCACGCCTGCTTCCCGGCCTCTCCCTCGCCGCCCTTCTCCTCGCGGGGCCGGCGCTCGCCTCGTCCTGCTCCGACAAGATCGCGAAGCTCGACGGCCGGGCGAAGTCCGAGGCAAGCGCCTCGATCTCGGCCTCGACCGGCAGCAAGACCGTGGCCGCCCATCGCGAGGGCGAGGGGCAGACCGGGACCGGCGGCCAGACCGACAAGCGTGAGGCCCCTCCGGAGAAATCCGCCGAAGCCGGCAAGGGCGGCGATCAGGCCCAGCAGGCGCGGGTCGCGCTGGAGGAGGCCCGTACCGCCGACGGCAAGGGCGACGCGAAGGGCTGCGAAGAGGCCGTGACCCGCGCCGAGAAGCTTCTCGACGCCAAGCCCTGAGGGCTCGGCGGCAGGGTCCGACGGAACGGGCCCTGCCGCTTGTATCGAAGCCCGTTCTCCCCACAATGCGGACATCGTCGCCTGCCATCGCGCCGCGTCCGCGGAGAGGACCCGAGTCGACATCATGACCGAGATTTCGCCGGAGGGTCTCGACCTTCGGCTACGCCAGCAATCGATCCTGTCCGATTTCGGCGTCGAGGCCCTGCGCGCCACCGAGTTGCTGCCGCTGCTGCAGCGGGCGACCGAACTCTGCGCGGAGGGCATGCAGGCCGAGTTCTGCAAGGCGCTCGAATATCAGCCGGCCCAGGACCTGCTCCTGGTCTGCGCCGGGGTCGGCTGGGAACCGGACTGCATCGGAAGGGCGGTCGTCGGCGCCGATCTCGCCTCGCCCGCGGGCTATGCCTTGAAGTCCGGACGCCCGGTCATCTCCAACCATCTTGAGAACGAGACCCGCTTCCGCACGCCGGAGCTGATGGCGAGCCACGGCATCCGCCGGGCGGTGAATGTGCTCATCACCAACCGGGACGGCCATTACGGCGTGCTGGAGGTGGACGACACCCGCGCGGGCGTCTTCGGGCCGGCAGACATCGCCTTCATGCAGGGCTTCGCCAACCTGCTCGGCAGCGCCATCGAGCGTTTGCGCTCGGAGGCGCAACTCAAAGTCGCCCTGGAGCGGCAGGATCTGCTCAGCCGGGAGATGAGCCACCGGGTCAAGAACAGCCTCGCGGTGGTGGCGGGGCTCCTCGCCCTGCAGGCCCGCGGCACCGACAACGAGGATGTCCGCAACGCGCTCGCCGATGCGCGCACCCGCGTCGAGGCGGTGGCGCAGGTTCACGACCAGCTCTGGCGCCAGCCGGACCTGACCCGGATCGACGTGGCCGGCTTCCTCGAAACCCTGTGCGAGAAACTCACCGAGAGCGCGGGCGCCCATGCCCTGCTCTGCCGGGCCGAGGCCGTGACCATGCCGGCCGATCTAGCGATCCCCCTCGGGTTGTTCGTGAACGAGCTCGTCACCAACGCGATCAAGTACGCCTATCCCGACAGCCATGGCGAGATCCGGGTCGAGGCCGCCATGCGCGAGGATGGTGGCCTCACCGTCTCGGTCTGCGACGACGGAGTCGGCCTGCCGCCGGGCTTCGATCCCTTGAAGGCGCGCAGCAGCCTCGGCATGCGGGTCGTCGGCAATCTCGCCCGCCAGCTCGACGGCGCCCTGTCCCTGAAGTCCGGCAAGGGGGCTCATTTCGAACTGCGGATGGCTCCGCGCGCCTGAGGCGGGCGTGCCTGAACGGCTCTCACGAGCCTCCCGCCACCCGCCCCGTGACCGCCGTCAGTTGCCGGCGGGGCCGCCGCCGCTGCCGCCACCGGCACTGCCCTGCGGCACGACCCGCTCCGGCTGGTTGGAATTGCCGCCGACCGCCGAGTTGGTCTCGACGGTGCCGGCGGCGCTGTTGCCGCGCGGGATCGTCAGGTTGCGGTCACCACCCGTGTTGTTCTGTCCGCCGCCGATCGCCGGACCGCCGGGCTGCGGCGCGGACGGGGCCGTCGTCTGCGCCATCGCAGGCGCCGCGAAGGCCAGCGCACCGGCCAAGATTACCATACGCATCGGATCTTCCTTGTCTCGAAGCTGCGACGGCCCGCTGGGGCGAGCGGCCGCTACACGCGCCGGGACAACCGCGCTGGCCGGCGATGGCTCCGAGAAAGTCGACGCCTTCGGCGGGACGAAGCGTCCCATTCGACAGCCGTGCTCTCCGGCCCTACCAGGGAGAAAACCAGGGAGGAGGGAATCGTGACGCGCCACTCGAACGCGCCCGCCGGGCATCGTCGGCATGGCCTGCTTCCGGCGCGAATCGGGCTCACCACGGCGCTCCTGTGCCTGCCCGCCTTCTCCGTCTGCGCGCAGCCGGCTCCGGCGCCCGCCGCCTCCGGGGACTGGCCGGCCTTCGGGCGCGACGCCTCCAACACGCATCATTCGCCGCTGGCCCAGATCGACCGCGACAACGTCGCCCGGCTTCGCCCCGCCTGGATCTTCCAGACCGGCACGACCGGCTATTTCCAGGCCGAGCCGGTGGTGGTGGACGGCGTGATGTATGTCTCGACCACGGGCAACCACGTCGCGGCCGTGGAGGCGAAGTCCGGCCGGGTGCTGTGGACCTACACGCACAAGGCCCGCACGGAGAAGATCTTCGGGCCGCCGTCGAACCGGGGTGTCGCGGTGTCCGGCGGCCTCGTCTTCGAGGCCACCATGGACGGGCGCGTCATCGCCCTCGACTCCAAGACCGGCCGCCTGGTCTGGGACCGGGAGGCGGTACGCCCGGAGGAGGGAGAGACGGAAACCGCGTCGGCCCTGGCGGCGGGCCTGGGCGACAAACCGGTCCAGGGCTCCAGCCGGCTCGGCTTCAAGATGCCGCCGCTGGTGGCCGGCGGCCTCATCATCGTCGGCGTGACCGGGGCGGGCTACGGCCTCCATGTCGAGGACGAGAAGGGCGGCCTCGATGGCGGCGCCGTGGTCGGGATCGAGGGCGGCTACGGCCGGCGTGGCTGGCTCGCGGCCTACGACGCCAAGACCGGCGAGGAGCGCTGGCGCTGGTACGTGACCAAGGCCGAGGGCTGGGAGGGCGGCTTCGCCGAAACCACGCCGGACGGGCTGCCGCTTCACCGCGACATCGCCGCGGAGAAGGCGGCCGCGCCGCGCTACCCGGAAGCCTGGAAGGTGGGGGGCGGCTCGCTGTGGATGACCCCGGCCTACGATCCGGAACTCGGCCTGATCTATCTCGGCACCGGCAACCCGGCGCCGCAGAATTTCGGCCTGACCCGGCCGGGCGACAACCTCTACACCATGAGCCTCGTGGCCCTCGACCTGCGCAGCGGCCAGCTGCGCTGGCACTACCAGCAGGTGCCGCACGAGCAATGGGGCTACGATGTCGCGAGCCCGCCCTTCCTGCTCGATTATCCCACCAAGGACGGTCCGGTGAAGGCGGTGGCCCAGGCGAGCAAGCTCGGCTGGATCTATGTCCATGACCGCGCCGACGGGCGGTTGCTCGGAAAATCCGCGCCGCTGATCGCGCACAAGAATCTGTTCGTGCCGCCGAGCCCGGAGGGCACCGTGGTCAGCCCGGGGCCGCTCGGAGCCGTGTCCTGGCATCCGGTCGCCTACGACGCCGCCAGCGGCCTCGCCTTCGCGCAGGTACGGCACGGCGCGGCGACCTACACGGTCAAGGCCGTGCCGGCGGCGGGAGGGCGCGGCGAGATCCGCTACACCGAAACCGCCGAGGCCAGGGGCGAGCCCTCCTTCTCGACCCTGACGGCGGTCGACCTTGCCCATGGCGGCGGGGTCGCATGGACTCAGAAAGCCGGGAGCCGGCTCTCCGGCGGAACCCTCGCCACCGCGGGGGGCCTCGTCTTCTCGGGCGAGGAGGACGGGCATCTCGATGCGCACGATGCGCGGACCGGCGCGCTGCTCTGGCGCTTCCAATGCGGGGCGGGGATCGGCGGACCGCCGATCACCTACACCGTCGAGGGACGCCAATACGTGGCGGTGGCCGCCGGCGGCGCCTCCTTCACCAAGGCCTCCGGCTTTGGCACCGGCGACGCCCTCGTCGTGTTCGCCCTTCCGGATTGAGGCTCGGAGGGCCGGCACGCTACTCCGCGGCGTCGGCCTCGCCGTCGTCCGGCGCCTGCGGGTCGGCCTCGTCCTCCGACACTTCGTCGTCCGTCTGAGAGGGAACGCCCGCCGAGTAGAAATCGCCCCGGCGCACCGCCTCGCCGCTATTGGCCATGACGCTGAGATAGGTGTTGAGCGTGTTGGGGGCGACATCCGGCAGACGCCGCGCGATCTCGGCATGCGACAGGCCCTGTGGGCCGGCACCCTCCAGCAGGGCCTTCAACCGGCCCTTGGCCGAATTCGCCCGCGGCCCCCGGCTGCCCCGCCCGCCGCCACGCCCGGCCCGCGCCTGCGGGTCGGCCGGGAAAGCCGCCTCTGCCGGTGCATATCCGGGGATGCCGTCCAGCGACGCGCCCTCGACGATCGCCGCGAGCGACTTCTCCGCCACGCGAAGCTTTGTCAGCTCGGCCGTCAAGCGCTCGTAATCGGCCTGGAGATCGGCCATGCGTCGCCGGACATCGGCCAATGCCTTGGCCAGCGTATCCCCCTCCGACATGACGAACTTCAACTCCCAGGTGATGGATAGGGGCCTACAGCCACAGCTCGCCCCCGCCGTCAACCTAGTCGATGGATCCTCCCTTCACGGTCGCCCACCATGGGCGCGGACCGCCCCTCCGGCGATTCCGCGGCGGTTCCCCCATCCCCCTGTCCCTGCCTGCGCTTCCGAATGTCCCTCACGCCATCTCGCCGTGCGGTTGCAGAGGGACGACCGAACCGGCTCTCTCCTGCGGTCGGTTTCAAGCGGCGCTGCGCAATCCCTGCGGGCGGTCCGCCAGCACCTGGTGATAGGCGGAGAGAGCATTCCGAGCCGCCGCCTCCCAGGTGAAGGCTTGTCCGATGCGCGCCCGTGCGCGCCGGCCCATCTCCTCGCGCTGCGCCGGATCCGCCGCCACCTGCGTCAGCGCCTGCGCCAGGGCGGCGGCATCGCCTGGAGGAACGAGAAGGCCGCATCCGCCTTCCAGCTGGTAGGGAATGCCTCCGACCGACGATGCGAGGACCGGCACGCCTTCGGCCATGGCCTCGAGCACGACCAGCGGGAGGGTGTCGGCCAGGGTCGGGAACACGAACAGGTCGGCACGGCGCATCAGCGGCGCGATCTCGGAATCGGCCAGATGTCCCGTGACGATGACTCTTTGATCGGCCCGGTCGGGTTGCAACGCCGAATAATCGATCTCGGGACGCCGATCGCCCGCCACGATCAGGGTGTAGGGGATGTCGAGCCCCCGGAAGGCGCTCAGCAGAACCGGCAATCCCTTGTTCGGGGTGTGGTTGGCGAGGAACATGCAGGTCAGCCCGCTCCGATCTTTGGCGGGCAGGCCGAACTTGCGATGGACGGCCTGATCGAGAGCGGGGTCGGGGGCAGCCGCGGCCGTCACCCCGTTGGACACGACATGGATGGGGCCCCGGTAGCCCATCCCGTCCAGGATGCCGAAATCGGCCGGCGACAGGGCGAGGATGGCGCTCGCCCCCTGCACCACGCGACCGACGGGCTGCTCCACCAGCCGCCGCCACACCTCGCCGCGCAGGCGGTCGAACCCGTAGATCCTCCGGCCATTGGCGACTTCGTTGAAGCCGTGCGTCGAGACCACGTATGGAATTCCGGCGCGCCGCGCGGCGCCGGCGACCCGCTCCATTTCCAGGGCGGGCATCGGATTGTGCAGGTGAACGAGGTCGAAGGCGCCGGGACGGATGCGGTCGGGGATATCCGAGCGGTAGAACAGCGTGCGGTAGCGCTTCGGCAAACGCGCCCAGGGCAGACCCGGCGGAAGCCAGGTCCGGACCGGCACCCGCGCCACTCCGGTCTCCGATCCGAGACTGGAGGCGTCGGCGTTCAGCATGCTGGCGACACTCATCCGGCAAGACGGCGCGAGGGCCGCGCTCAGTTGCTCACCGGCCCGCGCGCCACCGCTCACCGACATGTGCGGCGGGACGATCAGGGGAGCTAGGACGCGGAACATGCGTATTTCTCCGTGAGCTGGATCGAGAGCTCCGGATCGCGCCAGAGATTGGAGAGGGCCTCATCGATCGTATAGGCTTGGCTCCAGCCGAACAGATCGCGGATGCGCCCGTTATCCGCCGCCAGGAATGGCCGGTCGACCGCCCGTTTCCGCGTGTCGTCCTGGATCAAGGTGAAGTCGCTGCCGGTGATGGCCTTGAGTTTCCCGATGATCTCCGCGACGGAATAGGAATGCGACGTGCCGAGATTGACGGTCACCGTTTCTCCGGCGACGACGTCACTGTTGAGGGTGGTCGCGACAAACCCTGCGGCGGCGTCCTGGACGTGAATGTAATCGCGCTTCGGCCAGAGATTGCCGAGACTGATCGTCGTGCGGCCTGATTTGAGCTGGGCCACGATCTCCGGCAGGAGATGCGGATTGGTTTCCCCCGGACCGATGACGTTGAAGAGCCTGACGATCACGGCCGACAGGCCGTGGGTTCGAGCGGCGTAGCGGACATAATGTTCGCCGTGCAGCTTGCTGAAGCCGTAGATGTCGCTCGGCTCGATGAGCGCGGTGTCCTCGCGATGGGGCCTGTCGTCCGGCTTGTAGACCGCGCCGCTGCTGGCGAAGACGACGCGGCAGCCCGAGGGGCAGGCGGCCAGGATGTTCTGCGTTCCCAGCACGTTGGTCCGCACGGCCAGGGACGGGTCCTGCTCACATTCCGGAATGTAGTGGATCGCCGCGAGATGGACCACTGCCTCGGGCTCGAACGTCTCGAAGGCCACACGCACCGCCTCCGGATCGTTGATGTCGATTTTCTGGAAATCGATGGCCGACATCTCGTCCGGTGTGAACCGGACCGTGCCGTAGCGCAGCGAATCCACGACACGAACGGTATGGCTGCGCATCAGTCGCCGCGTGACCTCGCGCCCGACATAGCCATTGCCCCCAGTGACGATGATCCTCACGATCGTGCCTCCACGTCCCAGTTCATCAGGTATTTTTGAATCGAACTCACCCATTTTTAGCAATTTTGATTTTTCCAAACTCATATAATATACGATGATCGACACCATATTCTAACAATAATGTCTTCTTAGACACGGAAATTATAGTAATTACATACACAAATCAGCAATTCAATCCTGCAAAAAACAAAAGCAATTGATCACATAATGATCTGTCCGCTTTATTTTAACGATGAGATAGTCAATATAAATTATTGGATAGCGCCGTACTCGATTAGGCGATTTTCACGACCCGCCTCTTTCTACCAAGACGGGAGAGCGGATTGAATGACTCGTTATGATGAGATGCCGCGCGCTTTCAGGATTAACCCCTCAGGACAGAGGCCCTTTGGCGACACCTCCCACCGGTGCAACTGCAGCAAAATAAGAATTGAAAAACTCGGCTTCGCCCTAACAATAAAGCCAATTCAGTTTATAAATCAGTATTACCAGAAATTATTTTTCGATTTTATCAAATTTGGCGGCCGTATGACGAAGTGCGTCTTACTGAAAGCTTTTCGAGCAATCTGCTCTGGTATCCGTGACGGTCCTCATGCTGAGGTGATGCGCCAGCAGCCTCGAAGCGCGCCGCGACTCTTCTCCCAACGGAGAATTGTCATGAGGCCGACCGTTCCGGGCTGCTTCGAGGCTCGCTTCGTTCGGCACCTCAGCATGAAGACCATGGGATGTGCGTAGCAAGTCCGTTCAAACAGGCTCTTGGTTCGACGCGAATGACGGTGCCATCGTTCCGCACATTGCGGTCATCGAATGATGGGAAGAGTCACAGCGAAATGGGCGTCAGACGTCGGCCCCGATCCGCAGGGCACCGGTTCCATTCGCCCCCGCCACGCGATCCTCGGCGGAATGAACTGTCTCGCACAACACATCGAAACGACGGGATCGAAAGAACCGAAACGCCGCCGACGATCGCGGCTCCGCATGGAAGACTCTTTCCACGACCTGGGCGGAACGGCTGTGAGGCTGCTGGTGGAAGCGGGCCGCACCGGCCCCTCAGGCACTGCCCAGAAGATCCCGGAGCGCAATCCGGTCCACGTTCAGAGGCGGCAGGTGCGCAGCGGAGCCATGATCGTCGCAACGAAAAGGCGCAAACCGCTTTCGGCGGGTCAATCACTTCCGGTTTCAAGTGATTGGAATGTCATGGTCGGAGTGGCGGGATTCGAACCCACGACCCCTAGTCCCCCAGACTAGTGCGCTAACCGGGCTGCGCTACACTCCGACGCCCCAAAGGGCTTGGCGCTATTAGCTTTCCGCTAAGGGCCACGCAACCCCTTTTTGAGCCGATCGCGCAACGAAGAGCGAACCGGTGCAGCGTCGCGCCTGCCGGAAGCCCGTCGTCCAGGGCGGCAGGTCGTCTGGCATCCAGCTTCATCGCGCGGCCCGTTGACCACCTCCCGCAACGGGTGCGCGCAGGCTGACATGCTTGCACAGCGGCGCCGAAGACTCAGGCGACCAATCCTCCTTAGCGTGGGGCATATCGGGCAGGTCCGCTCCTCGGCACCGGCACGACACCATGATCGCCGCGCGAACCGAAAGTATGCGGCGCGCAAGTTGCACAAAATACAACCTACTAGAAATCCAAGACGCTCTTCTCAAGCGCCGTCGCTCGACTTATCGTGATGATCTCGCCCCGTTTTCATCCGGCCATGTCCAGAAAATCGCTCGACCTGACGTTGGAAATCCTCAAGTCGCTCGACCGGGCGCATTCACGCGAGGATATCCTCCGGGCGATCATGCCGCGACTGAACGCATTCGGGATCGAGTACATCATCTCCGCGATGATCCCGCAGAAGCGCCTTCCCGCTCGCAGTCAAAAGAATTTCATCATATTGGAGAATACCTCCGACGAGTGGAACCGGCTCTACTTCTCGAAGGGCTACATGTATTCGGATCCGATCGTGCAGGCGACTTTGACCAGCACGACGGGCTTCCGCTGGTCCGATGTCGAGGCCGCCGGTCCGCTCGACGCGCGCTCCCGCCAGATCATGGGCGAAGCCCGGGAATTCGGCCTCGGTGACGGTTTCACCGTTCCGCTCGCTACCCTGGAGGAAGAGCGCGGCGGCCTGACCTTCGCCGGGCCGAAACTCGACATCAGCCCGGCGCAGCGAGGAGTCCTGACCCTGCTGGCCTCCTATGTCGTCGGTCAGATGCTCCTTATCGACAGCGGGCCGAATGAGCGCCGGATGGGCCTGACGCCGCGCGAGCGCGAAAGCCTGCAATGGGCGGCCGAAGGCAAGACCGATTGGGAGATCGGCGAGTTGATGGGGATCTCCCGGCACGGAGTCGATTTCCACCTGCGCTCCGCCCGGGTGAAACTCGGCTGCGTCACCCGCACCCAGGCGGTGGCGGAGGGATTCCGGCGCGGCCTGATCGTCTGACACGACGCCCCCGCAGCGCCGCCCCGCCCGCGCATTGCCTCACCGGTGCAATCCACGATAGAGAAACCGAGACGCGATTCGGAGGCGTGCCCGACGGGATGGGCGCGTGCCGATGATCCGCTCACCCACCTCCGGACGAAACCCTACGGATTCCCGTAGTGCCGCGGCGCGGCTGAATTTGGGACGACGACTTCGGATTTCCGAAGAGGTGTTCCCATGATCCATGTCGTGACAGCGGAGAACATGCAGGACTACGCCGGCGCCCTGGACCAGGCCTTCCGCCTGCGTCACCGGGTGTTCGTCGAGGAGCTGGGATGGAGCAACCTGGCCCGCCCGGATCGGCGCGAGATCGATGAGTTCGACGACGAGCATGCCATCCACCTGCTCGCCATCGACGAGACCGAGACCGTCATCGGCTATTCGCGCCTGCTGCCGACGACTCGTCCCTATCTGCTGCCGATGGTGCTGCCGCAGCTCTGCGAAGGCACGCCGCCCTCCAGCCCGCAGACGGTCGAGTGGGGCCGCATCTGCGTGGCCGAGAGCGCCCGCACCTCGGGCCGGCGACTCAACCCGACGGCGCTGGCACTGATGACGGCGATCGTCGAATGGGGTCTGCCGCGGGGCATCACCAGCTTCGTCTCCGAAATGCCGACGAGCTGGATCCTCCGCCTCCTGCAGCTGCATCTGCACGCCGTGCCGCTCGGCCTGCCGCACGAGATCGAGGGCGAGGAGATCGTCGCGGTCGAGGCCGCCTTCGACCGTCGCTCGCTGCGCCAGCTCCAGAACAAGCGCGGCGACATCCGCTCCGTCCTGTCGCCGTCGCGGACCAGTGTCGCCCGCCTCGCCTCCTGAGGCGCGAGAGGGAATGACGGGGTGGACCAGGGGAGGGTCCGCCACCGGAACGAAGGGCGCCGCGGCCCGAACGCCGCGACGCTCCACACACGAGGCCGGCCCAGCCGCACGGACCGGGCCCGTCCATCGATCCTTGTTTTTGCGACATTGTCGATCGGACCACCCTTCTCTTCGACGAAGGGCGCTCTCGACGGTCAAGCATATCTTGCACGGGGAGCAAGACTTTGAAGCGCAGACGCAGTGACGCCCGGCGGGGCGCGGCCCCGGGACTTGTTGGAACCCTGGCGGAGTCCGGCATCGTCGGACGCTGGGAATGGGATGCGGCCAGCGGCCGCTTCCTCCTCGATGAGGGCGCGGCCGCGCTGATCGCGGGCGATCCCCGCCTGGCCGGACAACCCCTGCACGCGGAGCGTGCGACCGCGGGCCTGGCCCTGCCGGAAGCCGCCCGGCTCCTCGACGAGGTCCGCCGGGCCGCCGAGCAGGAGGACGACGTCCTCGTTCAGATCCGTGTCACGCCGCAGCCGGAGGCGCCGCGCTTCCTCGCCTGCCAGGGCCGGATCCAACGGGACGAGCGGCACCAGCCGCTCCGTGTCGAGGGCACGTTCGTCGACACCGCCGACGTCGCCCCCGAGACGCGCGCCCTGCTCGGCCTGGAGGAAGGAACAGCGGACGCCATCGACGAGGCCGCAGAACTCCTCATCGCCGCGCGGCGGGCCATCGACGCAAGCGGCAGCCGTCGGCTGCGGCAACTGGTCGATGTGATGCTCTTGGAAGTCGCGCGGGAGATCGCGAGCCGGAGCGAGCCGGCGCAACGGCGTCATCACTAGAGCGCTGTCGGCCGCGCTGGGATCGGTTCGGCGCAAGAGGCCGCGTTAACGAGAGGGCGCGTTGAGACGAGGGTCTAGAGGCGGAGCAGTCGCCACGGGGGCGGGAACCGGTCTATGCAGCGGCCCATGCCCGCCTGCCTCGCCATCGACCTGACCCGCCTGATCACGCGCCTGCGCCACGCGAACCCGACCGGGATCGACCGTGTCGATCTCGCCTATGCCCGGCACGTGCTGGGGACGGGCGACGCCGGAACCCGGTTCGGGCTGGTCTCGACCGCCCTCGGGCCGCGCATCCTCGATCGCGACAGCGCCCGCCACCTCGTCGAGACGGTCGCGGCGGGCTGGGTCGAGGATGTGACCGCCGCGGCGGATCCGGTGTTCCGGGCATTGGCCGCCTCGCTCACCGGAAGCCCGGCGCCCGAAGCCCGATCCCACCGCAAGGCCGGGCCGGACCAGGGGGGAGGGCGCCTGCATCGCCGCCGGCTTCAGGCCGAGACGATGCTGCGGGTGCTGCGCTCCGGCGGAGCCGAACACCTGCCGCCGGGGACCATCTATCTCCACACCTCGCACCTGCGCCTCGACCTGCCGGGGCGCTTCGACTGGCTCTATACCCGGCGCGACGTGCGGCCGGTCTTCTTCGTCCACGACCTGATTCCGATCTCGCATCCGGAATATGGCCGCCCCGGAGAAGCCGGGCGCCATGCGGCGCGCATGGAAACCGTGGCGCGCCACGCCGCCCATGTCCTCGTCAATTCATGCGATGTCGGGGCGCGCTTCACCGAGTACGCGCGGAGGCGGGGCTGGGCCCCGAAGCCGGTGACCGTGGCACCGCTCGGTGTCGAGCCGGTCTTTTCCGCAGAAGCGGGCGGGGCCGCTTTGCCGAGTCTGGCCCGGCCCACCTTCCTGGTCTGCGGCACCATCGAGCCGCGCAAGAATCACCTGCTTCTGCTCAATCTCTGGCGCGACCTCGCCGAGCGGATGGGGGAGGGCACCCCGCGTCTGGTTCTGGTCGGCCGCAGGGGCTGGGAGATCGAGAACGTCGCCGACATGCTCGACCGCTGCCCGTCCATCCGCGTCCATGTCGGCGAGGTGGTCGGCCTGTCGACCCACGGCCTCGCGGCCCTGATGCGCAGCGCCACCGCCCTGCTGATGCCCTCCTTCATCGAGGGCTACGGCCTGCCGGTGGTCGAGGCGGCGGCGAGTGGGCTGCCGGTCGTCGCCTCCGACATCCCGGTCCACCGGGAGATCGGCGGGGATTTCGCCCATCTGCTCGATCCCCTCGACGGGCCGGGTTGGACCCGGGCCGTCCGCGCCCTGAGCGAGCCGGGCTCCCCCCTTCGCGCGGAGCTGGCGGGGCGGCTGTCCGGCTACCGGCCTCCCGACTGGGCCGCGCATTTCGAGCGGGTCGACGCCGTCCTCGCCGGCCTGACCGAGGCGTGAGCCCGGCAAGGACGCGCCCGACCCTGTGACGGCCTCCGACCCGGCGGTTGCCTGCCGAAGGCCGGAGGACTTAAGAAAATGATCCAGACGATCCCGCCCCGGACAGCGAGGGCGGGGTGCGGCGATATCCCGGGAAGAGAGTGAAACCGATGAAAGTGGTCGATCTCGACCGGCAAACGGTCAAGCAGGGCTTGGCGGACGGCTCGCTCCTGCTCATCGACGTGCGCGAGGACCATGAATTCGCCCGCGGCCACATCCCAGGCTCCGTCTCCCACCCGCTCTCGACCTTCGATCCGGAGGCTGTCAGGGCCCTGATCGAGGCGGATGGGCGCCGGCCGGTCTTCTCCTGCGCATCGGGTGTGCGCTCGGTTCACGCCCTGGCCGCGGTGCAGCAGGCCGGCCTCGACCTGCACGAGCATTACGCGGGTGCCTTCAAGGATTGGTACGCTGCGGGCGAGCCGATCGAACCCTGAAACGCCAGATTGGCACAGCAAACCTCAAGGCAACTCGCCCGAAGGGGCCGCCATGTGCGGGAGCGCACGCCCCACACTGCATCCTGGGGACTAGGCCGCGCCATGCAGGGAACCGAATGATGCGCAGCCTCAGGCCTCTTCATCTCCTCACGCCGCTGATGGCCTTCGCCCTCCTGGGCGCCGGGTCGGCGAGCGCGCAGATGCCCGGCGCTCCGCCCCCGGGCGTGACCGTCGCCAAGCCGGTGGTGAAGGAGATCGTCGAGCAGGACCAGTATACCGGCCGCTTCGATCCGATCGAATTCGTGGAGGTCCGTGCGCGCGTCACGGGTTACCTCGACAAGATCATGTTCCAGGACGGCGCGAACGTGAAGAAGGGCGACGTGCTCTTCATCATCGACCGGCGCCCCTACAAGGCGGCCCTGGAGCAGGCCCAGGCCGCGCTGACCTCGGCCAAGGCGCGCCTGTCCTTCACGCAGACCGATCTCGAGCGCGCGCAGGTGCTCTCGCGGGGCGGCAACATCTCCGAGCAGGTCACCGACCAACGCCGGCAGGCCTCGCAGACGGCGCAGGCCGATGTCGACAGCGCCGAGGCCGCCCTCCGCAACGCCCAGCTCAACTACGACTTCACCGAGGTGAAATCGCCGATCAACGGCCGGATCAGCCAGCGCCTCGTCACCGAGGGCAACATCGTCATCACCGACCAGACCCGGCTGACGACGATCGTCTCGCTCGATCCGATCTATTTCGGCTACACCGTCGATGAGCGCTCCTTCCTGAAATATCAGAACACGCTCGGAATCGGCATGGGCCAGACCCAGCGCGGCAAGGGCGCTCCGATCCTGATCGCGCTGTCCGGCGAGGAGAAGCCGACCCGCAAGGGTACCCTCGACTTCGTGGACAACCGCGTCGACAACGCCACCGGCACGGTGCTGCTGCGGGCCACCGTCGAGAATCCGGACGGGTTCATCAAGCCGGGCCTGTTCGGCATCGTCTCGATGCCCGCGACCAAGCCCTATCAGGGCATCCTGCTGCCCGACGAAGCGGTTTCGGCCAACCAGGACAAGCGCATCGTCTACGTGCTCGGCGAGGGCGACAAGGTCTCGGCCAAGGTGGTGAAGCTCGGCCCCATCGTCGATGGCTACCGCGTGATCCGTGAGGGCCTGAAGGGCGACGAGCAGGTGGTGATCAACGGTGTCGCCAAGATCCGTCCGGGCGCTCAGGTGAAGCCTGAGACGACCGAGCTGCCGCCGACCAAGAAGTAAGGCCGCGCCGGCCGCGGGGGCGAGGCGCGGGAGCGGTCAAGAGAGAGATTCGAGTGCCGGCGCTCCGGAATCGTTCCGGGGTGCCGGCCTGAACGCAGACGGCAAGCCGCACGGGTGGCGTCCCCACGCTCGTCCCGGCGGCGAGAGGTTTGAACGATGCGTTTCGCCCATTTCTTCGTCGACCGGCCGATCTTCGCCTCGGTGACGTCGATCATCTTCCTGATCCTCGGCTTCGTCGCCTACGAGAAGCTGCCGGTCTCGCAATATCCGGAGATCGTGCCGCCGACGGTGACGGTGCGCGCGAGCTTCCCCGGCGCCAATGCCGAGACGGTCGCGGCCACCATCGCGACGCCGCTCGAGCAGGAGATCAACGGCGTCGACAACATGCTCTACATGACGTCGTTGTCGACCAACGACGGCGCCATGCTGCTGACCGTCACCTTCAAGGTCGGCACCAACCTCGATATCGCCAACGTGCTGGTGCAGAACCGGCTCTCGGTGGCCCAGCCGCGCCTGCCGCCGGACGTGCGCAACCTCGGCGTCACCGTGCGCAAGGCCTCGCCCGACCTGATGCTGGTCGTGCATCTGCTCTCGCCCAAGCGCACCTATGACCAGAACTATCTGGCCAACTACATCTACCTCAACATCCGCGACGAGCTGCTGCGCCTCGACGGCGTCGGCGACATCTCGATCTTCGGCGGCAACGAATATGCCGAGCGGATCTGGATCGACCCGCAGAAGATGGCCGCCTACGGCCTGACTACGACCGACGTCACCAGCGCGCTGCAGGAGCAGAACGTGCAGGTCGCCGCCGGCCAGCTCAACGGCCCGCCGGCCGCGCCCGGCGCCGCCTTCCAGCTCGTGGTCCAGTCGCAAGGCCGCTTCCAGACGCCGGAGGAATTCGCCGACGTCATCGTCAAGGCGAGCGACGGCCGCCTCGTGCGCGTGCGCGACATCGCCCGCGTCGAGATGGGCCAGAAGGACTACACCACCAACTCCTTCCTCAACGACACGCCTGCGGTCGGCATCGGCGCCTTCCAGCGGCCGGGCACCAACGCGCTCGAGGCCGCGGAAACCGTCAAGGCGACGATGGAGAGCCTGAAGAAGAACTTCCCGCCGGATGTCGAGTACCGCATCGCCTACAACCCGACGGAGTTCATCGAGGAATCGATCCACGAGGTCTACAAGACCCTGTTCGAGGCGGTCCTCCTCGTCGTCATCGTGGTGATCGTGTTCCTGCAGAGCTGGCGCACGGCGCTGATCCCGGTGATCGCGATCCCGGTTTCGTTGGTCGGCACCTTCGCGGTCATGGCCGCGCTCGGCTTCTCGCTCAACAACCTGACCCTGTTCGGGCTGGTGCTCGCCATCGGCATCGTGGTCGACGACGCCATCGTCGTGGTGGAGAACGTCGAGCGCAACATGGCCGAGGGGCTCTCCCCCGGCGAGGCGGCGCACAAGACCATGGACGAGGTGGGCGGGGCGGTCATCGCCATCGCCCTGGTGCTGGCGGCGGTGTTCATCCCGACCGCCTTCATCCCCGGCATCTCGGGCCAGTTCTACAAGCAGTTCGCGCTCACCATCGCGGCCTCGACCATCATCTCGGCCTTCAACTCGCTCACCCTCTCGCCGGCCCTGTGCAAGCTCCTGCTGAAGCCGCACGACGCGCATCATCGGCCGAAATTCTTCCTGACGCGCTTCGTCAACTGGCTGGCGAGCCTGTTCAACCGCGGCTTCGACTGGCTGTCGAACGCCTATGGCCACACCATCCGCCTGCTGACCGGCACGGCGATCGGCATCATCGTGATGCTGATCCTGTATGCGGGCGTGATCGCCGGCACCCTGCATCTCGCCCGGACGACGCCCACGGGCTTCATCCCGGACCAGGACCAGGGCTACCTGATCGGCGTGGTGCAGCTGCCCTCCGGTGCCTCGCTCGACCGCACCACCGAGGTGGTGAACCGGGCCGCCGCCATCGCCCGCAAGATCGACGGCATCACCAACACCGTCATCATCGCCGGCTTCGACGGCGCCACCTTCACCAACACCACCAACGCGGCGGTGATGTTCCTCACCCTCAAGAACGCCAAGGAGCGGGCTGCCCAGGGGCGCAGCGCTGCCGTCATCACCGGAGACGTGATGAAGGCGACCGCCGGCATCCAGGAGGCGCGGGTCATCGTCATCCCGCCGCCGCCGGTGCGCGGCCTCGGCCAGGGCGGCGGCTTCAAGATGCAGATCGAGAGCCGCCAATCCTCGGCCATCGGTCCGCTTCTGGCGGCGGCCGGCGAGGTGATGGGGCAGGCCAACCAGAGCAAGGACGTGACGCGGGTGTTCACCACCTTCGGCAACGACACGCCGCAGCTCTACCTCGACATCGACCGCACCATCGCGCGCATGCTCAACGTGCCGCTCGCCAACGTCTTCTCGACGGTGCAGGCGGCGCTCGGCGGCACCTACGTCAACGACTTCAACACCCTCGGCCGCATCTACCAGGTGCGCGTGCAGGGCGACGCGGTCTACCGCATGTCCCAGCGCGACATCGAACAGCTGAAGGTGCGTTCCTCCACCGGCGCCCTGGTGCCGATGGGGACGCTCGCCACGATCCGCGAGATCACCGGTCCGCAGATCGTGCAGCGGTTCAACCTGTATTACTCGGTGCCGCTGCAGGGCGTGGCCCAGGCCGGCGTCTCGACCGGTCAGGCGCTCGACACCATGGAGGAGATCGCCAAGCGGTCCCTGCCCGAGGGCTATTCCTACGACTGGACCGAGATCGCCTTCCAGCAGAAGGCCGCTGGCGGCACCGCCATCTACGTCTTCGCGTTGGGCGTGCTGCTCGTGTTCCTCGTGCTCGCGGCGCAGTACGAATCCTGGGCGCTGCCGCTGGCGATCCTGCTGGTGGTGCCGACCGGCGTGCTCGCCGCCCTGTTCGGCGTGCAGCTCAGAGGACAGGACAACAACATCCTGACCCAGATCGGCCTGATCGTGCTGATCGGTCTGGCGGCCAAGAACGCGATCCTGATCGTGGAATTCGCCCACGACATCGAGGAGAGCGAGCACAAGGGCCCGGTCGATGCCGCCGTGCAGGCCTGCCGCCTGCGCCTGCGCCCGATCCTGATGACGGCCTTCGCCTTCATCCTCGGCGTGCTGCCGCTGGTCATCGCCACCGGCCCCGGCGCCGAGATGCGTCAGGCCCTCGGCACCGCCGTGTTCTTCGGCATGATCGGCGCGACCTTCTTCGGCCTGTTCCTCACGCCGGTCTTCTACGTGGTGATCCGCAAGACGGTGATCTGGATCGGCCGGAAGCGCGGCAAGGATCCGCACGACGCGCCGCACGGAGCACCCGCCCACGGGTGAAACCACGCCCGATAGGGGATGCGAGAACGGCCGGGAGCACTAGCTTCCGGCCGTTCTCGTTTCACGAACAGGATCGCCCGTGCCCGGTTACCTGCCCTTCGCGGGCGCCCTGAAGCTTCCCGCCTATACCTGCGACAATTGCGGGTTCTGGCAGCGCCATTTCGAGGCGCCGCCGAGCTGCCCGATGTGTCTCGACGCGCGCCACGTGGTGCCGCAGGACGGTTGGCGCTTCCGCTCCGCGGCCGAAGCGCAGGCCGCCTTTCCCTGCCACTGGCAGGAACTGGAGCCGGGTGTCTGGCGCTTCTGGAACGAGCCGGTCTCCGGCATCGGCCCGAGCGCCTACCTGATCCAGACGGAGGCCGGAAACATGGGCTTCGAGGGATGCCCCGTCTTCAGCGAGGCGGCCCTCGACCAGATCGAACGCCTCGGCGGCATGCAGGTGCTCTCGGCCTCGCACCCGCATTCCTACGGGGCCCTGGTGCAGTTGCAGGATCGGTTCGACCCGGAGCTGTGCCTGCCGGCGGCCGACTTCATCTGGAGCGCGGCGCTTCAGGTCTCCTGGCCCTATGACGACTTCCTGGAGCCGCTGCCGGGACTGGAGTTGCACCGCACCGCCGGCCATTTCGACGGCCATGCCGTTCTGTTCGACCGGAAGCGGAAGATCTGCTTCTGCGGAGACGCGCTCAAATTCGAACTCGACCCCGGCGATTTTCGCCGCGCGGTGACGATCTCCGCCCACAAGGCCTTCGTGCGCGGCGTTCCCCTGACGGTGAGCGAGCTGCGCCGCTACCGGGATGTGTTCGAGCGGCTCGACTTCACCCAGACCTGGACCCCGTTCGAACCGGCGGCCAATGTCGGCCGCGCGCAAGTCCTGGCCTTGATCGACGCGATGCTGGGCACCCGCCCCCATGCCGCCCCGGTTCCGCTGACCGACCTCGGGCCGCGCGGTTGAAACGCTCCGGGTGTTGTTTCAGACAGCCCCCCCATCCATCACGCGTCGCTCGTGTCGTTGCCGAGGATACCGTCCAGGTCTCTCGGAGACCGGATGGTGTTTCGGCGAACGACTATGATCTTTGCTATTTCCGACCGCACAATCCTGCCGAAAGATCCCGGCCTCACGAACAGAAATCTCAAGGATAATTCATACAGAGAAGGCTTTTGCTTTCTCTATGTATAGTTGGCACGAATTTAAACTTGATATGGGCAGACAATGTTTTGAAAAACGCTCCGAAGGAATTACAGCAAGTTCTCCCGATGCAATTGCACTACACCCAGCATACCTATCGAGTTACAGACAGGCACATTTACATTTCATTAACTCAACATCCGATAAGGAATCCTTGCGATCCATCACAACTTCGAGAGCGCCTGATCTAGGCACACTCTCGATCAGCAAGTAAAACTGCTCCTGAGGGACGCGGTTGGAGGATCGCGACAGAGGGGCTCCAACTATGTTCCGCAAGGCTCAGCACAACGACGCTCAGGCCAAGCTCGACGCGTTCAACCGCTCGCTTGCCATCATCGAGTTCGACCTGGACGGAACGATTCTGTCCGCGAACCAGAACTTTCTCTCCATCCTCGGCTACGACCTCGAAGAAATTCGAGGCAAGCATCACCGGATGTTCGTTGATGCCGCCCATGGCGCGAGTGCGGATTACACTGCGTTCTGGGATCAACTGCGCAGCGGCCGGCACGTGGCCGGCGAGTTCCCGCGCATCAACAAGACCGGCCAGAGGGTTTGGCTCGAGGCCACCTACAATCCGATCCTCGATGCCAGCGGCAAGCCGGTTCGGGTGATGAAGCTCGGCGCCGACATCACCGCGAAGAAGAACGAGACCGACCGCCTGATGACGATGATCGACGGCATGCCCATCGCCGTCATGACGGTCGATCCCTACGACGACTTCAAGATCAATTACATCAACAAGACCTCGCGGACCACGCTGGCGACGATCGAGCAGCATTTGCCGATCAAGGTCTCGGAGATGCTGGGACGATCCTTCGACGTGTTCCACAAGAACCCGCATCACCAGCGCAACCTGCTCGCGGATAACAGCCGCTTGCCGCATCGGGCCAAGATCAAGGTCGGCCCCGACACGCTCGATCTGCGGGTGTCGGCGATCAACGGCCCCGATGGCCGCTATATCGGCCCGATGGTGACCTGGGGGGTGATCACGGCGGAGCTCGAGATGGCGGCGGAAGTGTCGCGGGTGGTGGCTGCGGTCGGCGCGGCGGTCGAGGAGATGCAGCTCTCAGCCGAGAGCATGTCGCGCTCGGCGGAAGAGGCGCGGCAGCGCGCCAGCTCGGTCGCGAACAGCTCGGAGCAGATGACCGCCTCGATCCAGGAGATCTCGGGACAGGTGGGCCGCGTTTCGGAGCGGGCCCAGAGGATCTCCGCCCAGGCCGAAGCCACCGATACGACCGTCCGCCAGCTCGCAGAGAATGCCCGCAAGGTCGATACGGTGGTGGCGATGATCCGGTCGATCGCCGATCAGACCAACCTGCTCGCCTTGAACGCTACCATCGAGGCGGCCAGGGCGGGCGCCGCCGGCCGCGGCTTTGCCGTGGTGGCGGCGGAGGTGAAGGCGCTGGCCGAACAAACCGCGCGGGCGACCGGCGACATCTCCACCCAGATCGCCGCGATCCAGAGCGCCACGGGGAATGCGGTCGATGCCATCGGCACGATCACGGCGGCGGTCACCGAATTGTCCGGCCTGACGCTCTCCATGGCGAGCGCAGTGGAAGAGCAGGCGGCATCGACCGAGGAAATGTCCGGCAACATCGCGGGCGTCTCATCGGCGGCAACGGCGACGGGATCCCTCGTCGAATCCGTTCGCTCGATCGCCGACGGCCTCTCGGCCCAAACCATCAGCCTGGGGGCCAGCGTCGAGAAATTCGTCAGGGTGCAGTGAGGCTCGTTCCTCCAACGGTTTCAGGCTCGGGGCGGTCATCCGGCCCGAGCGGCCGGGTGCGACCGGGCATCTGTGTCGGAGAACACGAAATCGGCGGCAACCATGCAACCGGAAGCCGGCAAGGCGCTTATCGTGTCTCCCGCCCCGCGGCGGATAGCCCGGCATCCCCCATGATCAACTCGGCCTTCCTCATTCCTCCCGGCTTCGGCCCCCTGGCGAACCCGATCCTCTTCGGCGTGTCGGACGCTCTGGCGCAGCTCTTCCCGTTACAGGCGTCCGGCGGCTCGTGTCCGGAAGCCCCTGCCGCGCGGAGCGAGGAAAGCGCGTCCGCTTCCACCGGCCATCGGCCCTCTGACGCCGACCGGACCGCCTGATTCGCCGCGCCGGCTCCGCCCTTCTGCGGCCACGTTCGTCGCGACATTGCGCGGCCAGACGATCCGCGGAGACGCCTCACCCATGTCCTTCCTTCAGGGACTGCCGATCAGCGATCTGATCGCCCATTACGGTTATCTCGCCATCTTCGTCGTCGTTGCCCTGGAAAGCGCGGGCGTGCCGATGCCGGGCGAGACGATCCTGATCTCATCGGCGGTCTATGCCGGCAGCACCGGCCAGCTCAACATCGTGCTCATCGTGGCCGCCGCCGCCGCTGCGGCGATCCTCGGCGACAATGTCGGCTACTGGGTCGGCCGGCGCTGGGGCATGCCGCTGCTGCTGCGCTACGGCCACCTCATCGCCCTCGACCACGGCCGGCTCAAGCTCGGCCAGTACCTGTTCCGGGAGCATGGCGGGAAGATCGTGTTCTTCGGCCGCTTCACCGCGATGCTGCGCGCTTACGCCGCCGTGCTGGCCGGGGTGAACAAGCTCGATGCCCGCCGCTTCATGCTGTTCAACGGCCTCGGCGGCCTCGCCTGGGCCGGCATCATGGGTTTCGGCGCCTATGCCTGCGGGCGCCAGATCGAGCACATCGTCGGCCCTGTCGGCCTCGCTCTGCTCGCCTTCGTGATCTTCGGCGGCCTCGCCCTGTGGCTGTTCATGAAGCGCCACGAGGAGCGGCTGCTGGTCAAGGCGGAAGCCGCGATCCCCGGTCCGCTCACGGACCGGTAGCTGTTTCGGGGCCGGTCAGATCCCGCTCTGTGCCTCACCTGAGGTGCCGCGTCGGCGGCCTCGAAGGAGGACTCTAGGGATCGCGGCGCCTTCTGGAGCCCTCCTTCGAGGCCTCCGCTTCGCTCCGGCCCCTCAGGATGAGGGCATGATTCGGGACTGACGGCCCAACCAAGCCCCAAGGCTTGTGCCCTGACCGGCGGGCCGACACCCTTTTCGAACCGATCTCGGGGCGGCGCTCTTGTGAGGGCGCCGCCCTTTCTCGTCAGGCCGTCGCCGCCTTGATCGCCGCCGCGACACGCTTCACGCCAGCCGCGACATCGCCTCCCTTGATGTGAACGCGCAGCGCCCGGCGCTTCCGCTCGGCCAGAACCGCGAAATCACCCCTGGCCTGAGCCGCGATCACCGTGGCGAAACCGAGCTTGCGCCCGGGGATCGGCAGGTCGGCCGAGGGGTCGGCGGTGATCTGGAGGAACACGCCGGAGGCCGGTCCGCCCTTGTAGGCCTGCCCCGTCGAGTGGAGGAAACGCGGCCCGAATTCCAGGCAGGTCGCGACCTGGCGGGCATCGCGCATGGCGAGCCGCGCCTCTTGCAGGATCGCGTGATGCGCCTCGTTGCGCTCCACATAAGCGAGCAGGGCGAGGTAATCGCCCGGCTTCATCCGCGCGAGATGCGCCCCGACGATCGCCTCGAAGCCGTCCTGGCGCAGGGCCTCGGAATTGGCCGCATCGGCGTAGAGCGCGACCGTCTCGTCTTCGAAGATCGGCGTCTCGGCCGGCAGGGCGCCGGTCTCCTCGGCCGCCGCGAACAGCTTCTTCGTCTCGATCTTGCTCGCCTCGACATCGGGCTGGTCGAACGGGTTGATCCCGAGCACGGCGCCGGCGACGGCGGTCGCGATCTCGAAGCGGAAGAATTCCTGAGGAAGCCGCTCGACCTTATCGAGGTCGATGCGCACCACCGGCTGCGCCTCGCTTTCCAGGATCTTCACCGCCTCGTCCTGCCGCGCATCCGCATGGCCGTCGAGGCGCAGATACACGAACAGGCGATCTTCGCCGTAGACCGCCGGCACGCCGACCGGCTCACCTTCGACCGGGATGATGCCGACGCCTTCCTTGCCGGTCGATTCCGCGATCAGCTGCTCGGCCCAGGTGCCGAAGGTGTCGATACCGGGGGAGGCGATGATCGTGATCTTGTCGCGGCCGAATTCCTTGGCCGCCGTCCCGATGGCCGCGCCGAGGCGCACCCCGGGATTGGCGGCGGGCGGGACCGCCGGACCGCAGGAGCGGACCATCATGCGGGCATTGTCGAGGAAGTCGCGGATCTCGACGCCGGCCGCCGCCGCCGGCACCAGACCGAAGGCCGAGAGCACCGAGTAGCGCCCGCCGATCTGCGGCACGCCGAGGAAGATCTTGCGGAAGTTGTCGTCCTTGGCCGCCTTCTCCATGGCCGATCCGGGATCGGTGACGGCGACGAAGTGCCGGCCGGCCTTCTCGGGCCCGACGACCCCCTTCATGCGGCCGAGGAAGTAATCGCGGAAGACGTTGGGCTCCAGGGTCGAGCCGGATTTCGAGGCGACGATGAACAGCGTCGTCTCGAGCGTCACCGCCGCCTCGACGGACCGGACCTCGTCCGGATCGGTCGAGTCGAGGATGCGCAGCTTCGGAAAGCCCTCGCGATGACCGTAGGTGGCGGCGATCACCTCCGGCCCGAGGCTGGAACCGCCCATGCCGAGCACGACCACGTCGGTGAAGCCTTTCGCGCGGATCTCCTCGGCGAAGTTCTCGTAGAGGTCGACACGCTCCAGCTCGTCCTCGACGATGCGGAGCCAGCCGAGCCACTTGTCCTCGTCACGGCCGGTCCAGACCGTCTTGTCATGCGCCCAGAGCCGGCGGATCGCACCGCTCGCGCGCCAGGATTCGATGGCCTTGTCGGTCGCCGCCTGCAACGCCTCACCGAGCTTGCAGGTCTGCGCGTCGAGCCGGTGGCCGAGCAAAGCCGCCCGCTTGCCGGCGACGGCGCCGAGCAGCGCGTCGGCGGCATCGACGAAGAGCTGAACGCCCTCCTCGACGAGTTGGCGCGCCACCGCCTCGATATCGATGCCGGCCTCGGCGAGGCGCGCCATCACGGCCTCTGCCTCGTCGATCCCTTCCTCGAGCGTCGCTCGCGCTTTGCCATGGTCGCGGAACGCGTCCATGGTGGCCGGCGGCATGGTGTTGACGGTGTTCTTGCCGATCAGCTCCTCGACATAGAGCACATCGGAATAGGCCTTGTTCTTGGTTCCCGTGGACGCCCAGAGCAGCCGCTGCGCCTTGGCGCCCTTGGCTTCCAGCGCCTCCCACTTGGGCCCCGAGAAGATGCGCTTGTAGCGCTGGTAGGCGAGCTTGGCGTTGGCGATGGCCACCTTGCCCTTGAGGTCCTCGTAGCCGCCGACCGCGTCGAGCTTCTTGTCGACCAGGGAATCGATGCGGCTGATGAAGAAGCTCGCGACGGAGGCGACCCGGGACACGTCGCCGCCCTTCTCCCCGAACTCGGTGAGGCCGTCGATGAAGGCGTGGGCGACCTCCTCGTAGACGCTCTGCGAGAACAGCAGGGTGATGTTGATCGAGATCCCCTCCGCCGTGAGCTGGCGGATCGCCGGAAGCCCGGCGGGAGTGGCCGGCACCTTGACCATCAGGTTGTCGCGGCCGACCGCCTTGTGGAGGCGGCGCGCCTCCTTCAGCGTCTCCTCGGTGTCGAGGGCGAGATAGGGCGATACTTCGAGGCTCACATAGCCGTCGGCGCCGTCGCTGGCCTCGTAGACCGGCCGGAGCACATCGGCCGCGTTCTGGATGTCCTCAATGGCGAGCCCCTCGTAGAGGTCGATGACGCGGGCATCGCCCTGGCCGAGCACGGCCTTGAGGCTGTCATCGTACTCGGCGGTGTGGCCGATGGCCTTCTCGAAGATCGCCGGGTTGGAGGTTACGCCGCGCAGATCGTCATTCTCGACCAGGGCCTTGAGTTCGCCCTTGGCGATGAAGCCGCGGGCGACGAAATCGAGCCAGACCGCCTGCTCATGCTCGGTGAAGAGGGCCTTCAGCGCGTTCATCTCGGTCGTCCTCGCGTGAATTTTTTAAGCGTCCCGCACCTGTAGATAGGGCGGTGACCACCGTAACCCTCCCCCGCTGCGGGGAAGGGTGCCCTGCGGAGCAGGCGGGCGGGCTTCGGCTCAGATCTGTCCGGAAGTGGCTTTCCCTCACCCGACCCGCCTCGGGGGCCACCCTCTCCCCATCCAAATCGGGCTTGCCCGCCTCGGACATTTGAGGCGGATATCGGGCACGCCCGACATCCGGAGGGGAGAGGGTTTTCCGCGCACCTTACTTCTTGTGCTTCGCCACCTGAGCCCGAGCGGCCTCCAGCACCTTCTCGGCGGTGAAGCCGAACTTGGTGAGCAGGTCCTTGATCGGGGCCGAGGCGCCGAAGGTGTGCATGCCGACGATGGCGCCCGAGGAACCGGCATAGCGGTCCCAGCCGATCACGCTGCCCTGTTCCACCGCCACGCGGGCCAGAACCTCCGGTGGCAGCACGCTGTTGCGATAGGCCTCGTCCTGGCGCTCGAACAGATTCCAGGACGGCATCGAGACGACGCGGGCTCTCACGCCCTCGCCCTTCAGGGTCTCGTAGGCGCCGACGCAGAGCTGAACCTCCGAGCCGGAACCGATTAGGATCACCTCGGGCGTGCCCTCACAATCGGCCAGCACATAGGCGCCCTTCGCGGTGCCCGAGGCGGCGCCGTATTGCGAGCGGTCGAAGGTCGGCAGCGGCTGGCGCGACAGGGCGAGCACCGCCGGCTGGTTCTTCAGCGAGAAGATCACCCGGTAGGCCTCGGCCACCTCGTTGGCATCGGCCGGGCGCAGGGTCACGAGGCCGGGGATGCAGCGCAGGGAGAGCAGTTGCTCCACCGGCTGGTGGGTCGGCCCATCCTCACCCACGCCGATCGAGTCGTGCGTGAAGATATGGAAGACCGGCAGTTCCATCAGCGCGGCGAGGCGGATCGGCGGGCGCATGTAATCGGCGAAGACAAGGAAGGTGGCGCCGTAGGCGCGTAAGCCCACGAGTCCCAGGCCGTTCACGATCGAGCCCATGGCATGCTCGCGCACGCCGAAATGGATGTTGCGCCCGCCCGGCTCGAACGGGGTGAGCGAGCCGGCTCCCTCGAAGGTCAGGTTCGACTTGTTCGAGGGCGCGAGATCGGCCGAGCCGCCGAGCAGGAAGGGCACGTGCTGGGCGATGGCGTTGAGCACCTTGCCGGAGGATTCGCGCGTCGCCAGCCCCTTGGCGTCGGGCGCGAACACCGGAATGTCCTTGTCCCAGCCTGCGGGAAGCCGGCCTTCGAGGAAGGCGGAGAGATCCTCGGCATGCTCGGCATCCGCCGCCTTGGCGGCGTCGAAGAAGCCCTGCCACTGCGCGTAGAGCGCGGCGCCGCGCTTGCCGATGCCCTCGCTGAACGTGTCATAGACGCCGTCCGGCACCAGGAACTCGGATTCCTCCGGCCAGCCATAGGCGCGCTTGGCGCCCTTCACCTCGTCGGGGCCGAGAGCGTCGGAATGGGCCTTGGAGGTGTTCTGCTTGGTCGGTGCGCCGTAGCCGATGATCGAGTTGACGATGATCAGCGTCGGGCGGTCGCTCGATTGCAGGAAGGTCTCGATCGCCGCCGAGATCGCGTGGGTGTCATTGGCATCGGCCACCCGCAGCACCTGCCAGCCATAGGCGAGGAAGCGGGCCGCCACCTCCTCGGAGAAGGCCAGCTCGGTATGGCCCTCGATGGTGATGGTGTTGTTGTCGTAAATCCAGCACAGGTTCGACAGGCGCAGATGCCCGGCGATGGAGGCGGCCTCCTGGCTGACGCCCTCCATCAGGTCGCCGTCCGAGCAGATGGCGTAGACGTTGTAGTCGAACAGCGGCAGGTCGGGCCGGTTCAGCCGCTCGCCCTTGAAGCGGCCGCCGATGGCCATGCCGACCGAATTGGCCACGCCCTGGCCGAGCGGGCCCGTCGTCGTCTCGACGCCGGTGGTGAAATGGTATTCCGGGTGGCCCGGGGTCCGGCTGTCGAGCTGCCGGAACTTCTTGATGTCGTCGAGCGAGATGGCGGGAGCGTTGCCGCCATCCTTCTCGGCCACGCGGGCGAGATGCAGCAGCGCGTAGAGCAGCATCGAGGCATGGCCCGCCGAGAGCACGAACCGGTCGCGGTTCGGCCAGTGCGGGTGGGCCGGATCGTAGCGGAGATACCGGTTCCACAGGGTGTAGGCGACGGGCGCCAGCGCCATCGGCGCGCCGGCATGGCCGGAATTCGCCTTCTGCACCGCGTCGATCGCGAGCGTCCGGATCGTGTCGATCGCGAGCTTGTCGCCCTCGCTCAGGGCCGCCTTGGGGCTCGTATCTGCACCGCTCATCAGATTTCCGTCTTTCTCGCTTCCACCGCCCGCCCTGGGGACGGGCCGCGCCTACTGCGCCGCGATGGATTCGCCTACCCTCGACTCGGAATCGTCCGCGCCGCTGCCCCGTTCCTTCGCAGGCCCGATGGCGCGGCTGTAATTGAGGATCGTGTTGACAAGTGCAACATGCGTGAACGCCTGGGGGAAGTTGCCCACTTGGCGTTTTGCCCGCACGTCATACTCCTCGGAGACCAGCCCGAGGTCGTTGCAGATGCCGATCAGGCGCTCGATCAGGGCGCGGGCCTCCTCGCAGCGGCCGAGGCCGATCAGGTTATCGGCGTACCAAAAGCTGCAGGGCAGGAAGGCGCCTTCGTTGCCGGGCAGGCCGTCGGTCGTCTGATTCTCGGTCTCGTAGCGCAGCACGAAGCCGTCGCGCATCAGGTGCTTCTCGACCGCCGCCACCGTGCCGACCACCCGGGGATCGTCCTGCGGCAGGAAGCCCATATGGGCGATCAGCAGCAGGCTCGCATCGAGCGCCTTGCTGCCGTAGGACTGGACGAAGCTGTTGAGGTCGGCGTCGAACCCCTTCTCGCAGACCTCGGCATGGATCTCGTCGCGGATCGCCCGCCAATGGGCGAGGGGCGGTTCGGCGGAGCGCAGCACGTCCTCCCCCGCCATCTCGACGCTGCGGATCGCCCGGTCGAAGGCGACCCAGGCCATCACCTTGGAATGCACGAAGTGGCGGCGGCCGCCGCGCACCTCCCAGATGCCCTCGTCCGGCTCGCGCCAGGCCCGCTCCAGATGCTTGATCAGCGCCTGCCCGACCCGGAGGCCCTCCTTGTCCTCGGCCATGCCGCGGGAACGGGCCTGGAACAGGGCGTCGAACAATTCACCGTAGACGTCGAGCTGGAACTGCGAGACCGCCGCATTGCCGACCCGCACGGGTTTCGAGTTCTCGTAACCGGGCAGCCAGTCGAGTTCGATCTCCGGCAGCAGCCGTTCGCCCGCGATGCCGTAGAGGATATGCGCCTGCTCCGGGTTGCCGGCCACCGCCCGCGTGAGCCAGTCGCGCCACGCCCGCGCCTCGTCGATATAGCCCGAATCCATCAGCGCCAGCAGCGTGAAGGTCGAGTCCCGCAGCCAGCAGAAGCGGTAATCCCAGTTGCGGACCCCGCCGAGATCCTCGGGCAGCGAGGTGGTCGGCGCGGCGACGATGCCGCCGGTCGGCTGGTAGATCAGCGCCTTCAGCGTCAACAGCGAGCGGCGCAGGATGTCGTCCCAGGGTGTCTTGAGCGTGCAGCGGCTCGACCAGTCGCGCCAGAAGCGGTTGGTGGCGTCGAGCCAGCGGCGCGGCTCGATCGGCGGCGGGTCGTCCTCGTGCGAGGCGCCGTAGCTGAGGACGAAGCGGATCGCGTCGCCCTTATAGACCGTGAATTCCGAGACCGTGGTCTGGTGGGTCGAGCCCCGCAGCGGCGCGTTGGTGCGCAGCACGACCTTGTGCGGCCCGGAAATGGCGCGCAGGTCCCCGAGTTCGCTGCGCGAGACCCACGGCACCGCCGAGCCGTAATCGAAGCGCACGGCGAGATCCATGCGCATCGCCATCCGGCCGCGAATGCCCTCGACCAAGCGGATGACGTGGGACCCGTCCCCGACCGGCATGAAGTCGGTCACCCGGACCTCGCCCTCATGGGTCGTATGCGTGGTCTCCAGCACCAGGGAGCCGCTGCGGTAACGCCAGGAATGCTGCGCGCCCTCCGCCGCCGGGGCCAGCTTCCAGAAGCCGTGCTCCTCCGTCCCGAGCAGGCTGGCGAACAGGGCGGAGGCATCGAAGCGCGGCATGCAGAGCCAGTCGATGCTGCCGTCGCGCCCGACCAGGGCCGCCGTGCGGCCGTCCCCGATCAGGGCATAATCCTCGATCCGTCCCGCCATTCCGATCTCCGTCGCCGTGTCCCGAACCGATCGGCGCGGGGCGAACGCGGGTCTCGGTCTTGCGCGAGGGCGTCAACGCGCGCGGGCTCGCGGAGAGGCGGCGGGCGTGACGTCGGTCGCTCTGTCAGCGCGAAGTGGCGCAGCCGCCGCGCTCCGCAAGGCTTGCGGGCTCACGATTGTGAAGCTGGCCCCTAAAGACCAGCAGCCAAGCCGATCCCGTCTCCGGGTTCCTGTCGTGACATAGGGTCTTTCGACGAACCGGGACCCACTCTGCGGGAAACCGCTCCAGAGCCGTGCCCGACCGCGCTGCAATCGAGCACGGCTCTAGCCCCTTGTTGTGACGCGCTTTCTTGCGCCGAACCGGTCTCCACTTCGGCGGAACGTGCTCTAGCGCAGTTCCGAGACGAGACTGACGACCGAACTGCCGAGATGGGCCGCGCCGGTCCCGGCACTGCGGACCGCGTCCCAGGTCGCGTCGATGGCGGCGAAGGGCAGGGCCCCCGCTGGCAGGAAGCGGCTGCCCTCCGGCTCTGCCGGGGCGGACATGGATTTCGGCGGCGGCTGCGTCGTCGCCATCCGGCTGGCGGGCTGGCGGCGGCGTTCGACGCGGGCCGTGGCGGGGGACCGGGCCGGACGGGGGGCCACCTCGGGCTCGCCCAGGGCGACGAGGGGCGCGAGGCGAGCGAAGGCCTCGCTCGCCGGAACGGGCTCAAGATCGGCGACGAGGGCCTTGCCCGGATTGAATGGCGAGAGGCTCGGCGCCACGGTCATGGATGGCGGGGCCGACAGAGTGGCCTGCGCAGGAGCCTCGATGCCGATCGAGCCGGTCACCTCCGGGCCCTGCTTGGCCGGTTCCCGGCAAACGAGGGACAACAGGGCGGCGACGACGGCGAGGCCGAGGGTCGGCAAGAAAGGCGGCAGGCCGGCGCGGGGCGTCGCGGCCACATCCGGCTTTCGCAACGGATCGACGACGCGCATGGACCGGACCCTCCCGCTGGATTCGAGAACGGCTTGAGTGTGCCGTCCCGTTTGCGGCAGAAGCGGGGCCGCCGCATGTCGATTCGTAACTCCCGTCGCCCTCCGACAGGGGGCGAAGCGGGCATGGGGTTTGCCTTACCAAGCGCCGTCCGATTGCCTCGGCGGGGCTTGCGCCGGCCTCGAACGGATCGCACCATTTTCGGGCCTCGATGACCGAGACCAGCCTCACCGTCGCCGTGATCGACCCGAGCCGCGTCCGCGCCGCGATTCTGGAGGAGGGGCTGCGCGCCTCCGGTGTCGGCACCGTCGTCGTCCTTCCCGACGGGCCGGATCTTCAGGCGCGGGTGGCGAGCCTCAGGCCCGACGTGATCGTGGTCCATCTCGAGAGCCCGAGCCGGGACGTTCTGGAGCAGATGTCCGGCCTGTCCCGGCAGGCTGAGCGGCCGGTGGCGATGTTCGTCGACCGTTCGGACCAGACCATGATGCAGGCGGCGGTCGATGCGGGCATCTCGGCCTACGTCGTCGACGGCCTGCGGGCGGAACGGATCAAGTCAATCCTCGACATCGCCATCCTGCGTTTCAACGCCTTCGCCCGGTTGCAGCGCGAACTCGACGAGGCCCGTTCGGAACTCGCCGACCGCAAGCTGATCGAGCGCGCCAAGGGCATCCTGATGACGCGGAAGGGGATGAGCGAGGAGGAGGCCTACAAGCTCCTCCGTCGGCAGGCGATGAACGAGAAGCGCAAGATCGTCGACATCGCCCGCGCCATCGTCACCGCGGCGGACCTGCTCGGATGAAGCTGACCCTCGGATACGTTCCGCTCACCGACGCGGCCCCGGTGATCGCCGCGGCGGAGCTGGGTTTCGCCCAGGAGGAGGGGCTCGACCTCACCCTGTCGCGGGAGCCCTCCTGGGCGACCCTGCGCGACCGGCTGGCGCTGGGCCATCTCGACGCCGCGCATATGCTGGCCCCGCTGGCCATCGCCAGCGCCCTGGGACTTTCCGGGCCGCAGGCGAGTCTGGCCATACCGATGGCGCTCAACCTCAACGGCAACGCCGTGACGGTCTCCAACACGCTCTGGGAGGCGATGGCACCGGCGAGCGATGCCCTCGACGACGTCGCGGAGGCCTTCGCGCGGATCGCCGGAGAACGGGCCGCCGCCGGGAACCCGTTGACGATCGGCACGGTCCATCCCTTCTCCAGCCACTCCTACCAGCTCCGCCACTTCGCGCGGCGCGGCGGATGCGATCTCGATGCCTGCGTGCGGATCGTGGCGGTGCCACCTCCGGATACGGTCGATGCCCTCCGGCGCGGCCTCCTTGACGGCGTCTGCGTCGGCGCACCCTGGAACAGCGTCGCGGTCGCCGCCGGTCTCGGGCGCATCGCGGCCCTGTGCTGCGAGATCGTCCCCGATTGTCCGGAGAAGGTGCTGGCCGTGGCGGCTGAGGCGGCAGATGCGTCCGGGCCCCTGGTGCGGGCCGTCCATCGCGCCGGTCTATGGTGCGCCGAGCCCGGCAACCGCAATGCCCTCGGCACCCTGCTCGCCGAGCGGGGCGGCTTCGCCTCCGTCGATGCTCCCCTGATCGCCCGAACCCTCGGCGGAGCGCTGATCGTGGATGCGCAGGGCACCGAACGGACGAACCCCGCCTATCTCCGCCTCGGTGCCGCAACCCACCGGCCGGACCCGGATCAAGCCCGATGGCTGGTGGCGCAGATGGTTGCCTGCGGTCAGATCGCACCGGGGGGCGACGAGGCGGAGCGCGCGGCCGCTCTCTACCGGCCGGACACCTTCGAGGCTGCGACCGGGGCGTAACACGTCCTAACCGTGCCCCGGCCGGAGCGGGATGACGCCTGAGAACGGCCAAGCCTGCGCATCAGACCGCCATTTGCCTAGTTTTTAAGCAAAGTCCTTCGGCTGCACCTCTTCCGCCCCGGACGTTCCCCGGCTCGTGCCCGAATTTGACGTCGCACAGCATGCCGGGATCGGTTGGCACGCTTCCTGCGAATCATTCCACACAGGCGTGCCAACGACGACGCGCCCTCACAGAATCAGCAAAGCCGCTGATCCGGATTCTCTGCACGCGACGATTGTCGATCGCGCAGGCGATCCCGGACGGCGGCTTTCTTCATGTGCGCTCAGGGCAACGGAGACGAAGAGCGGATGAGCATCGATCAGGGCAACACGACCCGTCGCGGCGTCCTCAAGGGAGCGGCAGCCGCCCTCGCCTTGGCGGGTGCCGCCCGCGCCGCCTTGCCGGCCGGTGCCTTCGCGCAGGGTGCCGGCCCGGAGGTGAAGGGCGTGAAGCTCGGCTTCATCGCGCTCACCGACGCGGCGCCGCTGTTCGTCGCTAAGGAGAAGGGCATCTTCGCCAAGTACGGCCTGCCGGAAACGGAGGTGCTGAAGCAGGCCTCCTGGGGCACCACCCGTGACAACCTCGTGCTCGGCTCCGAGGGCAACGGCATCGACGGCGCCCACATCCTCACGCCGATGCCGTACCTGATCTCCGCCGGCCGGGTGACGCAGAACAACGTGCCGGTGCCGATGTACATCATGGCCCGGCTCAACCTGAACGGTCAGTGCATCTCGATCTCCAAGGAATATCTCGACCAGAAGATCGGTCTCGACACCAAGCCGTTCAAAATCGCGCTGGAGAAGAAGAAGGCCTCCGGCAAGGCCGTGAAGGCGGCGATGACCTTCCCCGGCGGCACCCACGACCTGTGGATCCGCTACTGGCTCGCCGCCGGCGGCATCGACCCGGACAAGGACATCGAGACCATCGTCGTGCCGCCGCCCCAGATGGTGGCGAACATGAAGGTCGGCACGATGGACTGCTTCTGCGTCTGCGAGCCGTGGAACGAGCAGCTCATCCACCAGGGCATCGGCTACACCGCCGTCACCACCGGCGAACTCTGGAAGGATCACCCGGAGAAGGCCTTCGCCATGCGCGCGGCCTGGGTCGACAAATATCCTAACGCTGCCAAGGCCCTGCTGATGGCGGTGATGGAAGCCCAGCAATGGTGCGACAAGCCGGAGAATCGCGACGAGATGGCGGCCATCGTCGCCAAGCGTCAGTGGATCAACGTGCCGGTCGCCGATGTGGTCGACCGGATGAAGGGCAAGTTCGACTACGGCACCGGCCGCATCGTCGAGAACAGCCCCTTCACCATGAAGTTCTGGGCCGACAACGCCTCCTATCCCTACCGGTCGCATGACCTCTGGTTCCTCACCGAGGACATCCGCTGGGGCAAGTTCGACGCGCAGACCGACACCAAGGCACTGATCGCCAAGGTCAACCGCGAGGATCTCTGGCGCGAGGCCGCCAAGGCGCTCGGCGTCACCAGCCTCCCGGCTTCCACCTCGCGCGGCGTCGAGACGCTGTTCGACGGCAAGGTGTTCGATCCGGAAAACCCGGCCGCCTACCTCGCCAGCCTCGACATCAAGAAGGTCGCGTGATGGCCACCGGAGCAACCCTCGCCGCAACCCGCGACCGCGCCGCCAAGGTTCGCGGCCCCCTCGTGACCCTGGCGGGCCTGCGCGGCATCGCTGCCCGGGTCCTGCCGCCGCTCGTCGTCCTGGCGGGCTTCCTGCTGCTGTGGGAGGTGCTGTGCTCCTCTCCGACCGCCGGCCTGCCGCCGCCCTCGCGGGTGGTGGCCGAGGCCTGGGACATCATCGTCGATCCGTTCTACGACAACGGCGGCACCGATAAGGGCCTGTTCTGGCACATCACGGCGAGCCTCCAGCGGGTCGCGCTGGGCTTCGCCCTGGCGGTGGTGGCGGGCGTTCTGCTCGGCACCCTGGTCGGCCAGTCCGAATGGGCGATGCGCGGCCTCGATCCGATCTTCCAGGTCCTGCGGACGATCCCGCCGCTGGCTTGGCTGCCGCTGTCGCTGGCCGCCTTCCGAGACGGGCAGCCGAGCGCGATCTTCGTGATCTTCATCACCTCGATCTGGCCGATCATCATCAACACCGCCGTCGGCATCCGCAACATTCCGCAGGACTACCGCAACGTCGCCGCCGTGATCCGGCTCAACCCGATCGAGTTCTTTGTGAAGATCATGCTGCCCTCCGCAGCGCCATACATCTTCACCGGTCTTCGCATCGGCGTCGGCCTGTCCTGGCTCGCCATCGTCGCGGCCGAGATGCTGATCGGCGGCGTCGGCATCGGCTTCTTCATCTGGGACGCGTGGAATTCCTCGCACATCAGCGAGATCATCGTCGCCCTGGTCTATGTCGGGCTCATCGGCTTCGTCCTCGACCGTCTGGTCGCCGGCGTCGGCGTGCTCGTCACCCGCGGCACCAGCGCAGCCTGAGGGACGAACATCATGGCCCATCTCTCCCTCTCCCAGGTCGGCATCACCTTCCGCCGCGGCGGCAAGACATCGGAAGTCTTGCGCGACGTGAACCTCGACATCGCCAAGGGCGAGTTCGTCTCGATCATCGGGCATTCGGGTTGCGGCAAGTCGACGGTGCTCAACATCGTCGCCGGCCTGCTCAAGGCCTCGACCGGCGGCGTGCTCCTCGACGGCAAGGAGGTGAATGCCCCCGGCCCCGACCGCGCCGTGGTGTTCCAGAACCACTCGCTCCTGCCCTGGCTCACCGTGCGCGAGAACGTGGCGCTCGCCGTCGACAAGGTGCTCAGGGGCAAGAAGTCGAAGGCCGAGCGGGCCCAGTGGATCGAGCACAACCTCGCCCTCGTGAACATGATGCACGCCGCCGACAAGCGCCCGGCGGAGATCTCCGGCGGCATGAAGCAGCGCGTCGGCATCGCCCGCGCGCTCGCCATGGAACCGACCGTGCTCCTGATGGACGAGCCGTTCGGGGCGCTCGACGCGCTCACCCGCGCCCACCTTCAGGACCAGTTGATGGAGATCCAGACGCGCCTGCGGAACACCGTCATCATGATCACCCACGACGTGGACGAGGCGGTGCTGCTCTCCGACCGCATCGTGATGATGACCAACGGGCCCTCCGCCACCATCGGCGAGATCCTGCCCGTGGATCTGCCCCGCCCACGTCGCCGGCTCGATCTGGTGGAGGACGCCACCTACGTTCACGCGCGTGCCGCAGTCTTGGAATTTCTCTATGCCCGGCATGCCAGGCCCGCCCTCGCGGCGTGACTTGGTAAACCGGGGGGGCGTGACTTGATGAGCATGAAGGAAAGACTTGTCGTCGTCGGTAACGGGATGGCTTCGCTTCGCTTCCTGGAGCGGCTGACCGAGCGGGCGCCGGGCCGCTACGATGTGACCGTGGTCGGCGCCGAGCCGGTGGCGGCCTACAACCGGGTGCTGCTCTCCTCGCTGCTCGGCGGCGAGGTGGACGAGGCGGCCTGCGGCTTCCGTCCCCTGTCCTGGTACGAGGAGCACGGCATCCGCCTCGTTACCGGCGCGCCGGTGACGGAGATCGACCGGGCCAACCGCCTCGCCGTCGTCGGGGAGACGCATGTCCTGCCCTATGACCGGCTGGTCCTGGCGGTGGGCTCGCTGCCGATCCGGCTGCCCCTTCCGGGCATCGACCTGCCCGGCGTCCTGACCTTCCGCGACTTCGCCGACGTGGCGGCGATCCGGAAGGCGGCGGTGGCTCACGCCAAGGCGGTGGTGATCGGCGGCGGCCTGCTCGGGCTGGAAGCCGCCGTCGGGCTCGCCCGGCTCGGAGTCGAGACCACCCTCGTCCACGTCATGGACCGGGTGATGGAGCGCCAGCTCGATCACAGCGCCGCCCGCCTCGTGCGCGCGGCGATGGAGGCCAGGGGCGTGCGGATGCTGCTCTCGGCCGACACCGCCGCCATCGAGGGCGACGGCCGGGTCGAGCGCTTGGTGATGAAGGACGGCACGGTGGTGCCGGCGGATCTCGTGGTGATGTCGGTCGGCATCCGCGCCTCGATGGCGCTGGCGCAATCCTGCGGGCTCGCCTGCGGACGCGGCATCACCGTCGACGACCGCATGACCACTTCGGACCCGGCGATCCATGCGCTGGGCGAATGCGCGGAGCACAGAGGCGTGGTTTACGGCCTCGTCGAGCCCGCCTACGAGCAGGCCGAAGTGCTGTCGCGCCATCTCGTCGGCGAAGCGGCGGCCTATTCCGGCACGTCCCTTGCCACGAGCCTCAAGGTGTCGGGCCTGCCGGTCTTCTCGGCCGGGCTGGTCGATACGCCGGACGGCGCCGAGGCGATCGTGATGCACGACGCCGCCGCCGGGCTCTACCGCAAACTGATCGTCATCGACGGGCGGCTCGCAGGAGCCGTCTTCGTCGGCGACATCTCGGAGCAGGCGCGCTGCAAGGAGCTGATCCGCTCCGGCGCGCCGCTCTCCCCTGACGACCGGGACGATCTGATGTTCGGCCCGGCCCCGAAAACCCTCGCAGCGTGAGTGAGGCAGCGATGGCAGACGATTTCAACGCCGAGCAGAAGCGCTATCTGGAAGGCTTCGCCTCCGGCATCGCGGCGGCCCGGATGACCGGCGGGCTGGCGATCGGGCAGACGGCCGCGAGCGCGCCGTCCGAGCCGACAGGGCCGGACGCGATCCACATCAAGGCGCAGGACCGCACCGTGAAGGACGGCGGCAAGCTCTGCGACCAGGAGAAGTGGAAGCGCGCCGAGAACCCGTTCGACGGCCATAACCGCCTGATCGCCGAGGCCGCGACCGGCAAGGCGCCCAAGCCGGAGGACAATTTCCGCTGGCGCTATCACGGCCTGTTCTGGGTCGCCCCGACCCAGACCTCGTATATGTGCCGCCTGCGCATCCCCAACGGGATCCTGCAGCACTGGCAATTCGCCGGCATCGCCGACCTCGCCGACAAGCATGGCGGCCCCTACAGCCACGTCACGACCCGCGCCAACCTTCAGGTGCGCGAGATCGCGCCGGAGCACGGCCAGGCCTTTCTCGACGGGCTGGTCGATCTCGGCCTCACCGCCCGCGGCTCCGGCGCGGACAACATCCGCAACGTCACAGGCTCCCCGACCGCCGGCATCGACGCGCAGGAATTGCTCGACACCCGGCCGCTGGCCAAGTCCTGGCACAACTGGATCCTCAACGACCGCTCGCTGTTCGGCCTGCCGCGCAAGTTCAACGTCGCCTTCGACGGCGGCGGCGTGATGCCGGTGCTGGAGGAGACCAACGATATCGGCTTCCAGGCGATCGAGGTGCTGGAGGGCGCTGCCGTCCCCGCCGGCATCTGGATGCGCCTCGTGCTCGGCGGCATCTCCGGCCACAAGGATCTCGCCCGCGACACCGGCATCGTCCTCCGGCCCGAGGAGTGCAACCAAGTCGCCGACGCGATCCTGCGGGTCTTCATCGAGAACGGTGACCGGACCAACCGCAACAAAGCCCGCATGAAGTACGTCCTCGACGCCTGGGGCTTCGACAAGTACCTCGCCGCCGTCGAGGAAAAGCTCGGCCGCAAGCTCGAACGGGTCGCCCCCGAGCACGTGGCGCCGAGGAAGCCCACCGACCGCTTCAGCCATGTCGGCGTGCACAAGCAGGTGCAGCCGGGCCTGAACTGGATCGGCGTGGTGCTCCCCGTCGGTAAGATGACCACCGACGAGATGCGCGAACTCGCCAAGATCTCCGCCGAGTGCGGCGACGGCCAGATCCGCCTCACCGTCTGGCAGAACTTCATCTTCTCCGGCGTGCCGGACGCCAGGGTGGCGGAGGTGGAGGCGCGGGTCGCGGCTTTGGGCCTCACCACCAAGGCCGCCGGCATCCGCTCCGGGCTCGTGGCCTGCACCGGCGCCCGCGGCTGCAAATTCGCCGCCGCCGACACCAAGGGCCACGCGATGATCATCGCCGATCATGTCGAGCGGGCGGTCCCCGGCCTCGACGTGCCGGTGAACGTCCACCTCACCGGCTGCCACCATTCCTGCGCCCAGCATTATATCGGCGATATCGGCCTGATCGGCGCCAAGGTCGTCGTCTCGGAGGAGGGCGACACCGTCGAGGGCTACGACATCGTGGTCGGCGGCGGTTTCGCCGAGAACCCGAAGATCGGCACCGAGATCTGGAAGGCGGTGAAGGCCGAGGACGCGCCCTCCCGCGTCGAGGCCCTGCTCAACGCCTATCTCGCCCGCCGCCTTGGCCCGGAGGAGAGCTTCCAGGCCTTCACCGCGCGCACCGGCCCCGAGGCCCTGCGCGACGCCGCCGAAGAACAACCTGCCCTCAAGGCCGCCGCATGACCCAGCACGTCGCGCCCCCGCTCGTTCTCATCCCCGAGAGCGCCCCCTTCAACCCCGACCAGCGCTCCTGGCTGTCGGGCTACTTCGCCGCTCTCCTCGGCCCGGCCGTGGAAGGCGCCACCGCGCTGGCCCCCGGCGAGATGCCCGGCAGCGCGAAGAAGCTCGCCGACAACGACGACGCGCCCTGGCACGACCCGTCCATGCCGATCACCGACCGCATGGATCTGGCCAAGGACAAGTCGGAGCCGCAGAAGCTGATGGCCGCCATGGCCCAGCAGGATTGCGGCCAGTGCGGCTACAATTGCGCCGACTATGCCAACGCGATCTTCCTCAAGAGCGAGGAGCGCCTGAACCTTTGCCAGCCCGGCGGCAAAGAGACCCTGCGGATGCTGAAGAAGCTGGAGGAGGAGTTCGCCGCCTCCGGCGGCACGGCGGCGACTCCGGCGGCGGAAGCGGGCACTGCGCCGAAGAAGGAGCCGGAACTCGGCCCGCTCGGCTATTGCCGAGAGAACCCGGTCGAGGCGACCTTCCTCTCCCGCACTCGCCTCAATGCGCCGGGCGGCGAGAAGGAGACCTGGCATATCGAGATCGATCTGGCGGGCACGCCGATCGCGTATGAAGCCGGCGATTCCCTCGGGCTGTTCCCCGCCAACGCCCCGGCCCTGGTCGATGCGGTGATCGCCGAACTCGGCGCCCGGCCCGAGCGGATGATCGGCGGCAAGAGCCTGCGCACCCGGCTGCTGACCGAGTATTCCCTCGGCGCGGCGCCCGATAACCTCTACCAGCTGCTCTCGCTGCTGACCTCGGGCGAGGCCCGGAAGAAGGCGCAGGCCCTGGCGGCGGGCGAGGACCCGGACGGCGACGCGCAATATCTCGACGTGCTCGGCGCCCTCCACAAGTTCCCGGGCGCCCGACCGGATGCCGAGGTGTTTCTCGAAGCCCTCGACGAGCTGCAGCCGCGGCTCTACTCGATCTCCTCCTCGCCGAAGATGGACAAGGGCCGGGTGTCGCTCACCGTCGATGCGGTGCGCTACACCCACCGCTCGCGGCTGCGCCTGGGGGTCGCCTCGACCCATCTCGGCGAGCGCCTGCCCGAGCAGACCAAGGTCCGGATCTACCTCCAGAAGGCGCACGGCTTCGGCCTGCCGGAGGATCTGTCCAAGGACGTGATCATGTGCGGTCCCGGCACCGGCGTCGCGCCCTTCCGTTCCTTCCTGCGCGAACGCGCCGCCACCGGGGCTCCCGGCCGCAACTGGCTGTTCTACGGCCACCAGCGGCAGGCCTCGGACTTCTTCTACAAGGAGGAGCTGAACGGCCTGAAAGACCAGAAGGTGCTCACCCGTCTCTCGCTCGCATGGTCGCGGGACGGCGGCGAGAAGACCTACGTGCAGGACCGGATGCGGGAGAACGGCGCCGAGCTGTGGAAGTGGCTGGAGGGCGGCGCCCATTTCTACGTCTGCGGCGATGCCAAGCGCATGGCCAAGGACGTGGAGCGGGCGATCATCGACGTCGCCGCCCAGTTCGGGGGCAAGAACCCCGACGAGGCGGTGGCCTATCTCGCCGCCCTGAAGAAGGCCGGGCGCTATCAGGCCGACGTGTACTGAGGGTTCGTCCCCCCGGCCGCCCCACCGGCGGCCGGGTTGACCCGCGGGTCCGCGCGCAGCCGCGCCGCGGCGAGATCGACGAAGGCCCGCACCTTGGCTGGTGCCCGGCGGCCCTCCGGGCTCACCACGTGGATCGGAACCGGTGCCTCCTCATGCTCGGCGAGCAGGATCCGCAGGCGCCCCTCCGCCACCGCCGGGGCGACCTGATAGGACAGGAGGCGGGCGATCCCCCAGCCGTCGATTGCCGCCGCCAAAGCCGCGTCGACCGTGCTGCACAGGAGCCGGGACTGGACCGTCACGCTCATGCGCCGGTCGGGTCCGAAGCGCCATTCCGGTAGGGCGCCGGGACTGGTCGAGCCGATCACGGCATGGTCGCGCAGATCCCGGGGTGAGGCCGGCACGCCGTGCCGTTCGAGATAGGCCGGCGCGGCGCAGACCACCTGGCGCACGCTGCCGACCCGGATCGCGGTGAGCCCGGAATCGGCCAGATGCCCGATCCGCACGCCGACATCGATGCCCTCCTCGATCATGTTGACCACCCGGTCGAGGAACAGGGCCCGCACCGATACGGCCGCGTGGCGTGCGAGATAATCGGTCACCACCGGCAGGACGTAGAGACGGCCGAACTGCACCGGCGCGGTCAGCGTCAGCGTTCCGGCCGGCGTCGCGGTGGAGCCGCCGGCGGCGGCCTCCGCCTCCTCCAGATCCGCGAGGATGCGGCGGCAATCCTCGAGATAGCGTCCGCCCGCCTCGGTGAGCTTGACCGAGCGCGTGGTGCGGACGAACAGCCGCGCCCCGATCCTCTCTTCGAGCGCCGCGACCGTCCGCGTCACGGCGGGCGGACTCATGGCGAGATGGCGCGCCGCCGACGCGAAGCCGCCGCGCTCCGCCACCTTCACGAAGACCCGCATCGCCTGCCAGCGATCCATCGCGCTCCCTCCCCCGCGAAGGACGGAGGATTATTCCGTTCAGCGCAACAGTCGATTACGAAGAACGTCGCTTCACGTCACCGCCGATCAGCAGTCTGATGGCGCCTGCGGCCGATCCCGCGGCCGGAAGGAGACGTATCCCGTGAAGCTCTACAGCCTGTCGCTCTCGGGCCATGCCCACCGGGCCCGCCTGTTCCTGTCGCTGCTCGGCCTGCCCTACGAGGTCGTCGAGGTCGATCTCGCCGGTGGCCAGCACAAGTCGCCGGACTTCCTGGCGCTCAATCCATTCGGCCAGGTGCCCGTCCTCGACGATGACGGGACCATCGTGCCGGATTCGAACGCGATCCTGGTCTACCTCGCCAAGAAGCTCGGGCGCGGCGACTGGTTGCCCGAGGATCCCGAGGGCGCGGCACGGGTGCAGCGCTGGCTCTCGGTCGCGTCCGGCCCGATCGCCTTCGGCCCCGCCGCCGCCCGCCTCGTCACGCTGTTCGGCGCCTCCTTCGATACGAAGGAGGTGATTGCCCGCGCCCACACGATCCTCAGGCTCATCGATGCCGAATTGTCGGCCCGCGACTGGCTCGCCGCCGGACACCCGACCATCGCGGATGTCGCACTCTACAGCTACATCGCCGTCGCGCCGGAGGGGAATGTCGATCTCGCGCCCTATGCCCAAGTCCGCGCCTGGCTCGCCCGCATCGAGGCGCTGCCCGGCTTCGAGCCCCTGCCGCGATCGGCGGTCGGCCTCAGCGCAGAGGAGGGCAGAGCATGAACGAGTCGCTCCCCCACGCCGCGCCCTGGCACCGGGGCGAAGTGGCGCTCCAGGAGAGTGTCGGCATCGCCGGGCGCATGGCCGAACTCGGGCCGAAGGTGATCCGGGATCATCTGATCGCGCAGCACCGGGAGTTCTTTCCGCTGCTGCCCTTCGTGGTGATCGGGGCGGTGGACCAGGCGGGGCACCCCTGGGCGACCCTGCGGGCCGGGCCGCCGGGCTTTCTCCACGCGCCGGACCCGTTCCACCTGCGGGTCGAGGCGGGGCGCGAGGGCGACGATCCCGCCGAGGCGGGCCTGGAGGACGGGGAGGGGGTCGCCCTGCTCGGCATCGAACTCGCCACCCGCCGCCGCAACCGACTCAACGGCACGCTCCGCCGCGAGGGGCCGGACGGCTTCACGGTGCGCGTGGCGCAGAGTTTCGGCAATTGCCCGAAATACATCCGGGTCCGGCAGGAGGCGTCTGCGGCGGCAATGGTGGCGAGCCGGCCGCCTCCGGTGGTGTCGGATCGCCTCGATGACGTCGCGCGGGCGCGGATCGCGGCCGCCGACACCTTCTTCGTCGCCACCTTCATCGAGGAGGCCGGCTCGCGTCAGGTCGATGTCTCGCACAGGGGAGGGCCGGCCGGCTTCGTGCGGATCGGCGAGGATGGCTCCCTCGCGATCCCGGATTACTCCGGCAACCGCTTCTTCAACACCCTCGGCAACGTGATGGCCAATTCCCGTGCCGGGCTCGTCTTCCCGGATTTCTCGACCGGGGATCTGCTTCAGATGACCGGGCGGGCCGAAATCGTGCTCGATCCGGCCCGGTTCGGGGACATCGCGGGCGCCGAACGGCTCTGGCTCTTCCACCCGGAACGGGTCGTCCTCCGGGCCCAGGCGCTGCCGCTGCGCTTCGCCCCGGCCGATCTTCAGCCGGATTTCCGCCCGCACCGGATATAGTTCGCCTGCCCCTTGCCGCTGGTCCAGGTCAGCCGGTCCTGCTCCACGAGGAGACGGACCTGCGAGGTCCAGCGCCGGCCGCGCTCGCTGCAATCGGCGGCCATGGTCCAGGCATTGCCCTCGCGGCGATTGTTGCGGAAGCGGCAGATGGTGCGGCCGGCCCGCGCGCCCTCCTCGCTGATCGTCGCCGGCAGGAAGCCGCGGCGGCGCTGGCGCTGTCCGCAGGCGACAGGCGTCGGGCCCCAGACACCGACATAAGCCGCGCGCTCCACCAGGGGGGCGGCGGGCCGCGCCTCGGCCGGGGGCACGACGGTCTCCAGCGGCGGGGCGGGGGCGGCGACCGGCACCAGCCGCGCCTGGCCGGGCGCGGGCACCCGCTCCGGCTCCGGCAGCCTCACTTCCGGCACGTCGATGCCGCTGCCGTCGGCGAGGCGGGTCTGGCCGGCCACGGCCGCGCCGGGGTTGTCATCGGTCAGGACCATCAGCGTGTAGGAGAACAGCGCCCCCCAACCGGCGGCCAGGATCATCGGGATGGCGAGCCGCCGCCGGGCCAGGGCGGGGGAGGGCGTCTCCCGCACCGCGCCGGGGCCGCCTTCGCCCTCGCCGGCCTCCTCACTCATCGTCCTGTCTCCGGAATCCGCCATCGCTCTCAGCGCCCGAAAATCCCCTTCAGGAACTGAGCCGTGCGGTTGCGCTTCTTCTTGCGCTCCAGTTCGGCCGCATCCTTCACCCAGGCGACCTGCACCACGCGGCGCTCGCCCTCGAACGGCTCGTGGCCGTGCCAGGAATTGTCCGCGCGCAGGAAGGCGAACATCGTCCCCATGGTCGGCGGCACCTCGACGGCGAAGGGAGCGTAGTTCTTGCCGTCGTAGAGCACCCGCAGCCGGCCGGCGGCCGGCGCCTCCCAGGCATCGTTCATGTAGACGAGGAGCGTCATCACCTTGGACGGCCCGTCGGTATGGATCGAGCCATATTTGAGCTGGCTGCGCTTCATGATGGTGGTCAGCCGCGGGCAGGACACGAGGTCGATGCCGAATTTCTCGCCCAGGATGCGGGAGAATTCGTCGCTCTCCAGCTCGTCGATCAGCGCCTTGAACCGTCCCTTCAGCGCGACCTCGTCCACGGTCAGGTAGCCGGGCTTGGAGATGTCGGGAAAGTCCTGGCGGATCTCCGCCACGGCCGCCTCGTTGAGGACGCCGCTCCCGAGAAAATAGGTGTAGGGCTCGCGCGTGACCGCAGCGGAGCGCACGGCCTCGAGATTGAGGATCGACAGGTTCGTCATCGCTCGGCTGCGCTCCGGTTCGAAAGGATGCGTCGGGTCCCGCACAATCGGGGAGCGGCGCGTGGCAATGGATCTGCTGTGGCCCCACTCCCAGGATAGACTCCCGGATTGCGGCGGAGGCACGGCAACCCCTTCCCGGCGCAGGCGGAACCTGCCATGGTCAAGCTTGGCGGCTGCGACAGGCCGTCGACCGTACCTGCGTGATGAAACCTGTCACCCTCGTCGTCCTCGGCTCGGCCCTGGCACCCGTCCTCGGAACAGGCCCGGCCTTCGCTCAGCCCCGCGCGCCGACAGCGCGCTTGAGCTGTGCGGAAGCCATGGCCATGGTGAAGACCGAAGGGGAGGCGACCCTCGGCTTCGGCGCCCGCCCGCCGGAACGCTTCGTGCGGGACCGCAGCTTCTGCGAAATCTCCGAGATCGCCGAGCTGCGCTTCGTGCCGACGCGCGACAATCCGCAATGCCCGATCGGCTATCGCTGCCGCGAGCCCGATTACGGCGATTGGAACTGGGACGCGAACTGAAAGCCTGCCTCTTCCTCAGGGTTTGGCGGGCGTCCACGGTGTCGCACCCCGCCCCACGGCGCGCTGCCACGCGCCCGGCGGCACGGGCGACATGACCGAAATTTCACGTGACAGGAGCGTCGCCGCGCCACGATCTCGCCACGACGGATAGCCAGGGGCGCCGAATTCGGCGATGGACCCCCGTCGATCGGCCCGCGTGAGGCCGGACCGATGCAGCGAGAAGGAGATTCCGCGTGGCCGCATTGAAGAGCGGGCTCGGCATCCAGGCCGTGCTCACCGCGCTCGTCGCGCTCCTGCTGCTGGCCGCGCCGGGGCTCCCCTCGCCGCCGCTCTACGTTTCCCTGGCGGGCTTCGCGATGGCGGGCATCCTGCTCGCCTCCAACACCCTCTCGGCCTACCTCAAGATCTTCGTCTCGGTCTACGGGATCGGCTACCTGCTGCTGGCGCTGGCGAAGACGCTGGCGACCCTGGGCGCGCTGCCCGCGATGGTCGCCGCCCTGCTGCCGCCGGACTTCGCCGCCACCGGCGCCGTGGTCTTCGCCGCCATCGTGCTCGCCATCTCGTACTGGAAGCCGATCCGGGACATCACCCTGATCGCCGACCCCTATTTCGCGAGCCACGACACGCCGAGCCGCGAGATCGGCATGTTCCGCCGCTTCGGACGCACCGAGGGGCAGATCGGCCGCAACCTCGTCGCCCTGTCGATCTTCGTGAACTTCGCCGATGTGGCGATCACGCTCGGGTTCAACTTCTACTACCGCGACATGTACAATTCCCTGCAGGCCCTGGACGCTCAGGCCTTCTGGAATCAGGTGGTCTGGACCTTTATCCCACTCGCCGTGCTCAACGTCGCAATCGGCATGTTCGACCTCTACGTCGATTCCGGGCTGCAGCTGCGCTGGCGCACCTGGCTCACGCATAGCCTCTACGAGCGCTGGCTCGGCGACGGCACGCATTACCGCATCCCCTTCACCGACGAGCATGCCGACAACCCGGATCAGCGTATCCAGTCGGACGTGAACGCCTTCATCGCCCAGACCACGACGCTCTCGACCCGGCTGCTGTCCCAGGCGGCGCAGCTCGTGTCGTTCATCGTCATCCTGTGGACGCTCTCGCGCGACTTCGTGCTGCCCTTCACCGACACGGTGATCCCGGGCTTCCTGGTCTGGCTGGTGATCGCCTATGCGGTGGTGGGCACGTGGCTGACCCACATCATCGGCAAGCCGCTGATCGGCCTCGATTACCGGCAGGAGCAGGTGGAGGCGGATTTCCGCTTCGCGCTCGCGCGCAACCGCATCTATTCGGAGCAGATCGCGCTGCTGCGCGGCGAGCGGGCCGAGGCGTCGCGGCTGACGACTCTGTTCCATGCCATCGTCGACAATTACGTCGGCATCATCTTCCGGCGCATCAAGCTGATCGCCTTCACCTTCAGCTATCGCCAGGCGAGCACGATCTTCCCGCTGATCATCGCCGCGCCGTCCTTCTTCGCGAAGAAGATCACCCTCGGCGCCCTGCAGCAGACGTCGAACGCCTTCAGCAACGTCCAGGGCTCGCTGAACTTCTTCATCAACTCCTACACCATCCTCGCCGCCTATAAGGCGAACACGATCCGTCTCGGCTCGTTCAAGCGGGCCATGACCAAGGCGGAGGCGCTGGCGGGCGCCGGCTACGGCCTCGCCCAGGGCAACGACACCACCGGCTCCGTCACGGCTCGCGGCCTGACCCTGGCCCTGCCCGACGGCCGCGAGATCGTCCGGGCCGAGGAGCTGACTCTGCCGAAGGGCGCCGCGACCCTGCTGACCGGCCCGTCCGGCTCCGGCAAATCGACCCTGTTCCGGGCGATCGCCGGCATCTGGCCGTTCGGCAAGGGCCGGGTCGATGTGCCGGCGGGGCAATCGGCCCTGGTCCTGCCGCAGCGGCCCTACATCCCCCTCGGCAGCCTGCGCGGCGCGGTCGCCTATCCCAACACCGTCGACCGCTTCTCCGATGAAGAAATCCGGGACGCGCTGCGCGCGGCTCAGCTTCCGCAATTCGCTGACCGGCTCGACGAGGTCGATACCTGGGACCGGCGCCTGTCGGGCGGCGAGCAGCAGCGCCTCGCCCTCGCACGGGCGATCCTGGCCAAACCCGACTGGCTGTTCCTCGACGAGGCGACCGCCGCCCTCGACGAGGAGACGGAGGCCGGCATCTACCGGATGCTGCGGGAGAGCCTGCCGGGCACGACCATCGTCTCGATCGGCCACCGCTCGACCCTGAACCGGCACCACGATCAGCGCGTGGAGATGAAGCCGGCCGAGGGCGGTCGCTTCGAGCCGCGCCTGTCGGCGATGCCGGCCCCGGCAGAATAGGCGGCCGACGCCAGACCTGCCCTGGGAAAGCTCTGCTCCCCAGGGCAAGATTCCGGAGCGGCAGCCAGGATGCGAAAGGCTCACGCCTCGGGCACCGGAGGACGTTGACGGCGCCCCGCAGACCTTCCTATCTTTTCTGTCATGTCGGTCGAGGTCGTCTATCAGTGGTCGGAGGATCACCCCGGAGCTGCGCTGCGGGAACTCGATGACGTGCGCATCCTGAAGGACGTGGTGACCTCGGATGGCGACACCATCGCGGCCGGCACGGAAGGCACCGTCGTCGCGATCTGGCGGGGCGGGGAAGCCTACGAGGTCGAGTTTCCAGAGCCGATGGGCGCACTGGCAACGATCACGGCCGACGATATGGTTTTTGCTGGCAGGCCCGTCCCTTGAAAACCTTTGGCGGGCGTGGCCCGCTGCGCGTGCCGAGGGATAAGATCGTCCACTACCTCTTGAACGCGGATCACCCGAAGGGTGGACCGAAGGCGCGCTTCTTTCTGAGCTTCGGATTCGATCCGGCCATGCCCGGCGTCATGGCTGGCGCCTTGATCGAGCATTTCAACCAGAATCCGGGAGTTCTGCTGCCTGAAACACCGACCGCAGGCGAGCGCATGGTTGTCGAAGGTCCGCTGAACTCGCCCGATAGCCGCCATCCGCATGTCCGCAGCATCTGGCAACGGGATGAAGACCCGATGGCATGGCGGCTCATCACAGCGGTGCCGCTCGTCAAGCGCTGAAGCCAGAGCGATCGGGTTGTGCGGATATCTGGGTTGCTTACACGCCGGAGGCCGCGTCAAACGCCGGCCGCCTCCAGAAATCCCTCGACCATGCCGCGATAGCCGGCGCCGAACAGGCGCAGATGCACCAGCGCCGGCCACAGGACGTAGATCGGGCGGCGCTCCGCCACGCCGGGCTCGGGCGGCCCGTAGGCCTCGCGGAAGGCCGGGCCGGGCCGGCCGAACAGGCCGAGCATCGCCAGATCGACCTCGGCATGGCCGTGATAGCAGGCCGGGTCGATCAGCCCCGCGACGCGGTCGCCGGCGACGAGCACGTTGCCGCCCCAGAGATCGCCGTGAAGCAGGGAGGGCCGGGGTCGCCGCGGCAGGCGGTTCGGCAGATCGGCCGCGAGCCGCTCGATCCGCCGGACCAGAGCGGTGGGGAGATGGCCGGCATGGCAGAGCAGGCGCCGTTCGGCCCAGAAGGCCGGCCAGTCGTCGCTCCAGCCATTCTCGATGGCGACGGGACCGAAAGCGTAATTCTCCTGCCAGCCGTAGCGCTCGCCGGTCGCCGCGTGCAGCCGCGCCACCACTCGGCCGAGATCGGCCTGCGCACCGGAGCCGCCGCCCGCATCGGGCAGTCGTTCGAGGACGAGCACCGTCCCATCGGCCGCGAGGACAGCGGGAGCCGGAACACCCGCCGCGACGAGGGCCGCCAGCATCCGCGCTTCGGCTTCGGGAGCAGGCCCGGTCTTCGCCACCGCCTCGCGCCCATCCTGCAGCCGCAGCCCGACACAGTGAGACAGGTCCCCGCCCGCCATCGGCCGGGCTTCGGCGAGAGCGCCGCCGAGCAGGGCCGCCGCGTGCCGGGCGAGGTCGCTCACCCCGCGATCCGGCGGGCGAGCGCCCGGGCGCCCGCCGTCACGTCGGCCCAGGTCTCGGCGAAACCCTCCTCCGCCCCGTAATAGGGATCGGCGACGGGTTCGCCCTTGCGGCCGGGCACATGGTCGAGGAGCAGGCTCAGTTCGGCCCGCGATCCGGCCGGGCACAGGGCCCTGAGCTTGGCGAGGTTGGCGTGATCCAGGGCGATCACATGGTCGAAGCGGCTGAAATCGGCCGGCGTCACCTGCCGGCCGCGATAGCCGGAAATGTCGATCCCGTTCGCGCGCGCCACCGCGATCGCCCGCGGGTCCGGCGGCTCGCCCGCATGCCAGTCGCTGGTGCCGGCGGAATCGACGGTCGCTGCGAGGCCGATCCGCGCCGCCTCCAGCCGGAAGGCCGCCTCCGCGAGGGGCGAACGGCAGATGTTGCCCAGGCAGACGAACAGGATGGCGGAACGCTCCGTCACCGGAAGTCCTCAGGCCGCCGTCAAGGCAGCAAGGTCGGTACCGCTCGCCAAGTGTTCGGTCGCATCCAGAATCTCGAGGGCAACGATCCGGCCCTCGGCATCGAAATCGAGGACGATTCCCGGCCGTACCTCCTCGCTTTCGACGATCGGCGTCTCGGTGAACCGGACATAGAGTGCGTCGGTCTCAGCATCGTAGCGACTCTTCACGCTTTCCTCCTGCCACGGTCGAGGAACATCGTGACGACACGGGCACCATCTGGCCGCGGAACGTATACCACACGCAGCACACGCCCGTCGCGCTCGGGCACGGCCCGGAAGGCCCGCATCCGGTCCGGATGCACCGGATCCGGCTCACGACTGTCGGGCGCCGCGAGGATGCGCTCGACCCATCCGCGGGCAACGCCTCGCTCGACGAGCGTATCGAGGGCGTGGGGCCCGTAGACGATATTCGCGGCGGGTCGTCCTGAGACAGCAAACCGCTATCCAGCACCGAGCGGCCGCGTCGCCGCCTCCAGCCATTCCCGCACCGGCGCGTCGAGATCGGGCGACAGGGCCTCCCGCACGCGCGCATGGTAGGCGTCGAGCCAGGCCGCATCCGCTTCACCGAGCAGCACCGGGTCGATCAGGCGCCGGTCGATGGGCGCCAGCGTCAGCGTCTCGAAGCCGAGCATCGCCCGCTCAGCCCCCGGAATCACCCGCTCTTCGACGAGGATCAGGTTCTCGATGCGGATGCCGTAGGCGCCCGCCCGGTAATAGCCCGGCTCGTTCGAGAGGATCATGCCGGGCTTGAGCGCCACCGTGCCGGTCTTGGCGATGCGCTGCGGTCCCTCGTGGACGGAGAGGAAGGCGCCGACGCCATGGCCGGTGCCGTGGTCGTAATCGAGCCCCGCCTGCCACAGGCTCGCCCGGGCGAAGGCATCGATCTGCGCGCCCGTGGTCCCCTGCGGGAAGACCGCGCGGGCGATGGCGATGTGCCCCTTCAGCACGCGGGTGAAGCGGTCGCGCATCTCGTCGTTCGGGAGGCCGATGGCGACGGTGCGGGTGATGTCGGTGGTGCCGTCGGCATATTGCGCACCCGAATCGATCAGGAACAGCTCGCCCTGTCGCGCGGTCCGGTCCGTGGACCGGGTGACGCGGTAATGGACGATGGCGCCGTTCGGCCCCGAGCCCGAGATGGTCGGGAAGGAGACGTCCCGCAGCAGGCCGCCCTCCTTGCGGAAATCCTCCAATGACTCGACGGCCCGGATTTCGCTCACGCCCTCGGACGCCGCCCGGTCGAGCCAGGCGAGGAAGCGGGTCACGGCGAGCCCGTCGCGGCGATGGGCGGCGCGGGTGCCGGCCGTCTCGGCCGCGTTCTTGACCGCCTTCATGGCGGTGATGGGGTCGGCTCCCGGCTCGGCGATGCCGCCGGCCGCCTCGACGAGATCCTTGAGGGCCGCCGCGCCCGTGGCCGTATCGAGGCGCACCCGCGCCGCGCCGGCGCAGAGGCGGGCGAGATCCTCGGCGAAGGCAGCGCGCGGCCGGCAATCGGCCAGGGGTTCGAGGGCGGCCCGCAGATCTGCGTCGATGTCCGGTGAGGTCAGGTAAAGGGTGGCCCGGCCCTCGCGGGGCAGGAGCGCGTAGCCGAGGGCGAGCGGCGTATGCGCGACATCGGCTCCGCGCAGGTTGAAGGCCCAGGCCAGGTTGTGGGGATCGGAGATCACCAGCGCATCGAGGCCGCCCTCGGCCAAAGCTGCGCGGATGCGGTCACGCTTCTCCTCGCGGGTTTCGCCGGCAAGAGCGTCGGGATGGAGGGAGACCCGGCCGGCCGGCGGACGCGGGCGCCCGGCCCAGACCGCATCCACGAGGTTGTCCTGGACCGGGCGGAGCGTGGCGCCGGCCTTGGCGGCGGCACGCTCCAGGCGGGCCACGCCGTCGGGTGTGTGGAGCCAGGGATCGTAGGCGAGGGTCTGGCCCGGCTTTAGATGGGTGGTGAGCCAAGCCTCCGGCGTCGTCTCGGCGAGCGGCACCACGGTGATCGTGCCGGGCTCGACCTGCTCCGGCGCCTGGAGCGTGTAGCGGCCATCGACGAACAGGGCGGCCGCGTCGGCGAGCACGATCGCCGTGCCGGCGGAGCCGGTGAAGCCGGTGAGCCAGGCGAGGCGCTCCGCATCGGCCGGGACATATTCGGATTGATGCTCGTCGGCCCGCGGCACCACGAAGCCGTCGGCCCGGATCTCGCGCAGGGCGGCGCGCAGAGCCTCGATCCGCTCGGGCCCCTTGGCATGGCCCGGCTCGTCGAAGGTCTGGAAGCGGGGGCGGGAAGAAGGCGCGGCCGGGTTCGTCATGAGGCGAACCGTATCGCGTCGCGCCGGCCGGCAACACCCGTCTCGGGGCGGATCTCGGGGAGCCGCGCCGTCCGGTCGGTCTCAGCGCGGCCGCGGCGCCGCCCCGCCCCGGCGCAGCACCAGCGTCGCCCAGCCCTCGATCACGCCGGAGCGGGCGAGGTGGAAGCCGCGATGACGGTAGGTCGAAAGCACGCCCGGCACGTCGCGCTCGATCAGGCCGGACAGGATCAGCACGCCGTCATCCGCCACCACGGAGGTCAGCGACGGAGCGAGGCGCTTGAGCGGGCGGGCCAGGATGTTGGCGAACACCACGTCGAAACCGCGCGGGCGGTTCGCCAGCGCGTGGCGCACGCCCGGCCCCTGATAGAGCCGCATCAGCGGCCCGAGCCCGTTGAGGCGGGCATTGCCGCGGGCGGTCGTCACCGCCTCCGGGTCGAGGTCGCCGGCCACGACGGGGATATGGAGTGCCCGGGCGGCGGCAAAGCCGAGAATGCCGGTGCCGGTGCCGACATCGAGGATGCGGGCGGGGCGGCGCTGCTTCAGCTCGGCCACGAGTGCCCGCAGGCAGCCCAGGGTGGTGCCGTGATGCCCGGTGCCGAAGGCGAGCGCCGCCTCGATCTCGATGGCGAGATCGTTCGGCCGCACCTGATCCCGGTCGTGGCCGCCATGGACGAGGAAGCGGCCGGCCCGCACCGGCTTCAGCCCCTCCAGCGAGGCCCGGACCCAATCCTGCTGGTCGATCGTCTCGAACACGGCCTCATCGGCCTGCGTTCCGAGGACCGGGCGGATCAGGCCGCGGATCATCTCCGCGTCAGGCTCCTCCGAGAAATAGGCTTCCAGCCGCCATGCCCCGGTCTCCTCCACCTCGAAGGCGGCCACCGCCGTCTCCATGGGATCGAACATCTCGCCCAGGAGTTCGGTCATGGCGCGAGCGGAGGGCTCGTCCGTGATCAGGCGCAGGACGTGCGTGGGTCGGTGCGGCGGCAGGCCTTCGAGCATGTCCGCCCTCTACCACCGGCGCGCGCCGAGGGCCACGGGCATCGTGACCATGGGAGTCATGACCGGAGGCGCTCCATTCCCGGCATCGCGAGCCACAAATGTTGCCCTAAAGTCATAGGCAAGTACAAAGATGCATAATCCGCAAGCATAATGTTTAATTTTTAGACGAAACCTGCGGAACCGGGACGGAGAGACCGCGTTCTCACCGGCCAAAGCACCTCCCGTGCGACGCCGTCCGCCCTGTCCGGGGCTGGACGGATGGGCCCTGGACAGGGCCGTGCGGGAGGCAATGCCGACTCCGTTCATCAGGCGCTGTTGAGTCTCCGTCGCGTCATGACATCCAGATCCGCCCGCCGCAGGCCCCCCATCGTCGTCCCGCGTGAGCCCCGGCCCGACCGGCGCCGCGCGACGCATTCGGACATCCTCGATCCGGGCGCTCTCGAAGCGCCGCTGCCCGGTGCTCTGCTGGTGCTGCTGAGCCGTCTGCATCGCGCCGAGTCGAAGCCCATTCAGGACAACGACCCCGCGTCCTGACCGCGACGGGAACCGCAGCGGTCACATTCGGCTTGGTTCGGCGATCGACGGCCCGCGATCACCGGGACCGTCTCAGCAAAGGATCGATCGATGGCGGTGGTGTCGAGCAGCATCTTCGAAGAGGGCAAGTCCGCGAAGGCGATGGGCAAACCCGATTCCGCCAACCCTTACGAGGCCGGGTCGCAGGAGAGCCTGGACTGGCTCGAAGGTTACACCGCGGGTGAGCCCGAGCCCTCCGCAGCGGGCCCTTCCGACGACTGACCGGCCCATCCGGGCCTCTTTCGAGGCTCTCGGCGATGCTCACAGCCTGTCCGCCCACAGCGGCGGAGACGGTTTAGCGCCGAGAGGGCCGCGCGAAGGGAGGGAAGGCAAGCTTGCTCTCCCTCCCGCTTCGTTTCGACGGCGATCAGGAGGCGAGGGCATGCTCCAGCTCGCCCTTCGTCATCTTCGAACGGCCGGGGATGTCCTGCTTGCGGGCCCGCTCCATCAGCTCGGCCTTGGTCGCACCACCCCTGCCGCCCTTCGACGCCGTCTGGCCACTCCTGCCCCCGGTCTTGCGGGCAGAGGCGGTTTTCTTGGCGATGTCGGCCGGCTGATTCGAGTGCTGCTTGCCCTTGGCCGAGTCGGCCCTCTTCTTGGCGGTCGAGCGGTTGTATTCCGAGTCGGACAGCTTTTCGCGGGCCTTCTTGGGCAGGTAGCGTTCACCGCTCTTGCCGCTCTCCTTGCCCGATTTCGTGCCCCACTCTTCGTCGGTCCATTGCTTGAGGTGGTTGTCGCCGGATTTCTTGCCGGCATAGCCTCCGCCCTCTTTCTTGTATTCACTGGTCGCCATCTGCGCCTTGCGGGCGGACCATTGTCCGGGCTTGCCGCCCTTGGAGGATTGCGTGACCTCCTTCTTCACCTTGTCCCAGAGCTTCGGATCGGTCTTCTTCGCCGTGCCTGCCATCGGTTGCGCCTCATCATCGACATTCAGCTGTCAACAGAAGGCCTCATCCTGAGTTCCGGTCGGTCCGCGACCGCTCACAGCGATCATGGCCCTTCCGTAATCTCATCCGGGCGTTGACAGGGAAGAACGAAGCTTCCACCTGCGGCCCACCAACCGAGTGCCCTCCCGCCATCACCGCCGCGCCGCTCCGGCCCACGGTCCTGTCGAGAGGCAAGCTGAGGATCCGCGATGTCTGACGGCGTCACCGCCACCGCTCCGAAGGTGTTCATCGATGGCGAGGCCGGCACCACCGGCCTCGGCATCCGCGAGCGCCTCGAACGCGAAGGGAAAGTGCGCCTCGTCAGCATCCCGCACGAGAGCCGCAAGGATGCGGCCGTGAAGCGGGCGATCCTCGAAGAGGTCGATCTCGTGGTGCTCTGCCTGCCCGACGAGGCCTCCCGCGAGACCGCAGCTCTGGCCGATAGCTTGCCCGGCGGCGGCCCGAAGCTCCTCGATGCCAGCACCGCCCACCGCATCGCGCCGGGCTGGGTCTACGGCTTCGCCGAGATGGCGCCGGAACAGGCCGAGGCGATCCGGACCGCGCAGCGGGTCGCCAATCCCGGCTGCTACCCGACCGGGGCGATCGCGCTGCTTCGGCCGCTGGTCGAGCGCGGCCTGATCCCGTCGGACCACCCCGTCAGCATCAACGCGGTGAGCGGCTATAGCGGCGGCGGCCGCAGTATGATCGAGAGCTACGAGCGGGGAGAGGGCGCGCCCTTCCTGCTCTACGGCCTCGGCTTCGGCCATAAACACCTGCCGGAAATCGAGGCCTATAGCCGCCTGACCCGCCGGCCGATCTTCATTCCCTCGGTGGGCAATTTCCGTCAGGGCATGCTGGTCTCCATCCCGCTCCATCTCGGGGCGCTGCCAGGCGCGCCGAAGCCGGGCGATCTCGAGGAGGTCCTGGCCGAGTGGTATGCGGGCTGCCCGTTGGTCAAGGTGGTGCGGGGCGCGGACGAGGGTGCCCATCGCGAGCGCCTCGAACCGGAAGCCCTCAACGACACCGATCGCCTCGAGCTGCGGGTGTTCGGTTCCGACACCCACGGCCAGGCGGTGCTGGTCGGCCGCCTCGACAATCTCGGCAAGGGTGCCTCGGGGGCTGCGGTGCAGAATCTCGGCCTGATGCTCGGGCTCGACTGAGCCGTCCCAGACTGAAACATTCCAATCGTCACGGCCGAGCGAGAGCAGACCGTGACCGAACTTTGGAAGTACGCCGAAAGTCTGTCACGGGCCGCCCGCCGCAAGTCGGGCGGCCCATGACTGTTCTCTCGCGCCAGATCGAGCGTTTTGCTCTCGGGCCCTTCCGACGGTGGAGCCAAGGCTTGCCGGCATAGCGGCGAAGACGGCTCAAGCACAGGCGGGATTGCACAAGCTTTTGCTTGCAGAAGCGACCGCAGGTGGTTCCGCCTCATCGTGAAATTTTCCGTCTCCCGGCATTCTACGAGCCGAAATCCACAGAAAATACTCAGCCCTGCGGCAGGAGGCCGCATTCGGTTGCGACCGCATCGGCGTCGGGGCGTCGTTCGCGGCCTTTCGTGATGGCTGGATTTTGAGAGAAGCAATCGGCACCCTGCTCAACATATTGAGAACGATGGGCTTTTATAAATACCTTCAGTTCCGAACTATCATTTGCAATATTTTCAGCCAACTGAGCGCATAGGCGAAATGTGAACGGGACCAATTATCGGCGCAGCTTGTGATCGGCACTTTTGGCGAGCCGGATCGCAGAAATAACGGCATCACTTCATTTTGTTGGCTGTGCTCATAGCCATTTTCGATGCAGATGACTTGCTCCTAAGCGGTACTGAGCTTACCGTTATGGAACTTATCCCTCCCCATAGAAGATCGCGCCATGGACACCAGCGAACAGGACGCGGAAACCGCCCGCCTCGTTACCCTGACGGCAGATGTCGTATCTGCCTATGTCAGCAACAATCATGTCCAGAGCGCCGAATTGCCGAAGCTCCTCGGGGAGGTGCATGAGGCGATCCGCTCGGTCAGCACGAGCGGCCGCGCTACGGTCGAGACCGGGCCGCCGAAGGCGACGCCGCAGGAGATCCGCAAGTCGATCAACCACGACTTCCTGATCAGCTTCGAGGATGGGAAGCCCTACAAGACGCTGCGCCGGCATCTCACCTTGCGCGGCCTCTCCCCGGAACAGTACCGGGCGAAATGGGGCCTGCCGAACGACTATCCGATGACGTCGGCGAGCTATTCCGAGCAGCGTTCGGAACTGGCCCGGGCGCTTGGCCTCGGCCAGCAGCGCCGCCGGGTCGCGGAGCCGGAGCCCGAGCTGGTGCCGGAGCCGGTCGCCGCCGAGCCGGAGCCCGCGCCGGAGAAGAAGCGCCGCGCCCCGCGCCGCAAGAAGGAAGACTAGGCCGCTTCCCACCCTCAAGCGGCCCGGCCGAAATCTGTTTCGGCGAACCCGCCACCGTTTCAAGCTTCGCCCCGGCCGCGTACCGGGGCGAAGCCATGTTCGGCGGTCGCCGTCGTCTTCCGAGGCAGACGTTTCACGCACCAGCCTCATCCATGGGCAATCTGCCCATCTGCAATGCAGCGGGCTCGGTTGAACCGGCCCTATCGAGCCGGCAAACGCATCTTCGGAGGGCGTTTGCCGATGATCTGGCTGCACAAGCGCGTGCCGATGGACGAGGTCCGTTCGATCACGCTGCTGTTTCGCGATCAGGCCGCCTCCTTCGATCCGGAGGGCCGCATGCTGCTCGTCAGCGTCGCCGGAGCGGAGCCGGAGATCGGCCTCTGGCTCTGCCTGCCGGAGCTCGATCTGCTGCCGCCCTATTACGGCTTCAGCCTGTGCAGCCGCGCCGATCTTCCCCGCGCGCCCGCCCTCGTCGCCGGCTGCCCCGAGCATTTCGCCCGGCTGTTTCAGGATCGCTGATCCTCGGGGCCTCGTTTCCGAAAAGGGCCCGGCTTTGGCGCGCCCCTGGTCGAAATCAGAGCGTGCGCCGCGACGGGGTGAGCCGCACACCGGGGGCCGGGCGTTCCAACAGCACCTCGCGGCGGAAGCGCACCAGCCGGGCCGGGCGCCCGGCATTGCCGCTGGTCAGCGTCTCGGTCTCCTCGACCAGTCCCTGCTGGGCCACGAGGCGGCGGAAGTTCTGCTTGTGCAGCCGAGTCCCGGACAAGGCCTCGACCGTCCGCTGAAGCTGCAGCAAGGTGAAGGCCGGCGGCATCAGCTCGAACACCACCGGACGATACTTGATCTTGCCGCGCAGGCGGCCGATCGCGGTGGCGAGGACGCGGCGGTGATCGTGGGCCATCGGCTGGCCGGTCACAGCGATGTCGGCGGGCACGGCGGCCCCCGCCTGCCCGTTGGCCTCCGGGATCAGACCGGCCTCGAACAGCAGTTCGTAGCGCTCCAGCACGCGCTCCTCGTTCCAGGCGCCGCCGATGCCGAAACTGAGGCCGACCCGGTCCTCGCGCAGCCGCCGAAGCTTGGGCTCGGCGGCGGCCCCGACCCAGGTCATCAGGCGGGCCTCGATCTCGGCGAGCGCCGCCGGCCGTCCCTCGCGAAAATCCTCCCAGGGCAGGTAGCGGTACCAGTTGCGCCAAGCCGCCTCGGCGAGCCCCGCCGGGCGCAGCTCGCGCACCAGGGCGAGATAGGCCACCGAGAGCAGGTGGACGCCGTGCTCGCCCCCCTCCCGGTCGCGGTCGCCGAAGGTATAGAGCTGCTCGACATAGCCGAGCCGCTGGTGGGTCTGCTGCTCCACCCAGGCCCGCAGGCCCTTCTCCAAGGTGGCGTGCTCGGGCACGAGCGGCCCCGCCGGCAGCGCGCTCTCGCGGCCCGGCGCCTGTCCCGAGACCTGGACCGTCAGGGCGCGCGGCTCGCCATCCGTCGCCGCGATGATCACGGCCACGAGCCCCACCGAGGAGGCGCCCGCGTCGCGCATCCCCTTCTCCGCCGCGGCAGCGGCCACACCCAGTTCGGCCGTACTCATCTCGATCGTCGGCCTCGAGCCTGTCTCCTCGGGCATTCCCGCAGCGGCAGGAGCGGTTCCGGCGAGCCCCCTCCGCTCAGGTCCCTCCGCTCATGCCGGATCAGCCCCGCCACCGTCAACGGAACCGCCGGCTTCATCCGCAGGACCCTGCGCAGGGACCTTGCGCAGGACCTTGCACCATCTCGCAGATTGGCGGCTCCTCCGGTCGCGGCGGCGGTCCGATCCTGCTAGATCGAAGGAAGGGGTTATCGATCGGAGCGGCCATGGTGGACGGGCGGCACGGGAAGCGGGCAGGGGGACAACCATGAGCAGCGGCACCGGGCTCGGCCTGTCCCGCCCTCCTGCCGGGACGGAGGTGGACTTACGCCTCTACGGTATCCTCGATGTCGGCGTCCTGGGGGACGATGCGGCCGCGCTCGCCGCCTTGGCGGCGGAGGCGGTGGCCGGGGGCACCACGCTCCTGCAATACCGTGACAAGGACCTGTCGGATGCCCGCGCCGCCCTGGCCCGGATCCGGGCGATCCATGCGGCCATTGCCGGCCGCGCTCCGCTCCTCGTCAACGATCGGATCGATCTCGCCCTCGCCGCCGGGGTCGAGGGCGTGCATCTCGGCCAATCGGATCTCCACCCGGAGGAGGCCCGCCGCCTGCTCGGTCCCCGCGCGGTGATCGGATTGACGGTGAAGACCGGGGCCCAGGCCGACGAGCTCTACCGCCTGCCGATCGACTATGCCTGCATCGGCGGCGTCTTCTCCACCACCAGCAAGGACAACCCGGACCCGCCGGTCGGCCTCGACGGGCTGCAGCGGATCGTGTTCCGCGCCCGGCTCGCCCGGGGCCGGACCCTGCCGCTCGGAGCCATCGCCGGGATCGATGCCAGCAACGCCGCCTCGGTGATCCGTGCCGGCGCCGACGGGGTTGCGCTGATCGGCGCCCTGTTCAAGGGCGGCGCCACCGAGGCCAAGGCACGGGATCTGCGCGCGCGGGTCGACGAGGCGCTCGGGCAGCGCGGCAACGAAACCCGGTAGGGACATGCAGGGATGAGGAGGGACGCGCCATGACCGCCATCGCCGTGACCATCGCCGGGTCGGATTCGAGCGGGGGCGCCGGCATCCAGGCCGACCTCAAGACCTTCGCGGCGTTCCGGGTCTACGGCGCCAGCGTGATCACCGCCCTCACGGCGCAGAACACCCGCGGCGTGCAGGCGATCCACGACGTGCCCGGCGATTTCGTCGCGGCGCAGATCGATTCGGTGTTCTCCGATCTCGCGGTCGGCGCGGTGAAGATCGGCATGCTGTCGCGGCCGGAAACCATCCGTGCGGTGGCGGACGGCCTGCGGCGGCACGCGGCCGGCATTCCGGTGGTGCTTGATCCCGTGATGGTCGCCACCAGCGGCGACCGGCTCATCTCCCAGGAAGCCATCGAGACCCTGCGCGGCGAGCTGATGCCGCTCGCCAACATCCTGACCCCGAACCTGCCCGAAGCCGCCGCCCTCCTCGACGAGAACGAGGCCGGGCACGAGAACGAGGCCGTGGCCCAGGGCCGGCGGCTGCTGGACCGGGGGGCGCGGGCCGTGCTGATCAAGGGCGGCCACGGCGAGGGGCGCGAGAGCGTCGATCACCTGATCGCCGCCAACGGCACCCTCCGCCGCTTCGCCGCGCCGCGGATCGAGACCCGCAACAGTCACGGCACCGGCTGCACCCTCTCGGCGGCGGTGGCGGCCGGGCTCGCGAGCGGCCAGGGCCTCACCGAGGCGGTGGCGGCGGCGAAAAGCTACGTCACCGCCGCGATCCGGGCGGCGGATTCGGTGCCGGTCGGCCATGGCCACGGCCCGCTGCATCATTTCCACGCCCTCTGGCGATAGGCAGATGCCGGTTCGGAAGAGGCCCGATCCGTCGAATTGCGTTTGACAGATCAAACGCTCGTTCGGATAACGGAACGCCTTCCGGTACCCCGCACGACGCTCCGCGATCCGGATCGACCCTTTGGGGCGTTCCGCGCGCATGCGCTCCGAGGGGCACTCTCAGCGGACCGATGAGATGCAGGACATAGCGGCAAGCCTCGAGCGCGGACGGCCGAAGGATCTCGCCAGCGGCGCCCAGGTGCTCTCGGGCCAACTTGGCAAGACGATCCAGCGGCTGCGCAAGGCCTACAACCTCTCCCTCTCCGAACTGGCCGAGCAATCGGGCGTGGCGAAGTCGATCATCTCGCAGATCGAGCGCAACGAGACCAACCCGACGCTGGCCACGATCTGGCGGCTGAGCCAGGCCCTCGACGTCTCGATCGAGCGGGTGCTGGCGACCTCCGACGAGGAGCCCTTCATCGAGCGCTTCTCCCGGGCCGACACGCCGCGCCTCGTCTCCGACGACGGCAAGGTGCGGCTCGCGATCATCGGCTGGATCAAGACCGTCGAATGGCTGCAATGGTACGATGTCACCGCCGATCCGGGCGGCGTGCTGGAATCCGATCCGCACCAGCGCGGCTCCGTCGAATCTCTGTCGGTGCTGGAAGGCAGCTTCGAGGTCGACGTGGCCGGCGAGGTGCAGCGGGCCAATGCCGGCGAGACCTTGCGCTACCGCTGCGACCGTCCCCACAGCGTCCGCTGCCTCGGCGAGGCACCGGGCCGGGCGACGATGGTGGTGATCATGAAGGCCGCCGTGATGGAGTGATCCTGTCTCCGGTCGAGCAGACCGAGGCAGGATCAGGGAGCCCGTGCGGCGTCTGAGCGGAGCCCGAATCCGCTCTATCGACGGGATGAGCCGGATCGACCGGGGGCGCTGTCATCCCCGCCTCCGGGGCGGCTTCGAAGGTGAAAGCTCACGGGGCCTACCGCCCCGTATTCACCCAGCGCACGAGATCGGCGAGCACCCGGCTCAGGGCGGCGTCGAGGCCAGCGGCGGCATTCTGCGGATCGACCTTCTGCACCGGCACGCGCGCGGTGAAGATCCGGGCATTGACCACCCGGCCGCTCCCCTCGGCGATCAGCTTGGCCGAGAGGTCGACCACCGCCTCGCCGGTGGCGGAATTGATGTCGAACTCGCGGATCTCGCTGACGAGCTGGTAGTCGGACGGTACCTTGTCGCCGGGGCGGGAGACCGAGCGCAGGCGGCCGGTATTCTCCAGGCTCTGGATCACCCGCGTCTGGATCAGGCGCGGCAGGCGGTCGGCCCATTGGCCGCCGCCGAGGAAGGACAGGGAACCGCCGGCCTCGCGCACGATGATGCGGTCGGCCTCCATCGGCTGCAGGCCGACGGGCTCGGACACGACGATGGAGCGCGCGGGGCCGCCGGCACGGGGCTGGCCCGGCAGGGCGGCGAGGTCGAAGGTCAGCGGAGTGGCGCCGCCGCCGCAGCCGCCGAGGAAGGCGAGCGAGGCCATCAGGGCACCCACGCGCAGACCGCGGCCGGGAAGGGCAGGCGAGAGAGGAAGACGCGTCATACGCTCGGTTACCGTCCGTTCGCTGAAGAGGCGGTTGCCCCCCTCTTACACGCCAAGCTTACGGCAACGCTCACCGGCCGCAGTGCGTGCCGGCACATCGACCTCACAAAGCAGTCGTCAGCGGCCACCGTTGTATTCCGGCAACGACGGCTTGCCGCCGAAGATCACCTGCGACGGATCCCGCTCCAGGCTGCGGGCAGCCCGGCTGAGGGTGTTGAGGGTGCGCTGGCCATCGGTCGAGAGGGCCTCGACCTCGCGGCGGCTCGTGCCCGATAGGCGGTTGAAGCTCGTCGAGATGTTGGCGGTGCGCTTGTCGAGATTCTCCGACAGCGTGCGGAACGCCTTGCCGGCATCGCGCACGGAGATCGCCGCCTCGCGGATCTCGGCGAAGGTGCCCGCGCCCTGCTGGCCGGAGGCCGAGCCGAGGAAGCCCTCCGCCCCCTTCAGCACGCCGTCGATCCGGTCGGCCGAGGCGCTGAGCTTGGCCGCCAGCGCCCGCGCATCGTGAAGCCCGGCCTCGATATCGGGGCCGGATTTGGCGAGGGAGGCGGAGAAGGTGTCGGCGTTCTCGATCACGCGGTTGAGGCGCTGGCCGTCCACCGCCTTGACGAGGCCGGCGATGGAGGGGCCGGCCTCGGCCAGGGTCTTCGAGAAGGACTCGACATTGGCCAGCGTGCGGTTGATGGCGCCCTCGTTGCCGGCCACCACCTTGTCGAGGCGCTGGAGCACGTCGTCGGCACGCTGGGCGATCTGCTTGGCCGCCGCCATCATGTCCTGGATGTCGCTGGAATCGGCGAAGATGGTCGGCATCTGATCGCCCGAATTGGGCTTGAGCGCGGGCGCGTCGGCGCTGCCGCCCGAGAGCGCGATCTGCGAGACGCCGGTCAGCATCGCCGAGTCGAGCCGGGCGCGGGTATCGGCGCGCAGGGGCGTCGAGGGATCGACCTGCACCACCGCGACCACCCGCCGGGGGTCCTGCGGCAGCAGGCGCACGTCGAGCGCCTCGCCGACCTTGATGCCGTTGAACGACACGGTCGAGCCCTTGGCCAGGCCACCGACCGAGCCGGAAAATACGATCCGCAGCGCCTGGGTCGCCTGCCCCCGGGACCCGCCCTGAAGCCAGAAGACGAAGCCGAAGGCGGCGATCACGGCGCCGATGGTGAAGGCACCGATCAGGGCGTAGTTTGCGCGGGTCTCCATCGGCTCAACTCTGTTTCCGATCCGGGGAACCCCGGCGGTGCGATACCGCACCCGGGGACGGCGCGACGCGCTCGCGCTCAGGCATGGGCGTAGCTCGGCGCTGCGGCCGCCGCCGGGGTGGCGATGGCGCGGGCGCGCTTGCCGTGGAAGTACGAGCGCAGCCACGGATGGTCGCTCGCCAGCATCTCGTCGATGGTGCCCTCGGCGATGATTCGGCCATCGCCGAGGGCGGCGATGCGGTCGCAGGCGGTGTAGAGGCTGTCGAGGTCGTGGGTGACCATGAAGACGGTCAGTCCCAGCGTCTTCTTCAGGGTCGAGACGAGGTCGTCGAACTCGCCCGCACCGATGGGATCGAGGCCGGAGGTCGGCTCGTCGAGGAACAGGATCTCGGGGTCGAGGGCCAGGGAGCGGGCGAGCGCCGCCCGCTTGATCATGCCGCCCGACAGCTCCGAGGGATATTTGTCGGCGGCATCCGGCTTGAGGCCGACCATCTCGATCTTGAGGCGGGCGAATTCGTCGAGCAGGCGCTCGGACAGCTTCAGATGCTCACGCATCGGCATCTGGATGTTCTGCTTGACCGTGAGGCCCGAGAATAATGCGCCCTGCTGGAACAGCACACCCCAGCGCTGCTCGAGTTGGCGCCGCCGCGTCAGGGTGAGGCCGTCCACGTTCTCGCCGAAGATCTCGATGGTGCCGGAGCGCTTCGGCACCAGCCCGAGGATCGTTCGCGTCAGGACCGATTTGCCCTGTCCCGACGGGCCGACGAATCCCAGGATCTCGCCACGGCGGATGTCGAGGTCGAGCCCCTTCATCACCGTGCGGTGGCCGAAGCCGACCACGAGGTCGCGGACGCGAATGATCGCATCGACCTCGGGCGAGGGGGGACGGGCGCCGGGGACGGTGTTTGCCAAGGTGTCGTTCAAATCGGCTGCTCGCGCGGTTTCAGAGCATCGCCCCGACATTCACCGCCGGCTTTTCACAAAAGCGCGGCGAAGACGGGGTTTCGCGCATCGTCCTGAATTCGGGTTCAGGCGACGCGCTAGAAATTGATCGCGGCGAAAAACACCGCGAAGAGTCCATCCAGCACGATCACCATGAAGATTGACTTGACGACTGAGGCGGTGACGTGGCGACCGAGCGATTCCGCCGATCCCTCGACCGCGAAACCCTCGATCGTCGCGATGATTCCGATGGTCAGCGCCATGAACGGCGCCTTGATCAGCCCGACGGCGAAATGGTGGAACGACACCGCCGCCTGGAGCCGGGCCAGGAAGGCGTCGACCGTCATGCCGCCGTAGAGCGCGGCGGTCAGGCCGCCGCCCGCCAGAGCCGCCAGGGAACCGAGGAAGGCCAGGATCGGCAGGCCGATCACAAGCGCGAGAATGCGCGGCAGGATCAGGATCTCGACCGGATCGAGCCCCATCACCCGCAGGGCATCGACCTCCTCGCGCATGCGCATGGAGCCGATCTCGGCGGTGAAAGCCGAGCCGGAGCGGCCGGCCACCATGATCGAGGTGAGCAGCACGCCGAGTTCGCGCAGGATCAGCAGGCCGATCAGGTTCACGACGAAGCTCTGGGCGCCGAAGCGCTGGAGCTGGAAGATGCCCTGCTGCGCGACGATGCCGCCGACGAGGAACGAGATCAGGACGATGATCGGCACGCCGCGAAAGGCGACCTGTTCGAGCTGGTTGACGAGGGCCGCGAGGCGGAAGCTCTGCGGCCGGCGGGCGACGCGCCCGGCGGCGGCGACCACCTCGCCGAGGAAGGCGAGACCGGCCAGGACCTCGCCGCCACCCCGGGTCACCCGCCGGCCTGTGGAATCGAGAAAACGGATCAGCGGGTTGCGGGTATCCCGCGGAGCGGGCTCGGGCTCGCGCAGGCCCATCTCGCCGAGCAGGATGCGGTGCTCGGGCCGCGCGCCGGCATAGGCCAGCCGCCCCCCCGCCGCCTCGATCTCGGCGCGGGTCCGCTCCAGCACCCAGGCGCCGAGGGTATCGAGCCGCGTCAGCCCGCTCAGATCCACCAGAACCGGCCGGCTCCGGCCATCGGCCACACCATGAGCGGCGATGCGCGCCGAGGCGCTCTCGACCGCCGGCCCCTGGTCCGCCGTCCAGCGCCCGTGCAGCAGAACGCGGCCGCTCCCGGCGTCGAGGTCTGCCCCCGCAGCATCCAAGGCATTTGAGCCGTCCGCGATCCGCACGCCGCCGCTCCCGCTGCCGCCCCGGAAAGGGGAGGGCAAAATACTTAAGCGTTACCTATATCGCATCGCCGGAGCCGCCGCCAAACCGCCCCGTTCCCGAAGGCTCCCGCGCCCTGCGCGCCAGCACCATCAGGGCGAGGCCCGCCAGCGCCAGGGGCGCCATCGCCAGGAAGGTCGCCGGGCCGCCGAGGGCGCGGTAGATCACGCCGCAGGCCAGGGTCGCCAGGGCCGAGACGAAGGCGGTCGAGGCACCGACCGTTCCCTGCGCCCGGCCACGGGCGCCCTCCGGCGCGAAGCCGGAAACCGCCGCCATGGCGCCGAGATGGGTCGCGCCGAAGGTGAGGCCGTGCAGCATTTGCAGCGGCAGGAGCAGGGCGAGGTCGCCCTGCGCCAAGCTGAGGCCGAGGGTCCGCACCAGGGCGGCCCCGGCGCCGAGGCCGAGAAGGCGGAACGGGCTGCGCCAGCGGGCCGGCCAGCGGCCGACCAGGGCAAACAGGGCGATCTCGGCGGCGACGCCCACCGCCCACAGGGCGCCGATCCAGGCCGTCGGGATGCCCTGGCGGGACCAGTCCAGGCTGCCGAAGGCGTAGACCGCCGCGTGGCTCGCCTGGATCAGCGCCGCCGCGCCGATGGAGAGCCGCAGGACCGGAGGAAGGGGCGGGGGCTCCGCCGAGGCTGGACGCGACGCGACGTTGGCCGCGGAATCGTGTCCGGCCGCCGCGATGAATGTCGCGACGAGGGCGAGGCCGGTCAGCAGCAGCGGCACCGCCACCCGGTCGCCCAGCATCCCGAGCAGGGCACCGCCGACGAGATTCGCCGCCAGGAAACCGACCGAACCGCACATCCGGATGCGGGCATAGCCGATCCGGTGCGAGCGCCGGGCGGCGGCGAGCGTCAGGTAGTCGATGCTCGGCACGAGCGGCGCCTGCGCCACCGCGTTGAGGACGATCAATCCGGCCAGTAGCGCCACGGCCCAGGCCGCAGCGAGCGGCATCAGCGCGTAGCTCGCCGCCAGAACCAGACTGCCGGCGACGAGCAACGTGCGCGGGCGCACACCTCGGTCGATTAGCCCCATCAGCGGTCGGGTGGCGATGACCTTGGTGGCGATGGGCAGGGCCAACAGCAGGCCGATCAGCCCGGCATCGAGCCCGAGGGCCCCGAGCCAGACCGGCATGAACGGCATGGCGATGCCGATCTCGACGAAGACGAATGTGTAGAGCAGGCCGAGCCGAAACGGATCGGGCTCGCCGGGCGGGGAGGGCGCTGTCACGGGGCGGGCCGGAGATGGCGGAAGGGGAGGGACGCGGCGATGGGCGCCGCCCGTGCGATCGGTCGAAAGCCGCGCTGGCGAGCACGCGACGCGGAAAACCGTAAGCCGCCGTTAAAGTGCGCCTGTCAATCTCGGCCCGACCGTCAATCGTCACGGCGCTCCCTCCGCGGAGGCCGCGTCTTTGCGGGGTGTGATGTCGAGTACCCGTTCCCTGACGCCTTTGGACGCGTCGCAATACGATGCCATCGAGGACGCCGTTCGGGAGACCGAACGGGGCCGGTGGTTCCTGGCGGAATATGCCCGGCGCAACCGCAACGCGGATACCGGCGTGCTGCTGGACGCGATCCGGCGGATCGAGACCGTCGTCACCACCGACCGGGGTGACGATGTCGGGCGCTTCCGCGGCGACCTGATGGAGATGGCCGACGCCATCGCCCGGACCCGGGCCGAGGTGGCGGCCCTGTCCCAGCCCGAGCATGGCGAGAGCCGCCTCACCGTCGCGTCCGAAGCCCTCGACGCCATCGTCCGGGCCACGGAGCGGGCGACCTCCGATATCCTCAGCGCCGCCGAGGAAGTGCAGGAGGCGGCCTGGACGCTGCGCGAGGGCGGGGCCGACTCGGCGCTGTGCGACGCCCTCGACCGGCATGCCACTCAGATCTACACCGCCTGCTCGTTCCAGGATCTCACCGCGCAGCGCACGAGCCGGGTGGTGCATACCCTGCGCTATCTCGAGGACCGCATCGCCTCGATGATCGGCATCTGGGGCTCCGTTGATGCGGCGGTGCCCTCGATCGACGCGGACGAACGCGGCAAGGCCGCGCCGTGGCTCGACCAGAGCGATGTCGACCGCTTCCTCGACATGGAAAGCCCGGCCCCGGCCGGCTCCCCCCTTCCGCCCCTACCCTCGGTCAGCCTCGACGGCGATGTCGCCTTCCTGCCGGAGAGCCCGAAGCGCCCCGAGCCGGTGAGCGAGGCCGTCCCGGCTGGTCCCGAAGTCGCGGTTGCGGCGGTTGCGCCCCTCGCCGAGGTCCCGGTCGCTGAAGAGATCGCCGCCGAAGCGACCGTTGCGGAAGCGGCCACGCCGGAGGACATCCCGGCGGACGCCATCGAGACGGTCGCCGAGGCCGAGCCGGCGGCGGAATTGGTCCCGGCTTCGGTCGAGATCGATACCCTTGTGGAGGAGCCTGCGGACGAGGCACGGGCGCCGGAGGCGAGCGATCTCACCTTCCTGGCCGCTCCGGAACCTGCTGCGCCCGTGACCGAACCGGAGGCGGAAGACGACCTCGCCACCGCCTTCCCCGATCTCGACTCCCTGAGCATCGAGGAGAAGATTGCGCTGTTCGCGTGAGAAGAGGGGCGGGGCCTCACAGCCCCGTCCCGCTGATCCGTCGCATCGGCCGTCCCGAAAACCGGTCACCACTTTTCGGGCCGATGCTGCCGAGTTGTCGCATCGGCCGTCCCGAAAACCGGCCACCACTTTTCGGGCCGATGCTGTATAGGGCCCTCGATCATGGCCCTGCATCTCCTGAAGCTCTGCGTCGGCCCCTCCTCCATCGAGGAGCTGGAGGCGCGCATCAGCCATAACCGGGCCGAGGCGCTGCGCCTCGGCGGCGACCCGGCGACCGTCCACGTCACCCGGATGTTTCCGAAGCGCGCCAAGGACATCGCCGGCCGAGGCTCGATCTACTGGGTGATGAAGGGCACGCTGATCTGCCGTCAGCCGATCCGGGCGATCGAGCCGGTCACGGGGCAGGACGGCATCGAGCGCTGCCGCCTCGTGCTCGACCCGGCCGTGACCCCGGTCTCGCCCCGTCCCTGCCGCCCGTTCCAGGGCTGGCGCTACCTCGAAGCCGGCGACGCCCCCGCCGACCTCGACCGGGCCAGCGCCGGAGAGGTCGCTGACATGCCCGAGAGCCTGCGCCGGGAGCTGGCGTCCCTGGGCCTGATCTGAAAGCTGGGGCCGCCCCGCGCGATCTCCGGCGGGGCCGTTTTCCTAGAACCGTTCCTTCGCGCGCTGACGGGGCGGAGAGCCCGCCCCGTCAGCGCCTGCGGCGTGCGCCTCACACCTCGTCGAACCGGCCGCTAGCATGGGCGAGCATGGTGTAGACCTTGCCCGTCTCGGAGGTGAGGTAGGCATCCGCCCGCTTGGTGTCGCGGTCGTTCTTCGTCACCTCGCCGAGCAGCCGCTCGAACTCGCCGACATAGCGGTCGACCGTGCGGCGGAACTCGGCATCCGCCCGGTAGCGGCGCTGGATCTGCTCGAAGGTCTGGCGGCCCTGCTGGGTGTAGAGCCGGCCGTCGAACAGGTTCGGATCGCCCCGGCGGTAGCGCTGCCAGAACTCGACCGAGGCTTGGTGGTCCACCATCCGGGCGATGTCGGTCGAGATCGCGTCGAGGGAGATCCGCTCAACCGCCGCCTTCGCCTCGGGCGCCGGAGTCGGTGCCGGCTCGGCGCCCTCATCGTCGATCGAGGCGCGGGTCAGGAGGTCGGACAGCCAGCCGCGATTGTCGCGGGTGCCGGGCCGGCCCTGGACCGGAGCCGGGCTCGCCGGACGGACGGAGGCAGGAGCCGCCGTCTGGGTCCGGACCGGAGCCGGCGCCGGGCTGCGGGCCGGCTGCGCCGCCGGAGCGGGAGCCGGGCGGCCAGCTTCCACGGTGCGGCGCTGCTCGACGGCGCGGTTCTGCGCCGCCGGCTGGGCCACATCGACCGAGCGATGCGAGCGGGCCACCAGCGCGGCCAGTTCGTTCAGCGCCTCGATCTGCTCGGCGACGACCCGGCGCATCTCGCCGGTGGCGTCCTGCGTCTCCCGGGGCAGCTCCAGCACGCCGCGCTGGAGATCGGCACGGGTGGCGTCGAGCTCGCGGCGGATCTCGGCGGCCATCTCGGTCATGCGCGCAACGGAGTCACCGAAGCGACCGGAGGCGGAACCGAGGCTCTCCATCATCTTGGCGGAGGCTTCCTCGATGGCGCCGCGCACCGCGCCGGCCGTGCGGGCGCTTTCCGCGTCCGCGCCGCTGCGCAGGCGCTCGAAATCGCCAGCGACTGCCGCACCGGCCTCGCGAGCCGCCTGGGACAGGCTCTCGCTCAGTTCCCGCGCCCGGATCTCGGCCGCGCGCAGGGTCTCCTCGACGATGCTGCCGAACCGGCCGGTCTGGCTCTCGATGGCGCGGCTGCGCTCCTCGATCCGGGCCAGCACCGCATCGACCACCGCCTGCCGGCTCGACAGGCTCTCGGCGAGCCGGCCTTCCACGGCTTCCAGGGTGCCCGCCGCCTGGCTCAGCGCGCCGACATGGGTCCCGGTGCTCTCCACCAGCGCCTTGCCGCGGGCATCGAGGGTCTGAGCCAGGTCGGAGGCCTGGGCGAGGGCTCCCTGCGACGCGTCGCGCAGGGCCGCCACCTGGGTCGAGACCCGGTCGGAGGCCTGGGCCGCGTCGGCGGCGATCCGGTCGAGGGCCGACTGGATCTGCGCGACACGCTCCGCCAGCCCCTGCTCGATGGCACCGAGATTGGACGCGGCGCCGGCCACCAGCTCCTTGAGCGCGGCGTTGGCGTTCTCGATCCGGGAGAGGAAGCCGGCGACGTCGCGGCGCACCCGCTCATGGGCCTCGGCAACGGTGACGGCGGAGGCCGCCGCTCCCTCGTCCAGGGCCGCGCGCAGCGCCTGGGCCGATTCCACGGTGCGGACGACGATCGCGTCGGTGCGCTCGCGCAGGGCATCGACCAGGGGCATGCCCTTGTCGGTCAGCAGGCGGTCGAGCGCCTGCCCCTGCTCGGCCAGGGCTTCGGCGAGATCCGCCGCCGGCCCCTCGACCAGCCGCGACAGCACCGCGTCGCGCCGGTCCAGGGTGGCGATCATGGCGTTGGCGGTCTCCTGCACCTCGGCGGCGTGGCGCCGGGCGCGCTCGTCGAGCAGCTCGCTCATCCGCGCGACACCCTGATCGACCAGGGCTGCGTAGGCGGACTGGCGCTCGTCGAAGGTCTCGGCGAGCTGGGCCTGACGCTGCGCGCGCTCGTCCAGCGCCGCCACCATCCGGGCCGTGCCGCCGTCGATCAGGGCGGCGTAGGCGCTCTTCTGGCGGTCGAAGGCCTCCGCGAGCACCGCGTGGCGGCGGGCGCGCTCGTCCAGCGCGGCGATCATGCGGGCGGTGCCCTCCTCGATCATCGCGGCATAGGCCGTCCGGCTCGCCTCGGCGGTCTCCGCGAGGGCGGCCTGCTGCCGGGCACTCTCGTCCAGGGCGGCAACCATCCGCGCGGTGCCTTCGCCGATCAGGGCGGCGTAGGCCTCCTGACGCTCGTCGAAGGCCTCGGCCAGGGCGTCGGCGCGGGTCGCCACCACGGTGGCGAAGGCGCGCAGGCGGGCATCGATGCGGCCGGTGAAAGCCTCGCTGCGCGCGTCCACCGTTTGCGACAGCAGGGCGGCCTGGCTCTCCACCAGCTTGGCGAGCGCCGTGCCACGGCTCTCGATCAAGCCGTCGAGGCCGCGCATCCGCTCATCGAACACGGCGGTCATCGCCTTGGTCTGGGCATCGAGGCGGCCGGTCAGGGCCGTCGAGCGGTCATCGACCAGGGTATCGAGGGTGGCGTGGATCTCGTCGAACAGCGTGCGCAGTTCCTGGGCCCGGGTCGCGACGGTCTGCGCGATCATCTGGCCGCGGCCATCGACGAGATCGCCCAGCACGCCGAGGCGGTCGTCGAACAGCGCGGCGAGCCCCTGCGTGCGGCTCTCGACCTCGCCGGCCGCGCGGCCGATGCCGCTTTCCAGCGTCTCGATGAAGGCGCGCGCGCCCTCCGTGAGGGCCTGCTGCAGCGGCAGGATGCGGCCCTGGAACCCCTCGTCGAGGCGTCCGGCATGGCCGTCGAGCAGCCCGCGGATCTCGTTGGCGCGATGATCGAGGACGCTCTGCACCGCATGGGTCCGCTCGTCCAGCATCGCGCGCAGATCGTCGGTGCGACCGTCGAGGATCGCCCGGATCTCGCCCACGCGGCTGTCGAGCAGGTCCTGCACCGTGCGGGCCGGCTCGTCGAGGGCCGAGCGCAGGGCGGTCAGCCCGGCATCGAGCTCGCCGCGCACCTGTCCGGCGCTGTGGTCGACGAGACCGCGCAAATCGTTCGTGCCGTGGTCGAGCGTGTCGCGGATCTCGGCGCTCCGGGCCTCGAGAAGGTCGCGGACCGTGCGGACACGCGCTTCCAGTTCCGCCGCCAGGGCACCGAGACCGGCCTCGAACTCGCCCTGAACCCGGCCGGCGCCGCCCTCCATCACGCCGCGCAGATCGTCCACGCGGCTGTCGAGGGCACCGCGGATCTCGCCGGCACGATGGTCGAGGATGTCCTGAACCGTGTGCACCCGCTCCTCCAGAACGGTGCGCAGGGTGTCGAGGGTGCGGTCGAGCTGCGCGCGGATCTCGTCGGCGCGGGCGTCGAGCGTCTCGCCGACGCGGGCGGCCCCGTCGCCGAGCAGGCCATCGACCTGCCCCATCACGTCGCGCAGACCGGCGAGCAGGGCGGTGCCGCGGCGATCGAGCAGGGCTCCCAGGGAAGCGCCGCCCTGTTCGAGAGCCTGGGTGATCTCCGACAGGCGTCCGTCGAGGGTCTCGACCGCCGCGCGGCCGCGCTGGTCGAGTTCGGCGGCGAGCGCGCCACCGCGCTCGTCGAACAGGTGGTTGAGGCTGTCGGCCCGCTCGTCGAACAGGCGGGCCATGGTCTCGATATGACCGGTGAGCGCCGCCGCCGCGCCGCCGCTGCGGCCCTCGACCAGGGCAACGAGGTCGCGGATGCGGGCATTCAGCTCGCCGTCGATGGCACGGGTGCGGCTCTCGATCAGGCGTACCGCCTCCAGGGCCTGGATGCCGAAGGTGTCGTCGAGCTGGCGGGCACGCTCCTCCAGGGCTCCGTTGAGGGCGTCGAGGCGGGCGACGACGCCGGTATCGAGGCGCTCCGCCCCTGCCTCGAGGCTTTGGGCGAGATCCTGGGTCGTGCGGTCGAGGCGCTCGGAGATCTCGGCAGCGCGGGCGGCAAGGGCCTCGCCGACGGCGCGGCTGCGCGCGGCGATGTCCTGCACGGTGCCCTCGGCGCGCCGGTCGAGGCCCTCCGTCAGGGTCCGGTTGCCCTCTTCGAGGGTGCGGGCGATCTCGGCGGCACGCAGCACCAGCGCCTCGTTGAGGGCGTTGGCGCGGGCGCCGAGACGGGTGTCGACATGGCCGATCAGGGCCGCGAAGCTCTCGCCGATCTCGGCGGTGCGCTTGGCGGAGAGGGTCTCCATCTCGCCGAGGCGCGCCTCGACGGTCTCGCCGGCGAGGCGGGCCCGCTCAGCCAGGGAATCCGCCAGGGCGCTGCCCTGCACGGCGATGACCCGGTCGATCTCCGTGAGCCGCGACGACAGGGTGTCGCCGAGCGCCTGGGTGTTCCCGGCGATGCGATCGGCGATGATGTCGCCGCGGGCGATGGTCTCCTGCAGGGCGGCGAGACGGTTTCCGAGCACCTCCTCGACCGCGCGAGCGCGGCTGTCGGCGGTCTCGGCGAAGGCGGCATGGCTCTGCTGGAGCGCATCGCCGACCTGCGAGACGTGACCGGCGATCGCCAGCATGACCTCGCGGCCGGCGCCTTCGAGACGGGCCTGGGCCTCGTCCGACTGGCTGGCGATGAGCGCCGCGGCGCCCTGGCCGGTCTTGCCGAGGCCGTCCTCCAGCGCGACCAGGCGATCGGACAGCTCGGCGCCGACGCCGTCGGCGGTGCGGGACAGGGCCTGCACCGTCGCCTCGCCGCGGGCGGTCACCTCCTCGCTCAGGCGCTGCAGGGAGTCGCGCAGGGCTTCCAGCGCGTGCTCCATACGGCCGCCGACCTCGCCACCGGCCTGCTCGGCCGCACGGGCGAGGGCCCCGGTCACCTCCTGGCCGCGGGCGGACAGCTCGTCGCTGACCCGGGCAAGCGTCTGCCGCAGAGCCTGGAGCGAATCCTCCGTGCGGGTGCCGATCTCACCGCCGACCTGCGCGGCGGTCCGGGCGAGGGCGTCGGTCACCTCGGCGCTGCGCGCGTCGATCTCCTCGCGAACCTGACGCAGCAGATCGCGGAGGGACTGGGCCGACTGGTCGGCGCGGGTGCCGATCTCGCCGCCCGCCTGGGCCGCCGCCAGCGACAGGGCCACGGTGGCCTCCGACCCGCGGGTGCCGATCTCGTCGGCGACCCGCTGGATGAGGTCGTGGAGGGCCTGCATCGACTGATCGGTGCGGTTGCCGATCTCGCCACCGGCATGGGCGGCGGCGAGCGCCAGGGCTCCCGTCGCATCGATGCTGCGGGCGGACAAATCGTCGGCCATGCGCTGGATCGCGGCGTGGAGCGCCTGCGAGGCGCTCTCGCTGCGGCGGTTGAGTTCGCCCCCGACCCGGTCGGCGGCAGCCTGGAAGCGGGTGACCACGTCGTCCGACCGGGTCTCGACGGAAGCCGCAGCCTCGTCGGCGGCCCGGCGCAGG
>DYYG01000036.1 GCA_020741775.1 Methylorubrum populi
TCCACCGGGCAGGCTTCCTGGCAGAAGCCGCAATAGATGCACTTCACCATGTCGATGTCGTAGCGCGTGGTGCGGCGCGTGCCGTCGTTGCGGCGCGGGCCCGCCTCGATGGTGATGGCCTGGGCCGGGCAGATCGCCTCGCACAGCTTGCAGGCGATGCAGCGCTCCTCGCCGTTGGGGTAACGGCGCAGGGCGTGCTCACCGCGGAAGCGCGGTCCGCGATGGCCCATCTCGAAGGGGTAGTTGATCGTGGCCTTCGGCTTGAAGAAATACTTCATGGCGAGGAAGAACCCCGACACGAATTCCTTCAGGAGAAGGCTTCTGGCGACCTGATCGAGCTTCACGGCGCGATCTCCGATTCGTAGGACGCGGTTCCGAGCGAGGTGGTGACGCCTCGGGCGAAGGAATGCGACCTCACAAGGGACGGGTCAGGCTCCCGGCGCGAGGCCGGTGAGCTTGAGGACGAAGGCGACGACGACGACAGAGATCAGCGAGAGCGGAAGGAACACCTTCCAGCCGAGGCGCATCAGCTGATCGTAGCGGTAGCGCGGCACCATGGCCTTCACCATGGCGATCATGAAGAACAGGAAGCTGGCCTTCAGCGCGAACCAGATCACGCCCGGCACCCAGGTGAAGGGCACGAACGGGATCGGCGAGAGCCAGCCGCCCAGGAACAGCACCGTACCGAGCGCGCACATGGTCATGATCGCCACGTATTCGCCGAGCATGAACAGCAGGTACGGCGTCGAGGAATACTCGACCATGTAACCGGCCACGAGTTCCGATTCGGCCTCCGGCAGGTCGAAGGGCGGGCGGTTGGTCTCGGCCAGAGCCGAGACGAAGAACACGGCGAACATCGGGAACAGCCAGAGCCAGTACCAGCCGAAGATCCCGAGCGCGGTGTCCTGCGCCATGACGATGCGCGACAGGTTCAGCGAGCCGGCGCAGAGCAGCACGCAGATGATGACGAAGCCGAGCGAGACCTCATAGGAGATCATCTGGGCCGCCGAGCGCAGGGCGCCGAGGAAGGCGTATTTTGAGTTCGAGGCCCAGCCGCCCATGATGACGCCGTACACGCCGAGCGACGAGATCGCGAAGATGTAGGTGATGCCGACATTGATGTCGGCGATGGCCCAACCGTCGGCGAGCGGAATCACCGCCCAGGAGGCCAAAGCCAGCATCGCGAAGACGAGGGGTGCCAGCAGGAAGATCGCCTTGTTGGCGCCCGCTGGAATCACCGGCTCCTTCAGCACGAACTTCAACAGATCGGCGAAGGATTGGAACAACCCCCACGGTCCGACCACGTTCGGGCCGCGCCGCAGCTGCACCGCCGCCCAGATCTTGCGGTCGGCGAGCAGGGCGTAGGCGATGAAGACGAGGAGCGCGGCGAGGAGCACGAAGCTCTTCAGCGCGATCAGGAGGACGGTCCCGAGCATTTCCCAGAAGGTCATCGGTGGCGTCCCCTATTCCGCCGCTTCGAGAGCGCGGCCCCGAGCGAGGCCGGAGCACTCGGCCAGCACCCGCGAGGCGCGGGCAATCGGGTTGGTGAGGTAGAAATCGGCGACCGGCGAGGAGAAGGCGCTCTTCGCCGTGTCTCCCGGCAGGCCCGCGAGCGTCGCCAGGGCGGTGGCCGCGTCGGACGGCTCGACCTGCCCGACCGCCGCCAGATGCGGATATTCCGCGCACAGCGCCTTCCGCAGGGCGGCGAGGGAATCGTAGGGCAGCCGCTTGCCGAGTACGTCGGACAGGGCGCGCAGGATCGCCCAATCCTCGCGGGCATCGCCCGGCGGGAAGCCGGCGCGGTTGGCCATCTGCACCCGGCCTTCGAGGTTGACGTAGGTCGCGCTCTTCTCGGTATAGGCCGCGCCCGGCAGGATCACGTCGGCCCGGCTCGCGCCGGCATCCCCGTGGGTGCCCTGGTAGATCACGAAGGCGCCCGGCCCGATCACCCGCTCGTCGGCGCCGAGGTTGAACACCACGTCGAGGGCGCCCGGCTCGAGCATCTGCGAGAAGGTCAGCCCCCCCTCCCCCGGCACGAAGCCGAGATCGAGAGCACCGACGCGGGCGGCCGCCGTGTTGAGCACGCCGAAGCCGTTCCAGCCATCGGTGACGGCGCCGACATCCTGCGCCAGAGCCGCCGCGGCAGCGAGCGCGCCGAGACCGCCCTCACCGACGATCACCAGCGGGCGCTCCGCCTTCTTCAGCACGTCGAGGAAGCTGTGCTCCCCCTTGGCAATGGAAGCGAGCGTGTCGGTGCCGGCGCCGAGATAGGTATAGGGGTAGGTCAGGTCCGGCTGCTCATCGAGGATCAGGCCGATCGAGACCGGGGCCATGCGCCAACGCTTGCGGATGCGGACGTTGAGCAGCGAGGCTTCCGTGCGCGGATTGGCGCCGACGATCAGGATCGCGTCCGCATGCTCGATGCCGGGAATGGTCGCGCCGAGGGTGTAGGCGGCCCGGCCCCAGGCCGGATCGAGCGCCTCGCCGGTCTGGCGCGCATCGAGGTTCGTCACACCGAGCGAGCCCATCAGGGCTTTGAGCGCAAAGATCTCCTCCACACCCGCGAGATCGCCGACGAGCGCGCCGACGCGCTTGGGATCGGCACCCTTCAGCTTGGCGGCGATGGCGGAGAAGGCCTCGCCCCAGGAGGCCGGGCGCAGGCGGCCGTTCTCACGCAGGAACGGACGGTCGAGGCGCTGCAGACGCAAGCCGTCGACGACGTGGCGGGTTTTGTCGGAGATCCACTCCTCGTTGATCTCCTCGCTGATGCGCGGCTCGATCTGCATCACCTCGCGGCCCCGGGCATCGACCCGGATCGCGGAGCCGACCGCATCCATCACGTCGACGGATTCGGTCTTGTGCAGTTCCCACGGGCGCACGTTGTAGCTCTGCGGCTTGTGGACCAGCGCGCCCACGGGACAGAGATCGGCGACGTTGCCCTGAAGCTCCGAGCCCATCGCCTGCTCGAGATAGCTCGTGATTTCCATGTCCTCGCCACGGCCGATGGCGCCGAGATCCGGCACGCCGGCGACTTCCGCCAGGAAGCGGACGCAGCGGGTGCAATGGATGCAGCGGTTCATCGCGGTCCGCACCAGCGGGCCGATATACTTCTCCTCGACCGCCCGCTTGTTCTCCTGGTAGCGGGTCGAGTCGACGCCGTAGGCCATCGCCTGATCCTGCAGGTCGCAATGGCCACCCTGGTCGCAGATCGGGCAATCGAGCGGGTGGTTGATGAGGAGGAACTCCATCACCCCCTCGCGCGCCTTCTTGGTGGTGCCCGAACGCGTCAGCACCTCCGGCGGCTCGCCGTTCGGGCCCGGCCGGCAATCCTTCACCGCATAAGCGCAGGAAGCGACGGGCTTGGGCGCGCCTTTCAGCTCGACCAGGCACATCCGGCAATTGCCGGCAATCGACAGGCGCTCGTGGAAGCAGAAGCGCGGGATCTCCGCGCCCGCGACCTCACAGGCCTGGAGCAGGGTGTAGTCGGCCGGGACATCGACCTCGGTGCCGTCGATGAGAATTTTGGTCATCGGGTCATCTCGAAGGTGAGCATCGGGCGGTCGTTACTCGGCCGCCATCGGCACCGCATCGGAATGCGGATTCGCGCTGTATTGATCGATGCGCTTCTCGATCTCGGGCCGGAAATGCCGGATCAGGCCCTGGATCGGCCAAGCCGCCGCGTCACCGAGCGCGCAGATGGTGTGACCCTCGACCTGCTTGGTGACTTCCAAGAGCATGTCGATCTCGCGCTTCTGCGCCCGGCCGGCGGCCATGCGGGTCAGCACGCGCCACATCCAGCCGGTGCCCTCGCGGCATGGCGTGCACTGGCCGCAGGATTCGTGCTTGTAGAAGTACGAGATCCGGGCGATCGCGCCGACGATGTCGGTCGATTTGTCGAGCACGATCACCGCCGCCGTGCCCAGACCCGAGCCCAGATTGCGCAGGGTATCGAAGTCCATCTTGGCGTCGATGATCTGCTCGGCCGGCACCAGCGGCACCGACGAGCCGCCGGGGATGGAACACAGAAGATTGTCCCAGCCGCCGCGCATGCCGCCGCAATGCTTGTCGATCAGCTCGCGGAAGGTGATGCCGAGTTCTTCCTCGACATTGCACGGCTTGTTGACGTGGCCCGACACGCAGAACAGCTTGGTGCCGGTGTTGTTCTTACCGCCGAGCCCGGCGAACCAGGCGCCGCCCCGGCGCAGGATCGTGCCGGCCACCGCGATTGACTCGACGTTGTTGACGGTCGTGGGGCAGCCGTAGAGGCCCATATTGGCCGGGAACGGCGGCTTCAGCCGCGGCATCCCCTTCTTGCCCTCCAAGCTCTCGATCAGAGCCGTCTCCTCGCCGCAGATATAAGCACCCGCACCGTGGTGGACGTAGATGTCGAAGGGATAGTCGTGGATGTTGGACGGGCCGACGAGACGCGCCTCGTAGGCCTCATCCACCGCGCGCTGAAGGGCGAATTTCTCCGCCACATACTCGCCGCGGATGTAGATGTAGCAGGCATGCGCGCCCATGGCGAAGGAGGCCAGCATGCAGCCTTCGATCAGGAGATGCGGATCGTGCCGCATGATCTCCCGGTCCTTGCAGGTGCCCGGCTCCGACTCGTCGGCATTGACGACGAGGTAATGCGGGCGCCCGTCCGACTTCTTGGGCATGAACGACCATTTCAGGCCGGTCGGGAAGCCGGCGCCGCCACGGCCGCGCAGGCCAGAGCCCTTCATCTCATCGATGATCCAGTCCCGGCCCATATCGAGCAGGAACTTGGTGCCATCCCAGGCGCCGCGTTTCTTGGCGGCCTCGAGCCCCGGCGAGTGCAGGCCGTAGAGGTTGGTGAAGATGCGATCCTGATCGGAGAGCATGATGTGCTCCTCAACCCTTGCTGCCGGCGCGGTCGGCGGCTTGGCCGACCCAGTTCTCCCGGTCCACGCGGCCGGGGAAGGCGAGGTAGGCGCTCACCCAGGCCACCTCCTGCGGCGACCATGCGGCGATCTGATCGTAATGCCAGATCCCGAGATCGTTGAGGCGGCGCTGGTTGATCGGGCCGATGCCCTTGATCTTGGTCAGGTCGTCGGGGCGGTCCTCGCGCGGCGCGTCGAGCCCCTTCGGACGGGTCCCGGCGGCGTTGGCGCGGGCCTCCGGGTTTTCACCCTCGGGCACGTCATCCCCGGCCCCGATGGTGGCCGGATGCTGCGGCGGCTCGGTGCGCAGCAGCTTGTCTTCCTCGACCGCCGGATCCTGGGCAGCGGGCGCCTTCGCGTCGCGTGCGGCGGCCTGATCTTCCGACTTCACCGGCGTTTCGCCGGCGCTCGCGCGCTCGGCGGGTGCGTCAGCCGCCTTCGACTCGTTGGCGCGACCGGCCGACGGACGGGCCGGCTTGGTCTCGTCTGCGACACGGGCTTGGGTCGAGGCGGCCTCGTCCTTCTTGACACTTTCCTCGCTGTCGCCCGCGCCCTCGGTCTGCTCGAAACGCTTGCGCCACGCGCCGACCCGGGACCCGTCGAACAGGCTCGGATCCGTCAGGGTGTTGACGGCATCCTTCGGCTCCGAGGACACCCGACCGATCTGCGAACCCACCTTCACGGGCCGGCCGGCGGCGAGATCGTCCATGAGCTTGTTCAGGCTCTCCGGCGTCAGATCCTCGTAGTAATCCTGATTGATCTGCACCATCGGCGCGTTGCAGCAGGCGCCGAGGCACTCGACTTCGAGCCAGGAGAAGTTGCCGTCCGCCGAGACATGGCCCGAGGGGCCGAGGCGATCATGCAAAGCGGCCTTCAGCTCCTTGGCCCCGCAGCAATCGCAGGGCACGGTGCCGCAGACCTGAATCCAGAAGCGTCCGACCGGCTCCAGGGCGAACATCGTGTAGAAGGTCGCGACCTCCAGCACCCGGATATGCGGCATGCCGAGCTGGTCGGCGACCGCCTCGATCGCCTTCTGCGGCAGCCAGCCGCCATTCTGCTCCTGCGCCTTCCACAGCAGCGGAATCACGGCCGAGGCCTGCCGGCCTTCGGGATATTTCGCGATCTGGCCGCGGGCCCAGTCGGCGTTCTCGGGCGTGAACGCGAAGTCCTGGGGCTGCTCAGCGGCGGGGGCGAGTCTGCGGTTGGCCATGACGTCCGACGCGTCTCCTCAGCGGTCCACTTCGCCGAACACGATGTCGAGCGTGCCGAGCACGCAGGACACGTCGGCGAGCAGGTGGCCGCGGCACATCCAATCCATCGCCTGAAGATGGGCGAAGCCCGGAGCGCGGATCTTGCAGCGGTAGGGTTTGTTGGTGCCGTCGGAGACGAGATAGACGCCGAATTCGCCCTTGGGCGCCTCGACGGCGGCGTAGACCTCGCCCTCGGGCACGTGGAAGCCCTCGGTGTAGAGTTTGAAGTGGTGGATGAGCGCTTCCATCGAGCGCTTCATCTCGCGGCGCGGCGGCGGCGCGAATTTGCCGTCGATGGAGGCGATCGGCCCCTGGCCGGCAGGCTCGCGCAGCTTGGCGCAGCACTGCTTCATGATCTTCACGGATTCCCGCATCTCTTCCATGCGGATCACTTGGCGATCATAGGTGTCGCCGTTCTTCCCCACGGGGATGTCGAATTCCATCTCCTCGTAGGCCTCGTAGGGCTGCGACTTACGCAGATCCCACGGGATACCGGAGCCACGCACCATCACGCCGGAGAAGCCCCAGGCCATGGCCTCGTCCACCGAGACGATGCCGATATCGACGTTGCGCTGCTTGAAGATGCGGTTGGCCATGACGAGGTTGTCGAGGTCGTCGACCACCTGCAGGAACGGATCGCAGAACGCGTCGATGTCGTCGATCAGCGCGGGCGGCAGATCCTGATGCACGCCGCCGGGCCGGAAGTAATTGGCGTGGAGCCGCGCACCCGAAGCGCGCTCGTAGAAGATCATCAGCTTCTCGCGCTCCTCGAAGCCCCACAGGGGCGGCGTCAGCGCGCCGACATCCATCGCCTGCGTGGTGACGTTGAGGAGGTGGGAGAGCAGCCGGCCGATCTCGCAGAACAGGGTGCGGATCAGTTGGGCGCGACGCGGCACCTCGATGCCCGCGAGCTTCTCGATCGCGAGGCAGAAGGCGTGTTCCTGGTTCATCGGCGCGACGTAATCGAGCCGGTCGAAATAGGGCGTCGCCTGAAGGTAGGTCTTGTGCTCGATCAGCTTCTCGGTGCCCCGATGAAGCAGGCCGATATGCGGATCGACCCGCTCGACCACCTCGCCGTCGAGCTCCAGCACGAGGCGCAGCACACCGTGCGCCGCCGGATGCTGCGGCCCGAAATTGATCGAGAAGTTGCGGATGTTGTGTTCGGTCATCGCCGCAGCCCTCAGCTCGACTTCTTCTCGTCGCCCGGCAGCACGTAATCCGTGCCCTCCCAGGGCGAGAGGAAGTCGAAGTTCCGGAACTCCTGGGTGAGCTTGACCGGCTCGTAGACGACTCGCGCCTCGTCCTGGTCGTAGCGGACCTCGACGAAGCCGGTGAGCGGGAAGTCCTTGCGGAGCGGATGCCCCTCGAAGCCGTAATCGGTCAGCAGCCGGCGCAGATCGGGATGGCCCGAGAACAGGATGCCGTAGAGGTCGTAGGTCTCGCGCTCATACCAGTTCGCGGCGGGAAAGACCGGGATCGCGGAGGGCACCGGCGTCGCCGCATCCGTCTGAACCTTCACGCGGACCCGCATGTTATGGCGCAGGGAGAGCAGGTGATAGACGACGTCGAAGCGGCGCGCCCGCTGCGGGTAATCGGCACCGCAGATGTCGATGAAGCAGCGGAAGGCGCAGGCCGGCTCGTCGCGCAGATAGGTCAGGGCGTAGACGATGTCGCTGCCCTGAACGACGACGGTCAGTTCGCCGAAAGCGACCGCCCATTCCGTCACCGCCGGACCGAGCGCCCCAGCGATGCGTTCGCCCATGGCCCGCAGGGCGCCCTCGCCCTGGGCCGCCTCGACCGTGCGACGCAGCGTGATGCCGTTGGTGGTGATGGCTTCCATCGCCTGCCCCCTCACCGCTCGATCGTGCCGAGGCGGCGGATCTTCCGCTGCAGCAGCAGCACGCCGTAGAGCAGCGCCTCGGCGCTCGGCGGGCAGCCGGGCACGTAGATATCGACCGGCACCACGCGGTCGCAGCCGCGCACCACCGAATAGGAATAGTGATAGTAGCCGCCGCCATTGGCGCAGGAGCCCATGGAGATGACGTA
>DYYG01000037.1 GCA_020741775.1 Methylorubrum populi
CACCACGACACACACCATCCGCACCGGCCCAGCCAAACACAGCCCGCATGGCCAAAAGCCGCGCGGGCTTTTTGATGTTCGGAACTGCGCGGCGGTGCCAATCCCGGCTCGAGAGGGGAGGGGGCGTTTTCGTTGTCTCGGAAAATGGGGGAAGACAGGTGCGGTTCGACCTTGATGCCGCCCAGGTTCCCGGCAGGATGCAGCTTCGACTCAGAGGCCTGCCTATGACAGCCATCCGCGCGCTTTGTCTGACGGCCGCGCTGCTCGCGATGAGTGCGGGCAGCTATTTCGCCTGGGCGCTGACCAGCGAGGACGGCTATGCCGCCGGCGGTCGCGCCTTGAAGGCGCAATACGGCTTTCTCGTCATGCCGCATGCCGAGCGCCAGAGCCTGCGCAAGCTGGCGATGATGAAAGCGGCCGGCCAATGCGAGTGGGAACTCGACGAGGCGTTCTGGAGCCGCGTCTACCAACTCTATATCGGGGACGAGCAGGGCGTCCGTGCCGCCGTCTACGCAGCACTCCTTGATGAGCAGGAGCGCTACTTCCTGAGTGACGCGGACCACCGCCGCTGTCGCGCTGCCTGGGCCCGGTTCGGCGCCACGGGCGCAGACATCCCGGGGATCCTCCGTACGATCCGCACCGAGACGTCGGAGCCGAGCGAACACATCGTGATCGATGTCCACGCCGATGCGGCGCCTTGACGACCCGGACGCTGCCATGCGTCTCCGATCCTAAAAAAGCCCCACGCCCTGGCCATGCAGGATCGGCTCGGCGAGGCCGGATCGGTCTTGCCGAGGCCGACGCTTCGCGCGACACGCAAGGCCATCATGCTGAAAACTGCCTTCGTCGCCGCGCGCGACCGTCAGCGCCTCTCGGAAATCGCGTCGGTCCTGATCGGATTCGGGCTGACCAAGATCGTCGACCGGCTGGGGCTGCACAACATCCCGCTCATTCCCCGCCGGACGCCGCGGGTCGATGTCACGCGCCTGTCGCAGCCGGAGCGGCTACGCCGCGCCATCGAGACACTGGGCCCGACCTTCATCAAGTTCGGTCAGATCCTGGCAAGCCGGCCGGACCTGCTCTCCCCGGTCTGGACCGACGAACTGGAGAAGCTGCACAGCCAAGTGAAGCCGGTGCCGTGGGCGCTGATCGGGCCGCAGCTCGAGGCCGATCTCGGTGCGCCCCCGGAGGAGGTGTTCGCCGAGTTCGACGTGAATCCGATCGCCTCGGCCTCGATCGCTCAAGTCTATCGGGCGCGCCTGCATTCCGGCGAGGAGGTTGTGGTCAAGGTCCTGCGGCCGGGCTTGAGAAAGGTCATCGAGGCGGATCTGCGACTGATGGCGCACGGGGCCCGTATCGTCGAGGCCGAATGGCCGGAAATGGCCCGCTACCAGCCTCAGGAGCAGATGCGCCACCTCGCCAACGGCCTCAACGGCGAGCTCGATCTGCTCAACGAGGCCCGCAACTGCGAGATGATCGCCGAGATCTTCGCCGGGCGTGATGACATCGTCATTCCGAAGATCTTCTGGGAATGGTGTTCCGAGCGCGTGCTCGTGCAGGAATTCATCCACGGCATCTCGCCGAACGATGCCGCCGCCCTGCGGACGATCGATGCGGACAAGAAGGCGCTGGCGCAGAAGGGCTGCGACGCCTTCCTGCGCATGGCGCTGATCGAGGGCGTGTTCCACGCCGATCCCCATCCCGGAAACCTGCTGGTGATGCCGGGCAACCGGATCGGCTTCATCGATTTCGGCATTGTCGGGCGCCTGTCGCAGAAGCGACGCCAGCAATTGCTCGTCCTCATCGGCGCCATGCTCAAGCAGGATGTCGACGGGCTGATGGCCACCCTGCTCGACTGGACCGGTACTTCGAACCCGGATCTGACGAAGCTGGAGCAATCCGCCCAGAATTTCGTGCAGGCCCATTCCTCGATTCCGCTCAATCTCGGGTTGGTGCTGACCGATTTCATGACCATGGCCCGCGAGAACGATCTCGCCATGCCGACGGACTTGGCGATCCTCTTCAAGGGACTCGTCACAGCCGACGGCGTGATGCGCCAACTCGACCCGAATTTCGATCTCTTCGCCGCCGCCGGTCCCACGGTGCGGGCCAGCATGCGCTCGCAGTTTTCCCTGCGTGGCCTCGCGCGCAAGGCCGAGTCCCTGGGGGCCGGCCTTTTCGGGGCGGCCTCCGAGCTGCCGACGCTGATTCACTTGATGTTGGTGCGTCTCAAGCAGGGGCGCGTCACCGTCGAGATCGAGCTGAAGGGAATGGATAAGCTCGTGCGCGGCATCGAGCGCGGCGCCGCGCGCGTTGCCGTCGGCCTCGTCGTGGCGGCCTTCGCCACGCAGCTCGCGCCGCGGCTCATCGATCTCGGAACACCGGCCTTCGTCATCATCGGAATGACCGTGGCGATGCTGGGGGTCGGCTGGCTGCTCCTGCTGAGCCGCGATCGCTGAATGCCGCTCGCGGGGCCTTGCCTCGCCCGTGCATCGGGTCGAATGCCGCGATTGGGGCAATGTTCGAGCGCGAAGAGGTTGTCCGGTATCGTCTACTAAAATCTCGATTTGCATCTTGCCGTTGCAGGATGACGGCGACGATCAATGGCATTTTCCCCGATCGTAAGTTGTGTAGGAAAGCTTTCAGTAGAATCGGATGAAGCCGGTCGCGGCGTAATACTGTTGTGGCTGTACGATTCGCATGTGATTCACTATGACCGCCCCCGTGCGTCACGATCGGGGATGGAAGGGCCGTGCACCAGATGATCGGGTTCCTCGCTGTCGGCTTGGCGGTCGCCGCCTTGCTGCACAGCTGGGCATTGCCGCGGAGCTTGAGCTATGGGGCCTTGCTGTTGACCTTGATCGGGGCAGGATTCACCCTCTTTGCCGAGACCGGTCAGCGTCGGCAACCGCGTGCGATCGCCTGGGACGAGCGCATCGCGCAGATGCCGCCGACGGAGGGCCGCCCTGCTCCCGCACGTTCCCCGAAGCGGCAGGCCGAGGCCGCCATCGTCTGGTAGGTGTGCCGCGCGCTGGCCGAGGACGTGGCGTCCGATTCCTCGAAGAAAGCGTGTCAGAACGAGGGGCGAGAGCCGTGGAGATGGATCGGTCTCGGCCGGTCCGCCAAGTCTTCGAGGCTGCGCAGGATGTCCTCGGCCGGTTGCGGCCGCCCGAGATGGAAGCCCTGCATGAAGGGGCAGCCCATGGCCTGCAGCGTGGCGAGATCGTCGGCGGTCTCGATCCCTTCGGCGACGACTTCGAGGTCGAGCGCCCGGCCGAGGCCGAGCACGGCCTGAACCAATTCGCGCTTGTCCTCGGCTTCCGTGAGCCCCGTGACGAGACTGCGGTCGATCTTGACCCGGTCGGCCCGCAATTGGCGCAAGGAGGCGAGCGAGGAATAGCCGTTCCCGAAATCGTCGAGCGCCACCCGGATGCCGGCGCGTGACAAGGCCAGCAGCTTGCCCTGAACCGCGTCGATGTCGAGCGCCGTCTCCTCGGTGATCTCGATCTCCAGCATCGCTGTCGGCAGGCCCAGCGTCTGCAGCCGCGCGAGAATGATGTCGTCGACCGGAATCTGGGCCATCTCCCGCGGCGAAACGTTCATCGCCACCGAGAGGTCGTCCAAGTTCCGGCTGCGGAGCGCGCAGAGCATGGTGCAGACCTGCTCCAGGATGAAGCGCAGCAGGGATTCGGTCAGCCCGGCCATGGCGGCGGCGGCAATGAGATCCGGCGGGGAGACCCAGCCATGGACCGGGTGATGCCAGCGCACCAGGGCTTCCAGGCTGGTCACACTGCGTCCGTCCCGGCCGAAGATCGGCTGAAACCACACCTTCAGCGCGCCTTCGGCCAGGGCCTGCGACAGGCCGCGCTCGCATTCGCGCCGCATCTCCAGACGCCTGCGCAGGCCATCGTCGAACAGGCGGAAATGATTGCGACCCGCATGCTTTGCTGCATAGAGCGCCTCGTCGGCGCAGCTGAGCAGATGCGTCAGACTCTCGGTCGGCCATTGGCAGATGCCGACGCTCATGCCGAGCCGGCCGGCATCGAAACTGTCGAACGGTTCGGTCACCGTCCAGATCAGGCGCTCGGCGAGGGCAACCGGATTCTCGATCACCCGGCTTCGCTCGAAGACGACGGCGAATTCGTCACCGCCGAGCCGGGCGATGTCGCATTCCGCCGGCAGGGCCGAGCGGATACGCCGGGCGACCTCGATGAGGACCCGGTCGCCCATCGTGTGACCGTAGACGTCGTTGACCAGCTTGAACCCGTCGAGATCGAGCAGCATCAGGCAGATGGCCTCGCTGGCGGCCATTCGGGCCTCGGCCCGCTGCGTGAAGCCGGTGCGGTTGAGGAGGCCGGTGAGGCCGTCATGCGTGGCCTGCTGGTGCATTTCCTCCGCGAGGGCGCTGGCGCTTGCATGGGCCGCCTTGCGCGCCTCGGCGAGGACGGTGGCCTCGTATTTCAGGCGGCTCGTTTCGCGGAAGGTTTTCTCCGTCGCGATCGTGCTGCGGATCAGCGCGGTGAGATACAGCAGAACGGTGGCCGCAAGACAGATCCGGTCGAACCCTCCGGCCGCCAGAAGGCAGCCAGCGGCCGAGAGGAGCGGCGGCGTGATGAAGCAGATCGGAATGCGGGCGAAGGAGGTGCCATGGGTCACGGCGCCCGCCGTGATCCCGCAGGTCACGGTGAGATAGAACAGGGTCTGCCCGGAGGTGTAGCCGTCGCACAGAGCCGGGAGAAAGGCCCAGACGAGGCCGGAGAGCAGGGCGGCGAGGCAGGCGAGTTGCAGATGCCAGTCGATCGAGCGGGCCGCTGTCTCCCCGGATGAGGTGCCGTCCGTGGGCGTCGCCAGCCCGGGGCAGGGGGCGCGGCACAGGCCGAGGCGCAGCAGGTTGACGGCGGTGGAGGCCGAGAACCACACTCCGCCCAAGGTTCCATGACCGGAATGGATGGCCACCAGACAGCTCGCCAGCCCGAGCAGGCCGTTGATCGGCAGGGATTGCTGCAGGCTCGCGCGCGCCGCCTCGAGCTGATCGCGGCGGATCAGCTTGTCGAGTTGTGGCCCGGCGCTTCGGACTGGGCGCATGAGGGACGAGCCTGGATCGGACGCTCCGGAGGTGAAGCGCCCCGCTCATACACGCAAAGATTTTAAGGAAGGTTGAAGCAAAATCCTGCTGCCTGTTTGTCGAGCGGGCGATAAGACAATCATCCCGGAAGCGTTGCCATGTCGTCGATGCCTGCGCTGTTGACTTGAAACAGCATGAGAACGGCAGGACGACTAAGGCAGAGCTTGTAAGGCCGGGAAGGCTGAGTCTGCAGTCCCTGTTCCGTGAACGGATGACCACGTCGTCACGCGACGCGGCAGAGCATTTTCCGCGATCCGGCCCATCGGCATCGAAACGGCGGTTCGGGAGAGTTCCGGCCGAGCGATGCCGCTTTCGGTCGCGTCCCTGTGGCGCTGCTCTGTCCTAGCTGTCCGCTCATCCGTGGCGCCGACGCGCCGAACTCCCTCTCCCGAGACGATCTTCATGCACGTTCTTCGCTCGATTCGTCACGCCTGCGGCCGTGGACTTCACCGCTTCGTGGCAGGTCTCACCACCGGCCTGGACGGCCTCACCGGCAGGGTCGGTCACCTCTCCGACCGCTGTGACGCGCATCTGGCGCGGCGGACACCGCATCTCAGGGCCCGCTACCGGCGGGAGGGGCCACAACCGCTCGATCTGCCGTTCCTCCACCTGTAATCCCCGTGGAGGCGGTCGCCGGCGGCTTTGATCGCGGAGCGGGCGGCGCAGGGGCGCGTGGGTCAGGTCTTCTTGCGCAGAGGTCGCACGAAGCAGCCGGCGCTCTGCGCGAACCCGGTGGCGGCGCAGAAATCCGGCAGGCCGGTCTCCTCATCGGGCGCCAGAAGCTGCAGCGTGGTGCAGCCCGCCATGCGGGCAGCCTGCGAGGCCGCCTTCAGCAACTGGCGGCCGACGCCGCGGCGTCGGCCGTCGGGGGCGACCAGGAGCAGGGTGATCTGGGCCACGGGCGCGGTCTGATCCAGCACTGGATACCAGTGCAGCACGACGATACCGCTCGGCGGCCCCCATTCGAGGGCCAAAAGGGCCGTGCCGGGACCGTGGCGCAGCGTCTCGAGTTGCTCGGCCAGGCGATGCGACGGCACGGGGCGGCCGGCGGCCTGCAACAGCTCGGCCAGCCCGGCCGCATCGGCCGGCATCGCCGTACGGATTTCCAGCCCATAGCGGCTTCCCAAAGACGCCTCCGTCCGATCGTGGCTTCGATGCGCGCCGAAGCCGGCGAGGTCCCGTGCGGGCGGCGACCGATCTGAGCTTCGCGGGCATGAACCGACTCGAAGCGCAGCGCAAACGATGCGGGTTTCTTCGTGTCGCACCGAGAAAGACGGGTCAGGCCACCGACGAGCGCGCCATGATGCCCCGGCCGACCGCCGCACATCGAAGGCGCGAAGACCGTCGAAACAAGGCCGGAGGTGCTCCCGAGGAGACCCACGCCCGGTGAGGGCATCGCGGGAAGCGTGACATCCCCGTCCACGCGAACGGTCCCAGCACCAACTTTGCGCAGGGCGATCCGTGTCGAGACACCGGATCACGGCGATCACCGGTCATACGTCACTGGAAGAGGTCGAACGCCATGACCGGATCGCTCGAATCGCGGGCCCATCCGTCAGCGCGATAGCACACCTGCCGAGCCGGGATCGGGCTCAAGGCCGGATCTCACCGAACGACACCGACGATAGGGACAGTCAGAAAAAGAATAAGCCCCGTGAGGGGCTTATCAGCGTCGGTGGCGCTCCCAAGGGGAATCGAACCCCTGTTTTCGCCGTGAGAGGGCGACGTCCTAGACCGCTAGACGATGGGAGCTTCCGGCCCGACGGGGGTTCGTATAGCGAGGCGTTTCGGCTCCCGCAAGCGGTTTCCGGGGCGAAATGACGAGAATCCTCACGGTGTCCTCCACGGTGCTTCCCACGATGTCCGGCGCGAACGAGGAGCGCAGTGTCGTCCTCGATGACGCCACGTCTCCCGAGCGGCTCGACCGTGCCCTCGCGCGGGCTTTCGACGATCTGTCCCGGGCCCGGCTCCAGGCTCTGGTGCGCGAGGGGCTGGTGCGCTGCGACGGAGCGGTGACGCGTGATCCGGCGCGCAAGGTCGGTCCGGGCTGCCGCCTCGATCTGAGCGTGCCGGCGCCGCTTCCCGCCGAGCCGATGGGCGAGGCCTTGCCCCTCACCGTCGTGCATGAGGACGACGATCTCATCGTCATCGACAAGCCGGCGGGCCTCGTCGTGCATCCGGCGGCGGGGCATGAGGACGGCACCCTGGTGAACCGGTTGATCGCCCATTGCGGGGCGAGCCTGTCCGGCATCGGCGGCGTGCGCCGTCCCGGCATCGTCCATCGCCTCGACAAGGATACCAGCGGCCTGCTCGTGGTCGCCAAGAACGACCTCGCCCATCAGGGACTCTCGGCTCAGTTCGCCGATCACGGCCGCAGCGGCGCCCTGGAGCGGGCCTATCTCGCCCTCGTCTGGGGCGTGCCGGAGCCGCGCCACGGGACGATCCGGGCGAACCTCGCCCGCTCGCGGCACAATCGCGAGAAGATCGCGGTCGTGCGCGACGGCGAGGGGCGGGAGGCGATCACCCATTATCGGGTCGAGGCCCTGCCCGGCGCGGACGGTGTCACGGCGCTGCTGCGCTGCCGCTTGGAGACCGGGCGCACCCACCAGATCCGGGTGCATCTGAGCCATCGCGGCCACCCGCTCCTGGGAGACCCAGTCTATGGCGGGGCCTTCAAGACCAAGGCGGCCCGGCTGGGTGAGCCCGCCCGCGCCGCCTTGGGCGAACTCGGGCGTCAGGCGCTCCATGCCGCCGAACTCGGCTTCCTGCATCCGCGCTCAGGCCAGCGCCTGCGCTTCGAGAGCCCTTTGCCGGAGGACTTCGCGAAGCTGCTTGCGGCTCTCGGGTAAGGCGCGGCGCGGGGGAGCCGGAAAGGTGCGTTTCAGCACAGCGGCCGGTGCGCCCCCGTGACACGTTAAACCCTGACTCCGGTTCGCGCGTTGGGACCCTGCGTGAACAGCGTCAGCCGCTACCGGACATTACGGATTTCCATTAGAAAATGGGAAGCGGCATGGCCGGCTCAAGAGAGCGGCTTGCGCTTGGGCCCCGCCCGAAGGGGGGCTGTTGAAGGAGGTGCACATGGCTGGCGCACTGCCCGTGCTTGCCAACGAGGGAGGCCTTTCGCGCTACCTCGATGAGATCCGCAAGTTCCCGATGCTGGAGCCGGCGGAGGAATTCACCCTCGCCAAGAGCTGGCGCGACCAGGGCGACCGCGAGGCGGCGCACCGCCTCGTGACTTCGCATCTGCGTCTCGTGGCGAAGATCGCCATGGGTTATCGCGGCTACGGCCTGCCGATCAGCGAGGTCGTGTCCGAGGGCAATGTCGGCCTGATGCAGGCCGTCAAGCGGTTCGATCCGGACAAGGGCTTCCGGCTGGCCACCTACGCGATGTGGTGGATCAAGGCGGCTATCCAGGAATACATCCTGCGCTCGTGGTCCCTCGTGAAGATGGGCACGACCGCCAACCAGAAGAAGCTGTTCTTCAACCTGCGCAAGGCCAAGGGCCGCATCTCGGCCCTGGACGAGGGCGACCTGCGCCCCGAGCAGGTCCAGCAGATCGCCACCTCGCTCGGCGTGCCCGAGCAGGACGTGATCGACATGAACCGACGCCTCTCCGGCGACACCTCGCTCAACGCGCCCCTGCGCGAGGAGGGCGAGGGCGAATGGCAGGATTGGCTGGTGGACAACAGCCCGAGCCAGGAGACCGTGCTCGCCCGCGAGGAGGAGGGGCGCAACCGCCTCTCGGCCCTGCGCGATGCGCTCGGCGTGCTGAACCCGCGCGAGCGGCGTATCTTCGAGGCGCGGCGGCTCGCCGACGACCCGATTACGCTGGAGGATCTGTCCGGCGAGTTCGGCGTCTCGCGTGAGCGCGTTCGCCAGATCGAGGTCCGCGCCTTCGAGAAGGTGCAGGAAGCGGTCAAGCGCAACCTTGCCACCCGCGAATTGCCGCGGACCGAGGCGCGGATTTCCTGAACAGGACGGGAGCCCCGGCGGCTCCCGACTCTGCCGCTCAACGACGAAGCCCGGCCAGAGGATGGCCGGGCTTCGTCGTTGAGGGATGCCTTTTTACGTGCCGGCTTCCCGGTCGAGGTCGTTTGGCCGTTCAGTCGGCGGTACCGCTCGGCACGGACGGGCGGTGCCGTGAAGAGCGGGCATCAATCCCGCCATTGCGCGAAGGCGTCCTGCATGGCCTGAGCGCCTGCGGTGCCCTTCTCGAAGCTGATGACGGCTCGCTGGCCGCTCGTATAGGTCACCGCCAGATCGAACCAGTTCTTGTGCAGCAACAACTCGGTGTTGCGATCGACATCGCTCTTCAGCGAGGACAGGCCGATCAGGAACAGGTTCTCGCGCACCCGCACCGGCAGACCCGAGACCGGCGAACCCCGGGCCCCCTCCTCATCCTTGAGCTGCAGCAGACCGATATTCTGCACCGTGCGCTTCGCGCCCGCGCCGGAATTGGTGAAGGCCAATTCGATGGTGTGAGAGGCCGGCAGGGTCGAATCGAGGTTCCGGCGCATGGTCATCGTCAGGGTCAGCCCGGCATCCGGGAACTCGACGGTGACGCGCAGCGCCGTCTGCAGCGGCTGACCCTGCTCACCGTTCACCACCTCCAGGCGCCAGACGGCCTGGCCACCGGTGGAAATCGGCTGGGCGCGGGAATCGCTCTGATTCTCCTCGTAGAGGATCGCCCGTTGCGACACCGTCACCTCCGGCTGAGCCGGTACGGTGCCCGGCGCGGTCGGCTTCGGGCGTATCTCCGCCTCGTGGTGCTCGCCCCCGACCCGGTCGGAGAACTTCGCATCCGGCGCCTCGGCGGGCGGGCCCTGCTCGGCGGCGTTCTGCTGCAACTCGGAGGGATGATCGCGCAGGAAGAAGGCCGCGACCGCGATCAGGCCGATCACCACCGCCAGCACGCCACCGACGAAGAGGTTGCGCAGCAGGCGCGAGCGGCCTTCGGTCGGCGTGACCACATCGATGCGCGGGCGCTGGCGCCCATTGCCCGCCTCGCCCTGACCCTGCGCCTCGGACGCGGCGGCTTCGGGACCGATCGCGGCGGGCGGCTCTGCCGCCGGGACGGCATCGCTCGATGCGTCGGCTTTCGCCGCCTCGTCCGGCTTCAGCCGCCGAGGCGGGGCCATGAAGGGAACCGTGTCGGGCGGAACCTTGGCGTTCGTCGGCGGAGAATCCGGCAGGAAGCCGGCCGGTACGGAGGCGGGCGGCAGGACGGGCGCCTCATCCGCCGCCTGCGGCGGCGCGGGTGAGGCCTCTGGCGGTGTTTCCGAGACCTGCGGCGATGCTTCTAAAGCCTGCGGCGGTGTTTCTAGGGCCTGCGGCGGCTCGGGCTCCGGCAGCGTCGGCGGTAGCGGCTCCGGCGCGAGCGGCTCGGGCCGGAGCGCTTCGGCTGGCGGAGGAGGGGCCTCCGCTTCCTTCTGCGCGGGCTCGTACTCGGCCTCCAGGCGCTGGATCGCGGTATCGAGCGCTTGCCGTTCCAGATCGATATCCGCTTCCGGCACCGGCGGGTCGAGGGAGCGGAGCTGCGCGATCAGGGCGCTGCGCGCGCGGTCATAGACCGCCCGGCGGAGTGCCGGCGATCGGTCGGGCAGGGCGTCGAGCGCGCGTGCCAGCAACGGATAATAGTCGGCCATCGTGCCCGGACCTGCCTGTGCCTACCCGCCGTCCCGGGCGCCTCGTGCGATTTCCGAGTGATCGCAACGCGATGCGGAAATCGATGTCAGCGGGATCCCGTCGCTGTCACGCGCCGGAATCCCTGCCTGGGCGCCGCCCAGGCTCGGTGACACGGTTTCGGCTTCGATCAAGCGTAAACCGCCTCAATCCTCGAAGGGGTTGTGCATGAGGATGGTGTCGTCCCGCTCCGGCGAGGTGGAGAGCAGCGCCACCGGCGCGCCGATCAGCTCCTCGATCCGGCGCACATACTTGATCGCCTGGGCCGGCAGGTCCGCCCAGGAGCGGGCCCCCGCCGTGGTGCCACTCCAGCCGGGGATCGTCTCGTAGACAGGGACCGCCCGCTGCTGTGCCGCCTGGCTGGCCGGCAGATGGTCGAAGCGCTGGCCGTCGATGTCGTAGGCGGTGCAGACCTTGATCTCGTCGAAGCCGTCGAGCACATCGAGCTTGGTCAGGGCGATGCCGTCGATGCCGGAGGTCTGCACGGTCTGGCGCACGAGGCAGGCATCGAACCAGCCGCAGCGGCGCTTGCGCCCCGTGACCGTCCCGAATTCGTGGCCGCGCTCGCCGATGCGCTGGCCGATGGTATCGTGCAGCTCGGTCGGGAAAGGGCCCTCGCCGACGCGGGTGGTGTAGGCCTTGGCGATGCCGAGCACGTAGCCGATCGCGCGCGGGCCGAGGCCCGAACCGGTTGCCGCCTGCCCCGCCACCGTGTTGGACGAGGTGACGAAGGGGTAGGTGCCGTGATCGACGTCGAGCAGCGCGCCCTGCGCGCCCTCGAACAGGATGCGCTTGCCGCCCTTGCGCGCCTCGTCGAGCAGGCGCCACACGGTGTCCTGATAGGGCAGAACCCGCTCGGCGATCCCCGTCAGCTCATCGAGGATCGCCTGTTCGGAGATCTCCTCCAGCCCGAAGCCGCGCCGCAGGGCGTTGTGGTGGGCGAGCAGCCGCTCGATCTTCGGCGGCAGGGTGTCGGGCTCGGCGAGATCCATCAGGCGGATGGCCCGGCGGCCGACCTTGTCCTCGTAGGCCGGGCCGATGCCGCGCTTGGTCGTGCCGATCTTGGTGCCCGGCGCGCCGTCCTCGCGCAGGGCGTCGAGTTCGCGGTGGAGCGAGAGGATCAGCGTGGCGTTATCGGCCACCCGCAGGTTCTCGCGGCCGACCGTGACGCCCTGGCCGGCCAGCCGGTCGATCTCGGAGGCCAGGGCGTAGGGATCGAGCACCACGCCATTGCCGATGACGCCGAGCGTGTTCGGCCGCACCACGCCGGAGGGCAGCAGGGAGAGTTTGTAGACGGCCTCGCCAATCACCAGCGTATGACCGGCATTGTGGCCGCCCTGGAAGCGGACGACGATGTCGGCTTGCTCGGAGAGCCAGTCGACGATCTTACCCTTGCCCTCGTCGCCCCATTGGGCGCCTACGACGACGACGTTCGCCATGCGCGTCTGACCTGTCTCGCAATCGCTGGCGCGGGCGCCAAGCGGTTGCGCCACGCGCGAAAACCCCGGCCGCCGAGCCGGGGGATCGGGCATATGCGCGCGTCTTCGGCGATATGGGCGGACAGGTCAAGCGAAGCGGGCCACCGGCGGTGGGAACCGCTCCGCATGGCTGCCCGGATTTCGGGGGCTACTTCGCGGTGCCCGGCGGCTTGATCACCGGCATCGAGTTCGGATTCGGATCCGGTGCAATCGTCTTGATCTCGGGATCGACGCCCGATGGCGGCTTGATCACGCCGTCCGATTTTTCGAGCTTTTCACTGAGCGTGCTGCCGGTGGTGCCGCTGTCCGGCCTAACCTTCTCCGGCACCTGCTCCTGAGGGGCCGGCAGCTTCGGGTCGCTGTCCTGGCCGCGCTGGGGCACGGAAGGATCCTGCGCAAGAGCCGCCGTGCTCATCAGGCCTGCGAGCAGGGCAGCGGCGCGCAACGTCGTTTTGCTGAAGGTCATCGCGTCCTCGGTGGTCCTATCCGGACCAACGGGGGCGCACCCCATCGCGTTCCTGTCAGGCTCACGGTTGGCCTGCTATTGCGTCCGGTCGATCCCTTCTGGATGGCGAAGGACCTCGCCCGAGCAGGGCACGGGCAGGCCGGTCCGTTGATCGGTTGGATCGGGCGCAAAACCGGATCAGTCTTCGTGTTCGCTGCCGGGAGACCGGGCGGCCTGCCGCGTCTCTCTCCGCCCCTGTTCGCGGGCAGCCATCAAAGGCGACGATCTGTTCGGCTGTGGCGTGATACGAGCCGATCTCGCCGCCCGGCTTGAAGCCATGGAACAGCGCGGCCTCGATCATACGGATCGCGGCTTCGCTGCCGGGGGCGGGCGGCGCGGGGGGGCACCTGCGCCGCGTCGCGCGCTTACCGGGCTCGGCGTAATCCGTCGTAGATCTGCTCGATCAGAACGTGGCCGCTCCAGTCGTCGGAGATCTTGATGACGGCCGAGCCGTGATGGATCTCGAACAGGAAGGGGTCGGTCTCCGTGGGATCGGTCATTGTTGCCTTCAGTGGGCGATATCAGCTGCCGCTCCGAACACCGCCCGTCTGCGGCGGCGCGCAGCCGGATCGCTGCATCCCTGCTGAAAACCTCGGATCCGACACGAGGAAACCGCCACCTCCGCAAGCCCTCGATTCGAGGCCCTACGCCTGCGCCCCTTCCGCGAAGGCGAAGTACAATTCGCGCAGGCGCTTCGCCACAGGGCCGGGCCGCCCGTCGCCGAGGGGTTTGCCGTCGATCTCCACCACCGGCATCACGAAGGCCGAGGCCGAGGTGTAGAAGGCTTCCGCCGCCTCGAACAATTCGCGGGCATTGATCAGCCGTTCCTCGAAGGCGAGCCCGGTTTCCTCGGCCAGCGCCAGCACCGCCTTGCGGGTGATGCCGGGCAGGATCGCGTGGGAGAGCGGACGCGTCACCAGCGCGCCGGCCTTGGTGACGATGAAGACGGTGGAGGAGGAGCCCTCCGTCACCACCCCGTCCTCGACCATGAAGGCCTCCGCGACGCCGGCCTCGGACGCCTGCTGCTTGGCGAGAACCTGCGCGAGAAGCGCCACCGACTTGATGTCCCGGCGCTTCCAGCGCAGGTCCGGCACGGTGATCGCCTTGGCCCCGGACTCGGCCAGCGGGTTGGCGACGATGGATTTTTCCTGCGTGAACATCACCACCGTCGCCGGCACATCCCCCTTGGGGAAGGAGAAGTCGCGCTCGGCCACGCCCCGCGTCACCTGGATGTAGACGAGGCCCTCGCGGACGCCGTTCTTCTCGACCAGTTCCGTTTCCAGCCGCTCCCATTCCTGTGCGGAATGGGGGTTGCGGATGCCGATCTCGGACAGCGAGCGGTCGAGCCGGGCGAGGTGGGCGGCATTGTCCACGAGGCGCCCGTGCAGCACGGCGGCGACCTCGTAGATTCCGTCGGCGAACAGGAAGCCGCGGTCCATCACCGGCACGCGGGCCTCGTCCAGGGGCAGGAACCGGCCGTTGAGATAGGCGGTGCGGGTCATCGGTTCTCTCGGTCGTCCGTCGTCGGTTCGCTGCGCGAAGCAGATTCCATGCTCGGCGCGCTCTCCGTCTCAAGGGAGGCGGCGCCGGGCACGGGGATACGGGGTAGGATCAGGCTTCGCCGAACACCCGCGAGAAGATCGTGTCGACGTGCTTGAGGTGGTAGCCGAGGTCGAAGCACTCCTCGATCTGCTCCGGCTTGAGCACGGCGGTGACATCCGGGTCAGCCTTGAGCAGGGTCAGGAAATCGCCCTCGCCGCGCCAGACCGGCATCGCGTTGCGCTGGACCAGCCGGTAGGAATCCTCCCGCGAGACGCCGCCCTGCGTCAGCGCCAGCAGCACCCGCTGCGAGTGGACGAGGCCGCCGAGCTTATCGAGGTTCTTCTGCATGGTGGCCGGATAGACCAGGAGCTTGTCGATCACGCCGGTGAGCCGGGCGAGGGCGAAGTCGAGGGTCACGGTGGCATCCGGGCCGATCATCCGCTCGACCGAGGAATGCGAGATGTCGCGCTCGTGCCAGAGGGCGACGTTCTCCAGCGCCGGGGTCACGTAACCGCGCACCATGCGGGCGAGGCCGGTGATGTTCTCGGTCAGCACCGGGTTGCGCTTGTGCGGCATGGCCGAGGAGCCCTTCTGCCCCTCGGAGAAGAATTCCTCCGCCTCCAGCACCTCCGTGCGCTGCAGATGGCGCACCTCGATGGCGAGGCGCTCCATGGAGCTGGCGATGACGCCGAGCACGGCGAAGAACATGGCGTGGCGGTCACGCGGGATCACCTGGGTCGAGACCGGCTCCGGCGCGAGCCCCATCTGTTCGGCGACATATTCCTCCACCCGCGGATCGATATTGGCGAAGGTGCCGACCGCGCCCGAGATCGCGCAGGTCGCGACCTCCTTGCGCGCCGCGATCAGGCGCTCCTTGGCGCGGGCGAACTCGGCATAGGCTTGGGCGAGCTTGAGGCCGAAGGTGACCGGCTCGGCATGGATGCCGTGCGAGCGGCCGATGGTGGGGGTAAGCTTGTGCTCGAAGGCGCGCTTCTTCAGCGCCGCGAGCAGGGCGTCGAGATCCTTGATCAGGATGTCGGCGGCCTTGGTGAGCTGCACGTTGAGGCAGGTATCGAGCACGTCCGAGGAGGTCATGCCCTGGTGGACGAAGCGCGCCTCCGGCCCGACGATCTCGGCCAGATGGGTGAGGAAGGCGATGACGTCGTGCTTCGTCACCGCCTCGATCTCGTCGATACGAGCGACGTCGAACACCGCGTCGCGGCCCTTCCCCCACACCGTCTCGGCCGCTTCCTTCGGAACGACGCCGATCTTGGCGAGCGCGGTGGTGGCGTGGGCCTCGATCTCGAACCAGATCCGGAACCGGCTCTCCGGCGACCAGATCGCGGTCATCTCAGGACGGGAGTAGCGGGGGATCATGTGTTTCGGTGCCTCGAACGGGTCGCGTATCTCGCGAAATCACCCCGCGCGTAGCACGGCCCGGCCCGGCCCCTCAACGCGCGGCCCCGCCGGGAGGCGAGCCGGGATGTGCATGGCTCCCCCCCGCGACGTCGGGCGACGGTTGACCGGCCGCGCGTGCCGGACAACATCATGCCTATGACGAGCGAGCCGACGTCCCGCGCCTTCATCCCCCTCTCCATCGCCGTGCTGACGGTGTCGGATACCCGCGTGCTCGCCGACGACCGATCCGGCGACACCCTGGTCGCGCGGCTCACCGCCGCCGGGCACCGGCTGGCGGCGCGGGACATCGTGCCGGACGAGATCGTCGCCATCCATGAGCGGGTCGAGGGCTGGATCCACGATCCGACGATCGATGTCGTCATCACTACCGGCGGCACCGGCTTCACCGGCCGCGACGTGACCCCGGAGGCCATCGAGCCGCTGTTCGAGAAGCGCATGGATGGCTTCTCGGCGGTGTTCCACCGCATCTCCTACGACAAGATCGGCACCTCGACCCTGCAATCGCGGGCGACCGCCGGGGTCGCGGGGGCAACCTATATCTTCGTGCTGCCGGGCTCGCCCGGCGCCTGCAAGGACGCCTGGGACGGCATCCTGGCCCAGCAGCTCGATTACCGCCACCGCCCCTGCAACTTCGTCGAGATCATGCCGCGCCTCGACGAGCATCTGCGCCGGGGCGCCGCCGCCACGATCTGACATGAGGATCTGACCTCGGGATCTCACCCGCGGCCGGCGGCTTCGTACCGAAACACGTCCGTGAACCGGCCGGGTGGCACCTTCCGGTTGAGGACAGAGTTAAGGATCGAGGGTGGCCGGGCTTCGGTCTCACGCCGCTCTCCCACACACAGCGCCGTGAGGCGCCTTTTCCGTTCCCGGAGTCAGTCGCGTCGTGCTTCCGTCCCCTGTCCGGCCGCTCGTTTTCGCGCTGCTGATGCTGACCGCTCCCCTGGCCTCGGGCCATGCCGCGTCCCGGATCGACGCCAAGGCCCGCGCCTGGGTCGCCGATGTGGTCAGCCGCATCGGCATGGCGGATCGGATTGAGGCGCGCGGACGCGGCGGCGCGGTGACGATCCGGGTGCGGATCGACGCCAGCGGCGCCCTCGGCGGCATCGCCCTCGAGGAAGGCACGGTTGCCCTGGGCGAGCGGGCCGCCCGCGCCGTGCAGGCCGCCGCCCCCTTCCCACCGCCGCCGGCCGGGCTGCTGACCCTCGAAGGATTCACAGAGCTGAGCTTCCCGCTCACCCTGCGGTGAGCGGCTGTCATCGAAACGTCGCGGATCGGCCGGAAAGGCAGAATTCTCATTCGCCAGAATCGATCCCGGTCGCTAAGCGGGCGGAATCGATTCTAAGCACTGCCGCGCCTCTGCCCGCCGAACCGGCCACACGGTTCGGCGGCGGGCGCTCTTGGAGAGCTGCGCTCTATGGACTTCCATCGCCGCTTTACCGTGCTGATGTGCACGCCCGCCTTCGATCCGGACGATCTGGAGGGGGCTCGGGTCAACCAGATCGTCGCGGCGGTGGAGCAGCGCGGCTTCGAGGTGGTGCGCGCCCGGCGCGTCGAGGACGCGGCCATCGCGGTGCAGACCGACTCGGCGGTCGGCTGCCTCGTGGTGGATTGGGGTAAGCGCGGCCTCGAGGGCAAGGCGGCCGCCCTCATCGACATGATGCGCAAGCGCGGCCTGGAGATGCCGATCGTCATCATGGTCCGCCGCAAGCGGCTGGAGGACATTCCCGTCGAGCTGCTCGACTTCATCGACGGCTACATCTTCCTCGCCGAGGAGACGCCCGAATTCATCGCCCGCAACCTCGTCTCCCGCGTGACGCAATATGCCGACACGCTGAAGACGCCGTTCTTCGGCGCGCTGGTCGATTACGCCGAGGAGGGCAACCAGCTCTGGACCTGCCCCGGCCATAACGGCGGCATCTTCTATAACCGCTCGCCGATCGGCCGGATCTTCGTCGAGCATCTCGGCGAGGCGATCTTCCGTGACGACCTCGACAATTCGGTGCTCGATCTCGGCGACCTTCTGACCCACGAGGGCCCGGCGCTGAAGGCGCAGAAGGAAGCGGCGAAAATCTTCGGGGCGGAGAAAACCTACTTCGTCCTCAACGGCACCTCGGCCTCCAACAAGATCGTGCTGTCCTCGCTGGTGGCCGAAGACGACCTCGTTCTGTTCGACCGCAACAACCACAAGGCGGCGCATCATGGCGCGCTGTTCCTCGGCGGCGGCATCCCGATCTTCCTGGAAACCGACCGCAACGCCTTCGGCCTGATCGGCCCGATCTATCACGAGGCCCTCGACGAGGAGCGCATCCGCGAGAAGATCCGCATCAACCCGCTGGTGAAGGACAAGGAGGCGTGGCGCAAGGAGCGCCCGTTCCGCTGCGCCGTCATCGAGCAATGCACCTATGACGGCACGATCTACGACGCGCAGACCATTGTCGAGAAGATCGGCCACCTCTGCGACTACATCCTGTTCGATGAGGCCTGGGCGGGCTTCATGAAGTTCCACCCGCTCTATGTCCGCCGCTTCGCCATGGGCATCACCGGGCTCGACGACACCTCCCCCGGCATTGTCGCGACGCAATCGACCCACAAGCAGCTCGCGAGCTTCAGCCAAGCCTCGCAGATCCACACCAAGGACGGGCATCTGCGCGGCCAGACCCGCCGGGTCGAGCACAAGCGCCTCAACGAGAGCTTCCTCGTCCACGCCTCGACCTCGCCGTTCTACCCGCTCTTCGCCTCGCTCGATGTCGGCGCGCAGATGATGAAGGGCCGCTCCGGCGTGGTGCTGTGGGACGACACGATCCGCCTCGGCATCGAGTGGCGCAAGAAGGCCCGCGCCATCCGTAAGGAGTTCGAGGAGCGCGAGACCGATCCGAAGCGGCGCTGGTTCTTCGATCCCTTCGTGCCCGACATGGTGACCGGACCCGATGGCAACGAGACGCCCTGGGAAGCGGTCCCGACCGATCTCCTGGCCTCCGACGCCCGCTACTGGGAATTGACGCCGGGCGCCGCGTGGCACGGCTTCACCCATGTGGCGCCGGGCTTCGCCATCACCGATCCCAACAAGCTCACCGTGCTCACCCCCGGCTTCGACCGGAAAACCGGCGAATATGCCGAGCATGGCGTGCCGGCGCCCATCGTCGCGCAGTATCTGCGCGAGAACCGGATCGTGCCGGAGAAGAACGACCTCAATTCGCTGCTCTTCCTGCTGACACCCGGTGTCGAATCGTCGAAGGCTGGCACGCTGATCTCCGGCCTCGTCGCCTTCAAGCGGCTGCACGACGACAACGTGCCGCTGGAGGAGGCGATGCCGGAATTCGTCGCCCGGCGGCCCAATCGCTACCGTGGCGTCGGCCTGCGCGATCTCTGCGCCGACTATCACGCCTTCCACCGCGAATCGGGCACCTCGGCGCTGCAGCGCAAGCAGTTCATGCCCGAGCATCTGCCCGAGATGGTGATGCCCCCGAAGGCGGCGGCGCAGATGCTGACCCGCAACAAGGTCGATTACGTGCCGATCGCGGAGGCCGAGGGCCGGATCGCCACCACCCTGATGCTGGTCTATCCGCCGGGCATCGGCACGGTGCTGCCGGGTGAGCGGCTCGACGAGCGGGCCAAGCCGATGCTCGACTATTTCAAGATGTTCGAGGCGGCCGCCAACCTGTTCCCCGGCTTCGAGGCGGAGATCCAGGGCGTCTACCGTGAGACCGAGGCGGACGGCCGCATCCGCTTCCACACCTACGTCCTGCGCGAGGGGGCCTGATGGCGGAGGGCGCGGCGTCCGCCTCTCCGGTGATCGCCCCCGGCACGAACGTGGTGATCCGGCCGTCGTCGGATCTGGACGTGCCGGCGATGATCGCGATCTATGAGCGGCACATCCGCAAGGGGGTCGGCGACACGGGCGCTTTCGAGGAGGAGCGCCTGCTGCCCGACGATCTCAAGCGGCGGCGCAAGAACATGCGCAGCAAGCGCCTGCCCCATCTCGTGGCCGAGAGGGGCAGGGAGATCGCCGGCTATGCCTATGCCGTGCCGTTCCGGAAGCGTCCGGCCTATCGCTTCACCCTGAAGCACTCGATCTACGTGCATCCCGATCACCTCCATGCGGGGATCGGGCGCCGGCTGCTGCCGGCCCTGATCGAGGCCTGCGCCGCCGGCGGCTACCGGCAGATGATCGGCTATATCGACGCGAAGAACGAGGCCTCCCTGCGCCTGCACGAGGCCTGCGGCTTCACCCGCGTCGGCTATCTTCCGGCCATCGGCTACAAGTTCGGCCGCTGGAGCGACAGCGTCATCGTGCAATGTCCCCTCGGCACCGGATCGGACGATCAGCCCGCGTCCTGGCGCCGCTCGGAACGAGCGGAAACCCTGCCGTTTTCCTTCGGCTCCTGATGCCTGCGGCAGCGCCGCGGACAGCGAAACGCGATGCGGGTCCCGGTCCGCTCCCGAACCCGAGGGCATCCGGGTTTCGCATCGCCTTTTTCGAAAGCCGGGGGCTTCGTCTCGGATGATGATCGCGCCGATCACGACAGATCGTGAAGCGCCTTGCCCAGCGGTGCGCTGACCGTGAAATCGGAGAAGGCGACGCTCAGGCCCGCGCGTTCCGGCGTGCAGCACATGGGGCCGACGCTGTAGGAGGGGGCTTCGGGAAACGGGCACAGTCTCATCAGCGGCCAGTGCTTCCCGTCGGAGGACACCTGTAAACGCAGCACGCCGGCGGCGACGGTCGCTCGCAGCCAGAAATCCCCGGCGTCCTGACCGTAGGGAGCGGTCGCCCAATCGGATCGATCGATCGTCAGGACGCTGCTGATCATCGGGACACCGTCCGACACCTCGATCCCCGCCTTGACCCACTCGCGCGACGAGAGCCGCACCATCAGTCCGGCTTGATCGTAGAGCTCCCGGTACTGGGCCCGAACCCGCACCTGCGCCGTGAAATCCCCGGCGGTTTTTGCCGCGAAGAAGTGGCCCGTGTCCCGGGTGAAGCCGTAATGCGTGTCCCGCCAAAAGTCCGTGGCCTTGTCGGTGACGACGTGAAGGTGACCGCCGTCCCTCCGCCAGCTGGCAGGTTCGTTGAGCCAAGTGCCGTCTTCGAAGTTCATCGTTCCGCCCTGTCGTCTCGCCCGCGCGATCGATGCGTCCGCCCGCCTGGTAAGGCCATCGCTCCGATTCGGGAGGGTGGCCCGGACGGGGCGAAGCGTCTTTCCTGGGGCTTCGGTGCATCTTGCCTTGTCCGCGCCGGCTTTTTCGCGTGAAGGCTGCGGGAATCTTGCCGGCCGATGCACTAGATCGGTGGCAGAAGACCCTTCATCCCCAGGGCCGTCCGTTTTCCCGACCGGGCGGCACATGGTCCGTTTCGAGCTGCTCCCATGACGATCCTCGCGCCCTCGATCCTCGCCGCCGATTTCTCCAGGCTCGGCGAGGAGACACGGGCGATCGCGCAAGCCGGTGCCGACTGGATCCATCTCGATGTGATGGACGGGCATTTCGTGCCCAATATCAGCTTCGGCCCCGCCGTGGTGAAGGCGCTGCGGCCCTGGACCGACAAGGTCTTCGACGTCCACCTGATGATCGCGCCGGCCGATCCCTATCTCACCGCCTTCGCCGAGGCCGGGGCGGATGCGATCACGGTGCATGTGGAGGCGGGTCCACATATCCACCGCTCGCTCCAGACGATCCGCGGGCTCGGCAAGCGCGCGGGCGTGGCGCTCAACCCCGGCACGCCGGCCGCCACCATCGAGCCTCTGCTCGACATGGTCGACCTCGTCCTGGTGATGACCGTCAATCCCGGCTTCGGCGGCCAGAGTTTCATCCATTCGGCGCTGGAGACCATCTCCCGGGTCAAGGCGATGACCGCCGGGCGGTCGATCGACATCTCGGTCGATGGCGGCATCACCCCGGAGACCGCCGGGCCGGCGGCGAAGGCCGGTGCCAACATCCTCGTCGCGGGCTCGGCGGCCTTCAAGGGAGGCGTGGCCCGGTATGAGACAAACATCGCGGCCATCCGTGAGGCGGCCGGCGCGGCCACCGGGCGGGACGGTGTGCGATGCTGAGGGCGCTGATCTTCGACGTCGACGGCACGCTCGCCGAGACCGAGGACCTCCATCGCCAGGGCTTCAACCGCGCTTTCCGGGCGCTCGGCCTGCCCTGGCACTGGTCGCCGGAACTCTACGCCGAACTGCTCAAGGTGATGGGCGGCAAGGAGCGGCTGATCCACTACATCGAGCGCTTCCACGGCGAGGATGCGGAGGCGCTGAAGCGGCGGATGCCGGAGATCCACGACCTCAAGACGCGCTTTTACGGCGAACTCGCCCGCAGCGGCGGCCTCTCCCTGCGTCCTGGCGTGCGGCGTCTGGTCGAGCAGGCGCGGGCGGACGGCGTGCGGCTCGCGGTGGCGACCACCACCAGCCGGCCCAATATCGACCTCCTGCTCAAGCTGAATTTCCCTCAGGACGCGCGGCCCTTCGACGTGATCGCGGCCGGCGACGAGGCGGCGCAGAAGAAGCCCGCCCCGGATATCTTTGCCCTGGCCGTCCACCGCCTCGGCATCGACCCGTCCGAGGGGATCGCCTTCGAGGATTCCTCCGCCGGCATCCGCTCGGCCCTCGCCGCCGGCCTGCCGGTGCTCGCCACCCGCAGCCGCTACACCGGCAGCCACCGCCTCGACGGCGCCTTCTCCGCCGTCTCCGATCTCGGTGAGCCGGGGGCGCCTCACGATCACCTTCAGGGCTATGCCTGGCCCGACGGGATCGTCACCCTCGACGCCCTGCGCGCTTGGCATGCCGGGCACCTGCACGGGGCGGCCTGAGCGCCCGCATCTGGCGGACCGGGCCCCCTTCGACGATGCTTTCGGGAGGGCGAAGGCGAATGTCGTCCGATCGCCGCGCAAAATTCCATGAACCGTTTCCGGTCTGAACGGCCGGAACCCTCCGAGCCCTGATCGTGACCGTCCGGCGGCTTCCCAACCGGCCCCGGCGCGGTCTATCAGGGCGCCCGCCTTCCGCTCCGGGTCGCGGGTCCCGGAACGGCGCCGTGCCGGCCGCTCGCGGTCCGCGCGGGAGGCCGGGATCCTGCCGCGTCGACGTCACACCGCCGGACCGTGGAGCCTGATGCGCGAGCCGAACGCGATCGATTTCTGGCGCGGCTTCGCGCTGGTGACGATTTTCATCAATCACATCCCCGGCAATTTTTTCGAGCGCTACACCTTCTCCCAGTACGGCATCTCGGACGCCGCCGAGCTGTTCGTGTTCCTGGCGGGCTGGTCGATCGGGCTCGCCACCCGTGGGCGCGACGGCAAGCCGGAGCCGCGCCTCATCACGGTGCTGCGGCTCCTGTCCCGCACCGTCGAGGTCTACCGGGCGCAGATCACGATCATGGCCCTGGCCCTGGCGATGATCGCGGGCTGCGCGCTCTATCTCGACAATCCGCTGATCCTCGAATGGCACAATGCCGGCGGCTTCTTCGCCGATCCGATCCAGACCATGGTCGGCGTCGTGGTGCTCACCCACCAGCTCGGCTACTTCAACATCCTACCGCTCTACGTGGTGCTGATCGCCATCGCCCCCGCCGTGGTGCTGATCGGCCGGGTGAGCCGGGCGGCTCTGCTGGCGATGTCGCTCACGCTCTACGGGGCGAGCCTCGTCTTCGAGTGGAATTTTCCGTCCTGGCCCGGCGAGGGCGACTGGTTCTTCAACCCGCTCTGCTGGCAGCTCCTGCTCGTGCTGGGCTTCCTCGCCAACGAGGCGACGCGGGAATCCGAGCGGCTCCGGCGTCTGTGGCGGAGCCTGATGCCCCTCGGCGTGGTCATCGTCGCGGTCGGCGTCGTGCTCGCGGTGCTGGAATTGCGGCCGGATCCGATGCTGGCACCGGAGCCGCGCTTGGTCTTCACCTTCGACAAGACCTATCTCTCGCCCGCCCGGCTGATCCATTTCTGCGGCATGGTGCTGGCTTTTCAGGGCGTCTACGTACTCCTCGCCCCGCGCCTGGGACCGCTTGCCCGTTTTCTGTCGGGTTTGGGGCGCAACTCGCTCGCGGTCTTCTCGATGGGATCGCTGTTGAGCCTCGCCGGACAGTTCGTGCGCTTCCAGACCGGTGGCGGTATCATCGTTGACGTTTCGGTCGTAGGGTCCGGCCTGTTCGCACTGGGTTTTACCGCATGGTTCGTCGAATGGCGTTCCCGCAGGCCGCGGCCGGCACGCAAGGCGCCCGACGCCGCCTCGCCCTCCTCAGCCTGAGCCTTCTGGGCCTGAGCCTCCTGTCATCGGCGCCCGCCCGCGCCGAGGTGCCGGCTCCCCCGGCCGCTTCGGCCCCCGCCGAGGCTGTCGATCAGAGCCTGTCGCCGGAATGCCGGGTGCCGGGCTCCAAGCTTTACACCCTGGCCCGGCTCAAGGCGGTCAAGGCGGCGCTCAAGGAGAAGCGGCCGGTCCGCGTGCTCTCGATCGGCTCCTCCTCCGCCGGGCTCGGCGCCTCGGCGAGCTATCCCGTCAAGCTGGAGAACGCGCTGGAACAGGCGCTGCCCGACGTCCAGGTCGATGTCGAGGCCCGCGGCCTGCCGGGCGAGGTGGCGAGCGGGGCGGGCGAGCGACTTCGCTCCATGGTCGCCGAGGTGGAGCCGGATCTCGTGGTCTGGCAGGTCGGCACCAACGATGCCCTGGCCCGGGTCGATATCGAGGCGTTCGGCGAGGCGCTGGAGGACTCGGTGAAGTGGGTGAAATCCCACGACATCGACATCGTTCTGATCGATCCGGTCTTCACGGAGCGGCTCGCCGAGGACGCCTATTACACCGAGATGGTGCGCACGGTGCAGGATGTGGCCCGCCGGGAGGCCGTGCCCCTGGTCCACCGCTACGCGGCGATGCGCTATCTCTCGACTCGCGGCACGACCGAGGTCCACATGCTCGGCCGCCATTTCCGGCTCAACGATCTCGGCCTGCGCTGCATGGCCGAGCACGCCACGCGGGCGATCACCCTGTCGCTGCTCCAGCCGGACGCGGCCAAGCTGGATGCCTCCAAAACGGATGGATCCAAGGCTGACACTCCCAAGGCTGACGCTCCCAAGGCGGAGCCCAATCAGGCGGGGGCTCCGCCGCTCGATCCCGCCCAGACCGGCACGCCCGGTTCCGCCGAGAAGCCGGCGCCGCCCAAGCAGCCCTGAGGGCGATCCGCCGCCGCGACGCTGCTCCCATTCGTCCTTTAACCGGCCCGAAACGCCGCGCTTCTAAGGATTCCGGCGAGCGTCCCGGCCAATCCCGCCACCGGCGCCTTCGGAACGGCAGCCATGGCAGCGGACAAGGCGATCGCGGCCACCTCTCCCCTCGATCCGATCCTGGCCCGTCTGCGGGCGGTGCGCTCGACCGCCGCCGTCTCGGCGCTCGGTGTGTTTGCGATCCGCATCGCCGCGGCGGGCTTCGCCTATGGCGCGCAGGTCCTGATGGCGCGGATGATGGGCGGCACCGAATACGGGATCTTCGCCACCGTCTGGGTCTGGATCGCGATCCTCGGCCATACCGCGACCTTCGGCCTCTCCCAGGGAGCGTGCCGCTTCCTGCCCGCCGACCAAGCGACCGGCCGGCTCGATACGATGCGCGGCTTCCTCCTCGGCGGCGCCCTGGCAAGCCTCGGCGGCGGGCTGGCCCTGTCCCTTGGCGGGCTCGCGGTCGCCCTCCTGCGGGACGGCCTGCTCGCCGGCCCCTACGGCACGCCGATCCTGGTGGCGGCCCTCGTCGTGCCGCTCTTCGCCTTCCAGGATTACTTGGAGGGGGTGGCGCGCAGCCAGGGCTGGCCGCTGCTGGCCATCGCGCCGCCCTACCTGCTGCGCCAGGGGCTGATCATGGTCACGATGGCCGGGGCCGTTCTGGGCGGCGCCCCGGCGGAGGCCTGGATCGCCATCGCCTGCACCCTGGCCGCGACCGGCCTCGCGGCGACGCTCCAGGCTACTCTGCTGCTGCTGCGCCTGCGGCGCCATCTCCCGGCGGGGCCGCGCCGCTACGCGTGGCGGCTCTGGCTCACGGCCTGCCTGCCGATCGCGGCGGGGGATCTCGCCGCGAGCGCCTTCGGCTTCGTCGATGTGGTGATCCTCGGCTTCCTCGTCCCGCCGGAGGCGGTCGGCCTCTACTTCGCCGCCACCCGCATCCAGCAATTCGTGGCCTTCGTGCATTATGCCGCCTCCGCCGCCACGGCGCAGCGCCTCGCGGCGGCGCGGGCGCGGGGCGACGAGGCCGGGCTCGCCGGATTGGTGCGGCAGCAGGCGCGCTGGACCTTTCTCGCCACGGCGGGAATCGGCCTCGCCATCCTGGCCGTCTCGCCCCTGCTGCTCGGCCTGTTCGGCGAAGGGTTTCGCGGCAGCCTGCCGGTGCTGGCGATCCTCGTTGCCGGCAGCGTGGCGGCGAGCCTGTTCGGCCCGGCCGAGGACGTGCTGACCATGCTCGGCGGCGAACGGCTCTGCGCCGGCATCACCCTGGCGATGCTGGCGCTGGCCGCGCTCCTCTGCCTTGCCCTGGTGCCGTGGCTCGGCGTCTCCGGCGCGGCTGTCGCGGTCGCCGTCGCGGCCGTGCTGCGCGGGCTCGCAATGGCGCTCGGCGCCCGCGCCATCCACGGCCTCGCGACGCCGGTCGTCGATGTCTTTCCGCGGGGAGCCGCCCGATGATGCCGTCCCGCAGCGCCACGCCGGACGCGCTCCGTGCCGCCGTCGAACCCGTCCCGGCCGTCGCCGCGGAGGCGGCGGCCTGGGATGCCCTGGCTTGCGGCGCGGCCGCGCCTCATCCGTTCTACACGCGGGCGGTGATCGAGGCCCACCGGGCCCACGGGCTTTGCCCGCCACGGCTCTCGGCCGTGGTGGTCCGCGAGGGCGGAGCGCCCGTGGCGCTGCTCCCCTTCCTTCTCCGCCCGGATATCGCCGGTCTCGGCGCCAGCCTCGCCCGGCCCTTCCTGTCGCCTTACGTGACCGAGAGCGCTCCTCTCGTCGCCGGGGGACCGGGCTTCGAGGCGCGGCTCGATGCCCTAGTCGAGGGGCTGGCGCGCGCCTCCGGCGGCCGGCCCTGGCGCTGGCCGCTGCTGGCAAGTGGCGGGCGGGTCGGAGCCGGGCTCCTCGCGGCCATGGGCAGGGCCGGCTGGCAGGTCGGCGTGGTGGACAGCTTCGAGCGGCCCGTGCTCGACCGGCGGGCCGATTACGACGCTTTCCTCGCCGGCCACCCGCACCGCAGCCGCCTCAAGGATCTGCGCCGACGTCGGCGGCGGCTGGAGGAGAGCGGGGTGCTCGACCTCGAGACCGCGACGGAGGGCGCCGCCCTGGAGCGGGCCCTCGACACCTTCCTCGCCCTCGAGGCCGCCGGCTGGAAGGGCGCGGCCGGCACGGCCCTGCTGTGTCAGCCGCAGACGGAGCGCTTCGCCCGCGCCCTGTTCCGGTCCGAGGGCGGCGCCGTCGCCGTTCGCGCCGACCTGCTGCGGCTCGACGGGCGGGCGGTGGCCGCGAGCCTCGCCCTGGTTTGCGGCGGGACCGCCCATCTCCTCAAGACCGCCTATGACGAGACGCTTCGGGCGCAGGCTCCCGGCCTCGTCCTGGAAGATGCGATCGTGCAGGCCTTCCACGGGGAGGCCTTCGCCGGGCGGCTCGATTCGGCGACGATGCCGGGTTCGGCGCTGGAGAGCCTCTATCCCGAGCGGGAGAAGATCGCCGAGATCATCGCCGTGCCGCCGGGCATCGGTTTGATCTCCCTGGAGCGACGCCTGCGCCTCGCCCGCTTCGAGCATCGCGCCCGCGCCGAGGCCAAGCGGCTGCTCCGGCGGGGCTGATACGGCGCTTGAGCGATGATGCCATCCCGCCCTCCCGGAGGGATCGAACGGATGGCGTATGAGCCGGAGCGGCGAACTCAGCGCACGGAGTTCTCGCCGTTGTTGCGCTGGACGCAGCGGTAGCCGGCGAAGCAGTACCGGTCATCAAGGGTGGGCTCGAAGGCGGGCGCGGCCGTCACCTCGTTGGTGCAGGCGCCGCTCTCGAAATGCACGGTCTCGTAGGCAGTCTGACTCGTGGCGAGCACGACCCTCCGCTCGCGCGCCACCAGGGCCTTCACGGCTCCGCAGGTGAGCGACGGGGTGAAGGGCCGCTCCTGTGCCGTGGCCGGCACAGCCGCGAGGGCGAGGGAGAGACAGACGCAGCGGGAAAGGATCGAGCGGTTCATCGTCATGGGTCCCGATTTGGGTCCGAGGTCAGGCGTGAGGTTCTGACCCGTGAACCGCCTTCGCGCCAAGCCGGTTCTCGCGGTTCCCTCCGCGCGTCGCTGGGAACAAGGGGCGGATCGCGGTTCTTGACCGGGGACGATTCCGGAGATCTGCCCTTGAGCGCCACCAAGCCCGACGATCCTGCCGAGACTCCCGCCGCCCGGAGCTACGAGCAGCGTCCGGTCTCGCCCGCCGTTCAGGGGCGTCGCTCGCCCGGCGCCACCGAGCCGGGCGATATCGGCGCCTCGCGCGACGAGGAGGCGCCCCCGCGCGAGCACCCGCGCGCCAAGGACTGCGCCAAGGACCGCGCCAAGGACGGCGAAGGGTATCGCGGCGGCTGAGTCTCCTGGGAAGGGCACGGGCGAAAGGGGGGGGAGGGGCGATGCCGATCCAGATCTGCGTCACCTGCGGGACGAGCTTCCCCGAGATGCCGGCGCCGCCCGACCGTTGCCCGATCTGCGACGAGGAGCGGCAATACGTGCCGGCCTCGGGCCAGAACTGGACCACGCCGCAGGCGCTCGCCGCCGGCCATGCCAATGCCTGGCGCCAGCTTGAGCCGAACCTGTTCGAGATCGAGACCCAGCCCCGCTTCGGCATCGGCCAGCGCGCCTTCCTGCTGCGCACGCCCCACGGCAATGTTCTGTGGGACTGCCTTGCCCTGCTCGACGAGGCCACGGATGTCCTGGTACGCGCCCTCGGCGGGCTGTCCGCTATCGCGATCTCGCACCCCCACTACTACACCACCATGCCCGATTGGGCGGCCGCCTTCGATGTGCCGGTTTATCTCCAGGCCCGCGACCGTGACTGGGTGATGCGGCCCGACGACCGAGTGGTGTTCTGGGACGAGGACGAGCGCAGCCTCGGACCTGGTCTGACCCTGCTGCGCCTCGGCGGCCACTTTCCCGGCGGCACCGTGCTGCATTGGCAGGACGGCGCGGAGGGGCGGGGGGCGCTTCTGACCGGCGACATCGTGCAGGTGGGGGCGGACCGGCGCTCCGTTTCCTTCCTGTGGAGCTATCCGAACTGGCTGCCGCTCGCCGGCGGCACCGTGGCCCGCATCGCGTCGCGCCTCGACGGATGGGCCTTCGAGCGCCTCTACGGCGCCTTCGGCCTGCATATCGGCGACGGCGCGAGCGCCGTCGTCAGCCGTTCGGCGGCGCGCTACCGGGCGCTGCTGGCGCAGGATCAGCCCTGAGGCCATCCTTGGTGCCACCTCTGCTGCCGCCTCTCGCCGGCCGGGGGAAGGCGGTCGCCCCCGCCAAGGCGCCGAGGAGGAGGGCGAGGCCGAACCGCCAGCCGGAACGGTCCGGACCCCGGCGGAGCGAACCCCTGTCCTTGCGCATCGATGGCCTCCCCCTTTCACCCGATGAGGCAACGCCGGCCGGCATGGGACCGTTCATAGAGGCCGTTCATGGAGCCGTTCACTGGCGCCGTCCGCGTTGCCTCGGCGGGGGCGGGCGGCCTATAAGCCGTGTTCCAGACATTTCCCGCGCGGCGTCGAGGCTCCTTCATCGGAAGCAGCCTTCTGGCCGAACGAACGAGAAGACGATCCCGTCATGGCCGGGCATTCCCAGTTCAAGAACATCATGCACCGCAAGGGCCGCGTCGATGCGGTCCGCTCGAAGGTGTTCAGCAAGCTCGCCCGTGAAATCACGGTGGCGGCCAAGCTCGGCACCCCCGACCCGACGATGAACCCGCGCCTGCGCGCCGCCATCCTCGCGGCCCGGGCCGAGAACATGCCCAAGGACAACATCGAGCGCGCCATCAAGAAGGCGGCTGGCAATGACGGCGAGAACTACGAGGATATCCGCTACGAGGGCTACGGCCCCGGCGGCGCCGCGCTGATCGTCGAGGCGCAAACCGACAACCGCAACCGCACGGCGAGCGACGTGCGCTCGGCCTTCACCAAATCCGGCGGTAGCCTCGCCGAAACCGGCGCCGTCGCCTTCATGTTCGACCGGGTCGGCGTGATCGCCTATCCGCCGGAGGTCGCCGACGCCGACACGATGCTGGAGGCCGCCATCGAGGCCGGCGCCGACGACGTGCGCTCGGATGCCGATGGCCATGAGGTCATCTGCGCGCAGGATGCCTATGGCGAGGTCTCGAAGGCGCTCGAAGCGCGCTTCGGCGAGCCGCGCCGCACCGGCCTGATCTGGAAGGCGCAGAATACCATCGATGTCGATGACGAGACTGGCGAGAAGCTGATCCGCCTCGTGGAGGTGATCGAGGATCAGGACGACGTGCAGAACGTCTACGTGAACTTCGCCCTCTCCGAAGCCCTGGTGGAGAAGATGGGCGCCTGAGTGCCTGGTTGAACCCACTTGCCGGACCAACTCCCACCATCCTCATGCTGAGGCGCTCGCGCAGCGAGCCTCGAAGCACTCCGGAACGCTCGATCCCATGACCTTCCTCCGCTGGAGGAAGCGTCGCGGGGTGTTTCGAAGCTGCCGGCGCCGTGCCGCGATGAGGACCGTCATGCAGGCTGGGATCGATCGGTTGAACAGGTTCTAAGGGGCCTGTTTCGGAGCGCGGATATCCCCTCCGCCCCCTATCCTGAGATGTTCACCCCGGCGGCTTGGCACAGGGGGCAGCCGAGGGCCGCAGCATGCTGCCGATTTGTCGCGCGGCTGACTTTTGTTGGTGCGCTATATGCCCGGCGATGCCGGTGCCGAGCCGGCGACCGAATGACCGCTAGGCTCGCTTTCTCGACCGATGCACGACCGCCCGCTCATCCTCGGCATTCATGGGCTCGCCAATAAGCCGCCCCGGGAAGAGAAGCAGGCATGGTGGGGCCAGTCGATCGCGGAGGGGCTTCGGCGCAATGTCGGGCGGGCACCGCCGGATCTTCCCTTCGACTTCGTGTACTGGGCCGACCTGCGCTACGATGCGCCGCTCGCCGACGATCACAATCGCGAGCCCTACTATCCCGCCCGGGGGAGGGGGCCGTTCCCGAGCCCCGACGGGGTCTGCGCGCCGACCCTGACCGACCGGCTCTATCGGGCCATCGAGTGGATCCAGGTGAAGGCCGGGCATTTGGTTCTCGACGACCTCATCATCGAGCACCGGCTCGACGATCTATGGGGCTATTACGAGGACATCATTTTCCGGGAGGCCGCCCGCGACCGGCTGCGGCAGGCCCTGGCGCAGCATGAGGGCCGCCCGCTGCTGCTCGCGGCTCATTCCATGGGCTCGCTGATCGCCTACGACGTGCTGCGGCTGCTCGAACGCCAGGGAAACCTGCCCGTGATCGCCCACTTCGTCTCCATGGGCGCACCGCTCGGACTGGCCGAGATCAAGCGCCGGCTTGCGTCCGAGCATGGCGACCTGCGCGTGCCCGAGGCGGTGGCCCGCTGGAGCAATCTCGGCGACCGGGAGGATCTGGCGACGGTCGGCACCACGCTGGCGGAGGCCTATGCCCCGAACCGGGCCGGGATCGGCGTGATCGATTGCCCCGTGATCAATGCTTATCGCCGTCCGCGCGGCGGCAAGAACCCGCACAAATCCTACGGCTATCTGCGCACGCCGGAATTTTCGCGAGCCGTGGCGGCGTTTCTGAACGAGGAGACGCGGGCAGGATCTGAGAACAGGGCCGAACCGGCCGCGCTATCGACCGCTTCGGGAGCCTGAGAGAGCGGCCGCCCCCGCGTTCCTGCGCGGCTTCCGTCGTGGCAACTCAGAGCAAGGCGCAACCCGTATCACGCCAGCCGCCGCCGCCGCTCCACCAGTTGCATGATGATCGGTGTGAGGATCAGCTGCATCGCCAGATCGAGTTTGCCGCCGGGAATCACGATGGAATTGGCCCGGCTCATGAAGCTGTCGTGGATCATCGAGACCAGATAGGAGAAGTCGATCCCCTTCGGATCCTTGAAGCGGATCACCACCATCGACTCGTCTGCGGTCGGGATCCAGCGGGCGATGAAGGGGTTCGAGGTGTCGACCATCGGCACCCGCTGGAAGTTGATGTCGGTCCATGAGAATTGCGGGCAGATCGTCTGCACGTAATCCGGCATCCGCCGCAGGATCACGTCGGTGACGGCCTCCGTCGAGTAGCCCCGGGTCGAGCGGTCCCGGTGCAGCTTCTGGATCCATTCGAGATTGATGACCGGCACTACCCCGATCTTGAGATCGGGGTAGCGGGCGAGATCGACGTTGTTGTCGACCACGCAGCCGTGCAGGCCCTCGTAGAAGAGGAGATCCGAGCCGGGCTGGAACGGCTCCCACGGCGTGAAGCTGCCGGCGGGCACGCCGTAACGGACGGCATCCGCCTCCTCGTGGGCGTAGTGCCGGGTCCGGCCGGTGCCGGATTCGCTGTAGCTGCGGAACACCTCCTCCAATTCCGGAAGGAGGTTGGCCCGGGGGGCGAAGTGGCTCAGCGTCGGCTCATGCGCCATCATCGCCCGCATGGTGTCGCGGTCATAGGCGTGGAAGCCGTCGCCCTCGATATAGACGGCGCTCACATCCTCCCGGCGGAAGATCTGCTCGAAGGTGTTGCGCACAGAGGTGGTCCCGGCCCCCGAGGAGCCGGTGACCGAGATGATGGGATGACGCGCCGACATGGGCTCTTCAAATGAATCGGGCCGGGTGCCTTGTTCCAGGCGGCGATGATCCCGGCTCATCGCCTGCCTGCCCGCGCGAAGGCGCGGCGGCGGTCGTCCCGCCCGATGCCTCGTCTTGACCGGACGGTCGGGGACGAGGCGTCCTGCGCTCAGCTGCGCATCAGGCCGCGCTGGCCGAACAGGGGCGAGCGGCCGGCGGTGGGCTGGCGCCCGTCATAGTACTTGGCGACGCAATCGACCTCCTCGGCGGAACCGAACACCAGCGGCGAACGCTCGTGGATCTTGGCGGCGACCCGGTCGAGGATGCGGCCCTGGCCGTCGGTGGCGCCGCCGCCCGCCTGCTCGATCAGGAAGGCGATTGGCGCGGTCTCGTAAAGGAGGCGCAGACGCCCCTGCGCGTAGCCCTTCCGGTTGTCGCCCGGATACAGGAACACGCCGCCGCGGATCAGCACCCGCTGCGCGTCCGCCACCAGGGCGGCGGTCCAGCGCATGTTGAAGTCGCGGTCGCGCGGGCCTTCCGAGCCACGCAGGCAATCCTCGATGAAGGCCTTCACCGGCGCATCCCAGTGGCGGGCGTTCGAGGCGTTGATGGCGTATTCGTTGGCGCTCGGAACGATCTTCATCGCGTCGTGGGTGAGGCGGAACTGGCCCGCCGCCCGGTCGAGGGTGAAGATGCGGGTGCCGTTGCCCAGCGTCAGCGCGAAGGTGGTGGCCGGGCCGTAGACGACGAAGCCGGCGGCCGTCTGCGTGGTGCCGGGCGTCAGGAAGGAGGCGTTCGGATCCTCGCTCCGCGATACTGGGCGGATGCCGAAAATGGTGCCGACCACCATGCCGACGCCGATATTGGAGGAGCCGTCGAGCGGATCGATGGCCACCGCCAGGGGCGCGTCGGCCTTCAACTCGACCACGTCCTCGGCCTCCTCCGAGGCGACCTGCGCCACGGGGGCCTGCTCCAGCGCCTGCATGAAGCGCTTGTGGGCGATCACGTCGAGCGCCTTCTGCACGTCGCCGTCGCTGTTATGCTCACCCTGGGCGGCGAGATCTCCCGCCAGCGCCCCGCGCCCGACCACTTCGCTCACATCGATGGCGGCGGCAGCCAGGGCCCGGATCGTGGCGGCGGTGTCGGCCAGCGCGGCGTCACGCGCGATCTCGGCGTCGAGATGGTCGTCGAGGGATGACCCGATCGGCTTCGTCATCGTCTTAAGGCTCGCTCCCGTCGCGGCCGCGCCTCGGCCCTGGCGGGGCCTGCGCGGCGTTCTTGTCGGCCATGTCCGCCCGGGGCGTACCGGCTTTTCCCAGGCATGATACGCTGCGCGACGGTGGCAACGCCAGACGGCACAGGTCTGCTGTCGAAAGAATTCTAAAAAAACTTGTGGTGCTCCGCAAAAAAACTAAAAGCGGAGTATGCGCAATCTCTCGCTCAAGCAGCTTCAGGCGGTGGCCGCGGTGGCGCGGCTCGGCACCATGACGCGGGCCGCGCAGGAGCTCAACGTCACCTCCGCCGCGCTCTATGCCCGGATCCGCCAACTCGAGGAGGAGGCGGGCCTCCTCCTGTTCGACCGCACTCCCACCGGCCTCAAGCCGACCGATGCCGGCCGCGAGATGCTGTGGGCCATCAACAGCATCAACACGGTGCTGGAGACCTGTACCGACCGGTTGCGGACCCTGAAGGGTGGTGGCGGCGGCCGGGTCGGCCTCGGCGTGGTCTCGACGGCGAAATATTTCGCGCCGCTCGTCATCGCCGGCTTCATGGAGAGCCACCCGAAGGTCGAGATCTCCCTGACGGTGGGCAACCGCCAGGACACGATCGAGGCCCTGCGCAATTACGACATCGATTTCGCGATCATGGGCCGCCCCCCGCGGGACTTCGCCATCGAGGCAGAGACCTTCGGGCCCCATCCGCTGGTGCTGATCGCCGCGCCGGATCATCCGATGGCGGGGCGGCGCGGCCTGACGCGCGCGGATCTGGCGGAGGAATCCTTCCTCGTGCGAGAAGAGGGCTCGGGCACGCGCTCGGTCTTCGAGGAGTTCATGAGCGGCGTCATGATCCGCCGGGCCAAGCTCGGTATCGATTCGGGTTCCAACGAGACGCTCAAGCAGGCGGTGATGGCCGGTCTCGGTATCGCGCTGCTGTCGGGCCATTCCGTCGCGGCGGAGATCGAGAGCGGACGCCTCGTGCTCCTCGACGTGGAGGGCCTGCCGATCCGCCGAGACTGGTACGTCGTGCGCCGCGCCGACAAGGTGCTCGGCCCGGCCTCCGACGCGTTCTGGGACTATCTCGCCCGGGAGGGCCGCCGTTTCCTGCCGGACATCCCCGGCGGCTTCTTCTCGGAGAACGCGGTGGACGGCGCCGTGGCCGAGCCTGCCCGCAGCCCCGCCGAGGCGGGCGAATGAGCGAGCCGATGGACCGCATCGTCATCGTCGGAGCGGGCCAGGCGGGCTTTCAGGCCGCCGCCTCGCTGCGGGAGGCGGGCTATGCCGGGAGCCTCACCCTGATCGGCGAGGAGGCCGCGCTTCCCTACCAGCGCCCGCCGCTGTCCAAGGCCTATCTCGCCGGCAAGACCGATGCCCGCGGGCTGCTGCTCCGGCAGGACAGCTTCTTTGCCGAGCACGCCATCCTGCACCGGGCCGGCACCCGCGTCGCGGCCATCGACCGTGCCAGCCGCAGCCTGCGGCTCGCCGATGGCGAGCGCGTCGCCTACGATCACCTCATCCTCGCCACCGGCACCCGCAACCGGCCCCTGCCCGTGCCGGGGACCGAACTCGTTGGCGTGCGTCAGCTCCGCTCCCTCGACGATGCCGATGGCCTGCGCGCGGCCATCGAGGGTGCCCAGCGGATCATCGTGGTCGGCGCCGGTTTCATCGGCCTCGAATTCGCCGCCGTCTGCGCCGGGCGCGGCCTCTCCGTCACGGTGATCGAGGCCGCCGACCGTGTCATGGCGCGGGCGGTCTCGCCCGAGACCTCGGAGGCGTTCCGCGCCTTCCATGAGGAGGCCGGCGTCACCTTCCTGTTCGGGGCGGGGGTCAGCGCCATCGAGGGGGAGGGGGGCAAGGTCTCCGCCGTCCGCACCGCCGATGGCCGCAGCCTGCCGGCCGACCTCGTGCTCGTCGGCATCGGCGTGGTGCCGAACCAGGAGCTGGCGGAGGCGGCGGACCTGCCGGTGCGCGACGGCATCGAGGTCGATGCCTTCCTCGCGACCTCCGATCCGGCGATCTCAAGCATCGGCGATTGCGCCCGCTTCCCGACCCGCTTCGCCAGCGGGATGCCCGGCGGCGACCGGCTGCGGATCGAATCGGTGCAGAACGCGGTCGATCAGGGCCGTTGCCTCGCCGCACGGCTCGCCGGCCGGCCTTCCGCCTACGATGCGGTGCCGTGGTTCTGGAGCGATCAGGGCCCGCGCAAGCTCCAGATCGCCGGTCTTGCCGCGCCGGGCGATGCCAGCGTCGTCAGGCGGACAGGAGCCGGTTTCTCCGTCTTCCGCTTCCGCGATGGCACCCTCAGCGCCGTCGAGTCGGTCGACCGCGCTGCCGATCACATGGCCGCACGCCGCCTGCTGGCGGCGGCAAAGACAGTGACGCCGGAGCAGGCGGCCGATCCGGATTTCGACCTCAAGGCCCTCGCGACCCGATAATGCGCCGCCTCAGCGGTCGTTCTCGGTGGTGAGTTCGTCGAGCCGGGTGCCCTCGTTCCCACCGCGTTGCTGCTCGGAGAGCCGCACGCCGGGGCTCACGCCATCGGTGAAGACGATGCCGCCCTGCATCAGGGCACTGCGCAGGGCCTCGATCCGGCCCGAGGCGGGATCGCCCGTACCCGCCTCGAATCCCTTGATGAAGCCTTCGTCGAGCCCGGATCGGCGGGCGAGATCCGCTTCCGACCAGCCGAGCAGGCCGCGTGCCGCCCGGCTCTGGGCGGGTGTCATCGTGTTGGGCGAGGTTCCGCTCGATACGCCTTCGTCCGATCCGGTCACGCCACTCTCCTCGCTCTTTCCATCCTTGAGGGCCCGGCCGCGCCGGGTCTCGGACCGGTCAACGATTCCGGTGCCGGGATCGTTTCGGCGAGGGCATAAGAAACAAGCTGCCATCCGGCGTCGGCGAGCCGCCAGCGGTTCGGCTGTGCACAAGCGTGCCGCCGTGGTGCAGGGGGCGTATCGGTGGTAACCCCGCCTCGACCATAATTGTGCTTGAATTTCTGACGATTCCGCGAGCCTTCGCGATTGTGCGGGCGACGCTTGGCTGGTGCCTGCCGACCAGGGCGGTGCCGGCTCGGCTTCTCCGGACGGGATGAGGCGGCCGAGCAGAAAGGGGGCTGAACGATGAACAGGATGCTGACCACCGCGCTGATCGGTGCGGTCGCCGCGGGCGTGCTCGCTGCCGGACCGGCCATGGCGCAGATGCAAATGGGCGGCAATCCGTCCGGCTTTGGCGCCAAGCAGCAAGAGAAGAAGCCGCAATACGTTCCGGGCACCAAGGCTCAGGAGAAGGTGTTTCCCCTCGGCTCGATGTGGACCGCGGTGAGCATGAACGGCAAGCCGTTCACCGGGTCTGATCGGCCGAGCTTCATCATCGATTCGCAGTACCGTGCCCGCGGCTATGGCGGCTGCAACACCTTCACGGCGACCGCCTTCCCGCTGCGCGAGCAGCACCTCGCCGTCGGCCCGCTCGCCCTGACCAAGAAGACCTGCGACAAGGCCCTCGCCGCCAGCGAGCAGGCTTTCCTCGTCGCCCTGCGGACGGCGGGCCAGTGGGATCTCGTGGGTTCGCAGCTGGTGATCCGCAGCCCGAACGGCGAGCTGCGTTTCGACCGGGCGTTGTAAGCATCGGCCCGAAAGGTGGTCACCGGCTTTCGGTTGAAGCCGATGCGAGGACATCACGCATCGGCCCAGAAGGCGGCCGCCGGCTTTCGGTTGAAGCCGACTCCAAAATCTATGCAGCGGCCGAAAGGTGGTCATCGCCTTTCGGGAAAAGCCCGCCGCGCGCATTAAGCCTCCGTTGACGACGATTCGCGGCGGCGCGTCGGGATTCATCCTCCGTCAGGTCTCCCGGCCGTTCTCTCCCGCCCTCGGCCGCGCCCCACGCGGCCGATTTGGCGGAGAAGCGGAATGCGGATTGCCCGGGCTCATCAGCGTGTCGTCCCGCGGGCGTGGCCTGCGGTCTGGGCCGTAACCCGCTACGACTTCCTCCGGGCTCATCACGAGGGAGCGGCGGCGATCGCCGCCCTCGCCACCGGCTCCGGGATCGGCCTCCTCGCCCTCGCCAGCCGGTTGTTCGCGGTCTGACGCGCGCTTCCCGGCGGTATCGCACGCTGCCGGGATGACAATACTGTCGTTCGCGCGCGAGATCGTAAAATAAAATTCTCTACCCAAGCTGAAGCGTGTCCGGGCCGTGTAAAGCGCCGGTATCCGTGAGGGGTAAACCTCGACGGAGCTTGCGAAATCGGCTACCCGTCGCCTGAGCGCCATCCGCCGGAGCGGGAGGCGCGAAGCTTTTGTTTTCGCATCGGCTTGGCCCGAGAAGCGGCACCCGTTTTCAGGCCGATGTTAGGGAGCGGACAGACGATGACAGACACCTCGACCCCGGACATTGCCCGGAAGCCCGGCCACGGCCGCGTCTACGGTTCGATCACCGAGACCATCGGCAACACGCCGCTCGTGCGCCTCAACCGGCTCCCCAAGGAGCGGGGCGTCGATGCGGAGATCCTGCTCAAGCTTGAGTTCTTCAACCCGATCTCGAGCGTCAAGGATCGTATCGGCGTCAACATGATCGACGCTCTCGAGGCGTCCGGCCGGCTCAAGCCCGGTGGCACCCTGGTCGAGCCGACCTCGGGCAATACCGGGATCGCCCTGGCCTTCGTCGCCGCCGCCCGCGGCTACCGCCTGATCCTGGTCATGCCGGAGACCATGTCGATCGAGCGGCGCAAGATGCTCGCCTTCCTCGGCGCTCAGCTCGAACTGACGCCGGGAGCCCAGGGCATGAAGGGGGCCATCGCCCGTGCGGAGGAGCTGCTGCGCGAGATCGACGGCGCGGTGATGCCGCAGCAATTCTCGAACCCGGCCAACCCTGAGATCCACCGCAAGACCACCGCGGAGGAGATCTGGAACGACACGCAGGGTCAGTTGGACGCCTTCGTCGCGGGCGTGGGCACCGGCGGTACGGTGACGGGCGTCGGCGAGGTGCTGAAGCCCCGGCTGCCGAACCTCAAAGTGTTCGCGGTGGAGCCAGTGGACAGCCCGGTGATCTCCGGCGGCCAGCCCGGTCCCCACAAGATCCAGGGCATCGGCGCGGGCTTCATCCCCGACAACCTGCACACCGACGTGCTCGACGGCGTGCTCAAGGTGACGAACCAGCAGGCGATCGACACCGCCCGCGACCTCGCCAAGTACGAGGGCATCCCCGGCGGCATCTCGACCGGCGGCAACGTCGCCGCGGCGCTGGAACTGGCCGGTCGGCCGGAATTCCAGGGCAAGCGCATCGTCACCGTCGCCTGCTCCTTCGCCGAGCGTTACATCTCCTCGGTGCTGTTCGAGGGCATCGGCTAAACCGAAAGGCCGGCGCGGGTCCGTCGCGGGCCCGCGCCGCAACTCCTCCGGCTCCGGGCGGTTGTCCCGGTCAGATCAGGAGGACGCTATGACGGACAACACCCGCTCCCGGCCGTCGCTGAAGGAATTCAGCGCTGACGCGGACCGCAACGGCCAGGATCTCGGCACCGCGTCGCCCCTCGATGTCGGCATTCCATCCCGGACCCAAGCGGATCTGAAGAGCGATCCTGAGGGCCAGGCCGAAGCGGCGCGCATCGCCTCCGGTCTGCCGCGCCAGGACGCCGTCGATCAGACCGAGGCCGAGACGCCCAAGGAGAACCTGCGCCGGATCTCCGACCCGTCGACGTCCCCTTCGCGGGCCGCTCCCGACGACACGGCGCAGGAGGCGATCGAGCGCGCCACCGCCGCCGTCGGGCAGGAGGAGGCGCCGCGCCATGGGCAATGAGAACCGCCCCGACGAGGATCTGAGCAATACCGGCACGCGCAAGCCCGACGAGGCCGTCGGCTCGCGCGGTCCCCATCCGGCGGGGGGAGGCCACCAGACCGCCGAGCAGGCGGCCATCACTTCCCAGGGCTCGGGCGGGCGCTCGGATGACGAGCGGCGCGGTGAATGGGGCACGGGTGGTCACAAGGGGCAGGCGGGGCAGACGCCGCCCGCCCTCGGCGGCTCATCCGGCGGCCATTCCGATCGCATGGCGTCGTCCGGCCCGCAGGAGGGTCGGCCCGTGGCCGGTGAGCCGGAGCGAGCCAAGAATTCGGCGAAACATTCCTGACGGGTTCCGAGGAGGGGCGAGATGGACAGGCCGGCGGAGGACGATCAGCGGAAGCCTCGGGAGCGCGAAAGCGGGCAGAAACCCGCCAACAGCGCCCCCGATGCGGTCAAGGATCCGAGCGAGAAGACCGAGGGCAAGCCGGGCGTCCCGGCACAGGGCGACGAGACCGATCCGGGGGCGGGATAGGTTCCCTCCGGGTCTTCATTTCTGCGTCAGGCCGCCTGTCTCGGCTGTTCGAGAAGCTCGTCGGCCGGGCCGAAGAACTCGAACCGCACCCGTTCCGCCGGGACGCCGGCCTGGATCAGGCCGTTGACGAGGGCGGCCAGGAACGGCTTCGGGCCGCAGAGATAATAGGTGGCCTGCTCCGACGGGGTGTTGGCCACGAGCCAGTCCGCCGTGATCAGGCCCGCGTTGTCGTAGGTCTCGCCGGCACGGTCCTCTGCTTCCGGCGTCGTATAGAAGGTTTGCGCCCGCAGATTCTCCCGGTTCGCCACGAGGCTGCGGACATGGTCGCCGAGGGCATGCACCCGGCCGTTCAGGGCACTGTGGATGAACCAGGTCGCGCGCTCGGGTGTGGTCTGGGCGATGCTCTCCAGCATGCTCACCATCGGCGTCAGGCCGACACCGCCGCTGACGAGAACCACCGGCGCATCGCTCGACCGGTCGAGGAAGAAGTCACCTGCCGGGGCCGCGACCTTCAGGACGGTTCCGGAGGTGGCCGCATCGTGCAGCCAGTTCGAGACGAGGCCGGCGGGATGCTCCGTCTTGGCCTCCCGCTTGACGGTGATGCGGTAGGCGCGGTCGTTGGGGGCGCAGGAGATCGAGTAGTTCCGCTTCAGCACGCCGCGACCCGGCAGATCCAGCAGGAAGCCGAGATACTGACCCGGCTCATGCCGCAGCACCGGGCCGCCATCGGCCGGAACGAGGACGAAGGAGCGGATGATCTCGCTTTCCGGCGTGACGCTCTCCACCACGAAATCGCGCCAGCCGTTCCAGCCGCCGGACTTGGCGGCGAGGTCACGGTAGATCGTCGCCTCCCGGCCGATCAGCAATTCCGCCAGGAACCAGTATGCCTCGCCCCAGGCTTCGACGATCTCGGGCGTCGCCGCCTCGCCGAGCACGTCCTGGATCGCGCCGATCAGGGCATCGGCCACGAAGGAATAATGCTCCGGCAGGATGTTGAGCGCGACATGCTTTTGGGCGATGCGCTCGACGGCGCCGGTGAGGACGCCGAGATTGTCGATGTTGCGGGCATAGGCCAGCACCGCCAGGGCGAGGGCCTTCGGCTGTGAGCCGGTCTCGCCGTGATGCGACTGGTTGAAGAGATCGCGAATGTCCGCATTCTGGAACAGGCGCTCATACATGCGCCGGGTGATCGTGAGCCCATGGGTTTCGAGGGCCGGAACGGTCGCTTTGACGACGGCGATGGTGCGGGGCGAGAGAGGCGCGGGCATCGGCAGATCCAAAGGTTCATCTGACATGAACCTTTTAGCTCGGCTCTGGAAAAGATGCAATTGAAATATACCTTATGACTCGCCCGGAACCGTCATGCGCCTGACCCGCTACACCGACTACGCCCTGCGGACGCTCATCTATGTCGGGCTGCGCGAGCCCCGGCAGAGCTCGATCGCCGAGATCGCGGCCGCCTATGGAATCTCGGAAAGCCACCTCACCAAGGTGGTGCATCAACTCGGACGGCTCGGTCTGATCCAGACCATCCGCGGTCGCGGCGGAGGCCTGCGCCTCGCCAAGGCGCCGGCGGAGATCGTGGTCGGAGCCGTGGTCCGTCAGACCGAGGACGATCTCGCCCTGGTCGATTGTTTCGCGGGGGTGGGCTGCGCGATCACCGCACCCTGCCGCCTGCGGCGTGTTCTCGGCGAGGCTTTGGCGGCCTTCCTCGCGGTGCTCGACCGTACCACGCTGGCGGACCTGCTGGGCGGGAGCGAGGGCGACGAGATCGCGCGGCTTCTGGGCCTGTCCGGGCCCGTGCCCGATCCGGTGGCGGAGGGAGGCCCAGGCTGAGGCCGAAGGACCGTCGGCTCAGGCCGCGGCCGCCTCGACCCGGTTCCGGCCGGAGGACTTGGCCCGGTAGAGGGCGTCGTCCGCCCGCTTGATGATGTCGGCGGGGCCGGTATCGGTCGCCCGTCGCACCGAGACCCCCACCGAAACGGTGACATCGATATCCTGGGTTCCGCCCCTGACCGGGAAGGGGGATGCCTCGATGCGCTCGCGGATCCGTTCGGCGATGGCGCGCGCGTCGGGAAGCTCCACCCCCGGCACCACCATCACGATCTCCTCTCCGCCGTAGCGGGCGAGGATGTCCACCGGCCGCACATATTGGCGGACGCGTTCGGCGAAGGCGCGCAGCACCTCGTCGCCCGCCTCGTGACCATAGGTGTCGTTGATCGATTTGAAGCGGTCGATGTCGAGCAGGAGGCAGGCGAGGCCCTTCTGGTGCCGGGCGGCCTCGTAGAAGATCGGTCCCATGTTCCGATCGAGATAGCGGCGGTTGTGGAGTCCGGTCAGCTCGTCGGTGATCGCGAGTTCCATGGAGGTCTGGAGCGCCCGCCGCAGGGTCTCGGAGAAACGCCGCCGACGCACCTGAGTGCGCACCCGGGCGACCAGCTCGTTGCGGTCGACCGGACGCAGCAGGTAGTCGTTGACGCCGAAATCGAGCCCGCGGGTGATCCGCGCCTTGTCATGCGCCTCGCCGATCATGATCAGCGCCATGTTGCGGGTCCGCTCGACGGAGCGGAGCTGGCTGCACAGGCGCAGGCCGTCATGGCCCTCGAGATCCAGGCTGACGACGGCGAGGTCGAAGGCTCCCTCCGGTGCCTTGACCAGGGCCTGCTGCGGATCGGTCTCGACGGTGACGTCATGCTTGCGCGCCAGCGCCGTGCCGATGCGATCGATGGCGCTCGGCCGGTCCTCCACGAGAAGGATGCGCGCCCCGTCCCCGGTATCGGCGGCGGCGAGTGCCAGGGGATCGGTGCCGCCGATCTCGCGGACCGCGAGCGCGCGCGAGCGGAGTTCGTCGGTCACCGCTTTGAGCCGCAACAGGCTGCGAACCCGCGTCATCAGCGCGGTGTCGTCGATGGGTTTGGTGAGGAAGTCGTCGGCTCCCGCCTCGAGGCCCCGCAGCCGGTCCGCAGGCTGATCGAGGGCGGTGACGATCACCACCGGCAGATGGGCGGTATCGGGATTCGATTTCAGGCGCCGACAGACCTCGAAGCCATCCATGCCCGGCATCATCACGTCGAGGAGGACGAGATCGCAGCCGCCCTTCTCACAGATCGCCAGGGCATCGGGCCCGTTCATCGCCACGGAGACGTCGAAATATTCCAGGGAGAGCTTTGTTTCGAGGAGCCTGACGTTGTGATGGAGATCGTCCACGACCAGTACGCGAGCGGACATCGTTCCTCCGATCCGCGACCGGGGGGCCGCAGGGCGTCCAGGCCGAATGGTCCTCAGGAAACGCCTTCGTCGCCAATATACTTGCGGACAGTTGCCAAAAACTTCGCGACCGAGATGGGTTTCGAGAGATAGGCCTCGCAACCGCCTTCACGAATTCGTTCCTCGTCGCCTTTCATGGCGAAAGCAGTGATGGCGATCACCGGAATGTCACGCAGGTCGTCGTCGTCCTTGAGCCACTTCGTCACCTCCAGCCCCGAAACCTCGGGCAGCTGGATGTCCATCAGGATTAGGTCGGGATGGTGCGCGCGGGCGAGTTCGATGGCTTCGATGCCATTGGCGGTCTTGAGGGTCGCGTAGCCGTGCGCCTCCAGCAGGTCGTTGAAGAGCTTCATGTTCAGCTCGTTGTCTTCAACGATAAGAACGGTTTTCTTCATGACCTGCTCCGGCGCGGTCGCGATGGCGTTCCACTCCGTGGCCCTGCCTTCGTCCTCTCTTAGATTGCTACTCGTTGATGAAACGCAAACTTGATCATAGCGATGCGGCGAGCGAACGGCTCGCCGTCGAGGTGCTGGGATGGCTGGTGGCGGACGAGAACCGGCTGTACCGGTTCGTCGCCGCCAGCGGCCTGGAGCCCGGAAGCCTGCGCGAAAGCGTGAACGATCCCGGTTTCCTGGGCGCCGTCCTCGACCATGTGATGAGCGATGAGCCGGCTCTGCTCGCCTGCGCCGAGGCGCTCGGGGTGAAGCCGGAGCGGATCGCCTCCGCTTGGCAGAGGCTGCAGCCACCGCCCTTCGACGAGGGTGGCTGAGGCCGCTTCTACCGGGCGAGCTCCCGCAGCCCGAGCCGGATCAGCGTCTTCGCCTCCAGCGTCCCGGCGCTCTCACCCGCCCCCTTCAGGGCGGCGGCGATGGCGGCGGAGGCCTGGACCTGGGGATAACCCAGATTGACCAGGGCCGAGATCGCGTCCGCGACAGGCTGGGGCGCGGTCTTGTCCTCGACCGCGCCGGTGAGCGCCACCAGGGCCGGATCGATGGGAGCGAAGGCGGGGGCCTTGTCCTTCAGCTCCGCCACGAGGCGCGCGGCCAGACGCGGGCCGACGCCGGGGGCGCGGGCAATGGCGCCCTTGTCGCCGGTGGCGATGGCAGTGGCGAGGGCCTCCGGTTCCAATACCGAGAGCACTCCGAGCGCCACCCGTGTGCCGACCCCCTGCACCGTCTGGAGCAGGCGGAACCATTCCCGCTCCGCATCCGAGCGAAAGCCGTAGAGGCGGATCATGTCCTCGCGCACATGCGTCTCGATGGCGAGGTCCGTGGCCTCGCCGGGCTTCGGCAGGCGCTGCAGGGTGCGGGCGGAGCAATGCACGACGTAGCCGACGCCGTTCACGTCGAGGATCACGAAATCCTCGCCGTAGGAATCCACCAGGCCCTTGAGCTTGCCGATCATCTGAGCGTGCCGATCCTCATGCGAACGCCGACCGATCCCTCTGGGGAGAGCGGAGTTCGATTGCGCTCAAGCGCCGCGCGGGCGCATCGGTCCGTTGCCGCGCTTGGCGTTACGCCATATCCGTCGTGGTGGCCCAACCGACAAGGTGACCGCATGAAGCGCACGCTCGCCACCCTCCTCGCGACCTTCCTCTCGGCGGGGCTGATCCTCACCGGGCCAGGCGGCGCCCGCGCCCAGGAGGCCGCCCCGGCCTTCACCAAGGATCCCGGTCAGGTCAAGGCCGGGCGCTACCGGCTCGATCCGGCCCACGGCAAGATCACGTGGTCGATCAGCCATCTCGGCTTCTCGACCTATTACGGCCAGTTCACCGATGTCTCGGGCGAGCTGGTGCTCGACCCCAAGGAGCCGGGCAAGAGCACCCTGTCCGTGACGATCGGAACCGGCAGCGTCAACGGGCTCAACGACACGCTCAACGCCCATCTCAAGCAGCCCGATTTCCTCGACGTCGAGAAATTCCCGCAGGCGACCTTCGTCAGCACCTCGGTCGATCCCACCAGCCCGACCACCGCCCGCGTCAACGGCACCCTGACCCTGCGCGGCGTATCGAAGCCGGTCTCGTTCGATGCCACTTTCAACCAAGCGGGCGTCAACCCGGTCGACAAGGCCTATTCGGTGGGCTTCGACGGCTGGGTCGTGATCAAGCGTTCGGAGTTCGGCGTGAACGCGTTCCTTCCGCTCTTGGGGGATGAGGTCGCCCTCCGGCTCGAGGGTGAGTTCAAGCTGCAATGAGCGCGCGGCGCGGGTGTGGGTTTGCCGCAACGCTCCGTTCACGATATGTGCCGTATGAAGCCGGATCCGCCGGGCAGGTCTCGTTTCGAGTCTGCCCGCTCAGCGAAGCGGCGTCCGACGTGGCGGGCGCGCGTGAGGAAGGCTCAGGGCCATGACGAGCGACGTCCGTATCCTCGGCATCGATCCCGGCCTTCGCCGCACCGGCTGGGGGCTGATCACGGCGCGGGGCACCAAGCTGTCCTATCTCGCCTGCGGCGTCGTCACCTCCGATGGCGACCTGCCCCTGGCCTTGCGCCTGCGGGAACTGCACGAGGGCCTCACCCGCATCGTCGGCACCTATGCGCCCGATGAGGTTTCGGTCGAGGAGACCTTCGTCAACAAGGACGCCCAGGCCACGCTCAAGCTCGGCCATGCCCGCGCCGTGGCCCTGCTGGTGCCGGCCCTGGCCGGGCTGCCCGTCGCGGAATACGCCGCCAACCTCGTGAAGAAGACGGTGGCCGGCTCCGGTCACGCGGAGAAGGTCCAGATCCAGGCGATGGTGCGGTTCCTCCTGCCGAAGGCGGAGTTCAAGCTCGCCGACGCGGCGGATGCGCTCGCCATCGCCATCACCCATGCCAGCCATCGTGGGACCATCGCCCTGGACCGGCGCCACGCCGTGGGCGCCGGCACCGGTCTCGGAGCGGCCCGGATCGCCGCGGCCTTGGCCCGCCAGGGCTGATCCCGGCGCGGCGCCGAGCTTAAGCGCCGACCTGCAGCAGCACCTTCCCCACCGCCTCACGCCGCTTGAGGATGCCCAGCGCCTCCTCGTAGGCGTCGAGGGGGTAGATCCCGTGCACCTTCACGGTCAGCCGGCCCTCCGCTGCCCAGGCGAGGAGCTGCGCTTGGTTCGCCCCATGCGCCTCCGGCTCGCGCTCGACGAAGGCGCCCCAGTGGACGCCCTGGATGTCGATGCCCTTGAGCATGATGACGTTGAGGGGAAATTTCGGGATTTCGCCGGCGGCGAAGCCGATCACGAGATAGCGGCCTTTCCAGCCGAGCGAGCGCATGGTGGGCTCGGCGAGATCCCCGCCGACCGCGTCGTAGACGACATCCGCGCCGGTTTCGCCGGTGAGCCGGCGCAACTCCTCGCGCAGGTTGTTCGCCTGATAATCGACGAGGTCGTCGGCGCCGTGGGCGCGGGCGGTCTCCAGCTTCGCGGGGGAGGAGGCGCAGGCGATGACCCGCGCGCCCAGCAGCTTGCCGAGTTCCACCGCCGCGAGCCCGACGCCGCCGGAGGCGCCGAGCACCACCAGGGTTTCGCCGGGTTTGATCCGGGCGCGGTCCCGCAGGGCGTGGAGCGTGGTGCCGTAGGTGATCGAAAGCCCGGCGGCGGTCTCGTCGGAGACGGAATCCGGCACCCGGGCGAGGCGCCGGACCGGAACCGCGATCCGCTCGCGGGCGGTGCCGTGGCTGACATGGACCATCACCCGGTCGCCGACGGAGAAGCCCTCCGCGCCCGGCCCCAGCGCCTCGATCACGCCGCAGGCCTCGCCGCCGGGCGAGAACGGTAGCTCCGGCTTCACCTGATAGCGGCCGGCGATGATGAGCGTGTCGAAGAAGTTCAGCGCCGCGACCCGCACCCGCACCAGCGCCTCGCCGGGCCCCGCCACGGGATCGGGCAGGGTCTCCACCGCGAGATCCTCCGGCCCGCCGAGCCGGCTGCACACCAGGGCTTTCATCGTCTTGCGCTTTCCGTCCCGTTTCCGGCGCGAGATAGGGGCTCGGCCGCCGATGTTGTGCCGGCGAGCATCGCCGTCCGAAGGCGCCGGTTCAAGCCGGACTTAGGGCGCGACCGCCGGCCGGGCCTCCCGGTGAGCCCGGCGGTAGATCAGCAGCGTGGCGGCGAGGCCGCAGGCGCCGCCGAAGGCCATCCACAGGCCGGGGGCGGCCTGATCCCCGGTCCGCTCGATCAGCCATGTCGAGATCAGGGGCGTGAAGCCGCCGAAGAAGGCGGTGGCGAGGGAATAGGCGAGGGAGAAGCCGGCGGTGCGCACCGAGGCCGGAACCAGTTCGGTCAGGGCCACCACCATGGCGCCGTTATAGCTGCCGTAGAGGAAGGAGAGCCACAGCAGCACGATCAGCATGTGGCTCAGGGAGACATGGCCGACGAGCCAGGACAGGGCTGGATAGGCGGTGAGCAGGGTGAGGCCCGAGAACGTGATCAGCAGCGGCTTGCGGCCGATCCGGTCGGACAGGGCGCCCATCACCGGCAGCCAGATCAGGTTCGACAGGGCGGTGCAGAAGGTCACGAGCAGGCTGTCGGTGTCGGACAGCTTGAGCACCGCCTTGCCGAAGGTCGGGGTGTAGACGGTGATCGTGTAGAACGAGACCGTGGTCATCGCCACGAGCAGCATGCCGAGGCCGACGATGGCCCAGTTGCGGCCGAGGGAGGCGAAGATCTCGCGGGTGCCGGGCCGGACCTTACGGTGCAGGAATTCCTGCGTCTCCTCCAGCGAGCGGCGGATGTAGAACAGGAACGGCACGATGGCGCAGCCGATCAGGAACGGGACGCGCCAGCCCCAATCGTCCATCTGCCCCGGCGTCAGGGTATGGTTCAGCCCGTAGCCGATCAGCGCCGCCGCCATCACGGCGACCTGCTGGCTGCCGGATTGCCAGGAGACGAAGAAGCCCTTGCGGCCCGGCGTGGCCATTTCGGCGAGATAGACCGAAACGCCGCCGAGTTCGACGCCCGCCGAGAAGCCCTGGAGCAGGCGGCCCACCAGCACGAGCAGCGGCGCGGCGGTACCGATCGTCCCGTAGCCCGGCACGAAGGCGATCAGGAGCGTCCCCGCCGCCATGATCCCCAGGGTGACGATGAGGCCCTTCCGTCGCCCGATCCGGTCGACATAGGCGCCGAGCAGGATCGCCCCGAGCGGCCGCATCAGGAAGCCCGCGCCGAAGGTGGCGAAGGTGAGCATCAGCGAGGCGTAGCCGTCGTTCGACGGGAAGAACGCCTTCGAGATGTAGGGGGCGTAGAAGCCGAACAGGAAGAAGTCGAACATCTCCAGGAAATTGCCGCTGGTGACGCGCAGGATCGTCGCGATCTTCGAGCGCGCGCGCGGCCCGTCCGGGAGAGATGTCATCGAAGGCTGTCCGTCTGTCCGGGGCGACCTGATACGCCATCCGGGCGAGCGGGCAATGCCCCGGCCGAGCTTGAGCCGGCCCGCCGCGCGTCTTTCCGCCGAGGCCGGCTCGCGGCCCCGCGGGACGGGGCGGGTCTCTTCGGAAGCGGCGGGTTTCAGGCCCGTTCGTAGATCCCTGTCAGAAGACCCTTGGCGATGATGGGGCCGTCGAGGGCGTCGAGGAATGCGCCGCGCCCCGGCGAGGCCGGCAGATCCAGGGGGCGGGACAGGGCGAAGGCCTGGAACAGGTAATGGTGGGGGCCGTGCCCGGTCGGCGGGTCCGGCGGGAGCCACCCATCCTTCAGGAACGAGTTGCGGCCGAGATCGTGCCGGGAGCCCTCGCCCGCCGGGCTCGCGAAATCGCCCTCGGCGAAGGCTCGGTCGCCCGGCCGCAGGTTCCAGGCGATCAAGTGGACGAGGGGGTGAGGGGAGGGCGCATCGGGATCCTCCACGAGCAGCACGAGCGCCGCGGTCTCCTCCGGCAGGCCGGCGACGGCGAGCGGCGGCGACAGGCCCTCGCCATCGGCGGTGAAGCGGGCCGGGATCGCCGCGCCATCGGCGAAGGCGCCGCTGGTGACGCGGAGCACCGCCGGCGCCCGCGCCGCGACCGTGTGGAAGGCGGCCTTCTCCGCGCCGGCCCTGATGCCGGACAGGGCTTCGCCCACGGCGTGGGGCAGTTTCTCGAGCATCGCTGCGGTCTCCGCTTCCTGGGGAGACCCGTCAACGGATGCCGGTCCGGTTCGTTCAGGTCGCGGAAGCGGGGCGATGCGCGGTGACCATGTAATTCACCCCCGTGTCGCGGCTCGCCCGCCAGGAGTCGCCGAGTGGATTGTAGACCACGCCGGTCGTGTCGGTGACGGTGAGCCCGCCCGCCGCGATATCGGCGGCCAATTCCCGCGGGGTCACGAATTTCTCCCAATCGTGCGTGCCGCGCGGCAGCCAGCGCAGCACGTATTCGGCGCCGACGATGGCGAGCGCGAAGGAGCGCATCGTCCGGTTGATGGTCGCGGCGAACAGGAACCCGTCGGGCTTCACGGTCCGGCAGGCCGCCCGCAGGAAACCGGCGCGGTCGGCCACATGCTCCACCACCTCCATGGCGAGCACCACGTCGAATCGTTCGCCCCGCGCCGCCACGGCCTCGATGGTCTCGTCGCGGTAATCGATGGCGAGCCCCTCCGCCTCCGCATGGGCGCGGGCGGCCACGACATTGCCGGGGGCGGGGTCGAGCCCGGTCACCGAGGCTCCGAGACGGGCCAGGGGCTCGGACAGCACGCCGCCGCCGCAGCCGATATCGATGACGCTCAAGCCCTCCAGCGGGAACGGCGCGGCCGGGTCGCGGCCGAAGACCCGGCAGACCTCGTCGCGGATATAGCCGACCCGGACCGGGTTGAACTTGTGCAGAACCGCCATCGGCCCGCGCTCGTCCCACCAGCGCGCGGCCAGCGCATCGAAGCGCGCCACTTCGTCCCGGTCGATCGAGGCGCTCGTCATCCGGTTCTCTTTCGTATCGTTTCAACCTGTCGCCCGTCCGATTGACACGGCCGGGGGGCCCTTGTACCCGCCGGGCGCATCCCCGGTACAGCCGCGCCGTGTTATTTTCCTGCCGGCGCCGTGGAGACATGAAGAGCAGACCGGACGCGACATGCCCCGTTTGGTGATGAAATTCGGCGGCACCTCCGTCGCCAACGTCGACCGCATCCGCAACGTGGCGCGCCACGTCGCCCGCGAGGTCGCGGCCGGCTACGAGGTGGCGGTCGTGGTCTCGGCGATGTCCGGCAAGACCAACGAGCTGGTCGCCTGGGTCAAGGATGCCGACCCGCTCTACGCCGCGGCGGAATACGACACCGTCGTGGCCTCCGGCGAGCAGGTGACCTCGGGCCTCCTGGCCATCGCCCTCAACAAGGACGGCATCAAGGCCCGCTCCTGGCAGGGTTGGCAGATCCCGATCCACACCTCCGACGCCCACGGCTCGGCCCGGATCGAGGGCATCGACCCGACGAATCTCGACGAGAGCTTCAAGCGCGGCGAGGTGGCGGTGATCTCCGGCTTCCAGGGGGTGAATGCCGAGACCGGTCGGATCGCGACCCTCGGGCGCGGCGGCTCGGATACCTCGGCCGTGGCGATCGCCGCCGCCATCGGCGCGGAGCGCTGCGACATCTACACCGACGTGGACGGGGTCTACACCACCGATCCCCGCGTGGTGCCCAAGGCCCAGCGCATGGAGCGCGTGACCTTCGAGGAGATGCTGGAGATGGCCTCCCTCGGCGCCAAGGTGCTCCAGGTGCGCTCCGTCGAGCTCGCCATGGTGCACCGGGTGCCGACCACGGTGCGCTCCTCCTTCGATCCCCCCGATGCCGCGCGGCCGGGCACCCTCATCTGCGACGAGGACCAAATCGTGGAACAGCAGATCATCACCGGCATCGCCTTCTCGAAGGACGAGGCCCAGATCACGCTGCGCGCCGTGAAGGACAGCCCCGGCATCGCCGCGGCGATCTTCGGCCCGCTGGCGGATGCCAACATCAACGTCGACATGATCATCCAGACCGTGTCCGGCGACCAATTGACCACCGACATGACCTTCACCGTGCCGGCGGCGGATTACGAGCGCTCCCGCGCCATCCTCGACGCCCAGCGCGACACGATCCAGTTCGGCCAGATCGAGGGCGCCACCGACGTGGTCAAGGTCTCGGCCATCGGTGTCGGCATGCGCTCGCATGCGGGCGTTGCAGCCAAGGCCTTCCGGGCGCTGGCGCAGAAGGGTATCAACATCCGGGCCATCACCACCTCCGAGATCAAGTTCTCGGTGCTCATCGACGCGGCCTACACGGAGCTTGCCGTTCGCACGCTCCACTCGCTATACGGCCTCGACCAGGCCTGACCGTTCCCGTCGGCGTCAATCCCTGACCTACAGGTCAGGGTTGCGTCGGCCGACCCGGATTGACGACACGATGCCCGCTGCGCCCGGAGGCCCGCGCCTGCTGCTGCGCCGGCTCCGCGAAGCCATGGCGGAGCCGGTCAGCCCGCAGCAGCGTCTCGACCGGATCGTCGTCCTCATCGCGGCGAACGTGATCGCCGAGGTGTGCTCGGTCTATGTCGTGCGCGACGACAACACCCTCGAATTGTTCGCGACCGAAGGCCTCAATCGCGCCGCCGTGCACCTGACCCGGCTGCGGGCCGACGAGGGCCTCGTCGGCCTGATCGCCAAGACCGCCGAGCCGCTGGCGCTCTCCGACGCGCAATCGCACCCCGCCTTCTCCTACCGGCCGGAGACGGGCGAGGAGATCTATCACGCCTTCCTCGGCGTGCCGCTGCTGCGAGCCGGCAACACGCTCGGCGTGCTGGTCGTCCAGAACAAGACTTACCGGGTCTATTCCGAGGAGGAGATCGAGGCGCTCCAGACCACGGCGATGGTGCTGGCGGAGCTGATCGCCTCGGGCGAGTTGCAGGCGCTGGCGCCCGGAGCCGGCTCTGCCGCGCGCCGTCCGGTGAGCCAGCGCGGCGTGGCTCTGGCCGACGGGATCGGCCTCGGCCATGTCGTGCTCCACGAGCCGCGCATCGTCGTGAAGACGCTGATCGCCGAGAATGTCGATCGCGAGGTCGAGCGGCTGGAATCGGCGATCGAGGATGTGCGCTCGGCCATCGACGAACTGGTGGAGCGGGGCGACGGGATCGGCTCGGGCGAGTCCCGCGAGATCCTCGAGACCGTGCGCATGTTCGCCCATGACAAGGGCTGGTTGCGCCGGATGCGCGAGGCCGTCCAGTCGGGCCTGACCGCCGAGGCGGCGGTCGAGCGGGTGCAGTCGGACAACCGCGCCCGGATGCTGCGCCAGAGCGATCCTTACCTGCGCGACCGGCTGCACGACCTCGACGACCTCGCCAACCGCCTGCTGCGCCGCTTGGTCGGCCAGGAAGGGCAGGGCGGCGACGGCCTGCCGGAGAACGCGATCCTGGTCGCCCGCTCGATGGGACCGGCCGCGCTTCTCGACTACGACCGGGCGCGCCTGCGCGGCGTGGTGCTGGAGGAGGGCGGGCCGACCAGCCACATCGCCATCGTCGCCCGGGCGCTCGGCATCCCGGCGGTCGGCGAGATCGCCAACGCCACCGGCCTGTGCGATTCGGGCGACGCTATCATCGTCGACGGCCTCTCCGGCGAGGTGCAGATCCGGCCGACGCCGGAGGTCGAAGCCTCCTATGCCGAGATGGTGCGGCTGCGTGCCCGGCGGCAGGAGCAGTACCGCGCCCTGCGCGAGGTGCCCGCCGTCACCAAGGACGGCGTGAAGATCGGCCTGCATCTCAATGCGGGTCTGCTCGTCGACCTGACGCACCTGAACGAGACCGGTGCGGAGGGTGTCGGCCTGTTCCGCACCGAGCTGCAATTCATGATCGCCGAGCGGATGCCCTCGGCGGCGGAGCAGCAGATGCTCTACGAGGCGGTGTTCGCCGCGACCGGAGAGCTGCCGGTCACGATCCGCACCCTCGACATCGGCGGCGACAAGATCCTCCCCTACATGCCCGCCCTCGAGGAGGAGAACCCGGCTCTCGGCTGGCGGGCGATCCGCATCGGCCTCGACCGGCCGGCGCTGCTGCGGGTGCAGCTGCGCGCGCTGCTTAAGGCGGCGGCCGGGCGTCCGATCAAGATCATGTTCCCGATGGTCGCCACCGTCGAGGAGTTTACCCGCGCCCGCGACATCGTCGAGCGCGAGAAGGCGCATCTGCGCCGCCACGGCTATGCCCTGCCGAGCGATTGCCGGCTCGGCGCCATGGTCGAGGTGCCCTCGCTGCTGTTCCAGATCGACGAGATCGCCCGCGAGGCGGATTTCCTCTCGGTCGGCTCCAACGACTTGATGCAGTTCCTGTTCGCGGTCGACCGGGAGAACCGGCGGGTGGCCAACCGCTTCGATCCCCTGTGCGGGGCGGCGATGCGCGCCTTCCGCCTGATCGCCGAGCGTTCGGCCGCGCAGGGCTGCCCGGCCACTGTCTGCGGCGAGATCGGCGGCCGCCCCCTTGAGGCGCTGGCCCTGATCGGCCTCGGCTTCCGCGATTTCTCGATGTCGCCGGCCGCGATCGGTCCGGTCAAGGCGATGGTGCTCTCCGCCGATGCCGGGGAGGTCGCGGCGCTGATCGAGTCCGAGCTGACCCGGGTCTCCGACGGAGTCTCGATCCGGCCCGCCCTCGCCGCCTACGCCAAGAGCCACGGTGTGCCTATCTGACAGGCCACCCGGCACAGTCGGATGATTCAACCTCAACCCGTCACTTCGTCAGATCCGTTGCGAGTACCTTCAGGGCGATGACCCCCATTCCTTCCGATCGCCTCGACGCCATTCTGGCCCGGCACGAGATCGTCACGGCGCAGCTCGCCGACGGCTCCGCCGAGGCCGAGAGCATCGTGCAGCTCTCCCGCGAATTGTCGGAGCTCGACGGGGTCGTGGCCGCGATTCACGATTACCGGGCGGCGGAGGCCAACCTCGCCGGTATCCGGGCGCTGATCGACGAGCCGGGGGGCGACCCCGAGATGCGGGCGCTGGCGGCCGAGGAGAAGCCCGACGCCGAGGAGGCCCTGGAGCGGGCCCACCGCGCCCTGCAGCTGATGCTGCTGCCCAAGGACGCGGCCGACGAGAAGAGCGCCATCCTCGAAATTCGCGCCGGGACCGGCGGCGACGAGGCGGCCCTGTTCGCGGGCGACCTGTTCCGCATGTACGCGAAATACGCCGAGTCGAAGGGCTGGCGGGTCGAGGTGATCTCGGAGAGCGAGGGCACCGTCGGCGGTTATCGCGAGGTCGTGGCCGAGGTGAAGGGCCGCAGCGTGTTCTCGCGGCTCAAGTTCGAGAGCGGCGCGCACCGGGTCCAGCGCGTGCCCGACACCGAGACCCAGGGGCGCATCCACACTTCCGCCGCCACGGTGGCGGTGCTGCCGGAGGCCGAGGAGGTCGATGTCGTCATCAACGAGGCCGACCTGAAGATCGACACCATGCGGGCGCAGGGAGCCGGCGGCCAGCACGTCAACAAGACGGAATCGGCGATCCGCATCACCCATCTCCCGACCGGCGTGGTGGTGTTCGTGCAGGAGGAGCGCTCCCAGCACAAGAACCGCGCCCGGGCGATGGCCCTGCTGCGGGCGCGGCTGTTCGATGCCGAGCGCAGCGCCAAGGATTCGGCCCGCGCCGCCGACCGCAAGGCGCAGGTCGGTTCCGGCGACCGCTCGGAGCGCATCCGCACCTACAATTTCCCGCAAAGCCGCGTCACCGACCACCGCATCAACCTGACCCTCTACAAGCTGGAGGAGGTCATGGCCGGGCCGGCGCTCGACGAGGTGATCGACGCGCTGGTGACGGAGCATCAGGCGGAGCTGCTCGCCGCCGAGGGGATGGCGTGAGAGGGCGGCGGCCGGCGCAGGTCCTGCTCATCCCGAGCTGCCGCATCGGCGGTCGCGAAACAATCCCCGGCTTCCGCAGGAGGCCCGGGCGCCGGCAGCTCGGGATGAGGGTGGGATCGCCCGGCGGTTCGGCGGCAGGCGGGCTTCGAGGCCGGCCATGAGCCTCGATTTCACGCCCACCTCTTCCAGAGATGCCGCCCTGCGGCTCCTGATGCGGCTCCTGGAACAGGCCGGCCTCCCGAATGCCCGTTCGGATGCCCGCTTCCTCGCCCTGCATGCCCTGGCGCTCACCCCCCTCGACCTGACCTTGCGCGGCCGAGAGCCTATCGGCGAGGCCGGGGCGCAGAGCCTCGGGCAGGCGGCCGAGCGGCGGCTTGCGGGGGAGCCCGTGGCGCGGATCCTCGGCGCCTGGGAGTTCTGGGGGTTGCCCTTCAGCCTCGGCCCCGAGACGCTGGTGCCGCGGCCCGACACCGAAAGCGTGGTCGAAACGGCACTCCGCCTGTTTCCCGAACGGGATCGGCCGCTGCGGCTCGCCGATCTCGGCACCGGCTCCGGCTGCATCCTGGTGGCGCTCCTGCATGAACGGCCTCGGGCCTTCGGTCTCGGCCTCGACCGGGCGGAGGGTGCGCTGCGGGTGGCGCGGGCGAATGCCGAGCGGAACGGCGTCGGGGCTCGGGCGACCTTCCTGCGCGGCTCCTGGCTCGATGCGCTGGCCGGGCCCTTCGACCTGATCGTGTCGAACCCGCCCTATATCGCGGGCCCTGTGATCGCGACGCTCGACACCGAGGTGCGCCTGCACGACCCGATGGCGGCCCTCGATGGTGGCCCGGACGGACTCGACGCCTACCGGGCGATCCTGCTCGGCCTCGCCCGGCGGCCGGATCTGCTGTCTCCGGGCGGCGCCCTCGTGCTGGAGATCGGCTACGATCAGGCCGCGGCCCTAACGGCGCTCGCCGGGGAGATGGGGGTTGCGGATGTGAGCATCGGCCGGGATCTCGCCGGCAAGGACCGGGTCGTCACGCTTCGGCCATCCTTGGCCGGCAGGTAAAGGTTCGAAGGGGCGAACGGGACCGGAATGGGGTGTGACGCGCCGCCGGACCCATACAAATTCGGCATAAACCGCCTCCGACACGAAAAAATGCTTGTTGTCGAGGGCGCCAGTCACTAGCTTAGATATGCAGACCGCCAACGGCCCGTTGAGCGTCTCTCACGAAGCTCCCCGCTGTGCCGGCTCGGCCGAAGGGAGTTCCCAAGGTTCGGGAAGTTCGTGAGGCACTCTTTTAAACGGTATCGGCAGGATCGGTTTTGACCGTGTCCTCCGGCCTCGGGCGGTCTTCCCACCATCGAGCGGACGCGCCCGGCAGTCGCGGCTAGGCTCGGTGGGATCGAACCTGACAGTCGAGGGATGTCTCGCGGCGCGCCAGAAACGAGCGCAGCCACCGGACGAACGGCAAACATCGTGGGATGGGTGCGGTCGCGCCGAGACGCTTGGGTGCCCGGACTTCCGAGCGCCAGGACGTGTGGCACGTACCGCCCGGCCCGCGACACCCGTGAGCGAAGCTCCGGCGCTGTCAGTCACGCTGAGCGACAGGTAACGAGGGTCAATCGAGGCCGATGAGACCAAACCAGAATCGACGGATGCGGGGTCGCAATCGGCCCAAGGGTCCGAATCCGCTGACGCGTTCTTACGAGTCGAACGGTCCCGACGTCAAAATCCGCGGCACCGCCCAGCACATCGCCGACAAGTACGCGCAGCTCGCGCGTGACGCCCTGGCGAGCGGCGATCCGATCGCGGCCGAGAACTATTTCCAGCACGGCGAACACTACTTCCGGATCATCACCAGCGCCCAGGAGCCTGGTCGTCCGCAAGTCACCCAGGGTTATGCCCGGAACGGCTTCGACGAGGACGAGGAAGGCGACGACGAGGGCGTCCAGGGGCAGGGCGCCGGCAACGAGGGTGGCCGCCAGGGTTACGGCTATGGCGGCGACGAGTATGGCGACCCGGCCCAGCAGCCGCAGCCGTTCGAGCGCCACGATTTCGACAATCGCCAGCAGCGCAACGATCGGAACGACCGCAACGATCGGAACCAGCGCTTCCAGGGACGCGACCGCAACGATCGCGGCAATGACCGGGGCCAGCGTTTCGAGGGCAACCGGCAGGATTACAACCGCAACGAGCCTCGGCAGGATTACCGCCAGGACCGTCCCGAGAGGCAGGATCGCCAGGAGCAGCGCTCCGATCAGCGGTCCGACCGGCAGGATTATCCGCGCCAGGACTACCGGCAGGACCGGGGCCGTCAGGATTATCGGCAGGATTTCGGCCAGCAGCCTCAGGAAGGCCGCCAAGAAAACCGCCAGGAGAACCGCCAAGAAAACCGCCAGGACGGCCGTCAAGACAGCCGCCGCGAGCAGCCTCGCGACGCGGCCCGCTTCGACAACAATCGCGGCGAGCAGCCCGAGGCGCCCCGTCAGGAACTGCGCCAAGAGCCTCGTCAGGAGGCCCGTCCCGAGGCGGTGCGGCCCGACAGCCCGGCGCCCCGGCGCGGGCGTGGCCGCGGACGTAACGCCGAGGTGGCGGAAGCCGCCGATCCGTCGGCGCTGCCCGCTTTCCTGATGACGGCGACCCGTAACCCCGCGCCGCTCCCGGCCCCGGTCGAAGCCGAGGCCCCGGCGCCTCGGCCCGCGCCGGAGCCGCGCCAGGCGGCCCCTGCCAGCGAGGCCCCGACGGCTCCGGGCGTCGAGGAAGCCCCTGCCGCCAAGCCGCGCCGCCGCCGGACCCGCTACAAGGAAGCCGAGGGCGAGGCGGCCCCGGCCGAGCCGGCGGATACGCCGAACGCCGCCGAGTAAGAGGCGAGACACGGCCCGAGGAAACCCCTCGGGCCGTTTTCGTTTGGGGGGCAGTCGCGCGCGCGGTCAGCGCAGGTAGTTGACGAGGCTCATCTCGGAGAGGATCGAGGTGACCTTGTAGCTGGCCTGCAACTGCGTCTGCAGGCTGAGGAGCTTGGCCGCGACCTCCTCCGTCGAGACCGTATCGACCCCGTCGAGGGAGGATTCCAGCGTCGCCTTGGTGGCATTGGCGACGGATTTGGCATTGTTCATGCTGCTGGCCGCCAGACCGAAATCGGTGCCGAGTTCCTCCAGGCTCTGCTGGCCATCACCGGCCATGAGCAGATTGCCGGCCCGGTTGGAGAGGGCTCGGAAGCGCTCGGTATCCACCGTCTCGCCGGTGCTGGTGAAGCTCTCGGCGGCCATCGCCGCGATTCCCGCCATCGTGCGGCGGATCGCTTCCTCGTTGGCCTGGGCGCCGATCTCTACCGTCCGGCTCGTGCCGACCTGCACCGCCGCCGTCCCGCGCGGATCGGCCGAGGTATCGCCCCGATACCAGATCATCGTCTTGTCGCTCGCGGTCTCGACATAGCCGTTTCCGTCCGCCGCGACCCGACGCGGGCTCAGCCCCGCCGCCGGTGAGCCCTCGAAGAAGTTCAGCGAGGCCCGGGCGGTCGAACTCGCCGAGAGGTCGGTGCTCGCCGACTGCTTGAGGGCGTTGGACAGGGTGCGCGAGAGGTTCGCCGTCGTCTCCGCCGGCGTCGCGCCGATGGCGAAGGTCGTCGCCGAGGTGGCATCGGCGGAGGCGGCGGCGGTCAGGGTGATGGTTCGGGTGGTGCCGTCATGCATGCCGAGCTTGAGCGTGAGCGTATCGCCCGCCGCGGGATTGGCGGCGACCGAGAATTTCACGGCGGCGGCCTGTCCTCCGGTGAAGGCCGCCGACACACCCGGTGGGTTGGCGCTCTGAACGCTGGCGATGTCGGCGCCGCCGAGCGCCGCCTTCAGGTTCGCGGCGGTATCCTCCTTGGTCGCGCCGATGGAGAAAGTGCCCGCTGCGGCCGCCGTTCCTTCGGCGCGGGCCGTCAGGTCGAGGGTCCTCTGGCTGCCGTCAGTCAACTGCACCACGACCCGCACCTGCGCACCGTCGGCGGGCTGCTGCGCGAAGTTCAAGGCCACGTCCGCCTTCGTTCCCGCCGTCACGGCAGCGCCGAGGGCACCGCTGCCGCTGCTCGCCGCGGACAGGAGCGAGAAGCCGAAATTGGCCCGTGCCTCGGCGTTGGAATCCTCGGAAAGATCGATCGTCGTGCCGCTGGCGGTCTGGGTCAGGCGTCCGTTGCCGGAGCCGAGATCGGCCTTTTTCTGCTCCGCGATCAGCGCCTTGAGCCCGTCGAGGCCCGCCGCCGGATCGCCGTTCAGGATGGCTTGCTGCGACACGACCGGAGCGGTGTCGGTCGCGCGTCCCGAAAACACGTAGACGCCCCCTGCCTGCTGGTTCAGGGCATCGATGGCCGCCGAGAGGTTGCTGGAGGCGAGCTGGACGGTGGTCGACGGCAAGGTTTCGTTGCGCGAGGCGACGATGCCGGTGAGGTTCGAGCGGGTGCTGTCGGACAGCGACTTGAGTTGGGTCAGGCTCGCGCTGGTGAGCTTGACCCGGGTCTCGGCCGAGCCGATCGCCGCGAGATAGCCCTCCTGGGCGCTGATGGTCGCGTGCGCGCTGAGGCTCGTGGTGCGCGCCGCCCCCAACCCGCCATAGGTTTCTGAGGTACGTCCGGTGGACAACTGCTGGGCCAGTCCGTCGAGCTGGGTCTTCATCCCCACGAGGCTCGCCGACTGGCGGTCGAAGCGGTAGGTTCCGGCGGCGAAGGCGGTGATGGTCATCGTCAGATCCGCAGCGAAGGCATCCTCCCGCGGGGTGGTGGCCACCTTGAGGGACGAAGCGACAGACGTTTGGTTCCTTCACCGTCCCGGAGGCCCAAGCGCCGTTCGGGACGATGCCTCAGATTCTCAGCAGGGTATCGATCATGTCGCGGGCTGCGGTGAGCACGCGGGCATTGGCGCTGTAGGCTTGCTGCAGGGCGATCAGGTTCGACATCTCGTCGTCGATATTGACGCCCGAGGCCGAGGCGAACCGGCCCTGCGCCGTCGACAGGGCGATGCTCTGCCCCTCATTGAGATCCTGCGCCGCCGCTGCGGCCGCGCCCTGCGAGGAGATCACGCCCTGCACGAAGTCGGCCACGCTCGACCGGGTCGGGGCGCTGATGCCGCCGATGCCGCTGGCGGAGGAGAAGACGCGCTGCGTGCTCGTGAGTGCGTTGTAGAGCGCCTGCGGCCGGGTCGCGTCGCCACTGCCGGTCGGCGCGCCGACGATGCTGACGAGGCTGGCGGAATCGCCGACGATGGCCGGGTTGACCGTGATGCGCTGGGCGAAGCCGGTGAGTTGCGAGCCGTTGTCGAACGAGCCGGTGTAGAGCGTGGCGCTCTTACCGTCGACGAAGAGCGGGATCTGCGTGGCATTGCCCTTGGTGTCGCTGGCCGAGGTGACCTGCGTGACGCTGGCGCTCGCCGCGCGCAGGGTGGCGCCGCCGGTCGAGAGGATGCGGACCGCGCCCGCCTCGCCTCCCGGCACGCTCGAGATCTGGTAGCCCGCCCCCAAAGCCGACGAGATCGCGCTGCGGATCGCGGCCGGATCCCGATCCGCGGCCGGTTTGGGAATGGTGAAGGGGATCACCGTGGCGTGGGTGTCGTCGGTCCCGCTGGCGGGAACGGCGGCCGGCGGCGACTGGTAGGACGGCATCAGGATCAGGTTGCGCTGCGTGCCGCTCGCATCCTGCACCGTCAGGGTGATCGCGTTGCCCGCCGAGAGGCCGGTCAGGTCGATGTCGAACCCTGCCTTGCCACTCTCGCTGGCGGCGGTGCCGGTGGCGACGCGGTCCGACATCGCCCGCGACAGGCCGGCCGCGAGGTCGTCGAGCTGGCGCTGGGCCTGGGGCAGCGTCGTGTCGCGCATTTCGATTGCCGCCGCGATCGAGCCGGAGCGGATGGCGCCGGAGGCAACCAGGTCGATCTTGCCGCCGCCGGGCGTCGTCGCGACGATGGTGCCGACGCCGCTATTCGCGGGATCGGCGTCGTAGAGGGCGTTGGCCGAGAGCGTGCCGCGGGAATCGAAGCTGAGCGTGGCGGCATTGGTGCGGTCGAGCAGGGTGACGCCGGAGCCGGTCAGCACGCTGACGCTGCCGTCGCTCTGGGAGACGGCATTGATGTCGATCAGGCCGGACAGGCTGTTGAGCGCCTGATCGCGCTGATCCTCCAGGTCGGGGCGGCTCGGATCGTCGGCGGTCGCGGCGATGATGCGGGTATTGAGCTTGGCGAGCTGCGCGAGCAGACCGCTTGCGGTCTGCGTATCGGTGGCGAGCTGCATTTCGAGCCCCGTGCGCAGGGCCTGCACCCCGTTGGCGGCGCTGCCGATCTGGGTGGCGACGTCGTTGGCCGCGCTGAGCACCGTCGACCGGGCGGCGGTCGAGGTGGGGTTGGCCGCCAGGGTCTGAAGCGAGAGCGTGAAGGAGTTGAAGACGCCGTCCAGGGCCGAGGCGTCGCCGGGCTTGCCGTAGAGCGCATCGAGCTGTGTGTGGATGGAGGATTTCAGCCCGGTATAGGCCGCGCCCGAATTCTCGGAGCGCAGCTGCTTGAGGGCGGCGGTATCGAGCGCCCGCGCGATCGTGCCGGTGGCGACGCTGGCATTGCCCGTGCCCGAGGCGACGGGCGAGAGCGTGCGCCGGACATAACCCGCCGTGCCGACATTGGCGATGTTCTGCGACACGACCCCGATCTGGGCCTGCGTCACCCGCAAGCCGGCCGTGGCCGTACTGAACGCGTCGAGGGCCAAGGCGCCTCTCCTCTTTCAGGGCGTCGTCAACGGATGACGTTCAGCAGATCCGAGATCATCGTCTGCGCCGTCGACATCACGCGGGTGTTGGCGGAATAAGCCTGTTGGGTAACGATCATCTTTGAAAATTCCGCTGCAATGTCGGTATTCGACTGCTCGATGTTCGCGCCCACCACGGTGGTGTCCTTGAGCCCGCTGATCGCTTCGCCGGAGGCGACGGTCTGCTGATAATTGCCGAGCGAATCCGCCTTCAGTCCGTCGGGATTGACGAACTGCGCCACCTCGACCCGGGCCAGCCCGATCAGCGAGCCGTTCGAATACTTACCGGTGATGACGCCATTGTCGCCGACATCGACGGAATTCAGCGTGCCCGAGGCGTAGCCGTTCTGCTTGAGGTCGTTGGTCGTCACCGTGCCCGAGGCGGAGGCGTACTGGGTGAGGCCACTGCCGAGATCGAGATTGATCCGGCCGACATTGACGCCATCGATCGTCATGTTGTTGATCGGCACGGAATTCGAGGTCGGCACGGTCATCTGGCCGCTGGCGCTGAAGGCGAAGGACTGCCCGATATTGGACCAGCTCGTGAGATTGCCCGCGACGCTGGCCTTGTCGGCGTAGAACAGGTTCCACGTGTCACTGGTGCCCGCCGCCGTGTCGGCGGCGGCGACCTTGGCCCAGCGGGTCTGCACGCTGACGGGGGCGCCGGAGGAGGTGTAGATGGTCAGCGCGGGGCCCGCCACGCTGCTGTCGATCAGGGTCTGGGCATTGGCCTGGGAGACGCTGCCGGTGCCCGTTCCCGTCATCACCCGCGCATCCGTGCCGTCGCTGAAGGCCGAGAGCAGGCCGTGGGTCGTGGAGACGTTGGCGGTGACGGGCGATTTCGGCAGGTTGGCCGAGTAGGTGATCGTCGTCGTCGGCTTGGCCGGGATGATCGCGTTGGAAATCTTGATCGGTCCGGTGCCGTTGGTCTGGCCGGTGACCGGGTCGAGGCTGTCGCCGATGAGGTAGGAGCCGGCGCCGTTGACGAGGTAGCCGTCCTTGTCCGGAGAGAAGTCGCCGCGGCGGGTATAGAGATTGCCGCTGGCGAAAGTTTCGTTTCCAGTCGCGTCGGAGGTCTTCTTGCGGACGGCGAAGAAGCCCTGGCCGTTGAGCGCCATGTTGGTGGACACGCCGGTCGAGACCGTGTTGCCCTGGATCGAATTGGTCAATTCCGAATAGGCGGCGACCGAACCGGACGATTGATGGCGGGCATCGCGGTCCGGGATCATGTCGACGAAGCCGGTATCGACGCGCTTGAAGCCGGTCGTCTGGGAATTGGCGATGTTGCCGGAGATGTTGTTCAGCGAGAAGGATTGCGCCTTCAGGCCGGAGACCGCGGTCTGAAGCGCGGAAAAGACGTCCATGGCGTTCGCTCGCTCCACAGGACCGCTCGAAGCGGTGAGTGGGGCCAGCCGGCGCAACCGGCGTGCCAAACCTAAATCCTTGAAATCGTTGCGGCGACCTGCGCACCGCTCGGCAAATTCCGCTGGGCAGGCCACGACGCGCGGCAAATCTTACCGGTTTCCCCCGGCGTCGCCCGCGCGATCCGTACTCCCGCCGATGATCCGTCTCGAGCGCTTTCGCCGCGGTGGAGACAGGTTCGGCGCAAGAGCGCGCGATCAAACAGGGACCTCAAGCCGGCCCGATTGCAACGTGATCGGGCCGGCTTCCAGTGACCGGAGGTCAAATCAGCCGCGTTTACGGCCCGTTATCGTCGCGGTCGTTACACTACCCGCTGAGCCTTCGCGTCGGACGAGATTCATGAAGAGCAAGAGGACGAGCCTCGTCCACCTGATCTACTTCTCCCGCTTGACCCTTTCCAACGATCCGGCCCTACGGGCCAAGCAGATCGGTGACATCACGCGGCATGCTCAGAAGAAGAATGAATTTGCCGTGATCACGAGCTTTCTGATCGTCGATCAGAATTTCGCGATCCAGGTGATCGAGGGCGAGCGCCAATCGGTCAACGAGACCTTCCAGCGGATCGCCGCCGATAGCCGCCACCGCGATGTTCAGATCGTCGAGTGGCGCGAGATCGCCAAGCGCGACTTCGTGACCTCGTTCACGACCGTGAGCCGCAACACCGCCAACGAGCCGCATTTCGCGAAATCCGGCCTGCTGCCGATGCTGCAGAGGGGCACGCCCAAGGGCAGCGTGATCCACGGGCTCGCCGTGACCCTTCAGGAGGAGTCGATGGCCAAGCAGGGCATCGACCACCTCTTCGTTTGAACGGACCACCGCTTGCGGCCCGTTCCTCAGAACCTTGTTGAGACGCCAAGTCGGACGCCATGAGCGACACACTCCCCATTCTCATCGTCGATGATCAGCCCAAGCTCCTTCGCCTGATCATCGAGCTGATGACCCGGCTCGGCTTCCCCGAGGTCGAAGGCGTGGAGAATGGCCCCGAGGCCCTCGAGCGCCTGCGGGAGCGTCGCTACGCCCTGGTCATCTCCGACCTCGCCATGGAGCCGATGGACGGGCTTCAGCTGCTGCGGGAGATCCGGGCCGACGACAGCCTGATGAACACGCCCTTCATCCTGACCGAAACCTCGTTCGACTTCGAGGACATCAACCTCGCCCATGTCGCGGGAGCGGACGCCTTCATCCTCAAGCCGTTCGACATCAACCTTCTGAAGGCGAAGCTGAAACAGGTGCTCAACCGCAAGCCCCGCCGCCGCGAGGCTCCGCTTCCCGCCGAATCGACCCTGAGCCAGGAATTCCCGCTGCTCGGCAAGTTATGACATCACTCCCGTCGAAGGGGTCTGAGGCGCGGGCCGCCACGACATCGCAGCATCATCCGGGGCACCGTGATTGTGCGATGGCTTTCGCGGCGTGCGGACAGGATGAAGTTAGGTTGTGCCCGACATATTGGTGGTTGTTGATATAAGCTGTTCTTAACCCGATCAGGTCTTTCTCGAGGAGAGGCAGACTGAGATCGGATGGCGATGCGGGCGCAGGCCGAACATCCTGAAAATGTGGGCCGGTCGCCGCGATCGCGGGGCGGAGGAATCGTTTCCGGAGCCATGCGTGAGCGGGTTCGGGCCGCCGGCCGCCGGCTGGGCCTGATCGTTGCCGGCTTCGCCGCCGTGGCTCTGGCCGCTTCGTTCTGGACCGCGCCGGGCCCGCGCCTTGCTCTCATCGCGGTCGCCGCCGCCGTGGCCCTGCTTCTGGTTCTGTTCACCACCGCACGCCTTGGCCGCAGCCTCGGCCACGCGGCCGAGGCTGCGGCCGGAATCGCCGGGCGCATCGCGACCGATCCGGTCCTGCCAAGCCTCGAAGCCGGACGGACCGGGCTCGACGAGTTCGATGCCGTGCTCGCCAGCACCGTCGCCCTGCGCCAGGCCAACGACGCGCTCATCGAAGGGGAGGTCGGCGCCCGCCTGAAGCCGGTCTCGCGGGTGGCCGAGGCGATCGTGGGCGGCGGTATCGCCGCCGTGCTCACCGAACCCTGCGGCCGGATCGCCCTGAACACCGCCCCCGCCGCCATCCTTCGAAAGCTCGCGGCCGGGTCGGACGAGGTGGCGCTGCCGCATGGGCCTCGCTTCCTGGTCAACCGCCAGGAGCTGAGCGACGGCGCCACGCTGACGCTCCTGACCGATATCACGGCCTTGAAGCGCCGCGAGCGGGGATTGGACAAGCGGATCTCCCGCCTGAACGCGGCTCTCGATACCCTGTCGCTGGGCTTCCTGCTCTACGATGCCGAGGACCGGCTGCTGGTGGTCAACCGGCGCTACCACGAGATCTATCGGCTGCCGGCGGGCACGGTGAGGCCCGGTCTATCGACCCGCGACGTGCTGCGCATCAACATCCTGGCCGGTCATCATCCGGATTTCAGTGAGGCCGAGCTGCTCGCCGGGATCCAGGAGATGAGGGCGGCGGACGCCGCTCCCTCGCAGATCCAGCACCTCGCCGACGGGCGCATCGTCGCCGTGGAGATGCAACCGATTGCGGGTGGCGGCTTCGTGGCACTGTACGAGGACGTGACCGAACGCTGGAACGCCGAGACACGCATCGCCTACATGGCCCGGCACGACACCGTGACCGATCTGCCCAATCGCCTGCTCCTGCGCGAGCGGATCGAGGGGGCGATCACCCTGGCCCGGCGCGAGGCCGGCTTCGGGGTGCTCTGCCTCGACCTCGACAATTTCAAGCAGGTCAACGACACCCTCGGTCACGGCGTCGGTGACGAGTTGCTGCGGGCGGTGGCCCACCGGCTCCGGGCCTGCCTGCGGGAGGTCGATACCGTGGCCCGCCTCGGCGGCGACGAGTTCGCGATCATCCAGGCGGCGGTCGAAGCGCCGGAGGAGGCCGCGACCCTGGCCCAAAGGATCCTCCACGTCATCAGCGCGCCCTATGCCCTGACCCACCATTCCGTCACCGTGGGGGTCAGTATCGGCATCGCCCTGGCGCCGAGGGACGGGCTGGAGCCCGACCGGCTGATGCAATGCGCCGATGTCGCGCTCTATCGGGCCAAGGGCGACGGCCGCGGGACGTTCCGCTTCTTCGAGGCGGAGATGGATACCCGGCTTCAGGCCCGGCGCTCCCTGGAACTCGACCTGCGCGCCGCCTTCGAGGCCCGCGCGTTCGATCTGCATTACCAGCCGATCTACGACCTCGGCCGCGAGCGCATCTGCGGCTTCGAGGCCCTGCTGCGCTGGACGCACCCGACAAGAGGCCGCGTGTCCCCCGCCGAATTCGTGCCGCTGGCGGAGGAGATCGGTCTGATCGTGCCCCTCGGTGAATGGGTGCTGCGCCGGGCCTGCCGCGAGGCCGCGAACTGGCCGGACGAGCTGAAGGTGGCGGTGAACGTCTCGGCGGTGCAATTCACCTCCGCAGGCCTGATCGAAACGGTTCGCGCGGCCCTGGCGGAGAGCGGTCTGGCCCCCCGCCGCCTCGAACTGGAGATCACGGAGAGCGTGCTCCTCGTCAACGGCAGCGCCACCATGGCGATCCTGCACGGGCTGCGGGCCCTCGGTGTCCGCATCTCCATGGACGATTTCGGCACGGGCTACTCGTCCCTGAGTTACCTCCGCAGCTTCCCCTTCGACAAGATGAAGGTCGATCAGTCCTTCATCCGCGATCTCACCGTGGATCAGGGGTCCGGTTTCATCGTGCGGGCGGTGATCAGCCTCGCTTCCAGCCTCGGCATGACGACGACGGCGGAAGGGGTCGAGACGGAGGAGCAACTCGCCCGCCTGCGGGAGGAGGGCTGCGACGAGGTGCAGGGCTACCTGTTCAGCCCGCCGGTGCCGGCCAGCGTCCTGCCGTCCCTGCTCGAAACCTGGAACGGCCTCGCCTGCCGCGCCGCCTGAGGTTTTGAGGGCTCGACCGCGTCGGAGCAGCCCCTGGGATCAGGCGGCCTCGGGTACCGGCGGACGCTCGCGCGAAACCTTGGCCACCGCCTCCCTCAGGGTGGCGAGACCCGCCTCCGGCGCCATGCCGGCGGTGGCGAGGTGCCGCCGATAGGCCCGCGCCCCCGGCCGTCCGTTGAACAGGCCCAGCATGTGCCGGGTATAGGCGTGCAGCCTCAGGCCGCGGGTGAGCCCCTCGGCGAGGACGGGTTCCAGGGCCTCGATCGCCGCGAAGGCGTCGGCCACCGGGGCCGGCTCGCCGAACAGCTCGGGATCGACCGCGAGCAGCAGCGCCGGATCGGTATAGGCCGCCCGGCCCATCATCACGCCGTCTACCTCGGCGAGGCGGGCCTTGGCCGCGGGGACGTCGGCGATTCCGCCATTGATCGCGATCGGCAACTCCGGGTGCGCGGCCTTCAGCCGGGCGACGCGGCTGTAATCGAGCGGCGGCACGTCCCGATTCTCCCGCGGCGACAGGCCCTTGAGCCAAGCCTTGCGCGCATGCACGATGAGGCCGTCGACGCCGGCTGCGATGGAAGCGGCGGCCACCGCATCGAGGGCTTCCTCGATGTCCTGGTCATCGACGCCGAGACGGCATTTCACCGTGACCGGCACCGACACGGCGGCCTTCATCGCCGCCACGCAGGCGCCGACCAGCTCCGGCTCGCGCATCAGGCAGGCGCCGAACCGCCCCTCCTGGACGCGGTCCGAGGGACAGCCGACATTGAGGTTGATCTCCGCGTAGCCGAAATCGGCCGCGATCCGCGTCGCCGCCGCCAAATCCTCCGGGTTCGAGCCGCCAAGCTGCACCGCCACCGGCTGCTCGGCCGCATCGAAGCCGAGCAGCCGCTCCCGGTCCCCATGCAGCACGGCGCCCGTCGTCACCATCTCGGTATAGAGCCGGGTCCGGCGCGACAGCGTGCGATGGAAGGCGCGGCACTGACGGTCCGTCCAATCCATCATCGGTGCAATGCTGAAACGCCAGCCGCTGAGATGGTTCAGTTTTTCAGCGATATCAGTCACTTGGTTACCTAGCGTTCCTGTTCTCGGGCAGGCTCAGACGGGCTCGAACCGGCCGAATCATTGCACGCTGTATGTCCATGCTGTGGATGTGACTGGGACGACCTGGCGCGATCTTCGGGCGCATGCGCACAAACGTATCAATCGGATATCACGGGCGGGCAGTCATAAAAAGGGATGCTGGTGTCTGCAGGGATGCGAAAATAGTCAGTTGGTGCTCGGGGCCGAGGAGACTCGACGAGCCTTGGCAGAAAACAGGACGATAGGGCTGAGATTTATTCAATAAAAATATTAGATTGGTCGTCATTATAATTAAAGAATTAAGTTTCAAGAAGCTGGTTCACAAAGCCCCATTGATCTAGGTCTGTTTGATGGTGTGCGGCTAATTTTCTTAAATTTGCTGCCTGTAATAATGTTCGCTCAGGACAGCTGTGCCCGTGTTTCTCTGTTGGCTGCGGCAAGTGGAACGCAGCGGAGGACCGAAGTTCACTCAATTATCTATTTAACAGATGCGTAGAAATGCCGTTCTGACCAAAAAATCATAGAAGCGGTAACGGCATTGCTCGCGAACCATCGAAGAATCGCTATCACGTCATATTTGATAGTACGCTTCTGATCGCAGATAGATGCGCTTTTGTATCGAAGGGATGATGAGATGATGCGCTATACTAATGCGGATGTGCTAACTTGTCTGCTGCCGTGAGCAAGCCGATTCAGAGTCATATTGTGCCATATATTAGATAGATAATTATCTTCGATTTCGTTAAATCGCGCAAGCATTTCTTTATACTCGCCAGAAATGTATTTCTGTCGCCAGATTTCTTGGGCAACAAATCCGCCCCTTTCTGCTCTTCGAATAAAATCGTCCTCTGATTTGATTACAAAATGGCTAATGTGGGCGGTTTCGATCATTAGATTGCTAATATTTTGGTCTTGGATCATGCGGTAAGCAGTGTCAGGAAAATCTTTTGCATAATTCTCTACTGAACGGTTCAAGACATCTCGAATAACAAAATTTCCAAATGGATAGTCATTCCAGAAATGAGTGTAAGTATATCCTGTATTCGCGGCACCTTCCCTTGCTAACGCCTCAGTGACCTTCTTTGTTTTGAATATGGTTTTGGTATGCGGATCAATATGCACGGAGCGGCGTGTCAATGTTCCGAGAATGCTCTTTTTATCGCGATGTATCTTATGGTTGTTCCCAAAGTTAAGCCAGTTAAAATATATACAGTCTACTGTTGCATCAAATGTATCGATAAACTCCATAATTGTGTCGTGTTTTCGTAGCGTCACGAACTCATCGATGTCGAGGAACATAGCCCATTGGGTTTCCGTTTTGTGGCGACCCAGGAAATTTGCATACATTTCGGATTGTTCGCCGATCTTGCTCCAGTGCGTGAAGGTCACGATCGGGTCATCACCTAATATGTATGGTAGTAAGGTTTTGAAGAGAACGTCCGGACTGTCGTCATTCGAATAGATGTAGAAATGTTCAAATCCAATATGGCGATGATATTCTATCCATTCAACAATATCGTCCGCTTCCCATCGCGCGCAGGCAACCAAAGAATATTTATACTTAGGCATTTGGATTAGGCCTCGGCTAGGAGCGCGGGCGCTGACATAGCACGGCAGCCTTGAGGTTGTAAGAAGCAATCTTAGCGTTATCGGAGCCGCGTGGTGGCCTTCCCGAAGGCGCACAATCAGCAAAAATAGACCCAAGTATTTATCCTAAAGTTACAGTATAAATTTATAAAACAGTGTCTTTTCCACCAAAATATCGACGACCTCGCGCCTATAGCGCAAAAACAAGAATAGATAGAAAGATGCGCTTGCAGAAAACTCTGTAAGATATGTATGGATGTGCCGTGCTGGATTCGCTCCAGCACGGCACTTTTTGTCCGGTGAACAGATCGATACCGGCCGATATCAACTCCTATCGGACCCGTGTCGCCGTTCTACGCAGCCCGCACGTTGGCGAGGAATTGCTCGACCTCGCCCTTCAGCTCCGCCGATTGGTTGGACAGGTCGTAGGAGGCGCGCAGCACCTCTTCCGCTGCCCGCCCGGCTTCCGCCGCGACACGGGCGACCTCGGCGATTTCGGCGGTCATCTCGCTGGTGCCGGCGGAGGCTTGGCTCATGTTGCGGGCGATTTCCTGCGTCGTCGCGCCCTGCTGCTCGACCGCCGCCGCGATGTTGGCGGTGACGGTGCTCATGGTCTGGATCTGGGAGGCGATGCCGTGGATGGCCCGCGAGGTGCCGTCCGTCGCCGCCTGGATCGCCGCGACCTGCTGACCGATCTCGTCGGTGGCGCGGCTGGTCTGGCTGGCGAGCTCCTTGACCTCGGCGGCGACCACGGCGAAGCCGCGCCCGGCCTCGCCGGCCCGCGCCGCCTCGATCGTGGCGTTGAGGGCGAGGAGGTTGGTCTGGCTGGCAATGCTGGAGACGAGGTTGACCACGTCGCCGATGCGGCTGGCGGCCGCGGCGAGTTCCGTCATCCGCGCCTCGGTGCGCGTCGCCTCGCCGACCGCGGCGACCGACATCTCGGCGGCCTGCTCGACCTGACGGCCGATCTCCCCGACCGTCGCGCCGAGTTCCTCGGCCGCGACCGCCACCGTGTTGACGTTGTCGGCGGTCTGGTTCGCCGCCGCGGCCGCGCTGTTCGAACCGTGGGAGGTGCCCTCGACCGCCGAGCGCATGGAGCCGGACGACGCCTGGAGGCCCGACACGGCATCGGCGAAGCGGGTGACGATGCCGCCGACCGATTGCTCGAACCGGTCGGCAAGATCCCGCAGCATGGCCCGGCGGGCCTGCTCCTCGCGCATCCGCGCGGCCTCCGTCGTCTGAAGCTGCTGCGCCGCGTCCTCCAGGGACACATCGCGGATCGTGACCACGGCGCGGGCGATGTCGCCGATTTCGTCGCGGCGGCGGCTGCCGGGCACCTCGTCCAATACCTCGCGGGCGGCCAGCGCCTTGAGCGAACGGGTCAGAGCCCCGAGCGGGCCGACGATCGAGCGCGCCAGCAGCAATCCGAGTACCGAGGTGACGACGAGCACCGCGAGGCCGATCACCGCCAGCGAGCGCGACAGGGCGGAGACCGAGGCCACCGCTTCCGCCTCGCTCTTCTCGGCGATCACCGTCCAGGGCGCGCCGAGCACCGAGGCGGAGGAGGCCGCCGCCAGATGGGCGCCGTCATTCGCGACGTAATCGAAGCTGGTGCCGTCGCTCAGGCGGGCCGCATCGATGCCGAGCGCCGTGGCTGCCGTGCCGGCCGGCATCTCCGGGTCGAGGGGCGGGCTGTTGCGCAGCAAGCCGTCCCGGCCGATCGCGACGATCTGCCCGGTCTCGCCCATTCCCGTCCGCTTCGAGAGCACTTGGTCGAACAGGGCGGGGGTGAGCCGCAACAGGACGAAGCCGATACGCTCGGCCGCCTGAGCCGTGCCCATCGCCACGTTGGCGCGCTTGGTCATCGCCCGGCCGATGAAGGCCGACGGCCCCTGACCGACCGGATAGGCCGAGAAATCCTCGAACAGGACATCGCCGTCGGCCGCGTCTCTGAGGCGGGCGAAGAGGCGGGCCGCCCCGGTCTCCTTCAGGCTCGGCTCGTCGGCCAGGGATTTGGCGAAATCCGCCCCCTTGGTCGTCGTGTAGACGACCCGGCCGGACCCATCGACGAAGATGAGGTCGGCATAGCCCGGCTGTTCGAGGAGCTTGCGGGCCACCTCCTGAACCTTGGCGTGGCGCCGTCCATACATCGTCCCGGTCGTGCCGCCGTCGAGGGCGATCCGGGCCTCGGCCGTCTCGGGAGCCTGGAACGTCGCGATCAGGGCGGCGGTCTCGGGCTTGCTCGGATCGAGATTCTCGACCAGGTCGGAGAAATTCGAGGCGACCTGCTGATGCGTCGAGACCGTGCGGAAATCCGCCTGCATCCGGTCGGAGACGAGGTCGATGGCGTCACGCCGGGCCGCGGCGGCGAGCTTCAGCGTTTCCCGCGCCGCATCGAGGAGCCCCGACTTTGCGGAGGTCCAACTGACGCCGCCCATGGCGACGGCACTGAGGAGGGCGAGGCCGATCGTCATCGCCGGAAGGCGTACGCTCAAGCGGCTAAAGTTCTTCATAGACGGCTCGGTCGTCGTTATATTGCAGTGAGACGCAATGCTAATGCGCGACGGTAAATAAAATTTTTATCAAATAGCATTTTCTGGCTATAACGTGCGTCACAACTCTGCAGAGCCGCTCTAAACGGATGGGTTGCAAGCTCTGCGCTGCCAAGACCCTTTATCGAACTTAGAGTGATGGATACGATCCATGGCGATCACAGCCGACGAAAGCGGAGTGAATCATCGCTGAATTCGGAGAGGGCAGCCGTCCGGCGCCGCGTGGATGGATGCGGCGGACCCGACGGCGCTTCCGAATGGCTGTGTCGGCCTCGGATGATCGTCAGGCTTCGCAATCGGGCGGTCAGGATCGCGCCGTTGCAGCCGCGCTACCGTCGCTCTGCGCGGGACATCTGACGGGCCGGGCAAAACTGCCTCGGATTTTTTCGGAGACGGAGATCTCTGTTAAGCCGTCGACCTCCGGATCCGTCCAAGAGGTTGACGCGATGCGCTTCCGCGCCCGCACTATTCTTCTGCTTCTGCCGCTGATGGGGCCTTCGGCTGTCCTTGCCCAAGCTCAGCCGGCCGTCGAGGCGCCGCCGGTCCCGGATAACGATCGCGCCGTTCCGAACCTCCCGGCCCTGGTGGATTCCCACGGCCTGCTGCGGCTGAAACAGGCGGCCGGTCTGGACCGGTCGCTGGCGGGCACCAAGAACCCGAACACGATCATGATGGGGGTTGGCAATCGGATCTCGTTCTGCCCGGCCCTGTCCTGCATCTACGGGCCGCCGAGCGGCGCGGTCCGGCCGGAATTCTTCGACCATCAGCGGGCCTCCCTGCTGGTTTCCGGCGCGAGCCAGGATGACGGGGCCACGCAGGAACAGACGCTGGCGGTGACGACGACGATCGGCACCGGCTATGCGACGCCCTACAAGCCGCGGACGGCCTACCGGGCCGGCGACAACGTCAATATCGGCAATGTCGTCTACCGGGCGGTCCAGGCGGGAACCTCGGGCGCGGCGACGACGCTGCCCGCCACGCGTCCCGATCATCTGCCCTTCACGGTCAAGGACGGCAGCGTGGTATGGGAGTGGATCAACGACTCGGCGATCAACGCCAAGGTCGGCGCGTATTTCGAAACGAATGTCGTCGATGGCGCCGGGGCGGCCTGGGGCGCGGCCTTCAACTATCACATCAATACGAAGCCGCGATCAGGCCAATTCTTTCCTGGTGTCGAATTCGATTACGCCAATGATAGCGGTCACGATTGTGCCGTCGGCGTCACCGATTGCACGGCGATCCGCGTTGGCCTCGCCGGAAACGCGCAGGTGACGCACGGGATTCAGATCACCGGCGATGGGGTGGGGACGACGGGTTACTCGTCGATCTGGGCCCTGCGGATCAACGGCGACCGGGTCGCCTCCCAATCGGCGATCGAGGTCGATGCGGCGTCCCCGATCGGGCTCGGTTTCGGCTCCTCCGGCATCGGAGGGCAATCGCATTCGGTGGCAACGATCCAGGACGTGACCGCCGGCCCGACATCGCTCCAGACGGCCGGCGCCAAGACGATCGCCGATCTCGTCCTGGGGGCGAGCGGGCCGCGGGCGATCCAGATCACCGGCGCCCGCTCCTCATCCGCCATCGAGGATACCACGACCAGCCCGGCGGCCCTGAACATCGGCGGCAAGAAGAGCTTGGCGGCGATCCGGGACGGATCGACCACGCCCACGGGAATCCTGCTGCAAGGCGCCTACGCGACCGCCCAGATCTCCGGTCCGGGCTGGAGCGTCGCCCCGGATGGCGGCCTGACAGCGGCCAGCGTCACCGAGCCTGTCTCTGCGCCTCCCGCCTCGTCGCGGGCTCCGTGCCGTGTCGGACAACGGGCCTGGGACAAGGATTACGAGTATCGCTGCGTGGCGGCCAATCGCTGGAAACGCGCAGCCCTGTCCGACTGGTAGCCCGCCGCCCGCCCCGGCCGCCTGAAACGAACCTTCGGGTCAGCGCGCGAGACCGCGGCTCGTCTTGAGGCGCCGATCTTCTTTGTCGTCGGCCGCGACGACGGCATCGACGGCCAGTTCCGCCAGAGTCCGGGCGATGTCATGGGGCAGACGGCCATTGATGATCATCTGGCGCTGGCCCAGGTCCTGCTGCGAGAGCACCGCCGTGATGGCTCTGACACGGTCTTCCCGGCTTGCTTGAGCCTGCTGCACTCTACCCCCCTAACGCAGCCGGTGATCGGCCTGCGTGCCACCCGCGAGGGGTCATCTCGCCCCCGGCAGTCGTCGCAAGAATGTCGTAAACTAACTTATGAGGGCTTATACAGACGAGCGGGCACAAACAATATCGGTCGCGGCCATCGCGCGCGATGATTGGGTTTGTTCACCGCAGATGTGTCCTTCCGGCCACCTCCGGCCTTGCCCCGGCGCTGCCCTCATCGGTGACGAGGAGCGGGTCGAAACAGGGGCTTGGAGCCTGTGAGGCCTCTGCTCCGGGATCCATGACGATCCTCAGGCTGAGGTGCGCGCGAAGCAAGCCTCGAAGCACGCCGCGCCGCTTCCTCCCGTCGAGCTGTGTCATGTGTCGACCGTACTGCGGCGCTTCGAGGTCGCGTTGCCGCCCCATCATGTTGGCGGCGGGACCTGCCAGTTCAGCAAGCCGAAACAGGCTCTTAGCCCATTGTCGGTGCCTGCGCGGCCGGCCACGGCGTTAAGCTGGCGACGGATGTGATCCGTCGCGAAGTTTCAGAAACAGCGCCGCCAGGGTTTCCGCCGTCTCCTTCGTCAGACCGGTGACGACGAGGCTCGGCGCGGTGACGGCCCAGAGGCCGTCGTCGTTCTGAAGGATCTGGATCGCCGACACGGCTTGGCCCTAACGGAACTGCGGCGGGGACGCCTTCGAAAACGGTCCGGCCGCTCGACATGTTCCGGGGCGGCGAGGGCGCCCGGCCAGGCGGGCGCCTCCGCATCGTTCTCGCATGGTCTTCGGCGCCGTCCGACGGGCGGGCCGCCGACATCCTCGCTCAGTGCTCGTGATGATGGTCGTGTCCGCACGAGCCGTGATCGTGATGACCATGATCGTGATGGGCGTGGTCCTTGTGGTCATGCGCCGCGGGCTCGTGACCGGCGTGATCGTGAGCGCCATGGTGATGCCCGTGGCCATGCTCGTGATGGTGGTCGTGGCCGCAGCAGCTATGGTCGTGGGCGGCCTTTTCCGGCTTGAAGGCGCGGCTCACCGGTGTCGCGGTGCAGCCGGCACCGCGCACGAGTTCGGCGGCGTGGGCGGGCACGTAGAGGACGTCGGCGCCGATCTCGGCCGGCACATGCTCGCCGCCGAGCTGCCAGGCGAGGCGCATCAGCCGGGCCGGATTGCCGCCGCGAACCTCCAGCAGGGATTCCTCGGCCGCCCGCACGCCGATGAGGCGCCCGTCGTCGAGCTTGAGCGCGTCGCCGTCCTCCAGCCCCGAGGCCCGATCCAGGGAGAGATCGACGGAGAGGCCCCCGGCCGTGGTCAAATGGGCATGGGCTTGTCCGCGGGCGGCATGGTCCAGGGTCACCGTATCGACGACGAGGTCGGGGCGGACGGCGGCCTTGCGAACGATCAGACTAGCTTTGGGCATGGTCATCCTCGGAAATGAACGCCGGGAGGGGCCGAACTCGGCGCTTTTGCAACAGTCGCGCCTGAGATGGCAGGCGCGGCGGGAAATGTCATGCCCCGACCGCAACCCGCCGCAATCTTGGCCGTTTCCTGTGCCGTCGATGACCGACGGTGACAGACCAAGGCCATTCGGTGTTCCGCACCGTCAAAAGGCCCGATCGCCGATGCACAAGGGAGTTCCGACCGCCATGAAGAGACTGATTGCCGCCGCCCTCGCGGGCAGCCTCGCGCTCTCGCTCGGTGCCTGCAACACGCCTCAGGACCGCGCTCTGGGCGGCGCCGCCCTCGGTGCCGGCCTCGGTGCGGCGGTTGGCGGTCTCGCCACGGGCCGGGCCGGCGGTGCGCTGGCCGGTGCCGCGATCGGTGGCGCGGGTGGTGCCATCGCCGGTGCCGCGACCGCGCCGCGCTGCCCCTACGGCACCTTCCGTGACGAGTACGGCAACGTCTACTGCCGCTGATCGCCGAACGGCCTGCCAGACAGGTCATGAATGAGGGCCGGGGCACGAAGCCCCGGCCCTTTTCTTTTGCGGCCGTCCCCTCGCCGGACTTGCGCCGCGCTATGCTTTGCGGCGTTACACCGGGTGAGCGAAGCCGCCCGCATCCCTGGAATGCCCTTGCCTCCATCCGACCTTCCCCGCCCCCTTCTCGCCGCTGCAAGGGGAGCCCGATGAGCACCGGCCTGTGGGGCAAGATCGGCGGCGCCGGGATCGGCGTGCTGATCGGGGGGCCGATCGGGGCTCTCGTCGGAGGGGTGGCGGGCCATTTCCTCGTCGATCGCGCGGGGGCGCCCTTCGGGCCGACGCCTCGGGACGTGGTGTTCACCACCGGCCTCGTGGCGCTCGCGGCCAAGATGGCGAAGTCGGACGGGGTGGTCACCGATTCCGAAGTGCAGGCCTTCGGGCGGGTGGTGCAGGTGGCGCCGGAGGCCCGCGCGGGCGTGGAGCGGCTGTTCGACCTCGCCAAGGCGACGACCGATGGCTTCGAGGCCTATGCGGCGCAGCTCGCGGCCACTTTCGGCGAGGAGCCGGCCCTGCTCGAGGATGTCCTCGACGGGCTGTTCCACATCGCCACCGCCGATGGGGCGATCCATGAGAAGGAGGAGCGCTACCTGCGGGCGGTGGCGGCCATCTTCGGCCTCGACGAGACGGCCTTCCGCCGGGTCGCGGCCCGGCATGTGCGGTTGGCCGACGACCCCTATCTCGTGCTCGGCCTGGACCCGTCCGCCGATCCGGCGGCGCTCAAGGCGCAGTACCGGCGCTTGGTGGCCGAGAACCATCCCGACCGGGCCCTCGCCCGCGGCCTGCCGCAGGAGGCGGTGGCGATCGCCACCGCACGCCTCGCCGCCATCAACGCCGCCTGGGACCGGATCGCCGCCGAGCGGGGGCTGACATGAGCTTTTCCGCCGACAGCCCGCTCGCAGACGGCGTCGTCGCCTCGCCCAATCGGGGCGCGCGGGTCGGCGGCGAGCTCGACCTGCTGATCCTGCACTATACCGGCATGCCGACGGCGCAGGCGGCCCTCGAACGCCTGTGCGATCCGGCGGCCGAAGTCTCGGCCCATTACTTCGTGTTCGAGGACGGGCGCATCGTGCAGATGGTGCCCGAGAGCGACCGGGCCTGGCATGCGGGCGCTTCGGCCTGGGCCGGGGCCCGTGACATCAATTCCCGGTCCATCGGCATCGAGATCGCCCATCCGGGCCATGCCGGCGGGTTGCCGCCCTATCCGGAGCCGCAGATGGCGGCGGTCACGGCGCTGACCCGCGACGTCGTCACCCGGCGCGCGATTCCCGGGCCCCGCGTGCTGGCCCATTCCGACGTGGCGCCGGCCCGCAAGGAGGATCCGGGCGAACTCTTTCCCTGGGAGCGTCTGGCGCAAGCCGGCGTCGGTCATTGGGTTCCGCCGGCGCCGATGCGGGACGGGCGCTTCTTCGCCCTGGGCGATACCGGCCAGCCGGTGGAGGCTTTGCAGGCGATGCTCGCCCTCTACGGCTACGACCAGCCGGTGACCGGCCGCTTCGATGCGGCGATGGCGGCGGTGGTCACCGCCTTCCAGCGTCACTTCCGGCCCGCCCGTATCGACGGCGTGGCGGATTCCTCCACTATCACCACCCTGCGCGACCTGATCGCCGCTCAGCCGGCCTGATTCCGCTTGCGGTTGCTTGAGCCGGCCTTGGGATCCGCGAGCGGGGCGGGGGCCTGGTCGACGGCATCCGCCGCCCCGGCGGAAGTGGGCGGCGGCCGGACAAGGCGCCGCGTGCCCGAGAATTCGGAAAGATATCGGGCAGCCCGGCGTTGAGCCGCCGACATCTCCGGCCCGGGCTCGCGCGTGGTTTCCCGCCATTCCTTCCATGTTTGTGTTTCACTGGATCGTCGGCGTCCTGATCGGGGCGGTTCTGCTGGCCGCCCTGGCCCGGCGCCTGCGCGCGCCCTATCCCGCCTTCCTCGCGCTCGGGGGCGTCGGCCTCGCCTTCGTGCCCGGGATGCCGAGCCTCGGGCTCGACCCGGAACTGGCGCTCGCCCTGTTCCTCGCTCCGGTCCTGATGGATGCGGGCTACAGCACGTCGCTGCGCGACCTCGTGCGCAACTGGCGCCCCATCGCCGGATTGGCGGTCGGTGCGGTGGCGGCAACCACGGCGGCGGTCGCGGCCATCGCCCTGTGGCTAGTGCCGGACATGCCGCTCTCCGCCGCCATCGTGCTCGGCGCGGTGGTGGCGCCGCCGGATGCGGTGGCGGCCCTTTCCGTGCTCGCCCATGTCTCCCTGCCGCACCGCCTCGCCACGATCCTGCGCGGCGAGAGCCTCCTGAACGATGCCGCCTCGCTCCTGATCTACCGGCTCGGCGTGGCGGCGGCGGTCACCGGCCATTTCTCCGTCGCCGAAGTGGCCCCGGCCTTCCTGATCGGCGTCGTCGGCAGCCTCGTGGCCGGGCCGCTCGCCGCGCTCGTCTACCTGCGGATCCTGCGCCGGGTGGAAGAGCCGATGAGCACCATCGTGCTGCAATTCTCCGCCGCCTTCGGTCTCTGGATCGTCGCCGAGGCGGTGGAGCTTTCGGGGGTGCTGACCGTGGTCAGTTTCGCGATCACCGTCGCCCGCCGTGCCCCCGGCCAGACCACGCCGCGATTGCGGGTGGTCTCGAACGCGGTCTGGGAGACGGCGATCTTCGTGCTCAACGTGCTCGCCTTCGTGCTGATCGGCGAGCAGATCGGGCCGATCCTGGCCCGGATGTCGCCGGAGCAGGAATTCGCCTACGCCTCCGTCGCCGCAGCCGTGGTCGCCACGGTGATCCTGGTCCGCATCGCCTGGGTGCTGCCGGCCAGCGCCATCCGCCGCCTCGGCTTCGCCGGCACGGCGGCGGATGATTCGCGACAGGCCCGCGACCTCGGCCTCGGAGCCGGATTCGCGGTGGCGTGGTCGGGGATGCGTGGCCTCGTCACCGTGGCTGCCGCGCTGGCCCTGCCCGAGGGCGGGCCCGGCGGCGGCGCGTTTCCCTATCGCGACCTCATCGTGCTCACGGCCTTCTGCGTCGTGATCGGCACCCTGGTGGTTCAGGGGCTGACCCTGCGGCCGATCCTCGGCCGGCTCGGATTGCAGGACAGCGATCCGGTCGGCTTCGAAGTGGGCCGGGCGCGAGCCGAGGCATATGGGGCTGCGGTCGAGGCCCTGAGGGACGACCGCTCGGAGGCGGCCGACGCCCTACGCCGGGAATTCCATGCCGCCTTGGCCGAAGCCGAGGCCCATGAGGAGGGGCTCGCTCCGGAGGGGTTGCCGACCGACGAACCCCGACGCCGCGCCGTCCGTGCCGCCCGCGACCGGCTTCTCGCCCTGCGCCGGAGCGGCAGCATCGGCGACGATGCGTATTTCGTGCTGGAGGAGGAACTCGACTGGGCAGAACTCAACGCAACGCCGAGGGCCGAAGCATGAGAAATCGTGGTCTGGGCGCCTGTTCGATCGGTGAGGGCGGTAGCGCAGAGACATCTCCTGTCTCTGTCCTCGACCTGAGATGCGACCGAAGGAGGGCTCGCGTGATTTCGGAGAGTGTCGGAGCCCTGTTTCGAGGCCCTTGCGTGGCATCTCATGATAAGGGTGCGCGTGCGCAAGACGCCGTCGGACAGGCTCAGCACAATCACGCAGGTTCACGACGCTCGTCGAACGTCCAAGAATATTTTTAGATAATTTATTTATGTTATTTGCGGATGCGGTGTGCGTAATATCTGCCAGATGCAAAAATGTAAAATCATGTCGGGATTTTTCCGATATGAATTTCGTATATAAATCTTTTTATCCATCTATTTCGATGATAAGTTGTGGTTATTGCAGATGAAACCTCGATTTGTTTTAGTGGAAACAGGGATTTCCCTCGGCGAGATTTGCGCGAAATTTGTGTATGCCCGCTCATTCAGGTAGAAATGCCTGCGAATGATGCGGCGCTGCAAGTGAAGGAGGGCGGGCTAGGCGGAGCCGCGCCAGGCAGCCCCTTCATGTCTCAGCCATGGAAGCGCGCGCTGCACCGCATCCGTGATCTCATCCCTTCCCGGCTCGGCCTTGCGCCGAGGACGGCCCCAGTACCGAGTTCGATGTTCGACCCGATGCCCCTCGATCCGTTCCCTGCAATTACCGCCGCTCCTCCGATAGGCCCGTGCGGCTTCGGTCCCGGGGCGCGAGGCGCCTGTCATTCCGTTGTCGGTCCGTGCTTCCGATCGTGAGCGTCGTTTCTCTCTTTGCGGGAACGATCCTGGCGGCCCAGGCCCATCGCTTCGGCGCGCGCACGGCCCTGGCCGAAACCGTGGCGGGCGGGCTGCTGATTCTCGGCCTCGTGCTGATTGGTTCGGGTCTTCCGCTGTACCGCTAGAGTCAAAGCCCGATCCGCTCGACTGTCCAAAGGGCCGTTGAGGGTGGCCCGGCCTTCTCGAATAGCCGCGTACCTCCCTACGATTGCCTTTGTAGGAGGAAGTTGAATCGGCCGTCACGACGTCCCGAGCGTTGTACTCCCTACGCATCGAGGTCGAGGCCGCCTGTTCTCACACGAAGCTGTCTCTCAGCCGGCTGCGGACCCGTTCGGATGATAGACCGGCATCGGGGAGTGACCGGCAGAGTTAACTCATGTCATGATGCATGAAACGTCAGACTTGGCGGAGAGTCTTGATGCGGATCTCATGTGTCGGTGCGGGGCCTGCCGGGCTGTATTTCGCGATCGTGATGAAGCGGCGCAACCCGAACCATGAGATCGTCGTCCATGAGCGAAACCCGGCGGGAACAACGCATGGCTGGGGCGTCGTCTTCTGGGACGATCTTCTTGCCACTCTGCGAACCAACGATCCGGACAGCGCGCAGACCATCGCGGATCAGGCGGTTCCCTGGTCGGGGCAGGTGGTCGATGTCGAGGGGCAACCGCCGCTTCACTACGTGGACGGAGGCTACGGCATCTGCCGTCGTCGCCTCCTGCAGATCCTCGTCGAACGGGCGCTCGCGCTGGGCGTCGACGTGCGGTTCGAGAGCGAGATCAGCGAGCTGAGTCAGGTCGCCGACGCGGACCTCATCGTGGCGGCAGACGGTGTCGCGAGTCGGTTGCGGCGGCACCGTGCGGATCAGTTCCGGCCGCAGATCGAAGCGGGCCGCAACAAATACATCTGGCTCGCAACGACGCAGCCCTTCCCTTCCTTTACTTTCGGATTCGTTCCGACCAGTGCCGGATGGATCTGGTTTCACGCCTACTCCTTCAAGGAGGGAGTGAGTACGTTCATCGTGGAATGCGCACCGGAGACGTGGGACGGCCTCGGTCTCGGCACGATGCGCGCGGATGCCGCGTTGAAGACCTTGGAAAGCATCTTCGCCAAGCATCTCGACGGCCACGGACTGATGAGCCGCGATGGCCATGGCAACAGACTGCCATGGTTGAGCTTCCGCACCTTGGTCAATCGAACCTGGCACGCGGACAACGTGGTGCTGATCGGCGACGCCGCGCATACGACCCATTTCACGATCGGTTCGGGAACGCGGCTCGCCATCGACGACGCCGTCGCGCTCGCCTCGGCCTTGAGCGAGCACGACAGCCTTCCCCGTGCCCTCGACGCGTTCAGCCGCCGACGCCAGCGCGCCCTTGCTCGCGTACAGCGGGAGGCGCGCCTGAGCGCGGAATGGTTCGAGAACCTTCCACGCTACATCCGCTATAATGCACCCACCTTCTTCACACTTCTGCTTGCGCGGCGCTCTCGCCTATTGAAGCGGATGCCTGCGAGAACATACCTGTATTTACGTCGTAAATATACTAAGCTGACGGCGAGCGCGGCCTCACCTCTCGCGCGGATCGGCGGACCAGCGCACCGGTTCGGATCGAAAGCCAGGCGCGGCATCTCCGGCGCCGAACCGGGAACGCCCTGCCATTGACGCTGTCAGCGCCGGAGCGGGCTGACCAATTCCGCCGGTGCGGATCGTCCCGACGGCTGCGTGGTGAATGAAACCGCCTCCGGTCCTGCTCCAGCCTTCGAGGCCTCACAACCCGTTCGACAACGTCTCACCGCGGAGAGCCGCCGGATTCTCGCTCTGGCTCTCGTCTGCTTCGTCGCCCTGAACTGGCCAAGGTGGAAAGGGCATCTAGTCCGTGAAAGCGTCCGACGCGTAGCCGTGGTCGCACGAAGCGACCCGCCAGGGCTCGCTGTCCCCGAAACTGGCCGGATCCCAGCGAATGACGGCTCGGCGGTCCGGCTCGCCCCGGTTGATCGCGATGATCCAGCGGCCATCGCGGGGCGCCCGATCCATGATCCGCCAGCTCCACATCGATCAATCCTCGGATCTTCAGACCAGGGGATTCTCAACGCTGAATCAGGTCAGACCGTTCGGTCGGCTCACCTCAAATCCTCCGACGCTCGTCGGCCCGGCTCGGCCTTTCGAGAGAGCCGGCAGGGGCAGCGACCGGCAAGGGGGGGCGCCGGGACCGCGTCAGGGTCCGATCGACCGGAAGCGCCTTCAGAGAGCCGGAGTGTTGCTGCGGCGGGCGGAAAGCCGCGCCTCGATCGCATCCCAGACCGACACCGCCAGATCGGGCCCGCCGAGGCGCTTGATCGCGCGGATGCCGGTCGGCGAGGTCACGTTGATTTCGGTGAGATTCCCATCGATCACGTCGATGCCGACGAGGACCAAGCCGCGGCGCCTCAGCTCCGGGCCGATGGTGGCGCAGATCTCGCGCTCGCGCTCCGTCAGCTCCGAGGCGCCGGCAGCGCCGCCGCGTACCATGTTGGAGCGGATATCGCCCTTGGCCGGCACCCGGTTGATCGCCCCCATCGGCTCGCCGTCCACGAGGATGATCCGCTTGTCACCCTCTGTGACCCGCTCGAGGAAGCGTTGCACCACCCATTGCTCGCGGAAGGTCGCGGAGAACAGGTCGAACATCGATCCGAAGTTCGGGTCGTCCCGCGACACCCGGAACACCGCCGCGCCGCCATGGCCGTGGAGCGGCTTCATGGCGATGGTGCCGTGCTCGGCACGGAACGCATCGATCTCGGCCCGATCACGGGAGATCAGGGTTGGCGGCATCAGTTCGGGGAAGTCGAGGACGAACAGCTTCTCGGGCGCGTTCCGAACCTCGGCCGGATCGTTGACCACCAGCGTGCGCGCCGCGACCTTCTCCAGCATGTGGGTCGCCGTGACATAGGCCATGTCGAAGGGCGGATCCTGGCGCATCAGCACCACGTCGACCTCCGACAGGTCGAGACGCTCCGGCGACTGCAGGGCCGCGTGCGCGCCCTCCACATCCTGCACCGTCACCGGCGCGGCATAGGCCGTTACCGAGCGGCCCTGCAGCGAGAGCCGGTCCGGCGTGTAGGTGTAGAGGCGGTGGCCCCGGGCCTGCGCCTCCAGCATGAGGGCGAAGGTGGTGTCGCCCGCGATGCGGATCGACTGGATCGGATCCATCTGGACCGCGACGGTCAACGCCATTGTCGTCCCCGGATTGGTCGGCACTTTCCGCCGGAACCGGCGGAGCGGGCCCGCGATGGCTCGCTCCGCTGCATCAGTCTGCCCTGTCGGTGACGGGGATGGAGGATCAGCGCTGGCCGCGGGGCTGCGAGGCGCCGCCGGTGCGCCGATCGTAATCGCCGATCGCCGCCTTGCATTCCGGCGAGAGCCGCGACCGGTTGCGGTTCATGCAGGTTTCGGCATCGGAGCTGTTCGGATCGACGCCGGCACAGAGCCGGAAGTAATCGTTGGCGCAGCCGAGCTGCAGCCCCTGATCCTCCCGCTGGGCCTGAGCGGGGCTCGCCGCCAGAAGGCCGAGCAGAGCGAAGGGTGCCAGTTTCAGGGCCGCGGACATGCCGCGTGCCGGGCTACCAAATCGTGAGAAGTCCGGACGCATCCTGCCTTGTCCTTCGCTCGATCGAAGAGGGGTTGGCACCGCATATCGGGCATCCCCCCGTGTTAGCAAGCGCAGCACGATCTCGTGACGCCAGCGTTCCCGGGCTCGGTCTCTTCCCCGGACGAGCCGAAAAAAAGGCCCCGCAGCGATCTTCGCGCGGGGCCAGAGTCAAGGGAGGAAACGCCCGCCATGGGCAGGGACGATCCGAGCAAGGACCATGCCGCTTCACCGGTAATCCCTGGCAGACCTCTCGGGTGAGACGCCGAAGAGTCCGGCCGAGGGGCCGCTAAGCCGCCTTGCTGCGGCGCTCTGTAGCGGGTTCGAGGGGCAAACTGAGCCGTGGATCGTCCCGATGCCCAGTATCGCAACAATCCGTTAACCACGTCGTGCTGAGCTTGGCCGAGAAATTTCGGTCGGACGGGCCCGTCCCGTCCCCGAGGAATGGCCCCCCGTTCCGCGCAGCCTCGCTGCCGGGAACGGGGCTTCGGCCGCCACCGACACGACGGGACAGGCCCATGTTTCCTCCGAAGACGACCCCATCGACTCCGCCGCCTCCGACTTGGTCCCTGCCGGCACAGCGGGAGCGAAGCGCCGCAGGCTCCGTCATTCCCTTCGTCGCCGGCGCGAGCCGTCGTTTCCGGCGCGAGACGGACGAGGCGCCGCGGGGGCAAATCCTGCTGTTCACCGGCGTCCGCTACGAGAGATTGCCGGAGGCTGCCCCGGTCCCGCAGCGCCGGCGCTCGTGACGCGGGTCCGGAGCCGCTCCGTCGGCGCGCTCCGTCGCGGCCGGTTCATCCTCCTGCTGGCGCCGCTCTGGCTGGCCGCCTGCGCGCAGGAGGGTGATTTCGGCCGGCCGGCGCGCAGCGCCTGGAACGGGCTCATCGACACCACCGGCACACTGGCCGCCCGCGAACGCGGCACGCCGGCCTCGGCCTTTCCGCTCACCGACGACGAGACCATCCTGCGCGACCGCGCTTGGCGCTTCCTGATGCCGGCCGATGGCCGGGCCGCCTTCGAGGATGCGCTCGCCAACCTGACCCGCGCCCGCGTCCTGCCGCCGAACTGGCGCCGCGATGATCTGCCCGCCTATCACGAAGGTTTGATCTCGGAAGCGTTCCGCTCACCCTTCTCGCGCTATCGCAGGTTGTCGGACGATGCGGTCGCCGATGGTCGGTTGCTCCCGGCCTTCGCCGCGCTCGCCCAGCGCGTGTTCGAGGCGGACGGCCTGCGCCTGCGCGCCTTGCCCTTGTCCGCCAGTGTCGATGGGTGGGATGTGCGGCAGGCGGCCATGCGGGTGGCGGAGAACCGCTGCCTCGTCGCCTGGGTGCGGCTGGAGACGGCCCTGCGGATCGCCCGCTACCGTTACGCGCTCGAGCATTTTCTGGTCGAGATGCCCGGCCGCGAGGCGGTGCCCGCCGAACAGGCGCTCGCCTTCCTCGAAGGGCGCCGGCCGCTCCTCGACCCGCTGCTGCCGCCGGATGCCGCCGCGCGCTGCGGCTTCGGCGAGCCGCCGGCCCAGGCGGTGCTGGCCGCGCCGGTGATCGCCAAATATTAGGGAGCGCCGATTAGAGCGCTCCCCTCCGAAGCGGAGGCCGGTTCGGCGAAAGCGAGCGCGTCGAAACACAGGCTCAGCGGTCGTGCTCAGAGGTCTTGCCGATCGCAGCGCTGTCGGGAATGCCTCTCGGCACGCCCCCTTCCGACGCGCCGAACACAGGGCGGTTGAACAGTGATGCGAACCATCGTCTACGCGGATGGCGGCTGCGATCCCAATCCCGGTCCCGGCGGCTGGGGGGTGGTGATCCAGGATCCCACCGGCTGGATCGAGCTGCATGGCGGCGAGCGTGCCACCACCAACAACCGCATGGAATTGACCGCCGCGATCCGCGCCCTCGAGCATTTCCCGGAAGGGGCTGCCATCGAGATGCGCTGCGACAGCCAATATGTGGTCAAGTCCGTCACCGAGTGGATGCGCGGCTGGAAGGCGCGGGGCTGGCGCACGGCGACGGGTCCGGTGAAGAACATCGACCTGATGCAGCGCCTCGACGCCCTGGCCGCTGCCCGCGACGTGCGCTGGACCTGGGTGCGGGGCCATGCCGGAGAGGAGGGCAACGAGCGCGCCGACCGCCTCGCCACCCTCGGCCGGCGCGAGGCCCTCGGCCAGCCGGTGCTGCCCGCGGCCGGGCTCGTGCCCGCAGAACGGACGCCTGCACCGAGCCCGAGGCCCACGACGGCTCAGGTCGCCCTGAATGCCGAGCTGGCCGAGCAGGTCGCGCGGGCGGCGGGCCAGTCCGGGATCAGCCCCCAGGCCTATCTGGAAGAGGCCGCGCGGCTGGCGCTGGAACTCACGCCGGCCGGCATCGCCCGCGTCCGCGCCGAGTTGCAGCGGAAGGCCTCCTGACCGGCCCCGTGAACACCGCTTTCTTCGACCGGCCGGCGGCGACGGTTGCCGCCGAGCTGATCGGCCGCAGGCTCTGCGTGGACGGTGTCGGCGGCCTCATTGTCGAGACCGAGGCCTATGACCGGACCGATCCGGCCTCCCACAGCTTCGGCGGGCCGACCCGGCGCAATGCGAGCATGTTCGGGCCGCCGGGGCGGGCCTATGTCTACCGCTCCTATGGCTTGCACTGGTGCCTGAATCTGGTCTGCGAGACCGGCAGCGCCGTGCTCCTGCGCGCCCTGGCGCCGACGATGGGCCTGGAGACGATGCGGGCGCGCCGCGGCCTCGATGCGGAGCGCCTGCTCTGCGCCGGGCCGGGCCGGCTCGCTCAGGCCCTCGGCATCGACCTGTCGCATGACGGTTTGCCTCTCGACCGAGCCCCCTTCGCCTGGGGCGAGCCGGAGGGATCGATGCCCGTCGCAGCCACGACCCGCATCGGCATCAGCCGCGGCGCCGAGACGCCCTGGCGCTTCCTCGTGCCGGGATCGCCCTATCTCAGCAGGCCTCTGCCGCGGAAGGCGTCCGGCGCCGGTCCGTCGGCAGGGTAGGGGGCTCAGGTCTCGGCCAGCCCTGCGCTCGACTCGGAGGGCCCGCGCCCGTGCGGCGTGCCGAGATACTCCTCGGAGCGCATCTCGATCAGCCGGGAGGCGGTGCGTTCGAATTCGAAGGCCTCGCGGCCTTCCGTCGCCGTGTAGAGGCCGGTCGGTTCCGCCGCGGCCGAGGCGACGAGCTTCACATGCGCGTCGTAGAGGGTATCGATCAGCGTGATGAAGCGCTTGGCCTCGTTGCGTTCGGCCTCGCCCATCACCGGGATCTGCGAGACGATCAGCGTGTGATAGGCATCCGCGAGGGCCATGTAGTCGCCGGCCCCCAGAGGCTTGCGGCAGAGGTCGTCGAAGCCGAAGCGGGCGACGCCGCCGGCCTCCTCCGGCACCGGCACCGCGCGGCCCTTCACCGTGACCTTGCCGGGGCTGCCCTTGCTACGGCCGGTCAGCGCCTTGAAGGCCGCATCGAGCGCCTCCTCGGCCGCCGCGTCCGCCGGGACATGGTAGACGGAGCTGCCGCCGAGCTTTTCCAGGCGGAAATCGGTTCGGGAATCGAGGCGCAGCACCTCGACCCGCTCCTTCAGCTCCGCCACGAAGGGCAGGAACAGGGCCCGGTTGAGGCCGCCCTCGTAGAGCCGGTCGGGCTCGACGTTCGAGGTCGCCACCACCGTCACGCCGCGCTTGAACAGGGCCCCGAACAGGCGCCCGAGGATCATCGCGTCGGCGATGTCGGTCACCGTGAATTCGTCGAAGCAGAGCAGGGTCGCCTCCGCCGCCAGCGCGTCGGCCACGGGCGGAATCGGATCGTCGCCCTTCACCTCGCCGCGCTTCAGCGCCTGCCGGTGGGCATGGATGCGCTCATGCGCATCGGCGAGGAAGCCGTGGAAATGGACCCGGCGCTTCGGGCCGGGCGCCGCCTCGTGGAACAGGTCCATCAGCATGGTCTTGCCACGGCCGACCGAGCCCCAGATGTAGAGGCCCTTCGGCGGCCCGGCATCGTCGTCCTTGCGGCCGAACAGCCAGCCGAGGGCGCTGCCCTTCTTCGCCCGGCGGCGGCGCTCCAGGTTCTGCACCAGCCGGTCGAGGGCCTGGACGAGGCGGATCTGGGCCGGATCGCGCTCGATGCCGCCCGAGGCCACCAGGGCATCGTAGCGCTCGCGGACCGGGCCGGGGGACACCGCGCCGGCGCGGGCATGGTCGGAGGGGGCGTGATTGTCGGAGGGCATCCGGCCGATCGTTCGCATGATGGGTCCCGCCCTTCCGGTGAGCGAGCCGGGGACGAGGCGGGAGACAGGGGCGACCTGCTGTGCCGCGCCGGGCCAGCGCGATCAAGCCGGCAGGGCCCGTTCCGAAAGACAGCCGAGCCGATCTGGGACCTGCCATGGCAGGATAGGCGGCATGGCTGCAATTGCGAAGGTGAATCGATCGACGGGACGCCGGGCGGCTGGGGCATCCGCCGCGCGTCCCGGAACCGGCTTGAGGAGACTCTACTGCGTCAGGCGCGTGGCTTTCAGAGCCTGATCGAACATTGCGTTCAATGAAGCGGTGATGTCCTCTGGTGTATTAGCTGTGTAGAAAAAACCTGGCGAGGCGCAGTTTCGCAGCGGTGTGGCGAGCGTCGGGCTGAAGCTGTTGACCCGGTTGTTCTCCCAGGCAATGCCGCCATTGTTATTGACGAATTTGATGATGTTGTAGGGAATGTAAAGGATCGAAACCGTTACGCCTGATTTCTTGAGGTCATCGCACTGTGTCGCGTCGATCTGAGCCGGTTGCGATCCGTCCCACCAGGCGTTGCTGTATCCGGTGAAACTCGAGGGGTTGCCGGGATAGGCGTACTTGCCCCTCTTGTTCTTGAAGTTGCTATCGAAGTAGTGCTGGCTGTTTTGCATCCCGTCGGTAATAAGAAAGACATACGGCTTCGATTTGCCCAGCGCGGAGCCGTCACCAAAGGACTTGATGGCAGCCTTCATTTGCGGCATCGCGACCTCGAAATGCGTTCCGCCGCTACCGGTTCCAGTCGTCGGATCGCTGCCGCTGTAGAGCTGTGTCTTGCCAGTATCGAGCAGGTTGGTGAAGGCCAACGGCCAAGTCTGCTGGCATTGTGTTGCCGCTTTGAGGGTCAGGGCGGAACTGACGCTATCGGTCAGATCCGCAAGAGTAGCGAGCTGATTGATGAACGGGTAGATGCCGATCCGATACTGGTTCGGGACGGCCGGGCTCAGTGATCTTGTCAACAGGGCGCAGACGGCATTGTTCACCGCATCCGAACGCAGCTGGATCTTCCCGGCCGCCTTGGACCAGCCCACGTAGCCGGGGAAGTGACAGGCGAACTGGCAGCCCTGCTTGTAATCGTCCGCGTTATCCGTGTTGACCTTGGCGAGGGCGGTCATGCCCTGGTCCGTGGAGGGCAAGCCCATCGATCCCGAGACATCGACCATCAGGTAGAAGTCGAGGTAGCTCGCCAGATCGGTCGAGGCCGTGACGGTATTGATGATGCTCGTCGACGGCACATTGAACAGGCGGCCGAACACGGTGTTGACCGTCGCCGTGTACGTGACCGAAGACACCAGGGTCTGTCCGGAGCGCGTGACGGACGGCGTCGCCGTACCGTAGGTCGAGCCGCCCGCATTCATGCTGAAGACCTTGGCAGCCTGGGCCTCGCCCTCGGCCTTGGCGCGGTCCGAGGCATCGCTCTCGCCCGCATGTTCGGCGAGATAAGCCTTGGCCGTCACCATGGCCGCGAGGGCAGCGGCGTCCGCCGCGCTGTCGAGCCGCTTCTTTCTGGCTGCCGCCATCCCGTAATCGATCCCGAGGCCGAGAAGGCCGATGATCGGAAGCATTGCGAAGCCGACCAGGATGCTGGTGCTGCCCTCCGCGTTGCGGCGCAATTCGGCAAACCGGCTCCGCAGCCGGCTCATGGAAGTCACATGCCGAGGCATTTCACGGCGATTCCATCGTTGTTGGTGAGGTCGTAGTCGACCAGGGTGGCGTAGCGCGGCAGCACATAGGCGGAGCGGGCGATCCGGATGGCCGGGACGAGCCCCGAGCCGAATGTCGGCCGGAAATTGAACACCACATCGATCACCACCAGGGATGCAGGCCCATAGGCGGAGCGGGGCAGGTAAGCCCTGTTCGGAGGCGCGTTGTCGTCGGCCGGCAACTGCAGCTGACCGCAGGGGCGGTAATTATCTCCGCCGGCCGGCTGGAACGTGCCCGTGCTGGTCCAGACGACATTGCCGTTGTAGCAGCTGCTCATGTCGGTGCCGGTGGGGCAGGAACTCGACTTCGGAGTGAACTTGATACCGGCGTAGTTGATCGAGATGTTCTGATGCCAAGGCATGCTCCTGCGATAGGCATCCGCCATCACATAGGGGAACAGGACTAGTGTCGAATCGAAGCTGAAATGGAGGTCGGTGGCGTTGATCTTCGCGATAGTTTGGCCGGCTGGTGGCGTGGCCTGAGAGATCATCTGGCTGATCGAATAGGCGATCAGTTCGACCCTGCGGACCGCGTTGACGTACATGATCAACTGAGCGCTCGAGAGCAGCACGAACAGAAACGTCGGCAGCACCAGCGCGAATTCCAGCGCCGCGATCCCGCTCTCCGAGCGCCGGAAGGAGCGGGCCCGGGCAACGAGATCGGCGGGAGGCTTTCCGGCCGGAACGCCCGGTTGGACGGAGGGCCGGGAATCGGGCGAACCGGCAGGCATCAGTATTGCTCGACGCGGAAGGCGGCGGCGGAGATCGCCAGATAAGCGGGCTTGCCATTGTAGGTGGCCCCGCCGCTCAGCCAGGAACTGACCTGCCTCGGCAGAAAAGTGATCGGATAAATGACCTGTAGATATTGATAGTCGCCACGATTTCCGACGTTGAACTGTCCGGATCCCGAGGTCAGGGCAGGAAGGATCAATCCGCTCACATCTTGTTTTACGTAAGTGTAATACCCGCTCGGTCCGCCTGCTTTCGGGACGACGTAAAGATTGATGATGACGTCATCGCAAGATATGGGCGCTCTGAGATAGCTACAGAGGCTCTTCTTGAAGCTGCTCAGCGTGGCTGCAGTCGATTGAGTTTGGATTTTACCGACCAGGATTTGGCGCGAAGCCAGATCCGTCGCGGTGTCGAGCACTTGGTTGGTGTAGAGCACCAGGGCCACACCCATGGCGAACATCAGGGTGAAGACGACCGTGACCGAGATCAGAGCGAACTCGACTGTAGTTGCTCCCCGCTCGTCCTGGAAATATTGAGAATTCGCCGACATGCGAATGGGGGTATGTCTTAAAATTTAATCAATCGATAATCCGATTGTCTAAAGGTCAAAAGCTCGGCGCATCGTCAGTGCGCCGCAGTGAGATAAGGTAAAGCAGTGGTTTGATTCATTGATTCCCGGCCCGTACCGCGAGCCCCTCGCTCGATGCGAAGGGGCTGGATCGCGGGCGGTGCGCCGGACGCGTCGGTGAGCCGGCTCTGCGCCTCAGGGCCGGGAAGATCCGACCCGTCGTCCGGCGACGGGACCTCAGGCGGCCTCGCTCGGCCAGCGGACGATGCGCTCGATCAGTTCGTCTTCCGAAAACTCTTCCTCGTTGCCGGCGACGCGCCCGCGCACCGAGATTCCCGCCTCGTGGACGCTCGCCCTGCGGCCGGTCAGCAGAGGGTGCCAGGCCGGCAGATCGCGGCCCTCGCGCACGAGACGATAGGCGCAGGTCGGCGGCAGCCAGGAGATCGTGCGCACCGCCTCCGGGGTCAGGCGCACGCAATCCGGCACGCGCTTGGCACGGTTGCGATAGTCGCGGCAGCGGCAGGCATGGGTGTCGAGCAGGGTGCAGCCGACATCGGTGCTGTAGATCTCACCGGTATCGTCGTCCTCGAGCTTCAGGAGGCAGCAGCGGCCGCAGCCATCGCACAGGCTTTCCCACTCCGCCGGGCTCATCGCCTCCAGGCTCTTCACGCGCCAGAACGGCTCTTCGCTGCGCTCCGTCATGTCCGGCGCCTCGCTTCTCTCAAATAACCCGGAACACATCCGCCGATGCCGCCGATGACGATGGGGCCCGGCCGGCGACAGGTCGGCGGGACCGGGGCAAATCGTACCGTTTCGGGACGGATCGCCTCCTCCTGCCGCATGGCGGCTCCGGGAGCAAGGGCCGCCGCCGGATCCGCCATCCGCCGGTCACGATCGGTCGTCACCCTGTCGTAACGTTAACGAATGGTTTGCGCCTTCATCGGGGAGACCGTGGCCCGGCGCCTGCGTTCCTTAACGGTAGCGAAAGCTCGCGGCCCGTTGCGTGTCCTGATACAGAACGTGTCAGGACGCGTTTCCGGGGCGCGGTCTCACGCCGACCCGGAAACGGTAAGAGAAACCGGAACACGCCGTGCGCCTGCCCAGCCTCAAGACGCTGACGACACGGATCAGCCGCGCGGCTCTGGCCTTCGATGCCTGGGTCAACGCGAGTCTCTACGAGGGCGGCCATTCCACCACGGAGGCCTATGAGCGCTTCCAGGCGCGGATGCAGGTGTTCTCCTTCCGGGGCTGGAAGCGGTTCATTCTCGATCTCACCAGCGAAGGCGTCACCCTCGGCACCGGCGGGGCGATGGTGCTGCTGTTCCTGGCCCAGCCGGCCTTCAACCTCACCAGCGACAACTGGCTCAAGGCCCAGGATCTCGCCGTCACCTTCCTCGACCGCTACGGCACCGAGGTCGGGCGGCGGGGCATCAAGCACGACGACTCGCTGAAGTTCGACGACTTTCCCGAACTGATGATCAAGGCGCTGCTCTCGACCGAGGACCGGCGCTTCTACGAGCATTGGGGCATCGACCCGATCGGCACCGCCCGCGCGCTGGTCTCGAACTCATCGGGCAAGGGCAACGTCCAGGGCGGCTCGACCCTGACGCAGCAGCTCGCCAAGAACCTGTTCCTCACCAACGAGCGCTCCCTGGAGCGCAAGGTCAACGAGGCGTTCCTGGCCTTCTGGCTCGAAGCGCACCTGACCAAGAACCAGATCCTCAAGCTCTATCTCGACCGCGCCTATATGGGTGGCGGCACCTTCGGCGCGGTGGCGGCGGCGGATTACTATTTCGGCAAGCGGCTGCAGGACGTCACCCTGGCGGAGGCCGCGATGCTGGCCGGCCTGTTCAAGGCACCGACCAAATACTCGCCCAACGTCAACCTGCCCGCCGCCCGCAGCCGCGCCGTGGACGTGCTGCACAACATGGTCGAGGCCGGCTTCGTCACCGAGGGGCAGATCCAGACGGCGTTGCGCAACCCCGCGACCCCGGTCACACGCACCAAGGACATCACCGCCGATTACTATCTCGACTGGGCCTTCGGCGAGGTGAAGCGGATGGCCGATGCGGGCAAGCTGCGCAACGACCGCGTGCTGACCGTCAAGACGCCCCTCGACCTCAGCATCCAGAAATCCGCCGACCAGGCGGTGGAGAACATGCTGCGCCGCCTCGGCGACCAATACGACGTGGACGAAGCCGGCGTGGTGATCCTCGATCCGGACGGGGCCCTGCGCGCCATGGTCGGCGGGGCCGATTACGGCGAGAGCCAGTTCAACCGCGCCACCGACGCGCTGCGCCAGCCGGGTTCCTCGTTCAAGCCCTATGTCTACGCTGCGGCGCTCGCCTCCGGCCTGTTCAAGCCGGACACGATGGTGGTGGATTCGCCCGTCTGCGTCGGCAATTGGTGCCCGCAGAATTACGGCCGCTCCTATTCCGGCCGCCAGCCGATGTGGCTCGCGGTGGCGAAGTCGATCAACACGATCCCGATCAAGGTCACCACCGCCATCGGCAAGGGAATGGGCATCACCCACGAGTGGAACGCCGCCAAGGCCGGGCGCGCCAAGGTGATCCAGCTCGCCAAGGCCATGGGCGTCACGACGCCCTTGACCGATACGCCCTCCCTGCCGATCGGCGCCACCGAGGTGACGGTGATGGATCAGGCGGCGGGCTTCGCGGTGTTCGCCAATGGCGGTCGGCTCGCCAAACCCTACGTCGCCACCGAAGTGCGCAATTCCAGCGGCGAGGTGATCTACCGCCACGCCGACGAGAAGCCGGTCCAGGTGCTCTCGTCCCAGGTGACGGCGGATATGAACTACATGCTCAACAAGGTCGTCGAGGAAGGCACCGCGCGGAAAGCCCAGATCGAGGGCGTCAAGGTCGCAGGCAAGACCGGCACCACCAACGGCTACCGCGATGCATGGTTCGTCGGCTACACCGGCAACTATGTCGGCGCCGTCTGGTACGGCAACGACGACCACAGCCCGACCAACAAGATGACCGGCGGTTCGCTCCCCGCAATGACGTGGCACGAGATCATGGCGCCTGCCCATCAGGGCATCGAGATCAAGCCGATCCCCGGCCTCAACGAGCGCAACCGCGCGCCCCAGGCCGCCCAGGCTCAGGCCGACAGCGCCGCTGCGGCCAGCACCGGCGGCCGGCTCTCGCGCCGCTCCTTCGAGGTGCTGTCGAGCCTCAACGGCCTGTTCCGCACCGTCGAGACCAGCCGCTCCGCCGCCAAGGGCGAATCCGGCAAGGCCGAGCCGGGCAAAGCCGATCCGAGCCGGTCCGGCGCCGTGAGCCCTGAGCGGATGCGGGCGCCGGGCATCGCTCCCATCGACGTTGCCGAGGGCGCCCGCGCCTCCGGCGGCTTCGGGACGCCCTGAGGCCGGTCGCATGGCATCCTCGAGCGACATCGGCTCCATCGCCGGCGGCTCCGTGCGCCGGCAAGAGACCCCGCGCCTGCGCCGGCTGGCGAAGGGGGCGGCCTCCCGTGCCTCGCGGGTCGGGCTCTTCGTCTACGCCCTGGTGCTGGGCGGCCTCCTCGGCCTCGCCAGCGCCGATTACGCCACCAGCGGTGGCTACCCCTTCGGCGGGACGGGTATCGGAAGCTGGACGGCGTGGCCGAAGGCGGGCTCCCTCGATGCCGACCCGTATTCCCGCGCCGTCAACGCCCGGCGCGGCGACATCCCGCTCGCGGTGGGCGAGGGCATGCTGCTGACGGCGGCCAGCGACGATGACGGCCGGACCCTCGACGCCCGGTGCAGCTATCGCCTCGCCGGCGTGACGCCCCCCGCTCGGGCCTGGACGCTGACGGTGACCGGCCGCGGCGCCCCCGAGCCGGGCCGCGAGCCGGTGCGGACCGGCTTCACCTCCACCGAGATCCTGCGCGAGACGGATGGCCGCTTCGCCATCCTGCTCAGTCCCGAGGTGCAGCCGGGCAATTGGCTGCCGATGCCGCGCCCGAGCGGGCCGATCCGGCTCGCGCTGCGCCTCTACGACACGCCGGTGGCGGCGAGCGTCGGCTCCCTCGACCGAGATAGTCTGCCGGCGATCCAGCGCACGGGATGCGGCGCATGAGCCGGAGCGCCTTCCTTCTCGCCACCACCTGCGGCCTCGTGATCGCGGGGATCGTGCATATCGCCACGGTGCTGGCGATCCCGCGTTTCGCGGAGGGCGACGCTTTCACCCGCGCCCGGGCGAGCGAAACCCTCGACCATCCCCTGCGCATCCATGGGCTGACGGAGGGAACGTCCACCGCCGGCGGCGCTTGGCTGCCCAATCCCGATCCGGCGGTCTCGGTCGGGGTCTGCTCCTACGATCTCGACGACGGGCCGATGCGGGTCTCGACCCAGACCGGCTCGCTGATGCTGTCGGTGTCGATGCACAGCCGGCGCGGCGCCTTCTACGCGGTGACCGATCAGGCGGCGGTGCGCGGCGGACTCGACCTCGTGGTGATGACCCGCGCGCAGTTCGACGAGGCTCTGGCCAACGACGTGGCCGGCGAGGTGAGCCGCGACGTGCGCATCATCGCCCCTGCCCGGCGCGGCTTCGCGGTGGTCCGCGTCATCGCCGCGCTGCCGAGCGAGAGGGCCGTGGCGGATGCGGCGGTGCAGGCGGTCTCCTGCACCATCGACAGCCCGGCCGAGCCGACGGGGGAGGGGGACAAGGGCTGACCAAGTCGGGCCGATCCGGCCCGGTTGGGAAAAGGGCTGCTTTCCGGGCCGATGCGCTATGATGAGCGCGACCCTGTTGCCGGACCCGCCGCGCCCCCATGGACCACACTGAATTCTGGCTCGCGGCAGGCATCGTCCTGATCGCGCTGATCCTGTCCGCCTTCTTCGCCGGGGCGGAGACCGCCTTCACCGCCGCCTCGCGGGCGCGGATGCTGTCGCTGGAGAATGCCGGAAGCCGCCGGGCGACGCTGGTGAATCGCATCCTGGAGGATCGGGAGCGGTTCATCGGCGCCATGCTGATCGGCTACAACGTCGTGGCCATCGGCGCCTCGGCCTTCACGGCGGCGGTGTTTACCAGCCTGTTCGGCCGCGAGGGCGTGCTCTACGCCACCGCCGCCACCTCGGTGCTCGTCATCGTCTTCGCGCAGGTGCTGCCCAAGACGCTCTCCATTAACAATGCCGACCGCATCGCCCTCGCCTCGGCCCGGCCGGTGGCCTATGCGGTGGGGCTGCTCGGGCCGCTGGCGCTCGCGGTGGAAGCCCTGGTGCGGGCGATGCTGCGGCCGCTCGGCCTGTCGATCGATGCCGGGCGCTCGATCCTCACGCCGCGCGAGGAGATCCGCGGGCAGGTGGCCCTGCTCCACCGCGAGGGCGGGGTCGGGCGCGCCGAGCGCGACATGCTGGGTGGTCTGCTCGATCTCAACGAGTTGACCGTCTCCGAGGTGATGGTCCACCGCACCAAGATGCGCACCATCGATGCCAGCCTGCCCTCGGAGGAGATCGTGCGGGCGGTCCTGGCCTCGCCCTATACCCGGATGCCGCTCTGGCGCGACAGCCACGAGAACATCGTCGGCGTGCTCCACGCCAAGGATCTTCTGCGGGCGCTGGATGCCGCCGGGGGAGAGGCGGCTTCGCTCAAGGTCGAGGCGCTGGCGCTGGAGACATGGTTCGTGCCGGGCACCACCACCCTGCGTGACCAGCTCAAGGCCTTCCTGGCGCGGAAAACCCATTTCGCCCTGGTGGTCGACGAGTACGGCGAGGTGATGGGCCTCGTCACGTTGGAGGACATCCTGGAGGAGATCGTCGGAGAGATCGCCGACGAGCACGACGTGGCCGTCTCCGGCCTGCGCCCGCAATCCGACGGGTCCGTCCACGCGGATGGCAGCGTTCCGATCCGAGATCTGAACCGGGCCATGGATTGGAACCTGCCCGACGCCGAGGCGACCACGGTGGCCGGGCTCGTCATCCACGAGGCCCGGGCGATCCCGGATGCCGGCACCGCCTTCAACTTCCACGGCTTCCGCTTCCAGGTCCTGCGCAAGGCGAAGAACCGGATCACCACCCTGCGCATCACCCCGCTGGCGCCGTCCCCGCCCAGGCGCATGGAGGAGAAAATCTAACGCGCGACCGCGGCAGTGCCCATGCGACGGCGCGTACAAGCCATGCGCGTAATTCGATTGTACCCACCGGGATTTTTCTTTACGATCCGGGTCTTAGGTCTGTCGCAGGGATTCCGCCGCACGGCTGCCCTCGGTCGGGACGCGTGTCGTGGGAGGAGCGATCGGCCGCTCATGGCGGTCACCTTTCCGCGCAGGTCGTTTCCTCCGAAGGTGGTGGCGGATCGCGTAGGCGGCCGACGATTCGCGAAGGCGGCCCGCCGCCCCCATATCTGCCGGTCCGACTTCGCATGCGAGGCCGGAAAGGACGTGCGCAATGTGCGCACCGAGGATGAGTGCCATGAGTCAAACGGGGCGCGACGACCCGCAATTGCTGGACAATCAACTCTGCTTCGCCGTCTACGCTGCGGCGCATGCTTTCGGTCGGGCCTATCGTGGCCTGCTCGCCCATCACGAGCTGACCTATCCGCAATATCTCGTCCTGCTCGTGCTGTGGGAGGAGGAGGGTCTGTCGGTCAAGGAGATCGGCAGCCGGCTGTTCCTCGATTCCGGGACCCTGACGCCGCTGCTCAAGCGCCTGGAGGCCTCGGGCCATGTGCGCCGCGCCCGCGACCGGCCGGACGAGCGTCAGGTCAGCATCTTCCTCACGGAGAAGGGGCGCAGTCTCAAGGGCAAGATGGATTGTCTGCCCAATACGGTGGGCGGCATGACCGGGATGAGCCTCGACCAGCGGCGCTCGCTCCTCGAACACCTCGCCCTCATGCGCGACGAGTTGCATGCCCGCGCCGGCGGCGAGGCGTCGGTGACGGTTTCCGGCTGAAGCGGCTGGGCCGATACGCTAGAGCATTCTCCATGATCCTTCGGTCACGAGGAATGCTCTAGCTGATTGAGAGTGCTGCATTTTCTCTCGCAGAACCGGCAGCCGCTTCCGCGGAACATGCTCTCGCCGACAGCGCTGCCGAAACGAAAAAAGCCGCCCCGAAGGGCGGCTTTCCTTTTGTGATCCGATCGGATCTCAGGACTTGGTCTTGAGGTAGGCGATGATGTCGTCGACCTTCTTCGGGTCCTTGATGCCGGGGAAGACCATCTTGGTGCCGGGCACCTTCTTCTTCGGGTCGGTGAGCCACTCCTTGAGGTTGGCCTCGTCCCAGGTGATGCCGGACTTCTTCAGCGCATCGGAGAAGGCGTAGCCATCGGCGCCCTCGCCGGCCTTCGAGCCGACGACACCCTTCAGGGTCGGGCCGACGCCGTTCTTCTCGAAGTTGTGGCAGGCCTTGCAGGGGGCGAACGCCTTCTCGCCGGCGGCGGCATCGCCCTCGGCATGGGCGGCGACAGGCAGCAGCAGCGCGAAGGCGGCGCCGAGGATGAGATGACGCATCGTTTTTTTCCTCCTTGGAACGGCCGAAGCCGGCCTGCTTATGGCAGAGCTTTTAGCCTTAGAACAGATATAGACTGAGTCAGGCATCCGTCCAGTCGAGCTCCCGCAACGAACTTGCCAGCGTTCCTTTCGTTGGATGCATGGGTCGGCGGGAACCGCCGTGCGCCCGGCGCGGCTTTAGGCTAGAAGGATCTTCCGACATCGTCCGATCGAGACTGGGGCGCGGCGGCTGAAGCGGAGCTGAAGGCCGATATCGCAGCCTGTGGATCACCGGGCGACGAGACGAAGCGCATAACGCCGCAGCGCCGCAGCCCGACGGGAGTGCGGCGCGCCCTGGAGGAGATGCCGGCCATGTCGATTGCCTTCCCCGCGCCGGACGCGGCTGTCGTCGCCCGCCGCGACGCCATCATCGAGGGTCTGTCGGCCCTGGTGGCGCCCGAGGCCCTGGTGACGACGGAGGACGAACGGCGCGCCTTCGAGACCGATGGCCTGACCGCCTACCGCAAGATGCCGCTCGCCGTGGTGCTGCCCTCCACCACGCAGGAGGTCTCGGCGGTGATGGCCTTCTGCCACGCCAACGGCGTGCGGGTGGTGCCGCGCGGCGCCGGCACCTCGCTCGCCGGCGGTGCCATCGCCCAGGAGGACGCGATCATCCTCGGCGTGGGCAAGATGACCCGCATCCTCGACCTCGATTTCGCCAACCGGATCGCGCGGGTCGAGGCCGGCATCACCAACCTCGCGATTTCCGGCGCGGTGGCCCATGAAGGCTTCTTCTACGCCCCCGACCCGTCGAGCCAGCTCGCCTGCACCATCGCCGGCAACATCGCCATGAATTCCGGCGGTGCGCATTGCCTGAAATACGGTGTGACCACCAACAACCTCATGAGCGTGACCCTGGTCACCAATGACGGCACGGTGGTCGAGATCGGTGGCGAGCATCTCGATTCCGGCGGCTACGACCTGCTCGGTCTGATCTGCGGTTCGGAGGGCCAGCTCGGCATCGTCACCGAGGCGACCGTGCGCATCCTGCGGGCGGCGGAGGGTGCGCGCCCGGCCCTGGTCGGCTTCTCCTCGGTCGAGGATGCGGGTGCCTGCACCGCGGCGATCATCGCCGCCGGGATCATCCCCGTCGCCATCGAGTACATGGACAGCGAGGCGATCCTCATCACCGATGACTTCGCCAAGGCCGGTTATCCGCGCGACGCCGCCGCGATGCTGATCATCGAGGTCGAGGGCTCGGACGAGGAATGCGCGGACATGCTGGCCCGGATCGAGGCCATCGCCGCGCAGTTCAACCCGACCAGCATCCGCGTCTCGAAATCCGAGGCCGAATCCGCCGCGATCTGGAAGGGGCGTAAATCCGCCTTCGGCGCCACCGGCCGCATCTCCGACTACATCTGCATGGACGGCACGATCCCGACCGGCCAACTCGCCCATGTGCTGGAGCGCATCGGCGCGATCTGTGCGGAGCAGGGCCTGCGCGTCGCCAACGTCTTCCATGCCGGCGACGGCAACCTGCACCCGCTGATCCTGTTCGACATCAACAAGCCCGGCGAGTTGCAGAAGGCGGAGGCTGCGGGCGACGCCATCCTCAAGCTCTGCGTCGAAGTGGGCGGCTGCCTCACCGGCGAGCACGGTGTCGGTATCGAGAAGCGCGAGCTGATGCGCTTTCAATACGGGCAGGAGGATCTCGAACAGCAGATGCGGGTGCGCAACGTGTTCGATCCCGCTTGGCTGATGAACCCGGCCAAGGTCTTCCCACTGGAGGGCCGCGTCGACGGCCGCAGGGCAGCCTGACGGGCATGCCCCGCTATTTCTTCCACACCCGCATCGGCAGCGACATCCTCACCGACGAGGAGGGGTCGGACTTGCGCGATCCCGACCATGCCTGGCGGGTCGCCCGTGCCACCATCCGGGCAAGCCTGGAGGAGGAGGGCAGCGATGCCCGGCTGCTCACGGCGGTCCTCGTCGTCACTGACGAGGAGGGCGAGGTGGTCCTGGAATTCCCCTTCGCCGAAGCGGTCACCGAGGCCGAGCCGGAGCCGGGGGAGGGGACCCTGCACTGATGAGGCGCGGGCGGGCCTCTCGCTACTCGCCCCGTCCGAGCCGCTCGCTGCGGAACGCGCCGTAGCCGCTGCGCGCCAGCCGCTCGGCGAGAGCCGGCAGGAACAACTCCGCCTCCGCCGCCAGCATCCAGGGCGGATTGATCACGATGAGGCCGGTGCCGGAGAGTCGCGTCGGATCGTCGGGCCGCTCGATCATCAGATCGAGGCGTAAAGCCGGCCGTTCCAGCCCCGCATCGAGCGCCGCGGCCATGCGATCGACAGCTGACAGATCCTTGATCGGGTACCAGCCGAGATAAATCCCGGTCGGCCATTTCCGGGCGGCCTTGAGCAGGTGCTGGCCCAGCCGGTCGATCTCGCCGCGCTCCTCGTAGGGCGGGTCGATCAGCACGACACCGCGGCGCTCGGGCGGCGGGATCAGGGCGTTGAGCGCCGTCCAGCCGTCGAGATGCATCACCTTAGTGCGGGAATCGCTGGCGTAACGCGCACCGAGCGTCTCGGCATCGACGGGGTGGAGTTCCACGAACACGCCCTTGTCGCCCGCGCGCAGATGCTCGCGGATGATCGCGGGGGAGCCGGGATAGGTCGTGGCGCCGTGCCGCGCCCGCACCGCCGCCACCGCCGCCCGATAGGGGGCGAGCAGCGCCTCCACATCGGCCGAGAACGGCGCGTCGAGCCGGCCGAACCCGTCATGCCATTCGCCCGTGCGGCCGGCTTCCTCCGCTTCGAGATCGTAGACGCCCAGGCCCGCATGGGTGTCGATGGCGCGATAGGGCTTCGGCTTCGCGGCGAGATGCACGAGCACGCGGGTCAGCACGAGGTGCTTGAGCACGTCCGCGAAATTGCCGGCATGGAAGGCGTGGCGGTAGTTCAGGGCGCGGTCCTCACGAGGGTAAGGCGAGCCGCTTATCAGGAAAGCAGGCTCCGCGTCAGCGCGCGGCCTCGATGGCGACCTCGCCGGCGCGGCAATTCTGGCGCGCCACCTCCGGGCAGGGGGTGAAGCCGCGCAGATCCTTCGAGAAGCAGATCCGCACTTCCTGCAACTGGCCCCGGCGGCAGGTCACCGACATCATGTCCGGGCGCAGGCCCTTATTGGCCATCACGAATTGCCGGGCGATCTCGATCGGCGCGGCCCGCATGCTCGCTTCCGGCTTGGTGAGGCTGTCCGGGATCGTCACCGCCTCGCGGGCGGTCTTCACAGCCTTGAAATAGGCGACCGGATCGAGCCCCGAGCAGGTGCCGTGGGTGCGCCATTCGTGCCGGGCCAATCCCTCGCTCGGCATGATCTCCCCCGCCGCCTCGACGGCGTTGCGGGTGAGGGGCCGCTCCACCGCGGAGCAGTTCGAGGGGAAGCCGCGCTGGTATTGCGGCCAGAGGCCGTGAACCACGAAGCCGAGGCCGCGCCCCGGCGCGCATTGCCCGTTGCGGTCGCGCTGCGCCCCTTCGCCGTCGCAATAGGTCGGCGACCACGACAGGGCGAGCACGTAGAAGTCGAAGCTGCCGGGCTCGCCACCGCGTCGGAAGCCGCCGAAATCCTGCGCGCCCGCACCGGAGGCCCAGGTCAGGCCGAGGAGGAGGGCGGCGAGGCGAAGACGGAGCATGGACGGGTCTCGGACGATCTGTCGCCGGATGGTGCCGGGCACGGCCTGCAAGTCAAGCGTGTGCCCGCCCGGCGTCCCGGTTTTCCAGGCCCGGATCAGGGGCGCGCCATCCGGCAAGCGGTGGCGTAGGCATAGGCATTGTTACGGTCGAGGCCGTGGACGCAGAAATCGACGCCCCAGGTCGCGCCGATGATGCCGAGGCTCTCGCGCACCGAGTAATCGACCTTGCGCCGCACCCCGTCCGAGGTGGTGGCGACCGCCGAGCAGAACCGGCGCGGGATGAAGTCGACGCCGTAAGGCCGCCAGGCGGTCCGCTCGATCCGCTCGTAGGAGACGATCGTCAGGGACGAGTTCCAGAACTTCGCCTCCTTCTCGGCGAACTGGGTCGAGACCTTTTCCAGGACGTCGGCGTCCTGGCAGCCGGGAATGTCGGCGTCGTAGGGGAAGGTCTGCTCCTCGGCCGGCGAGATCTCTTCGCGGCCGGAGCGGGCGAGCGCCGGCAGCACCGACGAGGCCGTGACGAGGCCGAGAGCCAGGACGGCGAGAGGAAGATTCGGGCGCATGCCGCTCAGGTCCGCCTGTTGAGGATGCCGCGCGACGCGCCCTTTCGAGAGGGCTCGCGGCGGGTAACGGATGAACGGCAGACGATGCCGCGCGCCCGGCTCAAGTCAAGCTTGGACGCGGGGCCCGCGCCGCTTTTGGCCGGGGCTGGGGTGTGCCGGGCACACCTCGACGGCGTCAGTAGATCGGTTCGTTCGACGGTCCGGGGGCCGCGAGCGACAGGGGCTCGTAGGCCGCGTCATGCGCCGGAACCGGGGATCGGGGCCGGGCCGGGCCGGGAGCGGCGGTGTAGGCGGTCGGGGCCGCGGCGGCCGGCGAGCGGGCGACGCGACTCGGCGTGCTGCGCGCGGCGGCCGGCGAGACGCCGTAGGGATCGTCCTCCTCCACGTCGACGGGCGCCTGGGTCGGGATGGTCTGGCGCGCGGGTGGACGGAGCGAGGCCAGCGGCCGGGCCGAGCCGTCGGCGGGGTTGAGCTGCGACTCGAACTTCAGCAACGGCTTGCAGATGCGCTTCAGCCCGCGCGGGTCGTGCATCGCCAGATCGACGTGGATATGGTCGTAGTGGAACACGTTGGAGCCGGGCGCCAGGACCGTCGAGAAGCGGGCGCAGGCGCCGACGAACACCTCGCGCAGGAAGGCTTGTTCGGCCTCGGTGCCGCGCCAGCCGCCCTTCACCGTGATGACGTGACCGTCCGCCAGGGTGAACGACATGATGTCGAGCGCATTGCCGAAGGAATGCTCGGAGAGCTTGGCGCCGACTTGGTTGTTGCGCCCGCGACAGGCATAGGCGCCGGCGTTGATCTCGGCGACGGGCACGCCGAAATAGAGGTTGGCCGCGGGTTGGATCGTGTCGGCGAGCCACGCCTCGGCCTCGGCGAGCGCCGGGCAGGCCAGCGTCACCCGCTGCTTGAGCACCACCGCGCCGTTGCCGAGGCGAGTGACCCGGAACGGCTGCTGCATGCCGCAGGGGCCGGGGCCGTCGATCTCGCGGCCGAGCGAGACATAGGCCGTCGGCTGCACCAGTTTCCGGGCGAGGCACATCTGCTCCGCCTGGTCACGCCATGCCTCCCGGCGCTCGAACCGGTTGATCGCACAGCCCGTGAGCCCCGCGCCGAACAGCACCAGAGCCGAGAACGCTAACGCTTTACGCCACATGCCTCGAAGCATGCGCAGCGTCCCGTAAACGGGCCGCTAACGATGCGGCGGGGAGGCCGCTCCGATGTGGAGCGCTGTTGACAGATTCGATACGGCCCCCGAGTCCGGGGCCATGATCTCGCTTCTCGACACGCGCGCCCGCATCGCGGACGGCACCCTCTCGGCGGCGGACGCGATCCGCGCGGCAAGGGCCCGCATCGCCGAGCGCGACCCCGCGCTCCACGCCATCCTGCGCGAAGCCCCCGAGGACGCTCCCGTGCCCGGGAACGGGCCGCTGGCGGGCATCGCTGTGGGGATCAAGGACATCATCGACACCGCCGACATGGCGACCGAGCATGGCTCCGGCATCTATGCCGGCTGGCGGCCGCGGGCGGATGCGGCCATCGTCGCGCGGCTGCGGGCCCTCGGCGCCGTGCCGCTCGCCAAGACCGCGACCACGGCCTTCGCCGGCCTCGACCCTGCCGCCACCGTCAACCCGCACGATGCCGGCCACACGCCGGGCGGCTCCTCATCCGGCTCGGCCGCCGCGGTTGCCGCCGGGATCTTTCCGCTGGCGCTGGGCACGCAGACCGGGGGCTCGGTGATCCGCCCGGCGGCCTTCTGCGGAGTGGCCGCGATCAAGCCCTCGTTCCGGCTGTTGCCGACGGTGGGCGTGAAGACCTTCTCCTGGGCGCTTGATACCCTCGGCCTGTTCGGCGCCTCGATCGCCGACATCGCCCACGCCCTGGCGCTGATCGCCGACCGGCCGGAGATCGAGACCGCGCCGCCGGAGCGCCCGCGCCTCGCGCTCTGCCTCCAGGATTTCGCCGGCAGCGCCGACGCGGAGGCCGTCGCGGCCCTGACGCGCGCGGCCCGGGCGGCGGAGCGGGCCGGCGCGGTGGTGACCGACCTGACCCTGCCCGAGCCCTTCGCGCGGGCCTGGCATGCGCACCCGACCGTGCAGGATGTCGAGGCGCGCCAGGCGCTCGCCTGGGAATACGCCGTCCATCGCGAGGCCCTGCCGCCGATCCTGCGCGGGCAGCTCGACCGGGCCCAGACCCTGAGCACGGCCGATTACGATTCCGGCCGCCGCGACGCGCACCGGGCACGCCGTCTCCTCAAGGAGATGTTCGCGGATGTCGATGCCATCCTGACGCTGTCGAGCGTCGGGCGGGCACCCCAGGGGCTCGGCTCGACGGGAGATGCGCGCTTCAACCGGCTCTGGACCCTGATGGGTGTGCCCTGCGTCAACGTCCCGGTGCCGGGCGACGGTTTGCCCCTCGGGGTGCAGGTCGTCGCCCGCTTCGGCGATGACGGGCGGGCTCTGGCCGTGGCGCGGATGATCGAGGAAGCGTTGCGGCGGGCCTAGCGCCGTCGGGGCAACCCAAGTCTCAACGTGGCAGTCTCTGGTGGGGTGATGATCTATAAGCCGGCAAATATAGTATTAATCCCGCCCTTGATGCTGATTGTGCAAGTGTTGCTGCATTGCAACGAAACTGCCAAAGACTAATGTGACGCGATTATGAACGGGCGCCACGTCCCAGCTTGAACAAGGGTCCTCCCGACGGCTCTGCCGATTCGATTTCTCGGAGGACATCCCATGCGTTACGCGGACGGCGTCTCGCTCGCGGCCATGCTCGTCGGCGCCCTCGGCGCGACGGCGGCGCAGGCCCAAACGGCCAACATCACCGGGGCCAATGCCAACGTCATCAACCTGCTCGGCCCGTTCCTGGCGCTCAACGGGAGCGATGCCGGCCGCGACACCCTGAGGCTCAACCTCGATCAGGGCGTGGTGCTCAACAACTCCGCCGACCTCGCCCGGCAGCAGCGGGCGATCAGCGATAAGAGCATCCTCGGCTCGGCGACGAACAACCTGTCCTCGGTCGGACTCGGCATTTACGGCGCTGGCGGCAATCTCGCGGGCGGCCTGCCGGCGCAGACGCCGATCAACGGCATCGTGCCGCAGCAGACGGTCGGCGGCCTCGGCCCCCGGCTCGGCGCGCTCTACCAGCAGGGGACCGCCTCCGGCACCGCCGGCCCCCTCGGCCGCGTGGTCGACCTGATCGTCCGAGCCAACGGCTTGACCGGCGCGGATTCGGCGGTGGCCAAGAACTACTTCGCCAACGGCGCGGCCAACAATCCGTCGGTGACGCCCGCCAACTATGTCGCGGTGCCCGCCGTCGCCCCGGCCGGCTACAGCCTGCCCGTCGTCAACGGCCTGCCCAACACCCGGGACAGCGTCTACGACCTCGCCTACGGCGTCACCAATCTGCAGTCGGGCCAGAACGTCTACGGCGATTCCCGGCCGGCCCAGGTGGCGCCGAACCGCTATAACCGGTTCGACCCGACGGCCCTCAACGGCATCGCGACCAACCCGGCCTTCCCCAGCGGCCACACCACCTATGCCTTCACCACCAGCATCCTCCAGGCGATGCTGGTGCCCCAGCAATATCAGGGGATGCTCGCGCGCGGAGCGGAGTACGGCGACAGCCGAATCGTGCTCGGCGTGCACTATCCCCTCGACGTGATCGGCGGCCGGGCCTTGGCGAGCTACGACATCGCCCAGGCGCTCACCAATCCGGCCTATCTCAACAATGCCGCGACCACCGGCACGGCCCTCGACATGCCGAGCCTGTTCACCCAGGCCTCGACGCAGATCCAGGCCTATCTCGCGGCCCAATGCGGCACGACCGTCGCGGCCTGCGCCGCGAGCGCGGCCAACACCACCGGCAACCCCTATCTCGTCACCGACGCCAACGCGGCGCTCTACCGCCAGCGCCTGACCTACGGGCTGCCGACCCTGAGCTTCGTCCAGGCCCCGCGCGAGGCGGCGCCGGCCGGCGGGCCCGATGCCGCGATCCTGCTGGCGCCGGTCTATGGCGGCAGCAGCGCGGCCGCGCAGCAGATCGCCCCGAATGGCGGCATCGCCGGAAGCCTGCAGACGGCGACGATCAACCAGATCGTGGTCAACACAGAAACCAACGCGCTGGCCGCCTTCTACGGCACCCCGTTGAGCTACTGGACCCGCATCGACCTCTACGCGGCCTCGACCTATTTCCAGAACGTCACCGGCACGCTCCAGCTCGATCCCCGTGACCGGGTCGCCACCGACGTCACCGTCGGCAATACCGGCACGCTCATCGCCGACGGCACGGTCGCGGGCCGTGCCACGGTCGGGGCGGGCGGTGTGCTCGGCGGCGCCGGCAGCGTCGGCGGCCTCACGCTGCAGAGCGGCGGCACGGTCAGCCCGGGCGGAGGCCTCGGCGGCGCGATCGGCACGCTGAATGTGGCGGGCGATGCCCGCTTCGCCTCCGGCTCGACGGTGCAGATCGACACCGGCACGGCCGGACGCTCGGACCGGATCGCGGTGACCGGGCAGGCGGTCCTCGGCGGCACCGTGGCGTTCGCGCCGATCGATGGAATCACCAATCCGATCGGGCGCTACAGCATCCTGACGGCCAGTGCCGTCACCGGCCGGTTCGACGGTGTGAGCGGGCCGGCCTACGCCTTCGTCGCGGGCAATCTCGATTATACCGGCCGCACCGTCGATCTGACGATCACCCGCAACGGCACGCCCTTCGCCGGCTTCGCCCGGACCCGCAACGAGGCCGCCGCCGCCGCCGGGCTCGACGCCTCCGCCGGATCGGCCCTCTACGACCGCGTCGTCGGTTATACCGGCGCGCAGGCGCAGGGCGCCTTCGCGTCGCTGACGGGTGACATCCACGCCAGCACGACCTCGGCGGCGTTCGAGACCGCCTATTTTGTCCGCGAGGCGTTGCTTGACCGCCTGCGCCGCGGCGGCAGCCCGGCCCTGGCCGCCGGCAGCGTCCCCGCGACCTACACCGCCGACCTGCCGGGCCGCTCCGTGCCGATGGCGGTGACGACTCTCGATCCGCGGGTCTTCGGCCTCTGGGGCCAGGGCTTCGGCAGCTTCGGCGCCGCCCGCAGCGACGGCAACGCCGCCGGCCTGACCCGCCAGACCGCCGGCTTCGCCATCGGTGCCGACCTGCGGCTGGAGAACGGGTTCCGGATCGGCGTGGTCGGCGGCTACACCCATACCAGCCTCGACACCGCCGGGCGGCTGCAATCGGGCGAGGTCGAGAGCGCCTTCGGCGGCGTCTATGGCGGCACCGAGTTCGGTGCGGTGGCCCTGCGCCTCGGTGCGGTCTACGCCGACAACAGCCTGCGCACCCGCCGCAGCGTGAGCCTGCCCGGCCTCTCCGAGACCGAGACGGCGCGCTTCGGCGGCCAGACGATCCAGGGCTTCGGCGAACTGGGCTACCGCTTCGCCCTTTCCACGCCCGGCGCGGTGCTTTCCGCGAACGGGGTCGCCCCCGCGCCGCTGTCCTACATCGAGCCCTTCATCGGCGGCGCCTATGTCCATCTCGGCCAGGACCGCTTCCAGGAGACCGGCGGGGCCGCGGCCCTGCGCGGGCTCGGCCGCGACAACGAAATCGGCACGGTGACCGCCGGTCTGCGCGCTCAGACCGAGTTCGATCTCGGCGTTGGCGCACCCGTCGCGGCCCACGGCCTCCTCGGTTACCGCCGCGCCTTCGGCGACGTGGTCCCGGCCGCCCTGCTCGCCTTCCAGGGCGGGACCTCCTTCGTGACAGCGGGCATCCCGATCGACCGCGACGCCCTGGTGGCGAGCGCCGGACTCGATCTGCGGATCTCGGCCCAGGCCACGCTCGGTGTCGCCTATACCGGCCAGGTCGGCGCCCGCGCCCAGGACCATACCGTGAAGGGGGGCTTCACCTATCGCTGGTGAGGCGGATCCACGGCATCCGATGCCGCCGGGCCGGATTCGCGATCCGGTCCGGCGGCCCCGTCAGGGGGCGGAGGCCTCGTTCGCCCTGCGCCGGTCGGACAGAGGCAGGTCGATCGAACAGAACAGGCCGGTTTCGCTCAGCACGTAGCGGGTGCGGGCGTCGAGGGAGTAGGGCAGGGCCTTCTCGATCAGCTCGCGCCCGAAGCCGCGCCGGGTCAGCGGGGAGGGCTCGGACGGCCGCTGGCCCCCCTCCTCGGCCCAGTCGAGGGCGAGGCGGGTCCGGCCGTCCTCGGCATAGGTCCGCCACGTCACCGACAATCGCCCGGTCCCGCTTGCCAGGGCGCCGTACTTGCGCGCGTTGGTGGCAAGTTCGTGCAAGGCCAGCGCGAAGGTCTGCACCGTCGCCTTGCGCAGGCGCACGGACGGTCCGTCGAGATGGATGCGCTCCGCCGCCTCCCAGGCGCCCAGGGCATCGAGTTCGGTGCTAATGAGGGTGCGCAGGGTGATCGGCTCGAGATTCGAGCGGGACAGCAGGCCCTGCACCCGCGAGAGCACCGCCAACCGGTCGTAGAACCGGCTGCGGAACACCTCGATCGAGGTGCTGCCCGCCATGGTCTGCTCCGCCAGCGAGCGCACCACCGTGATGAGGTTGCGGGTGCGGTGCTGCAGCTCGGCCACCATCACCCCCTGCTGCTCCTGGAGCCGGCGCAGGTCGTCGATATCGGTGGAGGTGCCGAGCCATTCGACGGCGCCATCCGCTTCCCGCACCGGCAAAGCGCGGCTCTGGAACCAACGGTAACGGCCCTCGCTCGCATGGCGGATGCGGTAATCGACGGTGAGCGCGCTGGCCGTTTCCGCCCCGCTCCAGGCCTGCTGGGCCCGGTCGCGATCCTCGGGATGCAGCGCGTCGAGCCAGCCGAGGCCGCTGCTCTCGGCCTCGCTCTGGCCGGTATAGGCGCACCATTGCGGGCTCGCCCAGGTCCAGCCGCCCCCGCGCCCGGCCCGCCAGAGCAGTTGAGGAATGCCCTCGACCAGAACGCGCTGCCGGGCCTCGCTCGCGCGCAGTTCCGTCTCCGCCTGGGCCCGTTCGGCCGCGTCCCAGGTCCGCGCCGCGACGTCCTCGGCCAGCGCCACCTCGACCCGCGACCAGGGCCGGGGCCGATCATGGGTCAGGTAGAAGATGGCGCGCAGCCGTCCGTGCCGAATGAGAGGGATCAGGAGCAGGCTCTCGATGCCGAAGCTCCGCCAGATCGTCGCGTCCGGACTGTGTTCGAGGGCATCGAGCGCGACGGTCTCGCCATTCTGGAGCCGGCCGAGGAGGCCTCCCTTGAAATCTCGGACGCGCAGCGACCCCACGGGAGTCACGCTCTGAGCGAAGTAGGCGACCTGCCGCTCGATGGTCTCGCCGTCGGCGGAAACGCGGGCGTAGCCGACCCGACTGACCCGGAGATGTCGGCCCAGGCCATCGACGGCGGCGTGAAGGGTGGCCTGGGGGTCGTTCAAGCCCTGCAGCCGGTCGGTGAGATCCAGCAGGAAGGTCTGGCGGGCTTCGTCCGCCCGCAGGCTTTCGGCCGCGAGGTACTGATCGTGGATGTCGGTGGCCGCACCGAACCAACTCGCCACCCGCCCCTCGGCATCCCGCGCCGGGGTGTGACGGACCAGGAACCAGCGATAGGCCCCGTCCCGGCGGCGGATGCGATGCTGGCGCTCGAAGTGGCGGCCGCTGGCGAAGCCCTCGGCGAAGATCCGGCGCGTCTCCTCGACATCGTCGGGATGGATGGCCGCGAGCCAGCCTCCGTCCTCGGTGTCCGTCGTGCTCTGGCCGGTGTAATCGCTCCATTGCTGATTGACGACGACGGTCCGGCCCTGCAGGTCGAGCTGCCAGAGCGGGCTCGGCACCAGTTCGGCGAGGGTGCGGAACCGCTCCTCGCTGTCGCGCAGAGTATCGGCCGTCCGCTTGCTCCGGAGCGCCTGCAGGATGGTCGGGGCCAGAGCCTCGGCGGCCTCCCTGTCTTCGGGCCGGAAGCCGCCCGGGCGATTGCCGAGGCCGATCATCCCGACGACGCGGCCTTCCTGAAACAGCGGCACGCCGAGAAAGGCCTTGAGCGGCGGATGGCCCTTCGGCGGTCCGATCCAGTCCGGATGTGACGGCGGATCGTTGGCGATGAGGCTGGTGCCATCCAGGAGCACGTGGGCGAAGAGGCCGCGGATCTTCAGCCCCCTCGGGGCCTTCCCCTTCGCATAAGCGGGGCCCTCCATCGCGAAATGGTCCCAGCCCCGATCGCTGATGGAGAGCTCGTCGAGCCGCCCGGTCTCTTGGTTGATCTCTCCCATGAAGCTGAAGGCGCTGTCCGTCACGGATTCGGCGACCGCGAGGCAGGCGCGCCCGAGTTCCTCCTCGGTGGGGGCGGTGAACGCTTCACGGAAGATGCGATTGATGCCTTCCAGGATCGCGTTCTTGCGGATGGTGTCCGTTTCGGCCCGGCCCCGCCGGACGGCGCTCCAGACCCGCTCGGCGACCTCCCGCAGCAATTCGAGATCGTCTTTCGTCCAGGTCCTCGGTCGGGATTGTGTGACGCACAGGGCGCCAACCAGGAGGCCGTTCTTGATGAGCGGTCCACCCATGACGGAGATGATGCCGAGCCGGGCGAGCGCCGCCCGGTCGGCTTCCGGAACGCCGGGGGTTTCTCGCATGTCGGACAGGACGAGGCTTTCGCCCCGGCGAAAGGTTGAGGCGATCCAGGTAAAATCCGCCATCCGGTGGGCGCCCGCGAGCGAGGGGAGATCGCCGCGGACATGGTCCCATTCGACGCGGAAGAGGCCGGCCGCCTCGTCGACGGACACATAATAGGCCCGGTCCACCTCGAGCCGTTCGGCGAGGAGCCGGCAGGCCTCTCGCTGAATCGTCGCCGGGTCGGTCAGCGTCCGCACCGTGTCCGTCAGGGTGAGCAGGAAGGCGTGCCGCTCCTCGCGCTCGCGCAGGGCGTCTTCGGCGGCCTTTCGTTCGGTGACGTCGTCGTAGAGAATCTGCAGGCGGTCGCCGCCTCGAGGATAGACCGAGACTTCGTACCAGCGCCTCAGAGCTGCGGCGGCCTGCTCGAACCGCGCCGGTTCGCCCGAGGCCACGATCCGTTCGTAGGTTTCCACCCACCGCTGTTCGAGGCCGGGCAACACTTCCTTTCCGAGCCGTCCGCGGGCCTGGGCCGCCGGAACGCCGACCAGCCGCTCGAAGGCCGGATTGACTTCGATATAGCGAAAATCGACCGCACGCCCCTGCCCGTCGCGCACGAGTTCGAGCTCGCAGAAGCCCTGGCCCATGGTCTGGAACAGGGTGCGGTACTTGGCTTCGCTGGCCCGCAGCGCCGCCTCGGCCCGGACCCGCTCCGCCTCCTCGCGGGAGGCGGAAAAGGATGGCAGCGGCCGCGCCGTGGCATGGGCCCGCGTGACGATGGCGAGCATCCCGGCGACCGAGCCGTCGGCCGACCGGAGCGGGCTCGCCGAGAGGGCGACGGTCCGCGCCGCCGACCCGGATCGGGGGATGGCGATCGGCACGGCTTCGGCGCGGGCCGCCTCGCCGGCATAGGCGCGCCGGACCAGCGAGGCGGCCTCGTTCGAACCGAGGCCGGCGAACGGCTTCCCGAGGGGATCGGAGGCCTCGCCGAGCAGGCGGGAATAGGCATCGTTGCACAGGGTGGTGCCGTCCTCGCCCCAGGTCAGGGAGGCCGGCAGGGCCATGTCGAGCATCAGGATGACGGCGGCGCGCAACGCCTCCGGCCACGTGGAAAGGGCCCCCAGCGGTGTCCGCGCCCAGTCATGCGCGCGGATGCGCCGGCTCATGACACCGTCGCTGGGTGGCCAGACGGGCGGATGTATTCTTTCGCCCATCCCAGGTCCCACGGTCGCTCGATCGTGCAGCGCTCCGGACGGCGAACCCGGAGCGACGGCGCGGTTGAACCTAAGCGATGGCGGGACGAAGTTGTAAAGTACCCGAAGGTTGAGACGGCTGAATGCGTGGGGGGCGATCAGCCCGCCCTCGATTTTCCGTGTTGCAGCGCAGGCATTCCGACGCCTCGGGACAGAAGACCGCGAGGACGGATCGGCGCGATTCCCATCCCGTCCTCGCTTCGTGCGTGGAGCCCCTCCTCAGTCACTGTGGCCGAAGACGGGAGCACGTCGGATCAAGCGTCTGGCCGACCCCATTACGCACCGCGCAGGCTCGACAGATCGAGGGGCAGGGAGCGCAGGCGCTGGCCTGTGGCGGCGAAGATCGCGTTCGAGATGGCCGGCGCCAGCACCGGCACGCCGGGCTCGCCGATGCCGGTCGGGGCGACCTCGGAGGGCACGATATGCACCTCCACCCGCGGCATCTCCGAGATCCGGGTCGGCTGGTAGCTGTCGAAATTCGTCTCCTGCACGACGCCGTCCTTGAGGGTGATGCGGTTGCGCAGCACCGCTGACAGGGCGAACCCGACCGCCCCCTCGACCTGGGCCCGCACCACGTCCGGATTGACCGCCACGCCGACATCGACGGCGGCGACGATGCGGCTGACCTTCACGCCGGACTCGCCCGCCGTCACGTCGGCCACCATCGCCACGTAGGAGCCGAAGGATTCGTGAACCGCGACGCCGAGGCCGCGCCCCTTCTCCGACCCCTTGTCGCTCCAGCCCGCCTTCTCGGCCGCGAGCCGCAGCACGCCCGAGAGGCGCGGCGCGCGGGTGAGCAGCGACAGGCGGTAAGCGACGGGGTCGGAGCCCGTGGCATGGGCGAGTTCGTCGATGAACACCTCCATGACATGGGCGGTGTGGGTATGGCCGACCGAGCGCCACCACAGCACCGGCACGCCCTCGCGGGCGTTGTGGACCTCGAACCGATAGGCGGGCAGGGCGTAGGGCGTGTCGGAAGCGCCTTCGACGGTGGTCGAGTCGATGCCGTTCTTCACCAGCATCGCCTCGAACGGTGAGCCGATCATGATCGATTTGCCGACCATGGCGTGGCGCCAGCCGGTGATCTGCCCCTTGGCATCGAGGCCGGCCTTCACCGTGTGGAACACCTGCGGACGGTAATAGCCGCCGGCCATGTCGTCCTCGCGGGTCCAGACCAGATGGACCGGCGCCTTGCCGTTCCAGGCCTTCACGATCGCGGCGGCCTCGGCGAAGTAATCGGCCCCCGGCGTCGCCCGCCGGCCGAACGAGCCGCCGGCCCATTGCGTGTGCAGCCGGACCTTGTCGGTGGTGACGCCGAGCGTCGCCGCGACCACCGCCTGCTCCACGGTCTGAAGCTGGCAGCCGGCAAAGACGTCGAAGGAGCCGTCCGCCGCCCGCTCGATGGTAGCGTTGAGGGGCTCCATTGCCGCATGGGCGAGGTAGGGGAAGGAGAACTCCGCCTCCAGCACCTTGGCCGCACCCTTGATGCCGGCCTCGGCATCGCCCGCCTGCGAGGCGACGAGGCCCGGCGTCTTCGCCGTCTCGCGGTATTCGGCCAGGATCGTGTCCGACGAGCGGGTCTCGGCGGCGGAATCGTCCCACGCGATCTTCAGGGCCTCGCGGGCCTTCATCGCGGTCCAGGTGTCGCGGGCGATCACCGCGACGCCGGTCGGGATGGTGACGATGTCGAGCACACCCGGCATCTTTCGTGCTGCCGCGGAATCGACGCTTTTGACGCTGGCCCCGAAGCGCGGCGGGTGGGCGACCAGGGCCGTCACCTGACCGGGGCGGCGGATGTCGAGGGAGTAGATCGCGCTGCCATCGGTCTTCGCGGCGGAGTCGATGCGCGGCACGCGCTGGCCGATCAGCGTCCACTCGGCCGGGGTCTTGAGGCGGGGATCCTGCGGCACCGGCTTTGCGGCGGCGGCTTCCGCCAGCTCGCCGAAACGAGCCTGCTTGCCGGAGGCGTGGCGGACGACCCCCTTCGCCACCGAGATCTCGCCCGCCGGCACGTCCCATTTCTCGGCGGCGGCGGCCACCAGCATGGCGCGGGCGGCGGCGCCCGCCTTGCGGAGCTGGAACCAGGAATTGGCGATGGCCGTCGAGCCGCCGGTGCCCTGGACCGGGCCCATCAGCAGGTTGGCGTAGAGCTTGGCGTCGGCGGGGGCGAAGGCGACCCGCATCTGGCTCCAATCCGCGTCGAGCTCGTCGGCGAGGATGGTGGCCAGCCCGGTGGTGTTGCCCTGGCCCATGTCGAGATGCTTGATCATCACCGTCACGGTGTCGTCGGCGGCGATCCGCACGAAGGCGTTGGGCTGGGCCGGCATCTTGGCCAGGGCATCGGAGCCCTCCGCCGCGCGGGCGCCCTTGAGGTCGAGGCGGAAGGCCAGCAGCACGGCGCCCGCCGCCGCGCCGGTGAGGAAGGCGCGCCGGGACGGAGCGGGCGCGGTGGTGAGATCGAGCTTGAGCATGCCGGGCTCCTGGTTCCGTGGGATTGCGCGGCGGCTCAGGCGAGCGAGCGGGCGGCTTCGTGGATGGCGGCGCGGATGCGCTGATAGGTGCCGCAGCGGCAGACATTGCCGTCCATGGCGCCGTCGATATCGGCGTCGGTGGGCTTCGGGTTGTCGCTGAGCAGGCCGATGGCCGACATGATCTGGCCGGACTGGCAGTAACCGCACTGCACCACGTCGAGGCCGCGCCAAGCCGCCTTCACCGCATCGGCCACCTTGCCTTCGACGCCCTCGATCGTGGTGATCTTGGCCTCGCCGACATCGCCGATGCGGGTCTGGCAGGAGCGCACCGGCTGCCCGTCCATGTGCACGGTGCAGGCGCCGCATTGGGCGATGCCGCAGCCATACTTGGTGCCGGTCATGTCGAGGCGGTCGCGGATCACCCAGAGCAGGGGCATGTCGGGGTCGGCATCGACCTCCCGGACCACGCCGTTCAGGTTGAGGGTCAGCATGGCTCGGCTCCGAGATCTGGAATCGTTCCGATTCTGATCCGGGACGCCGCCGGCCGATGTGCGGCAGCGCACCTGTATTCAGGATGCGCCCCGACCGACCCGATGCGGACAATTCGCCCGACCGCCGAAGCCGCTTCTTAACGGTTCGCAAGGCACCTTGTCGGCTCTCCGACGTCGCATCGGCCGTCGCCCCCCGACCGACCCATTCCTCGCGCTCCGATACCTATTGGCATGGCCGACCTCACAGTCGAGATGGTTCAGCGTGGGCGCGGTCCTTCCTCGCAGGAGGTGGCCAAGCGCCGTGGCATCGCCCGCGAGATGCGCTCGGTCCGGGAGCGGCTGACCTCGACCAGCGGCCTGGAACGGGCCTTCGATTACGAGTTGCTGCGCCTCTACGCCCAGTACCGGGTCGGCGCGGGGATCCCGCTCCTGCTCCTGGCGCTCGTGATCGCCGCGGCCTCCTCGATCTGGGTGCCCGGCGTGAAGGTCGCCATGTGGTCGGCCGGTGCGCTCTGCGCCGGCGCCTTGATGACCCTGTCGTGCCATCGCTTTCTGCGTCAGGCCCCGGAAAGCCTGTCGCTGCGGCGCTGGAGGCGCCTCTTCATCGCCGCCGAATTCGGCCAGAGCCTCGCCTGGGCGATGCTGCTGCTGGTCGCCGTTCCCGAGGCGCGCACCTTCGCGCTGTTCGGCCTCGTCATCGTCGCGGCCGTGACGACGATGCTGGCGGCGACGGTGCCGGCCGCCGCGCTCTCGGGCCTGCTGCCGCTGATGCTGGCGACGCTGTCGCTGCTCCTGTTCACCCGCGACATGGACATGATGCTCCTCGTCGTGATGACGGTGGCGAGTCAGCTGTTCTTCGCCGGCCTGGCGCACCGGCTCTACGCCTCCGCCGTTGGCACCCTGCAATCCCGGGCGGAGAAGGACGCGATCTTCACCGAACTCGAGCAGGCCAAGGCCAATTCCGACGAGGCCCGGCGGCGGGCAGAGGAGGCCAACCTCGCCAAGTCCCGCTTCCTCGCGACCATGAGCCACGAGCTGCGCACGCCGCTCAACGCCATCCTCGGCTTCTCCGAGGTGATGAAGAACGAGGTCTTCGGCGCCCACGCCGCGCCGGCCTATCGGGAATACGCCACCGACATCCACGACAGCGGGATGCACCTGCTGAATCTCATCAACGAAATCCTCGACCTCTCGCGCATCGAGGCCGGGCGCTACGACCTGACCGAGGAGGCGGTGCAGCTCTCCCATACGGTCGAGGAGTGCCGCCACATGATGACCCTGCGGGCCCGCAGCAAGGGCCAGACCTTCACCAGCCTGATCGACGATTCCCTGCCGCGCCTCTGGGCGGACGAGCGGGCCCTGCGCCAGATCGTGCTCAACTTGCTGTCGAACGCAGTGAAGTTCACGCCGCCGGGTGGCGAGATCACGATCAAGGTCGGCTGGACCTCCTCGGGCGGGCAATATGTCAGCGTCAAGGATTCCGGGCCCGGCATCCCCGAGGACGAGCTCGGCACGGTGATGTCCTCGTTCGGGCGCGGCTCGCTCGCCATCAAGACGGCCGAGCAGGGCTCCGGCCTGGGCCTCCCGATCGTGAAGGGACTGGTCGATCTCCACGGCGGTGGCTTCCAGCTCAAGTCGAAGCCGCGGGAAGGCACCGAGGTGATCGTCACCTTCCCCGCGAGCCGCGGCATGGAGACCCTGCCCGCCCTGGACCTGACCGAGGCCAAGCCCGCTGCCGAGCCCGCGCGGCCCCGGCGCGCCTGGGCAGCCTGAGCCGAAGCTCATCCGCCTCCGCTCGATCGCTTCGGGATGGCGGGCAACGTCCTCGCTCAGCCGCCGCGCGGGCCTGCCGCTATCGTGTCCGGCCTCGCCGACCGGACAGGGGATCAGCCCTCCGATTTGCCCGACACGCCCGCCTGCTCGAAGGTCGCCATGTCGCGGTGGCAGGCGAGCGCGCCCTTCAGGAGACCCAGGGCCAGGGCCGCGCCGGAGGCCTCGCCGAGGCGCATGTCGAGGGTGAGGACGGGCTGGAGCCCGAGCCGATCCAGCACGTCCCGGTGTGCGCCTTCCGCCGAGAGATGGCCGGCGATGCAGTGGTCGAGGGCGTGGGGGTCGAGGGCGTGCAGCACTGCCGCGGCGGCGGTCGCCACATAGCCGTCGAGCACCACCGGCACCCGCTGCAGCCGCGCCGCGAGGATGGCGCCGGCCATCGCCGCGATCTCCCGACCGCCGAGCCGCGCCAGGACCGTGAGCGGATCGCCGAGATGCCCGGCATGGGTTTCGAGCGCCAGCCGGACGGCCTCGGCCTTGCGCCGGAGGCCGCTCTCGTCGAGGCCGGTGCCGCGCCCGACCCAGTGCTCCGGCTCGCCGCCGTAGAGCGCGGCGTAGATCGCCGCCGCGATGGTGGTGTTGCCGATGCCCATCTCGCCGATGGCGAGGCAATCGGTGCCCGCCGCCACCGCCTCCATGCCGAAGGCCATGGTGGCGACGCAGCCCTTCTCATCGAGGGCCGGGCCGGAGCAGATGTCGCCGGTCGGCAGGTCGACCGCGAGGTCGAACACCCGGAAGCCGAGGCCGTAGGCGGCGCAGAGCTGGTTGATCGCACCGCCGCCGGCGGCGAAGTTCTCCAGCATCTGCCGGTTGACCGCCGCCGGGAAGGCCGAGACGCCGCGCGCGACGACGCCGTGGCTGCCGGCGAACACGCAGACCATCGGCCGGTCGAGGGTCGGCTTGGCCTTGCCCTGCCACGCGCCGAGCCATTCCACGAGCCCTTCGAGCCGTCCCAGCGACCCCGGCGGCTTGGTCAGGCTCGCGTCCCGCGCCCGGATCGCGGCCAAGGCGTCCGCGTCGGGGCCCGGCATCTCGGTGAGGAGGCGGCGGATGTCGGCGAAGGGAGAAGCGTCGGAGGTCATCGCAAAGGACTCGTGCGCGGCGGGATCGAAATCGCGGAAGAGGTCGCTCGATTGGCGAGGTATTTGCGACCGGATAGCTGCCAAGGCCGCGTAGCAGGCAAGAGGGTCCCGGCGCTATAGAAGCCAGGGGGCGCAGGGTACAGGCGGCCCGACCGGAAGGGGAGCGGGGATGAGCCAGCGCAGCGGTGGCAGCGATCTCGGGCCGCCCTTTCCCGGTGCGGGGCTGGTCTACGACCTCGCCGCCTGTCTGCGCTTCTTCACCCGCCTGCCGGTCCCGCCGCTCCCCGACGAGCCGGCGCCCTACGGCGTGCCGGATTTCCGCACGGTACCGCGGATGCTGCCGGTGGCCGGATTGCTGATCGGCCTTCCCGCCGCCCTCGTGCTGGTTCTGGCCTGGGAGATCCGGCTCGGGCCGTTCGTGGCCGCAGCGCTCGCCTTGGTCGCCCTCGCCCTCATCACCGGTGCCATGCACGAGGACGGCCTGGCCGACGTCGCCGACGGGTTCGGCGGCGGCCAGACCCGCGAGCGCATCCTGGAGATCATGCGCGACAGCCGGATCGGCGCCTATGGCGGCACCGCCCTGTTCCTCGGTTTGGCGCTGCGGGCGGCCATGCTTGCGACGCTCCTCGACCGCTCCGGCGCCCTCGCCGCCGTGTCCCTGCTGTTCGCTGCTGCCCTCTCGCGGACCGCGGCGCTGCTTCCGATCGCGCTCCTCGCCCCGGCCCGGCCCGGCGGGGCCGGTGCCGCCGTCGGCCGCCCGACCCGCGCCACGCTCGGGATCGCCGGAGGCCTCTGTGTGCTCCTCGCCCTGATCGCCGCCGGCCTCGGCCTGCCGCTCCTCGGCCTCGTCCTGGCGCTGATCCTCGCTCCGTTGGCCTCCTATGGCCTGAGCGTCCTGGCCCGGCGCAAGATCGGCGGCCAGACCGGCGACGTGGTGGGGGCCTGCCAGCAAGTCGGCGAGGTAGCGGTTCTGCTGGCCCTGGTGGCGGCGACGGCGTGAGCCTGTCCGAATGCCGGATCGGCCCTGTGGCAGGACAGGCTTCCCGCTCCGGCCCTTCCCTCGCGGAGTGCTTTCTCGCCCTTGATTCCGCGGCCGGGCCCGTCCCATGTCGGCGGCGATGATTGCCTCGCCTCCGAAACCGTCCTCCCCCTGCACCAAGGTCTGCGTGCTCGATGCCGCCACCGGCCTCTGCGAGGGCTGCGGACGCACGCGCAACGAGATCGGCCTGTGGGGCTCGCTCACCGAGCCGCAGCGTCTGGCGATCATGGCGACCCTGTCCGAGCGCCTGCGCCGGGCCTATCCGGAGCGGGGGACGGCCGCGCGATGATGTGGCTCGGCCTCGCGATCCTGGGGATCGGCCTCGGCGTCCTGGTCGTCAACCATGACGGCGGCCCCGTGATGGGGCTCGATTCGGATCAGTTCGCGGGCCTCGTCTCGATGGGCGCGCTGCTGCTGCTGCTCGTCGCCGGCCGCTGGCGGCAGGCGCTCGCCATGCCCGGCGCCACCCTGCGCTCCGCCCTGATCTGGCTCGGCATCGGTGCCGTGATCGTGGCCGGCTACACCTATCGCGAGGATGCGCAGCGGGTCGGTGCTCACCTCGTCGGCTCCCTGCGCCCCGGCACCGCCGTGGTCGGCCCCGGCGGCGAGGTGACGATCACCCGCCGCTCGGACGGCGACTTCGCCGTGCTCGCCCAGGTGAACGGCGCCCGCGAGCAGCGCTTCGCCTTCGATACGGGGGCGAGCAGCGTCGTGCTCACCGCCGAGAATGCCGCCGCTCTCGGCATCCGCCCGGCGGAGGGCGATTTCACCCAGCGCGTCTCCACCGCCAACGGCACCGCGCTGGCCGCGCCGATCCGCCTCTCTTCGATCACCGTCGGGCCGATCACCGAGCGCAACGTCGATGCCCTGGTGAGCCGGCCCGGTATGTTGAGCACCAACCTGCTCGGCCAGAGCTTCCTGCAGCGGCTGCCCTCCTACGAGGTGCGCGGCGACCGGCTGATCCTGCGCAGCCGCTGACCGGCCGGACGGGCCGCTCAGCGCGGCCCGCCTCCGCCTCCGCCGCCAAAACCTCCGGGGCCGCCACCGCCGCCGAAGCCGCCCGGTCCTCCCCCGCCGAACCCGCCGGGCCTGCCGCCGCCGGGGCGGCCGAGGCCTCCGCCGGGACCACCGAATGCGCCGCCGAAGCCTTCTCCGGGCGTGGCACCGGAGCCGGGGCGCGTGTCGATCGGGTAGCCACCGGGCATCCCGCTGCCGCCCGGCCCGCGCTGCCCTGACCCGAAGCCGCCGGTGTCGCGTCCGCCGGGGCGTGAGAACGGCGCCTCGCCTCCCGGTCCGGACCGTCCGGCCGGGCCGGAGCCCGGATGTCCGGAACCCGAGCCAAGCGGTTCCCGACCGCCGAAGCCCTGTCCGCCCGAACTTTGTCTACCGCGACCCGGTGCCTCGCTCCGCACCGATTCCACGGTCATCCGCCCGCCCCGGCCGATGCCGGTCTCGATGATCGCCGGCCGCCCGGCGCCGGGCAGGGCGGAGGGATCGACCCGGCCCGAGACCGACAGGCCGGAGCCGAGCCGCAGGCTACCGCCGCCCTGCGCGACGTAGCCCTCGATCGAGGCGCGGGCGAGCCCGGCCGGGAATGGCCGGCTGACGTCCCGGGCCGCGGCCACGGTCAACCCCGACAGGCCGGCCTCGCCCTCTACCAAAGCGCGCTGTCCGGCCAGCCTCGGCTCCAGGCCGACGAGGCGCAGGCTCCCGATCCGCAGGCTCCCGTCCTGGCCGCGCCGCACCGGCCCGGTGACGCGGTCGGCCCCGGCCGGACGGGGCTCGATCAGGCTCGCGACGATGGTGCCGTCGCCCCGGCGCAGGCCGCTCACCGCGACGCGCTCGCCGGTCGCGAAGCGCCGCGTGGTCTTGAGGCCGGAAGTGGAGACCGACTGCCCCAGCACCGTCAGCCGGCCCTTGGCCACGGCCTCGACAGGGCCGACCACCTCGCTGGTGACCGCGATGGCGCGGGTGGAGAGACCGTCTTCCGGCCCCCGCGCCACCACGCGCACGACATGGCCGATCTTGAGGTCGGCGACACGGGCGGGAGCGCCGTCGATGGTCACCCGCACGTCCGGCGGGTAGGTGATGCGCAGATCGTTGACGACGATGGAGCCGAACCGGCGGATCGTACCGATCACGCCGGTGCCGCCGATGCCGCGGTCGCCGCCGGGATTCTCCTCCTCGGAGGGGCGCGCGCCGGTGCCGCCGATGCCGCGATCCTGGGGAATGTCGCCCTCCGCCTGCGGCCAGGCCGGGCGCGGCCGCCACAGGGCGGTGCCGGCGAGCAGGGCCAGCAGGCCGCGGCGGGTCGGAGTGAGGCGGCTCAAGGCGTGCGACCCTCACCGCCCTCAGAGGCTGGCTCCGGGGCTGGCTCACGGGCGGGCACCTCTTCCCGGTAGATATAGATCCCGAAATTCCAGCGGTGGCGGCCCCCGGCATCCTCCTCGCAGGCGGCATGGGCCTCGGCATTGGCCTCCCGCAGCGCCCCCATGGCGATCTCCCGGGCCCGCTCCTCCAGCCGGGCGGCGAGGGCGTCGGACAGCCCGTCGTAATGGACCGCGCGCTCGAAGAAGCGGGGGGAGGGACCTGCCACGTTCTCCGCCGCCGCGGCGATGTGGTCGTGGAGATTGCGCCCGAAATAGTAGAGCTGCGGCTCGGCCCCATCCTTCGGCAGATAGGCCGCCTCGAGAAGCCGCACGCGGCCCTCCGCGTCGAGGATGGCGAGGCCCCGGTCGAGCCACTCGTCGAGCACGGCGCGAGGGCGCACATCCTTGGTCACGCCCTCGACGAGATTCTCGAAAGAGGGAGCATTGTTCTCGGCCGAGCGGGGCAGCGGCAGAGGCCGGCCCTGGCCGTCGGTGAATTCCGGTGCCGCGACCCAGCGGGCGATGATCCGGCTCGTGCGCGACACCGTGGCGGGCACCTGACTCACCGGGGCTCCGGCTCCGCGCAGCCGGCGCACCTCCTTGCGGTGAATGCCGGTGAGCAGGCTCACCCGGCTGTCGGTCTGCTCCTTGCCGGGCAGGGCGAAGTCGTACTCAGCGACATTCACGTAGAGCTCGCGCAGAAGGTTGGTCAGCGCCGGGAAGGTGATGCCCCGCTGCACCAGCAGACGCACGAGCGGGCGCAGCAGGCGCGCGACCGGGGCGTGCAGGTCGGCGCCGGCCGGCGGCGGAGCGGTTTCGGTCGGCTGAGACATGGCCCGAGCTTAATGACGGCACCGTGGGAGACAATCCCACAATGTGCGGTCCGACACCCGCGTTCCCCGATTTTCGTTTGACGTGGGATTTTTGCACACGTAGAAAAACGTGGTCAAATTTCCCACGTTAGCTGCGGCTTCGGTGAGATACCCATGATCGAACTGAGACCCCAATCCGCTCTGGCCGAGGCTCCCCTCGTCCTCGGCTCACGCCAGCACCGGCCGGTCGATGCATCGGTGCGCCCTCTCATGCGCGGTGCTGCCGTCGCCGCCGTGCTGGCTGCGGCCCTCGCTCTGCCGGCACTTGCCGATCTGATGACGGGGCTTCGACGCCCGGATGCTGCACCGCTGGTCGCGACGGTCTTCCCCGCGACGGAGACGGCACGTGCCCTTGCACTGCGGGAGACCGTCCGATGAAGGCCGCTCTCCCGACGGCTTTCCCGACGGCAGGGCTCGCGGCGAGCCGGGTCCGGCCGCTCGCCCATCCCCTGCCGTCTTCCCGCTCACGGCACCGCGCGCCGCGCATGGACCCGAAGTCCGAGCCCTGCGGCGGCGAGACCGTAATCGACTTCGCGCTCTGCCTGATCCTGGCCGTGCTGGTCGTCGGCCTGCTGCTGCTGCTCGCGTTCTGAGCCTTTCGCAACACTTCCAACGAGAGATGACGATGATCCGACGCTCTATGCTGCCGGCCCTGGCCGGAATCCTTCTGGCGAGCGGGGCCGGCGCCGCCGACCTGCCGCAGCGCGTGGCGCCCCCGCTGCCTCCGGCTCCGCCGGTCTTCACCTGGACCGGGTTCTATGTCGGCGCCAATGCCGGCTACGGCTTCCGCGGCGGGGCGTCGAGCTACACCGACGCTACCTACGGCACCGTGACGGAGAGCGGCGGCAAGGGCGGCTTCGTCGGCGGCGGCCAGATTGGCTACAATTATCAGCTCACGCCGGGCTCGGGCTGGGTGATCGGCGCCGAGGCCGATTTCCAGGGCACCGGCTTCGGCCGCCGGGGCGACGGCACCATCGGCACCACCCCCTATTACGGCGTGTCGCCGAGCCTCGACTGGTTCGGCACCGTGCGGGGCCGGCTCGGCTACGCCTTCGACCGCTGGCTCGTCTACGGCACCGGCGGCTTCGCCTATGGCGGCGGCAGCCGGTCGCCCTACGCGGCCTCCTATACCTATACCCTGCCGGACACGGCCCGGATCGGCTACGCCCTCGGCGGCGGCGTCGAATACGCCCTCACCGACCACATCTCGGTGAAGATCGAGGGGCTCTACGTCGATCTCGGCAGGGGCGGCACCGGTGCGACGGTCTATGACGCCACCGTCCCAGCCTATTATGGCACCGGCCGTTCGGAGTCAGGCTTCGGTGTGGTGCGCGGCGGCCTGAACTATAAGTTCTAAAAGCCTGCCGGGTGGCGCGATCCTTGCGCCACGATCCTTGCGTAAGGAGTGAACCATAGCTTGGGAAAAGTCGTTTGAACGGCTTAGCCTCCCCGCATGAGAGCATCGATTTCGGCCCGGAGGGGGCTGTGAGGGGAGCATTTCGAACGGAGACTTTGACCTTGGCCCTTCCTTCGCAGCGCGCCGCCCGGCGCCTTTCCCTCGTCGCCGGCGTCACCGCCACTCTGATCGGTCTGGCGCCGCTCGCCGCCTCTGCCCAGTCCGTCGCCGTTCCGGCCACCGAACCGCCGACGGCGGAATCCCCGGCGGCCCCCGATCTCGGCAATGTCCTGCCGAAGGGGGCACTGGTGTTCCATGGCAATTACTGCGGTCCGGGCAGCCGCGGCGCCGGGCTTCCCCCGGTCGATCCCCTGGACCGGGCCTGCATGCACCACGATGCCTGCTCGCCACCGGCCGGCACGGGCCTGCCCTCCTGCGCCTGTAACGACCAGCTCGAACGTGAGGCCTCTCTCGTCGCCCATTCGCCGCGTATCCGCGAGGAGCTGCGCACGACGGCGGAGTTCGTGGCCCTCGGTGCGAAGGCCATGGCCTGCGAGCCCTGAGCCTTTTCGGTCCTCGTCCTTCATCGGCCCGGGGCAAGCGTCCCGGGCCGATCCTGTTTTCGGCGCTGCGCGGAGTCCGGTTGCGGTGTCGCTTCCGACCGGTCGTCGCGGCCGGCGAAAATCCCCTCTCCCCGTGCGCGGGGAGAGGGCGGGGACCTTACGGTGCCTCGGGCAGGTCCTGGCTGATGCCCAGACCCTCGAGGCCCTCTTCCAGCAGCGAGGCCGCATCCGGCGAGCCGAGCAGCTCGCGCATCACCGTGTCGCCCGCCGCCTCGCGCTCCTTGGCGAAGCGGACCGCCTCGCCCCATTCCGCCGCCTCGTAATCGCCGCGGCCGATATAGAGCAGCGCCCCGAGATCGGCGCGCTCATCCTCGTTCAGCCCGGCGATCATGCTGCGGATCTCCTGCTCGGTGGCGTCGTCGGTCCCGCTGATCAATACGTCGGTCGCGCCGTCATCGGTCGGATTGGAGCCGGAATCCGGGTCGGTCGGGCCCTCCTTCGCCTCGACCGCCCGCAGGCGCAGGATGATCTCGGTGATCTTGTCGAGGGCGATGTCCATGCTTCACTCCAGCTTCGACGGGCCTTGCCGGAGGCGAGGCGGCGCGTCGGGTTCGAATGCCATGCGCGGGGCCGCCGCGACCCACGGTCCGGGCGAGCCGGTACCGTGAGACCGCGACGGGGCGCAGAGCCTCGACAACCCGTGGCGTGGGCATTGGTTCGGGGGAGAGAGCGGGCGGGGCGGGAAGAAGGCCCCCGGCCGTGCGGCTCCGTCAGGCCCGGGGCGGATACCCGCCCGACTCGGTGCTGGTGACCCGCACGGGGCGCTCCTGTTCACGCCGGTGCCACATCAGGAGCAGGGCGGAGACCACGAGCCAGGGGCCGGCGATCCCGATGAAGAACGACATGAGCGCATCTCCCGCGCGGCGAAGACTCTCGGAGGGAATCCATTCCGCGTCGGGGGTGATGATAGATCGTGGCGGGCCGCCCGCAAGCGGGGCGTCCGCCATCATCCGATCGACCCTTCGGACGGGTGGGATCAGGCGAACAGCTCCGGGCGGCGCAGGCGCAGGGAGAGGAGCAGCACCAGCGTCTTCATGTCGGCGATCTCGCCTGCCTCCGCCATCGCGGCGAGGGTGGCGAGCGGCATCTCGACCACGGTGATCGCCTCGTGCTCCTCGGCCAGGCCGCCGCCCGGCCCCTCCCGGTCCGCCTCCGCATAGGGGGCGAGGAACAGGTGCATCCGCTCGGTGGAGATGCCGGGTAGGCTCCAGACCGTGGAGACCGGCTCCAGGCGGGATAGGCGCAGACCCGTCTCCTCGAAGGCTTCCCGGCGCACGCCGGCCTCCGGATCGGCCTCGTCGAGCAGGCCGGCCGGCACTTCGAGCAGGTCGGGCACCCCGGCGGTGAAGAAGGGCGCCGCCCGGAACTGGCGGATCAGCAGGGCGACCCGGCGCTCAGGATCGTAGGGCAGCACGCAGACCGCCTCGCCGTGATCCTCGATCTCCCTAGTGACCTCGGCGCCCTCGGGAGTGGTCACCTCGGCGACGAGGAAGCTCGCCCAGCCGTCGTGGACGGTGCGGGTGCCGCGGATCTCGGGGGGCATGACGTCTCCGGGTTGGCGTGACGGCTAAGGGGAGCGGGCGACGCGGCGGATCAGGAAGCGCGAGGCCGTGCCCGCTCGCTCCTGCGCTTCCAGCGTCGCCCCTTCCTCGCGGACGACGTTGGGGATGTCGATCCCGGCGAGTGGGTCCGTGCAGGTCACGGCGAGGCGTCCCCCGGCCGGCAGGGTGCGGAGCGCCTTGCGGGTGCGCAGGGCCGGAAGCGGGCATTTGAGGCCGCTGAGGTCGAGCTCGACCGTGTCGGCCGCGGAGGATTCGGGCATCGCGGCCAAGCCCATAACACGAAAAAGCCCCGCTGGCTGAAGCGCAGCCGGCGGGGCTCGTTTTCGCGGAAGGCCGGGCGGCTTACCAACCGTAAGGGTCGTAGCCGCCGTAATAGCCGCCATAGGCCGGATAGCCGTAATAGCCCACCGGGCGACCGTAGCCGTAATCGTAATAGCCGTAGCCGCCGTAGTAGCGCGGGGCCGCGCTGGCGGCGAGGGCACCACCGATCAGTCCGAGCGCCGCGCCGGCGGCGAGGGCACCGCCGACGTTGCGGCGGCGGTAATAGCCGTAGCGGGGGCCGTAATGCCCGCCGTAATAGCCGCGGCGCCAGCCGACGGTGTCGACGGTCGTGCCGCCTCCGCCGACCTGCGCGGCGCTCAGGGCCGGCAGGGGCGCAGCCTCGGCGGCGGGCACGGCTGCAAGGGTCAGGCTGGTGGCGGCAAGGCCGGCGAGCGTCAGGGAGGTGATGCGTGACATGGATGCGGACTCCTTAGGCGATAAGGAACACGCACAGGAACAATCCCGCGCCGATCCCGTTCCACCGTCTGGGCATGGCGCGTGCGAAATCCCACGCCGGCTTCCTGCGTCCGCCTCGCCTGCGCACGGGGCGGCCGGTTCCGTCAGAAAATGCAGGCGGTGAAGGCCGGCTCGACGGATTTCTCCCAAGGCCCCTCGTAAGCGGCCAGCCGCTCCTCCGCTTGGCTGCGGCCGGCGGCCACGATGGCCTCCAGCGGCTGGAGATAGATCGCCTCGTCGCGCCCGGTCCCGTCGCGGCGCGCCCGCGCCTGCAGGCCGGAGCGGGCGATCGCCAGGGCCTCGGCGGCGATGGCACCGAGGCTGCGCCCGCCGATGCTGGCGTTGAGCCCGATCCGCGGCACGGCGGCGCGGATCGATTCCCGTTCGCAGGCGCTCCAGCCACGCACCAGATCCCAGGCGGCACCGAGGGCGGCCTCGTCGTAGAGCAGCCCGACCCAGAAGGCCGATTGCGCCGCGATCATCGCCGGGCCGCCGACATCGGCGCCGCGCATTTCGAGAAAGCGCTTCAGACGCACTTCGGGGAAGACGGTGGAGGCGTGGTTGGCCCAATCCGAGACCGTCGCCCGCTCGCCCGGCAAAGCCGCGAGGCGGCCCTCCATCAGGTCGCGGAACGAGGCGCCGGCCACGTCGTGATAGGTCTCGCCGCGCTTGACGAAGTACATCGGCACGTCGAGCAGCCAATCGACGTAAGCTTCGTAGCCGAAGCCCTCGTCGAAGGCGAAGGCGAGCATGCCGGTGCGGTCGGCATCGGTGTCGCGCCAGATCTCCGAGCGCCGCGACAGGAAGCCGTTGGGCCGCCCATCGGTGAAGGGGGAATTGGCGAACAGCGCGGTGGCGATGGGCTGAAGGGCGAGGCTGACGCGCATCTTGCGCACCATGTCGGCTTCCGAGGCGAAATCGACGTTCACCTGCACCGTCGCGGTGCGCAGCATCATGTCGAGGCCGAGCTTGCCGACCTTCGGCATGTAGTTGCGCATGATGCGGTAACGGCTCTTCGGCATCAGCGGCGTAGCTTCACGGGTCCATTTCGGACTCATGCCGAGATCGAGGAAGCCGATACCGAGGGGCTGTGCCGCACGCTTCACCGCCGTCAGGTGCGCGTCGAGTTCGGCCACGGTCGCGTGGACATCGGGCAGGGGCGCGCCGGACAGTTCGAACTGGCCGCCCGGCTCGATCGAGATCGCGCCGCCCTCCTGCCCCGCCAGCCCGATGATGTTGCCGGCGTCCAGAATCGGCTCCCAGCCGGTCTCGCGGCCGAGATTCTCCAGCAGCGCCCGGATGCCGCGCTCGCCCTCGTAGGGAACGGGCGCGTGATCCTCCGTGTAGAACGGGATCTTCTCGTGCTCGGTGCCGATGGCGAAGCGCTCGCGCGGCTTCTCGCCCGCGGAGAACCACGCGATCAGCTCCTCCCGCGTGGTGAGCGGGGTCGTGTCGGACGTGTCGCGCGCCATGCGCTGCCTCGGAGGTGACGTCGATCGAAGGGGTCAGCGGCGCGCCGGTCGTCCGCCACGGGACGGGCCAGTGGCAGCCTCACCGGATGTCGTGTCCTTAGAGGACACTGCAAGGGTGAACAACGCGCCCGCCTACCGCATGACGGGCATGATTCACGCTTCTATCGACGGGAAGGGACGATCACGGATCCGCGAAGAACGCCGCATAATCCGGCCGCGCGATCCCTGCCCGTAGGAGCAATTGCAGCAGCAGCCGTGCCTTCAGCCCCGACAGAAGCCCGGCCGAGAGGGCGCCGCGCCGCAGCAGATCGATCTCGCCGCCGGGATATCCGTATGTGCGGCAGAACACCGGCCCGGTCTGCGCCCGAGACGCGAGCACCACCGGCATCCGCCCGGCGATGGCCGAAACGATCTCGGCCAGGGGCTCCGGCACGTGGCCCGCGCCCATGCCCTCGATCACGCATCCGGCGAAGCCGAGATCGAGCAGGGCGGCGAGCAGGCGTCCGTCGTCGCCGAGGCCCATCCGCAGGAGCGCCACGGGCGCGGCCTCCGGCGCCAGCGGCCCGGCGAGGACGGGCGCGCGATTCGGGCGCAGGACGATGCGGGCCTCGCCCTCGGCGACGAGGCCGACCGGCCCGGCCAGCGGTGAGCGGAAGGCCGAGGTGAGGGCGGTATGCGCCTTCTGGACGAGGCGGGCGGCGTGGATCTCGTCGTTGAGCACGGTCAGCACGCCCAGGCCGTGCGCGCCCGCGCTGCCGGCGACGAGGGTCGCGGCCAGGAGGTTGCCCGGCCCGTCGGCCCCGGCCGATTCCGGTCCGCGCATCGCCCCCGTGACGACCACCGGCTTGTCCCCGGTGACGAGACAGTCGAGCACGAAGGCCGTCTCCTCGATGGTATCGGTGCCCTGGATCACCACCGCCCCATCGAGATCGCCCGCGAGGCGTTGGTTCAGCGTGGCAGCCACACCGATCAGGTCGTCGAGGGTCAGCCCGGCGCTCGGCCGCCGCAGGGGAGAGAGGGTTTCGACCTCCGCCGCCGCGTCGAGACCCGGCACCGTCGCGGCGAGGTCGGCGGCCGTCAGCGTCGGCACGATCCCGCCCTCCGCGCTGCGGGTCATGGTGATCGTCCCGCCAAGGGACAGGAGGAGGATGCGGGGCAGGGCCATACCTTAAGATGTCCTCTGATCGCCGGATGAAGTCACCGCCCGTCGCCGAGCACGGCCTGTACCAGGGTGAGCACCGCCACCGCTGCCGTATCCGCCCGCAGGATACGGGGCCCGAGCGACAGGGCGACGGTGTTGGGCCGGGCGGCGATGAGGGCACGTTCCTCCTCGTGGAACCCGCCCTCGGGGCCGACCAGCACCGCCAGCGGCGGCGGATGGGCCGGATCGGCGGCGGCGCGCAGGGCCGCGACCGGATCGGAAACGGGGGCGTCCTCGTCGCAGAACACCAGCAGCCGGTCGGGGGAGAGGGCATCGAGGCAGGCGGGCAGCCGCGCCGGTTCGGCGATCTCGGGAATCGAGAGGATGCCGCATTGCTCGGCGGCCTCCACCGCGTTGGCGCGCAGGCGATCGAGCTTGATCCGCTCTCCTTGCGTGAAGCGGGTGAAGACCGGCCGGATCAGCCCGGCGCCCATCTCCACCGCCTTCTGCGCCATGTAGTCGAGGCGGCCGGTCTTCAGTGGAGCGAACAGGTAGTGCAGATCCGGCGGCGCCGGCTGCGGCCGGGTTCGCGTCACGACCCGCAGATCCGCGCTCTTGCGGCCCTGCGGCACGATCTCGGCGCGCCACTCGCCGTCACGGCCGTTGAACAGCAGGACGGGATCGGTCTCGCTCCGCCGCAGCACGGTGAGGAGGTAATTGGCCTGGGCCCGCTCCAGCGGCAGGACCAGCCCCTCCGCCAGATCCGATTCGACGAACAGGCGCGGGGCGGTGAAATCGTAGGCGGCCATGGTCTCTCGCAGCGAAGCCGGTGTCGTCGCGTGACCGCTCCGACTTTGTCAATCGGGTCTGCCCCACTCAAATGTGGTGCAAAAATATCACCTCGACGCTGTTTCGCGCTGTTTCCCACCATCGCGGCGGCCTGAGGCCCGGTGGCACCATTGGCGCCACAATCCCATGCGCAAAAAGCTGCCGCATCGAAACAGGGACCAGCCCCTTGCCGAAACCCGCAGCGCGCCGCGCCCGGGCCTCACGGCGGGTGGGCGCTGCGGGATCGGGGGCACACCCGTCGCGGCATGCGGGGAGAAGGACCGGGCCGAATGACTGCCAGGATGTCTGCATCAGCGAAGACCGCCGCCGCTCTCGTCGGCCTCGTCCTGCTGTCCGGCCCGGTGCTGGCTCAGGGCCTCAGCGGGGCTCCGCTGCCGTCAATGGACGTGACGCCCGCGCCGGCGCCCTCCGCCGCTGCGCCGATGAGCATTCCGGCTCCGATGGCGCCGGCGGCTCCGGCCCAATCCGTGCCGCAGCAGGCGGGCACCGATTGCAACGGCATCCAGAAGACGCTGATCGAGCGCAAGAACCTCGTGGCCAAGGCCAACGCGGCCTCGAATTCCAAGAAGAAGATGACGCCGCAGGAGGCCTGCTCCCTGTTCGGCCAGCTCCAGGCCAACGGCGCCACCGGCATCAAGTGGATCACCGCCAACAAGGAATGGTGCTCGATCCCCGATTCCTTCGCCGAGGGCTTCAAGGCCGACCATAACAAGGTCGGGGCGATCCGCACCAAGGTCTGCGGCATCGCTGCCCAGGCCTCGAAGATGGAAGCCCAGGCCCGCTCTCAGGCGCAGAACGGCGGCGGCGGCGGTCTGCTCGGCGGGCCCGGCCTCTCCGGCAGCTTCCGGATGCCGCAAGGCGCCCTCTAAGCATCGGCCCGAAGGCGGTTTCGCGCTTTCGGCAAAAGACGATGCAGAAACACGGATACAGAGCATCGTCCTGGATTCGAGGTTCTCTCGCGCATTCCAGTGAGGCGGAGACCGGTTCGTCGGAATGCGTGGCAAATCCATAACTTGGAGACGCCGGCCTGAACCCATCAGGTCGGATCCGGCTCTGAGATCGCGCTCCGACACCGCGTTCTGAGTCTTCGCCACCTTGCCACCCCGTCACGAGTCTTCCGGCCGCGTCTCCGACGCGGTTGCCGGCCATTGGGCCGACCGGTTCGCGCCGGCCGGGCTTCGCCCCTATCTGCGACTGGCGCGGATCGAGCGTCCCATCGGCTGGTGGCTCCTGCTGCTGCCCTGCTGGTGGTCGGCGGCGCTCGCCGCGACCGCCGCCGGGCGGCCCGGCCCGCATCTCGGCCATCTCGCCCTGTTCCTGGTCGGCGCCGTGGCGATGCGCGGCGCCGGATCGACCTATAACGACATCGCCGACCGCAAGCTCGACGCCCAGGTCGAACGCACCCGCTCGCGCCCACTCCCCTCGGGGCAGGTGAGCACCAGGGCCGCCGCCGGGTTCCTGGTGGCGCAGGCGCTGGTTGGCCTCGCGGTGCTGCTGCAATTCAACGCGACCGCCATTCTCGTCGGCATGCTCTCGCTGGCGCCGGTGGCGATCTATCCGTTCATGAAGCGGGTGATGCCGATCCCGCAGGCGGTGCTCGGCCTCGCCTTCTCCTGGGGCGCGCTGATGGGCTGGGTCGCCGTGTTCGGCCGCGTCGATCCGCCGGCCCTGTGGCTCTATGCCGGCACGGTCGCCTGGGTCGTCGGCTACGACACGATCTACGCGGTGCAGGACATCGAGGACGACGAGATCGTCGGCATTCATTCCTCGGCGCGGCTGTTCGGGGCGCGGCTGCGCCTCGCGGTCGGGCTCTGCTACGCGGCCACCGTCACCCTGTTCGTGCCCGCGCTGATCGGCGCCGGTGCCGGTTTCTTGGGATGGCTCGGGCTGGCGCTGTTCGCCGCCCATCTCGCCCGGCAGGTCGCGACCCTCTCGGAGCGCGACGGTCTGCGCGCCCTGGCGCTGTTCCGCTCCAACCGCAATGCCGGGCTGATCCTGTTCGCCGGTCTTGCCGCCGATGCTCTGTGGCAGGGCCTGCGCTGAGGCGCCGTAGCGACGGACCGGGCCCCGCGCCATATGCGGCCCCATGACAGAGACAGATCCACACCGGCCCGCTGCGGGCCTCTCGGCCGATCCGATCGCGGAAGGGGCTCGTGCCCGGGCTCATGAGCGTCCACGCGACGCCTGTCCCTATCCGCTGAACTCACCCGAGCGCACGGCGTGGCTCGAGGGCTATGACGGCTCTCCCGCCGACCGGGCGCCGGACCAGCCGCTGGCCAACGGCTGACGACAGCCGTGACGCTGGCTCAGCGGCGGGCGATGATCTCGCTCTCGCCCCGGTGGATGCAGGGCCGGGCCGGGAGGCGGGCCGTCTTGCGCCGCACGAGGAAGCGGGGGCGGCGGCCGCTGAGCGCGGCATGGCGGCGGCGCTGGCGGCCCTTGCCGAGGACGAGCCGGCCGACCTGATGCGCCACCGGCACGATGGCGCCGTCCTCGCGCCGCAGCATCCGGGCGAGGCCGCCCTTGGCGCTGACATCGCGCCACAGGGCCACGATATCCTCCTCGGCGAATGGCCCGAGCTGCATCGTGACCTCGCCCTCGGCATCGACCAGCAGCAGCGAGAAGCGCTCTTCGCCGCAGGCATCGGCCGCTTCGTCGGCGAAGGCGAGGGCGACGCCGACCGGGGCCGCGCCATAGGTCGCACCGACCACCGGCAGAGGAGTGGCGAAGGTCTCGATCCGGCCCTGGCTCGCCGCGTCCTCACCACCGGGACGGCAGTTCTGGTTCATGGTTTCGAAGGTCATCATCGGTTCGACGCCTTATCCCTAGTCGCGGTCTCTGTCGGACCCGCTGATCTGATAAGCACAGTGCCGGTCGTCTCCCCCAAGGCGCCTTAAGAGTGAGCGTTAAGCGTTGGTAGATCGAGGCCAAGTCTGCGGGTTGCTCAACGGATCCTTGCCACGATTGGTGCAAATGCGGGTAACCATCGCTGCCGCAGGCGCTTGGCCGATGGCCGCCGCCCGGGCCGTCGTCCCGGCCCTCGTGGCGGCAGCGACAGGATGTGCATCGCTGCCTTCCGAAAAGCGGTGGCCACTTCTCGGAACGATGCCCTAGAACAGGGAGGTGTCGGCGCCGCCCAGGCGGCACGAGGCCGGCTTCGCGCAGCGGCTCTCACCGGATCCATGACTCAGACATCTCCTTCTCTCACGGCGCTGCGGCCCGTTCTGCACGACGTGATGCAGGAGGCTGCCGCCCTTGCGCTGCCGTTCTTCCGCAAGGGGGAGCAGACGACCGCCCGCGTCTGGTCGAAGGCCGGCGGCTCCCCGGTGACCGAGGCCGACGTTGCCGTGGACACTTTCCTCAAGGTGCGCCTGTCGCAGGTCGAGCCGCAGGCGGCGTGGCTCTCGGAGGAGACCAGCGACGATCCGGTCCGGCTCGGCCATGACTTGGTCTGGATCGTCGATCCGATCGACGGCACCCGCGCCTTCCTGTCGGGACATCCCGATTGGTCGATCGCCGTCGCGCTGCTCCGCGGCGGCGAACCGGTCCTGGGCGCGGTGTTCGCGCCCGCCTCCGGACATTTCTACGAAGCGGTTGTGGGGCAGGGCGCCACGCTCAATGGCACGGCCATCGCCGTCTCGTCCCAGGACCGACTGGACGGGGCGCGCATCACCGGCCCGAAGCCGATGCAGGACCGGCTGCTGGCGGGCGCGGCTCGGCAGGGTCCGCGGCCATCGGTCACGGTCATCGAGCGGGTGCCGTCCCTGGCCCTGCGACTGGCGCGGGTGGCCGAAGGCCGAATCGATCTCGGCCTCGTCTCCAAGGATTCGCGGGATTGGGATATCGCGGCCGCGGACCTGATCCTGCGCGAGGCGGGCGGAACGGTCTGTGGTCTGGATGGCGGGCCGGCGCTCTATAACCGCTCGGAGCCGCGCCACGGGGAATTGATCGCCGCGCCGCTCTCTCTGCGCGATTCCACGCTCGCGGCGCTCGAAAAATAAAAAGCCCCGCTCCTGAGGGCGCGGGGCCGGTTGGTTAGGCCGCTTCCTTCAACCGCACGGCAGCGGGAGTCATCCCCAGGCGCTCGGCCAGGTGCCAGCGCAGTTCGCGGGGGGAGTGATACTCGTAGGAAGGGTCGATCAGGTGGCTGAGATCGGCGCGCACGCTGCGTGCGTCGGTATCGATCAAGCTGTTGACCTGGAAGGTCGCCGTGTTGGTCACGGGCGAAATGGCGCTTGCGTGGCGCCGGAACTCGAACGTCATTGTTTTTTACTTTCTCACCGGATACCGCGCCCTGAATCGGCGTAGCCGGTGTCGTTTCTGGTTGTTTGGTATCGGCGGTGGCGCCCGCCGCAGGATGACGGTGAGTCATCCCTGATCGGTGGGAGCCACGTTGCGTCGCGTGATGCGATGGGCCGGATTCCAGGATCCGGCCTCCGTCCTTAGACCGCCTGCAGGTTGCCGGCTGCGTCCTTGCCGCTGCGCTTGTCCGTCAGAACCTCGTAGGAAACCTTCTGGCCCTCGACGAGATTGCGCAGGCCGGCGCGCTCGACAGCGGAGATATGGACGAACACGTCCTTGCCGCCGTTATCGGGCTGGATGAAGCCGTAGCCCTTGGTCTCGTTGAACCACTTAACAGTGCCAGTATCCACGAAAACTTCCTTGTCGTTCTAAAAGCCAAGCGCAAGCATCTGCTCGAAGCGAGCACGTGGCATCGTCCGCCGATGTTGCGGGGTGACGAGCGGCATATGGGATGGCTGTTCAGCCAATCGCTTTGGCGCGCTCGTCAGAACTGTATGTAGGCCGCGGATGCGGCTTTAACAAGGCACGAACGGCCGGCGGCGCCTGCGCGTCCCGCCGCAGGGAACGCTCGGGGCGGCGCCGAGCCAGCCTCATCACCCTGTGACAAAGCAGGGGGCGAGTGCATATATGAACGTCAATCCAGGCGGTTACGCATCGCCCTCAGGCAGTGCAGTCAGGCGGTTCATGGCGGGCATCTCGGTTTCCCTCGAAGGCGCGAACATCCAGCTCTCGTTCCAGAAGGACGACCAATCGACGGCGGTGGTGATGGATGCCCGCGCCGCCCGCGCCCTGGTGCGCGCCGTCGGCCAGCTCCTGACCGCGATCGATGACGACGGGGAGGTCGATCTGCCGGAGGATAACGGCGACGAGGAGGTCGCCATGCTCGACGTGACGTCGTCGGCCATCGAGGTCGGAACCGACGAGCAGGGACAGGCCGTGGTGGCGCTTCAGGCCGGAGCACTGCCGCCCTTCCAATTGCGCCTGACCGACGAGGAGGCGCGTCACGTTGCCACCAGCCTCAGCGAGATCCTGGCTGCGCCGCGGGATGTGCGAGCCTCCCACGGCGGACATTGAAAGACCTGCGGCGAAGGATCTGCGGCCGGCCTCTCACGACATCCGCTCGTTCCCTCTGGAGGGCGGATGTCGTCGCTCCGAACGCCGCGATGCTCAGACCTCGGGCTTGCCGCGGCGGCGGCGATGGCGCTCCGCGCTCGGCAGCGCCTCCGGCACCAGCGTGACCGCGACCGGGTTCGGCGTGTGGTCCATGGCCGCGCCGGTATAGGCATCGACGCCCATGCCGATGACACCGCCGACCAGAACGTTGCCGGCGAAGCCCGCCGCGCCGTTGCCGACCAGCTTGGTCCGCACCGGCACCGTCTGCGGCCGGAAGCCGGGCTTGGTGAAGGTGACGTCGAACTCTTCCGAGCGGGGAATATCGAGCGAGCACGGCGTCGTCGCACAGAAGCGCTGCGTCGTCGTGGCGACGGCGGCGCCGGGTGGCTCCGAAGTGAAGGCGATCAGTTCGGAGGTGCCCCGCGTGACGCTTCCGCAGGCGGCAACGCTCACCGCGACGAGCGCGGCGGCCAGACTTTGCTTGAACATGAATAGGATATCCCCCTGCCGCCTCTGCGTGCGGCCGGGGCAGGGTTGTCGAGACCTTGTCGTCTCAACGCAAGCGTGCGCTCTCAAGAGTTGTGGTGATAATCCGTCTCTCCGTGAGCGTGTCTCGCAAATGTAACATTCTGTCCAGCCCCATCTCCGGCTCTTCCGCACCGGAGATGGGGTCTCTTGTCAGAGGCGGATGCCGGGATCCGTCGGTCCGCCAGGGAGATAATCCGGCTCGGAGCCGGGTCCCTTCGGTTCGTCGATATTCGGATCGTTCACCGGGTAGGGCGTGCGCGGACCGGTCGGGCCGATATCCGGCTGATCGTCTGGCTGCGGCGGCGGGGGCAGGTCGCCGGGGATCTGGCCGCCGGGAATAGGTTCAGGGGTCGGAACGCCAGGATTGGCCATGGACCGTCTCCAATCTGGTTTCGGGGGGATGGCGGTCCAACACATCCCCGCCGGTCCGGTTCCGTTCTCCGTTCGTCTCGGACGCCCGATCCGGGTGCGGCCCGATGGCCGAGCGCGGAACCGGCGCCGGGACCGCCCGTTGCCCGGCAAATCCCGTTTGGAACGGAGTGACCCCATGACCGATATTCGTGAAGCCAAGATCCTCATTCTCGCGACCGATGGTTTCGAGGAGAGCGAGCTGACCGTACCGCAGGCCAAGCTGAAGGAAGCCGGGGCGACGGTGACGGTGGCGAGCCCGCAATCGCGCCAGTCCAAGGGCACGATTCGTGGTTGGGACAAGACCGATTGGGGCAAGGAGGTCGCCGTCGATCTCGACCTGGAGAGCGTGAACCCCGCCGATTACGATGCGCTGGTGCTGCCGGGCGGCCAGATCAACCCGGATAAGCTGCGGGTCGAGGCCAAGGCGATCGAGGTGATCCGCAGCTTCCTCACCTCCGGCAAGGTCGTGGCCGCGATCTGCCACGGGCCCTGGCTGCTCATTGAGGCCGGCGCGGTCAAGGGCCGCACACTGACCTCGTTCTCCTCGATCAAGACCGATGTGATCAATGCCGGCGGCAACTGGCAGGACAAGGATGTCGTCACCGATGGCGGCATCGTCACCAGCCGCAACCCCGGCGATCTCGACGCCTTCTGCGCCAAGATCGTCGAGGAGGTGAAGGAAGGCCGCCACGAGCCCCGTCAGCTCGCCGCCTGATCCGTTCGAGCGAAACGAAAGAGGCCGTCAGCCCGGAGCTGGCGGCCTTTTTTATGAGCGATCAGGTTTCAGCGGGCCGATGCTTCGCGCTTGGCGACGGCCTTCTGCAGCTTCGGCCGCTCGGTCGAGGCGCCGGCCATCAGCTTGGCGAGATGCTGCTGATCGAGCCCCCCGCCGAGGCTCGCCGGCACGATGGCCGCTTCCGCGGCCGATTGCTCCGACCTGCGAGGGGCGAGGGAGCCGGTGGTGGCCGGGTCGGCGAGGGCAGCGACCGGCAGGGCGGAGGCCGCCGGCTCGCGCTGCACCCGCATCGCCCAATGGGCCGCAGTCGACAGCACCGCGATGGCCAGGATCGCCTTGATGCCGCTGGTCAGAAAACGACGCATGGACAGGCTCGGAAAACGCAGGGAACGCGACCGGTTCCCCGGCCTGACCTCAAGTTCGCACAGGATCGTGAATGAACCGCTCCCGATCTCACGGATGCGCCGTGCCGGATCGGGAACGGTGCAGTGGCACCGTTCCGGCCGAGGTCAGACCCGATGCGCGACCTCCGCGCGGGGCTTCTCGTGATCGGCCTCCGTGGCGCCGCGGGTGCGCCACAGACTGTAGACGATGCCGAGGGTCAGCAGCACCAGCGTGACGACGAGGGAGACCCACGGCGGCAGATGGACGAGTTCCAGCGTATCGGCCACCACGATCTTGGCGCCGATGAACAGCAGGATGAAGGCGAGGGCCGTCTTCAGATAGGCGAAGCGGTCCACCATCGCGGCGAGCGCGAAATAGAGGGCGCGCAGGCCGAGAATCGCGAAGATGTTCGAGGTGTAGACGATGAACGGATCGGTGGTGATGGCGAAGATCGCCGGCACGCTATCGACCGCGAAGATCACGTCCGCGATGTTGACCAGCACCAGAGCCACCGCCAGCGGCGTCAGCCAGCGCACCATCTTCCCGGTCTTCGGGTCGGGCTTGCGGACGATGAAGTGCTGGCCCTCCGGCTTCTCGGTGACGCGCACCCACTTCTTCAGCAGGCGCATGGAGGCGCTGTTCTGGATGTCCTGCTCGCCCTCGTCCTTCGAGACCAGCATCTTGATGCCGACATAGATCAGGAAGACGGCGAACAGCGACAGGACCCAATGGGCTTGGCTCACCAGGGCGGAGCCGAGGCCGATCATCAGGCCGCGCAGCAGCACGGCGGCGAGGATGCCCCAGACCAGCACCCGGTGCTGGGCTGCCCGCGGCACGCCGAGGGAGGTGAGGATCACCGCGATCACGAAGACGTTGTCCATCGACAGCGACTTCTCGATCACGAGGCCGGTGACATATTCCTGGGCCGGATCGGCCCCGAGCATCCACCAGATCCAGCCGCCGAAGACGAGGCCGAGGGTGAAATAGAAGGCGGTGAGGAGCAGGCTCTCCTTCACGCCGATCTCATGCTCCTTGTCCCGGTGGAGCAGGCCGAGATCGAAGGCGAGCAGCGTGGCCACCAGGGCGTGGAAGCCGAGCCACATCCAGACGGGCTTGCCGAGCCACTCGTAGCCGAGCCCTTGGCTCAGCCCTTGGGTGAACATGTCCATAATCATCGCGCGGACCGGATGCTTCTGTGGAGGAAAGCATCGACTCCGACATCGCGGACGCGTCTTCCGTATCCCTCACCGACAGCCCACCGCCTCTGGCGGGGAAAAGCTCCCGCGCTGCGGGAGTGTCGTGAGCGATCCGGTTCGCGTTCCGCCAGAGGGGCCCGCAGCCGATGCGGCGGAGTTAGAGGCCCGATCGCGTCGAATCAAGGGCAGCGCGATTTTCATCCGGCGGCTCACCCGGAAAAGTGAACCGCCGCTCACCCGTCCGGGGCAGAGACGCTGACGTCGGGGGCCGCCATGGATCTCACTCCAATCGCATTCCGATCTCATCCTGCTTGACAGCGGAGGCATCTCGGGGCCCTCCCGCAGACCATGGATGCGGATCGGGACGAAGGAATCGCCATCGTCGGCGGCGGGCCGGCGGGGCTTGCCGCGGCGGAGGTGCTGGTCGGGGCGGGATGGCCGGTCACGGTCTATGACCGGATGCCTTCGGTCGGCCGCAAGCTGCTCATCGCCGGCCGGGGCGGGCTCAACCTCACCCATTCCGAGCCGCTGGCCGACTTCCTCGCACGCTACCATCCGGCGCATTCGAGCCTGCTCGCCGCCATCGAGGCCTTTCCGCCGCAGGCCCTGCGGGCTTGGTGCGAGGGTCTCGGCCAGACGACCTTCGTCGGCTCCAGCGGGCGGGTCTTCCCGGAAAGCTTCAAGGCTTCGCCGCTGCTGCGGGCTTGGCTCGCCCGGCTCGACGCCTCCGGCGTCAGCATCCGGACCCGGCACCGCCTCGTCGGTCTGGAGCCGGATTCCCTGTCCTTCGCGTCGCCGGACGGGCCGCTGGTCGTTCGGCCACGGGCAACCCTCTTGGCGCTCGGTGGCGCGAGCTGGCCTCGGCTTGGATCGGACGGCGCCTGGGTGCCGCTCCTGGCGGAGGAGGGGATCGCGGTGGCGCCCTTGAAGGCCGCCAATGTCGGTTTCGCCGTGGCGTGGTCGGCGCATTTCGCCGGGCGCTTCGCCGGGGAACCGCTCAAGCGCCTGGCCGCGCGGATCGGCGACGCCAGCGCCCGCGGCGAGGCCGTGGCGACGGCCGATGGTCTTGAGGGCGGCGTGATCTACGCCCTGTCGCGTCCGATCCGCGAGGCCATCGAGCGCGACGGCGTCGCCGAGCTGGTTCTCGACCTGCGCCCGGATCTCGAAGCCGGTGCGCTCGCCGCCCGCCTCGCCCGGACCCGGCCCGGCGAGAGCCTGGCGACGCGCCTGCGCAAGGCGGCCGGCCTCGGCCCGGTTGCCGCCGGCCTGCTGCGGGAGGCCCATGCCAACGCCCTGCCTGCCGAGGCCGGAGCACTGGCGGCGGCGATCAAGGCGGCACCCCTGCATTTGCGGGCGGCGGCGCCGATCGCGCGGGCGATCTCGACGGCGGGCGGGGTCGCCTTCGCCGGTCTGGATGACCGGTTCATGCTGCGGGCCCGGCCCGGCACCTTCGTTGCCGGCGAGATGCTGGACTGGGAGGCCCCCACCGGCGGCTATCTGCTGCAGGCGGCCTTCGCCGTCGGCCGGGCTGCGGCCGACGGCATGATCGATTGGCTCAGGACGAGGGACTGAGCCAGGGCCGGAAGGGGCCCGACATCAGGGCCGGGCGCAGAGACCGATCATGCCGGTGCTGCCCGCCGGGCAGGTGCCCTGCACGTCCGAGTCCAGGCTGGCCGGGCCACCCTTCTGACAGGTGGCGGAGGCCAGCACCTCGCCGGCCTCGCAGGAGAGCGAGCAGCCGGTCTCCGGGCAGGAGGGGGCACGCACGACCCGGAACGGCGCCGCGCCCGTCGTGGCGGCATCTCCCTTCGGGCCGGGAGCCCCCTGATCGCCCTTCGGGCCGGTGTCTCCCTTGGGACCGGCCTCTCCTTTGGGGCCGGTTTCTCCCTTGGGACCGGCCGGGCCGGCAGGCCCCGCCTCTCCCTTGGCGCCCTGCTCCCCCTTCGGTCCCTGTTCGCCTGCGGGCCCCGGCTCGCCCTTTGGGCCCGCCGCCCCGGGCGGTCCCTGGAGCCCGGCGCTGCCCTGCGGCCCGGCTTCGCCCACCTTGCCCGCCGGCCCCTCCGGGGCGCAATTGGCGATGACCGCTTCCCGCTCGTCCTCGCCGGCCTTGACGACCGCGACGCAGGTCGCGGGCCGGTAGGGCAGCCGGAACTCGAAGCGCCCGCGCCGGTCGGACAGGACCGAGATGTCGTCGTCGAGGATCACGGTCGCGCCGCTCTTGCGCACGCTGCCGCTGATGCGCAGGTCCCCGCCCTCGATGCGGGCATCCCAGATCTGGATCGGCTGGCTCGGCTGGCTCGGCGGCTTCGGCCGGCTGCGGGCGGGACGCGACGGGGCGGTCTCGTTCTGCGCCGGCTGCTGCGCTGACGCCGGAGCGGCGAGAGCGAGCCCCATCGCAATCAGGATCGGCCAGGCGAAAGGTCTCACGGCGCGCATCGCTGGCATCCCGGCTCTCCCCATGATCTGCGCCGTTCTGGAACGCGGCGGGACGAAGGTTTCCGTCGCCCACTCCGCACGGTCAAGCCCGGCCCAAGCTCCACAGCCGCCCACAGGCTGCGTCCACAGGACAAGTCACTCACCGGACGACACTTTCGCGTGATCCTCCACAGAGCTATCCCCAGGGCTGCGCCGACGCCCGCCGCATCGGTCGGTTGCGGAAAATGCGAGCCAGCGCCGAGCCGATGCCGTAAGAAGGCTGCCCCAGCTTCCCGGGCCCGGCCGTTGCAGGACCTTGCGGGAGCGCCCCGGAAGACTGACCGACTGCCGTCATGCTGCGCCCGCTCCTCGCCGTCCTGTTCCTCGTCTCCACCGCCGCACAGGCCGACGAATGCGACGGGCTCGCCGCCCGCATCGCCCAGGCCGTCGGCGCGAAGAAAGTCGGCCGGCGGGTCGGACCGAGCATCGATATCCGGGCGGCGAGCGGGGTCAGGCTCGATCTCACCTGCCGCGCCCAGCCCATCGTCCAGGCCTCGTCGTCCGATGCCTCGCCATCGCCCGAGTATTTCCGCGAACTGACCCTGGCCTCCGAGCTGGTAGTCGGCGAGCCGGCGCAGACCGTGCAGCCGATCCTGGGCCGGGCCTATGAGACGGCCCTGCGGGAGGGCCGCAAGTCGTTCATCCAGCAGAACGGCTGGTCGGCGAGCTGCTACACCGACAGCGCCGGCAGCCTGCGCACCCTCTGTTCGGTCGGGCGCATCCCGACCGAGTGAAGTTTCAGCCGGCAGGCATCGGAGGCCCCTGGGGCGCGTTCGTGCTTGAACGAAGCGCGCGCCCGCGCCAATGCGGAGGCCAACGATCCTCGAAAAGGGTCCTGTGAAGGAAACGCGAGATGGCCGACCCGACCGTCAACCACCTGTTCGACCTCGTGCGCACCCATCTCCCGGCCAATCCGGGCGGCAAGACCTTCATCGAGACCCATGACGGCAAGCGGTTCAGCTATGCCGACCTGCTCGCCCGTTCGGGTGCCTATGCCGGGGCGCTCGCCGGCCTTGGGGTGAAGCCCGGCGACCGGGTCGCGGTGCAGGTCGAGAAGAGCGCCGAGGTGATCTTCCTCTATCTCGGCGCCGTGCGGGCGGGGGCGGTCTTCCTGCCACTCAACACCGCCTATACCGGGCCGGAGATCGCTTATTTTCTCGGCGATGCCGAGCCCGCCCTGTTCGTCTGCGATCCGGCCCGCGCGGCCGAGCTGTCCGAGGTCGCCGGCCGAGCCGGGGTGCCGCAGGTCCGGACCCTGGATGCGTCCGGACGCGGGAGCATGGCCGAGGCCGCGGACGGGACAAGCGCCGAGTTCGCCGACATCCCCCGTGGGCCCGACGACCTCGCGGCGATCCTCTACACCTCGGGCACGACCGGGCGCTCCAAGGGCGCCATGCTGAGCCACGACAACCTCGCCTCCAACGCCCTCACCCTGGCACAATACTGGCACTTCGGCCCCGACGACGTGCTGATCCACGCGCTTCCGGTGTTCCATACCCACGGCCTGTTCGTGGCCACCAACATCGTTCTGGCCACCGGGGGCACGATGCTGTTCCTGCCCCGGCTCGATGCGGGCAAGATCCTGGAACTGATGCCCCGGGCCACGGCGATGATGGGGGTGCCGACCTTCTACACCCGCCTGCTGAAGGAGCCGGGCCTGACAAGGGCAGCGGCGGCCCATATGCGCCTGTTCGTGTCGGGGTCGGCGCCCCTGCTCGCCGAGACCCACCGGGAATGGTCGGAGCGCACCGGCCATGCGATCCTCGAACGCTACGGCATGACCGAGACCAACATGAACACCTCCAACCCCTATGAGGGGGCGCGGCGGGCTGGCACGGTCGGCTTCCCGCTGCCGGGGGTCGCCCTGCGGGTCGTCGATCCCGAAACCGGGGCGCCCCTCGGCCCCGAGGAAGTCGGGATGATCGAGGTGAAGGGCCCGAACGTGTTCAAGGGCTATTGGCGCATGCCGGAAAAAACCGCCGCTGAGTTGAAGGTGGACGGTTTCTTCATCACCGGAGATCTCGGCAAGATCGACCGCGATGGCTATGTTCACATCGTCGGTCGCGGCAAAGATCTCATCATCACCGGCGGCTACAACGTCTATCCGAAGGAAGTCGAGGTCGAGATCGATGCTCTGCCGGGCGTGGTCGAATCGGCGGTGATCGGCCTGCCGCACGCCGATTTCGGTGAGGGCGTCACGGCTCTGGTGGTGGCGGGTGCCAACGCCCCGGACGAGACCTCCATCATCGCCGCCCTTGAAGGCCGGCTCGCCAAGTACAAATGTCCCAAGCGCGTGCTGTTCGTGCCGGATTTGCCGCGCAACACCATGGGCAAGGTGCAGAAGAATCTTTTGCGTGAGGCCCATGCCGAGCTTTACCGCAGCTAGCGTATGATCTTGCGCCGGTTCTCGACCGCGACCCGACGTCTCATTTCGGGGGGCTCAGCTCTCACGTCTGTGATGTGAAGCTTCGCGGCATGCGGTGATAGGAGTGCGCCGCGACACTCTCGATCCGCTGAAATCTCGTTCCCGTCGCGGCGGCGCGGCGGGACTTTGCACGAGGGTCAGGCGCTGGGCCCGTCCTTCGGGGCATGCGTCCCGGAAATGGGGATGCTCCCGCCGCCGGCTTTACACCGTTATCAACCGGGGAGATGTGTTCGACCGTGACCAGCAGTGCCGAGCAGGACCGGATCGTCGCCGAACTGGTCCGCGTCTCCGACAGCTCTGACCCGTTCGCCGCCGCCGTCAAGGCGACGCGGATGCCGATGCTCATCACCGACCCGCATCGGCCCGACAACCCCATCGTCTTCGTCAACCAAGCTTTCATCAAGCTCAGCGGCTACAGCCGCGAGGAGATCCTCGGGCGCAATTGCCGTTTCCTGCAGGGGCCGGAAACCGACCAGGCCGACATCTCCAAAATCCGCGACGCGATCGAGCGGCGGGTGCCGATCGAGATCGATCTGCTCAATCACAAGAAATGCGGTGAGGTGTTCTGGAACCGCCTCCTGATCTCGCCGGTCTTCGACGACGAGGGGCAGCTCACCTATTTCTTCGCCTCGCAGTTCGACGTCACCCTGGAGCGGGACCGCTTGGTGCGGCTCCAGCGTGACCGCGACGCCCTGGAGCAGGAGGTCGAGCGCCGCAACGACGACCTGACGCGCAGCGAGCACCGCCTCGAATTCATGCTCGCCGCCGGCCGGCTCGGGGCCTGGAGCCTGGACCTGACGGAGTATCGGCTCGTCGCCTCGGATCTCTGCAAGCAGAATTTCGGCCGCCCCCGTGGCGAGCCCTTCACCTATGACGATCTCGTCGCCGCGGTGGTGCCGGATGACCGCGAGCGGATGCAGGCGGCGATGCAGTCAGCCGTCGCCCGCCGGACCGATTACGACGTCGAGCACCGCGTCGCCGCGCCCGACGGCGAGGTGCGCTGGGTTCAGTTGCGCGGCCGGGCTTATTACCGGGCGGACGGGTCGCCGCTGTCCATGGCCGGCATCTCCCTCGATGTGACGGACCGCAAGCGGGCCGACGAGCAGCGCGCCCTGCTCGCCGCCGAGATGAAGCACCGGGTGAAAAATTCCATCGCCACGGTCCAGTCCATCGCCCACCAGACCCTGCGCAACGCCGCCTCCCTGGAGGATGCGCGCAAGACCCTCGACGCGCGGCTCAATTCCCTGGCCTGCGCGCACGACATCCTCACCTCCGAGGCGACCACCGGCGTCACCCTCGCGGAGGCCGTCGACAGCGCCCTTCAGCCGTTCCGCGTCACGCCGCGCAACCGCATCCGGGTCGGGGGGCCGGAGGTGCGCCTCAGTTCCCGCCTGACCGTGGCCATGGTGATGGCGCTGCACGAGCTCGCCACCAATGCCGTCAAGTATGGGGGGCTCTCGAACGATTCGGGACGGGTGATCCTCAACTGGGAGATCGAGGGGGCGGCCTCGAAGCGCCTGCTGATCCGCTGGGAAGAATGCGATGGGCCGCCGGTCGAGAAACCTTCGCGGGTCGGCTTCGGCACCCGTATGATCGAGCGCGTCCTGGCCGCCGAATTCGGGGGCGAGGCCAAGATCGATTACCGTCCCTACGGTCTCGTCCTGACCGTGGAGGCACCGTTACCGGAGCCCGAGGTCGGCTGACGTCGCTCGCAGCGGCGCCGTCAGGGAACGGCCAAGCCTGGGCGACGTTTCATCGCGGTCTTCCCCGGCGTTCGCGCCCGACCTCGTCCGACGATGCCGTCCTCTCCCCGCACTTCCTCCCGCCTGCCCGCGGAGGGCACGGCCTCCGTGCTCTGGACCGTGATGCTGGGCGCCGCCCTGATCGCGCTCGCCGCCGCGCCGCGGCGGCGGCCCGACGAGGGGCTGGACCCGGTCGCGCCGGCCGAGCCGAAGGAACGTAACGGCGGCGCGCATTCCCACGAGGGCCGGGCCGCCCGCTGGGTGGCGGCGACCCAGGCCGATCGCGGACGCGATGCCGACCATCCCGGCGAGATCCCGGCCCCCGGCTGGTGGGACATCGTCATGCGGGTCTACCAGGAGTTCAACAAGGACCGGGTGCTCTCGGTGGCGGCGGGCGTCACCTTCTACACCCTGCTCTCACTCTTCCCCGCCATCGCCGCCCTGGTGACCTGCTACGGGCTGGTGGCCGACGTGAACACCATCAATGTCCACCTCGCCACGCTGCACGGCGTCCTGCCCGAGAGCGCCATCGACATCATCGGCGAGCAGGTGAAGCGCATCGCCACCAAGGGCAGCGGCACACTCGGGCTCACCTTCTTCACCAGTCTCACGCTCTCGCTGTGGAGCGCCAACGCCGCCATGAAGGCGATGTTCGACGCGCTCAACGTCGTCTACGAGGAGGAGGAGAAGCGCAATTTCTTCTGGCTCAACGTTCGCTCGCTCACCTTCACCGCGGGCGCGCTGCTGTTCATCATCCTCGCCCTGATGGCGATCGTCGTGCTGCCGGTGCTGTTGAACTTCCTCGGTCTCGGCGACGGGGCGCGCCTCATCGCCATGGCGCGCTGGCCGGTGCTGCTGCTGGTGCTGCTCGGCGGCCTCGCTGTGCTTTACCGTTATGGCCCGAGCCGCGAACGGGCGCGCTGGCGCTGGGTCGGCGCGGGCAGCGTCGTCGCCGGCCTGCTCTGGCTCGTCGCCTCGATCCTGTTCTCTTGGTACGTCGCGAATTTCGGCAATTACAACGAGACCTACGGCTCCCTCGGTGCCGTGATCGGCTTCATGACCTGGATCTGGATCTCGGCGACGATCGTCCTGCTCGGGGGCGAGATCAATGCCGAGATCGAGCACCAGACCGCCCGCGACTCGACCACGAGCCCGCAGGAGCCGATGGGACGGCGCGGCGCGCGCATGGCCGATACGGTCGGCGCGGCGGCCTGACCGCCCCTCTCGAGCCGTCTCGGGCTGCTCCCGCCGCGCTCCCGTTCTCAAGGGTTGCGGCGGTTATTCCCGGCGGGCCGTACCGGCAACAGGCGGCCCAACGTCACGGCCCTATCTCGGCAGATGATGTCATCCGTGCTTGCGCGGGCGGGTCGCACTCGCGACAAGCGGGACCGGCACCATTTTGCATAATGAGAATGAGACCGGAGGAACGCGACATGGCCGGATCCGACGTGGCCGACACGAACCCGGAGATCCGCACCGAGGCCGAGTGGCGCGCGGCGCTGACGCCGGAGCAGTACAGCGTGCTGCGCGAGCACGGCACCGAGCGGGCGGGCACGAGCTGCCTCAATGCCGAGAAGCGCCCCGGCACCTTCTTCTGCGCCGGCTGCGGTGCGCCTCTGTTCGAGACCGGCACCAAGTACGAGTCCGGCAGCGGCTGGCCGAGCTTCTTCGCCCCGCTCGAGGGGGCAGTGGAAACGCAGGTGGACCGCAGCCATTGGATGACCCGCACCGAGGTGCATTGCGCCCGCTGCAAAGGCCATCTCGGCCATGTCTTCGAGGATGGTCCGGCGCCGACGGGCCTGCGCTACTGCATGAACGGCATCGCCCTCGACTTCGAGCCGAAGGACTGAATCCACACCCTGAGCCCGGAAATCCCATGCCTTTTCGGCCTCCAGGCTTGCCGCATGGTTGTTTCGGGCTCATCACTTCGCCATGAAGGTCCGCGTGAAGAAGAGGTTAACGCCCCGGTCTTCGCGGGCTACCCGCCTCTGCGGCGGGCTGTCGCCGGTCTCGGGTGAGGCCGGCCTCGCGTCTCGAAGGCCATAGCGTCCGGGTCCATCCCGGACCGGGCATGCCGACCCGCGGAGGGAAGTGAATGAGTGTCGTTCGCCGGTTTCTCGTGGCGCCCTCGCTGGTCCGTCTCCTGCGCAAGGAGCGGGGCGGCGCCCGCGTCACCGAAGGGTATTTCGCGCCTCAGGCCGGGCGGACGTCGTTCGTGCGGGTGCAGGGCTCCAATTGCTTCCTCGTGCTGATGACCGGCGCCGAGGGCGCCATGGCCGAGGAGCGCACGGAAGTGCCGCGCGCCCATGGCGAGGCCCTCCTCGATGTCTGCGCCGGCCGGGCGGTCTATGAGCGCACGACCGTGTCCCTCGGCGGCTCCGGCGAGGCGCTGATCGACCGCTACGTGCGCCCGTCGGGCCTCGACATCGCCAGCTTGGTCTTCCCCGATGCCGAGGCCGCCCGGAGCTTCGCGCCGCCGGTCTGGTTCGGTGCCGAGGTGACGACGGACAAGGCCTATGACGGTCAAGCCATCGCCCTGACCGGGCTTCCGACCCCCGGCGACATCCCCCTGAGCAATGCCGCCCTGGACGCGGTGCTCGACCTGATCGAGCCGCGCTTCGGCTCCGGCCGCCCGCCGCTCTCCTCGCCGCCCAAGCCGACGCCGTCGCGGGAGATTTCGCCCCCGCCGCGTCCGTCCGAGCCGCCGAAGCCCGCTCCGGTGCCGGAGGCGCTCCTCGCCGCCGCCGTGACCGAGCCGGCGAGCCCGCCCGAAGCGAAATCCGAGGAGCAGCCTCAGCCGAGCGAAGAGCCTCTCCCGGTCGAGGCCGTGCCGGAGCCGGAAGCGAAGGCCGAGGAGCCCGCCCCGCCCGAGGCTCCGGCGCCCGAAGAACAGCCCGCCCCGTCCGCCGAGGCGTCGCCGAGCCCGGCCGGCACCGACGAGGCTTCGCAGCCCGAGTCTTCGGACAAGCTGCCGCCGGATGCGCGTATCGACGACGTGATCGAGAGCCTGTCCAAGGCCCTCGGCGCGGCGATCCGCAACCCGCAGGAACAGGGCCGCGACGAGGAGGTGACCGAGGCGTTCGAGCGCTGGCAGGTCCGTCCGCGCCGGACCCAGCAGACCTAAAGCGTCGTCTTTCCCCTCACCGTTTCGCGACGATGTTCTGGGCGCCGGCTCTCGCGAGAGGCCGGCGCCCACGCATATCCACACCCATCCGACGACGGTGAGCCGGCACGTCGGAACCGCGAAGGGCCAAGCTCCGTTGGGACGCATCCGGCCGCGAATCCCGCAGAGGATTCCGCCGGCAAGTCTTGGTCCCCGATGAGGAAATGCCGCCATGAAACGTCTCGCTGTCGCCGCTGGCCTGATGCTCTTCCTCCTGCCGCTGGCCGGTGAGGCCCAGGCCCAGGGCGTTCCCGGCGGCATGCGCCGCGGCGCGGCCGAGGGAGATCGCGTCGCCGGTCCGGTCGGTGCGGTGGTGGGCGGCGCCGTCGGCGGTGCGGTCGGCGGCGTCAACGGCGTGCTCGGCATCGATCCGGGCCGGCGCGCCTACCGCACCAACATGCGCTCGCACCGGCATCACCATCACCGCCGCCGCCACTATCGCTGAGCCTTTGTCTTGCGCGGCGGGGGGCAGCCCCGTCGCGCCCGCCTGCGGGCCAGGGCGTCCTCGCTGAGCAGCACGAGGCCCGAGGCGACGATGACTCCGGCCCCGAGCAGGGTCCAGACGCTCGGCACATCACCGAAGACGAGATAGCCGAGCAGGACCGACCACAGGATCTGCGTGTAGATCAGGGGCGCGAGCAGGTTTGCGGGGGCCCGCGCATGGGCCAGCACCAGCAGCCAGTGGCCGATCGTGCCGAACAGCCCGACCCCCAGCAGCAGGGCCCAGACCGTGGCGGAGCTCGGCGTCGTCCAGATCCACGGCAGGAGAGGGCTCATCACGGCGAGCCCGCCGAGGCCGGTATAGAACACCGTCGTCGCCGTGGAGTCGTAGGCGGCGAGCTTGCGCGTCACCAGCACGTAGAACGCGTAGCAGAGCATGTTGCCGAGGCTGAACAGCATCGCCGGCTTGGCCGCCACGGCGTCCGGCCGCACGATGATGAGCACGCCGAGGAAGCCGGCCGCCACCGCCGCCAGCCGCGTTCGTGACGACCATTCCCCCAGCAGCGGTCCGGCCAGTAGCGCCACGGTGAGCGGCGCGGCGAACTGGATCGAGACCGTCTCGGCGAGCTGGAGCGAGCGCAGGGCCAGGAAGTTGCAGGCCGTGGAGCCGAACAGCAGCAGCGAGCGCAGGATCTGCAGGGGCAGGCGGCGGGAATGCGCCACCCCGGGCCGCGTCACCGGGTTGAGGAAGGCGGTGACCAGCGCGACGTTGACCGCGTAGCGCATGAAGGTGGTGAGCAGCGGATCGACGCCGGCGCCCGCCAGCACCTTGCCGGTGGTGTCGAGGCCGGCGAAGAACACCGGCGCCGCGCACATCAGGGCGATGCCGGCGAGCCGCCGCGGGTCGCGGGCCATGCTCCGCCCCGGCTCGGCGGGCTGTTTCGCGGACACGTCAATTCTCCGGGGCTTCGCTGATCTTTTCCCGGGAGAGGCCGTAGACCAAGCTTGCGCCACGCGCATCCGCCGGGATTACGACGGCTGATACGGGCTCCGCTTGAACGATGCGGAGCCCGTATCAGCAAGCCCGCGCAGCGTTTGAGCGAAGTCAAATCCGCCTTCCCGAAGGAACCAGCCGGATTTGGTGTGATGCATCGCCACGTCATGCCTGACGGTGCAGCGGTCGCGCTCGCCGAGGCCGATCAGCGCGACAGCCGCGATCCGCCCGGTTCGTGGATCGGGCAGCCGCTATGCTCGGCCCGGAAGCCGGCGGAGGCGGGGTAGGCGACCCGGCGCGCCCGCATGATCGAGCCCAGCGGCCGATGCGCGGTGAGGGCATGCCAGGGATTGAAGGCGAAGCCGTCGTCGATCCGGCGGACCTTGTCCTCGCTCCAGGCATCCTGACGCGGCACGGTCAGGCGAGCCACCGCGACGTAGGGGCTCTGCTCCTCCGGCCAGGGCTGCGAGGCGTCCTCGACCGGCATGGTCTCCTCGTCGGTGCGCAGCTGCGCCTGCAACTCCCACACGCCCTCATTCTCGGCGAAGAAGGCGGTCACCGCCTCACGCAGGCCGTTCGGCTTGCCGTTGACGTTGAGGCTCGCCCCGGTGAGCGCCGTCAGCTCCGGCGAGACCGGAGCCACGGCGACCTTGGCGACGTAATCGCCCCAGCGCAGGGGCACCTGGCTGTAGAAGGTCTCGCCGAGGATATGGGTCTCGGGGTGACCGCCGAGGGAGATCAGCGTCGGGCTCTTGGTGCCGAGACTTTCCAGCACCGTCTCGGCGCCGCGCAGCACCGCCGAGAAGGCCTTCTTGAACACCTGCGGCGTGTCGGTGGTGGCCGCGAGCAGCTTGAGGCTCTTGAGGAAGGCCGCATCGTCCGGGGCGGTGAAGGCCGGCGCATTGACCATCACGAAATCCTGCGTCGTCCCCTCCGCGCCCTCCAGCCGCTCGCCCTCGACGCCGATGATTTTGAGGGCGAGGCCGCGCGGGGTCGAGACGCTGTCGTCGAGGATGTCGCCCGGATTGGTGGAGAGGCGCAGCACGGCCTCGTAGGAGCCGGGTCTCGCGAACAGGCCTTGAGCCAGGGTCGGCGGAAGATCGTCCAGAACCTCCAGGCGGCCGACGAGCAGGCCATGCGCCTTGGCGTGGACGCCCCGGACCGCCCGTCCGTAATCCTCGAAGGTGGTGTTCTGGATTTTGGCGAAGGTCGCCAGCATCTGCGCGTGAACGTCGTCTTCGTCGGTGCGCGGCTGCTCGACCGAAGGGTGATAGGGGATCGGGCTCGCGGCGCTCACGTCCAACCTCTCTCGGAACGGCCGGTCCTCCGGGGGAGGGCCGACCTGGATTCCAACACGAGGTGCGTCGTGGCCGTTCACGGCAGCGCGGTCACGCTTGCGCGAGCGGTCCGTCGAGGGGGGCGAGGCCCGGAACCGGAGCGCGCGACCCTGCCGCGAGGGCTCTCCGGGGCCGGCCGAGCTTCGCCGCGAGGCCGGAGAGATCGAGCGGAGGCTCCGGCGCGGCGCCCTGGCCGAAGACCCGCCGGTCGAGGCTGGCGAGGGCGGCCGCCAGATCTGGTTCTGTCTGCCAGAGCGCGGCCAGATCCGGCTGCTCCTGTGCGGCGCGAGCGAGGGCCGCGCGGAACGCCGCCGCATCGCCCGAGGCGGCGGCGCGGCGCAGGGCGCGGGCATGGGCGCGCCCGAGGCGCAGGCGCTCGGGCCCGGTGCGGAACCCGATCAGGGCGAGCCCGAGGCCGAAGGCTGCCGTTCCGGCCGCGGCGAGGGTCGCCCAGGAGGCCGGGGCGGCGGGCTTCAGATCCTCCTCCCGGTCGGCGAGGCCGCCGCCGATCTGGCGGGCGGGGATCTCAGCCTCCCGCAGGGTGCGGGTGAGGGTGTCGAACCAGGGAATCTTGATTGCATCGAGGGGGATGACCTCGGCCACACCCTTCTTGATGTCCCATTGGTAGGTCGCCCGCGCCACCGGGCCGGAGGGCGTGATGATCGTCTCGCGCTTGACCGGGCCGGCGAAGGTGATGATGCCGCGGGTGCGCATGACCGGGCGCGGCGGCAGCCCCTCGGCAAGCATGCCCTGCGCTTCCAGCGTCACTATCCGGCGGGCGGTCTCGCCCTGGTTGATGGTCTCCGGGTCGGGATCCCAGGAATCGGTGATCGAGACGTCCCGCGCCGGCAGCCACCACGGCTCCGGCGCGTCGGGGCCGCCGGTCTCGCCGGTCCAGGCGGCGACGGGGAACGGGATGGGCTCGGAGCGCACGTCGACCTGTTTGCGCTCGCCGTTGTCGTTGATGGTCAGCCGGTGAATGAACGGGTCGATGGTGAAGGTGCCGGTGTGCTGCGGGAAGATCGCGATGGTGCGCTCGAATTCCAGCGCCATCTGCCCGTCCGGCAGTCGGGTGCGGCCCCAATGGTCGCGGCCGAGCTGGGTCCAGGAGAAGTTGACGAGGGCGGGCTGGCGCACCTCCTCCAGCAGAACCTGGGTGCGGTAGACCCCGCGCAGGCGCAGCAGCACCATCTCGCGGGCATAGGGCGGCGCGCCGCCGGAGAGATCGGGCGTGACCGTGAGGGTGAGGTCACCGGGCTCGATGGCGTGAGCGGGGGCGGCGAGCATCAGCAGGAGCAGAGCCGCCATGGTCCTTCTCCGTCCGGGAAGGAGCGCCTGCGCAGCCCATCGAAAGAGTCCGGAAAAAGCTACCACGGGTTGCTGCCTCCCGGGATGGCGGTGCCGGCCTCGACCCGGCGGGCCTGCTCGGCCTTGAGGCGCAGCTTGAGATAGCGGCCGGGCTCGTCCGGCAGCGTCTGCAGCCAGAGCCGGTCGGCATGGATCTCGTGCGCCTCGAAGCTCTTGGTGACGCGCCGCGCCTCGCGTTCCGGCGCCGCGGCGACCATGGCCGAGCCGTTGCCCTGGCGGCCGCGCCCCGCCGCGTCGCTGGCCGAGCCCCGGGCCTGCCCCTTGCCGGAATCGACCGCCTGCTGCTCGGCCTTGCCGCGCCGCGCCACCGGGCTCGATCCGGGCAGGGAGGCGGAGCTGCTCGATTCCTTGTTGCCGGCCAATCCCTCGCCGCTCGAGGTGGCGCGGATGTCGTCGTTCTGATCCTGGTTGGCGGTGTTGTTGTAGCGGGCGCCGTACTGGGCCGAGGCGTTGGCGATGCCGCCGCCCTTGCCCCGGTCGATCTCCTCCTCCAGCGCCTTGGCGATCAGCGAGCGGTTGGCCTGCGCGTCGGCATCGCGGGGGTTGTAGAGCAGGGCCGCGTCATAGGCGTCGAGGGCACCCTTGAGATCGCCGGAGCGGGCCAGCGCGTTGCCGAGATTATAGGCGCCGCGCTTGCCCTGCGCCCGAAACAGCGGGATCGCCTCGGCATGGCGCCCGGCCTCGTAGAGGGCGACGGCGCGCCAGGCCGGCTGGTCGAACACGGTCAGGGCCGCGCCGGGCAGGCCCGCCGCCATCAGCAGGCGGCCAAGGGTGGTGCGCGGCTCCGAGACGAGCAGCAGGCCCAGGATGCCGGCGCCGGCAAGGGCGAGGCCGGCGATGCGGGCAAGCCGCCGCCAGTGGCGCGGAAAGGCCTGCGGCAGGCTGCGCCGGAGCGGCCGGGCACCGGCGAAGGCGCGGAGGGGGACAGGCGCCGTCATCACGCGCTCCGGCGGAACAGGAGGAGGGCGGGCAGCAGCGCCAGAAGCAGGAGCCATCGGCCGAGATCGGCGAAGGCGAGGACGCCGTAGCCGCCTGCGGCGAGGTGCTGCGCGGTCGAGGCACCGACTCGGTCGAGCACCGCCTGCGGGCCGTCGATATCGGCGGCTCGGCCATTTCCGGCGGCGGCGAGCCGGTCGAGGGCGGCGCGGTCGGGGCGCGGCGCGCCGGGCGGCAGGGTCTTCGCGGCGGGGACGAACAGGGTGTGGAGCTGCCAGCCCTTGTCACGGATGGCGGCGGCCTCCCGCTCCGCGGCCTGCCCGATCCCGTCGCCGTCGGAGATCAGCACCACGTCGCCGGAGACGACATTGGCCTCCGCCAGGGTGCGGCGGGCGAGCGCCAGCCCGCGCTCGGGATGGCTGCCCCGGTCGGGCACCGTGTCGGCATCGAGGGCGAACAGAGTGGTGCCGAGGCTTTCCCGGTCGCCGGTCGGCGAAAGGGCGGTATAGGCGTCGCCGGCATAGACGATCAGCGCCACGGAGCGGGTGCCGGCCGCCTCCGCCACGGATTGCGCCGCCTGCCGCGCCTCCTTGAAGTGGCCGCCCTCGGTCACCGAGCGGGACAGGTCGAGCACGATCACCGTGGCGTCGAGGTTGCGGAAGGTCGAGGCCTCCGGGCGCTCGACGGCCGGGCCGGTGAGCGCCAGGGCCAGGAGGCCGGCGGTCAGCGCGGCGGCGAGGTTGGCCTGCCGCCGTCCGCCGAGCACCGCGCCGCGGCGGGAGAGCAGGGCCATCAGATGCGGATCGACCGCCTTCGCCCAATCTCCGAGCGGCGCCGAGCGCCACGCAGCACGCAGCGCCAGCACGGCCACGACGGGAAGGGCCAGGAACCAGAGCGGGCGCAGCAGGGCGAAGGATTCGATCATGCCCGGCGCCTCGTCACCAGCAATCCGCAGGCGCAGAGGAAGGCGAGCGCCGCCGGCCAGGGCCAGAGGTCGCGCCGCAGCGGCAGCGGCGGAGCCTTGGCGCGGCCGCCCTCCAACTCGTCGATGGCGTTCGCCACGTTCTCCAGATCGTCGGTGGTCTTCACGCGGAAGGCCTTTCCGCCGCTCACCTCGGCCATGGCTCGCAGGGTCTCGACATCGACCACATCCTGCTCGTTATCCGGGTTGTCGGCCATGTCGATCGGCCCGAGCGCGATGGTGTAGAGGCGCACGCCGAGCTCGCGGGCGAGCTGCGCGACGTCCTTCGGCGCGGTCTGGCCGGCATTGTTGGCCCCGTCCGAGAGCAGCACCACCACCTTGTCGCGCGAAGGCGGCGGGCCGCCGCCCTCGGCCTGGGCGATCTGGGCCGGTGCGAGGCGCTTGAGCGCGAGGCCGAGCCCGTCGCCGATGCCGGTGGAGCGCCCGACCAGGCCGATGGTGGCCTCCTCCAGGGTGCGGGCGACGGTGGCCGTGTCGAAGGTGGGGGCGGCGGCGACGTAGGCTTGGTCGGCGAATTCGACGAGGCCGATGCGGTCACCGGCCCGGCGCCGGATGAAATCGGCGCCGACCCGCTTCACCGCGTCGAGCCGGCTCACCGTCTGCCCGTCGAGGGAGAAATCCTTGCGCTCCATGCTGCCCGAGAGATCGAGGGCGAGGATGATCTCGCGGCCCGAGGCGGGCAGGGCGGTAGCGGGCAGGACGAGGCGGGGGCCGGCGAGCGCGACGACGAGGGCCGCCCAGAGAATCCCGATCAGCCAGGAAAGCCGCCGGCCACGGGCGGCGAGCCCGGCCGCCGGCTCGGCGCCGCCGACCAGGGAGGAGGGCACCCGCAAGGCGCCGCTGCGTCCCTCCCGCTCCGGCGGAAGCAGCCGCGCCGCGAACGGCAGGGGCAGGAGCAGCAGGGCCAGCGGCGCCGCGAAGTCGAAGGCCGAGGCGAAGGCGGTGATCCAAGCGGGCATCGGAGGGTGTCAGGCCCGGATCTGAGAGAACAGGCGGCCGAGGCCGGCATCGACGGCGCCCGGATCCGTTGCCGTGGGGCGCCGGTACAGGTCGTCGGCGAAGACTCGGCCGGGGCCGTTGCGGAAGAAATCCGTGGCGAAGGTGTCGTCCAGGGTCGCGGCCCAGGCCGAGCCGCGCGCGCCCGCCGCCTCCTCGCCCTTCAGGGTCCGCACCACCCGGCGCAGCAGCCGGGCCTGGGCGACGCGCCGAGCCTCCGGCTCCAGGGCCTCGGCGCGGGTCAGTTCCCGCAGGAGCGTCCGGCGCAGGGACAGGCCGCGCCGCGCCCGGACGAGGCGGATCAGGCCGACGAGCAGGGCGAGGCCGAAGCCGAGGGCGATGGCGGCCACCATTTCTGGCTGCACTGCGCCGCCGCCGCCGGTGGGAAGGTGAAGGCCGCGCAGGGCGGAGAGATCGGAGGGCGTCATGGCCGCTCACAGCACCGCATCGAGCCGCTCCATCAGCGGGGCGTAGCTTTCCGGCCCGTCCTCGACGGCGATGCGCAGGCCCTCGACGCCACACGCATGGAGGCGGGCGAGGCGGGGGTCGATCTCCGCCGCGTCGGGCTGGGTGGCGCGGCGGGCCTGGACCGTGCCGCGGCTCCCATCCGCCAGGGCATAGGGGAAGAACCCTGCCGGCCGGCCCCGCTCGAAGGCGTCGCTGACCAAGAGGAGGCGGATCGAGAGCCGCTCGGCCAGGGCGGTCAGCAGGCTGTCCCAATCGGGGCCGGGCGTATCGAGGGCGCTCGCCATGACGAGATGCCCGCCCGAGGGCAGCAGGGAGCGGGCCAGGGACAAGGTTTCGGTGAGCGGCGGATCCGCCGGGCTCGCATTGCGCAGGGCCGCGGCGTGGGCATGGGCCAGCGCGCCGGTCACGGCGGTCATCGCCCTCTCGCCGCCGGCCGGGCGCACCACGGCGGGTTCGCCGGCCCCCGCGACGATCAGGCCGACGCGTCCGCCATCGCCGACGATTCGCCAACCGAGCAGCGTCAGGGCTTCCGCCGCCGCGACGGAGCGCAGGGCGCGACGGGTGCCGAACAGCATGGAGGGCCGGAAATCGGCCAGGAGCACCACGGCCCGGTCGCGCTCGTCATGGTGCGTGCGCACGTGCAGCTCGCCGGTGCGGGCGGTGGCGTTGCGGTCGATGAAGCGGCGGTCGTCGCCCTCCACCCAGGGGCGCACGTCGTCCGGCTCCGAGCCGCGCCCGCGCTTGCGCGTGACGATGCCGCCCGGCAACCCGGCGATGGTGCGGGTCGAGGGCGAGACCCCGCGCCGGGCGAGGTGGCGCAGGCTCATCAGGCCGGCGCCCGAGAGATGGATGCCGGGGGCCTCGTACGGATCGCTCGCGGGGGCCGCGCTCGCGGTCATGCGGCTACAGCGCCCGCGTCCGCTCGACCAGCCCGCGGACGATGCCGCGAGCGGTGCGTCCCTCGGCAGCCGCGCGCCAGGTCAGGCCGATCCGGTGCGACAGCGCGTCGGCGGCGAGTTCGGAGATATCCTCCGGCACCACATGGTCGCGGCCGTGCAGATAGGCCCGCGCCTTTCCTGCCATCATCAGGGCGAGGGTGCCGCGGGGCGAGGCGGGATGCTCGATGGAAGCGCGCAGGTCCGGCGCCACGGCATCGGTGCGGGTGCCCGCCACGAGCCGCACGAGATAATCCTTGAGGGCCGGCGAGACATAGGTGGCGAGCGCGGCCTCGCGCGCGGCGATCACCTCGGCGACCGAGAGCTTCACCGGCATCGCCTCGGCATGGTGGTTCAGCTCGCCCTCGACGAGGTCGAGGATGCGGCGCTCGGCGGCCTCGTCGGGCATCTCGACGACCACGTGCAGCAGGAAGCGGTCGAGTTGCGCCTCCGGCAGCGGGAAGGTGCCGGCATGCTCGATCGGGTTCTGCGTCGCCACCACCATGAACGGGTCGGGCAGGCGGTGGGTGTGCCCGGACACCGTGATCTGCCCCTCGGCCATGGCCTCGAGCAGCGCCGACTGCACCTTGGGCGGGGCGCGGTTCACCTCGTCGACGAGGATCAGCGAATGGAACAGGGGGCCGGGCAGGAATTCGAAGGTGCCCGCATCCTGGCGCCAGACGGTGGTGCCGGTGAGGTCGGCGGGCATCAGGTCGGGGGTGCATTGCACCCGCGCGAAGGATCCGTCGAGCCCGTCCGACAGGCGCTTGACCGCGCGGGTCTTGGCGAGCCCCGGCGCGCCCTCGATCAGGAGGTGGCCGCCGGTCAGGAGGCCGATCAGCAGGCGCTCGACCAGGGTCTCGGCGCCGATCAAGCCGTGGGCCAGCCCGTCACGAAGCTGGAGGATGCGGTCGCGGACCGGGGCATCGACGGCCTTGGCGACCGGCCGGGCGAGGACTTCCCCGCTCATGCGAGGGCCCCGCGCGAAGGGCCGACCGCGCAGGCCGCCGCCATCGTCGCAGGGGAAAGATCCTGCCGCATTCGCGTCTCCTCGCCGTGGGTTTTTCTTATCGCTCCCACAATCTTGCCGGTGTGCCCGTTGCCCGGTCGCCCCGTCAATCCCGAGCCACGGTCAGTTCCTCGGGCAAATTGACCGCACTTCGTCTCCACGGCCTGTCCACGCGACGCTTGGTCACGTAACTGTCACGCTTGTGCGAGAGCGGGGGAGGCTCCCCGCGAGATCCAGATTCCATGCCCGGCCCGTTCTCCATCCCCACGCCCGAAGCCCTGAATTCCGGCATCAGCCTGTTGGTCGCCTTCGGCCTCGGCACCCTGATCGGGGCGGAGCGGCAATACCGGCAGCGCACCGCCGGCCTGCGCACGGCCGTGCTGGTGGCGGTGGGAGCCTCGGCCTTCGTCGATCTCGGGATGCGACTGACCGGAGGGGAGGGGGCGACCCGAACCGTGGCCTACGTGATCTCGGGCATCGGCTTCCTCGGCGCGGGCGTCATCATGAAGGAGGGGATGAATGTGCGCGGCCTCAACACCGCCGCGACCCTCTGGTGCTCGGCGGCGGTGGGAGCCTTCGCCGGCGCCGACCTGCCCCTGGAAGCCTGCTTCGTTACGGTGGCCGTGCTCGCCGGGAACACGCTGCTGCGCCCCCTCGTCAACCTGATCGACCGGATCCCGATCGACGAAGCCGCGACCGAGGCGACTTACGAGGTGCAGGTCACCGTCGCCGCCGACGTGGCCGGCCTCGCCCGCGATCTGCTGGTCGAGCGCCTGGAGGAGGCGGATTATCCGGTCGCCGGCACGGAGGTGGAGGAACGGGGCGAGGAGGTGGTCGACGTGGTCGCCACCCTCACCGCGACGACGGTGCAATCCAAGGAACTCGACGCCGTGGTGGCCGATCTGGAGAAGCGGCCCGAGGTGCGGCACGCCACCTGGACGGTGCAGACCGGGGATTGAGGCAGCCACAGCCATCTCATTCCGTTGACGAGACATGAGGGCGGATAAACGCAGCCCTTTCGGAGGATCGTCATGCCCCACCCAGCCAAGCACGCCCTCATCGTCGGCGCATCCCGCAGCCTCGGGCTCGGCCTCGCCGAAACCTTCCTCCGGCGCGGCTGGCGGGTCACGGCGACGCGGCGTGGGCCCGCCCCCGGTCTCGAACGGCTGGCGGCGGAGGGTGTCCGGGTCGAGACGGTGGATATCGACGACGATGCCTCCATCGCCGCCCTGCATGGCCGCGTCGGGCAGGAGAGGTTCGATCTCGTCTTCGTCGTCGCCGGAGTGCTGATCGACGCGCACCGGCCGCTCCATGCGGTGTCGCGGGAGATCACCGCGCAGGTCTACCTCACCAATGCGGTGAGCCCGATCCTGTTCGCCGAAACCTTCGCCGGAACTCTGGCCCCGGGCGGCATCCTCGCCTTCATGTCCTCCGTCCTCGGCAGCGTCTCACGCAACGAGGAGGGCGGCTGGGAGAATTACCGGGCGAGCAAGGCGGCACTCAACACCAACGTCCGCAGCCTCGCCGCGCGCCATGCCGAACGCGCCTTCGGCCTGCTTCTGCTGCATCCCGGCTGGGTCGAGACCGATATGGGCGGCGAGGGGGCCGATCTCGACGTCGCCACGAGTGCGGCCGGACTCGCGGAGGTGATCGAGGCCCATGCCGGCGACACGGGGCTCGCCTATCTCGATTACCGGGGCGAAACCCTGCCCTGGTGAGGCGGCCTTAGCGGCGCGGGTCGAGGGGACGGATGCGGCGTTCGACCACCACGGTCGGCCGGCTGCGCCGCTCGACGATCACCGCCCGGGGCGGAGCGCGGTTGGGGCTGGCGGGCGCCAGGATGCGCTGCTCCTGCGGGCGGAAGGTCGGGCGCGCGGCCAAGGCCTTGGCGGCGGCGACCACGTGCGGCCGAACCTCGTCCGGGCTGAGGCCGATCAGGCCGGCGGCGATTTCGACCTGCTGCTCGACATCGTCGGCGAGATCCTGGGCGGCGGCCACGGCCTCGGCCACCGTGGGCGGCTCGCGGCGCACCCGGATCGGCGGCAGATCCTGGAAGTTCTTGGAGGTCTTTTTCACGGCACGACTCGCGGTCTTCATGCACCGATCTTAGGACGGTCCGTCCGATTTGTGCATTGCACCTAAATCGGACGTGACAGACCGTCGGTCGCATGGCTGCCCGACGGACACTCCCGCTCGCCTCACAAGCAGGATGTGCGCCGTTTGCCTGAAAAGGCTATCACATTCTTTGAAAGCGACAGCCTGCGAGGCGAAGGCGGGACGGTCATAGTGTCGCGGCGCTGCAATGAGGGCCATGCTGGCCAACACCGACATTGCTGTGACCGCCATGGTTCGACGGGTTGGGATTGTCCCGAATCCTGCCCCGATCCTGCCTCAGGCACATCCGATGACCGAAACGCGCGATCCCCGCCTCACCCCCGCCCGGCCCGATCTCGCCGATAGCCGCCTCGACGGTGTCGTCGCGGCGGAGCGCTACGTTGCCGGTGAGCCCGCGCAGGTGATCGTTCCCTCCGCTCCCCTGCGGCGCGCGCCGCGCCTGGAGGCCGGGCTCGACACGGAGGTGGTGAGGGGCGATGCGGTTACGGTCTACGAGATCCGCGACGGCTTCGCCTGGGTCCAGATCCGCCGCGACGGTTATGTCGGCTACCTGCCGGACGCGGCGCTCGGGCCCCCCGACCCGGCCCCGACCCACAAAGTCTCGGCTTTGCGCACCTTCGTGTACCCGGCGCCGGACCTGAAACGGCCGCATCTCGCCTATCTGAGCCTCGGTGCGGCCTTCGCGGCCGAGGCGCGGGAGGGCGAGTATTGGCGGCTTGCCGGGGGCGGCTACGTCTTCGCCGGCCATGCGGTGTCCCTCGACGCGCGAGAGCCGGATTTCGCGGGAACCGCCGAGCGGCTCGTCGGCACGCCCTATCTGTGGGGCGGCCGCACCAGCCTCGGCCTCGATTGTTCGGGCCTCGTCCAGCTCTGCCTGGAAACCGCGGGGCTCGCCTGCCCCCGTGACGCCGACCAGCAGGAACGGGGCCTCGGCGAGGCCCTGCCGCCGGGCCTCGACGGGCTGAGGCGCGGCGACCTCGTGTTCTGGAAGGGCCATGTCGGGATGATGCTCGACGCCGAGCGGCTCATCCATGCCAACGGCCACCACATGGCGGTCGCGGTCGAGCCCCTCAGTCAAGCGGTCGAGCGCATCGCCGCCAAGAGCTACGGCGCGGTCACCTCGATCCGCCGGCTGGCTCCCCCGGCCTGAGCTCCAAGAGGGCATCGGCGAGAGCATCGACCTGCGTCTCGTCGTGGGCCGCCGAGAAGGCGACGCGCAGCCGGGCGGTACCGGGGGCGACGGTCGGCGGCCGGATCGCGACGACGAGGAAGCCCCGCGCTTCGAGGGCCGCCGAGAGGGCGAGGGCCGCCTCCGCCTCGCCGACGAGGACCGGCACGATCGGGCTCTCGGCCTCGGGCAGGCCAAGCCGCGCAGTGAAGCGGCGGGCGAGCGCGAGCGGCCGGGCGGCGCGCTCCGGCTCCGCCTCGACGATGGCGAGGGCGGTGAGCGCGGCGGCGGCGGAGGCCGGCGGCAGGCCGGTGGTGTAGACGAAGCTGCGGGCCCGGCTGGTCAGCAAGTCGATCACGGCCCGTGAGGCGCAGAGATAGCCGCCATAGGAGCCGAGCGTCTTCGACAGAGTGCCCATTTCGAGCGGCGCCCGCTCGCCCGCTTCGACCACGCCGAGGCCGTGGGCGTCGTCCACCAGCGTCCAGGCATCGTATTCGGCCGCGAGGGTCAGGATTTCGGAAAGCGGCGCCCGGTCCCCATCCATGCTGAACACCCGCTCGGTGAGGATCAGCGCCCGCCGCGCCGCGCCGCGATGCTCGGCGAGCAACGAGCGCAGTTGGTCGAGATCGTTATGGGCGAAGCGGAGCGTCCGCGCCCCCGACATCCTCGCCCCGGCGAACAGGCAGGAATGGCCGAGGTCGTCGATCAGGATCAGGTCGTCCGCGCCGACCAGGGCCGGGCTGATGCCGAGATTGGCGAGATAGCCCGAGCCGAAGACGAGGGCCGCCTCCTTGCCCTTGTGGCGGGCAAGCCGCTCCTCCAGGGCCACGAGCGGCGGAGCGTTGCCCGTCACCAGCCGCGAGGCGCCCGCGCCGGTACCGTAGCGGGCCAGCGCCTCGGAGGCCGCCGCGACCACGCGCGGATCGTGGGAGAGGCCGAGGTAATCGTTGCAGGAGAACGAGACGAGCCCGCGTCCGCCCCGCTCCGCCGACGCTTGCGGGCCGCGGGCGGTCTCGACCAGCCGGCGGCGCAGGGCGGCGGCTTCCAGGCTGGCCAGCTTCCCACTGGCGAAGGCATCGAGGCTGCGAGACGGATCGGCGGACATGGCGCTTCAAGGCGACGCGACCCGAGGGATGTCAAGCGGGGGATCGAGCACCGGCGAACCCGGCGCCGGGCGGTGCGTTGCTCAAGCCCGTCAGGATCCTCCCATGCCGCGCCGTCTCCTCACCGTCCTCCTGCTGCTCGCCGCCGCCGGTTCGCTCGTCAATCCGCCGCCGGCCTCGGCCGGGCCGGCGCAATCCTACCTGTTCGGCGAGAAGCGCTTCCGCAATGCCTGCCGACCGCCGCTCAAATACGCCGCCGGCGCCTGTGTGCGCCGCTGCCCGGCGGGCTATGAGAGCCTCGGTCGGTTTTGCCGCCTGCGCAACATGATGCGCTGATCGTCACCGGAGCCGACTTGCGCCTGAGGGCGCATCATGCGAGCCTTCACTTGTCCGATACAGACGATACGGGAGAGCCCAAGCTCATCGTAAGATGAGTTATGGCGCCGACGGAGCAACCACCCCCGGAAACTCTCAGGCACAATCACCGTATCGTTGGACAATCTGGAGAGAGGCGCCGCCCGGCGCCCACCGAAGGAGAAACCTCGCTCGCGATCCGAGTGAGGGAAGCTCTCAGGTAACCGCGACAGATGGGGGCAACTTGCCAGCCGGCCGGCGGGCAAGGTCCGTCTGTCGTGGAGTGCCCGATGAGCTCGCAAGCCGCCGGGGCGTTGAGCCCTGCCGCCCCGTCTTCCGATCCGCTCGCCCAAACGCCGCTCCATGCGCTGCACCTGCGGCGTGGCGCCAAGATGGTGCCGTTTGCCGGCTATGCCATGCCGCTCCACTATCCGGCGGGGTTGCTGAAGGAGCATCTGCACACCCGGGCGGCGGCCGGCTTCTTCGACGTGTCGCATATGGGCCAGATCGCGCTCGCTCCGCGCTCCGGCACGGTGGAGGACGCGGCCCGCGCCCTCGAAGCCGTGATCCCGATCGATATTCTCGGCCTCGGCATCGGCCGCCAGCGCTATGGCTTCCTGACCGATGCCTCCGGCGGCATTCTCGATGACCTGATGGTCGCGCGCTTGGCGGACCGGCTGCACGTCGTCGTCAACGCTGCCAACAAAGCCGCCGACCTCGCGCATCTGCGCGCGCATCTGCCCGATACCGTCGAGATCACGCCGCTGCCGCAGGCGCTGATCGCCCTGCAGGGGCCGCAGGCGGCGGAGGTGCTGGCGCGCCTCGCCCCGGAGGTGGAGGCGATGCGCTTCATGGAGGTGCGCGCGGTGGCGATCCTCGGCGCACCCTGCCTCGTCAGCCGCTCCGGCTACACCGGCGAGGACGGCTTCGAGATCGCCGTGCCGGAGGATCAAGCCGAATCCGTCGCCGAGGCGATCCTCGCCGCGCCCGAGGTGCTTCCCGTCGGTCTCGGCGCCCGCGATTCCCTGCGTCTCGAAGCTGGGCTGCCCCTGCACGGCGCCGATATCGACCCCGGCACCAGCCCGGTCGAGGCCGGTCTCGCCTGGTCGATCTCGCCGGCCCGCCGTCGCGGCGGCGCCCGCCCCGGCGGATTTCCCGGTGCCGACAGGATCCTGGCGGAGATGGCGGAGGGGCCGACGCGGCGGCGCGTCGGCCTGCGTCCGGAGGGCCGCGCCCCGGTGCGGGCGGAGGCGCCGCTTTTCGCCGAAGAGGTGGGCGGCGAAGTCGTCGGCCGCGTCACCTCCGGCGGCTTCGGCCCGAGCCTCGGCGCGCCGGTCGCCATGGGGTTCCTGCCCAGGGGGCTGACCCCGCCCGGCACCCGCGTCTTCGCCGAGGTTCGCGGCCAGCGCCTCGCCGCCACCGTCACCCCGCTTCCCTTCGTTCCCGCCGGCTTCAAGCGCGGCTGATCCCCTTCGTCTCAGGAGTCCGAACCATGCTGCGATTCACCGACGAACATGAATGGCTGCGCCTCGATGGCGACGTGGCCACCATCGGCATCACCGCCCACGCCGCCGAGCAGCTCGGCGACCTCGTTTTCGTCGAGCTGCCGAAGGTCGGCGCCACGCTGACCAAGGGCGAGGCGGCCGCCGTGGTCGAGTCCGTCAAGGCGGCCTCCGATGTCTACGCGCCGCTCTCCGGCAAGGTCACCGAGGTCAACGAGGCGGCGGTCGCCGATCCGGCCTCGGTCGGCGCGGACCCGCAGGGGGCAGGCTGGCTCTACCGGCTCAAGCTCGACGACGTGGCCGCCATGGACGGCCTGATGGACGAGGCGGCCTACGCCGACTTCGCGAAGTAGGCGCCGCCACCCGTCCCTCTCCTTGCCGAGAGAGGGACGCCGCGGCCATCGGCTGCCTCAGAAGGATTCCCCCATGAAGTACGATCGCCACGATCCCTTCGATTTCGCCGCCCGCCGCCATATCGGCCCGAAGCTCTCCGAGATCGACCAGATGCTGGAGACGGTCGGCACGAAATCGCTCCACGCGCTGATCGACGAGACGCTGCCGCCCGATATCCGGCAGGCCGAGTACATCGATTTCGGCACCTCGCTCACCGAGCGCCGCTCCCTGGAAAAGCTGCGGGCCACGGCCAACAAGAACCGCCTGCTCGTCTCGCTGATCGGCCAGGGCTACCACGGCACGACCATGCCGCCGGCGATCCAGCGCAACATCTTCGAGAACCCGGCTTGGTACACCGCCTACTCGCCCTATCAGCCGGAGATCAGCCAGGGCCGGTTGGAGGCGCTGCTCAACTTCCAGACCCTGGTCTGCGACCTGACGGCGCTCGACGTCGCCAACGCCTCGCTCCTCGACGAGGCCACCGCCGCGGCGGAAGCCATGGGCATGGCCAAGCGGGTCGCGAAATCGGATCGCACCGCCTTCTTCGTCGACCGCGACTGCCTGCCCCAGACCATCGCCGTGCTGAAGACCCGCGCCGCGCCCCTCGGCTGGGAGATCGTGATCGGCGATCCCTTCGCGGATCTCGATCCCGAAGCCGTGTTCGGCGCCCTGTTCCAGTATCCCGGCGTGAACGGGGCGGTGCACGACTTTTCCGGCCCCATCGCCGCGCTGCATCGGGCCGGTGCCCTCGCCGTGATGGCCGCCGACCCGCTGGCGCTGACGCTGCTGAAACCGCCGGGCGAGATGGGGGCCGATATCGCCGTCGGCTCGATGCAGCGCTACGGCGTGCCGATGGGCTATGGCGGCCCGCATGCCGCCTACATGGCCACCCGCGACGCCCATAAGCGGGCGCTGCCGGGACGGATCGTCGGCGTCTCGGTCGATGCCCGCGGCAACCGCTCCTACCGGCTCGCGCTCCAGACCCGCGAGCAGCATATCCGCCGGGAGAAGGCGACCTCGAACATCTGCACCAGCCAGGTGCTGCTCGCGGTCATCGCCTCGATGTTCGCGGTCTATCACGGACCCACCGGCCTCAAGGCCATCGCGCTGCGGGTCCACCGCGACGCGGTGCGCCTCGCCGCCGGCCTGGAAAAGCTCGGCTTCGCGGTCGAGCCGAAGAGCTTCTTCGACACGATCACCGTCGAGGTCGGCCCGTTCCAGGGGGTGATCCTGAAGAGTGCCGTCGAGAACGGGGTGAACCTGCGCAAGATCGGCGCGACCCGCATCGGCATCAGCGTCGACCAGCGCACGCGGCCCGATATCCTTCAGGCGGTCTGGCGCGCCTTCGGCGGGGGCGATCTGGCCTATGACGAGGCCTATCCCGAGACACGACTGCCGGCGGCGCTGGAGCGGACCTCCGAGTACCTGACCCACCCGATCTTCCACATGAACCGGGCCGAGAGCGAGATGACGCGCTACATGCGCCGGCTCAGCGACCGGGATCTGGCGCTCGACCGGGCGATGATCCCGCTCGGCTCCTGCACCATGAAGCTCAACGCCACCGCCGAGATGCTGCCGATCTCCTGGCCGGAATTCGCGGAGCTGCATCCCTTCGTGCCGGAGGATCAGGCGGCGGGCTACCGGGAGCTGATCGACGATCTGAGCCGGAAGCTCTGCGCCATCACCGGCTACGACGCGATCTCGATGCAGCCGAACTCCGGCGCCCAGGGCGAGTATGCGGGGCTGCTGGCGATCCGCGCCTATCACCTGTCGCGGGGGGAGGGGCACCGCACCGTCTGCCTGATCCCATCCTCGGCCCACGGCACCAATCCGGCCTCGGCGCAGATGTGCGGCATGAGCGTGGTCGTCGTCGGGGCGGATGCCCAGGGCAACATCGATGTCGAGGATTTCTCGAAGAAGGCCGAGCTGCATGCGGACAAGCTCGCCGCCTGCATGATCACCTATCCCTCGACCCACGGCGTGTTCGAGGCGCGGGTGCGCGAACTCTGCGCCATCGTCCACGCCCATGGGGGGCAGGTCTATCTCGATGGGGCCAACCTCAACGCGATGGTCGGTCTGGCGCGTCCCGGCGATATCGGCGCCGATGTCAGCCATCTCAACCTGCACAAGACCTTTTGCATCCCTCACGGCGGCGGGGGGCCGGGCATGGGCCCGATCGGCGTCAAGGCGCATCTGATCCCGTTCCTGCCCTCCGATCCGTGCACGGGCGAGGAGGGGGCGGTCTCGGCGGCGCCCTTCGGTTCGGCCTCGATCCTGCCGATCTCGTGGAGCTACTGCCTGATGATGGGCGGGCGCGGCCTGACGCAGGCGACGCGGGTGGCGATCCTCAACGCCAACTACATCGCCAAGCGGCTGGAGGGCGCCTATCCGATCCTCTATGCCGGCCGGAACGGGCGGGTGGCGCATGAATGCATCGTCGATGTCCGCCCCTTCCAGAAGAGCGCGGGCGTCACCGTCGAGGACATCGCCAAGCGCCTGATCGATTGCGGCTTCCACCCGCCGACCATGAGCTGGCCGGTGGCGGGCACGCTGATGATCGAGCCGACCGAATCCGAGACCAAGGCCGAGATCGACCGCTTCTGCGACGCCATGCTCGCGATCCGCGAGGAGATCCGCGCCATCGAGGAGGGGCGGATCGACAAGGCCGACAACCCGCTCAAGAACGCGCCGCACACGGTGCAGGACCTGATCGGCGCCTGGGAGCGGCCCTATTCGCGGGAGGCGGCCTGCTTCCCGACCGGGTCCTTCCGGATGGACAAGTACTGGCCGCCGGTGAACCGCGTCGACAACGCCTATGGCGACCGCAATCTCGTCTGCTCCTGCCCGCCGCCGGAGGCTTACGGCGAGGCGGCCGAATAGGGGAAGGGGCGGCCGGCGTTTGACTCCGCCGCCGCCACCCCGCATCCCGCGCGGATGACCGCGCTCGGCACCCAAAACCTCTGGCGCCCCTACACCCAGATGAAGACCGCCGCGCCGCCACTGGAAGCGGTGGCGACGCGGGGCTCGCGCATCACCCTGGCCGATGGCCGGGAACTGATCGACGGCATCGCCTCGTGGTGGACCGCCGTTCACGGCTACAACCATCCGCACATCGCCGCCGCGATGGCCGATCAGCTGGCGCGGATGCCGCACGTGATGTTCGGCGGGCTCACCCACGCCCCGGCCGAGCGGCTGGGGCAGCGGCTCGCCGCCCTGCTGCCGGGAGAGTTGAACCACGTTTTCTTCACCGATTCCGGCTCGGTCGCCGTCGAGGTCGCGCTGAAGATGGCGGTGCAGCTCTGGCTCAATCGCGGTGAGACCGGCCGCACCCGCGTGCTCGCCTTCCGCGGCGGCTATCACGGCGACACGATGGGGGCGATGTCGGCCTGCGATCCCGAGGAGGGGATGCATCGCCGCTTCGGCGCCTACCTGCCGACCCAACTCTTCGCGGATCTGCCGCGCGGCCCCGAACAGGAAGCCGCTCTCGACGCGACGCTCGCCCGCCACCGCCACGAACTCGCGGCCGTGATCGTCGAGCCCCTGGTGCAGGGCGCGGGCGGGATGCTGACCCATCCGCCGGAGGTGCTGGCGACGGTCGCCCGCCTCGCCCGCAGGCATGGTCTGCCGCTGATCGCCGACGAGATCTTCACCGGGTTCGCCCGCACCGGCTCGCTGTTCGCCTGCGAGCAGGCCGGCGTGGTGCCCGACATTCTGTGCCTGTCCAAGGCCCTGACCGGCGGCACGATGGCGCTCGCCGCGACCGTTGCCACCACCGAGATCTTCTCCGCCTTCTGGTCGGACGATCCCTCCGCCGCGCTGATGCACGGCCCGACCTTCATGGCCAACCCGCTCGCCTGCGCGGCGGCCAATGCCAGCCTCGACCTGTTCGAGACCGAGCCACGGCTCGATCAGGCCGCCGCCATCGCCGCCCGGCTGCGGGACGGTCTGGCGCCGCTCGCTGGCTTGGCCGGTGTCAGGGAGGTCCGGGTGCTCGGGGCCATCGGCGCGGTGCAATTCGCGGTCGCCCCGGATCTCGCCGATCTCAAGCGCCGATTGGTCGAACGCGGGGTCTGGGTGCGGCCCTTCGGCGACATCGTCTACCTGACCCCCGCCCTCACCATCGCCCCGGACGAACTCGACCGCCTGATCGAGGCGGTTGCCGCCGAGGTCACGGCCATCGCTTGAGGTCGGGACGGCCGGCCGGGTGGCCGCTGCCGAAGCGAGCGCCCGGCGGGTGCTGTCCGCGAGAGGCGACCCGACGCGCGATGGAAATGTCCCTGGAACGGACCCTGCAACCCGCAGCGGGGTTTCTCGTTGGATGATCGCGGCGGCGTGTCGGTTCCCGGACGGGAAGCGGCCATGCTCGCGAAGAACGTCCGCGAAAAAATTGGGGTCGCTGTGACAATCGGGGAGCGCAAGGTGGTGAGCGAGACCGAGACGACGAATCCGGAAGCCGACCGTCCTGTCATCCTCATCGTTGAGGATGAGGCCCTGACCATCATGGATCTCGGCGACGTGCTGGAAGAGGGCGGCTACGACACCCTGCAATGCGCCTCGGCCGAGCGGGCCCTTTCGATCCTCCAGGCGCGCCCGGACATCTGCGGACTCGTCACCGATGTGGAATTGTCGGGACGGGTCAACGGGTTCGAACTGGCCACCTCCGTCGCCCAGGCGCGGCCGGAACTGCCGATCCTGATCGTTTCCGGCCGTGCGGCGCCCGATCCCGAGCGGATGCCGCCCGGGGCCGAGTTCATCTCGCGCCCCTGTGCCGGCGCGGACATCCTGGCCCGCCTCAAGGGGCTGATGCTGCATTGCTGAGTGCGGCGCGCCATGCCGCGACGGTCTCGGCCAGCCCCGTTTCCAGGCCGTAGCGTGGCGCGAACCCGACCTCGTCGCTGAGCCGGCGGATATCCGCCTCGATGCGGGCCGGTTCGGAGGGGCCGAGGGGGCGGGCGCCGAAATCGATCAGGTCCGCGCGGCCGGTCAGGGCTCCGATGCCCTCGAGGATCTGCCGGACCGCCACCGCGTGGCCGGAGCCGATATTGACCGGCCCCCCGACGTCGGACTCGAGCAAGGCTGCGAAGGCCGCGCCCGCATCGGCGACATGCAGGAAGTCGCGTCGCTGAAGGCCCTCGCTGGTGGCGAGGCGCTGTCCGCAGAGCAGCGCCCGCGCCGCATCGCCGACGAGCCGGCCGGGCGTCTCACCGGGACCGTAGAGATAGAACAGCCGCCCCCAGGCCCAGGAGAGGCCGGCGGTCGCGGCGTAGGAGGCGAGGATGCGGCGCAGGCCGTCCTTGGCGGTGCCGTAGAGCGTCGCCGGGCGGCAGGGGGCGTCTTCGGCGAAGCGGCCGGCCTCCGCCGCGTGGTCCCCTGGCTCCGAGAGCAGGGGAGCGGCGGTCCAATCGTACTCGGCACAGGTTCCCGCCACCACGGCGCGCCGGCCGCCGGCTTCGTGAAATGCCCGCACGAGGTCGAGGCTCGCCCCCGTCCAATCGAGATTGGACGGAGCGTGCCAGTAGCGGCCGGGCTCGGTCACCCAGGCAAGGTGGAGGAGGCGGCTGGCTCCGGCCGCCCGCACGGCCGCTTGGCGTTGGCTCGCAACGAGCAGGTCGGCGGGATGGAAGGCGTGCGCGCCCGCAGGCGCCGTTCGCCCCACGGCATGGACCTCGAAGCCGCGGGCGACCAGCGCCGCCACCGCGTGGCGGCCGACGAAGCCGGCGCCGCCGGTGACGAGAACCCGCCTCACCGCCCCGCCCAATCGGGAAAGGCGAGGTCGCGGGCGGCGATCACGGTAACCGGCTCGGGCCAGGAGAGGGCGAAGGCCGGATCGTTCCAGCGCAGGCCGTCGGCGGCGGTCGCCACGAAGGGACGGTCGATCATGTAGAGGATTTCGGTCTCGTCCATGAGCGTCTGGAAGCCATGGGCGAGGCCGGCCGGGATGTAGAGGGCGTGGTGGTTACGCGCCGAGAGCGTCACCTGCTCCGTCCGCAGATAGGTCGGCGAGCCGGGCCTCAGATCCACCACGGCGTCATGGATCGCGCCGGAGGTGCAGCGCACGAGCTTGGTCTCGGCATGGGGCTCGCGGGAAAAATGCATCCCGCGCACCGTGCCGCGACGGTGATTGAACGAGACGCTCGACTGCGCGAACCGCCCGATCAGTCCGTGCCCGGCGAATTCCTCTTCGCAATGGGTGCGGGCGAAGAAGCCCCGCTCGTCCGCATGCGGTTCCGGTTGCACGAGGAACAGGCCGGGGAGTGAGAGTTCCTCGACGATCATGCGCGCCGCGCTCCCCTCCTGCCCCTCATCCTGAGGTGCCGCGCAGCGGCCTCGAAGGATCCTCCAGATCCCGCGCGATCCCTGGAACATCCTGCGAGGCCCGCTGGCGCGGGCGCCTCAGGATGAGGATCTTGGTGGGACGGCACCGCTAGAACACCGTCAACGCAGGGATCGCCACGGCGAAGCGCCCGCCCCAGTCGCGGATCGCCGCCATCTCTCCGGCGATCTCGTCCTTGAGGTTCCAGGGCAGGATCAGCACCGTGTCGGGCCGCATCGCCAGGAGGTCGTCGGGCGAGACCACGGGGATGCGGCTGCCGGGCAGCCAGGTGCCCTGCTTGTGCGGCGAGCGGTCGGCGACCGCCTGGATCAGTTCAGGGCCGATGCCGCAATAATTGAGGAAGGTGTTGCCCTTGGCCGCCGCGCCGTAGGCACAGACCGTGCGGCCCGCCGCGCGCTCCTCGATGAGGAAACGCAGGGCGTCGCATTTGATGTCGGCCACCGCGCGGCCGAAATCGTCGTAGCCCGACGGGTCGAACAGGTTGGCGGCCCACTCGCTCAGCACCACCCGATCCAAGTTCGGCGTCGGGGCATGGGAGGCGCCGTCATGGCAGGCGAAGACCCGCAGCGAGCCGCCATGGGTCGGCCATTCCTCGACATCGAACACCCGCAGGCCCTGCCGGCGCAGGATGCCGATCACCACCCCGAGGGAGAGGTAGGAAAAGTGCTCGTGGTAGATCGTGTCGAATTGCCGGCTCTCGATCATCCGCAGCAGGTGCGGGAATTCGAAGGTCGCCACGCCCTCCGGCTTCAGGATCTCGGCGAAGCCCGCCACGAAATCGAGGATATCGGGCACGTGGGCCAGCACGTTGTTGGCAGCGGTGAGGTCCGCCTTGTGGCCCTCGGCGGCGAGGCGCCGGGCGGTGTCGCGGCCGAAGAAGGCGACGTCCGTCGGTACGCCGCGGTCCACGGCCGCGCGGGCGACATTGGCCGCCGGCTCGACGCCGAGCACCGGCACGCCGCGGGCGACGAAATATTGCAGCAGGTAGCCGTCGTTGCTCGCGACCTCCACCACCTTGCTGTCCGGCCCGAGACCGAAGCGGGCGATCATCGCGTCGACATAGCGTTCCGCGTGCCGCAGCCAGCCGGCGGAGAAGCCGGAGAAATAGGCATAATCGGAAAAGATCGCCTCCGGGCTCTCGAAGGCTTCGAGCTGCACCAGCCAGCAGGCGTCGCAGACATAGGCGTGGAGCGGGTGGAAGACCTCGCCGCGATGGCGCCGCTCCGGCGTCACATACGAATTGGCGAGCGGCGACAGTCCGAGATCGCAGAAGGTCCGGGTGAGGGCGGCGCCGCAGGCGCGGCAGGTCGGTGCGGTCACGCGGGGGCTCCTGGCTCCAAGCCAATCGACTCGCCAAGTGCCTCGTAGCGCGCGATCTCGGCCTCGGCCAGAGCGCGGGGATCGGCGCCGGAAGCGGCGGCGCGATACCATGCGGCGGACCAGTCCAGGGCGGTGTCGAGGGTGAGGCGCCGGTCCCAGCCGAGCCGGGCGCGGGCCTTGGAGGCGTCGACCTTGAGATAGGTCGCCTCGTGCGGATGGGTCTTCTGCGACAGGTGCCAGCCGGCTTGCCCGCCCCAGCCATGGATGAGCCGCTCGACGAGATGGGAGACCGGCCGGCAATCCTCGTCCGCAGGCCCGAAATTCCAGCCCTCCGCGAACGCGGCGCCGTCCTCGCCCGCGAGGCATTCGGCGAGGCGAAGATAGCCGGCCAGCGGCTCCAGCACATGCTGCCAGGGACGGATGGCGTGCGGCGCCCGGATCTCGACCGATTCCCCGGCCTGGAAGGCGCGGACGATGTCGGGGATCAGCCGGTCGCGGGAATAATCGCCGCCGCCGATGACGTTGCCCGCCCGCGCGCTGGCGATCCGCGCCGGATGGCCGCCCGCGCCGAAGAACGAGGCGCGATAGGCGCTGGTGACGAGTTCGGCGCAGCCCTTCGAGGCGCTGTAGGGGTCATGCCCGCCCATCGCCTCGTTCTCCCGGTAGGCATAGGGCCATTCCCGGTTCTCGTAAGCCTTGTCGCTCGTCACCACGACGACGGCGTGCACGCTCCGCACCGCCCGCACTGCTTCGAGCAGGTGGACACTGCCCATGGTGTTGACGGCGAAGGTGCCGACCGGATCGGCGTAGGAGGGCCGCACCAGGGCCTGGGCCGCCATGTGGATCACGACCTCCGGTTCGGCCGCCGCGACGGCGCGGGCGAGGGCGTCCAGGTCGCGGATGTCGCCGATCCGGTGCGCCTCGGCGGGGAAGCCGATGGCCTCGAACAGGTTCGGCCGGGTCTCGGGCGGCAGGGCGAAGCCGGTGACGCGGGCGCCGAGCCGGGCGAGCCACAGGCTCAGCCACGCGCCCTTGAAGCCGGTATGGCCGGTGAGCAGGACACGTTTGCCCGCCCAGAAAGTGGGATCGGGGTTGAGCGCGCCCATCACCACACCTTCCAGGGCGCGTTGCCCTTGGCCCAGAGCTCTTCGAGGTGCTTCTTGTCGCGCAGGGTGTCCATCGCCTGCCAGAAACCGGCATGATGATAGGCGTGGAGCTGCCCCTCGCGGGCGAGCCGCTCCAGCGGCGCGTTCTCCCACACGGTGGCGTCGTCCTCGATATAGTCGAGCACACGCGGCGACAGCACGAAGAAGCCGCCATTGATGGTCGCCCCATCGCCCGCCGGCTTCTCGCGGAAGCTGCGCACGGCGCTGCCGTCGAGATCGAGCGCGCCGAAGCGGCCCGGTGGCACCACCGCCGTCAGGGTGGCCAGCCGCCCATGCGCCTGATGGAAGTGTCGAAGCGCGGTCAGGTCGATATCGGCGACGCCGTCGCCGTAGGTCATGAAGAAATCGTCGTCGCCGAGATAGTCGCGCACCCGCTTCAGGCGCCCGCCGGTCATGGTGGCGTCGCCGGTCTCGATCAGCGACACCTTCCAATCCTCGGCCGCCGAGCGGTGGAACTGGACGTCGCCCCGGCCGAGATCGAGCGTCACGTCGCTCAGGTGGAGCCGGTAGTTCAGAAAAAACTCTTTGATGACGTAGCCCTTGTAGCCGAGGCAGATCACGAACTCGGTCACGCCGTGGGCGGCGAAGATCTGCATGATGTGCCAGAGGATCGGCCGTCCGCCGATCTCCAGCATCGGCTTGGGGCGCACCACGGTCTCTTCTGAGAGCCGCGTGCCGAGGCCGCCGGCGAGGATCACCGCCTTCACGGCCGGACTCCGGATTGTTGCGTCGTCGCCATCATCGCCACGCCTCTATCATGCGCCGCGCCGCCGCGGGAAACCGCTCCGCATCGAGTTCGTAGGCGGGCGGGCGGATGCCGAAGGGCTCGGGATAGTACGGATCGCGGGCGAGGCGCGCGCCCCAGCGCCTGCGGAAGCGCGCCTGCTCGGCCGGGTCCACCGTGGGGACGCGGTTGCGGCTCTCGTAATGATACAGGCTGGCCTCGGCGCAGAAGATCGTGCGCAGGCCACGCTCGCCCAGGCGCAGGCAGAGGTCGATGTCGTTGTAATTGATCGCGTATCCCTCATCGAAGCCGCCGATGGCCTCGAAATCGGCCCGCCGCACCATCACGCAGGCGCCGGTCACGGCGAGGGTGTTGCGGTTGGCCAGCGACGAGCCGTGATAGCCGGGATCGTCGCCGGGCCGCCCCCGGCAGACATGGTCAGGCAGGCCCTCGCCGAACACCACGCCGGCATGCTGAAGGCTGCCATCCTCGAACAGCAGCCTGGGCCCCACCGCCCCGACACCGGGGATGGCGATGAGAGCCAGCATCGCCTCGATCCAATCCGGCGTGATGACGGCGATGTCGTCGTTGAGGAAGACGATGACCTCGCCCCGCGCCGCGCGGGCGCCGAGATTCATCTTGGCGGCGACGTTGAAGACGGGTTTGTCCCAGGTGACGGAGCGGACGGAGTGGCGCTCGATGGCGGCGCGGGTCTGCGGGCGCAGGTCGCCGTTATCGACCGCCACGATCTCGATGGACGCGTAGGTGCTCGTCTCGCGCAGGCTGGCGAGGCAGGCGGCCAGCAGGTCGATGGTGCGGCCGCCGATCACACTGTCGCGTCCAGCGGTCGGGATCACGATCGAGACGAGGGGGCGCTCCCTCGGTTCGCGTCTCAGGGCGAAGTGACCGGGGGCCAGGACGCGGACCGAACCGAGGCCGCCGGTGCGGTGGGCGCGGCCGGCGAGGGCACGGATCGCGGCCTCCGGGTCGATCCCGGCTTCGCGCCGATGACAGAGCATCTGGGGGATATGCCCGACCCGGTCGGTCCGCTCGGTCAGCCGCAGCGTCAGGTCGTAGGTCTCCGCACCCGCACTCTCCGCCGGGAAGCCGCCCACGGCCCGCGCGAGCGCCGTGCGGTAGAGGGCGAGGCCGCCGGTATAGAAGCCGGCCTCCAGCGTTTCGGGCGACCAATCCGGCTTGAAATGCGGATCGCGGCGCTCGCCGTCCGCGCCGATCCGGTCCTCGTCGGAATAGAGCATGTCGAGCCCAGGCTCGGCGGCGAGCCGGCGGGCGGCGGCCAGGAGCGCCTGGGGGGCAAGCCGGGCATCGGGTGGCATCGGTGCGACGAAGCTGCCGCGCGCCTCGGCGAGGGCCGCGTCGAGGGCGGAGGTCACGCCCTCCGGCGACAGCAGGCGGAGCCTCGGCTCCTCGGCGGCGAGGGCCCGGAGCGGGTCCGAGACCTTGGCCACCAAGAGCAGCTCCCAATCGGGATAGAGTTGCGCCCTGAGGCTTGCCACCGCTTCGGAAAGGTCGGCGGCCCCCGCGCTGCCCTCCGCCATTAGAGCCGAGATCAGGGGCCGGTCCGGCAGAGCCGCGAGGAGCGCGGCGGCGGCCTGCGCCGAGGGGAGGGCCGGCGTCTCGACCGTCTCGATCCAGTCGGCGTAGCGGGCGGGCGGGCGGCGCGTCGCGGCGGCGCGGGTCAGGCGGCGCCAGATCTCGCCCGGCGGCACGCTGCGCAGCAGGCCGAAGGCCCGGCGCAGCAGGCGGAGCGGGCGCCGCTCCTCCGGCGGCAGCCGTTCGAGAATGGTCCGGGCCGAGACCAGCCCCGCTTCGATCCGGCCCGCCGATTCGACCGTCACCGCGTCGAGGCGGAAGCCGGAGCCTGACTCCGTGGCCTCCAGGCGTAGAGCGCGAAGGCCGGGGGGGAGGCGGATCAGGTCGTCCGTGCCGCCCGCCCGCGGGGTCAGGCGATAGCGGCGCGGCTCGGCCTCGCCCTCCACCGCGACGGCCAGGACCGGATGCACCGCCTCCGGCCGGCTGCGAAGACGGATGCGGGTGCCCGACAGGGCCGCCACGGCCGCATGGGGGCCGAAGGCGAAGGTGGGCGCCGGGCCGGTCGCGGTCCAGGCGCTGCCATCTGCGACTCGTCTCAGGTCGCGCAAGGGATAGAGGCCGAGCGCCTCGCGACGCCTCATCGTTGCCGCCCGTCGTCTCGGTTTCGCGCGAAGCTCATGCGGCGGGGGAATTCCACGAAATCCGCTGCGCCGTGAAGAGATTTCTTGCCGAGCCGGGATTTGGCGGTTCATCGCGGCGATGAAGCCGCATCTTTGTCATCTAAGTTTCATGGCGAACCGGCAGATGCTTCCGGGCGGGCAGCCCTCAGGGCTATGTTTCTCGGGGCCGTGTTGTCAGCCCGCGAGTCCGCGAAGGGAACCGGATCATGTCGGCGGCAAACGAAGCGCTCGCCGTGTCGGCGCAAGGCGAGGCTCTCGGTCAGCCGGGGGGACGCAGCGCCAAGGAGGGGAAGGCCGTGAAGCGGTTGCGCCCTCCTGCCGCCAAGAGCGTCGGCTGGGCCCTGGTGCAGGCGGCGCGGCTCCATCGCGCCCGGGTCGGCGACCGGCTCGCGGAACTCGACCTGTTCGCCGGCCAGGAGCAGGTGGTCCAGGCCCTGGCGGCGGCCGGCAGCATGACCATGGGCGATCTCGCTGCCACCCTGCGGGTGCGGCCGCCGACCGCGTCCAAGACAATTTCCCGCCTCGCCGCGCTCGGCTTCGTCGAGCGCCGGGCCGAGGCCGGTGACGGGCGGATCGTACGGGTCCGCCTCACCGAATCCGGCCTCGCCAAGGCCGCCGCGATCGAGCGCATCTGGGACGAGGTCGAGGCCGAGTTGCTCGAGGACTTCGACAACAAGGAGCGGCGGCGCCTGCGCAAGCTCCTGCGCCGGGTTGCCCGCAATCTCGCGGAGGCTGCCGGCGTGAGCGGTCACGACGAGGTCGATCACGAGATGGACGGCGAGATCGACGACGAGGAGGAGGCTCTGCTCGGGCCGATCGCCTCCGACGCGGTCGCGCAATCGTCCTGACACAGGCCGTCATGGTGCCGCGCCGCCGCCGATTTGTGACGGAGGGGTGGCCGAGATGGGCCGTCCGCTTGCCGCCCTGAATGGCGATGGCAGCGCGTGCCTCGACGGAAGCACGCGCTAAGGGGCGTGCTTCGCCTCAGCGAATGCCGCCGCTGGCGGTGATCACCTCGCCCGTCAGCCAGCGGGCCTCGTCGGAGGCGAGGAACGTCACGACATCCGCGATATCGTCCGGCCGGCCGGCGCGGCCGAGGGGCGTCTGGGCGACGAAGCCGGCTTCCATCTCGGAGCCGACGATGCCGGCCGAATGCGTGCCCTCGGTGACCACGAAACCCGGACTGACCGTGTTCACCCGGATCCGGCGGGGAGCCAGCTCATTGGCCAGGACGCCGGAGATCGCGTTCAGGGCGCCCTTAGTCCCGCTATAGACCGAGGCGTTCGGGGTGTTCACATGGGTGATGGCCGAGGAGATGTTGACGACGCTCCCGCCTTCTCCGAGATGCTTGGCCGCCGCCTGCGTCGCCAGCAGCACGCCGAGCACGTTGATGTCGAACAGGCGCCGGTAATGCTCCTCGGTCACCTCTTCGATCGAGGCGAATTCATAGACACCGGAATTGTTGACCAGCACGTCGAGCCGGCCGAACTGCGACACCGCCGCCTCGATCAGGCCATGAGCCTGCGCGGCCTTGGACACGTCCCCCTGCACCGCGATGGCCTTGCCCCCGGCGGAGGTGATCGCCTCGACCACGGAATCCGCTCCCGCCTTGCTCGAAGCGTAGTTGACGACGACCGCCGCGCCATCCTTCGCGAGGGCCTTGGCGATGGCGGCCCCAATTCCCTTCGATGCGCCGGTCACCACGGCGACCTTGCCGTCAAGCTTTGCCATGTGTGCTAACCTTTGGCATGGGCCGGCTCCCGGGCGGGCGCCTTCGTCCCATAGTTCGGAATTTCGGAACTATGGGATCCGAGTTCAAGCCCCCATATGGATGAAAGATGAGGCCCCTGTTTCACCCCGCCTTGGAGGACGTCCGGCCGGAAGCGATCCTGCACGCGCTCTCCGATCCGGTTCGCGCGGCGATCTTCGCCCGGATCTCGGGCGCGGGCTGCGTCGAGGCCTGCACCAACGTCGCCGCCTTGGGCGATCGCGTGATCCCGAAATCGTCGCTGTCGAGCCACTTCAAGGTGCTGCGCGAGGCGGGGCTGATCCGGTGCGAGCGCCACGGCGTCGAGATGCGCAACCATTCGCGCTGTGCGGAGGTGGAGGCGCGGTTTCCCGGCCTGCTCTCCGCGATCATGAGTGCCTATGCCCGCTCGGCAGCCTGCGAGGCTGCCCCGCAATAGACCGGGACCGAGGCAGCCGCCTCGGAGGAAGGGGCTGCTCCGGGACGATCCGATCAGGCCCGGCCGGCCGGGACCATATCGGCGAGATCCTTGTGCGCCGGACAGGCGATGGCGGCGGCCAGCATCGCTTCGAGGACGATGAGGTCGGTTTCCGGGTCCGGCTCCCAGCCGCAGGTGCAGTGCCCGTTCGGCCCGTGGGCATCGGCCACCTGCCGGTAGAGGGTGCCGACGGTGCGCACCGCGGCCTCCAGGGCAGCCATGACATGCATCGGCTCCCGCTGCATGGCCTGCCAGAAGGCGACAGTGAGCGCCCGCTCCATCGCGCCTTGTGCTTGGCGCTCCGCCGCATCGGGCGGAGCGGTGAGGAGTCCCGCGCTCATGCCCGCACCTCCCCGCGCAGTTCGGCCGGGATCAGGCGGGGCGGCGTCGCGTCGCCGGGTTCCAGGCCGACGAGGGATTCGAGCCCACCCCGGCTCAAGGCAAGGGAGGAACCGTCCCACCAGGCGATGCGCAGGCAATCGAGCAGGCCATCGAGGGCGGCGAGCATCGCGGCGAGGCCACCTTGCCCGTCGCGAACGGAGGGCAGCGTATCGGCCGCCGAGGGCCAAGGGCTGCCGGGAGAAGAGTTTGGAAAGGTAACAATGTGCGCCATATCCTCATCATGGCGTGTTTGGTATTTATTGTGCAAGCTGTTCTGGAAACATTGGAAATACTTTAAATCCGCTTCATCCGCTCGGCGCTCAGTCTTGATTTGGAAGAATTCAAGCGGGCCCAAAAATCCGTCTGCGCATCTCGGCTTGGCGCTGCCAGGGCTGCCGGCCTAGCGGACGGGATGGTCGAAGGCGGTGTCAGGATAAGGTTCCCGCTTCATGGTGAAGTGCCACCATTCCTGCGGGTAAGGCGTGAAGCCGGCGCGAATCATCACCGCTCTCAGACGCTGCCGGTTGCGGGCCTGTGCCGGGTCGGCCCGGGGGGAATCCGTCGCAGAGGCCTCGTCGAACAGGTCGAACGGCGTGCCCATGTCGAGCTCCGCGCCGTCGGCGAGGTGGACGAGGGTCAGATCCACGGTCGAGCCACGGGAATGCGCGGAGCGCCCGGCGATGTAGCCGAGGCGGAAAAGGTCGGCCTTGTCGATGTTTGGGTAGTAGGCCGGCTTCATCCGCGTGTCGGCGGGGTCGCGGGCCCAGGCGGCGAAATCCGCCACCGCGCGCACTGGGCGGTAGCAGTCGAACAGCTTGAGGCCGAGGCCCTCCGGAGCGAGTGCCGCCTGGGCTCGGGCCAGCGCCCGCACCGCCTCCGGCGTCAGCAGACAGCGCGGCGCCTCGTAACCGGCGATGGGCCGGCCGACGAAATTGTCGGAGCCGGCATAGCGGATGTCGAGGCGCAGCCCCGGCACGACGCGGGCGGCATCGATGAAGGGGTGGTCCGGCGCTGCCCGCGCTGCCTCGGGGGAGCCGGCGAGCGCCGCCAGCAGGGGGGCGCAGCGCCGCAGATTCGGGCGCTCGCTCACGGCTCGCCTCTCCTCACAGAACTTGCCGCATCAGCGCGAGGGCCAGCGCCAGCCCGCCGATACCCGCCAGCAGCGAGGCGAGCACGTAGGCCAGTGCGGCGACCACGTCGCCCCGCTCGATCAGGGTGACGGTCTCGAGGGAGAAGGTCGAGAAGGTGGTGAAGCCGCCGAGGATACCGGTCGCCACGAACAGCCGCGCCTGGGGCGAGCCGCCGCGTAGAGCCATCCAGCCGGTGACGAAGCCCATCAGCACGGAGCCGGCGATGTTGATGCCGAGCGTCCCCCACGGGAAGCTCGACCCGAGCCTGACGGCGGCAAAGTTCACGCCGTGCCGCAGCACGCCGCCGAGGCCGGCACCGAGGAAGACGAGGAGAGTGTTGAGCAAGGCGAAGGGCTCGGAAGAATGCGAGGGCGGTCGGGCCGGTCCGCGAGGGGGTGCAAGGACCGTGCGCGTTGTAGCGCATCGACGCGACGATGGGGCAGGGACGAGAGGCATGGGTTTGCCCCGAGCCCTCATCCTGTCACCCCCAACCCCGATCCTCTCCCGCAAGCGGGAGAGGATCGAGTCTGGCTCTCAGAACCGTCCGTGCCCGGGCATCAGCCCTCGGCCACGATCTTGTCGATGGTGATCGGCAGGTGGCGGATGCGCTTGCCGGTGGCGTGGAAGACCGCGTTCGAGATCGCGGCGGCCACGCCGACGATGCCGATCTCGCCGAGGCCCTTCACGCCGAGGGGGTTCGCCTTGTCCTCCTCGTCGACGAAGATCACGTCGATGTCGTGGATGTCGGCATTCACCGGCACGTGATACTCGCCGAGATTGTGGTTCATGAACCGGCCGATGCGATGGTCGAGCATCGATTCCTCGTGCAGGGCCGAGCCGATCCCCATGACGATGCCGCCGAGAATCTGGCTGCGGGCCGTCTTGAGATTGATGATCTTGCCGGCCGCGATGGCCGAGACCACGCGGGTGCAGCGCACGACACCGAGTTCCTCGTCGATCTTCACCTCCGCGAAGATCGCCGAATGGGTGTAGGCATTGTACTGCTCGCCGAAATCCTTGTCCGGGGCGGCCTCGCCGGTGGCTTCGAGCTTCTCGGTCCGGGACGCTTTCAGCACATCGGTAAGGGCGATGCTCTTGCTGGGATCGCCCGTCACCTCGATCCGGCCATTCGAGAAGACCACGCGCTCGAAATCGACATTGGCGAGCGGTGAGTTCTCCAAGCCGCGCGCCAGCCTGAACGCCTGCTCGGCGATGTCGCGGCAGGCCTTCATCACGGCGGTGCCGGAGGAGGCGGCCGTCCACGAGCCACCGGCCACCGGCGCCTGGGCGAGATTGGTGTCGCCGAGCTTGGTCGTGACGTGGTCCAGCGGCAGGCCCAGCGTGTCGGCGGCGATCTGCGTCAGGATGGTGTAGGTGCCGGTGCCGAGGTCGCCGGTCTGGTTGCCGATCTCGAGCCGGCCGTCGGCGGTGAGGACCGCCTGGGCGCTCGATTGCATCATCATCGATTCCCAGATGCCGGTCGCCATGCCCCAGCCGACCAGTTCACGACCCTCCCGCATGGAGCGCGGCTGCGGATCGCGCCGGCTCCAGCCGAAGCGCTCGGCTCCCTGGCGGAAGCAATCCTTCAGCGCCTTGGAGCCGAACGGCTTGTCCTCTGTCTGGTCGTGGTCGGTGTAGTTCTTCAGGCGCAGTGCGATCGGATCCTGGCCGGTGGCGTAGGCCAGTTCGTCCATCGCCGTCTCGATGGCGTAGACACCGGTCACCGCACCCGGCGCGCGCATGTCGCCGGGGGTGGGCGTATCGATCTTGGTCAGGCTGTAGCTGAGCGCGACGTTGTCGCACTCGTAGAGCACGCCCGACCAGTTGACGACGACCTCTTGATAATCCTCGTAGGTCGAGGTGCCCTGCACCGCATCGTGCTTGAGCGCGGTGAGCTTGCCGTTCGGTTCGGCGCCGAGGGCGATCGTCTGGATCGCTTCCGAGCGGTAGGTGAAGGACCACATCTGGTCGCGGGTCAGGGTCACCCGCACCGAGCGGCCGAGGTCGCGCGCCGCCAGCATCGCCAGGAACAGCTGGTATTGCGGGCGAAGCCCCGAGCCGAAGCCACCGCCGAGATAGGGGTTCAGCACCCGCACCTGTTCCGGCTTCAGGCCGAAGGCACCACCGATATATTGGTGGGTGTTCGTGACGCCCTGGATCTTGTCGTAGACGGTGTAGGTGCCGTCCTTCTCCACGACGACGGTGGAGGCGTGCGGCTCCATCGGATTGTGGTGCTCGTCGGCCATCCGGTACTGGGCGCTTACCCGGATCTCCGCGGCATCGAACGCCTTGGATGCGTCGCCCCACGGCTCCGGCGGCGGCTTGATGCCTTCCCGCTTCATCGGCGGATCGTAGGAATCGTCCGTCCGCGCGGCGATATCGGTCTGAGGCGCCGTCACCTCGTAATCGACCCGGACCAGGGAGGCGGCGTAGCGCGCGGTCTCGAAATCCTCCGCGACCACGAGGGCGACCGGCTGGCCGGAGAACACGATCCGGTCGGAGGCCAGGGCCTGGAACGGCGCGCCGGGGGGCGCCACCGCGTCCTGGTAATCCTCCGGCTTGTCGGAGGTGGCCGGGCGGTTCTCGTGGGTGATCACCTTGATCACGCCGGGCACCGCTTCCGCGGCGGCGGCGTCGATGCCCTTGATGCGGCCCTTGGCGATGGCGCTCGACACGACCACGCCGTAGGCGAGGTCGGGGGCGGCGAACTCGCCGGCATATTTGGCGAGGCCCGTGACCTTGGCCGGGCCGTCGACGCGGCTGATGGCGCTGCCGACGAACCGGTCGCGCCCGGCCGCCGTGCTGATCTGAACGGTCATGGCAGGTTCCTACTGGATGCGCTTGTCGGACTGGGACTGGGGCGTGCCGGCGGCGGCCTGTTCGAGGCCGCGGACGATGGCGCGGCGCGCCAGCTCGATCTTGAAGCCGTTGGTCGATTGCGGCTTGGCCTCCCGCAGGATCAGGTCGGCCGCCGCCTCGAAGGTCTTGCGCGTGGCGGTCTGGCCCTGGAGCAGGGCTTCGGCCTCGCCGTTGCGCCAGGGCTTGTGCGCGACGCCGCCGAGGGCGAGGCGAGCGGTGCGGATGGTCTGGCCGTCGAGTTCGAGGGCGGCGGCCACCGAGACCAGGGCGAAGGCGTAGGAGAGCCGGTCGCGCAGCTTCAGGTAGGTGTAGTGCGTGGTGAAGGTTTGAGCCGGCAGGTCGATGGCGACGATGATCTCGCCGGGCGCGAGATTGGTGTCCCTGGACGGCTCGTCGCCGGGCAGACGGTGGAACTCGGCGAAGGGAATCGCGCGGTCGCCCTGCGGCCCGCTCACCTGCACCGTCGCCTCCAGCGCGGCCAGGGCCACGCACATGTCGGACGGGTGGGTGGCGATGCATTGATCGCTCGCCCCGAGGATGGCGTGGATGCGGTTCACGCCGCCGATGGCCGAGCAGCCGGTGCCGGGCTCGCGCTTGTTGCAGGGCGTGGCCGTATCGTAGAAGTAGTAACAGCGGGTGCGCTGCAACAGGTTGCCGCCGGTCGAGGCGGCGTTGCGCAGCTGCGCCGAAGCGCCGGCCAGGATCGCGCTCGACAGGAGCGGGTAGCGCTCCTTGATCCGCGCATCGTAGGCCAGGGCTGCATTGGTCACCAACGCGCCGATGCGAAGGCCGCCGTCGCGCTCCTCGATCTCACCGAGCGGCAGCCGGGTGATGTCGATCAGCTTGCCGGGCTTCTCGACATCGTACTTCATCAGGTCGATGAGGTTGGTGCCGCCGGCGATGAAGCGGGCCGCCGGATCGGCGCCGAGGGCCTGCACCGCCTCCGCCACCGTGCCGGGGCGGACGTAATCGAAGCGGTTCATCGGGCGTCTCCCTGGTGCATCACCTCTTCGATGGCATCGACGATGTTGGTGTAGGCGCCGCAGCGGCAGATATTGCCGCTCATTGCCTCCCGGATCTCGTCGCGGGTCTTGGCATGGCCCTCGTTCATCAGGCCGACCGAGGAGCAGAGCTGGCCCGGCGTGCAGTAACCGCACTGGAAGGCGTCGTGCTCGACGAAGGCTTCCTGGATCGGGTGGAGGCTGTTCTTGCCTTCGCGCTGGCTGAGCCCGGCGAGCCCTTCGACGGTGGTGATCTCGGCCCCGTCCTTCATCACCGCCAGGGTGAGGCAGGAATTGATGCGCGTGCCGTTCACCAGAACGGTGCAGGCGCCGCATTGGCCGTGGTCGCAGCCCTTCTTCGTGCCGGTGAGATCCAGGCGCTCGCGCAGGAGGTCGAGCAGGGTGGTCCAGGGCGCCACCTGAAGCTCACGCCGCTCGCCATTGATGGTGAGCGTAATCCCGATTGTCCCGACCGCGCCGGGCGAACCGCTGTCGATGAGCATGGTTGAATCCGCGATGAGGAGCAGCCCCACCGGAGAAAACGCGGGACGGGGCGGTCTCGCGTCGGATCCGGACAGGGTGTCGCGTCTGGGAAGGGCGCGGGCTCAGGACCCGCGCCGGGTCGTGTCGATAACTGTTCCAAGGTGGCCCTGTTCCGCCCCGGGCCGGGGATGCGGCCCTTCGGGGCTTCGCGGCGCATTCGGGGTTACGCCGAAGGGGAAGCTCAGCTAACGCTCATCGCCTGCTGCCTTCGAGGAGCCGCCATGGCCGACGCACTCGACCCCGTCCTCAACGACATCGACCGCGATCTGGACAATGCCCTGGAGCGGCTGTTCGCGTGGCTGCGCATCCCCTCGATCTCGACCGACCCGGCCTATGCCGGCCATTGCCGCGAGGCGGCGCAGTGGCTCGAAGGAAACCTGACGGCGCTCGGCTTCGAGACCAGCGTGGAAGAGACCTCGCTACATCCGGTGGTGCTGGCGCATCGCCCCAAGCCGGGCGCGCCGCACGTGCTGTTCTACGGCCATTACGACGTGCAGCCGGTCGACCCTCTGAACCTGTGGCACACCTCGCCGTTCGATCCGCGGATCGAGGAGGCCGAGGGCACGAAGAGAATCGTCGCCCGCGGCGCCTCCGACGACAAGGGCCAGGTGATGACCTTCGTCGAAGCCTGCCGGGCGCATCTCGCCATGAACGGCGATCTGCCGGTCGGTGTCACCATCCTGATCGAGGGGGCCGAGGAGAACGGCTCGCAGGGGCTGCCGGAATGGGTCGAGGCCAATCGCGCGCGGCTGAAGGCCGATGTCGCCCTCGTCTGCGACACCGGCATGTGGGACCGGCAGACGCCGCAGATCACCACCTCGCTTAGGGGGCTCGCCTATTACGAGATCAAGGTGACCTGCGCCGACCGCGACCTGCATTCCGGCTTCTTCGGCGGGGCGGCGGCGAACCCGATCCACGTGCTGTCGCGGATCATCGCCGACCTGCACGATGCCGAGGGCCGGGTGATGCTGCCGGGCTTCTATGACGGCGTGCGCGAGCCGCCGCCGGAGCTGCTGGAGCAGTGGCGGTCGCTCGGCCTCACGGCGGAAAAATTCCTCGGCCCCATCGGCCTGAAGCAGCCGGCGGGCGAGCGCGGGCGCCTGCCGATCGAGTTGATCCAGTCGCGCCCGGCCTGCGACGTTAACGGCATCATCGGCGGTTACACGGGGGAGGGGACGAAGACCGTCATCGCCTCTCAGGCCTCCGCGAAGGTCTCGTTCCGGCTCGTGGACGATCAGGACCCGGAGCAGCTCTCGAAGACCTTCGAGGCCTTCGTGCGCGCGCGCGTGCCCGCCGACTGTTCGATGGAGGTGATCTGCTACAAGGGCTCGCGCGCGGTGGCTCTGCCCTACGACATGCCGCAGCTCGCGGCGGCGCAGGGGGCGCTTTCGGCGGAATGGGGCCGCGAGGCGGTGGCCGTCGGCGCGGGCGGCTCGATCCCGATCGTCGGCGACTTCAAGCGCATCCTCGGCCTCGATACCCTGCTGATCGGCTTCGGCCTCGACGACGACCGCATCCACTCGCCCAACGAGAAGTACGAGCTGACGAGCTTCCACAAGGGCACGCGCTCCTGGGCGCGCATCCTGTCCGCCCTTGCTGCGGCGTGAGAGTGGGTCGCGTGACGCCGCTGCCTCCCATCCATTCCCCTCATCCTGAGGGGGCCGCTTCGCGGCAGCTCAGGATGAGGGCGCGGGTGGGAGATCGGGGAGCGGGCTCGCTCACCGGACGCGGCGCATGAGCACCGCCCCGGTCCCCGGCCAGCTCATCGCCTCCGCCGCGAAGGCCGGCCTCCTGCGCTTTCCCCTGCCGCCGTCGCTACCGATCCCCCTGGGCGTGGCGGTGCCGGAGGAGGTGCGGCTCGTGACCTGGGCCTTTGCCGGGCTTGGGGCGCTCTCCGCCGAAGGCGATGCCGGTTCGGCCAAAGCGGGGGCGACGGAGCGAGGGCCGCGAGACGGGGCGGCGGAACCGGTCTGCCTGCTGGCGCTCGCCGCCGCGCGGCCGCTGTCCGGCGAGACACTCACCGTTGCCACGCATTTCCGCGACATCGCAGTGCGCCTCGAACCAACCTCGGCGGAAGCCCTGAGCGCGACCGAGCGCGACCTGCTGGCGCGGGCGCTGCTCTCCGCCGGGGCGACGGCGCTGGCGCCGCTCGGGGATCTGTTCGGGCTCGTCGAACCGGCGGTCGCCGCGCTGCCGATGGCCGACGATGCGCCCGACCTCGCGGCGGAGGAGGGCGGTTGGACCCTGCGCGGCGGCGCGATCCCGCACGGCCTTCTGTTCCGGACCGGCTTCGGCTGGGGCTGCGCCCGGGTGGTGTCGTCGCGGCTGGGCTTTGCCGGCGGCCCGCGCCAGCAACTCGCCGTCGCACCGCTCTGGGGCGCCGCGCCCGAGGGGCGGCCCGACCGCGCCATTGCGCTTCACGCCCACGGCTTCACGCCGCTTGCGACGAGAGCCGCCTGATGCAGCCCAAAGGCGCGGACAAGCCCGCGATCCTCGTGCTCGCGCCGATGCCGTCGGCGCCCGCCAGCGCCGGCAACCGCCGCCGCCTCGTCGCCACCTGCGAGGCGCTGACCCGCGGCGGCTTCGCCATCGACCTCGCCTATTACGCCCACGAGGATCAGATCTATCGCCGCTTCGGCCAGCACCCGCCGACCGATGGCGCGGCGATGGAGGCGGCGTTCCGCAACGTCTTCCTGATCGAAGCCCGGAGCGTGATTCCGCTCAAGACCCGGTCGAACGCCTTCGGCATCGATGAATGGTGCCCGGACGAGGTCGGGGATTTCGTGGCGTGGTATGTCTCGGAGTTCCCCGCGACCGGCGCCGTGCTGGTGAACTACGTCTTCCTGTCCCGCGTCCTGGAGCGGGTGCCGCCGGGCGTGCTGACGCTGATCGACACCCATGACCGGTTCGCCGGCCGCCAGATCCAGTACCGGCCGTTCCGCGCCGAGCCGAACTTCTTCTACACCGACGCGGCCGGGGAGGCGGCGGGGCTCGCCCGTGCCGATGTCGTACTGGCGATCCAGGCGGCCGAGGCGCGTGCCTTCCGCGAACTGACCGACAGCCGCGTCCTGCTGCTGCCGCCGCATTTCCCGGAGAAGAAGCCGTTCGCGGTGCCGGAGCGGGTCGCGCGCATCGGCTTTCTCGGCCACGGCAACGATCCGAACCTTTTCTCCATCGGCCGCTTCATCCGCAGCTGGCGCGAGGGCTGGACGCCGGACCGGCCGGAACTGGTGATCGCCGGAGAGATCTGCCGCTCGCTGCCGGGGGTGGAGGGGCCGGGCGTGCGCCTGCTCGGATATCTCGACCGGCTCGAGGATTTCTATGCCCAGGCGGATCTCGTCGTGGCGCCGATGCTGATGGGGTCCGGGCTCAAGATGAAGGTCGGCGAGGCTTTGTCCTTCGGCCGTCCGGTCATCGGCACCGAGATCGGCCTCGAAGGCTTCGAGCCGATCGAGCCCGCCCATCGCTGCCGGGATGCGGACGGCGTGAAGCAGGCGGTGCTGGCGGTGGCCGGTGATCCGGAGGCGCTGGCCCGGCTGACGCGGGCGAGCGCGGCGCTCTACGCCCGCTACGCGGAGATGGCGCTGGCGGCGGAGGCGGAGCTGATCGCCCTGTTGCGGGCAGGAAGTGGCGGCTCGGGAAGGGGTAAGGCGGTACCTTCCGCACCAGACCCATCCCAGGCACCTCCCCATGAGAGGGAAAAGACGACCGTCACACGAGGCGGCGGCCTCGTCCTCACCTGCGAGATCTCCGCCCGCTCCCTGATCGCCGCCGATCCCGATCACGGTGTGCTGGTGGCGACCGAGCGGCGTGCCGGCCAGGGCCGCGCGGAGGTCTATACCCCGCTGCGCCGCCGCTGGTTCGCCCGCGCCGAGGCCGGTGGCGAGGGGAGCCCGCCGGATCTCGGCGCCCTCGATGTCGCGCTCTCCCCGGAATGGGTCCGTGACAGGACGCTGCCGCCGGTGCTCCGCGCGGCCCTGGCCCGTGCCTTCGCGCGGATCGAGGCGGATTGGGAGACGGAGGGGCGGATCGTCGGATGCGCGGGCGAGCGCATCGAGATCGTCACCCTGCTGCCCGGCGTGCTGGCGAGCGGATCGCATCCGGCCGCCGCCTTCCTCCTGGCCGGGGAGCACGCTCACGAGTTGCGGCTGGAACGGGTGACGCCGCTGCAGCGCCGGCAGATCGAGACCTACGAGAACCGGACCGGGCGGCTGCCCGCCCCGGTTCCGGTGAGCCTGAGTCTGCGCGGCGCCGTCGCGCTTCCGCCGACGGGCGGCAGCCTCCTGTTTCTCACCGATGACGGCATCGGCCGGATCGCCCTGCCGGAGGAAGCGTCCGCCGCATGAGCGCGTCACTCCCCATCCCCCTGCTCGACACCGTCGATCCCGGTATTGGCCGCCGCGCCGCCCTGGCCGAGGCGGCGCTGATCTGGGAATCGCTCTTCCGCAACGGTGTCCGCCTCGCCTTCGCGCCCGTGGCGGAGCCGGAGGTGTCGATCGTCATCGTCGCCCGCGATGCCCGCCACCTCCTGGCGCTCACGCTCTACCGGCTCTGCGCCGGCCAAGCCCTCGCCGGCACCACCTTCGAGGTCATCCTCGTCGACAACGCCTCCACGCCGGAGACCCGCGCCCTCTATGGCCGGCTCGACGGGGTGACGCTGATCGAGAACGAGGCGAATACCGGCTTCGGCCCCGCCTGCAATGCCGGGGCGGCACGGGCGCGGGGACGCTTCGTCCTGTTCCTCAACCCCGATGTCGACCTGCTGCCCGGTGCGCTGGCGGCCATGGCCGCCGCCTTCCGCGATCATGACGGCGCCGGCATCGTCGGCGCCCGCCTCGTCTTCCCCGGCGGCTTTCTACAGGAATCCGGCGCCGGCTTCCGCGACGACGCCCAGCTCACCCATCCATACGGACGCGGCAACGCCGACCCGCTCGCCCCCGAATACGCGGTGACCCGCGATGTCGGCTACGTGTCGGGCGCCGTGCTGATGATCGAGCGGACGCTGTTCGAGGCGCTCGGCGGGTTCGACCCGCTGTTCGCACCGGCCTATTTCGAGGACACCGATCTCTGTCTGCGCTGCCATCAGGCCGGGCGGCGGGTGATCGTGCAGCCGCGCGCCACCGCGATCCATTACGAGAACGCCACCAGCGCCCGCCGCGAGGACGTGGAGGCCCTGCTCGACCGCAACCGCGCCCGCTTCCTCGACCGGCACAGGCCGGCCCTGTTCGAGCAGGGACCGCAGCCGAAGGGCGGTGGCCTGATCGATCACGATCCCTGGCGGCTGCGGGTGCTCTACGTCGACGACCGGGTTCCGCATCTCGATCTCGGCGCCGGCCTGCCCCGGGCCAACGCCATCCTCAACGCCATGGCGGGGCTCGGCTACGCCGTCACCTTTTTCCCGAACTACGAGGCCGATGCGGAGGAATCGCAGCGTTACCGCGACCTCGATGAGCGCATCGAGATCGTCCATGCCAGCGGCGATGAGGGGTTTTCGCGCCTGATTCAGGAGCGGCGCGACCGTTACGACGTGCTCTGGGTCAGCCGGCCGCACAACATCCTGTTCGTGACCCAGGCCCTCAACGCCGCCGGGCTCGATCCCCGCAGCTTCGTCCGCTCAAAGGTGATCTTCGACTCCGAAGCCCTGTTCGCCCTGCGCGACTTCGTGACCGAAGCCGCGACCCGTGGCAGCGCTGTCGCCGCCGACCTCGCTTGGCAGGCGGAGCGCGAGACACGCCGGTTCGGCCTCGCCGACGCGGTGGTCTGCGTCTCTCACGCCGAGGCGCGGGTGCTCGCCCGCTATCGCGCCTGCAACGCCGCCGTGCTCGGCCACGCCCTCAGCCTGCCGGAGGCACCGACGCCGGATTTCGCCGAACGCGCCGGCTTCGTCTTCGTCGGCGCGCTCGCCCGCGAAGGGCAGCCCAATGTCGATTCCCTCGATTGGTTCTTCGCGCATGTCTGGCCGCTGGTGCGGGCGCGGTTGCCGGGCGCGACCCTCACAATCGTCGGCGGGATCGCGCCGGAGATCCGCGCGCGCTACGCCCGCGAGCCCGGCGTGACCGTCACCGGCCGGGTGCCCCGGACCGAGCCTCCGCTCGACGCCGCGCGGGTGTTCCTGGCGCCGACCCGCTTCGCCGCCGGCATCCCGCACAAGGTCCACGAGGCGGTGGCGCGGGGCCTGCCCTGCGTCGTCACGCCGATCCTGGCCGATCAGGTCGGCTGGGCCGAGGGCGAGGGCTTCCTCGTGCGGGACTGGCGCGATCCCGACGCCTTCGCCGAGGCCCTCGTCACCCTGCACGAGGACGCCGCCCGGTGGGAGGCGGTGCGAAGCGGCGGCCTCGCCAGGATCGCCGAGGATTGCGACGCCGCCGCCTTCGCCGCCGCGATCCGGCGGCTCTGCGAGGCGCAGGTGGTCGCATGAGCGCGCAATCCCCCCTGGCGCGTATCCTCGGCCTTGCCACCGGCCTGCTGCGCCGCGCCGTGATCGGCCGCGTGCCGAAACTGTTCGACGCCGCCTATTACCGGGAGCGCAATCCCGGCGTGGCGCGCAGTGGCCTCGATCCGTTCCTGCATTATGCGTGGATCGGTGCCCGCAGGGACCGCAACCCGAACGCGGATTTCGACACCGCCTTCTATCGCCGCCAGAGCGGCCGGACCCGACTCGATCCTCTGCGCCATTACCTGCAGGTCGGCGCGGCGCAGGGCCTCGATCCGAGCCCGGCCTTCAGCACCAGCCTCTACCTCGCCCGCTATCCCGACGTGGTGGCGGCCGGCATCAACCCGCTCCTGCACTTCCGCAACGATGGCCGCACCGAGGGCCGGGAGGCCGCGCCCTCGCCGATCGAGCCCGACCGCCTGCGCGCGCTCGACGGCGTGGCGGAGGACCATATCCTCACCCTGCCCGAGGCGGAGGGCGGGCGCTTCGCCCTGACCCTTTTGCGGCACGGACCCCTCGACCCGCAGGCCAGCTTCGCCCCCCGTCTCTGCCTTCAGCTCTGCCTCGACGGCGTCGAGTACGATGCCCTGCTCGATGCCGTGCGCGCCTTCGAGGCCGGTGGACAGGAGGCGGTGGCTTTGGAGATCGACACGGGCGCCGGACCGCATCCGCCGATGCCGACCCAGCTCCTCGCTTTCGAGCGCTGCTTCCTCACCTGCTCGGGCGACGGCCGGCTGCTGAGCCTGCGCTACGCCGAATTGCGGGTATGGGATCTGCGCCTGAAGCGGCCGGGCGTGGCGGCCCTGTTCCCGGGCGGCATCCTTTCCGCGCGGTCGCTGGCGAAGGGGGAGGGGTGGCCGGCCCTCTGATCGGCTCCGTCATGGGAAACCGGCCGGGCGGCCCGCGTTTCCGGGACGGAGACGGAGCAGGATGGCCGCCATGAACACCGACGACCGGCAGAAGCGCGAGGAGCGCCCCGACTCGACCGGGCCGAATGCCCGGCCACGCGACGACACCATTGCACAGACCGGCGAGGGCATCCCCGACGATAGCGGCAGGCCCGTCCAGGTCGATGAGGCGGAGGCCGAGCGGATCGAGGAGACGATCCGCAAACTCTGACGCGCCCTCGCCTCGGCGGTAGAGCCGTGCTCTATCTCCGGTATCGGCTGAGCGGCGGCGCGCCGGGCCGGTTGAGGAGATGACCCGCATGGCGCTCTACCGCTTGGGCGAGACGGAACCGCAGATCGCCGATCCGGCCGGCATCTGGATCGCGCCGGATGCGCGGGTGATCGGCCGCGTCCTGATCGGGCTCGAAGCGAGCGTCTGGTTCGGTGCGGTGATCCGGGGCGACAACGAACCGATCACCATCGGCGACCGCACCAACATCCAGGACGGCGCGGTGCTCCACTCCGATCCGGGCTTTCCGCTGACGCTTGGGGAGGATGTCACCGTCGGCCACCGCGCCATCGTCCATGGCTGCACCATCGGATCGGCCTCGCTGGTCGGCATGGGAGCAACCATCCTCAACGGAGCCCGGATCGGGCGCGGCTGCATCGTCGGGGCGAATGCGCTGGTGCGGGAAGGCGCCGAGTTCCCGGACGGAAGCCTCATCGTCGGGGTGCCGGCACGGGTGGTCTCGACCCGCGGCAGCGAACTCGAAGCCCCCAATCGGGCCTTGGCCGCGCATTACGTCGCCAATGCCCGGCGCTTCAGGAGCGATCTCACGGAAATCGGCTGATCCCGCCGAGGGCGGCCCCTGCCGTCCGGGAGGGGGTGTGGAGATGCCGCGTGAGGCGGTGTCTTGCACCCGCCGCCGGGATCGGAGAAGGACACGGCCCACCGCATCGATGCCCCCGCCCACCACGACCGAGGCCTGCCCGTGAAGAGCGTGAACCTGCTGATCGCCGAGGAACTCGGTGTGCGGGAGGGGCAGGTGGCCGCCGCCGTGGATCTGCTCGATGGCGGCTACACGGTTCCCTTCATCGCCCGCTACCGCAAGGAGGCCACCGGCTCCCTCGACGACGCGCAGCTGCGCAGCCTGGAGGAGCGGCTCGGCTATCTCCGCGACCTGCGCGACCGCCGTACCGTCGTCCTCGACAGCATCCGCGCCCAGGGCAAGCTGACCCCGGAGCTGGCCGCTGCCATCGCCGCCGCCGACACCAAGGCGCGGCTGGAGGATATCTATCTCCCGTTCCGGCCCAGGCGCCGCAGCAAGGCGCAGACCGCCCGCGAGGCCGGCCTCGCGCCGCTGGCCGAGACTCTGCTCGCCCGGCCCGAAACGGCCCCGGAGCGGGCGGGACAGGCTTTCGTCGATCCGGCCAAGGGCATCGAGACTGTCGAGGCGGCCCTGGAGGGCGCCAAGGCGATCCTGATCGAACGGTTCGCCGAGGATGCCGACCTGATCGGCCGTCTGCGCGAGGATGTCTGGCGCAGCGGCGAGGCCGTCTCGAAGCTGCGCAAGGGCAAGGAGGCGGAGGGCCAGAAGTTTTCGGATTATTTCGATTGGCGCGAGCGCCTGGAGCGGATGCCCTCGCACCGGGTGCTGGCGCTGTTCCGCGGCGAGAAGGAGGAGGTGCTCGACATCGCCTTGACCGCTGAGGGCGAGGATTCTCCGCCCGGCGTGCCGGGTCCGTTCGAGCTCGCGATCTGCCGCCGCTTCGGCGTCGCCGCCAGGGGCCGGCCGGCGGATGCGTGGCTGCTCGATGTGGTCCGCACCGCGTGGCGCACCAAGATCCGCACCGGCATCAAGGCCGATCTGCGTGCCCGCCTGTTCGAGCGGGCGGAGGAGGCGGCGGTCAAGGTGTTCGCCGGCAACCTCAAGGATCTGCTGCTCGCCGCCCCCGCCGGCGGCCGGGCGACGCTCGGCCTCGATCCCGGCTATCGCAACGGCGTGAAGGCGGCGGTGGTGGACCGCACAGGCAAGGTGGTGGCGGTGGAGACCACCTATCCGCACGAGCCGCAGCGCCGCTGGAAGGAGGCCGTGGCCTCCCTGTCCCGGCTCTGCCGCCAGCACGGTGTCGAATTGATCGCCATCGGCAACGGCACCGCCTCCCGGGAGACCGATCGGCTCGCCACCGAGATCCTCGCGGCCGTTCCCGAGTTGAAGATGGCCAAGGTCACGGTGTCGGAGGCCGGCGCCTCGGTCTACTCGGCTTCCGCCATCGCCACCCGTGAATTGCCGGATCTCGACGTGTCGCATCGTGGCGCCGTCTCCATCGCCCGGCGCCTGCAGGACCCGCTGGCGGAACTCGTGAAGATCGATCCGAAATCCATCGGCGTCGGCCAGTACCAGCACGACGTGACCGAGCAGAAGCTGTCGCGCTCGCTCTCGGCGGTGGTGGAGGATGCGGTGAACGCCGTCGGCGTCGATGTGAACACGGCCTCAGGCCCGCTGCTCGCCCAGGTCTCGGGCCTCGGCGAGTCGGTCGCCGAGAAGATCGTGGCCCATCGCGACGCCAACGGCCCGTTCCGCACCCGCGCCGCCCTGAAGAAGGTGCCGGGCCTAGGACCCAAGACCTTCGAGCTGGCGGCGGGCTTTCTGCGCATCCCCGACGGCGCGGATCCGCTCGACCGTTCCGGCGTCCACCCGGAAGCCTATCCGGTGGTGCGGCGCATCCTCGAGGCGACCAAGAGCGACATCCGCATCCTGATCGGCAACACGGCCGCGCTGCGGCAGCTCTCGCCGGCCGCCTTCGCCGATGACCGCTTCGGCGTGCCCACGGTGCGCGACATCATCGCCGAACTGGAGAAGCCGGGGCGCGATCCGCGGCCCGCCTTCAAGACCGCGACCTTCCAGGAAGGCGTCGAGAAGATCACCGATCTCAAGCCTGGCCTGCAGCTGGAGGGCGTGGTCACCAATGTCGCGGCCTTCGGCGCCTTCGTCGATATCGGTGTGCATCAGGACGGCCTCGTCCACATCTCGGCAATGGCGCGCAAGCGGATCGCTTCGCCCTCCGAGGTGGTGAAGACCGGCGACGTGGTGCGGGTGCTGGTCCTCGCCGTCGATGTGCCGCGCAAGCGGATCTCGCTGTCGATGCGGCTCGACGATCCCATCGACGGGACGCCCGCATCGGCTCCGCGCCCGGGCGGCCCGCGTGAAGAGGCCCGGCCGCCGCGTCCGGCTCCGGCGGTCCAGCCTCAGGGCGCGCTCGCGGACGCGTTCCGGCGGGCCGGCGCGCCTCTGCCGAAACGCTCGTGAGGGCGCCTCCCTCGCCCATCCCAGGCGTCAGCCGATGCCGCCAACCCGGGACCGGTTCAGCCATCCGCGAGGAGGCGGTTCACCGGCAATGCTGCTGGCGGAGCGGGCGGCTGAAGGCCAGCACGCGCCCCTTTTCGTGACGGGGCAGATCCGATTTCACTGCGGCCGGCACCGCCCGGCGTCGCGCGCTGAAGCTGACGATCTCGAAGCGGGGGTGAGCATTGCCGATGGCCGGCTCGGCCTCCCGAGAGCCATGCCCGATCACGTCGCCATCGGGGATGGGCCCCGGCTCCTGGTTCGACGCCCTCTGTTTCGCCTGACTGGCCTCTCCCTCGGCGGAGAGCAGGCTGGCGACGGCCTGGACCGGCGCGGGGCCGTCCGAATTCCAGCCCTTGAAGCCGCACAGGAGCATGTAATCCTGAAACGTGATCAGGTCGGCATCCACCAGCGCCCGAGCCTCTTCGCGGGTCTTGATGACGTTTGGATTCAAGGTTTGCTCCATGGCTCGTAGCCAACCTAGAGGAAATTCGCGCCGGGGCCTAGCGGGCGCGCCGCCGGTCCTCGTCCGGGCGTGTCAGGCGAGTTCGGAGAAGAAATTGGAGCAGGGTCGCCTGCGGGTCTTGAGAAGGCTCACTTCATTGATCGGCTGATGGAGATTAGAGCATTCTCGGCCGGGTTCGAAACATATCGAATGTTTGCTTCCGCGTGCGAAGTGAATTTCATTCATGACTATAATGGGTGGTCGAGCGGCCGATCCTTCGGGCGAAACCTTCCCGATTGAAACGAAAACGATGTCATGCGTGTCGTGACGCGCCGCCGCCGTCGTCTTCGCATGAGGCAGGGCGCGGGCATCGCCGTCGGGCGCGGAGCCTCCCCCTCAGATTCGCCGTTTTTACCGGCTTCCTCCCCGTCACGGCGGCGGGTATCGCAGGCCGTCCAGCAGAGTGCCGTCCGGAACGCCGCGCGAGAGCGTCGGCGGCGCGAGGGGCGGGCCGGACCGCATCAGTGCCGGTGGAGCTTATCGAACCGTGATCCGCTTCGAGAACGTCACCAAGATCTATTCCACCTATGGGCGGCGGCGGACCATCCTCGACCGGGTGAACTTCACCCTGAAGCCCGGCATCAGCTACGGCATCATGGGGATCAACGGTGCCGGCAAATCGACGACCATGAAGTTGATCGCCGGCGTCGAGGAGCCGACCCGCGGGCGGATCTTCCGCGGCCTGCGCGTGTCCTGGCCGCTCGGCTTCGCCGGTGGCTTCAACGCCAAGATGACGGGCCGGGACAATGTCATCTTCGTCGCCCGCATCTACGGCGAGGATCCGCGCCGCGTGCTCGAATTCGTCGAGGATTTCTCCGAACTCGGCAGCTACCTCAACATGCCGGTCAACACCTATTCCTCGGGCATGGGCTCCCGGCTCGCCTTCGGCATGAGCATGGCGATCCCCTTCGACTGCTACCTCATCGACGAGACGCTCTCGGTCGGCGATGCGCGCTTCCAGAAGCGTTGCGCCGAACTGTTCAACAAGCGCCGTGAGACGGCCGACGTGATCCTGATCTCCCACAGCATGGAGCAGATCCGCGAGTATTGCAGTCAGGCGATCATTCTCATCAACGGTCAGGCCGTGGTCTATGACGACGTCAACGACGCCATCACGGCCTATCGGCGCCTGAACAGTTGAGGGAGCGTCGCGAGTCCCGCCCCGCGGTTCGGACACGCTTTCGCCGCGCGGGCAGGCCAGAGACGAGATCCTACGCTTCGCCGCTGCCGCGCGGCAGGGCGGGGCGGACCGTGAGACGCGGGCGAGCACTGGGACCATGAGCACCGAAATCAGCAGCCCGTCCGGCGCACCGCTGACGACCGCCGACCGCTCCACCGCCGTCGCGGAATCGCTCAAGCGGTTCGCCCGCATCGCGCGCCAGTCCGACCACAAGAAGGGCATCCGCGCCTACCAGACGCATGTCCGGCGCGATCCCTGGATCCCCGCCCTCTTCCTGCTCGTCTTCGCCCTGCCGACACTGATCACGGCAGGCTATTTCTATCTGATCGCCTCCGATCGCTTCGTCACCGAGGCGCGCTTCGCCATCCGGCCGGCTCTCGGCAACGTCGATAAGGTCCAGAGCGAAGAGACGGGCAACAACAGCTCCCTGTCCAAGCAGATGATCGCGCAGGATACGCTGATCACGACGAGCTACATCGCCAGCCGTCAGATGATCGAGACGATGGAGCGGAAGATGCCGCTTCGGGACATGTTCTCGCGCGACAGCATCGACATCTTCTCGCGGACCTCCCACGACGAGCCGATCGAGCTGTTCATGCGCTACTGGCACAAGCGCGTGACCACGACGGTGGACAGCAATGGCGGCATCGTCCTGCTCAAGGTCAGTGCCTTCGATCCGCAGGAATCCTACAATCTCGCGCGCGCGATCCTGACGGAGAGCGAGCGCATGGTGAACGAGCTCAGCCTCAAGGCGCGCAACGCGGCCCTCGCCGAGAGCACCGATGAGCTCAAGAATGCCGAGCAACGCCTGCTCAGCACGCAGCGCGCCATGCGCGATCTGCGGAACCGGGCCGGGGTGCTGGACGCGCAATCGGCCAACAAGAACAACCTCACGGTCATCGCGGAGCTGCGCAAGAAGCGCATCGACCTCTCCGTCCAGCTCAATCAGAGCCTGCGCGATCTCGCACCCGAGCGGCGGCAGATCCAGGACCTGAAGGCGCAGATCCAGGATCTCGACGACAACATCCAGAAGATCGAGCGGCAGATGACCAGCACCGATCCGGAGCAGCGCCGGCTGCTCTCGGAGGCGATGACGGAGTTCGAGGCGCTCGAGGCTCAGCGCAAGAACGCGCTGCTGTATTACAACAAGGTGCTGGCGGCGAGCGAGCAGGCCCGCATCGTCGCCAATCGCCAGATCGAGTTCTTCACCCCCGTGGTCGAGCCGGTCGTGCCCGTCTCGGCCATCGAGCCGCGCCGCCACCTGATCACCAGCATCGTCGCGCTCGTGGCCATGACCGCTTTCGGCTTCAGTGTGCTGACCCGGAAGTACCTCTACAGCTAAAACCGTCGGCCTGAGCCCGCCGGGTGACCCGGAGACCGGATCAGCCGATCTCGCTCGGCGGACGCCGGGTCGGAGCCGGTGCGGTCGGATCGGCCGGCGTTCCCGGCTCCGGCGCGAGGGCCGGGTCGAGTTCGGGAGAGGGTGTCGCGGTCGCGTGAGGCTCTCCCGCCGTGCCGCCGGTCCAGCCCTGGGCGCGCCAGCCTTCGGCCCGCTCATCGAGGTCGATCGCCCCACCGCGCTGCATCAGCGCGATGATGCGGTCGGCCATGCCGTCATCGGCCTGCACGGTAACCAGCGTGCCGCCGCGCCGCACCCCCTCCGCATAGGTCTCGGCATCGGCCCCGCTCAGGCCCGTGCCGGTCAGGGCCCCGATCAGGCCGCCGGTGGCGGCACCGACGCCGGCCCCGGACAGGGCGGCGACGAGCCAGCCAGCCGCCACCACCGGGCCTGCGCCGGGGATGGCGAGCAGGCCGAGGCCGGCGAGCAGGCCGGCTCCGCCCCCGAGCACCGTGCCTACCGTGGCGCCGGCGCCCGCGCCGTCGGCGGCCGGATTCGCGTGCGCCGACGCGTGCGTGATGCCGGGATCCTGCCCGGCCGTCCCGGCCGTGCCGGTCTCATGCCTGGAGACGATCCCGATCTGCGTCTGCGGCACGCCTTCGGCCTCGATGCGGTCCACGACGCGGGCGGCATCCTCCTGGCTGTCGAACAGGGCGGTGACGGCGCGTGCTGCCATGGTCGTTCCTCTCACTCGTCGTGCCGGCCCGCCCGGAGGTCCGTTCGTCGAAGCGGACGGAGCGCGGCCGAATGCCCCTCGCGGGGGCGGCGCGGATCGTGGATCCGCTTTGCTGTCCAAGCCCTCTTCGTCTGCTCAGGTTCCGCTCCGGCGTTAACGTCTCGCTAACCCTGCACCCGGCAAATCCTGCCGGGTGCGGCCCGTCGGGCGGGCGCGCACGATTCGTCCGGGGGATGGGTGGAGATGAGCGAGACGGCCAGGGCCGTGCCGGCGGGCACCGGCGGGTTCGGCGGCCTGTCTGCCCTGCGCCTGCCGGATCGGACGAGCCTTCAGGCTCTGTCCAAGCGCTCCGACCTGTTCTTCGCCACGGCGGTGATGAGCATCCTCGCGGTGCTGATCTTCCCGCTGCCGGCGGTCCTGCTCGACCTGCTGCTCGCCGTCTCGATCATCATGTCGGTGCTGATCATGATGACGGGCCTGTTCATCGACAACCCGCTCGAATTCACCGTCTTCCCGACGCTGCTCCTCATCGCGACCATGTTGCGGCTGGCGCTGAACCTCGCCTCGACCCGGCTGATCCTCGGTCACGGCCACGAGGGCACGGCGGCCGCCGGCCACGTCATCGAGGCCTTCGGGCATTTCGTGATGGGCGGCAATTTCGTGATCGGGATCATCGTGTTCGCGATCCTGATCATCGTGAACTTCGTCGTCATCACCAAGGGCTCCGGCCGCATCGCCGAGGTGGCCGCCCGCTTCACCCTCGACGCCATGCCCGGCAAGCAGATGGCGATCGATGCCGACCTCTCCGCCGGACTCATCGACGAGAAGGCGGCCAAGGCCCGGCGCGCGGCGTTGGAGGAGGAATCCTCGTTCTTCGGCGCCATGGACGGTGCCTCGAAATTCGTGCGCGGCGACGCGGTGGCCGCGCTCCTCATCACCGGCATCAACGTGGTGGGCGGCATCATCATCGGTGTCGCCCAGCAGGGCCTCGGCTTCGCGGAAGCCGCCAAGACCTACACCCTGCTCACCATCGGTGACGGCCTGGCCTCCCAGGTGCCGGCCCTGATCGTCTCCACCGCCGCCGGCATCCTCGTCTCGAAGGCCGGCGTGAAGGGCGCGGCCGACAAGGCGCTCGGCAAGCAGATGGCGAACTACCCGAAGGCGCTCGGCATGTCCGCCGGCGTCATGGTGCTGATCGCGCTCCTGCCCGGCATGCCGATGCTGCCCTTCCTGGCGCTGGGCGGTGCCTCCGGTTACGCGGCGTGGCGGATCGCCAAGAACCAGCGCGACAATCCTCCGGCCGCGGCAGATGGCACGCCGGGCGCTCCCGCTGCCGCCGGCGCGGCCCCGGCGGAGGAGACCGTCACGGACCTCCTCAAGCTCGACGACCTCAAGCTGGAGATGGGTTACGCCCTTCTGGCCCTGGTCAACGGCGAGGGCCAGGACCGGCTCACGGATCAGATCAAGGCCCTGCGCCGCCAGCTCGCGGCCGAACTCGGCATCGTCATGCCCTCGGTCCGCATCCTCGACAACGTGAGCCTGGAGGCCAACACCTACGTGGTGCGGGTGAAGGAGATCGAGGCCGGCACCGGACAGGTCTTCCCCGGCCAGTTCATGGCGATGGACCCGATGGGCGGTCAGGTGCAGCTTCCCGGCCAGCATCTGTTGGAGCCGACCTTCGGCCTGCCGGCCACCTGGGTCGATTCCTCGCTGCGCGATCAGGCCCAGCTGAAGGGCTATACCGTGGTCGATGCGGCCACCGTGATCTCGACCCACCTGACCGAGGTGATCAAGGCGCATGTCTCCGAGCTTCTGAACCATGTCGAGGTGCAGAAGCTGCTGCGCGAGCTGCCGAAGGAGCATACCGAGCTGCTCAAGGAGGTGGTGCCCGCGCAGATCGCCACCACCGGCATCCAGCGGGTGCTGCAATTGCTGCTCGCCGAGCGGGTTTCGGTGCGCGATCTCGGCTCCATCGTCGAGGGCATCGCCGAGGTCGCGGGCCATGTGAAGAACCCGCGCGACATCGTCGAGCATGTCCGCGCCCGCCTCGGCCGCCAGATCTGCGCGCAATATCAGGGGCCGGACGGGACCCTTCCGATCATCACCCTGTCGCCGGCCTGGGAGCAGGCCTTCCTCGAATCGATCGTCGGCGAGCGCGAGGAACGCTACCTCGCCATGCAACCCTCGAAGCTCACCGAGTTCGTCAACACCGTCCGCGACCGCTTCGAGCAGGCCGCGCGCCTGGGTGAGATGCCGGTGCTCGTGACCTCGGTCCAGGCCCGGCCCTTCGTCCGCTCGATCATCGAGCGCTTCCGCCGCGAAACGCCGGTGATGAGCCAGGCCGAGATCCATCCCCGCGCGCGGCTGCGGACCGTGGGATCGGTATAGCCGAGGCCGAACAGGGTTCTGACCGTGTCATGGCGGACCCGACGCTTTTCCATCTTTTTTAACAAGACGATGGTCAGGCTCCTCAGCCGCCCGTCACCGATGGCAATGACGGGCGCGAGGATTGTACCGTGCTCCGTTTCGATATTCCGAGAAAACTCTACGCTCTTGTCGCCCTGGCGGCCCTGAGTCTTCTAGCGATTTCTACCGTCGCACTGACCTATCAGTTCGACGCGATGTACACGCAGCGTGTGAACCGCCTCGCCCTGATGACGGAATCGGCGGTCAACCTGATCGATCGCTACCACCGCCTCGCCGAGAAGGGCGAGATGACGGAAGCGGCGGCCCGCGCCACCGCCTATGCCGATGTCGCGGCGATGCGGCACGGGAAGGACGGCTATTTCTTCGTCTACGACCGCGCCGTCACCGTCGTCGCCCACGCGGATCCGGCCCTGCTCGGGCGCGACTTCAGCAGCCTCAAGGACACGACCGGCTTCGCCTTCATCGCGGACGTGCTGCCCCGCGCCGTCCGCGACGGCATGGCCACGGTCGTCTATACCTGGAAGCGCACCCCCGAGGCGGAGGCGACGGCCAAGCTCGGCGTCTTCCGCTTCTACGCGCCGTGGGGGCTCTACGTCGCGACCGGAGTTCATCTCGATGACCTGAGGGCCGCGCTGTGGGAGCAGATCTTCCGCCTCGGCACCATCGCCCTCGGCATCCTCCTCGTTCTCGGTGCCGTGTCCTGGGCGATCATCCGCTCGATCGTGCGCCCCATGAACGCCCTGCGGGGGACGATGGGCGTGCTCGCGGCAGGCCGCACCGACATCGCCCTGCCCGAGACGGAACGGCATGACGAGGTCGGCGCCATGGCCCGGGCCGTGGCGGTGTTCCGTGACAATGCCATCGAGCGGGAGCGCCTCCAGGCGCTGCAGGAAGCCGACCGGACACTGAAGATGCAGCGGGCCGAGCGGCTCAGCGGCCTGATCCAGAGCTTCGAGGGCCTGATCACCGGAATCGTCAGCACCATCGGCGGTGCGGCAGCGCAACTTCAATCCACGGCGCAGGGCCTCGCCGGCACCGCGAACCAGACCGCGAGCCAGTCGACCGCCGTCGCCGCCGCCGCCGAGCAGGCGACCGCGAATGTCGGCACCGTGGCCGCCGCCGCCGAGGAACTCGGCGCCTCCGTGCAGGAGATCGGCCGGCAGGTCGACGGTTCGGCCGAGCTTTCCCGCAGCGCCGTCGATGAGGCTGACCGGACCGGCCTGCTCGTGCATGAGTTGAGCGAGGCGGCCGCCCGCATCGGCGATGTCGTGGCGCTGATCTCGGACATTGCCGGTCAGACCAACCTTCTGGCGCTGAATGCCACCATCGAGGCCGCCAGGGCCGGGGAGGCGGGGCGCGGCTTCGCCGTGGTCGCGGCCGAGGTGAAGGAACTGGCGAGCCAGACCGCGCGGGCGACCGAGGAGATCTCGACGCAGATTTCCCGCATCCAACGCTCCACCGGCGCGGCGGTGGAGGCGATCGGTCACATCGCTGGACGGATCCGCGAGATCAGCGGCGTCTCGACCTCGATTGCGGCGGCGGTCGAGGAGCAGAGCGCCGCGACCCAGGAGATCGTCCGAAACGTCTCACAGGCGGCGACCGGCACCCATGAGGTGACGACCAATATCGGCGGCGTCGCCTCCGCCTCGGAAGAAACCGGCGCGGCGGCGAGTCAGGTCCTCGGCGCGGCCTCGGAGCTTTTGCGGCAATCGGCGCATCTGCGGGCGGAGGTCGGACAGTTTCTGGACACGGTGCGGGCCGCCTGAGCCTCCGGCGGCTCCCCTCGAGCCGCGGTCCTGCTTCCCGATAACGGGAGGCGGGGCCGGGCTGTTCTCAGGCGTTGCCTTCGATGGCGCGCAGAACCGCGACAAGCTGCTCTGCCTGTCCGCGGGTCAATCCCGTGCTGATGATTGTGCCGTTTCGGCAGATCGAGCAGGTGCCGTCTTCGGCGACCCGTACCTTGATCGAGGCCATGATATCCATCCGGGAGTCGACGCGACTCCCCCATCCGCTCAAAGCTTAACCGTTCCTGAAGGCCCCGCAACCCCGCGAGTCCCACTGTCCACGGAAGCCGCGTGACGTAAGGATCGCCGGGCTTCGCGTCACTGCGACAAACTGCGCAGGGAACCCTTTTCTCTCGGCTCGAAACGCGAAGGGCAGCCGCTCCACGAGGAGCGGCTGCCCTTTCCCATTCAATTCCTCATCGCCATTCGGCCGGTCCCGAGGGAAGGGCGGATGGCGTCCTGGCTCGGAGGCCGCGGTGATCAGACCGCCTTCTTCTCCAGGCGCTTTTCGATCACGTGGTTATCGAGGCCCGGAGCAACGAGCGGCGGCTCGGGCGGGGCCGGATCGGCCCCCTTGGTCAAGGCCTGCGACAGGCGCGACCGCTCGAACAGCAGCACCACCACGATGGCGACGGCGAAGGGCAGCAGCAGGTAGAACAGGCGGAAGATCAGCACGGCCGCCAGAACCGGCGCCTTCTCGGCATCGGTCTGAAGCTGCATGGCGGTGAAGAAGACCAGCTCGAACACGCCGAGGCCGCCGGGGGCGTGCGAGGCCAGGGCCACCGAGAACGAGGCCAGGAAGATGCCGAGCACCGGGATGAAGCCGGGATTCAGGCTGTCGGGCAGGGCGAAGTAGATGATGCCGGCGGCGCCGAGCAGCTCCAGCGGCGCGGCGATGAGCTGGCGCGCCATGATGCCGGGGCGCGGATACTCGACCTTGAAGTTGCGGATCGTCAGCGGACGGAAGCGCAGCACCGAGCCGATCACGTAGAGCGCCACGAAGCCGAGCAGGCCGGCGCCGACGATCCGGGCGGTGGCCGGGTTGGTGAGGGCGGCGGGCAGAAGGTTGTCGAGCCGGCCGAGCAGGCCTGGATCGTAGACCAGGACGAAGCCGCCGAGGAGGAGCGTGCCGAGGCCGAAGGTGAAGGAGCAGAGCGCCACCAGCACCGCGACCTGCGCCGCCGACAGGCCCTTCGAGGTGTAGGCGCGGTAGCGCACAAGGGCGCCGGAGAAGACGGAGGCGCCGATATTGTGGGAGAGCGCGTAGGTCGTGAACGAGCAGAGCGACACGAACAGCCACGAGATGTGGCGCACGCCCAGATGCAGCAAGGCGATCCGGTCGTACCAAGCGAGAGCAGCGTAGGCGACGAGGGTCGAGAGGCCGGCGAGCAGGAAGTGGTGCAGCGGAATCGCGGCGAAGGCCGCTTCGATGCTGGACCAGGACAGCGTCTTCAGCTCGCCCCAGAGCAGGTAGCAGGAGACCGCCACCGCCGCGAGGCCGATCAGGCCCCAGATGATTTCACTGACTTTCTTCATGAGTACCGGCCACCTCCCTCGGGACCGGCCTCTCCTGCGCCACGGCCGCGTGCATCGCAAGCGGAACTGGAGCGACCGTCTCGATGGGACAGGCTCTTGCCCGCCGATCGTGACGGTTTCATGCCGCCTGTGGCGGTGGGGAGAGCCCGGCCGTTGCCGGCCGGACCCGATCCGCGGAATCAGGCGCGGGCGCGCAGACCGATCGCGTCCATCTCGGCCTGCTCGCGGGCGGCTTCGGCCGCGCGCTCGGCCGAGCGCTCGCGATCTTCCAAGATCTCGACCTTCTTCAGCTCCTCGAAGGCCTCGCCCAACTCGGCCTTGGCCTCGGCGAGCTGGCTTTCCAGGGCGGCGGCCGACTGGCGCATGTTGTCCCGGCGGGCGGTCGCGGCGCGGGCATAAGTCGGATAGGCGAAATGGCCCGGATCGGTGATCCCGGCCTTGGCCTCCTCGTGCGCCACCTCCCGGTCGAGCTCGGCCGCCATACGGTTGAAGTCGGCCATCATCATCTCGATCTGGGCGACCCGGCGGCGCTTCTCATCCACCTGGAACCGACGCAGCCGGATCAGCGTGTCACGCGATTTCATATCGGGCCATCCACTCCACGCTACGCTGGCGAGCGGCCCGAATGGCGGGGCGATCCTCCCGGACCGAAACCCGACGCGATCTCGAAGCTGTCTCACCCACCGCCGACGATGGCGGTCAACCGGGCGTAACCCTCGCCGATGGAGGTTGCTTCTTCCTTACTTTGCCCCAGAAAAGCCGTCAGATCGGGCATCAAAGCGACAGCCTCGTCCACCTCCGGCGAGGAGCCGGCGCGGTAGGCGCCGAGCCGGATCAGTTCCTCCATATCGGCATAGGTCGCGAGCACCTTGCGGGCGCGGCGGACCGTGGGGAGATGATCCGGGTCGCAGGCCCGGGGCATGGTGCGCGAGACCGAGCGCAGCACGTTGATCGCCGGGTAACGCCCCTGTTCGGCGATGCGCCGCTCCATGACGATGTGGCCGTCGAGGATGCCGCGCACCGCGTCCGCCACCGGCTCGTTGTGGTCGTCGCCCTCGACCAGAACCGTGAACAGCCCGGAAATCGCTCCCTCTCCGACGCCCGGCCCGGCCCGCTCCAGCAGGCGCGGCAGTTCGGAAAAGACGGTGGGCGTGTAGCCCTTGGCGGTCGGCGGCTCGCCGCCGGCCAGCCCGATGTCGCGCTGGGCCATGGCGAAGCGGGTGATCGAATCGATCATGCACAGCACCTGCGCGCCCTGGTCGCGAAAATACTCGGCGACCGCCAGCGTCACATAGGCCGCGTTGCGGCGCATCAGCACCGGCTCATCAGAGGTCGCCACGACCACGACCGACCGGGCGAGGCCCGCCGCGCCGAGATCGTCCTGCAGGAATTCCTGCACCTCACGGCCGCGCTCGCCGACGAGGCCGATCACCGCCACGTCGGCGGCGGTGTAGCGGGCAAGCATGGAGAGCAGCACCGACTTGCCGACGCCGGAGCCGGCGAAGATGCCCATGCGCTGCCCGCGGCACATGGTGAGGAAGGTGTTGATGCAGCGGACCCCGAGATCGAGCGGCGGCCCGACGCGCCGGCGTCCATGGGCCGGGGGCGGGTCGGCCCGCAGCGGATAGATCGCCGGTCCCTGCGCCAGGGCCCCGAGCCCGTCGATCGGGCGCCCGAGGGCGTCGATGGTGCGGCCGAGCCAGGAAGCGGCGGGGCGGATCGCGCCCGCCGCCTCGTCGCGGACCAGGGCCGGGCAGCCGCGGCGCACGCCGTCGAGGGAGCCGAACGGCATGGCGAGCGCCCGGTCGCCGGCAAATCCGATAACCTCGCAGGGGACCGTCGCCGGATCGGCACCGCTGCGCGCCTCCACCACGATGTCGATGCGGCCGCCGAGCCGCATGGCGGCCACCGGTCCGGCGACCTCGACGAGGAGGCCTCGGATCGCCGTCACCCGCCCGAAGGTTTCCAGGGTTTCAACGGTCGAGAGCGCGGCGAGCGCCGCCGCCAGCCCCCCGGAACCGCGTTCCTGCATCGTATGCCCTCGATCCCGTTAACCCCGGTCCCGCCACCGAGCCGGCCGATGTCTTAACATCGGACGGAACCCCGCCAAGGCCGTTCTCCCTTCGATCCGGCCGCAAACCGATCCCCCGAAAAAATTGATCGGCGACGAATGATCGCCGTCTCCTTTCAGCAACAGGCTGGCCAATGTCAGGGAAATGAAGGGGTTAGCGCGAGGGACGCGCCCTCGATCCGGGCCTCGGCGGGGCGAAGGGGGAACAGATCGCCAACCGCACCGAGAATCGGCGGCGGACTCGAAAGAGACAGCGCTTGCAAGCGGGATTCGGCTTTTGTTAACGGTTAAGGAATAGCGTTTCGAAAGTGGGAATGAGGGAGCGTCCGCCGGGGCCGTCGGCGGGCGACCGGCGGCGGCTTGTCTCAAGCCCCCCCGAAACGGTCAGTCCGGTGGGGATCACGATGCGCGTACTTCTGATCGAGGACGACAGCGCTACGGCGCAGAGCATCGAGTTGATGCTCAAATCGGAGAACTTCAACACCTATACGACCGACCTCGGCGAAGAAGGCGTCGATCTCGGGAAGCTGTACGATTACGACATCATCCTTCTCGACCTGAACCTGCCCGACATGTCCGGCTACGAGGTGCTGCGCAGCTTGCGCGTGGCGAAGGTCAAGACGCCGATCCTGATCCTGTCGGGCATGGCCGGCATCGAGGACAAGGTGAAGGGTCTCGGCTTCGGCGCCGACGATTACCTCACCAAGCCCTTCCACAAGGACGAGCTGGTGGCGCGCATCCACGCCATCGTGCGCCGTTCGAAGGGCCATGCCCAATCGGTGATCACCACCGGCGACCTGATCGTGAACCTCGATCAGAAGACCGTCGAGGTGTCGGGCTCGCGGGTCCACCTCACCGGCAAGGAGTACCAGATGCTGGAACTCCTCTCCCTGCGGAAGGGCACGACGCTCACCAAGGAGATGTTCCTCAACCATCTCTACGGCGGCATGGACGAGCCGGAGCTGAAGATCATCGACGTCTTCATCTGCAAGCTGCGCAAGAAGCTCGCCAATGCCAGCGAGGGCAAGAACTACATCGAGACCGTCTGGGGACGCGGTTACGTGCTGCGCGAGCCGGTCGAGGGTGAGGACCGGATGGCGGTCTGACGACCGCCCTCTCGTCGCGAAGGACAGAACCCCGCTCCAGCGGGGTTTTGTCGTTTCAGGCGCCGTCACCGCACTATAGCAGATCCGTTTGATCGCTTCGGGATGGCGGATCTGGGCTTCGCTCAAGCGCCGCGCGGGCTTGCCGATACGCGAACCGCTTCGATCAGGCGGATCCCGTCTCAGGCTCGCGGAAATACGGCTCGACCGCACCCTTCAGCTTCACCGTCATCGGGTTGCCGGCCCGGTCGAGCGTCTTGCCGGCGGAGAGCCGCACCCAGCCCTCGCTGACGCAATATTCCTCGACATTGGTCTTCTCGACGCCCTTGAAGCGCACGCCGATGCCGCGGGCGAGGAGGGCTTCGTCGTAATAGGGGCTGTTCGGGTTGACCGAGAGGCGATCGGGCAGCGTGTCGGACATGAATCGTCACTTCCTGGCAAACGAGCCGGCCGGTTACGGCAATCGGGCCGGGTGGGCAATGGCGCGCTCAACCCCCACGGCGGCGATCAAGGCCTCAACCTGCCCGCTCTGAAGCAGCGGGACCCAGCGCGTGACCGTCTCATGGGGGAAGTCCCACCATGCCGCCGCGACCAGCGCCTCGGTCGTCGCCGCATCGAAGCGGTGGCGCACGATCCGGGCGGGATTGCCGGCCACCACGGCGTAGGGCGGCACGTCCCGGGTGACCACGGCGCGGGCAGCGACGACTGACCCGTGGCCGATGCTGACCCCAGACAGGATCATGCAGCCCGATCCCAGCCACACATCGTGCCCGATCGTCACGTCGCCGCGGGAGGTATGATAATCCTCGGGTGCATCCGCCTCCGGCCACAAGCCGGACATGGCGGCGAAGGGATAGGTCGAGATCCAGTCGAGCCGGTGCCCGCCGCCGAGCAGGATCTCGACCTTGTCCGCGATGGAACAATAGCGGCCGATCGTCAGCCGGCGCCCCGATTCGGGGAAACGCACCTTCGGCCTTCCGTAAGAGTATGCGCCGATTGAGAAATTCCAGCGGCGTACCAACCGCTCGAGATGCAGCCGCGTCTCATTGTGCGGGTTGCGCCCCCGCTTCAGCCGTTGCAACAGATGCCTCAACGGTGCCCCCCTGCAACGCGCGGCATGGCGGGCGTAATCCATTGAGCGGAAGAGGACGGCATCGTCATGGCCGACAATATGTCCGAGGATCTGAAATCCGGGGCGCTCGTCTACCATCGACTCCCCAAGCCCGGAAAGCTGGAGATCCAGGCGACCAAGCCCCTCGGCAACCAGCGCGACCTCGCTCTTGCCTATTCCCCCGGCGTCGCCGCCGCCTGCATGGCGATCCATGACGATCCGCAGGAAGCCGCCACCCTTACCATCCGCCAGAATCTCGTCGCGGTGCTCTCGAACGGCACGGCGGTGCTCGGCCTCGGCGATATCGGCCCGCTCGCCTCCAAGCCGGTGATGGAGGGCAAGGCGGTCCTCTTCAAGAAGTTCGCCGGCATCGACGTGTTCGACATCGAGGTGAACGAGAAGGAGGTCGACCGGCTGGTGGACGTGGTCTGCTCCCTGGAGCCGACCTTCGGCGGCATCAACCTCGAAGACATCAAGGCGCCCGAATGCTTCGAGGTCGAGGAGCGCTGCCGGGAGCGTATGAACATCCCGGTCTTCCACGATGACCAGCACGGCACCGCGATCATCGTCGCGGCCGCCGTCCTCAACGCCCTCGAACTCGCCGGCAAGCAGCTCTCCGACGCCAAGATCGTCACCTCCGGCGCCGGCGCGGCGGCTCTGGCCTGCCTCAACCTCCTCGTGTCGCTCGGTGCCACCCGCGAGAACATCACGGTCACCGACATCAAGGGCGTGGTCTACAAGGGCCGGTCCGAGCTGATGGACCGCTGGAAGGCGGTCTACGCCCAGGAGACCGAGGCGCGCACGCTGGCGGAGGTGATCCCCGGTGCCGACGTGTTCATCGGCCTCTCGGCCGGCGGCGTGCTCAAGCCCGAATATCTCGAGAAGATGGCCGAGAAGCCGCTGATCATGGCGCTCGCCAACCCTTACCCCGAGATCATGCCGGACCTCGCCCAGGAGCGCCGGCCCGACGCGATGATCTGCACCGGGCGCTCGGACTTCCCGAACCAGGTCAACAACGTTCTCTGTTTCCCCTACATCTTCCGCGGCGCCCTCGATGTCGGCGCGCATGCGATCAACGAGGAGATGAAGAAGGCGGCGGTGAAGGCGATCGCGGCGCTCGCCCGTGAGGCGCCCTCGGATGTGGTCGCCCGCGCCTATGGCGGCGAGGCCCGGCCCTTCGGCCCCCATTCCCTGATCCCGAGCCCCTTCGATCCGCGCCTGATCCTGCGCATCGCTCCGGCGGTGGCCAAGGCGGCCATGGATTCGGGCGTCGCCGGCCGGCCGGTCGAGAACATCCAGGCCTATGCCGAGTCCCTCGACCGGTTCGTGCATCGCTCCGGCTTCATCATGAAGCCGATCTTCTCCAAGGCGAAGAACAATCCCAAGCGGGTCATCTACGCCGAGGGCGAGGACGAGCGGGTGCTGCGCGCGGCGCAGGTGGTGGTCGAGGACCGGGTGGCAAGGCCGATCCTGGTCGGACGCCCGCGGGTGATCGAAACCCGGATCAAGCGTTTCGGCCTCGCCCTGAAGCATGGCGAGCATTTCGATCTGATCGATCCCGAGGACGATCCGCGTTACCGCGCCTATGTGTCGACCTATCTCGAGGTGGCGGGACGGCGGGGCATCACCCCCGATCTCGCCCGCACCCTGGTGCGCACCAACAATACGGTGATCGGGGCGCTGGCGGTGCGCCGCGGCGAGGCGGATGCCCTGATCTGCGGGTTGGAGGGCCGGTTCGAGACGCGGCTGCGCGTCATCCGTGACGTGATCGGGCTCTCGCCCGACCTGCTCGATTTCGCGGCGATGAGCCTGATCGTCACGAAGAAGGGCGCTTTCTTCCTGGCCGACACGCATGTCCGCCAGGATCCGAGCGCCGAGGAAGTGGCGGATGTCGCCATCGCCTGCGCCGGCCATGTCGGCCGCTTCGGCCTGACGCCGAAGATCGCGCTGCTCAGCCATTCCGATTTTGGCCAGTCCGATTCCGCTTCGGCGCGGAAGATGCGCCGGGCCCTGGAGCTGATCCAGGCCCGCGCGCCGCATCTTCAGGCCGATGGCGAGATGCAGGCGGATTGCGCGCTCTCGGAACTCATCCGTGACCGGGTGCTGCCCGGCTCGAACTGGAAGGGCGCGGCCAACATCCTGGTCTTCCCCAATCTCGATGCGGCCAACATCGCCTTCCAGTTCGCCAAGGTGCTCGCCGACGCCCTGCCGGTCGGCCCCCTGCTGATCGGCCCGGCCAAGCCCGCGCATATCCTGACCCCCTCGGTCACCGCCCGCGGCATCGTCAACGTCACTGCTGCGGCGGTGGTGGAGGCGCAGGCCGGCGCACCGCAGGAAATGGCCGCACCCGAGGCCGAGCCTGGAGCGGGACCTCTCTCGGAGTAGCGCTCCGCATCACGCCAATCGCTTCGCGATCCCCGCGCGACGGGGACGCGAAGCTTGGCGGTCGTTCCGGGTGGCGCGCCCATAGCCCGAGCCGGACGCCTTCCGCCGTGACGGTGGTGCGTCCGTCGATCTGTGCGGCATCCATGCCTAGGATGGGGCGAAACCGCAGGAACCGGGTCGCTGAGTTGGTCCGCCGGAGTAACGCTTGGTCTGCGATGATCGGATCGTGCCGTAAGAATGCCGAAAGAAGAGACGAGCAAAGAGTAGTTGGACTGGTCTTTTCCGCGCAGTCAATCCGCAAAGACCGTCTTGGATATTTACAAAACAGAATCGCCACCTTGTCAGGCGGACTCGCGAGGGTTAAAGCTCGCCCCGCGCCATCGGGCCGCGAAACGGGTAGCGCCATATTTGCATTCGATCCAGAGTTGCTGAAGCACATCTCTGCGCGAGTCTTTTCCGGTACGTGCCTCTATAAATAGTTCTGTCGGGACGTTTCGGATGAGTTTGGTTGGCAAGGTCACTATTCGAAAAGGATGTGTCTTTTCAAGCCGGTCTTATCGGAAGCTGAATGACGATCTTGCCTTCGAGACTGAGCAGGAAGGGATTCAGCATTTCTTCCTCCGCGGCATTGCCGAGCTGAGGCGTTTCGAGCCGGAGATCGACTTCGACCCGGATTTCTACACGTCCTATTACGCGGAGGCCGAGGAGCTGACGGCCGCGGAAGCCTACGATCACTGGCTCCGGATCGGCGTGCAGGAAGGCTATGCGGCGAACGGCCCGGAGATGATCGAGCAGGCCACGGGGCTGGTCGTCGCGGATTTTCCCGCCGATTTCCAAGTGACGGCCTATGCCTTCATGGCCGGGCTGAAGCCTGCCAATCGGTGGGGCTGCCTTGAACACTTCATCCGGCACGGCGCGTTCTCGCTAGAGGCGATCGAGGCGGCCGATCTCGACGCAGATTTCCTGCTGAAGATCGGGCAGGCTCTGGAGCCGCAAGAGGCCAAGCTCGCCATTCGATGCTACCAGGCGGCGATTGCCGCCGGAAAACAAACCGCTCTGATCCATCACGGGCTCGGAGACGTGTATTTCAAAGAAAAGCAGTACTTTGAGGCTTATTCACATTATCGGCAGGCATTAAGTCTCGATCGGGCTTACATATGGACCGTTCTCAACTGTGCCGAGTGCGCGTCTCAGATCGGTCTTCATGAGGAGGCTGTTGCTCTGGCCCTGCAGGCCCGGACGCTGCTGCCGAACGAATATTATGTCCGACAGGCCGTCGAAACCGTCGCGCGCCGCCGTTTCGCCAAGCTGTGGTCCGCGGCCTCACGGCATTCGTTCTGTGAACAAGGCCCTCAGGCCTCGGCCCTGATCGAGCAGGCCGTGACCGGGTTCGAGGCGGCGTTGCTCGCCTTCGGCAACGGGGAGCCCGATCCCGTGCCGCTTGAGCCCGGTGGATTCCGGACCGCGATCATCGGATCGGATCATGTTCCCCAATGCAAATTCTACCGTATCGATCAGAAGGTCGATCAACTCCGTGCCAGCAAGCACGAGGCGGCGGTCTACACCCTGCAACAGGCGGATGAGCTTACGAACGAGCTGATATTTTTCGATGCAGTCATCGTTCATCGAGCACCCGCGACCCCGGAAATCGTGAAGTTACTGCATCGGTGCCGCCGTTACGCGATCCCGACCTTTTACGATATCGACGACCTGATCTTCGATGAGGGCTGTTATCCGCCCAGCCGGGCCTCCCTCGAAGGGATGGTGACCGCACGGGAATATGCCGAATTGAGCGTCGGGCGGGATCTGTTCCGGGCTGCTCTCGCGCGCTGCGATTTCGGAATTGCCTCGACCCCGGCAATTCGGGAGCGTCTCGCCAAAGCCGTGCGATCAAAGGCGTTTCTTCACCGCAATGCCTTGAGCAAGGCGCATCTGCGGGCCAAGGCGGCCGGGACCGGATCAAAGCGGAAGCATTCGGACGAGGTTCTTCTGTTTTATGGAAGTGGCGGCCGCTCGCATAACGAAAACTTCCAGATGATCGGACCGGCGATTGCCCGGGTGATGACGCGGTATCCGCAGACGCGCTTGCGCATCGTCGGCCCTCTCGAACTGGGTCCGGAACTCGATCCCCACCGCGCCCATATCGAGCATCTTCCTTTCACCGGCGACCTCGAAGTCTACTGGTCCCTCCTCGAAGAAGCGGATGTCAACTTGGCTCCGCTGACGGCTGGAGACTTCACCGATGCCAAAAGCGAGGTGAAGTGGATCGAGGCGGCGCTGTTCCGCATCCCGTCGATCGTGAGCGCGACGGCCACCTATCGCGATTGCATCAACCAGGGCGTCGATGGATGGACCGCAGCCCGGTTGGAGGAATGGGAAGACGCTCTCGAACGCTTGGTGACCGATGCGGTCCTGCGCGGGCGCATGGCGGATGCCGCCCATGACCGCGTTTCGAGGGAATACGCTCTCACCTCGAAGGGCGCGGAGCTGCTCGACCTCCTGCGGCAAGGCTTCGATGAGCGGCGCAGGGCCGAGCCACCGATGCCGGCGAGGCGCAAGCCGCTGATCCTGATCGTGAACGTCTTCTACCCGCCGCAATTCATTGGCGGCGCGACCCGCATCGTCGAGCAGAATCTGCGCTATCTGCGCGATCACGCGGAGGAGTTCGACGTCGAGGTGGTCTGCGCCCGTGACTCGGGAGGCGCCGAGGGGCAGGTCGAACGCTATGCCTGGGACGGGGTCACGGTGACCTCCTTCGCGCCCTTCGCGGATGCCAGCTTCGACGAGCGAAGCGCCAAGACGGAAGCGTGGTTCGAGCGCCTGTTCGACCGCCTGAAGCCGGATCTGATCCATTTCCACTGCATGCAACGGATCACGGCATCCGCGCTCGATGCGGCGCAGAGCAGGGACATCCCCTATCTGGTCACGGCCCATGACGGATGGTGGATCTCGGATCGGCAGTTCCTGATCGATCAGGAGGGGCGTCCCGTTCCGGAGACGGGGGAGTGGGGAGACCGCAAGCGTTTGAGCCGTTTGCGCTCTGCGCTCCGGCGTTCGGCCGGAACCCTTGCCGTGTCCGACTTCCTCGGTCGACTATACGAGTCCCGCGGGATCGATAACATCGTCGTCTGTCCGAACGGGATCGAGCAACTGCCGGACATTCCCTATCCACCGGCGACATCGCGTCTCTGCCTCGGCCTGCTCGGCGGATTGGGCATGGCCAAGGGCTCGGATCTTCTGCGAACGGCTCTGAAGTCGCGGGCATTCGGCCATCTGCATTTCCTGATCGTCGATCATGCCGCGCCGCAGGGATCGGTCCGTTTCGAGCGCTGGGGCGAGAATGAAGTCGAGATCGTCGGCAAGACGAGCTTCGACGACGTCGCGGCGATCTATGCGCGGTTGCATGGGGTGCTCGCCATCTCGGTCTGTGTCGAGAGCTTCGGCTTGGTCGCCCATGAGGCCGCCAGCCTGGGGCGTTGGGTGGTCGCGTCCGACCGGGGCGGCGTCGGCGCCTGCGTACAGGACGGCGTCAACGGATGGGTGATCGACGTCTCGTCGCCTTGGGCCCTGACGCAGGTTCTCGACGACATGAACAGCCGGCCTGACCGGTTTCGGGCACCGGCTCCGATCGTTGCGCCGATGCGAACCTGGCGCCAGCAGGCGCGCGAGGTTGTGGATCTTTACCGCGATGTCCTCGCGCCATCACGCGATGCGGCGTCAGGAGCTCGGGACGGTAGATAGGGCGCCTGTGCTCGCGTCACCGTCAGTCGGAGCTCAATGCGCGCCCATCTGTCGAAGCATCCGGCTTGCTGCTTCGGTCAGCCGAGTCCGCTCAGACAGATCGTATTCAATGAAAAGATCTTCCACAGCATCTTCGATGTTATCCAGCGACACCTCGTTCTGCATTCCCAGCAGGAACAGGAGCATGTCGCGGATGCGATCATCGATCGATCGCGGGTGCGGATCCGTCACACGTCTCTCCAGAAGCTGCGTCACGCAGGAGATGTCGAAGCCCCTCGGGTCCGGTCAGGGGTCGGCACCTGGCTTGCCGCGTGATTTTGAACGCTCCGGGTAAACAGATGTCAGGAGCCGCCATCGATGTCACGGGTGCGGCGACCAGCGACCGCGGCTTTGCCGCGTCGATGCTGAGGATACCGCAACGCGGGACGCATCCATACCGGGCGGATTGGTGCGACCCATCCCAGCGACGGAGGGGAACGTCCCGTCCGCCGGTCAGGGGATCAGCGAAATCCTGCCGAGAAGCTTGATCAATTCCGCCTGTCGATTGGTCCGCGTCTTGTTGAAGACGGAAGCAAGTTGACTGCGCGCTGTTGCGACACTGATGCCCAAGACTTCGGCAGATTCCGCGATGGTAATTCCGCTCGACAAAAGAACAGAGAGCTTCGCCTCTGCCCTTGTCATCTTGAAAATTCTTTCAAGGGCAATTGGCGAGATCTGTGGGGTGTCGTCGAGATCGATCAGCACCAGGACCGTATGCGGCCCTTCCTGATTTTGCACCAGCGTCGGAAACGCGTGCATGATCAGCGGCCGTTTGTCGCTGCGCTCGATCAAGACCCACTCGTCGTTGTCGACATTGATCCGCGACTGACTTCCAGCCAAGAGCTTCTTGATCAGGGAGCGTCCAACGTCCGCTAGATCGACTTTATCAAAATCGATCCCATCGAAAATTGATTCCAAGACAGATCGTGCAGTGCCGTTATACTCAATCACCATGCCATCGGTCGAGAGAATGATGCCGCCGCATCTCGTTCGTTCCAATGATTTGAGGAGAGAGCCGTGCATTGATATCTAGCCGTCAAAAATCGAAAATATTCTATGGTTGGCGGCGTGACGTGTTGCATCAAATATAATTGTTCGGATGAGTTGTTGATCGATCTCGCGCTGAGTTGACAAGTCGATCTCTGGCCCGGCCCTTGGCGGGCCTCAGGATTTGCGAAAGCAGTCCCTGGAGGTTGCAAGGCCAGCAGCCTGTTTGCGGCGACCATTCGCTCCTGGCGGAAAATAAGTCCGCAAGAACTGTTTTGCTCAAAACAATGAAGTGAACGTCTTTGCTGGCCCGATCTGTCGCGGCTTGGGCCAGCTTGAATGTGATTTTTCTCGGCAACTGAACAATCTCGTGAGGGTGCGACAAGTAAACCTTCGTCCAGTTTTTAACCAATGATAGTTTTCTGCCGTTCATCCTCGCTCATAGCATCAAAAATGGCACAGGCTCAAGCGTAAACCGCTGCTGGCTCATGGCGTTCCAGAGCGAATGCAGTGATCGGCGGTGCATACCCCGGAGCGTTTACATCAAATGGATGATGCGGGGCCTGTGATTAGCGATTAGGGAGTAGACAGGCACAGAAGGCAATCGTCGAATGACGGATAACCGATTGGGGGGAGGTCGCGCACAGCAATCAAGCAGTGGCGCGAAAGAACTTCATTACGCTCTAAACCAGTGCCGTATCGCTTTTGCGGGTGCGGCTGGCATGAGTGGTCTGGTCAATATTCTGTATCTGACCGGCTCGTTCTTCATGCTCGAGGTGTATGATCGGGTTATTCCTAGCCGCTCCGTTCCCACGCTGGTCGGCCTGCTCGTCCTCGCCCTGGTGCTTTACGCGTTCCAGGGAATGCTCGAGGCCATGCGCGGCCGCATCCTGGCGCTCGCCGGCAGCAGCATCGACGAAGCATTGAGCGCGCGGGTGTTCGCGCTGGTCGTGCAAGCCCCCCTCCGGGGCCTGACGCCGAGCGACGGCCTGCTTCCCCTGCGCGACCTCGACGCCCTGCGCTCCTTCATGTCCGGAGCAGGGCCGGGCGCTTTCTTCGATCTGCCGTGGCTGCCGGTCTATCTGTTCGTCTGCTTCCTGTTCCATCCGCTGATCGGCGTGGCGGCGATCGTCGGCGCGCTCATCCTCATCGGTGTCACCCTGCTGACGGATCGGGCGACGCGGAACGTCGCGCAGAGGGCGACCGAGCACGGGGCCGCGCGCAACGGCCTGGCCGAGGCAGGGCGGCGCAATGCCGAGGTGCTCGCGGCGATGGGCATGCAGGACCGTTTCGCCGCGCGTTGGGCGACGAACAACCGCGACTACATCGCCGCGCAGCTGCACGTGGCCCGCGTGGCCGGCCGCTTCGGAAGCTTCTCGAAAGTGTTCCGCATGGCGCTCCAATCCGGGGTGCTGGCCCTCGGGGCGTGGCTGGTGATCAACAACATGGCGACCGGCGGCATCATCATCGCCTCCTCGATCCTGGTCTCCCGCGCCCTCGCGCCGGCGGAACTCGCCATTGCCAATTGGAAGGGCTTCGTGCAGGCGCGCCAGAGCTGGGGACGGCTGGCGGAGTGGCTGTCGCGGATGCCGGTGCTCCCCGAGCCGCAGGCCCTGCCCGCGCCCCGTGAGAGCGTCCAGGCCGAAGGCGTCAGCGTCGTGCCGCCCGGCGCGCAGCGCATCGTGGTGCAGGATCTGAGCTTCGCCCTGCGGGCCGGGCAGGGTCTCGGCATCATCGGGCCGAGCGCCTCGGGCAAATCCACCCTGGCGCGCACCCTGGTCGGCATCTGGCCGGCGCTGCGCGGCCATGTCCGCGTCGACGGCGCCGCTCTCGACCAATGGTCGAACGTCGCCCTCGGCCGGCATATCGGCTTCCTGCCTCAGGAGGTCGAACTCTTCGCCGGCAGCGTCGGCGAGAACATCGCCCGCTTCGAGCCGAACGCGGATCCGGGAGCGATCATCGCGGCGGCGCGGGCCGCCGGCGTGCACGACCTGATCCTGCGGCTGCCGGAGGGCTACAATACTCGCCTCGGCGAGGGCGGGGCCGGGCTCTCGGCCGGCCAGCGCCAGCGCATCGGCCTCGCCCGCGCGCTCTTTGGCGAGCCTTTCCTCGTCGTCCTCGACGAGCCGAACGCCAATCTCGACATGGAGGGCGAGAACGCCCTGACCCAGGCCATCCTGGGCGTGCGCCAGCGCGGCGGCATCTGCGTCGTCGTCGCCCACCGTCCGAGCGCCCTGGCGGCGGTCGACCTGATCCTGATGATGGCCGACGGGCGGGCTCAGGCCTTCGGCCCGAAGGACGAGGTGCTCAAGCGCGTCCTCCAGCCGGTTCCCCAGGCACAGCCCGGACACAAGCAGCCTGCCCGCGCCGGGGCGGCGCCGCGCGCGGCGGGCGGAGTCCTGTGATGGCCGCGATCGCACCGCCCCTCCGGCTCTTCGCCCCGCCCGGCGCCGATGCGTCGGTGCATGACCTGATCCGCCATCAGCTCGCCGCCGCACTCGGTCTCGGGGCCCTGCTCGTCTTCGGTGTCGGCGGCTGGGCGACCTTCACGACGATTTCCGGCGCGGTGATCGCCCCGGGCCAACTCGTGGTCGAGTCGGATGTCAAGAAGGTGCAGCACCCCAGCGGTGGCGTCGTCGGCGAGTTGCGGGTGCGCGAGGGCAGCGCCGTCAAGGCCGGCGACATCCTGATCCGGCTCGATGAGACCCAGACCCGCGCCAATCTCGACATCGTCCTCAAGGCGCTCGACGAACTCTCCGCCCGGCGCGCCCGGGACGAGGCCGAGCGCGACGGTGGCGCCGCCATCGCCTTCCCGGAGCACCTGCTCGCCCGCAAGGCGAGCGACGCCACCGTCGCGACCCTGATCGACGGTGAGACCCGACTGTTCACGGCGCGGGTGAAGGGGCGCGAGGGCCAGAAGGCGCAGCTGCGGGAGCGGGCGGCCCAGCTCAGCCAGGAGGTCGGCGGCCTGACCCAGCAGGCCGGGGCCAAGGAGCGCGAGATCGCCTTGATCCACAGCGAGTTGCAGGGCGTGCGGCAGCTCTACACCAAGAACCTCGTGCCGCTCTCCCGGGTGACGGGGCTCGAGCGCGACGCCACGCGCATCGAGGGCGAGCGCGGGCAGCTCATCGCCTCGGTCGCCTCCGCCAAGGGCAAGATCGCCGAGACCGAGCTGCAGATCCTGCAGATCGATCAGGAGATGCGGACCGAGACCGGCAAGGACCTGGCCGAGATCCGCGGCAAGTGGTCGGAGCTCGTCGAGAAGCGCGTCGCGGCGGAAGATCAGCTCAAACGGATCGACCTGCGCGCGCCGCAGGACGGCACCGTGCACCAGCTCGCCGTCCACACCATCGGCGGCCTGGTGACGCCGAACGAGCCGGCCATGCTGATCGTGCCCTCGTCCGACCGCTTGGTGGTGGAGGCCCGCATCCCGCAGCACGACATCGACAAGGTGCAGCTGGAGCAGAAGGCGGTGATGCGCTTCTCCGCCTTCAACCAGCGCACCACGCCCGAGATCGACGGAGTGGTCAGCCGGATCTCGGCGGACGTGACCACCGATCCCAAGAGCGGCGCCGCGTTTTACACCGTGCGCATCCGTATTCCCGAAGAACAGTTGGGCCGCCTGGGCAATGTTCGCCTGGTGCCTGGCATGCCGGTCGAGAGCTTCATGCAGCTCGAGGATCGATCCGTTCTGTCCTACCTCGTCAAACCGTTGAGCGATCAAGTTGCGAAAGCGTGGCGTGAACGCTGAACTCACGCCGAAGCACTAAAATATCAAAAATCTTCAAGAACTGAAACGTTCATCAAAATTGCTGCGCCTCAAGGCGCGCTGAGAAACACTAGGGGCTGAACCATGGCTAACCCGTCGCTCGTCTCCTCGCTCTCCGATGTCAACGAGAACACGAAACTCGTCGGCTATGTCGACGCGTCGGGCCAACCGACGACCGGGATCAGTTATTCGATCGCAGGCGTTTTCGATTACCAGCTGTTCGAGATCGATAACGAGGGCAAGCTCAATTTCGTGACGCCGCCCGACTTCGAGGGCACGCACGGCAACTCCTACAAAGTCACCATCATCGCCACGGCGTCGGGCGGTGAAACCTCGTCGAAGACCTACACCTTCAACGTCAAAGACGTGAACGAAGCGCCGGTCGCGGGCGCCGACACGAAGACGCTGAATGACACGGCCGGGACCGATGCAGGTGTCACGGCCGCCACGGGCAACGTGCTCGCGAACGACACCGATCAGGACACGACGCATGGCGACACCCTGTCCGTCGTCTCCGCCAAGACCGGAGCCGTCTCGACCGACCCCTCCACGGCGCTTCAGAGCGGCGTTGTCGTCCTGCAGGGCACCTACGGAACCCTGACCCTCAAGGGCGATGGCAGCTACACCTACGTTGCCAATGCCGAAGTCGATAAGCTGACCGCCGGTGAGTCGAAGACCGATGTCTTCACCTACACGGTCAGTGATGCCGGCGACCCGAAAACTCCCGATCAGAGCCCGTTGGAGACGAGCGCGACGCTGACGATCACCGTCAACGGCACCAACGACACGGCGACGATCACCGGCAGCAAGAGCGGTGCGGTGACGGAGGACGGCACCCTGCCGCAGACGGCCTCGGGCCAGCTGACGGTGGCGGATGCGGATCACGGTGAGGCGGTCTTCGCGACCCCGGCCTCGCTGGCCGGCACCTATGGCAGCTTCAGCTTCAACACCACGACCGGCGAGTGGGGCTACACCCTCGCCAACGGCTCCGACGCGGTCCAGTCGCTCAAGGGCGGTGAGACGGTGTTCGACAAACTGACGGTCAAGTCCGTCGACGGCACCGCCACGGAGACGATCACCGTCGCGGTGACCGGCACCAACGACATCCCGACCTTCACCAGCGCCGCCACCTTCTCTCCCAACGAGAATCTCACTCAGGCCGGCAAGGTCGTCGCCTTCGACCGCGACGCGAACGATTCGCTGACCTACTCCATCGTCGAAACCGGTGACGGCATCGGCACGGATCACGGCTACTTCAGCATCGATCCCTCGAGCGGCGTGCTGTCCTTCGTGTCTCCGCCCGACTTCGAGCGTGGTCACGGCGTCGTGGGCGGCTCGAACAGCTACCAAGTGACGGTGCAGGTGATCGATGCCAGCGGTGCGGCGGTGACCCAGCTCGTCACCGTCAACGTGCAGGACACGGCGCCGAACCTCCGCGACACGATTTCGGCCACCGTTGCCGAGAACGAGACATCCGTCGCCAACGTGAACATCGCCGGCGGCGATACGTCGAGCGTGACCTACGGCATCGCCAATAATTTCGGGAACGCCGACCTGTTCGAGATCGACCAGGCGGGCAACCTGTCCTTCAAGGCGGCGCCCGATTTCGAGCACGGCTTGGGGAGCGGCACCGGCTCGAATAGCTACTCGGTCGGCGTCTACCTCGTCGACAACACCGGCAACGTCATCTCGAAGACTTACACCTTCTCCGTGACGGACGTGAACGAAGCGCCCGTCGCGGTCGCCGATACGGCGACGGTCACCGATACGGCCACGATCAATGCGGGTACCACCGTTCTCGATGTCGCTGCCGCTGACGGTGTTCTGAAGAACGACACCGATCAGGACACGGCGCATGGCGACAGCCTGTCGGTCGTCTCCGCCAAGGTCGGAACCGCCACGTCCGACACCTTCACGGCGCTTCAGGACGGCACCGTCACCCTCCAGGGCACCTACGGTACCCTGACCCTCAAGGGCGATGGCAGCTACAGCTATGTCGCCAATGCCGAGGTCGACAAGCTGACCGCCGGTGAAACGAAAACCGACGTCTTCACCTACACGGTGAGCGATGCCGGCAATCCGAATCCCGAGGCGGGAACCAAGCTGACTGCGACTTCGACGCTCACCGTCACGGTGAACGGCGCCAACGACACGCCGGTGCTGTCGTCGGCGGCCAACAGCATCGAGACCTTCGCGGGCGGCGTGCAGACCGGCTGGCTCCTGGCGAATGGCGGTGCCGCCCCGACGGACACCACGGCGGACGACCAGTTCTCCGATTTCCTCGGCCGGTTCGGCGGCTCGGGCGGCGCGGAGGCGGTGTCGAAGACCTATACGCTGACGCCCAGTACCAGCCCGACCACGATCACCTTCGACTTCAACAAGATCGACAGCTGGGACGAGGGCTATGGTGGCGCCCACGAGGCGTTCACCATCTTCCTCAATGGCCAGACGGCCGTCGTCTTCCAGCCCGCCGGTTTCACCGGGAATGGTTCCCCGGGCGGAAACAGCAGCGCCGCTGGACGGTTCGAGGCTGGCACGCTGACCGGCTCCTACACGATCACCTCGAGCGGTTCGGACAGCGATCTCGGCTTCGGCAACGCCCCCGGCACCCAGTTCGAGCCCGCCTTCCTCGACCGCGTGTATCACGTCACCCTGACCCTCGATGCGACGCCGGCCTCCCTCAAGCTCGGGTTCGGCTCGAATCTCGATCAGGGTCTCGCCGACGAGTCCTACGGGATCGACAACGTCACGATCGTCGGATTGCACGCGACCTCGGAGATCGCGAACACGTCGGACGGGACCGGTACGGTGAGCGTCTCGACGAGCTTCACCTTCACCGATGCCGATCCCACCGACACGCACAGCGCGTCCGTCGGCGCGCCGACGACGACTTGGTCCGGCGGGACGATCGGCAGCCTGTCCGCGGCGCAGCAAGAGGCTCTGTCCACCGCGCTCGCCTCTGCGGAAGCGGTTCGGGCGGTGGTGACCGAGGCCGGCGGGGCGGGCTCGATCGCCGTCACCTTCTCGGCCCCCGACAAGGCCTTCGACTTCCTGGCCGCCGGTGAAAGCCTGACCGTGACCTACAGCGTCAGGGTCGATGACGGACATCAGGGGATTAGCACCCAGCCGGTCACCTTCACGGTCTTCGGCACCAACGATGCCCCCGTCGTCAGCGGCACGGCCGGCTTCACCGCCTCCGCCAGCGAGGCCGCCGATGCGACCGGGCAGGCGACGGTCGTGACGGCCAGCGCCACGTTCTCCTTCACCGACCTCGACCGCAGCGACACGCACACCGTCGCCGCCCCGGTCCTCAAGGCGAACTCGATCACTTGGCTCAAGGCGGATCAGACCTCCGGCGGCACGATCAGCCAGCAGCTTGAGACTGCCCTGGCTAACGCCCTCACCGTCTCCCTGGCCGCCGACAGCACCAACGGGGCGACGGGCAAGGTGGATTGGAGCGTGGCGCTCCAGGACAAGCAGCTCGATTTCCTCGCCGTCGGCGAGACCCTCCGCGCGACTTACACCATCACCGTCTCCGACGGACATGGCGGCACGTTCCAGCGGGATGTCGTCGCGACCTTCACCGGCAGCAACGACAGGCCGACCCTGGCGGCGATCCCCGGCGCGACCTACACCGATACGAGCGCGGCCGACCAGTTCGAGGCAAAGGCGGGCACGCTGGTCACGAGCGATGCCGATACCCATCATGGCGCGACCTTCGGGATCACCGGCGGGGCAGCCGATACCTCGCGGTCGGGCTTCGATCTCTCCAAGGCGGTGATCGAAGGCGGTGTCACCTACGGCACGGTCTATCTGAGCAGCGGCACGGGCGAGTACGTGTTCGTGCCCAGCGACACGGCGATCAATGGCCTGCTGCCGGATCAGATCAAGTCGCTGAGCGTGACCTTCACGGTGAATGACGGCAGCGGCGCGACGAATGCCACGGCCTCGGCCGAGTTCGCCATCTCCCTCACCGGAGCCAATGACGCGCCGACCATCTCGGGAACCGTCAATCACGACCTGGTCGAGGCGGGCGGCACGGCCAACGGCACCGCCGGCACGGCCACCGCCGTGGCCACGCTGACCAAAGCCGATGCCGATGGGACGGCGACTTACGACGTCGCCGTTCTGACGGCGGATGGCAGCGGCTGGACCTCCACCGATGACGGCGCGACCTACACCAAGGCCGGCACCTACGGCACGGTGACGCTCGATACCGCCGCCAACACCCTGACCTACGTCCTCGACAACACGCTCGAGGCGACCCAGGCCCTGAAGGCGGGCGACAAGCCGACCGAGACCTTCACGGTTCCGGTGACCGACGGTGCCTTGCAGGCCTCGACCGCAGTCACGTTCACGGTGAACGGCAGCAACGACGCTCCGACGATCTCGGCGGTCGTCGATCACGACCTGGTCGAGGCGGGCGGCACCGCCAACGGCACCACCGGCACCGCCACCGCCGTGGCCACGCTGACCAAGGCCGATATCGACGGGACGGCGACTTACGACGTCGCCGTGCTGACGGCGGAGGGCAGCGGCTGGACCTCCATCGATGACGGCGCGACCTACACCAAGGCCGGTATCTACGGCACGGTGACGCTCGATACCGCTGCCAACACCCTGACCTACGCCCTCGATGACACGCGGGCGGCGACCCAGGCCCTGAAGGCCGGTGACAAGCCGACCGAGAGCTTCACGGTTCCGGTCACCGACGGTGCCTTGCAGGCTTCGACCGCGGTCACGTTCACGGTGAACGGCAGCAACGACGCTCCGACGATCTCGGCGACCGAGCCCGCGCACCTCGTTGAGGCGGGCGGCACCGCCAACGGCATCGCCGGCACGGCCACTGCCGTGGCCACCCTGACCAAGGCCGATGCCGAGGGGGTGGCGAGCTACGACATCGCTGCACTGACGGCCAATGACAGCGGCTGGACCTCTGCCGATAACGGGGCGACCTACACCAAGGCCGCCACCTACGGGACGGTCACGCTGACCCTGGCCTCCAACACGCTCACCTACACCCTGGACAACAGCAAGGTTGCCACGCAGCGCCTCACCGCCGACGACCACAAGACCGAGGCCTTCACGATCCCGGTCAAGGACAGCAACGGCGCGACGGCCGAGGCGGTGGTGACCTTCAGCATCGACGGTGCCAACGATGCGCCCGTCCTCGCCCAGCCGGTCCAGCTGAACTACATCGACACCGCGGATGTCGACCTCTTCCAGAGCCAGGCGGGTCGGCTCACCAGCACCGATGAGGATCTCGGCGGCACGCACAGCTACGGCTTCGCCAACTCGACCGGCCTCGTTTCTGCAGCGACGACGATCGGAGGCGTCACCTACGACGTCTCGAAGGCGGGAACCTACGGCACGCTCTATCTGGAGAGTGCGACGGGCAAATACCTCTTCGTCCCGAATGACGGGGCCATCGAGGGCCTGCGCAGCGCGGCCACCGAAACCTTCGCGCTGAAGGTGAGCGACGGCACGACTCTGTCGGACACCAAGACGCTGACCATTGCGCTCACCGGTGCCGAGGATCCGACCGTCGCGGTGGCGGATACCGGGCGGACGTCGGAGGACAACGCTCTGATCCGGAACGCCCTGCAAGGCGTTCTGGCCAACGACAGCGATCGCGACGCGAATCCAACGCTCACCGTGACCGGCGTGCGGTCCGGCACCGGCTCCAGCGGCTTCACGACCGTCTCGAGCGAGGGCACGACCGTCACGACCTCCGCCGGCGCCCTGACGATCAAGGCCGACGGCAGCTATACCTTCGTTCCCGGCAGCGCCACGCAGTCGCTGCAGGAGGGTGACAGCACGATCGCGACCTTCACCTATCAGGTGAGGGACACCTCCGACCCGGCCGCTCAGGCCGTCATGCAGACGCTGACGATCACGATCGACGGCGCCAACGATGCGGCGGTCCTCGATCTCGGTGGCGCGGCCACGAGCGGCATCGATACCGTGGTGACCTTCATCGAGAACGGAGGTCCGCTGGCGCTCGCGCCGTCGCTGACCTTGGTCGATGTCGACAACGCGACGCTGCAGCGCGCGGTCGTCACCCTGACGAACGCGAAGGCGGCCGATCTGCTGGCCGTGACGGGCACCTTGCCGGGCAGCCTCTCCTCTTCGATCAATACATCGGAGAGCGGCAAGATCGTCCTGACCCTGTCGGGTGACGCCTCCGTCAGCGACTATGCGGCGGCCCTGAAGCTCGTGACGTTCCAGAACACGAGCGACGATCCGAGCACCGAGACCCGCCTCGTCACCATCGTGGTCAATGACGGCCGCGTCGATTCCCTGGCTGCGACCGCCAGTGTCGGCGTCACCGCCGTCAATGACCCGGCCGTCATCTCCGGTCCGGTGACGGGTGCGGTCACCGAGAAGGGCGGGGTGGACAACGCCACGCCGGGAACCGCGACCGCCGAGGGCACGCTCACGGCAACGGATGTCGACTCGTCTTCCAGCTTCACGGAGCAGACCAACGCCGCCACGACCTACGGCACCTTCTCCATCACCAGTGCGGGCGTCTGGACCTACACGCTCGATGACACCAAGGCCTCGGTCCAGGCGCTGACGGCCAATCAGACGGTGACGGATAACGTCACCGTGACGACGGCCGACGGCACCCAGAAGGTGATCGCGATCACGGTGACGGGTGCCAACGACGCGGCCACGATCACCGCGAAGGTCTCCGGCTCGGATATCGGTTCGGTCACCGAGGATGGCGCCAGCGAAAATCCGGTCCAACCCCAGGTCACATCCGGCCAAGTGGTGGTCGCGGATGTCGATAGCGGTGAGGCTAAGTTCCAGCTCCTGACCGGCAACGCCCTGGTCAAGGATTATGGCAGCTTCACCTTCAACGCCGAGACCGGCGCGTGGCAATACACGCTCGATAACGGTGCGACCAAAGTCCAGGCGCTCAAAGCCGGTGAGACGGTGACCGACACGCTGACGGTCACCTCCCTCGACGGAAGTGCCAGCCACGTCATCACCGTGACCATCCACGGGACCAACGACGCCGCAGTGATCGGCGGCGACCTGAGCAAGACGCTGACCGAAGCCGACACGGCCGAGGCGCTCTCGACGTCCGGCACGCTGACCAGCCTGGATGTGGACGGTGAAGCCAACGCCTTCATCGCCAAGACGCAGGTTGGCCAGTACGGCACCCTGTCCCTGCAGGCGGATGGTCACTACAGCTACACCGCTTCCTCGGCGCACGACGCGCTGAAGGGCGGCCAAACCTACAGCGACAGCTTCGACGTCCAGGCGGCCGACGGCACGTTGGCAAAGGTCGAGTTCACCCTCGCAGGCACCAACGATGCGCCGGCCCTGACCGGTGAGAAGGCGGTGCTGGTGGCTGGCACCGAGGACATCGCCTACACGGTGACGAAGGCTCAGCTCCTGGCCGGCTTCACCGATGTCGACAGTGAAACCCTGTCGGTGGTGAACCTCAGCGCTGATCACGGCACGGTGACGGCCAACGAGGATGGCAGCTTCACCGTCACGCCGACGCTGAACTACAACGGCGTGGTGAGCCTGAGCTACGGTGTGTCGGACGGGTCGCTGACCACCTCCGCCACGCAGAGCTTCAGCCTCACGGCGGTGAACGACGCGCCGGTTCTGACTGGGACGAAGGCGGTGCTGGCGGCCGGCACCGAGGACATCGCCTACACGGTGACGAAGGCCCAGCTTCTGGCCGGCTTCACCGATGTCGACAGCTCCTCGCTGTCGGTGGTGGGTCTGACCGCCGATCACGGCACGGTCACAGCCAACAGCGACGGCAGCTTCACCATCACGCCGACGCTGAACTACAACGGCGTGGTGAGCCTGAGCTACGGCGTGTCGGACGGGTCACTGACCGTGCCCGCCACCCAGAGCTTCAGCCTCGCGGCGGTGAACGATGCGCCGACCGGAATTGCGGTCAGCAATCAGGTTGCGGTGGTGGAGAACACGACCGCTGCCAGCAAAATCGCTGATCTCACGGTGCAGGATGTCGATGCGGAGCTCAGTTTCCGCAGCTACGGCTACACCGTCTCCGACAATCGCTTCGAGGTCCGGACCGCCTCGGATGGGACCGCGGCGCTGTATCTCAAGGCCGGTCAGGCGGTGGATTACGAAGCCGCCTCCACCATCCCGGTGACGGTCACCGCCACCGACACCACCGATGCGAGCCTCAGCACGAGCCGGCTTGTCACGGTCGCCGTGACGAACATCCTCGATCAGTTCGCGGTCAGCGCCGCACCGTCGCTGCAGGATTACGGCCTGCTCCAGGGATGGGGCAGCATCAACAATCCGCGGATTCTCACGGACGTCGATCACAACGGAACCGGTGACTATCTGGCCTTCGGTTATGGCGGTGTGTTCCTGTCGAACGGCATCACCGGTGCGGATGGGGAGAACCACAACGGCCCCGCCTTCACCAAAGCCACCGTGCTGGTCTCCGATTTCGGGACGAACCAGGGCTACACGGCGGAGATGCAGCGCGGTGCCGCTCTGACCGGGGCCGGCACGGCCGAGACGATCTACGGCCAGGGCAATGCCGGCCTCTACTGGTACGAGGCCACGGGAAGCACGACGCATACGGATGCGGCCGGCAAGGCTTACACCACCCCCACTTACTCCGACACGCCGCATCTCTACGCGGATTTCGGTACGGCCCAGGGGTGGACCGAGCATAACGGCTTCCAGATCCTCAAGACGGGGGCCGGAGACGCCTACGCCTCGATCCTCGGCTTCGGCACGTTCGGCATCGTGGTCGGCGAGCAGGCCTTCGCACCCGGCGCGAGCACGGCGACGACTTACACGATCCCGCTGGCGGTCGGTAACGCCGCCGGCTGGGATCAGAAGATCGACGTGCGCACGTTCCAGGACAGCAAGGGCAATACGCTCGACTTCAACCACGACGGCATCGCCGACTTCCTCGGAATGGGGCCGGAGGGCGCCGTGTTCGCCTTCGGGCAGAAGGATGCCAACGGCCACTTCACCCTGGGAGAATTGCGGACGGCGGCGATCGGCGCGGACGGAGGCGCGGATCTCGGCCGGGCGCAGGGTTGGACCGACGACGCCACCCTGCGCATGGTCGTCCACAACGATGTCACCGGCTACGACGACATCTTCGCCTTCGGCAATGCCGGCCTCTACGTGGCGCAGGGCCAGGATCCGACTGCCCATGGCGGTCAGGCCTTCGGTCAGCTGCACCTCGCGATCGCCGATTTCGGGACGGATCAGGGGTGGAGCAACAGCGGTACGCAGCGGCTCGTCGGTGACGTGAACGGCGACAAGATCGCCGACATCGTCGGCTTCGGCTTCAACGCGACTTATGTGGCACTGGGGTCGCGGGATGCTTCCGGCAAGCTGAGCTTCGCGCTCGACCCGCTGAAGACCATCAACGACTTCGGCACCGCCCAGGGTTGGGACAACACCACCACGGTCCGTCAATTGGCCGATGTCGACGGCTCCGGGCACGATAGCCTCGTGCTCAGCGGGTACTTCGGCACTCAGACCTGGCACTTGGTCTAGCGCGCTCTCCGCAGAAGCGGCTGTCGGTTCGGCGACAGAGAGCGCGTCAAAACAAGAGCCGAGAGCCATTCCCGATGGCAACGCGATCGGGAATGGCTCTCGCGCCGGAGCACCTTGGAAAGACACCGGCTTTTACAGGCGCATGTCTTTTCGATGCAGATCCCGTGATGCGGATGGCGTGGCGTGATCTGGCAATTCTGCCAGATATCGATCGGTATCGAGTATTTTTACAATGATGAGTGCCGGGTAAAATGATCCGGTGCTCGAGCGTGTGTCACTCAATCAGCATCGAGCGAGCGAAGATGGGGCAAAGCGCAATGTTGCGGCCCGTGTCGGCCAGTGTGGTGCCTGGCTTCACGACGAAGCTCAGTCCGCGTCCGGAATTGAACGGCCGCATCGTCTCTACGCCTGACGGCGATCTGGCGATTGTCATGAATGGCATCGCGCATTTCTTCGAGAACAAGCATGTCATCCATGCGCTGTTCGGCGATCACTCGATCAAGCCGGATTGTCCGATCCACGACGTGCCGCCGGGCCCGACCTTGAATGACGGGACCTGCCTCATCCGGGCGAAGGGCACCGTCGATATCTTCCTCGTCACTGGCTTGCCGAGAACCAGACGGCACCTGATCAGCACGTATGAGAATTTCAAAGCCTACGGCTTCGAGATGACGATGGTGCAGGAAATCCCGTGGCTCGCATTGCAGGCTGTTCCCGTCGGACCGGTCATCTGACGGCTCTGCTCTAACCCCTTGTTCCGAGCCGCTCCTTCGCAGGGGCCGGCTCCCGCTTCGGTGAAGCGGCGAGCAGCCTCGGGGGATGCCACCCGACGACGCCTCAGGCTTCGGCGATGAGGCTCTCGATGCGGGAGGCCAGGGTCTCCAGCACGAACGGCTTGGTGAGCACCTGCATGCCGGGCCGGAGATAGCCGTTCCCGAGCACCGCGTTCTCGGCATAGCCCGTGATGAACAGCACCTTCAGCTCCGGCCGTCGCTCGCGGCCGGCATCGGCCATCTGCCGTCCGTTCATGCCACCCGGCAATCCGACATCCGTCACCAGAAGGTCGATGCGGACATCCGATTGCAGCACCTTCAGCCCGGCGACGCTGTCGGCGGCCTCGATGGCGGTGTAGCCCAGATCCTCCAGCACCTCGGTCACGAGCATCCGCACCGACGGCTCGTCGTCCACGATCAGCACCGTCTCGCCCTGGCCGGCGCGGCCCGCCTCGGCGAGCTTGCGCGCGACATCATCCTCGTCGGCCTCGCCGTAATGGCGCGGCAGGTAGAGGCAGACCGTCGTGCCCTGGCCGAGTTCCGAATAGATCCGCACCTGTCCGCCGGATTGCCGGGCGAAGCCGTAGACCATCGACAGCCCCAGGCCGGTGCCCTCGCCGGTGGGTTTGGTGGTGAAGAAGGGCTCGAACACCTTGTCGATGAGGTCCGGCGCCATGCCGGTCCCGGTATCGGTCACGCAGACGCTGAGATACTGGCCCGGCGGCATGTCGTGCTGGCGGCCGCCGGTCTCGTCGATCCACTTGTTGGCGGTCTCGATGGTGATGCGGCCGCCGTCTGGCATGGCGTCGCGCGCATTGATGCACAGGTTCAGCAGCGCGTTTTCCAGCTGGCCCGGATCGATCAGGGCCGGCCACAGCCCGGCGAGGCCGACGACCTCCAGGTCTATGGCCGGGCCGACGGTGCGCCGGACCAGCTCCTCCATATCCTTGACCAAGCGATTCACGTTGGTGGGCTTGGGATCGAGGGTCTGGCGCCGGGAGAAGGCGAGCAGGCGATGGGTGAGGGCGGCGGCGCGCTTGGCCGCGCCCTGGGCGACCGTCATGTAGCGGTCGAGATCACCCATCCGTCCCTGCGACATCCGGGTCTGCATCAGTTCCAGCGAGCCGGAGATGCCCGCCAGCAGGTTGTTGAAGTCGTGCGCCAGCCCACCTGTCAGCTGCCCGACCGCCTCCATCTTCTGGGATTGCCGCAGGGCTTCCTCGGTCTTGGCCAGGGCTTCGGCCTGCCGCTTGATCTCGGTCACGTTCCGGGTCGAGGCGTAGATCAGGCCATCCCGCGGCACCGCATTCCAGGACAGCCAGATATGATTGCCGTCCCGGTGGCGGTAGCGGTTCTCGAAGGTTGTCTGCGCCTCGCCGCGGGCGAGGCTGCTCGCGGCCGCCAGCGTGGCCGCAATGTCGTCGGGATGGACGAAGTCGATGAAGGGCCGCGCCTTCATCTCGGCCTCGCTCCATCCCAGCGTCCTCGACCAAGCCGGGTTGAGGCTGACGAAGTACCCGTCGGAATTGGCCACGCACAGCATGTCCGACGAGGATTGCCAGACCTGATCGCGTTCGGCCGTGCGGGCGGCGACCTGCCGCGCCAGATCGACCTCGGTCTGCTTACGGGCGGTCACGTCCTGCACGAACACGTGGTAGCCGTCGACGCCCCCCTCCGCGGTCCGGCGCGGCAGGTAGCGGATCTCGGCGACGCGGGTACGCCCGTCGCGGTGCGGCCAATCCAGCTCGAAGGTGACCGCTTCGCCCGCCAGCGCCCGCTCCATGAAGGATTGGCGCGCCGCGTAATCCTCCGGCTTCAGGAAGGTTCTGACATCCTGCCCGACGACCTGGTCGGCGGTCACGGGAAACCAGTCCTCGTAAGCCTTGTTGGCGAAGCGGTAGACATGGTCCGCGCCGATGAAGGCGATGAGGACGGGCAGCGCATCGGTGATGAGGCGCAGTTCGCGCTCGCCGGCCTCGGCGCGCTGCTCGACCCTGCGGCGCTCGGTAATATCCGAGAAGAAGATGGCGACCCGGTGGGCGGCGGGATCGCCGGTGCGCAGGGCCCGCACGTCGAACCAGCGCCCGAACACGTCGGCATAATGCTCGAAATGCGCCGGCTCGCCGGTGAGGGCGACGTGCCCATAGGTGTCGAACCAGTGCCGCTCCAGATTGGGCGCGAAATCGCTGACCCAGCGGCCGGCGACATCGGCGCCGGTCTGCTGCACGAAGGCGGGATTGGCCTCGACGATGCGGTAATCGACGGCGCGGCTGCCCTCGAACCGCATCTCGATGATGCAGAACCCGACCTCGATGCTCTCGAACAGGGTCCGGTAGCGTGCCTCGCTCTCCCGGAGCGCCACTTCCCCCCGCATGCGCTCGGTGACGTCGTGGCCCTCGACGAAAATGCCGTTCACCGTGCCCCGCGCGTCGGTGATGGGCTGATAGACGAAGTCGAGATAGCGCTCCTTGACCGGGCCGCCGGGGACGGCCTGAACGTCGAAGCGGGCGCCCGTCGCCCGATGGGTCCTGCCGGAGCGGAACACCTCGTCGAGCAGATCGACATAGCCCTGGGCCGCCGCGTCCGGCAGGGCTTCGGCCACGGTGCGACCGGTCACATCCCGGCCATCGACCGCCCGCTGATAGGCGGCGTTCGTCAGCGTGAAGCGGTGTTCGGGGCCGCTGAGGAGCGCGATGAAGCTCGGGGCCTGCTCGAACATCTGCGCCAAAGAGGCGGATTGGACCCGCAGCCGACGCAGTTCGGCTTCGAGCTCCTCGCGGGACAGGCTTTCCAGATCAGCATCGGGCATTGCGGGCATAGGGAGCGCCTTAAATCCCGAATGTGGTGCGCGCGAGATGGTTGAGCCGGTACGGAAGCTTCGCCTCGGTTGGCAAGCCCGACCTCGAGAGAGCCCGATTCGACGCATCGGACGCTCGATGCTTCCGATGCGGAGAGGACTTTACTTTCCGACGGCGCTCGCCTGCCCCCGTCTTAGCAAGGGCGGGCGGGGAAGGGGACCTCGCGCCGCCCGAACGATGCACCCGGCGTCAGGCGTTGCGGGCTGCCGCCGTCCGTCCGTGCCCAGCCGGACCGGCGCGGCCTTCCGCGAGAAGTGACAGGGCCCAGATCGCGAGGCCTCCGAGCGCCAGGGCGACGCCGACCCAGCCGGTCGCGGGAAGGCCGAACCCGGCCGTGAGGGCAAGGCCGGCGAGCCAGGGGCCGAGTGCATTCGCGACGTTGAAGGCAGAGTGGTTCAGGGCGGCGGCCAACGTCTGTGCGTCCTCGGCCACATCCATCAGGCGGGTCTGCAGGATGGTGGCGAGGCCGCAGCCGCAGCCGATCAGGAACACCACCGGCGTCAGCGTCCACAGGCTCGCCGAGGCTGCCGGATACAGGGCGAGCGCGGCCGCGCTCCAGACCAGCGTCGCCCCGGCGGCCGGCATCTGCGCACGGTCGGCCGCCCAGGCGCAGACCAGATTGCCGAGGGTCATGCCGAGCCCGAACACGGCGAGGACGGCCGGAATCGCGGCCGGCCCGGCATGGGTCACATCCAGCAGGGTCGAGGCGAGATAGGTATAGACCGAGAACAGGCCGCCGAAGCCGATCGCGCCGGTCGCGAGCGTCAGCCAGACTTGGCCGCGCCGCAACGCTCCGAGTTCGCGCAGGGGGCTCGCGCCCTCGGCGGGGGCACCGAGGGGGGCATGGACCCGCACCAGAAAGGCGGTGAGCAGGGCGAGCAGGGCCACGAGGCCGAAGCTCCAGCGCCAGCCGGCGAGTTGGCCGATGCCGTTGGCGAGCGGCACGCCGACCACGGTGGCGATGGTCAGCCCGAGGATCACCCGCGATACCGCCTGGGAACGTCGTTCGCGCGGCACCAGCGAGGCGGCGACCAGGGCCGCGACGCCGAAATAGGCGCCGTGCGGCAGGCCCGCGAGAAAGCGGAAGACCAGCATCCCGCCATAACTCGGAGCCAACGCCGAGAGCCCGTTTCCGAGCGCGAACAGCACCATCAGGCCGACGAGGAGCGTGCGCCGGGCGATCTTGGCGGCCAGCACCGCGATGACGGGGGCGCCGACCACGACACCGAGGGCATAGGCGCTGATCACATGGCCGGCGGTCGGCGCATCGATGCCGAGATCGGGCGCGAAGGCCGGCAGCAGGCTCATGGCGGCGAATTCGGTGGTGCCGATGGCGAAGCCGCCCATGGCCAGGGCGGCGAGGACGAGCGTCGGCTGGGATCCCTCCTGAGCGGCCGTCGCCGGGGCGGCGGGCGCCGCCTCCGCGTCGAGCGGGGTGGTCTCGGGCAGATCGACAAGAGTCATCGGGCAGCTCTGGGGCAGCTCTGACAGGGTGTTTCCGGCCGCCGCGCCGGGCGGGGCAGCGTGGATCGGGGCGAGATGGCTCAGCCCTTGGGGCGTGTTGCCGAGAAAGTCACGGTCTTCGGTTCGCGTCCGTCGCTCACGATGCCGGTGCCGTCGAGCCAGGCAGGGAACGTGCCGGTGGAGGCGGACCTCCTCCAGCTCGATGCGGGCGAAAGCTACAGGCTCCGTAAGCGGAGTCTCATACTGTGACCTCTGAGGGATCAACAGGCCGAGCAGCGGGTGACTGGCCAGCTACTGGTGACTGTGGACAACACAAGGCTGCCCTTTTGTTCCCCGTTCATCGGAGGCTCCGGCGCCCTGTGGATGGAAAAAATTCAAGCGCGATTTTTCACAGGGGTGGCGTCACTTAGATGAACGCTCCGGTTATCCACAGATTTTACAACTGAAGCCACTACATCTAGCGCGGAACCCAGGTAGCCGGCACTAGTTATTGACGCTGGCTGGTCCCGTCCTGCATTATCTGACTACCGATTCGAGAGAGTCGGGGCAGGCTAGAGCATTTTCCGTTTAATCTGGATCGTATCCTGCCGCGGCGAAGAAGTTGGCGCACTCGTCTGGCGTGACGGTGTCGATGAGCCGTCCGATGGCCGACCATAGCCCTTCGACGGTGCGCTCAGCGGCCTT
>DYYG01000038.1 GCA_020741775.1 Methylorubrum populi
GCCCAAACCTTCAGCGGTGATCTCCGCGCCGGACCGGATCGGCCCCGCCGCAGCGGTCCACGGCTCTAGAGCCGGCGAACCGTCCTGTCAACCCGCCCCACCGGCACCAAAGCGCCCAGACCGGCCGACACTCCAAAAAACCGAAGACAGCGAACGCCCGATCCAGTCACCCGGATCAGCTCCGCTTCCCCAACAGTCTCGAAGACCACCGGAACACCGCCCCAGCCAGAAGCTGAAGGGCGCCGCCCCGTCGGTGAAAATGGGTATACGAGCGCCTGCGGGGGCCGTCAACCGAAAATCGAAGGGAATTTACAGATTGGCCGCCACGGGCCACGGGAGCGCATGCGAGGGGCGCCTGAGCGGACGGGCGCCCCTTCCCGAAAATGCCTCAGCCGCGCGTGCCCCAGCGCGCGCCCATCCGGCTCGAAGCCGCCTGCGAACCGATGGCCGGACCGCTGGCGCGACCGGGACGATGAAGCGACTTGGTTGCTTCACTCCGCGGGGCGAGCAGATCCGGCACGCCGGCTTCCGCCTCGGTGCCTCGGCCTTGGGCGAACTGGCCGGCCTTGCGGAAGCGCCAGAGATAACCCGGCACGACGGCTTCGACCGCCGTCGGTGTGATACCGAGTGCTTCGATGGTGCGCCCCTCCGCCTTGGCCGCCTCCGAGACCACGTTATCGGTCTGAAGCAGGATGACCTGATCGCGCGTCAGCTTGAGATTGGCCGGCAGGAGCCCGAAGGTCAGAGTGTCGATGAGTTCGATGACCCGCGCCTGGATACGCGCTGCCGGCTCCGGCAGGTCGAGCACGGCGCGGCGGCGCATCGTCACTTCGAGCATATAGCGCACGAAGTATTCGAGCGTATTCACCTCGGCCCCGCCGAGTTCGTAGACATGGCCTCCGGGAACCGCGCCATCGACCGCCCGGGCCACCGCCTCGGCGACGTCGCCGACGAAGACCGGTTGAAAGCGAGTCTGCGCTCCGGCGAGCGGCAGGGCCGGCAGGAACGTCGCGAGGGAGGCGAAGCGATTGAAGAAGCTGTCGCCCGGGCCGAAGACCAGGGAGGGACGGAAGATCACCGCGTCGGGACAAGCCCGCAGCACTTCCGCCTCACCGAGCGCTTTCGAACGGGCGTAGAGCGAGGGCGAGTTCGCGTCGGCGCCGAGCGCTGAGACATGGATCAGCTTCGCCCCGATCGCCGCAGCGGCGCGGGCGATCTCGCCGGCGCCTTCCGTTTGCAGCTTCGAGAAGCGCTGGCTGCCGGTTTCCTGAAGGATGCCGACGAGATTGATGACGATGTCGGAATGCTCGACGGCACGCCGAATGGAATCGGGATAGCGGAGATTGGCCTGGACCGCGACGATCTGGCCGACTTTGCCGAGGGGCTGCAGGAACAGCGCGAGGTCGGGGCGTCGCACAGCGACGCGGATCCGGTAGCCACGTTTCGCCAGCGACCGCACCACGTGGCGCCCGAGGAACCCGGAACCGCCGAACACGGTCACCAGCTGCGATTGCGGACGGGTCGTGGCGCCGGGCGCGGTGACGAGGCTGCTCATGGCCGGTGGAGGCCCCTTGTTCTCGGAGGACGCGTCGAGACGGGCGGCATCACGGCCGCACGGCCAACGAGCCACGGAGCGCGACCGTCGGCAGCACGCTCTTTAGACCAGTTTGACGCCGAGGGCAGCCGGTCCGGCGCAGGAAAATGCAGACGGGCAACGATCCGTTACATCGGGCGGAAGCGGCCTACGCGGAGGAAGTGCAGAGTCTGTTCGAGCACCTGCCGGTTTCCCATCATGGTCGGATGGGCAGCGGGAAGAACGACGTGGTCGGCCATACCTGCGAGGCGAGTGCGGGTCACCCTGACGCGGCCGTCGTTGGGGCCCGGCAATAGCAGCGAAGCCAGCGGATAGAGGCTGCGGCTGCCGGCGATGATGCCGAGCGGATAATCGATCGGCCCGAACAGCGCCGAGAGCGCGGGCGTGCGCCCCGTGACGAGCTCGGCGCCGGCCGGACCGAAGAAGCGTCGATAGAGGAGCATGTGCTGTAGGGCATCGGCTACCTCGCTGCCTCCGTTGGGTGGACCGAGCATCACCACCCGCCCGAGATTGTCCGGCCGGCTCCGGGCCAAGGACACACGAGCCACCAGACCGCCCATGGAGTGCGTGACGAGGTGGAGCCGGCTCACTTGGCGACCGAAGCAAGCGAGTTCGGGGGCGATCGATGCCGCGATATCGGCGAGCTCCAGAGTACGGGCCGGATAATCGAGGTTGAGCGTCACGTAGCCTGCCGCTGTAAGCCTCGCTTCGAGTGGACGCAGCGAGGCAGCCCTACGAGCGATCCCGTGCAGGAGGAGGACGCCCTCCGCTTCAGTCATGATCGCCTTCCGCATCGACGGGTCTCACGACACCGCGCGCCTGTTTCGACTCGCGCATCGATCCCTGGCATCGTCGTCCCGTTTCATCGACCGGGACAGTCGGGTGCGAGAAGGCGCGTTGGCCGAGGGTATGCAACGGCGCGGACGGGAGGCGAGCTTAGCCTTTCTCTTCGCCGCTCTTTACGGCGGCTACGGCGCCCTCTCGCCGTTCCTGCCGGCTTTTCTGGCGACGCGCGGCCTCACCGCCAGCGAGATCGCGACTCTGCTCGCCGCAGCGATGCTGGTGCGCCTCGTCGCCGGGCCGCTGGTCGGGCGGCTGGCAGATCGGCGGGATGCTGCGTCGCCGCTACTGGCGGGAGCCCTTGTCCTCTCAGCTTTGCTGACGGCCGCGTTTCTCGCCAAAGGCGGTTTCGTCCCGCTGCTCGCGGTGGCCCTGGCGCAGGCCGCAGCCACCGCCCCACTGGCGCCCTTGGCCGATACCGTCGCGCTGGCCGGACGCGGTGGCGCCGCTGCCTATGGCCGCCTCCGCGCCGCCGGGTCGGCCGCCTTCATCGCCACGACCGTGCTGACCGGCCAACTCGTCGCCTCGTTCGGCCATGGCACCGGCCTCATCCTCGGCGCCACCCTGTTCGTGACCGCAGCGGCCTTCACCGCGTCTCGTCCCGTGGCCGCGTCCGCGTGCGGTCCCGGAGCTGTCGGTGGCTTCGCGACCCTCGCCCTGGATGCCCGCTTCCGCCGCCTCGTCCTCGCGGCCGCCCTCGTCATCGGCGCCCACGCCATGCACGACGCGTTCGCCATCATCGTCTGGGCGGCGGCGGGGATTGGACCGCGCGTAGCGGGACTTCTCTGGGCGGAGGCCGTCGCAGCCGAGGTGGCGGTCTTCCTCTGGCTGGGGCCGCGGCTCGTCGCACGGATCGGCTCCGCCCACGCGCTGATGCTCGCCGCCGTCGCGGGGGCCCTGCGCTGGGCAGTGCAGGCGCAGACCTCCGCGCTGCCGGCGCTTATTCTCATCCAGGCGCTGCACGGGCTGACCTTCGCGCTCCTGCATCTCGCCTGCCTGGGCCTGATCGCGGATCTCGTGCCTGATCGGCGCCGAGCGACGGCCCTGACCCTGTACGGCACCTTCGGCCTTGGACTCGCCTCGGCGCTGATGACCCTTGCCGCCGGCACGCTGTACGAGGCTCTCGGCGTCCGAGGCTTCTGGGTCATGGCCGCCGTCAGCCTGTCGGCGGTCCCGGTTGCGCGCGGGCTGGCCAGCGTTCGATAAAGCCCCCGGTCGCATTCGCCTTCGAGGCGCGGGACATATATAGAACAAATCAGGCAAGTCTCATGAGCCCATGCCCGCTGTCGCCGATATCCTGATCCCGCTCGCGCTCGACACCGCTTACAGCTACGCGGTGCCGGCCGGCCTGACTTTGGCCGAGGGCGATGTCGTGCAGGTGCCGCTCGGGCCGCGCGAAACCATCGGTGTGGTCTGGGGGCTCGACGAGCGGGCCTCGGGCGGAAACCTGAGGCCGGTCACCGGGCGGATCGATACGCCGCCGCTCTCGGAGGCCTTGCGCAAGCTTGTCGATTGGCTCGCCCGCTACACCCTGGCCCCGAAGGGCTCGGCGCTCGCCATGGCCCTTCGCCTGCCCGACGAGACGGCCCTCAACGAAGCGCCGCGCATCGGCGTGCGCGCCGCCGGAAAGCCGCCGGCCCGGCCAACGGTCGCCCGCGGCAAGGTGATGGCGGTCGCCGCCGATGGCACAGTGCGGGGCAAGAGTGCGCTCGCCAAGGAGGCGGGCGTGTCGCTCAGCGTGGTCGACGGGCTGATCGATGACGGCGCCCTGGAGACGGTGGCGCTGATGCCGGAACCCGTCGCGCTGCCGCCGGATCCGGACCATCCGCGGGTGCCGCTCTCCGACGCGCAGGCGGAAGCCGCGCGAGCGCTGGTCGCTCCCTCCCCCGCCGAGACCGGAGCAGGCGAGACGGTGCTGCTCGAAGGCGTGACCGGCTCCGGCAAGACCGAGGTGTATTTCGAGGCCGTGGCCGAGTGCGTGCGGCAGGGGCGCCAAGCCCTGGTGCTGATGCCGGAGATCGCGCTCACCGCCCAGTTCCTCGACCGGTTCGCCGGGCGCTTCGGCGTGCGGCCGGCCACGTGGCATTCCGGCATCGGCGGAAAGCGCCGCGAGCGGCTGCGGGCCGGCGTGGCGGCGGGCGATGTCTCGGTGGTGGTCGGGGCTCGCTCGGCCCTGTTCCTGCCGTTCCGGAATCTCGGCCTGATCGTGGTCGATGAGGAGCACGAGACCGCCTACAAGCAGGAGGACGGCGTCCATTACCATGCCCGCGACATGGCGGTGGTCCGGGGCAAGATCGAGGGCTGCCCGGTGGTGCTCGCCTCGGCCACGCCCTCGATCGAATCGCGGGTCAACGCGCAGAGCGGTCGCTACCGCCACGTCGCCCTGCCCGGCCGCTTCGGCGGCAGGCCGCTGCCGGACATCTCGGCCGTCGATATGCGCCTCGACAAGCCGGAGCGCGGGCGCTTCCTCTCACCGCCGATGGTGAACGCCGTGAAGACGACGTTGGCTGCGGGCGAGCAGGCTCTCCTGTTCCTCAATCGCCGAGGCTACGCGCCGCTCACCCTGTGCCGGGCCTGCGGCCATCGCTACCAGTGCCGCAACTGCTCGACCTGGCTGGTGGAGCATCGCTTCCGCCGGGCGCTGGTCTGCCACCAATGCGGTTATGCCGAGCGCAAGCCGGAGGCCTGCACCGAGTGCGGCGCCTTCGACCATCTCACCCCCTGCGGGCCCGGCGTCGAACGGATCGCCGAGGAGGTGGCCGAGCTGTTTCCCGAGCAGCGCATCGTTGTGCTGTCGAGCGACTTTCCTGGCGGGGCCGAGCGGCTGCGGCAGGAATTGGAGACGGTGGCGGCCGGTGATTGCGACATCGTGATCGGCACCCAACTCGTCGCCAAGGGCCACAACTTCCCGCATCTGACGCTGGTTGGCGTGCTCGATGCGGATATCGGCCTCACCTCCGGCGATCCGCGGGCGGCGGAGCGCACCTTCCAGCTGCTGCAGCAGGTGACGGGCCGGGCCGGGCGCGGCGAGCGTCCGGGACGGGCCCTGGTGCAGACCTACCAGCCCGAGCATCCGGTAATCGCCGCCCTGCTCTCGGGCGATGCCGACCGCTTCTATGAGGAGGAGATCGCGGCACGCGAGGCGGCGGGGCTGCCGCCCTTCGGACGGCTCGCGGCGCTGATCGTCTCCGCCGAGGAGCGGGAGAAGGCCGAAGCACATGGGCAGGCATTGGCGCGGGTCGCCGATCCGCCGCTCGGTGTCAGCGTCCTTGGGCCGGCTGAGGCGCCCCTCGCCCTGGTGCGGGGCCGATGGCGCTTCCGGCTGCTGGTGAAGACCGAGCGCGGCATCGATGTGCAGAGCTATCTGCGCGATTGGCTGGCCCGGGGGCCGAAGCCGAGAGGTAACCTCAAGGTCGCAATCGACGTGGACCCGCAGAGTTTCCTATAGTCCACCCTTCGCCGACGGCTCGAGGTCCGGCACAGGTCTCTTGCCCTTCTCCTGCCCCCGCTGCCATCCGAGGAGCCCCGAGCCTTGCTGACCTATGAGAAGAAGCCCGACTCCGCCATCGCCGAGATCGTCGTCGATGGGAAGATCACGGACGAGGAGATGAACGCGGTCATGACCGCGATGAAGGCCGACCTCGACAAGGGAGGCCGGCTGAAGCTTCTGGAGGATATCCGCAGCTTCGAGGGCATGGAGCCGGCGGCCTTCTTCAAGGATCCGCGGTTCGGCATCTCGATGATGAAGGGCGTGAGCCATGTGGCCCTCGTCACCGACGCGACCTGGCTGCGGGCGGTGGCCGAGACCTTCGGCTTCGTCTCGCCCGTGCAGATCAAGGTGTTCGAGCGCGCCCGCATCAATGAGGCGCGGGCCTGGCTCGAAGCCGGCGTGTGACGGCGGCTGGGCTGCCGATCCCGGGTTCGATGGCCTCCCTCGGGGCGATCGACCGGGCACTCAGCCGATAAAAAAGGGCGGGCCCGCTTGAGCCCGCCCGGATCCACGAAAGCCGGATGGCTTTACTCGGCGGAGGCCGTCCGGAACGCATTGCGGCGGGCAGCGGTCCAGCGACCGCTGCAGAGGCCACCGGAGACGCGCCACGTCCCGGAGCCGGAGCGGGCCTGGAGACGGCCCGAGGCCGTGCCGTTGGCCGCCGCCGTCGCGACGTTCAGGCCCACGCCCCCGTCCCGCTCGACCCGGCCGGTGACGTGGGTGCTGCCGGCGGCGGCGTTCACGATCGGACGAACCTGTCCGTCGCGCACCGCCAGGGTGTAGCTGTACTGCGCGTCGCAGAGTCCGCTCTCGGTCACGAGCTGGACCGACCACGTACCGTCGAAATCCCCCGCCAGAGCCGGCGATACGAGCGCGGCGGCAAAGACGGCGGCAAGGGCGAGTTTGTGCATACGGCATCCAGCTCAGCGACGAGAGACACATGCACGGAGGCGCCGTCGCCCGCGCTCCGCACCGTCGATCTGTGAGATGTCTGCACTCTATTCGAACAAGCGGCGAGAATATGACGTCGCTGGATTGATACGCTTTTGTTAAAGCGTGACTATTCGTGAAATACGGCCAAGCCGAGCATTAAAAATCACGGCAAGCTCAACAATTCTCATCTCGTCCGGCGGCGAATCCACCCATCACGCCGGACGGACACACGATGTGACATGCGGCCTGACCGGCATCGCCTGCCAAGGTCGGTGCGAGAGGACCGGTCAGGCCGACGGTTCGGCGAGCCGGGCCCGGTGCCGGTCGAGGGTATCGAGCAGGATCGGCATGAAGGCGGATGAACCGTCGAGGCCGGCCACGCCGCGGCCGAGCCGGTCAAGGGCTTCGACCTGCGCATCGAGTCCCTCGAACGCGGCGAGATAGGCCCAGATCGCCTCGTCCGCCTCGCCGATACGGGCCGGCTGCTCGGAGGCGAGCAGCGCCGAGAAGACGTCGAGGGTCGTTTCCAGATTCGCCACGTCCCGCCCGCCTCGCTGTGCAGAGTTCCGGTTCGAAGCGTCGCTTCGCGCAACGTCCCGGACGCTCGCTCCGGGACGCTGCAATGGCACGACGCTCAGTGAGTCCGAGGCGTGTGGCCCTTACTGGTGTCACCGTGGCGGTGGTGGCGATCCTGTTCGCCGCCGCCGCCCGACACACCGGAATGCGAGCCACTGGTGGAGGCGTTGGGGGACGGCCCCTTCCCTTCCGTCGGATCCGGGCGGTCAGGCCGCTGATGGCTGCTGCCGGGGCCGCCATGATGACGGTCAGCGGCGGGCGTCTTGCTGGATGTGCTCATCGATCCTGCTGATGTCCCTGATGCGTGGTGTTGACCTTTGAATTTCCGGCCTGGCCGGTCTTGTCGGGATCGTTCGGAGCGGCCTTGGTGGTGTCCTTCGGCGCGGCGTCGGCGCTACCGGGGCCTTTGTCGGAGCGGTTGGCCGGCGGAACCGGCGGCGGTTTGGTCGACATCGTCGAATCTCCTGAGGCTTCGGGGGAAAAGATCAGCGGTGGCGGGATCCGCCCATGAGGCTCGCCGCGGCGGCGAACCCGACGCCGGCGACCACGGCTGCCGTCGTCAGCGGATGGAGGGCGCTGCGGGTGTAGAGGCTGCGCCGCATCACGTAGCCGGGATGGCTCCCACGGGTGCGACCGCCCACGCCCGTTTCGTAGAGCGAACCTTCGGGACGCCGCGGGGGATCGTCGCGCATCTGCAGCCCGGCCATGCTGCTTCCGACGGCATCGAACACGCGCGGCGCCACGGCCTGGGCCGCGCTCATGATCCGCCCGCCGCCGCCGACATAGATGTCGCGCCGGGGATACTCGGCAGCGTGGGCGATCGCCTCGGCGACCTCCTCGGTGCGGTAGACCGGCGGCGGCAGCTTGGGCTCGCGGTCGGTGTAGTTGCGGGCATGAGCCGGGAACGGCGTGTCGATGGCCGCCGGTTTGATCAGTGTGACCGCGACCGGAGCGCCCTCTTCCTTGAGCTCGATGCGGAGGGAGTCGGTGAAGCCTTTGATGGCATGCTTGGACGCGCTGTACATACCCTGGAGCGGGAAGGCGACGTCGGAGGCGACGCTGCCGAGATTGATCAGCGTGCCGCCGCTCCGCTTCAGATGCGGCAGCGCCACCAGCGAGCCGTAGACGAGCCCCCAGAAATTGACGTCGAACAGGCGCCGGTGGTCGGCGTCCTCCACGTCCTCGAGCCGGCCGATGATCGAGAGGCCGGCATCGTTCACCCAGGTGTCGATTCGGCCGTAGCGGTCGATCACGGCTCTGGCGAGGGCTTCGACCTGCGAACGATCCGAGACATCGGTGACGACGTGGAACGCCTCGCCCCCGTTCCGCGCGATGTCCCCCTGGATTTCGGTCAGTGCCTCACCGTTGCGGGCGGCAAGCACAACCTTGGCACCCCGTTCCGCCGCCATGCGGGCGGTGGCCAGCCCGATGCCGCTGGAGGCGCCGGTAATGACGATGACCTGTTGGTCGAGCGGCTTCTTACGGGCGCTCGGCATGCGCATCTCCTCAGTCGGATGAAGGTCAGGCCTGCCCAGGCGTCGTGTCAGGTGTCGTGCGGGGCGTCGCCAGCAGGCTCTCGGCAGGTGAACCTCACCGGGAACGGCCCAGTTTCCCCAACGTTCAGGCGGTCCAGGCCCGCAGGATCTCGTCGGTCGGTGCCGTCTCGATCTGCTCGCCGAAGCGGCTCTGATAGAGGAACATCATCGCGTCGTAGGTCTGGTCGGCGGAGGAACAGACCGCATCGCAGGCGACGATCACGCGGTAGCCGCGATCGACCGCACCGAGGATGGTGGCGAGCACGCAGACATCGGTTTCCCCGCCCGTCACCACCAGGGTATCGATCCCCTCCGGCTCCAGCATCCGGTCCAGTTCCGGGCCCATCCAGGGCGAATAGACGAGCTTGTCGACGACTTTGGCCGGCGGCACGTAAGGCTTCAGGCTCGGCACCAGATCGACCATCTCCGGTCCGAGAGCGTCGAAGGTCATGGTCGGCCAATGCTCGTAGTAGCGCCGCCATGCCCCCCTCCCCTCCTTGGGGGAGCGGATGGGCACGAAGCGGGTGAACACCGTCCGCTCCGGGTGCGCGGCGGCGAGCCGCTCGATATTCGGCAGGATCCGGGCGAGCCAGGGCGTGTGCCAGTCGGTCTCTTCGGAGAACATCCGCTGCGCGTCGACGCAGAGATGCACCGCCTTCGCCCCGAGGGCGCCGAACTTCAGACCTTGATTGCCTGCCATGGCTCGCTCCGGATCCCGCTCTTTCCTCTGCCGGCTCAGTTCGGGTGGAACACGACCTTCACGCAGCCATCCTTCTTGTCGCGGAACGTCTTGTAGAGGTCGGGCCCGTCCGCGAGATCGGTGGAGCGATGGGTGATGAGCGAGGCAGTGTCGAACTTGCCCTGCTGGATCAGCTTCGTCAGCGGTTCGAGGTAGCGCTTCACATGGGTCTGGCCGCTCTTGAGGGTCAGCCCCTTCTGGACGATCGCGCCCATGTTGAGGGGGATCGGTCCGCCATAGACGCCGGGCACCGAAACGATGCCGCAGGGGCGCACCGCCTTGATCGCCTCCATCAGGGCGTAGGGCCGCTCGGTCGAGGTCAGTTTCTCCTGCAAGGTCGAGACGATCCCTGAGAAGCCGTGGCCGGCGCTGGCCTCCATGCCGACACAGTCGATCACGCCGTCGGCGCCCTCGCCCTTGCTGATCTCCTTGATCCGCTCGAACACATTGTCCTTGGCGAAGTCGATGATGTCGGTCGCACCGTATTTCCGGGCCAGCGCCAAGCGTTCGGGCACGGTGTCGATGGCGATGATGCGCTCGGCGCCCATGATCTTGGCCGACTGGATCGCGAACAATCCGACCGGCCCCGCGCCCCAGACGGCGATGATCTCGCCTCCCTTGATCTCACAATGCTCGGCGCCCTGCCAGCCGGTCGGCAGGATGTCGGTGAGGAACAGGACGGATTCGTCGTCCATGCCGTCCGGCACCTTCATCGGCGCCACATCGGCCATCGGCACGCGCACATACTCGGCCTGACCGCCCCAGTAGCCGCCCGTGATGTGCGAGTAACCGAACAGGCCGGCGGTGGTGAAGCCGAACTGCGCGGCGGCCATCTCAGCGTTGCGGTTCGAGCGCTGGCAGACCGACCAATTGCCGAGCTTGCACTGGCGGCACTCGCCGCAATTGATGTTGAAGGGGACGACGATGCGGTCCCCCTTCTTGAATTTGGTGAAGCCCGGTGCGGTCTCGACGACCTCGCCCATGAATTCGTGGCCGAGGACGTCGCCCGATTTCATCGTCGGCATCTGGCCGTCCATCAGGTGGAGGTCGGAGCCACAGATGGCGCAGGACGTCACCTTGATGATGACGTCGCGGGAGTCCTCGATCGACGGGTCCGGCACCGTGTCGCAGCGGATGTCACCCTTGCCGTGCCAGCACAGTGCTTTCATGAAAAGTCCTCGGAAGTTCACGGAAGCGATGCCTTCGGTGGCACCGCCGCAGGGAACTCCGGCCGGCTACGGCCAAGTTCCGAGAGCAAAGTTCCGAGAGCGCAGGTACGGCCGTGCGACGTCCGACGTTACAGCTTGATCCCGATCCGCTGGTTCAGGCGGGTGACGAGCCAGACCGTGACGATGGCGACGCAGACCCCCCAGCCGACTTCGATCACCCGTGAGCCGGCCATGCGCTCGACCGGCCCGAGATGGGGCACGAGCAGGATGATCGTCGTAGTGATGGCGGCAAGCCGGCAGGCGCTCGCCACGTTGACGAGCCAGCAGACGAGAATGGCGAGGACCACCGCCGCAGCGTAGGTCGGCAGTGACGGGCCGAGGCCGAGATAGGCGCCGAGGCCGACGACACCACCGACGGCGGCTCCGGTGAACTGGTCGCGGGCGGTCGAGCGGGTCGCGCCGAACTCAGTCTGCGCGACGGCGACGGCGGTGATCGCGGCCCAGAAGCCCTCGCGCAAGCCGAGAAACTGGGTCGGCAGATAGGCGAGAAGGGCGGCCACCGCCGACATCACGCCGTGCGCGAGGCCGCCGGAGAAGCGGCGGCGCAGGGGCAGCCGCTTGCGCAGCCGCGTGACCTGATCGCGCAGCCAGCGGATGCGGCTGGTGTCGCGGTCGGCCCTGCGCGTCTCCGCGACGGCGGCTTCCGTCCGCACCGCGTCCTCGACGGCCCGTTCCGCTCGGCCCTCTCCCACCCGCCTCTCGACGGCCCGCTCAGCCTGCATCCGCTCGTCCCTCTCCTCCTCGCAGTGAACGCGCAGGCCGCCTGTCCGGCGTCCGGCGCGCCTCCATCAACGCGCCCGGCAGCGGAGGGAGGGCCGGCATCCGCGCGAAATTCCGGCCGAACCCCACCCGCCCGGCGGGGTTGTCCGGGCACGTTCCCCACAGCTGCCCCGCATTTGAACGCACCGGAGTCAGGCCGATGGAATCCTTCCCCAAGCCCCCTTTTCCCGATCAGCCACAACCGATGCCAGGTTCGACGCGGGCGATGGATCCGAAGCCCGATCACGGTGAGACGAGCTACAAGGGATCCGGCCGCCTGGAGGGCAAGAAAGCCATCATCACCGGGGCGGATTCCGGCATCGGCCGCGCCGTGGCCCTGGCCTTCGCCCGCGAGGGGGCGGACGTGCTGGTCTCCTACCTCGACGAGGAGGAGGATGCGGCGGAGACCCGCCGCCTGATCGAGGAGGCGGGCCGCAAGGCCGTGCTGGTGCCGGGCAATATCGGCGACGCGGTCCATTGCAAGCGCATCGTCGAGCGGGCGGTGGAGGCCTTCGGAGGGGTCGACGTGCTCATCAACAATGCCGCGCATCAGGCGACCTTCACCGATCCGGAAGAGATCTCCGACGAGGAGTGGGAGAAGACCTTTCGCGTGAACATCCACGCGATGTTCTACCTGACCAAGGCCGTGCTACCGCACATGCGCGAGGGCGCGGCCATCATCAACACCACCTCGGTCAATGCGGACACGCCGAGCCCACAATTGCTCGCCTACGCCACCACCAAGGGCGCGATCCAGAACTACACCGGCGGGCTGGCGCAGATGCTGGCCGAGCGGGGCATCCGGGTGAATTGTGTCGCGCCCGGCCCGATTTGGACGCCGCTGATCCCCTCGACCATGCCGGCGGAGAAGGTGAAACAGTTCGGCTCGCAGGTACCGATGAAGCGGCCGGGCCAGCCGAAGGAGCTGGCGCCGATCTACGTCATGCTGGCCTCCGACGAGTCGAGCTACGTCTCCGGCGCCACGGTGGCAGTGACCGGCGGCAAGCCGATCATCTGATTTTCCGGAAGGCCGAATGGATGCGTCCGCCCCTCCAGGGCGGGCGCCTTGATCGGGAGATCGCTGTGAAGACCCTGCACGGAGCCGTCGTCGTCATCGCCGGCGCGTCGAGCGGCATCGGCCGCGCCGCCTCCCTCGCCTTCGCCCGCGCCGGCGCCCATGTCGTGGCGGCAGCCCGGCGCCGGGAACCGCTCGAACGGCTGACCGAGGAATGCACCCGGCTCGGACCGGCGGCCCTGGCGGTGCCAACCGATGTCACCGATCCGGAGGCGGTCGAGGCTCTGGCGCGGGCGGCGGAGAAGCGCTTCGGCCGGATCGATGTCTGGATCAACAATGCCGGCACCGGCGTATTCGGCCCGTTCCAGGACGCGCCGCTCGACCTGCACCGACGCACCATCGAGGTGAACCTGCTCGGAACCTTGCACGGGGCCTACGCCGCCCTGCCCCGCTTCCTCGACCGGGACAGCGGCATCCTCATTAATATGATTTCCCTCGGCGGCTGGGCGCCGACGCCCTTCGCCGCCGCCTACACGGCGAGCAAGTTCGGCCTGCGCGGTCTCACCGCGAGCCTGCGCCAGGAGATGCGACGCCATCCCCACATCCATGTCTGCGGTGTGTTCCCAGCTATGGTCGACACCCCTGGCTTCGTGCATGGCGCCAATGTTTCGGGCCGGACAGTCGATCCCGGTCCGCTGCTCTACGCGCCCGAGGAGGTGGCTGCGACGCTGGTGCATGTCGCGCGCCATCCCCGCGACGAGATCTCCGTCGGGTGGCCCGCCCGCGCGGCGCAGATGGCCTATGCCCTGGCGCCGGGGCCGACAGAACATCTGATGGGGGCCGCCCTCCACCGTGCCCTCGACCGGGCGGGCCCCGCGCCGGTGACGCATGGAGCGCTGCGGACGCCTTTGCCCGAGGGCACCACGGCGAGGGGCGGCTGGCTGACGCGCAAGGGTCTGCCCTCCGCCTCGACCCTGAGCGGGATTGGCCTCGCCGTCGCGGGCGCTGGTCTGGCCCTGGCCCTTGGCCGGCGCGCCGGCCAAGGGCATCGACGGCCGGAACGGTGAACGGAGAAGGGGCGAAGAAAACCCCCGGTTAAGCCTAAGCCCCTATCACCGGGCCACCGAGCCTGGTGATGAAAGGAGCGCCGATGACCAGGGACCAACTCGCCACCGAACTGAAGCGCATGGCCTCCTCGCAGGTCAGCGACATCGAGCGCGCGGTGAAGGCCGGTCACAAGACCATCGCCCTCAACGAATTGGCCGACCTCGACCGCCAACTCAAGGCGCTCGCCGCCGCCCTCAAGGCCAAGCCAGTCGTCCGCGCCTGAAGCCCGTCACCGCCGGGCGTGTCGATCCGGCGGACGCGTCCTCTCCCAACGCAACGGCTCTCGCCCCTCGGGGCGAGGCCGCGCCCGACGGGTGCCCCGTCGGCCTGTAATTCCCAAGACTGGCTTCCACCCTCGTCCGGTGCCCTCAAGCGGTAACCGTCGCCGGTGATTTCGGTGAGCAGGATGCGCCGGCGATCCGGTCGGACTCCAGCCTCTGTCTGAACTCGCGCAGAGGGAAGTTCGGCCGGAGGCGTATCGACCCACCCCGCCTCTAACCGCCCAAGAGCGTCCGTCCCGGTTGTTCGAAGTGGGGCAGTCCGTTCGGCCTGATCGCGCGGCAGGATCGCCTGTTTCGGGGTGCGAGAAGCCGACGGTAGACGGAAAACGCCCCCTCCCCTCTCGAGCCGGGATTGGCACCGCCGCGCAGTTCCGAACATCAAAAAGCCCGCGCGGCTTTTGGCCATGCGGGCTGTGTTTGGCTGGGCCGGTGCGGATGGTGTGTGTCGTGGTG
>DYYG01000039.1 GCA_020741775.1 Methylorubrum populi
GGGCCTCGTACTCCTCCAGCGGGAGCGTACCCTCGCCGCCCTCCGCGTCCCGGACCCGGACATGGCTCGGGCGCGGCTGCTTCGGCGGGCAGAGGAAGAGGCCCTTGAACGAGGTCGCCATCCCTCAAACCCCTTCCGGCTTCTCGCCCTGGGGCGAGCGGTGCTCGTGGGCGGGCCGCGTCCGCAGATAGCCCTTGAAGCGCAGATATTCCGCGACGATCTCGCAGATCGCCCGGTCGCGCGGCAGCCGCTCGACGGCGCAATGCTCGTCGAGGGCGGCCACGACCTCCGGCGGGAAGGTCAGGATGCCGGCCAGTTTCGGGGGGGCTGAGTCTTCGCTCATGGTCGGTTGTCCTCCTCGTGCCAGCGCTTCATTCGCCAGGGTCTATGTGACCGAGGCCTGTCGATGATCCAACCCATGCCCTCGTCCTGAGATGCGGACGTCAATGAGCCTCCAAGAAGGGTTCCAGAGCGCGCGAAGACGTCTGGATCCCTCCTTCGAGGCCTGCACTGCGCTCCAGCATCTCAGGATGAGGATCGCGGGTGGAAGAAAAATCGGCCGCCCATGCCGCGATGCGGCGCTTGCGCGCCAAACAGCTCTCAAACGCCCGCACCGACGGGCGGCGCCCCCCGTTCCGGCGTCGGAACCACGCCGATTCCGTCGGGATCGCCGGGATGGGTCGCCCCGAGGCGCCGGAGCAGGGCTTCGTAGGTCTGCGCCGCCGGCGAGTCGCCCTGGAGTTCGCGCGTATCGGCCAGCAGCCGCCGGACATCCTCCACGAACAGGTCGCGCGCCCGGCCGCCCTCGGGGCTCGTCTCGAACAGCCGGGCGAGGGCCAGTTCGAACACGGCCATGAGCAGGCCGAGCTGCTCGGTCTCGTCCGCCATCGCTGCCCTCCGCTCCATTGCGCCCGACATTGCGCCCAACCAGCGCCGAGGCTTGAACGCTCAGGAGCGGTCGGCGTTTCCGCGCGCTTGCTCGACATCCGGTCGATCCCTTGGGGATGGCGGATGGCGTCATCGCTCACGCGCCGCGCGGGCTCCGAGACGGCCGCCGCTGCGATGGAGTGGAAGCCGTCTCACCCGATCAGCGGCGTGCAGACCGTTCGGCCCTGCTCCGGCAGCGGCACCACCGCGACCTCGACACCGTAGAGCAGCCGCAGGCTGTCCGGCGTCACGGTCTCCGCCGGAGGGCCGAGCGCGACGAGCCGGCCGCCATGCAGCAGCGCGACCCGGTCGGCGCAGAGGAAGGCGTGGCCGGGATCGTGGGTGGAGAGCACCACGGCGATGCCGAGATCCGACAGCCGCCGGATCTGCGAGAGGACCCGGGCCTGATTGCCGAAATCGAGGCTGGCAGTCGGCTCGTCCATCACCAGGAGACGCGGCTCGCTTGCGAGGGCCCGGGCGATCAGGGCGAGCTGGCGCTCGCCGCCGCTGATCTCGGTATAGATCCGCTCCGCCAGATGCCCGATGCCCAAGGCGGCGAGCGCCCGCTCCGCCGCCGCCCGGTCGGCCGGGCCGGGGCTGGCGAAGGTGGAGAGCCGGCTCGCCCGGCCCATCAGCACCACGTCGCGCACGGTGAAGGGAAAGAGGGCGGCATGTGCCTGCGGCACGTAGGCGATCGCTTGCGCGATCGCACGGCGCGGCAGGGTGGCGAGGTCGGTGCCGTCGAGAAGGACGCGGCCGGCGAGCGGGCGCAGCAGCCCGAGCAAGGTTTTGAACAGGGTGGTCTTGCCGCCGCCATTCGGCCCGAGCAGGCAGAGCGCCTCGCCCGGCTCCAATCTCAGGGTGATGCCCGTTCCGACCGCGCGGGTGCCATAGCCGAAGGCGAGATCGTGGATGTCCAGCATCAGGCCCAGCCCCGCCTGCCGGTGGCCAGCAGCCAGAGGAAGAACGGCGCCCCGACGAGCGCGGTGAGGATACCCAGCGGCACCTCGATGCTGGCCACCGTGCGGGCCAGGAGATCGACCGCCGTGAGATAGGCCGCTCCCAGCAGCAGCGAGGCCGGCAGCAGGCGGCGAAAATCCGGCCCGACCAGCAAGCGGGCGACGTGCGGCACGATCAGCCCGACCCAGCCGATCACCCCCGTCACCGAGACGGCGGCGGCGGTGACCAGGGTCGCGCCGGCCACCAGGACCGGGCGAATCCGGCGCGTCTCAACCCCCAGGGCGCGGGCCTCCTCGTCGCCGAGGCTCATCAGGTTCATGCACCAGCGCAGCAGCACCAGGGGCGCGAGTCCGAGCCCCATGGCGGGCAGGATCGCGCCGAGATCGCCGGGCGTGGCCGAGGCGAGGCTGCCGAGCAGCCAGAAGGTGATGGCGGGCAATTGGTTGTAGGGATCGGCGACCACCTTCAAGAGCGAGATGCCGGCCCCGAGCAGCGCCCCGACGGCGACGCCCGCGAGCACCAGGGTCAGCACCGGATCGTGCCGGCGCACCGCGAAGCCGATGGCGTAGACCGTGCCGACCGCGGCCAGTCCCCCGGCGAAGGCGAGCCCCTGGATCGCCGCCACCGGCAGGGACAGGACGATGCCGAGCACCGCCCCGAGGCTCGCCCCCGCCGAGACACCCAGGATATCCGGCGAGACCAGGGGATTGCGGAACAGCCCCTGATAGGTCGCCCCCGCCGCCGCGAGCCCGGCCCCGACCACCAGCGCCCCGAGCACCCGCGGCAGGCGCACCTGCAGCACCACGGTCTGCATCGCCGGATCGAGCGCGGCCGGGGTGCCGAGGAGCTTGGTGCCGAGAAGCTTGGCGGCGAGGATCGACACCACGTCGGCGAGGGGCACGGGGTAGCGGCCGATGCCGAGGGAGACCAGCACGAGGAGGACCAGGGCGGCGGGGGCCAGCACCCCGAGCCCGAGGCCGCGCAGCCGCGTCCGGGCGGGCGCGGCGACGCGCGCGCTGTCGCTCACCGGGTCGGCCCCGGCCCGGCGGCCTCGCGCAGCAGCCGGTCGAGCTGCGCCGGTTCCAGCTCCACCCGGTAGAAGCGCCGGTAGAAGTCTCGCACCGCGTCCCCGAGTGTCTGCGAGAAGCGCTCGGGGAAGAACAGACCGGCGAGCCAGCGCAGGCCGATCAGGCGGTTGACGCCCGGCGGCGCGTCGATCCAGCCGAAGGGCAGCGTCGGCGCGGCGTGGACGCGGCCCTCGCGCACGGCCTTCAGCCCGCTCCAGAACGGATCGGCGGCGGCAGCCTTGGGGAAGCCAGGGTCGAGGGCGATGACGATGTCCGGGTTCCAGACCAGGACCTGCTCGGGCGAGACGGAGGCGAGCCCCCCGGCGCCGGCCGCCGCCACGTTGCGCCCGCCCGCGGCCTCGATGATCTCGGTGTTGATCGAGCCGGCCAGGCCCGTCTCCAACCCGCGCGGGCCGCGCCCGTAATAGACCCGCGGGCGCTTCTCCTCCGGCACGGCGGCGACCGCTTCCGCCACCGCCTTGAGGATCCTATCCGCCTCCCCTGCCAGCGCCTCCGCCTCGGTCTCCGTGCCGATGAGGGCGCCGAGGCTCCGGTAGGTCTCCGGCGTCGCCTTGAAGCTGCCGTCGAGCAGCAGATAGGGAATGCCGGTCTGGGCTTGGACCCGGTCGGCGAGGGAAGCGTAGGTCGGCCCGACCGACCCGACATCGATGATGAGGTCGGGCTTGAGGGCGAGCACCGCCTCGACATTGGCCGTGTTGCCCCGTCCCGTCAGCCGCCCATAGGCCGGGAGATCGCGGGTATCGGGGCTGAGGAAGGCCTTCTCCTCGGGGCTCGGCGCCCGCGGCCAGCCGACCATCTTGCCCGGGGCCAGGGTGTAGAGCAGCACCGCGGCGGGCGGGCCGGCGGCGAGCACGCGGGTGATGCGCTCCGGCACCTCGACCCGGCGCCCGGCCGCATCGGTGAAGGGCCGGGCCTCGGCGAGGCCGGGCACCAGCAGGCAGGCCCAGACGAGGCAGGACAACAGGCGGGCGGGCGCGAGGAGGCGGAGCATCGGCGAGGGCGTCTCCCGTGATACGCCTTCACTATAGCGCGCTCCCACCGGAAGGGTGCTGCGCCCGAACCGCGCCGCGCTCATCGGGTTGGCCCGGTATCGCCCTCGTCCCCTCTCCCCGCCCGCCTGCCCGGAAACCCCATGCCCGATCCGGTCGTCAGCCATCGTCACGTCGCCCTCGGAAGCCTGCGGCTGCACCTCGCCGAGGCGGGGCCGGGCGACGGGCCGCCGACGATCCTGCTGCACGGATTTCCGGAATTCTGGTTCGGCTGGCGGCACCAGATCGGTCCCCTGGCGGAGAGCGGCCTGCGCCTCCTCATCCCCGACCAGCGCGGCTACGGACTCAGCGACCGGCCCAAGGGAATCGCCGCCTACCATCTCGACCGGCTCGCCCGCGACGTGATCGCCCTGGCCGATGCCTGCGGCGTGACCCGCTTCCGCCTCGTCGGGCATGATTGGGGCGGCCTCGTCGCGTTCTGGACGGCGAGCTTCTTCCCCGAGCGGGTGGAGCGGCTGGCGGTGCTCAACGCCTTCCATCCCGGCGTGTTCGGCCCCTATCTCCGGCGCCATCCGGGACAGGTGCTGCGCAGCGCCTATGCCGGCGCCTTCCAACTCCCCCTGTTGCCGGAACGGCTGCTGACGGTACGGAACGGCCATCTCCTGCGGGAGCTGATGCGGCGCTCCAGCGATTCCGGCACTTTCGGCGAGGCCGATCTCGACGCCTATGCGCGGGAGTGGCTGCGCCCCGGCGCGGTGACGGCGATGCTCGGCTGGTATCGGGCGCTGGCTCGCCTGCCCCGCGACCGGCACCCGCCGAAGGTCGCCGCGCCGACGCTGATCCTGTGGGGCGAGCGTGACCAAGCGCTCCAACCCGGCCTCGCCACGGCCAGCCTCGCCCTGTGCGAGCGGGGCCGCCTGCAGCGCTTCCCCGAGGCGACCCATTGGGTGCAGCACGATCTGCCCGAGGCGGTCAATGCGGCGCTGATCGACTTCCTGCGCCCGTGAAAAAGGGTACCGGAGCCGCGCTCCGGTACCCCTTGTCGATCGGGGGGGCAGCCCCTGCGCGTCAGCGGTTGCCCATCCCGGCGCCGCCCTCGCCGCCGCGCGCACCCGACTCGCTACCGCCGCGCTGCATGCCGCCGCCACGGTTGCCGCCGGTCGTGTTGCCCATGCGGTCGCCCTGATCGGAGACGTTGCGGGCGTTGTCGCGCGCCTGGCCCTCACCGCGCATCCCGGCATTGCGCATGCCGTCACGCTCGGCCCCACGGCCCTGCTCCATCGAGCGCCCGCCGCGCTCGGCCCCACGGGCCTGATCGGCGTTGCGCATCCCCTCGCGCTCGCTGCCGCGGGTTTCGCTGCTGCGGCTGCGCAGATCGGTGCGGGTCGCCGCGCCGCGGGTCTCGCTGCGCTGGCTGAAGCCGGCATTGACAGTGCCGCCGCGCCGTTCGGTGGTCGAGACGGTGGTGGAGAGGCGGCGATACTCGGGCGACCCGTAAAGGACGCGCTGGCCGCGGATCGTCACGTAGCGGCGCTCCTCGCCGACAGTGACGAGGCGGCGATATTCGGGCGAGCCGTAGATCACCCGCTGGCCACGGATCGTCACGTAGCGGCGCTTCTCGCCGACGCTGACGAGGCGACGGTATTCGGGCGAGCCGTAGATCACCCGCTGGCCGCGGATCGTGACGTAGCGGCGCGGGCCGGTGCTGCGGTGCTCGGTGACGATCAGGCGGCGATATTCGGGGGAGCCGTACACGACGCGGCGCCCGCCGATGAAGACGTAGCGCCCCTCGCGGCGGTAGCCGCCATCGACGGTGGTGGAGCGCACATCCGTGCGGCTGCTGACATGGGTGCGGTCATGGGTGCGATCCATCCCCCGCGCGCTGCGCCCGCTGCGGATCTCGTCGCGCCGCTCGCCGCGTTCGGCGGTGTCGCGGCCGGCCCGGGCGCCGACGCTCCTGTCCGAGCCGCGCTCGCTGCGGGCCATGTCCCCACGGCTCGCCTCCCCACGGTTCGCCTCGCCACGGTTCGCCTCACCTCGCGACGCGCTGTCCCTGGCCGTATCCTTGCCCAGATCGCCCCGGGCGCCGCTGCGCTCACCGGCCATGGCCGCTCCGCCCTTGGCCTCTCCACTCTTGGCTTGAGCACCGCGCTCACCGCCGGACCGCGCCGATTGTTCGGATCCGGCACCCATGCCGCCCCGCTCCATCCCTCCGGTCGCCGCGCTCTGCGCGTAGACCGACGTGCTCATCAGCAGGGCGGCGAGACCGATTGCAAGCGTCTTCATGACGTAACCTCCGAAACTTGAGACGCCCGAAACGTCGCAAGTGTCGAAAGGGTTCTGCGAAAACTATCCTGATCGACGAAAAGAAATGGCGGGGGCTGGAGAATTAATCTATGTGTATAAGCTTGGCCGTAGAGGATGCTCTTCTTCCGGCTTGATTGTCTTGTCCTGCGCTCAGGAAATGGTCCCACTCCCTGGATGTCCGCGCCGCGCCGATGACAGGCGCCGATGCTCGATCCGAATGGCGGCCCATTTCTCCCACGATGCCCCAAACGCCGCAGCGCCGCCGACATCATACCGACAGGCAAGTGGATACCGGGGAACGCCATTCCCGCGCCGCGACGATCCATCATGAAAGCTGTGACATCGGGATGTTGGGGCACGCAAGCGACCGATGAACCCCGAGAGGTGCCTCGGTGCCGGCAAGCTTGCTGGACGCTACGATGTATCACGAGACGCAGTCCGCCCTTGAAAGATACCGTCAGGTCGGTATCATGTTGACGAAGGGCGCCATGGCGTCATCGGGCAACGACCATGGCGACCGCCTATCATCGCAAGAAGCAACCCGAGTTCGTCCGGCGTACCCTCCTCGATTGCGCCGCCAAGCTCGCCCTGGAGCAAGGTCTGGCCGCGGTCACGGTGCAGGGCGTCTGCAAGGCCGCTGGCGTGACCAAGGGGGCCCTGTTCCATCATTTCGCGAGCAAGCAGGCCCTGGTCGAGGGCGTCGTCTCCGACCTGATCAAGCAGCTCGACGCCGAGATCGACGCGGCGATGGCGAGGGATCCCGAGCCGTACGGACGCTACACGCGCGCCTATGTCGACATCACCCTGCACGACCCGATGATGACCCATGGCAGCCAGTGGGCTGCCCTGCACATCTCGATTCTCGCCGAGCCGGCCTTGCGCCGGATGGTGTCGGACTGGTTCGCGGAGCGACTGCGCCGCCATGACGATACCGACGGCGGGGCCGACCTCGAATTCGTCCGGCTTGCCGCCGACGGCGCCTGGCTCGCCTATCTCGTGCGCGAGAAGCCGAGCGACCCCGTACCCGCGCTCGACGCGCTCCGGGAGCGTCTCGTCGCCATGACCTTGGCCGGGCGACCGGAAGCGACGGGCGACGACCGGGCCTGAACGATGGCGCAGTCCTCTTCCACCGAACTTGCCGCGGCTCACACCCCGGACAAGCACGACACCGCCTATGGCGAGATGGCGGCCAAGCACGCGCGACGGCGCCGATGCGCGTCTCGTGCGCAAGGCAGCCCGACGGCCCGGCATTAACGGACGATTCCTCATGCCAACCTCAACCGCATTCCGCCGTGGCCCGGGGCTCGCCGCTGCCTGCCTCGCCATCCTCGTCCTGCAGGGCTGCAAGCCGGCGGCGGACGGCCAGCCCGCGGGCGGGACCGGAGCGGCGGATGCAGCCCCCGACGTCTCGACGGTCACGGCCGAGGCGGTCTCGGTGCCGCGCACGCTCGACCTGCCGGGCCGCCTGACATCGACGCGTGTTGCCGAGGTCAGGGCCCAGGTCTCCGGCATCATCCAGGAGCGCGCCTTCGAGGAAGGCAGCCTCGTGGCCAAGGGCGACGTCCTCTTCCGGATCGACCCTGCCGTCTACCGGGCCGAGGTCGACGCCAAGGCCGCCGCGCTCGCCCGGGCCGAGGCGACCAAGGTTCAGGCGCAGCGCCAATCGGAGCGCACCGAGACGCTGCTGGAGCGTCAGGCAGCGAGCGCCGCCCAGCAGGACATCGCCATCGCCGCCCTGCGCCAGGCCGAGGCCGACGTCGCGAGCGCCAAGGCACAGCTCGCCCGCGCCCGGATCGACCTCGACTACGCCACGGTGCGCGCGCCCATCGCCGGCCGCATCGGCCGGGCCCTCGTGACAGAAGGGGCGCTGGTCGGCCAGGGCGACGCGACCAAGCTCGCGTTGATCCAGCAGGTCGACCCGATCTTCGCCGACTTCAACGCCCCTGCCGTCGATCCGAGCCGGCTCGCCGAGCGCGTCTCGGGGAAGGAGGAGACGGAGGTACACTTGGTCCTCCCGGACGGCTCGCTCCATACCGACGCCGGGCGCCTGCTGTTCACGGACGTGAGCGTCGACCCCGGAACCGGCCAGGTCAGCCTCCGCGCCACGTTCCCGAACCCGAAGGTCGCCCTGCTTCCGGGCACCTATGTCCGCGTCCGCGTCGCGCAGGGCATGCGACCGGGCGCGGTCATCGTCCCGGCCCAAGCGATCCAGCGGTCGAGCGCCGGCGTCGCGCAGGTCTACGTGGTCGGCGACGACAGGACCGTGGGGCTGCGGCCCGTTCGGGCGGGGGCGCTGACGGATGCCGGCTGGATCGTCGAAGACGGTCTCAAGACCGGCGAGACCGTTGTGGTCGAGGGCTTCCAGAGGCTGCAGCCCGGCATCGCGGTCAACCCGTCACCCTGGCAGGTGCCCCGGACGTCTTCGGCCTCCGTGAAGCCCTGACCGCCGCCGGAACCGGACCGCCAGGATCGCACCACCATGACCCGCTTCTTCATCGAGCGCCCGATCTTCGCCTGGGCAGTCTCCATCTTCATCATGCTGGTGGGGGCGATCTCCATCGCCTACCTGCCGGTCTCGCAATACCCGGACGTCGCCCCGGTCACGATCCAGGTGACGGCGACCTATCCGGGCGCCCCGCCGGAGCGGCTCTACGACGGCGTCACCCGCATCATCGAGGAGGAGCTCAACGGCATCCCGGGGCTGATGTACTTCGAGAGTACCAGCGACACCTCCGGCATGGCGCAGATCATGGCCTCCTTCGCGCCGGGCTCGGACCCGTCGAAGGCGACGGTCGCGGTCCAGAACCGGATCAAGCGCATCGAGGCGCGCCTTCCGCGCGCGGTGACCCAGCAGGGTGTCGTCGTCGAGGAGGCCAGCACCAGCTTCCTCCAGTTCGTCACCGTCTCGTCGAAGGACGGTGCCTTGAGCGAATCCGATCTCGGCGACCTCGCTGCCCGCCGCCTCCTCGGCGAGTTGCGGCGGGTGCCGGGCGTCGGCCGGGCGACCTTGTTCTCGTCCGAGAAGGCGCTGCGCATCTGGATCGATCCGGTCAAGCTCGTCGGCTTCGGCATGACGCCGGGCGACGTCACGGCCGCCGTGGGCGCGCAGAACGCGCAGGTGGCCTCCGGCATCGTCGGCGCGCAGCCGGCAATGCCGGACCAGCGCATCGCCGCCAACGTCCTGGTGAAGGGTCAGCTCACCAGTGTCGCCGAGTTCGGGGAGATCGTGCTGCGCGCCAACCCGGACGGTTCGCTGGTGCGCCTGCGCGATGTCGCCGAGGTCGAACTCGGCGGCCAGTCCTACACCATGCAGACCCGCCTCGACGGGCGCCCCGCCGCCGGCATCGGCATCCAGCTCGCCCCGGGCGCGAACGCCCTCGCCGCCGCCAGCGGCGTCAGGGCGAAGCTCGCCCAGCTCCAGCGTACGCTGCCGGCCAACGTGAGCGTCACGGTGCCCTACGACACCACGCCCTTCGTCGAGGTATCGATCAAGAAGGTGCTGATGACGCTGGCCGAGGCGATGGCGTTGGTCTTCGCGGTGATGTTCCTGTTCCTGCAGAACGTCCGCTACACTCTCATCCCCACGATCGTCGTGCCGGTCGCCCTGCTCGGCACCTGCGGCGCGCTGCTGGTCGCTGGCTTCTCGATCAACGTGCTGACCATGTTCGGCATGGTGCTCGCCATCGGCATCCTCGTCGATGACGCCATCGTTGTGGTCGAGAACGTCGAACGCATCATGGGCGAGGAAGGGCTTCCTCCGCGGGAGGCCACCGCCAAGGCCATGGGTCAGATCACCGGCGCTATCGTCGGTATCACCTCGGTGCTGGTCGCCGTGTTCGTGCCGCTCGCCTTCTTCCCAGGGTCGGTCGGGGTGATCTACCGCCAGTTCGCGGTCAGCATGGCGACCTCCATCGCTTTCTCGGCCTTCCTGGCTTTGTCCCTGACCCCCGCCCTTTGCGCCACCCTGCTCAAGCCCGTCGAGAAGGGGCAGGGCCACGCCAAGGGCGGATTCTTCGGCTGGTTCAACCGCCGCTTCCGGGCCGGCACGCTGGCCTACCGATCCGGCGTCGCGAGCCTGCTGCGCCGACCGGTGCGGGCGCTCCTCGTCTACGCCGTGCTCGTCTCCGCCCTCGGCTGGGGCTACCTGCGCATGCCGTCGAGCTTCCTGCCGACCGAAGACCAGGGCTACGTCATCGTCGATGCGCAGACCCCGCCGGAAGCGGCTACCGGGCGAACCCTCGACGTGGCCAAGCGGATCGAGGAGCACTTCGCCAAGGAGCCCGGCATCGACAATCAGACGCTGCTCCTCGGGTTTGGCTTCTCCGGCCAGGGCCAGAACGCGGCGCTTAACTTCGTCGGGTTGAAACCCTGGGGCGAGCGCGGGCCGAACGACGGCGCCGACGCGATCGCAGCCCGCGCCAACGCCGCGCTCGGAGGCATGCCCGACGCCATCGCCATGTCGCTCTCGCCGCCGGCCATCGACTCGCTTGGCAATTCCAGCGGCTTCGCCTTCCGCCTCCAGGACAAGGCGCAACAGGGCCACGCGGCGCTGGCGGCGGCGCGCGACCAGCTGCTCAAGGCGGCGAGCCAGAGCCCGATCCTGCAGGGTGTCTACGTCGAGGGCCTGCCGACCGCGCCGCAGATCGAGCTCGTCCTCGACAGGCAGAAGGCCAACGCGCTCGGCGTCACCTTCGCCGACATCAACGACGCGCTCTCGACGAGCCTCGGCTCGGCCTACGTCAACGACTTCCCGAACCAAGCGCGGATGCAGCGGGTCATCGTCCAGGCCGAGGCGTCCCGGCGGATGAAGGCGGAGGATCTGCTCGATCTCAACGTTCGCAACGCCAAGGGCCAGATGGTGCCGCTGCAATCCTTCGCGCGGGTGCAGTGGGCGATGGGCCCGTCGCAGGTCGTGGGCTTCAACGGCTACCCGAGCATCAAGATCTCTGGCATCGCCGCCCCGGGCTATGCGAGCGGTGATGCCATGGCCGAGATGGAACGCCTCGCCGGGCAATTGCCGCCGGGCTTCGACTTCGCCTGGACCGGGCAATCGCTGCAGGAGAAGCTCTCGGGCTCGCAGGCGATCTACCTGCTCGCGCTGGCGCTGTTCTGCGTCTTCCTCTGCCTCGCCGCACTCTACGAAAGCTGGTCGATCCCGCTCGCCGTGCTGCTCGTGGTGCCGACCGGCGTGGTCGGCGCGGTCTTCGCCATGCTGCTGCGGGACATGCCGAACGACGTTTACTTCAAGGTCGGCCTGATCACGGTGATCGGCCTGACGGCGAAGAACGCCATCCTCATCATCGAGGTCGCCAAGGACCTCGTCCAGCAGGGCCGGTCCGTGCGCGAGGCGGCGCTGGAGGCGTGCGAACTGCGCTTCAGACCCATCGTGATGACCTCCTTCGCCTTCATCCTGGGCGTGGTGCCGCTCGCCATCGCGACGGGAGCCAGCATGAACAGCCAGCGGGCCATTGGCACCGGCGTGCTCGGCGGCATGATTACGGCGACCGTGCTGGCCGTGTTCGTCACGCCCTTGTTCTACGTCCTGATCGCGCGAGCCTTTCCGTCGCGCAAGGACACGTGGACCAAGGACGGCCAAGCCGAGGCTCCGACCGCCCACGGCATCCCGGCGGGCTGAGCCCTGCGCCACGAGCTCAAGGCCTCGCCCGGCGGAGGTTGCGCGACCGCGTCACCCTCGCGGTCCGCGATGGCGGACGGCCCGCTTCATCATCCCCCCGGCACACCGGCGATGAGGAGGTCGTGGCCGCCCGGACCGGCCCTTCCATGCCAATGACAGCGCTCGGCGGCCAAGCGGCCATTCCAGCCGCTCTGCCCGAGAAGCCACTGAGGGCACCTCACCATCTAGGGCATTTTCCGTGATCCGTGATCACGGAAAATGCCCTATCTGCTTGAGCGTGCCGCATTTTCTCTCGCGGAACCGGCAGCCACTTCCGCGGAAAATGCTCTAGCAGGCTGTTATGGACCTGCCGGCTGGGAGACTCGGACGATGGGTCAGGAGCCTATGCCGGCAAGCCGACCCGTCCGATGTGTCCGATGACGAACGGGCGTCGGTCGCCCCATCTCTGATGCTGGTGCGCGAGGAGGCGGACCAGCGCGGGCATCCGTTGCGGGCAGTGTTCAACGGGTTGCGCGACGTGGTGAAGACGAGCGCACCGTGGCGCTGGATGCCCGGCGACCTGCCGCCATGGCTTGCCTCCTCAAGATGAAGCTGCGGCGGTCTCCCAGCAGGCCCAGCACTGGTCGTCGGCGGGCTGCTGCGAGCAACTCTCGACAGCCGAACGCTTCGCTCGTCGAGGCGCCTCGTGCAGGCGTCAAGCTGCAGGCCGCCTGGCGACCGAGGGCATGGTCGGGAAGCCCCGGACGAAGCTCGGAATCGGGCCGATCCTAATGAGATCCTTATAGGATCGCCTCCCTTTCCGTCTCGAACCCTAACGCGGTTCCCGTCCACATTCAGGGCCGGCCCAGGTCGGTCGCGGCGCGTCCGCGGCCGAGGGGCCGAATGGATACGGACACACCATGCTCGACATCGTCTTCCTGCTCGGCGGCCTCGCCTTCTTCGGCCTGGTCGCTGGCTACGCCGCGCTCTGCGAGCGCCTCTGAGGCACGCCTCCATGACCCTCGATCTCGCCCTCGGCGCCCTCGTGACCGCCGGGCTCCTGGCCTACCTCACCTACGCCCTTGTCCGCCCCGAGCGGTTCTGAGCGGCTGAGCACGGACTTCCCCCATGACAATCAATGGCTGGATGCAGATCGCGCTCTACTGCGCGGTCGTCCTGGCGCTCACGAAGCCGCTCGGGGCCTACATGACCCGCGTCTTCACCGGCGAGCGCACCCTTCTCTCGCCCGTGCTCGCCCCCGTCGAGCGCAGGCTTTACCGCGTCGCCGGCATCGACAGCCGCCAGGAGCAGACTTGGCTCGGCTACGCCGGGGCGATGCTCCTCTTCAACCTCCTCGGGTTCGTCCTGCTCTACGCACTCCTGCGCCTGCAGGGGGGGCTGCCCTTCAACCCAGCCGACCAAGCTGCGGTGGCACCGGACCTCGCCTTCAATACGTCGACGAGCTTCGTGACCAACACCAACTGGCAGTCCTACGGCGGCGAGACCACGCTGTCGTACCTGAGCCAGATGCTCGGGCTGACGCACCAGAACTTCGTCTCGGCCGCCTCCGGCATGGCGGTGGCGGTGGCGCTGATCCGCGGCTTCGCCCGGGCCTCGACAAAAACACTGGGCTCGTTCTGGGTCGATATGACCCGTGCGACCCTCTACGTGCTGCTGCCGCTCTGCATCGTGCTGGCCCTGTTCTACGTCTCCCAGGGCATGCCGCAGACGCTCGGCGCCTACGTCGAGGCCACGACGCTTGAGGGCGCCAAGCAGACCATCGCGGTCGGGCCCGTGGCGAGCCAGGTCGCGATCAAGATGCTCGGCACCAACGGCGGCGGCTTCTTCAACGCCAACGCGGCCCATCCCTTCGAGAACCCGACGGCTCTCTCGAACTTCCTGCAAATGCTGTCGATCTTCGTGATCGGCGCAGCGCTGACGAACGTCTTCGGCCGCATGGTCGGGGACGAGCGCCAGGGCTGGGCGATCCTGGCCGCCATGGGCCTGCTCTTCGTCGTCGGCGTCGCGGTGACCTACTGGGCCGAGGCCAACGCATACGGCGTCCTCTCCAACCTCGGACTGAGCGGCGGCAACATGGAGGGCAAGGAGGTCCGCTTCGGCATTGCCGCATCCGCCCTGTTCGCGGTGATCACCACCGCCGCGTCCTGCGGCGCGGTCAACGCCATGCACGACTCCTTCACAGCGCTCGGCGGCCTGATCCCGCTCCTCAACATGCAACTCGGCGAGGTCATCATCGGCGGCGTCGGCGCGGGCCTCTACGGCATGCTGATCTTCGTCGTGGTGGCGATCTTCGTGGCCGGCCTGATGGTCGGCCGCACGCCCGAGTATCTCGGCAAGAAGATCGAGGCGCGCGAAGTGAAGATGGCCATGCTCGGCATCCTCTGCCTGCCCCTGATGATGCTGGGCTTCACGGCGCTCGCCACGGTGGTGCCGGCCGGGCTCGCCGGGCCCGCCAATGCCGGACCGCACGGCTTCACGGAGATCCTCTACGCCTACACCTCGGCGGCGGCCAACAACGGCTCGGCCTTCGGCGGGCTCACGGCCAACACTCTGTTCTACAACACCACGCTCGCCATCGGCATGCTCGTGGGCCGGTTCTTCGTGAAGATCCCGGTGCTCGCCATCGCGGGTTCGCTCGCCGCCAAGAAGCGGCTGCCGGCTTCCGCCGGCACCTTCCCGACCCATGGCGGCCTGTTCGTCGGCCTGCTGGTCGGCGTCGTGCTCATCATCGGCGGCCTGACCTTCTTCCCGTCGCTGGCGCTCGGCCCGGTGGTCGAGCACTTCGCCGGGGCGGCGGGCCAGACCTTCGCGACGGGAGGCTGAGATGTCCCGCACCCTCTCGAACCGTCGCGCCCCGCGCCATCACCCGATGCCGCATCGGCCAGCACGGCGGCGGGACCAGACCGGTTCCCCTCCGTTGCGGACCTCTGACCTCATGCTCGCCCTGCTCGGCGTGGCCTTGCTCGGTGGCCTCGTCCTGGTGGCGGCCTTCACCCGGGCCGGCGGCGCGACCGCCCCCTGAACCGGCAAGGCCCGGCGCCGCTCGCCGGGCCTCCTCGCCCCTCTCCGGACACCTGAAACCCCATGTCCCGCAAGACCTCCTCCTTGTTCGGCGCCGCCCCGGTCGGGCTTGCGCTCATCGGCTCCGTCAGGAAGCTCGACCCCCGCGCCATGATCCGCAACCCGGTCATGTTCGTCGTCGAGGTCGTGGCCGCGCTGACCACCGTGCTGTTCGTCCGCGATCTCGCGACCGGGGGCAGCGACCTGTTCTTCTCCGGCCAGATCATCCTCTGGCTGTGGTTCACCCTGCTATTCGCTAACTTCGCCGAGGCGCTGGCGGAGGGACGCGGCAAGGCCCAGGCCGACAGCCTCAGGCGCACCCGCACCGAGATGATGGCCAAGCGCCTGACGGGACAGGGCCGCAACTACGAGACCGTCCCGGGCACGTCCCTCAAGGTTGGCGACTTGGTGCTCGTCGAGGCGGGCGATCTCATCCCCTCCGACGGCGAGGTGGTCGTCGGCGTGGCCTCGGTGAACGAGGCGGCCATCACGGGTGAGTCGGCGCCGGTCATCCGCGAGTCCGGCGGTGACCGTTCGGCGGTCACGGGCGGCACCCAGGTTCTGTCGGACGAGATCCAGGTCCGCATCACGGCTGCGGCCGGATCGACCTTCGTCGACCGGATGATTGCCCTCGTGGAGGGCGCGGCGCGGCAGAAGACGCCGAACGAGATCGCCCTGAACATCCTGCTCGCCGGCCTCACCATCGTCTTCGTCTTCGCGGTGGCGACCATCCCGAGCTTCGCGAGCTATGCCGGCGGGTCCATCCCGGTCATCGTGCTGGTGGCCCTCTTCGTGACCTTGATCCCGACCACCATCGGTGCGCTGCTCTCGGCCATCGGCATCGCCGGCATGGACCGGCTGGTGCGCTTCAACGTCCTGGCCATGTCGGGCCGCGCCGTCGAGGCGGCGGGCGACGTCGACACGCTGCTCCTCGACAAGACCGGCACGATCACCCTCGGCAACCGGCAGGCCACCGAATTCCGCCCCGTCCGCAGCGTCTCCGAGCAGGACCTGGCCAATGCCGCGCAACTCGCCTCGCTCGCCGACGAGACGCCGGAGGGGCGCTCCATCGTCGTGCTCGCCAAGGAGAAATATGGCATCCGCGCCCGCGACATGGCCGGGCTCAACGCCACCTTCGTCCCCTTCACCGCTCAGTCGCGCATGAGCGGCGTCGATTTGGAGGGCGCCTCCATCCGCAAGGGTGCGGTCGAGGCCGTCATCGCCTCGGTTTCCGGGCAGCCGATGGCGACCCGCGGCTCCAACGCCGCCCTGGCCTATCACCCGGCCGCCGAGACCGACATCGTGGGCGAGATCCGCGCCATCGCCGAGGACATCGCCAAGGCCGGCGGCACGCCGCTCGCCGTGGCCAAGGACGGGCGCCTGCTCGGCGTCGTGTACCTGAAGGACATCGTGAAGGGGGGGATCCGCGAGCGCTTCGCTGAGCTGCGCCGCATGGGCATCCGCACCGTGATGATCACCGGCGACAACCCGATGACCGCCGCCGCCATCGCGGCGGAGGCGGGTGTGGACGATTTCCTCGCCCAGGCCACCCCCGAGGACAAGCTGGCGCTGATCCGGCGCGAGCAGGCGGAGGGCAAGCTCGTCGCCATGTGCGGCGACGGCACCAACGACGCCCCCGCGCTCGCTCAGGCGGATGTCGGCGTGGCGATGAACACCGGCACGGTGGCGGCGCGCGAGGCCGGCAACATGGTCGACCTCGACAGCGACCCGACCAAGCTCATCGAGATCGTCGGCATCGGCAAGCAGCTTCTGATGACCCGCGGTGCCCTGACGACGTTCTCCATCGCTAACGACGTGGCCAAATACTTCGCCATCATCCCGGCGATGTTCCTGACGCTCTACCCGCAGCTCCAAGCGCTGAACGTGATGGGGCTCTCCTCACCGCAGAGCGCGATCCTGTCGGCGATCATCTTCAACACCCTCGTCATCGTCGCCCTGATCCCGCTCGCCCTGAAGGGCGTGACCTACCGCCCGGTCGGCGCGGCCGCACTGCTGCGGCGCAACCTCCTCGTCTACGGGCTCGGCGGCATCCTGGTGCCCTTTGTGGCCATCAAGGCCATCGACCTCGCCGTCACCGCCCTCCATCTCGCCTGAACGAAAGGTCTCGGAGACCTCCCATGTTGAGCCAGCTTCGTCCCGCCCTCGTCCTGCTCGTCGCCCTGACGGCGGTCACCGGCCTCGCCTATCCCCTCGCCATCACCGGCATCGCTGGGGCGATCTTCCCGGCTGAGGCCGCGGGCAGCCTGGTCGAGCGCGACGGCAAGGTCATCGGCTCCAGCCTGATCGGCCAGAGCTTCACCGGTGAGGGCTACTTCCACGGCCGCCCCTCAGCCACCACGGCGGCCGATCCGGCCGACGCGAGCAAGACCGTCCCGGCGCCCTACAACGCGGCGAACTCCGCCGGCTCGAACCTCGGGCCGACGAGCGCGGCACTTTCCGAGCGTGTGAAGGGTGACCTCGACGCGCTCCGAGCGGAGAACCCTCGACAACCGGTGCCGGTCGACCTCGTGACCACGAGCGGCTCGGGGCTCGACCCGGACGTTTCGCCAGAGGCCGCCCTGTTCCAGGTCCCCCGCGTCGCCAAGGCGCGCAGCCTGCCCGAGGACAAGCTGCGCGACCTCGTCGCCGGCCAGGTTCAGGGCCGCACCCTCGGCCTCCTCGGCGAGCCGCGCGTCAATGTCCTGGCGCTCAACCTTGCCCTGGACGACCTCGCCCATCGCTGAGGAGCCATCATGCCCGAGACCGGCCGCGACCCGAACCGCCCCTCACCCGACGCGCTGCTCGAAGCAGCACGCCGGGAGGAACGGACGCGCGGCCGGCTCAAGGTCTTCCTCGGTGCCGCACCGGGCGTCGGCAAGACCTACGAGATGCTGACCATCGGCCGGGCCAAGCTCAAGGCCGGCACCGACGTCGTGGTCGGCGTCGTCGAGACCCACGGGCGCGCGGAGACCGAGGCCCTGCTCGACGGCTTCGCGGTGATCCCGCGTCGGTCGGTGCCCTACCACGGGACCGTTCTGGAGGAGATGGACCTCGACGCGCTGCTCACCCGCCGCCCGGCGCTCGCCCTCGTGGACGAGCTCGCCCACACCAACGCCCCCGGCTCGCGCCACCCGAAGCGCTATCAGGATGTCGAGGAGTTGCTCGATGCCGGCATCGATGTCCTGACCACCCTCAACATCCAGCACGTCGAGAGCCTGAACGACGTCGTGGCTTCCATCACCCGCATCCGGGTGCGCGAGACGGTGCCGGACAGCATCCTCGACCGGGCCGACGACATCGAGGTCGTCGACCTCAACCCAGACGACCTGATCCAGCGCCTGAAGGACGGAAAGGTGTACGTCCCAACGAACGCGGAACGGGCGCTGAAGCATTACTTCTCGCGCGGCAACCTCACAGCGCTCCGGGAACTGGCTCTCCGCCGTACCGCCGACCGGGTCGATGACGAGCTCCTGAGCCACATGCGGGCGAATGCGATTCCCGGCCCCTGGGCGGCGGGGGAGCGCGTGCTCGTCTGCGTCAGCGAGGATCCGCGCTCGGCCGGTCTGGTGCGCTATGCGAAGCGGTTAGCCGACCGCCTGCACGCGCCCTGGAGCGCCCTGGTGGTTGAGGGGCCGCGCGCCGCCTCACGCACCGAGGCGGAGCGCGACCGCATCGCCGAGGCCCTGCGGCTCGCCGACCGGCTCGGAGGCGACGCCGTGACCCTGCCGGGCGGGCGGCGCATCGCCGACGACATCCTGGCCTACGCCCGTTCGGCCAATGTCAACCACATCGTGGTCGGCAAGGCGACGCGGTCCTGGCTGTTCGAGCTCGTGAACGGCTCGGTGGTGCACGACCTCGTCCGCCGCAGCGGCAACATCAGCGTCCACGTGGTGCCCGGCGAGGCCGTGCCCGCCGAGACCGCGTCCCGGCGCGCGGTGGCCACCGCCGCCCCGCCGGCCGGCTTCGATGCCCGGTCCTACGTCCTGTCGCTGCTCGCCACCGGTGCCGGGCTCGGGCTCGCTCTGCTCCTGGAGCCGTATACGGGCGTCGAGAATGCCGACCTCATGCTGCTGACCGCCGTCGTGGCGGTCGCCGTCCGCTGGGGCCTCGGGCCCTCGCTCGCCGCGGTGGTGGCCGCCTCGCTGTCCTACAACTTCTTCTTCCTGCCGCCGGTCTACGCCTTCACCATCGCGGACCCGACCAATGTCGCGGCCTTCCTGCTCTTCACCCTGGTGGCCGTGCTGGTCTCGAACCTCGCCGCCCGCGCCCGCCTGACTGCGGTGGTCAGCCAGGGCCGCGCCAAGGCGACGGAGCGGCTGTTCGGGTTTTCCCGCAAGCTCGCCGCCTGCGGCACGCTCGACGACGTGCTCTGGGCGACCTGCGCGCAGGTCGCCGCGATGCTGAAGGTGCGGGTCGTCCTGCTGTTGCCCGAGGGGAAGGCCGTCTCCGTCCGAGCGGGGTATCCGCCGGAGGACATGCTGGACGAGGCCGACCTCGCCGCCGCCCAGTGGGCCTTCGACAACGACCGTCCGGCCGGCCGCGGCGCCGACACGCTCCCCGGGGCCAAGCGCCTGTTCCTGCCCATGCGCACCGGGCGCGGCACCATCGGGGTGATTGGCCTCGATGCCGACGGCACCGGGCCGATCCTGACGCCGGAGGGGCGCCGCCTCCTCGACGCGCTGGCCGACATGGGCGCGCTCGCCATCGAGCGGGTGCGCCTCGTGGAGGACCTCGACCGGGCCGAGCGCGCCGCCGAGACCGACCGTCTGGCCCGGGCGCTCCTCACCTCGATCAGCCACGACCTCAGGACGCCGCTCGCCTCCGTGCTGGGCTCGGCCAGCACCCTGCGCGACCTTGACGCGGCACTTCCGCCCGAGGCCAAGGCCGAGCTCCTGGCGACCATCATCGAGGAATCGGAGCGGTTGAACCGCTTCATCGTGAACCTGCTCGACATGACCCGCTTGGAAGCCGGGGCCGTGACGCCGAACCTCGCGCCCCAGGACGTGGCCGAGACCGTCGACACCGCTCTTCGTCGGGTCGACAAGGTGCTCTCCGGACACCGGATCGCGGTCGAGATCGCACCGGACCTGCCGACCCTGCGCCTCGATCCGGTCCTGTTCGAGCAGGTGCTGGTCAACCTGCTCGACAACGCCGCCAAATACGCGCCCGAGGGCTCGACGGTCACCGTGCGCGCCCGCCAGGACGGCCGGTCCGTGCGCATCGAGGTGCTGGACGAAGGCAACGGCATCCCCGAGGCTGACGTCGAGCGGGTGTTCGACAAGTTCTACCGGGTCCGCAAGAGCGACCACGTCCGGGCCGGCACCGGTCTCGGCCTCGCCATCTCCCGCGGCTTCGTCGAGGCGATGGGCGGCACCGTCACCGCCGGCAACCGTCGCGACCGGTTGGGGGCCGCCTTCACCGTGACGCTGCCGGTCCCGGCACGGACAACGCCAAGGGAGATCGCCGCATGAGCCCGACCATCCTGGTCATCGACGACGAGCCCCCGATCCGCAAGCTCCTGCGCATGGGGCTGGCCACCCAGGGCTACGCCATCCTGGAGGCCGCGAATGCCGCCACCGCCCTGGAAGTGCTCGCGCGCGCAAGCCCGGACCTCGTCATCCTCGACCTCGGCCTGCCGGACATGCGCGGGCACGACCTGCTGCGGGCGATCCGGGCGAGCCATCCGGGCCTGCCGGTCGTGGTTCTGTCGAGCCGGGACGACGAGGGCGGCAAGGTCGAGGCGCTCGACCTCGGCGCGGACGACTACGTAACGAAGCCCTTCGGCATGGCCGAGCTCCTGGCGCGCCTGCGCGCGGCCCTGCGCCACCAACTGGCCGCCCGGGGCGAGCGCCCGGTCTTCCGGGTCGACGGCCTCTCGGTCGACCTCGTCCGCCGCGTGGTCAAGGTCGACGACGTCGAGGTGAAGCTGACCCCACGCGAGTACGACTTCCTGAGGGTCATGGTCCTGCATGCCGGCAAGGTGCTGACCCACGCCCAGCTCATGCACGAGGTCTCGGTCTCGTCGGAGCCGCAATACCTACGGGTCTACATGCGCCAGCTCCGCCAGAAGCTGGAGGCCGACCCCGAGCGGCCGCGCATCCTCCTCACCGAGACCGGCGTCGGCTATCGCCTGCGCGCTCCCGACGACGAACCGAACCTCAAGCTGCGCACGGCGAACGACGCCAAGCCGGCCGTGACGAAGACGAGCCCGTGATGTCGATCCCCGAATGTCCTCGGCCGGCGCGATGACCGTCGACGAGTTCCTCGCGCCGGCCGACGTGGTCCACGGCCTCCGCGTCGCCAGCAAGAAGGCCCTCCTTAAGGAGCTAGCCCACCTGTCGAGCCTGACACTCGGCCTGTACCCGGACGAGGTCCTGGGTGCGCTCGCGCGTCGCGAGGATCTCGGCTCGACCGGGGTCGGCGCCGGGGTGGCGTTGCCGCACGCGCGGCTGGAAGCCGTCCGGCGCCCCTTCGGCCTGCTGGCGCGGCTGCGCGAGCCGGTCGACTTCGAGGCGGTGGACGAGAGGCCGGTCGACCTTGTGTTCCTGCTGCTGCTGCCGGCCGGCGCGCAAAACGAGCACCTGAACGCGCTGGCCTGCGTGGCACGAAAGCTCCGGGACCCGGAGATCTCGGGGGCATTGCGCGGCGCCCGCGATGCGACTGCGCTCTACGCGCTGCTCACGGGCCGGGCCCTCAGCAAGGCGTGAGCCCGTGCCATCCGGGCGCTTCCTGGCCCGGCGACGGGTTCCATGACAACCCCGCCGGGCTTCATCCTCTCGTCTCGGGGCTTGCCCATGGGAGGCTGTCTCTCATCAGGATGCCCGCGCCCGGTCCGCGGGGCGTCAGATGCGCAGCTCGATGCATTCCCCGGACAGGAGCACGGCGTCGGGCCGGTGGTCGGTCTCGTCCTCGGCATAGTCGACCGCTGCCTCGCGACTCCGGAACAGGCCGCCGGCGCGCCCGTGGATCTCGATGGCGACCCAGTGACCCTCTGGGTCCTGGCCGACCACGAACCGGTCGGCATCCGCGGCTTCGGCGTGAAGGGCGGCGACTTGGATGACGGGAGACATGATGTGTCTGGGGTTCACGCGGGCCTCGGGGGACCGCACCCCTAAGCTGTGCCCCTGCGCGTTAGGATTCGAGCGGGAAGCGGGGCCGATCCCATCAGTGTCTCGTTAGGATTCCGGGGCGCAGGGACCGGTCCCCTCAAAAACTCGCGGTTCGTCGCCCCCCGGCGCCGGGGCCAACCGGCCCTCCTGCGCGCCGATGCCGACGATGCGCTCTTCCGAGCACTCGCACTGGAGAGCCGTCTCGCTGTCCGGGAGATCAGCGCAGCTTCGTGGCCGGAATCTCGCGGCCCTGTGTCCGATCCCACTTCACATAAATGCCCTGGTCGTTCTTGCGAACCGAGCTTCTGTCCTGAGCTGCCGGCATGAGGGCATTGCCGGCGACCGTGGTGACGTACATCGAGACCTTGCCGCTGTGATCCCAGTGTCCGCCAGCGCCAGTGCCGCCCTGAACGCTGTCGAGAACCGCGTCGTCGAGCTTCATCTCCACTGCACTCATGTCGGTAAAATCTCCGAAGTCAGTAACGATGCCTGAATGGCATCTGTCTCGATTGACAACGGATCGTGTTGGCTTGGCTGTGTTCCGGGACACATCACTTGGCGCTGCTGCCCTCGTACTCCACAGGCCTCTGGCGCGTCCCTTCACGTCGGTCCTGCCCGCTTTCCCCTTCCGAACCGCGTGCTGGAATCTCAAGCTGAAGCGGAGGATTCGATGGGCAAGCTCGGCGAGCGCCTTCTCCGAAGCGCGAGAGAGGCGAGAGCCATCGTGCGCGGCGGGGCTCAACCCGGGCGGACGTGTCCTCCACCCCAGATCGAGGCCGCCGATCCGGAAGGGGACCGGCCTATTCCGGCAGAGCTTCGTTCGGCGCTCGGGCGGGTTCGTGGCCGTCGTCCGTGAGCAGGGGCAGAAAAGCCGCAGGCCCGATGCCGTGAAGATCGGTCAGGACAGAGTGGCTGGCGCACTCTCGGTGCAGCCTCGAAGCCGCGTTTGGGGCTCGCTTCTTCGGAGTTTACACACGCCTGCGGCTCGGGCTTCAGCTGGAAGCCTTCTATGAGCCAGTGCTGGATGAGGTTCTGGATCCACGCCTGGAGGCGCTGCTGCAGCAACGGGATCAGGATCGAGGAGCGACGGAGGTCGGCCACTCGGTCGCTGGCTACGGTGTGCTAGCACACCTGCGCTGCAAGCTATGCCTTAGATGCATTGGCAAACGCTCTCGGAAGCGCTTGCTTTGTGCGATGCACCATTTAATTTTGCATCATGCGAGACCGCGATGGCGTCGCGGTCCTGCAGCCCTTCTTGGGCGTTTCCTCCCTAGACTTCGGGCCGCTCCCTCACCGGGGCGGCCTTTTTTCGTCTTGGGGCCAGCCGTTTAGCCTCCCGCGACCCGCACAACAAGCAAGATTTTTCTTGAAGCGAGGGGCGGCAGTTGGAATTTTTTATCCGCTCCGGATTGGAGGTTAACGATCGGCCGCTGCCGCCGAGTGCACACCAGCCGTCTTCTGCGCCGTGCTCAGGACGCTGAACAGCTTGGCTCGCTGTCGGATCGCCGGTCGGGCTGAGCATGCGCATCAGGCTCTTGGATGATCTGCCGGTTTCTTCCGCCAAGCGCTCGAAGCCGATCGTCGCGTCGAGGGCGTGTGATCGGCATCCAAAAGGATCCACGCGCTCCCTTTCGGATCACGGACTTAAAACACGTCGATCGGCGTCCAAAACGCAGTCTGGATCACACCACGAGATCCTGGATCCCCCCGTCGAGACGCTCGATGCGCTCGATGAGGGAGCGGATCCGCTCGCCTGCGACGCCCACGGTGTCGCTCGTGTCGGACATGCTCACTCCTCGCGCAGATCCGGGCCGGCAGAGGGGCGGGTCAGGTAGGCGAGAGGTTAAGGTGATCCGCGAGAGCATCGGGGGCCAATCGGCAAGGCGAGAGGATGAGTGTGTTGATGCGGTGGATCGCTGCGATGACCGGCGGGATCCTGGCCGGCCTGGTCGGCAGCAAACTCTTCGCCGGACAGCGTGCAAACCAGGGGGATCGACCACGCCTTGGGCGGCTTTCGGCGAGATACGACCGCGTCGGCGGCATCAACATGCACGCCCGTGTTTCGGCCCATCCCGTCCCAGACGACCGCCCGCCCGTGATCCTGGTCCACGGGCTCGGGATGTCGAGCCGCTACATGATCCCGCTCGCGGAGCATCTCGCCCCGCATCGACGGGTCTATGCGCCGGATCTGCCAGGCTTCGGCTTGAGCGACAAACCGCGACAAGCGCTCACGGTTCGCGGGCTTGCCGATGCGCTGGCGGCCTGGATGCACGAGATCGGATTGGATCGGGCGGCGTTTGTCGGCAATTCGCTTGGCTGCGAGGTGTTGGTCGAACTGGCCGTCAACCACCCGCATCTCGTCGTCCGTCTGGTCCTCCAGGGGCCGACACCGGACCCGGATGCCCGTGGACTCGTCCGGCAGATCGCGGGCTTCTTCCTCATCGCGCCTTTTGAGCGTTGGTCGCTCGCCTGGATAGCGCTCACCGACTATGCCCGCAGTGGTGTAAGGCGCTACATCCAAACCTTGCACAGCATGGTCGACAACCGCATCGGCGAGAAGGCGCTACGGATTTCTCAGCCGACGCTCGTGGTTTGGGGCACGCGCGACTACATCGTCCCCTATGAGTTTGTCGCCGGCCTCGCTGAGGTTCTGCCTCAGGGGCGCCTCGCCGTCATCCCCGACGCTGCTCACGGGATCAACTACTCGCATCCGAAGGCGCTCGCCGCGGTCATCCTGCCATTTATTTTATGATTGTATCGAGAATCTTTGGGCAATAGATTATTATTAGAGGGCGTGCATAGTAAAGGCGTGGGCAGTCAAGCCTTTTATGCCGAGCACAAGTCCGGGCGGCAGTTCAGCTTTGCGCCAACTGCGGAATTGAGCTGCCAGCCGAGAAGCAGGCGTTCCGCATCCGACCCTTCGCAGGTCCTCGGAAGGTCCGCTTCGAGGCTGTTGGGCAGAGGCCGGCGGCCGGGTTGGGTGGTTTCCTGTCCGTCCGCTTATGGACGTCGGATGCATCGAAGCCGACATAGCCGCGGGACCCGGTCACGACCCTGAGCCGAAACCTTTGTAAGGTCCGCCTTTCAACGCGTGACTATGACTGGCACAGGGTCGCTACGATGAACCCTCCCGACGAGAACGCCTGGGATGCATGGACACCGCACGAACTGCGTCAGCGTCTCCGAGAGGTCATTGTCCCATGGTACGTCGCGGGCGGATGGGCTCTGGACATATGGCATGGCAAGCAAACGCGCGTGCACGAAGACTTAGAGTTTGTTGCTCTTCGCCATGACGCAGATCATTTTCGCAATATCTTATATGAATTAGATTTCTTTGCGGTAAAAGACGGAATTATCGAATATCTACCGCCGTCCGTCCCCGTACCGAGCGATGTGTCGCAGATTTGGGGCGGAGATATGCAGCGAGGTGTTTGGCGGGTCGATCTTATGATTGAGCAAGGTGCGCCCGACCTATGGGTCTATAAGCGCAATCAAGCTATAAAGATGGCGCGTTCTGACGCTGTTCGCGTTAGCGAAGGAGGTATCCCGTACCTCGCTCCAATGATCGTCGTATTGTTCAAGGCCAAGCACTGTCGCGACAAAGATCGGGCGGATTTCGAGCTTTGCCTGCCTAAATTTTCTGCCTGCGAGATGGAGCAGCTGATAATCTGGTTGAATGATCTGCACCCTAATCATGAGTGGCTCACACCCCTGCAAATGAAGTGACCGGGCAGCCGCTGAATGTCCGCTCCTGTAAAGCTCCGATGGCGGTCTCGGCGGCTGAGTTGGGGCGGAGGTTGCCCGTACGCCGATCGATCAACACCACCTTCGTCCGGCGCAGACTGTGCGTGCCGTATCCCGCCGGGCCGAGGCCGATGAGCGCCGCCCCCTCATCGACGCGCCGGCCTTGCTGGCGCGTCGTCAGGTGCTCGCCCGGCCGGCTGCGGCTGGGAAGCAGCCGGTCACCGGCCCGCAGCGCCCGCAGCTTCAGCCAAGCTGACGGCGTTTCGCGAGTCGTTTCGGTCCGTTCGAAGGGGCGGGCCGGCCAGTCTTCTGGCTATCGATGGCGGTGTTGAACAGGGCGAGGTCGCGAGTACGGCCCTCGTGTTGCGGGCGGGTGCGGATCGCCCAGATGGGCTCGGACTTCAACGGCGGCTTAGGGCCGATGAGGCGGCCGAGGTTCCACGGTCGGTCGGAGGTGTCGCTGGCTGAAGGCATGATGGGACTCCGTTTTGGAGGCCATCGGCATCGCACCCCGATCCGCCCGCGCCGCAGCTACGCGCTTCGAGCTGAAGCCGTGTCGTTGCCTCCGAGCGGGCGTGCCGCCACGAAAGGGCATGCGGTCGGTATCCACTGCCCTTAAAGGTGCCCCATGCCCGATGCCCTGTTCTCGCCGGCCGCGGCCCGCAACGCCGCCCCGATCGCCGAACTGCTCAAGCGCGTTCTTCCGTCCAGCGGCCTCGTCCTCGAGATTGCGAGCGGGTCGGGCGAGCACGCCGCACACTTCGCTCGTGCGCTCCCCGAACTCGTCTGGCAGCCCAGCGATCCGGATGAGGCGGCCCGTCGCAGTATCGTCGCCCATGCCCGCGCCGCTGGGCTGGCGAATATCCGGTCGCCGCTGGCGATCGACGCGACCCATCAGCCGTGGCCGGTGATGCGGGTGGATGCGGTTGTCGCGATCAACATGATCCACATTGCCCCTTGGGACGCGACGATCGGGCTGATGGCTGGCGCGGGAGCGACCCTCCCGGAGGGGGGTATGCTCTACCTCTACGGTCCTTTTCGGGAGAATGGCGCGCACACCGCACCGAGCAACGCCGCGTTCGACGACAGCCTGCGCGCGAGGAATGCTTCCTGGGGAGTCCGCGATATCGAGGCGGTCGCGGCGGCCGGCCGAGCACACGATCTGCATCTGGTCGAGCGCATAGCGATGCCGGCCAACAACCTCAGTCTGATCTTTTCCCGAGGGCGCCGAGGCTCCGCCATCGACAGGGAGCCCACGCCTTGACCGCCTCGTGCCCGACCAGCGCGGTCGTCGTCGGTGCGTCCGGTAGCATAGGCGGGGCCTTGATCCGCGCGCTCGCCGAGGCTGCGGCCTACGCGCCGATCTTCGCGCTCTCCCGCTCGGGGGTGTCAGTCCCGCAGGGCGTCCGAACTCTCCCGATCGACCTAAACGACGAGGCGACGGTTGCGGCGGCGGCGGCCAGGGTCGGCGAAGCCGGACCGGTCGGCCTGGTCATCGTCGCCACCGGCCTTCTTCACGGGACAGGCGTCTCGCCCGAGAAGTCGGTTAGGGCGCTTGATCCCACTGCGATGGCCACCGTCTTCTCGGTCAACACGATCGGCCCTGCGCTCGTCGCCAAGCATTTCGTGCCCCTGCTGGCGCGACGGGAGCGATGCGTCTTCGCGGCCTTGTCGGCGCGGGTCGGATCGATCGGCGACAACCGACTTGGCGGCTGGTACGCCTACCGCGCCTCCAAGTCGGCGCTGAATCAGATCCTGCGAACGCTCGCGATCGAGGTTGCCCGCAGCCGACCGGAGGCGATCGTCGTGGGCCTGCATCCAGGCACGGTCGCCTCCGGCCTGTCGCGGCCCTTCCGGCCGGACCCGACGGCCGACGGCGTCTTCTCACCCGAGGAGGGCGCGGCGCATCTCCTGCGCGTGCTGAACGGTCTAAGCGCGGACGACACCGGCGGCGTCTTCGCCTGGGACGGCTCACCGATCCCCCCCTGAACCCGGTGTCGGCGCGAAGGGATGCTCAGGATGTCGCCGTGCCATTGCGGTCGATCCGCCGAACCCGCGCGGTGCGCGCCTGCGCGACGAGCGCATCCCGGCCGGGGAAGTCGATGCCGGGGAGATGATCGAGCACGGCCCTCTCCCGGGGGGGGCGGAGAGTGGTGTGGGCGCTTCATCGCCAGGGCCATCCCCTCGTCGAGATGATGTGATGCGCGGTCGATGGCCTGCGGGTCGAGGAGATCCACTTCCGTTCGCTGACCGAGCAGATGGGCAGAGCTGCCGCTCACGGGCGGTTCGCTCTGCACATGCACGGCCATGGCCGAGTGCTTTCTCGAACCCAACCGCGAGCACACCATAGAAAACCTGAAGGCCGCCCTCGTTCGCGGGCGCAACGGCGGTGAGCCTAAGGCCTCGTCGGAGGGCGTATCTCGATATGGGCCCTGCCCTGCTCGCTGCCGGCAACATCTCGGTGATCGGGATCGCCAGGCGCCTCAGCCGAAGCGCCTTCTACAGCCAGGTTCCGCAGCGAACGGGGAGCCAGGCATCCAAAGGTGTCGCCGGCTGCAGAGGGGAAGGAGGGAGTACAAACGATGGCAGGGCCCGCCACCGCATGCTAGGCTCTTTCCTGCCCGAGATGCTCGGCATCCAGGGCTATCGAAGGAATGACCTTTGAGAGTGAAGGTGCCTATCCCATAAGCTTGAGCTTGGGGAGGAGGCCGTACCCAGAATGCAGATTGCTGGGGAGAACGGAGAGTTGCCGATCTCGTAACCTATTGCCACCATTCGGCTTTCCCGGCGGGGAAAACCTGGTGGAGCTGAGGGGATTCGAACCCCTGACCTCCGCAGTGCGATTGCGGCGCTCTCCCATCTGAGCTACAGCCCCGTCCGAGGCGAGGGCCTTTTAGGCTTGTCCGCTTCGACCTGTCAATTCCCGAAATTTCCCGCCGCGCTCCGGCTTTTCGCGACGGGCGCGCGACTGGGTGACGAGGACCGATACCCCCCGCATGAACGCCCTGCTCTGGCTCTTCAACACCGTCATCCAGCTCTACATCTACGTCCTCGTCGCGAGTGCCGTTCTGAGCTGGCTCGTGGCCTTCAACGTGGTCAATGTGCGCAACCCGATCGTCTCGCAGATCGGGGAGTTCCTGTACCGCGTGACGGAACCGCTCCTGCGGCCGATCCGCAACCTGCTGCCCAATCTCGGCGGCGTCGATATCTCGCCGATCATCCTGATCCTGCTGCTGCTGTTCGTGCAGAAGCTGATCACCGATCTCTACATTCAGCTCGCCTTCTGACGCGCCCGCCCGGCGCGATGCGCGGCATTGCGCGCGGGCCGGGCCCATTGCTAAGGCGACAGGCGCATCGGCTTGGAGCGGGGATCGCCCCATTCGAAAAGCCGGTGCGGGATCAGAAGCTTAGGGTCTCGGCTGAATATCGTATTCAGGCTGGGATCCGCCTCAGGCCGGCAAGAGCCGTGACGGGAGCGACGCGCACGCCATGAAGACCAATCCGGGCCGCTTCTTCGAGGATTTCCGCCTCGGCGAAACCATCCGCCACGCCACGCCCCGCACCGTCACCACCGGCGACGTCGCGCTCTACACCGCCCTCTACGGCCCGCGTTTCGCCGTGCAATCCTCGGACGCCTTCGCCCGCGCGATCGGCTACCCGGCGAGTCCGCTCGACGATCTGCTGACCTTCCACGTCGTGTTCGGCAAGACCGTGCCGGACATCTCCCTCAACGCGCTGGCCAATCTCGGCTATGCGGAGGGCGGCTTCCACCGCCCGGTCTATCCCGGCGAGACGCTCTCGACCGTCTCCGAGGTGATCGGCCTCAAGGAAAGCTCCAACCGCCAGACCGGCGTGGTCTATGTGCGCTCCACCGGCTCCGATGCCTCCGGCCGCACCGTGCTGAGCTATTGCCGCTGGGTGCTGGTGCGCAAGCGCGACCCGGAGGCGAAGATCGCCGAGGAGCACGTGCCGACGCTGGCCAAGGTCGTGAACCCGGCCGATCTCGCCCAGGCCCTGCCCCCGCTCGACGCTGCCGCCTACGACGACGCACTGGCCGGCAGCCCGCATCGCTTCGGCGACTATGCCGTCGGCGAGAAGATCGACCACGTCGACGGCATGACCGTCGAGGAGGCCGAGCACCAGATCGCCACGCGGCTGTTCCAGAACACCGCCAAGGTGCATTTCGACGCGGTCGCGACCAAGGAGACCAAGTTCGGCAAGCGCCTGATCTATGGCGGCCACGTCATCTCGCTGGCCCGCGCCCTCAGCTTCAACGGCCTCGCCAATGCCTTCGCCATCGGCGGCATCAATGCCGGCCGCCACGTCGCGCCGCTCTTCGCCGGCGACACGGTCTATGCCTGGTCCGAGGTGCTGGAGACCGCCGAGCTGCCCGGCCGCACCGATATCGGCGCGCTGCGCCTGCGGACCGTGGCGGCCAAGAACCAGCCCTGCACCGCCTATCCGGACAAGCAGGGCGAGGGATACGACCCCTCGGTGATCCTGGACCTCGATTACTGGGCCTTCATCCCGCGCTGAGGCGCCGTCCTGTCAGGGGCTCACCCTTACGACCAGAATCCGGCCAGCGCCTGACGCAGGGGGTTGGCCGGATTCGACAGGAGGCGGAACGCCATCGCGCAGGCGATGGTGACGAGGAGCGGGCGGATCAGCCGGGCGCCGAGGCGGACCGCCAGGGCCGAGCCCGCCTGCGCCCCCAGGAAGGCTCCGGCCGCCATGGCGAGGCCGACCGGCCAGACCACGGCCCCCTGAAGCGTGAACAGGGCAAGGCTGCCGAGATTGCTCGCGGCATTCGAGAGCTTGGTATGGGCGGTGGCCCGCACCACGCCGAGGCCGAGCAGGGTGACGAAGCCGATCATGTAGAACGAGCCGGCGCCGGGCCCGAACACGCCGTCGTAGAAGCCGACCGCCGGCGCCAGCGTGACGGCGAACAGGCCGGGCGTGATCCGCGCCGCCGCATCCTCGTTGCTCATCCGCCGCGCCGTGGCGAAATAGAGGGCGATGCCAACCAGCAGCAGCGGCACCAGCGCGTCGAGGAGCGGGCGGGGCAGCAGGCTGACGCAAAGCGCCCCGGCCACCGAGGCGAGGCCGGCGGCGAAGGCGGCCGGGCCGGCCTCGGGCCAGCGGATCAGCCCGCGCCGGGCGAAGGCGAGCGTCGCCGAGACCGAGCCGGCGCTGCCCTGAAGCTTGTTGGTGGCGATGGCGCCCACTGGATCGAGTCCGGCGAGCAGCAGGGCCGGCAGGGTCATCAACCCGCCTCCCCCGGCGATGGCATCGATGGCGCCCGCCACCACGGCCACGCCGAACAGGCCCGCGACCGTTTCAAGCTCGATACTCATGGGGATCCCGAAGGGCTTCCAAGCCCTTCGGCGGGTTTTCAGGGCGGAGCCCTGAGATCGGCGAAGCCGATGGGCAGGGCCCTGCCCTGCACCCGCGAAAGGACTTGTCCTTTCGAATCCTTGACCATGGCTTTTGCCAACGGGCAAGCCTTATGCGGCGGCCCGCTCCGCGCGCGGCAGGCTGACGATCGCTCGGCTGCCGCGGGTCGCCCGCAGGGTCCCGCCCTTCGGCACCACCTGCCAGCCTTCCTTGCAGCCGTCGATCGGCTCGGAGACCACGGTGAGGCCGCGCTCGCTCTCGCGATAATAGAGGCTCGGCGGGCGCCCGTCGCAGGCCCAGCGGAAGGCGGTGAGGCTCTCGCCATCGGTGAGCACGGCGGTGAAGCGGAAGGCCTCCGTGATCCGGGCCTCCTGCATCAGCCCCCGCACGGTGGCGCAGGTCGCCTCCATGGCGCCGACCGGGTCGGTCTCCAGGCCGTTGGCCAGAGCCAGCAGGAAGATCGCCTCGGAATCGGTCGAGCCGCGGCGGGTGTCGTAGAGTTCGTCCGAGATCAGCGCCTCCAGGCGTCGCTTGATCCGGTGATAGCCGCCGATCTGGCCATTATGCATGAAAAGGTGCCGGCCATGGGCGAAGGGATGGCAATTCGACCGGGTCGTTGCCGTGCCGGTGGCCGCCCGCACATGGGCGAAGAAGGTTCGCGCCCGCACCTGCCGGCAGAGATTGACGAGGTTCTCGTCCGACCAGGCCGGGCAGATGTCCCGGTACAGTCCCGGCTCGACATGCTCGCCGTACCAGCCGATCCCGAACCCGTCCCCGTTGGTTTCGGTCTTGGCCTCCGCGGCGTGCAGGGACTGGTGAACCAGCGAATGCGTCGGGGCGCAGACCAGCTCGTTCAGGAAGACCGGCTCACCGAGATAGGCGAGGAAACGGCACATGGCGCGACGAGAGCCTCCTTTGCGGTCCGGGACGTCCATGCAAGTCGCGGTCCGTTCGGGCCGCGCCGGAGCGCCGGACTGTAACAATTCGATCGGCAGGATGAACAGTTCGTTAAGGAGCCGGCCCCGGGCGGGCCGTTCGGGCCGGCTTGCCCGGCGCGATTGTTCCTGAACCGATCATCCCCGAACTTGTTGTCGCAGGGCAAGCATCATCGATCCCGCTGCGAGGCGCCCCTGGACGGCCCGGCGCCTTTCTAACCCGATCACACAGATTCTGGGAGACATCATGGCTCACACCGGAACGGATAGCCCGGTCGCGCTCGTCGTCGAGGAGGACGAGGCCGCCCGCGATCTCGCCACGGTCCTGATCGAGGAGACCGATCTCGATGTCATCGCCTGTTCGAGCGCGGAGGATGCCCTGGCCGTCCTCGAACGCGGCGACGTCACCGTGGCGATGGTGGTGGCTGACACCCACCTCTCGGGCAAGATGGACGGCGCGGCCCTGGCGCGCGCCGTCGAGGACCGCTGGCCGGATGTTCGGCTGGTGGTGACCTCGGAGGCGCGCGAGGAGCGGAGCGCCGGGCTTCCGCCGCACGCCGTCTACATGCGCAAGCCCTGGCTGCCGCTGGAACTCCTGCGGCAGGCCGAGCGCGCCACCCTCACCGCTCGGGCGGCGTGAGCGGCTACGCGCAACGCGCATGAAAAAACCCCGCCGGTCCGAACCGGCAGGGTTTTTTCAAATCTCAGATCCGCGGCCCGAATCCGGGCCGTGCGGCTTAGGACGCGGCGGCGGCCGGAGCGGCGGCGGGCTGCTGCGAGAAGCTCGGCATGCCCGGACGGCGCGGGGCGCCGGTACGGGGCTTCGGCTTCGGCGCGGCGATCAGGCCCTCGCGGATCGCGGTCTTGCGGGCCTGCTTGCGGGCGCGGCGGACGGCCTCGGCCTTCTCGCGAGCCTTGCGCACGGACGGCTTCTCGTAAGCCTTGCGCTGCTTCATCTCGCGGAAGATGCCCTCGCGCTGCATCTTCTTCTTGAGAACGCGGAGCGCCTGATCGACGTTGTTATCGCGAACGAGTACCTGCAACGGAATCAACCCCTAGATCTGTCGTTTCGAACCGCACCGGCCCCGGTCTCCCGGCTGAACCGGGAAAAAGCCGTCATGCGCCCCTGCCCCGTTTCCATTCCGGGGGAGGCGTCGTGACGGCAGCCGAATCGGTGCGAAAGAATTGCACCTGAGCGCGCGGCTTACACGAAACCCATTCGACTTGAAAGTGCGGGAAGGGCGACCTAGCCCGAAAAGGCCGCCGCCCTCGCTCTGAAAATCCGGCGCCCCCTGCGGGGCCCAGAGTCATTCCCGATCGCGCTGCCATCGGGAATGACTCTCAGTCTTTGTTTCGACGCGCTCTCTTTCGCCGAACCGGGATCCACTTCGGCGGCAAGCGCTCTAAGCGTGCGAGGCGATGAAGTTGCGCACGAGCGGATAGGTCTGGCTCTCCCACTTGCGGCCGGAGAACACGCCGTAATGGCCCACCCCCGCCTGGAGGTGGTGGCTCTTCATGTGGGGCGGCAGGCTCGAACAGAGGTCGTGGGCCGCCATGGTCTGGCCGACGGCACAGATGTCGTCGCGCTCGCCCTCAACCGTCATCAGGGCAGTGCGGCGGATTGCGCCCATGTCGATATGCGCGCCGCGATAGGTGAGCTGGTTGCGGGCGAGGGTGTAGTCTTGGAAGACGGTCTTGACCGTCTCCAGGTAGAACTCGGCAGTAAGGTCGAGCACCGCGAAATACTCGTCGTAGAAGGTCTCGATCGCCCGCGACTTCTCGGTGCTGTCGTCCATATAGTGCCAGAACAGGTCCGAATGGGCGTCGGCGTGGCGTTTGGCGTTCATCGAGACGAACGCGGCCACCTGCATGAAGCCCGGATAGACCCGCCGCCCCGCCCCCTTGTGGCGGTTGGGCACCGTCTCGATCAGATTCTGCTCGAACCACGCGATCGGCTTCGAGGTGGCGAGCGTGTTCACCGCGGTCGGGCTGATGCGGCAGTCCACCGGGCCCGCCATCAGCGTCATGCTGCGCGGCTGCGCCGGGTTGCCGGTATGGGCCATCAAGGCGGTGGCGGCGAGGGCCTGCACGGCGGGCTGGCACACGGCCATGAGGTGGGCGCCCTCGCCGATCGTCTCCAGAAAGCGCACGACGTGGTCGACATACTCGTCGAAGCCGAAGCGTCCCTCGGAGAGCGGCACGTCGCGGGCATTGTGCCAGTCGGTGATGTAGACGTCGTGGTCGGGCAGCAGCGTGCGCACGGTGCCGCGCAGGAGCGTGGCGAAGTGGCCCGAGAGGGGGGCGAGCACCAGAACCTTGGGCTGCGGGCTCTCGATATCCTTGCGGAAGCGCAGCAGCGTGCCGAAGGGCGTGGCAAGCACCGGCTCCTCGATCACCGGCACCTCGCGGTTGCCCACCGTCACCGCGTGGATGCCGTAGGCGGGCCGCGCGAAGGTGAGCCCGGAGCGCATCATCATGCGTGCCCCGGCCGACCACCATTTGGCGGCGTCGTGCCAGGGCGTCCGCAGCCAGGGGGCGGCGGCATCCTGTAGGATGCGGCCCCATTGGCGGGTCTGCCGGGCGATGTCCGATTGGACATCGAAGGCTTGGTAGAGCATCGGGCCCTCACTCCCCGCGCACGGCGATTCTGTGCGCGTACCCCTCTCTCGCGAACGGTGTGCCAGCCGGCCTCGCTCGCGCGACTTGCCGGACCGCGATCGTCGCCCCTGCGACGCGATGCCGGACGGTCGAGGCTAAGCTGTTCTGGGTTGGGCGCAACCGAACAAAAGTACATGCCGCGCCATTGTGGTGTGGATGCATCACCTTCCCGGCGAAGGCGGGAGAGAAGGACGTGTTCGCCCTGTGGCGAGGGCCCTGCAACCGGCGGCGGTGGCGCGCGGCACGAGTTTTGGATCGCCTCCTTGAAGAGCACCAACCCGGAGGACGGCCATGGCCGAGGCGACGCTCACGATCTCCAGTCGGAACTATTCTTCATGGTCCCTGCGCGGCTGGCTGCTCTGCCGGATGGCGGGGCTCGACCTCGCGGTGGAGGTGCTTCCGGGGTCCGACGCCTCGATCCGGGCCGAGTTGCTCCACCTCTCGCCCTCCTTCCTGGTGCCGCGGCTGGAGCACGGTGCGACCATGGTGTGGGACGTGCTCGCCATCGCCGAGTATCTCAACGAGGCTCGGCCCGATGCCGGCCTCCTGCCCGAGGCGCCGACGGAGCGGGCTCGCTGCCGCTCCGTCTCGGGGGAGATGCATGGCGGGTTCGTCAACCTGCGCTCGGCCCTGCCGATGAACCTGCGCAGCCTCCACCGGGGCTTCAAGATCTTCAACGGCGCCAAGGGCGACATCGAGCGCATCTGCACGATCTTCGAGGATTGCCTGTCGCGCTCGGGCGGGCCCTACCTGTTCGGCGCCCGACCCACGGTCGCGGATGCGATGTATGCCCCCGTCTGCACCCGCTTCCGCACCTACGACGTGCCCCTGCCCTTCACCGCCGCGACCTACCGCGACACGATCCTCGCCTGGGACCTGATGAAGGAATGGGCGACGCTGGCCGAAGGCGAGCCGGAGGAGATTGAGGAACTCGACATGGAGTTCTGAGATCGGCGGCGCCCGCCGTCCCGCGCGGTCAGGCGTCGAAATCCATCACGAGGCTCGTGCCCGTGTGGGTCGCACGCGACGTGCCGGTCGCACCGTAGCCCGAGCCCCCGCTCAGGTTCGATTGGAGCTGCAACAGGAAATCGGAGAGCAGGCGGCTCGCGGCGGCGTTCGCATCGTCGCTGCCGGACGAGGACCCATCCGATGCGGTATCGGACGCGGCCCCCTTCGGCGGCGGCCCGCCCGGTCTTCCCGGCCCGCCCGCACCTTCCCCGCCGCTCGCGAACAGCGATGTCAAGGTGTCGGCCTGCTCGCTGGTGAGGTTGCCGGCGCTGACCTGATCGGAGATTAGCCCGTCGATCTTCTCCTTCATCGCCGCCGGATCGGGGCGCCCGGCACGGGTCCCGCCCGATGCCGAATCCGCTGTCGAGACCGAGCCCGAAGCCTGCGCGGATAGGCTGGTATCGATGGAATCGAGGGCGGAGGTCAGCGCCGTCGCGTCGGTGGCGCTGATCGAGCCGGAGGAGACGCCCTGCTGGATCTTGTCGTCGATGCGTCCGCGGCCGCTATGTGGTGGGGGCGGGCGGTAGGCTTGGGTGGTGGTGCTCGAGGCAATCGAGGTCATGGCGGGCTGTTCCCAGGCGGCTTGCCCTTCGGCTTGCCGGTCAATTTGCGGGCAATTTGCCCACGGCCTCAGGAGGCGCCACCAGCCTTAATGGGACCTTGCCGTCGGGACGCGTGATCGTTTCCCGATATTGCCCGAGACGGCTCCAGCAATGTTGAGCCGCATCTTTGCGGATGAGTTTGCGAGGCCTTACCGCGCCGTCCCGGCCTCCGGCCGGGCATCGACGGTCCGGCCGGCGGCCAGCGGCAGCTCGATCCGGGCGGTGAAGCCGCCGCCGGGGCGGTTCTCCAGGCGCAAGCGGCCGCCATGGCCCTCGACGATGGCGAGCACGATCGACAGGCCGAGCCCGAAGCCGGTCGCCGTATCGAGGTTGCGGGCGCGGTCGCCGCGCACGAAGGGCTGCAGCATGGCGCTGCGCTCGGCATCGGGGATGCCGGGCCCGTCGTCCTGCACCTCCACCGCCACGCCCGGGCGGTCGTCGCCCGCCCCGCCCTGCCCCGCCGGCCCCATCACGATCCGGGCGCCGCCGCCATATTTCACCGCATTGTCGACGAGGTTGGTGATCGCCCGCTGAAGGTCGTCGGGCCGCCCGCGCACCAGGACGTGGCGGGTCCGTTCCAGGCTCACCGCCGCGCCGATATCGGAGAAGCCGTCGCAGACCGTCTGCACCACGGAGGCGAGGTCGATCAGCGAGGTCTCGGCTTCGGATTTCCCTCCCTGCCCGTCCCGCACATAGGAGAGCGCGGATTCCACCAGCCCGTTCATCTGGTCGAGGTCGCGCAGGGTCATCTCCCGGGCGCGGTCGTCCTCGATGAATTCGGCGCGCAGCCGCAGGCGGGTGATCGGGGTGCGCAGGTCGTGGCTGATCGCGGCGAGCATCTGCGTGCGGTCGTCGAGCAGGCGCAGCACGCGGGCGCGCATCCGGTCGAGGGCGCGGGCGAGCGCCAGCACCTCCTCCGGCCCGCGCTTCGGCAGGGGTGGCGGTTCCTCGGCGGTGCCGAAGGCCTCCGCCGCCGCCGCGAGGCCGGCCAGCGGCGCGGTGAGGGCCCGCGTCGCCCAGAACGACAGCAGGGTGAGGCTGAGCCCCAGGAAGACGAAGGTGAAGACGATGGGGCCCTGGGCCGGGGGGCGCGGGTGATCGTCGGGCAGGACCGCCCGCAGCCGCGCCCCCGCCGGGGTGGTGATGCCGATCTGCAGGAGGCCGCTCTGCTGCCGGTCGTGCCGGGGCGCCAGATCGGTGACCGGCAGCGCCCGGCCGAAGCCGTCGCGCAGGCGCTCCACCAGGGGATGATGCTCGACCTCCTCCGATTCGCCCGCCTCGCCCGCTTCGGCCGGCGGCGCGGTGCCGTCCCAGGGGGCGATGCGCAGGGTCGGCAGGCTGCGGGCCGCCGCCCGGATCAGCCCCTCGCGCTCCTCCGGGGCGGCGGCGTCGAGCAGGCGGGCCACCGTGGAGAGCCGGGTCGCGGCGACGCCGGGCCGCTCGTCCGGCCGCCACGGCTCGCGCAGGGCCAGCACCGCGATCGTCGCGAGCACGTGGGCGGCGAGCAGGGCCGCGACGACGAGGAGCGCGATCTGCCTGGCGGCCTTGCGCGGGCGCGGCCAGGGGAGGCGCAGCCAGGGCAGGCGCCGGGCCGGGGGGGGCGACGCCTTTGCCGCCGCCTCTGCCGCCGCCCTTGCTGCCCCTCTTGCTGCCGTCCCCTCCGCTGCCCCGTTCATGACCGCCCGATCTCCGGCGCGAACAGGTAGCCGCCCGAGCGGATCGTGCGGATGATCTCGGGATTGCGCGGGTCGCGCTCGATCTTCTGGCGGATGCGGGAGACCAGCACGTCGATGCTGCGCTCGAACGGCCCCGCCGCCCGCCCCTGCGTCAGGTCGAGGAGCTGGTCGCGGGAGAGCACCCGGCCCGGCCGCAGGCACAGGGCGTGCAACAGGTCGAACTCGGCCCCCGTGATCGAGATGCGGGCACCCTCCGGGCTCAGCACCTGCCGGAGGCCGACATCGAGGGTCCAGCCCATGAAATGGAAGCGGCGCGCGCCCTCCCCGTCCTGCGGTTCGGAGCCCTTCCGCCGCAGGATCGCCCGGATGCGCGCCAGCAATTCGCGCGGGTTGAACGGCTTGCCGAGGTAATCGTCGGCACCGATCTCCAGCCCGACGATCCGGTCGATCTCCTCCGATTTCGCCGTCAGCATCAGAATCGGCACCTGGGACGCGCCGCGCAGGCGTCGGCACAGGCTCAGGCCGTCCTCGCCGGGCAGCATCAGGTCGAGGACGATGAGGTCGACCCGCGCATCGGCCAGCACCCGGTCCATCTCGCGCCCGTCCCCGGCCAGGCTCACCCGGCAATCGTTGGCGCGCAGGTAACGCGCGACGAGCGCGCTGATCTCGCGGTCGTCCTCGACGACGAGGATATGCGGTGTCGGCAGATTCGTGGTCATGACGGAGACAGTCTTAAGCCGGCCTGGCGCCCTCCCGGAAGCGCGGGCGGCGCCCTGGATTGTAACAGCCGGTTTCCGGGGCCCGCTCCGACATCTGCGGCAACAATCCCGTTTGGCCGGAGATCCGCGACGGACCGCTCGATTGCCCTGCCGCGCGTCGATTCTTATGTCGGAGGGAACGTGCTCGCCGGTCCGGGCGCGGGAGGAGAACCCCCATGCAAAGCTCGAACCGCCTTTTCGACGACGTCGCCCGCCTGTTCACCGATGCCGCCGGGGCGGCCCAGGGCGTGCGCCGCGAGGCCGAGACGATGTTCAAGGGACAGGTGGAGCGCCTGATCCGCGACATGGACGTCGCCACCCGCGAGGAGGTGGACGTGCTGCGCGACCTCGTCGCGGCCCTGCGCAGCCAGAACGACGCCCTGGCCGCGCGGGTCACCGCCCTGGAGGCCCGGCTCGGCGCCGAGGCGGGCGGCGCCGGCAGCACGGAATCGGTCTGAGGCTCCATCCCGAGCGGGAAGACGAATCCGGATTTCTTTGCACAGGAAGCAGCGGTGGATAGCCGCGTTGCCCACCGCTGATGCCGGGACGACGCTTTGAAGCCCGCGGGGGGCGCGGGCTATAAACGTTTCGACGTTGATTCGCCCCGGCGGAAAGGTGGAACCGGACCCCGGGATCGTGAAATCTGGATTGAACCCCTCCGCAGGACGGAGATCGACGGGGGTCGCCTCGACTCCCGTCACGGCCCTGCTTTGCCCGCCGGCCCGATCGACTGCTTCGACCGGGTCGACAACTTGGATCGCCATGACCCAGCTCAACCTCATCGAAGACACCGACCGGCCGGAGCACCCGCTCGACGTCGTCGAGCGTCTCGCCTCGCTGCGGGACTGGATCTTCGACCGTGTCGAGACAGACGAGATGTCCGTCTCCGTCTCGGGCCGCTGGGCCGAGTATCAGGTCGCCTTCACCTGGATCGAGGAGGTCGAGGCGCTGCACGTGGCCGCCGCCTTCGACCTGAAGGTGCCGGAGCGGCGCCGGGCCGAGATCCTGCGACTCGTTTCCCTGGTCAACGAGCAGCTCTGGATCGGCCATTTCGATCTGTGGTCGTCGGACAGCGTGGTGATGTTCCGCCACGCGCTGCTGCTCACCGACGGGGTCGCGCCGACGCAGGGGCAATGCGCGATGATGATGAAGACCGCCACCGATGCCTGCGAGCGCTACTACCAAGCCTTCCAGTTCGTGCTCTGGGCCGGCAAGGATGCCCGCGAATCCCTCGACGCGGTTCTGTTCGAGACCGAAGGCGAGGCGTGAGCCGCCCTTGATCCGGCGCGCCCGGGATGGGATCGAGGGCGCATGACGCGCGACCACGCCCCCGTTTCCGAATCGCCCGGCCGTGACCGGGCGGCCTCCTTTCCCACGCCCCTGGTGCTGGCCGGGGCCGGCAAGATGGGCTCGGCCCTGCTGCGCGGCTGGCTCGCGGACGGGCTCGACCCGGGAGCGGTGACGGTCATCGATCCGCAGCCCTCGCCGGAGGTTGCCGCGCTCTGCGCCGAGCGCGGCCTGCGCCTCAACCCGACGGATGCGGAACCGGCCGGTGCCCTGGTGCTCGGCATCAAGCCGCAGATCCTCGACGCGGCGGCGGCGGCCCTCGCGGCCTGGATCGGCCCGGACACCCTCGTGCTCTCGATCCTCGCCGGAAAAACCCTCGCCGACCTGAAGCGCCGCCTGCCCGGCGCGCGGGCGCTGGTGCGGGTGATGCCCAACCTGCCGGCCAGCATCGGCCGGGGCGCCACCGGCGCCGTGGGCAGCTCCGAGGTCGGGCCCGACGCGCGGGCCGGCGCGGAGGCGCTGCTCGCCAGTTCCGGTCTCGTCGCCTGGCTCGACGACGAAGGGCTGATCGACGCGGTGACGGCGGTCTCGGGCTCGGGGCCGGCCTATGTCTTCCTGCTCGCCGAAGCCCTGGCCGAGGCGGGCGTCGCGGCGGGCCTGCCGCCCGACCTGGCGGCGCAGCTCGCCCGCGCCACCGTCGCCGGCGCCGGCGCCCTGCTCGACGCCGATCCGCGCGAGGCGGGACAATTGCGCCGGGACGTGACCTCGCCGGGCGGCACCACCGCTGCGGCGCTGGCCGTGCTGATGCGCGAGGAGGGGCTCCCCGCCCTGATGACGGAAGCCGTCGCGGCGGCGCGGCGCCGGGCGGGCGAATTGTCCGGCTGACTGGCGGACCGCTTCAAGCCGGCGGCTTCGCGCCTTACATGAGACCGGAACCGAACACGGAGCACGGATCATGGACACGGCCCCCGAGCCGACAACCGGCGGCACGTCCGGTTCCTCGACGCCTGGCAAGACGGATTCTGCCAAGTCTCACACGGGCAAGTCTCACACGGGCAAGCCGAACCCCCGCGAGGCGGCGGTCGAGGCGCTGATGCGGCTCGCCGCCGAGCAGCCCTGGAACGACATCGAGGTCGGCGACATCGCCCGCGAGGCGGGGCTGAGCCTCGCGGAGCTGCGCGACCTGTTTCCCTCGAAGGGGGCGGTGCTCGGCGGGCTGTCGCGGATCATCGACCGGGCGGTGCTGGAGGCCGATACCAGCGACCTCGCCGACGAGCCGGCGCGGGAGCGCCTGTTCGACGTGCTGATGCGCCGCCTCGACGCGATGACGCCCTACAAGCCGGCCCTGCGCCGCATCGCCTTCGTCCTGCGGGGCGATCCGCTCTCGATGCTGGCGCTCAACGGGGTCGCCCTCAACTCCCACCGCTACATGCTGGCCGCCGCCGGCATCGACACGGAGGGGCCGCTGGGGCGCCTCAAGATCCAGGGCACCGTGATCGCCTTCAGCCGCACGGTCGAGGTGTGGCTGGACGATGACGACCCGGCCCTGGCCCGCACCATGGCCAAGCTCGACCGCGAGATCCGTCGGGGTGAGACGATCATGGAGCGGGCGGACGATGCCCGCCGCCTCACCGCGCCCCTGCGTGCCCTCGGCCGGGCCCTGCTGGAACGCCGCTCGCGCCGCGACCGGTCCGAGCCGCGTGACGGCGAGGCGGAGGAGCGCGATCCGGCCGCTGCGATCTGACACCGGACGAACGGAAGCCGGCCGGCATGGCGCCGGCCGGCTTCACCGGTGTCTGTCGCAGAGCCTATGGCGCTGAAGTGAGAGTGTAAGACGCTTCCGTGCGACCGGAACGGTTTCTATCGATCCCAGCCTTTCAGATCGCACAGCGTCATGAAGTCGTGGATCGTGATGAGATCCGCTTCAAGAAGAGCCAAGGCTTCGTCTCGGCTCTTGATGGCATCGCTGTTCATGGATGTCTGCCCCACCCTTCATCTGTGCTGAGAACGGCGCGTCCAAATTTAAGTTCCGTACGGGTTTCTTGCGGCCAGGGCCGGGCACCGACGAAAGGCGGTCGGATGCGCCATTGCCTTCGGTCCGCGCTCAGGGGCCGCCGCGCGCCGTTCGCGCCTCAGGGCGTCGTCTGGAAGCTGTAGAGGGCGCCGATGGCGACGGTCACGCCGTCGCTCGTGCCGAGGCGCCGAACGATGGGGCTCGCTGCGGCGGAGGCGACCAAGCGATCGTAGCGGACATAGCCGACCGTCTGCCACGCCTCCGACCAATCGTAGCCCAGGGCCACCGTCGCGCCGACGGAGCGGGGGCCGCCGCTGGCGCGGTAGGGCGCGAAGAACGGGTTCACGGCGGCGGAGGCGGCGGGCACGTCGAAATCGAGCCGCATCGCAGCGGTATCGCCGAGGACGAAACGGGGGCCGCCGCTGAGGGTGAAGCGTCCGAAGCGTCCGACAAGGTCGGCGGCGAGCTTGGCCACGATCCCGTCATGGGCGCGCACGCCCTGGGTAACCTCCGCCCGCAGCCGCAGCGTGTCGTCGATGGGCCAGGCCTCGACGAACAGGCCGAGGCCGACCGTGTTCGGCAGGCGGGGCAGGCCGGCGAGGCGACGGTCGTCGGAGGCGCTGCGGCCATTGCGGAAGTCGAGCACGGCGCCGACCAGAAGCGGGCGCTCGCCGAGGAGGGTGGCATCGACCGCGTCATCGGGCGAGAACCATTCCCGCGGCTCGTCGGCCCTGCGGAACGAGGCATAGGGCATGGCCCAGAGTCCGAACTCGCGGGCGCCCTGAAAGCGAGGGCCGCTGCCGGCGAAGCCGCCGACCGAGATCACCGTGCCGGGCGCGAACAGAGCGGACAGGTCGTCGGCGCGAGAGGGGGTAGCGAGGAGCGCGGCCGCGAGCGCCGCCAAACCGGCCTTCGCCAACGGCGCCCGCAAGGGCGCCCGCCGCGAGCGCTTCTCCGGGGGCCTGCCCGGCCGCTGCTTCTGACGGCTCACCGCTGACTTCCCCCGACCCGTCGGCGACGCCGATTTCCCATGCCGCGGTTAGCACGGATACGGCCACGTTTCGACGACCCGTCCCAGTTCTCGTGAATGATCGGTTATTGCGCGCCGTCATGAGGGCTGGGCCATCTTCGCAGGATGGCGCCATCTCCAGTTCCCTAGGAGCCGATGTGATGCATTCGGGCTAATCCTGAATGGGGTGATACAGATTCGATGAAATGATGGCTGGAAAAGTAGCGCCAAGAGTCGACTTATTTTGTTTTGTTTGATTTAGTATAACTGTATTTTTTGATCGACCGCCTCGTCAAGATCTGGGTTTGGCGCAAAGCGTCGCCGTCATCGATTGTGAGCGACATGCATGTTGGCCCGGTCTTCTCGCTTCAGGCTCGGCACGGGCCCGGCACCCGGCGATGCCGGATGGACGGCCTCCCGGTCGCAGGCTTTCCCGAAAGCCGGTCCCGCGGTCCCCGGGCCGAGGGGCGCCATGCGCGAGAGCCTCATGCGAAGGAGCGGCGGATGGCTCGTTTTCTCCTGAGATGCAGGCGATGCCGGCAGCCGATCCTCAGCGATGCACGGTGTTGCCCCCATTGTGCGGTGGCCCGGCCGGTCGCCGCAGGGAGATGGCCGCCCGCCATCCTGCTCGGGGGGCTCGCCCTCGTGATCGCCCTCCTGGCCCTGCACCGCTACGACGGAGCCTTTCCCTCGTCCCTTATCCGGCCGGTCACCCTCGTGACCGGGGCGGCGACCGTCGCGGGCCGGAATGTCACGGCGGCTGATCTGCCGGACCGAGCGGACATATCCTCGATCGCGTGCCGGAAGCGCGGGGGCGTCGCCGTGCTCCTGCGACAGCCCGATGGCGGAAGCGTGCAGCGCTGCGCCGTCACCTTCGACGATGCCGATGCGAGATGAGGGGACGCGATGCGAAGGCGTGCCCGAAGGGGCGGTGAGATCTCGGATTCGGTCGGTTCGAACGAGGGCATCCGTGTCGGCGACGTGATCGGTCAAGCGAGCGATGCGTGACATCGCCTGGAGGAGATTCGTGGTGAGGCTCCCTGTGCATCAATCCGCTCTATCCGCGCCGCAGAACTTCATCGCCGAAGAGGCTTCGCGGCGTTCGTCGCGGCATCGCTGGCGGATCGTCTCGGTCGCGCTGATCGTCGGAGCCGTCGGCGGCGGATCGTGGCTGGCCATGACGGATGAGGGCCGGCGGCTCTCCGGACGGGACGGCGCCGCCATCCCGGCGAGACTGCCGGACCGGGAAATGACCCTGTCGGAAAGGATCGAGCGTGAACGGGATCTCCTCGCACAATTGAGGCGGCTCGATGGGCCGCCCTCTCCGCCGCCGTCTCAGACCGCGTCCCAGGGGGCTCTCCAGGAGGCGTCGCTCTCCCTGGCGGCGCCACCATCCGGTGTCCTGCCGAGAGCGGAGACTCCTCCCCTCGCAACCGTGCCGCGGCCTGCGGAGCAGGCGGAGACGACAGCCAGCATCGCGGGCCATCCCGACAGGGCCGGCCTTCGCGGCGGCCTCCGATCCGCGACGGAGGCGTCGCCGCAGGGCGAGAACGCCATCGACAAGGCGGATCTGTATCTCAGCCGCGGCCAATATACGATCGCGCGGTATCTCTACGAGGAAGCCTATCGCGACGGCGAGATTCTCGGCGCTCTCGGCATGGCGAAGAGTTACGACGCGGCCCATCTCAAATCGCTCGGTTTGAAGAACAGGGGCGATCCGCAGAAGTCGCGCGTCTGGTATCGGCGCGCATCCGACTTGAGCCTCAGAGGGTCTCGCAAAACCCTCGATCCCTGAACGAGGTGTCCTCGTCCGGCGTCGCCGGGCCGCCCGGATGAGGAGCCCGCCGTCCGTCGTCATCCCGCGCCTGCCAAAAGGCGGAAACCTTTCGCGGGGATGGCTTCTTATTCGGAAGAAGCCAATGAGGTCGACGATGTCGGAGATGAAGGCGAAGCAGGAAGTGCCGGGGGCTCGGCCCGCCGGCAAGGAGGACGATCTTCCGGATGTCGGACCGACCGGGCCGGCCTCCGTCGAGGGCGAGAAAACCGGGCCGCAGACGGGGGGATATGACCGGCAATCGCCGGATCGCTCCTCCGACAATGCCAAGGGCGGCTACGGCGCCGGCTGAGGCGTTCGGGCGGGAGAGCCGCGCGGCGGCCCTCCCGGTCGTCGGCAGGGTCGCCTCAGATCCGGTGACGCATCGTCAGGCGTTCACGGGCGATGCTCACGGTCGGGCCGGAGGCTCCGGCCGGAAAACGGGCCGCCCGGCTGAACAAGGCCCCCAGATGCTCGTTGCCGTGCAGGAGGCCGGCATGAAGAACCCCATGATGAGCCTGTGGCTCTCGACAGCGAACCGCGCGGCGGGATGGTGGATGGGCCATGCCGCCAACGCCATGCGCCGCCAGCAGCGCGCGGCTCTCGCCGGAATGACGAAGGCGGCTACCGGAACCAAGCCGAAGCGCAGGCGCGCCGCCAGGAAGCGGCCCGGTTCGACATCGCGGACTTAGACGGCCTCACAAAACGAGGGCTTCACAAAACGCTGGCCTCACAAAACTCTTGGTCCCGACCGCGCTCGCATCGGACGCGACGGTGCAGCGGGGTTTTGTGAGAGACACGTGGCCCGCTCTTCTCCGCCCGAGACGGAGGCCTTTCATCCCAGGGGGAGGCTTCGCGGCGGAAGGCTACCAGCACACCCGCGGCAGGCGCCGCTTCCACCGTTCTCCGAGGCGCAACGTCTCGCTGCCCGTCCTGTCCGGGCGACGGCGCCTGACGAGGGGGGAGGCCGTCTCCACCATGGGCTCGGGCATGTCCGGAAGCTCGGGCATGTCCGGTTCGACGGGGGCGATCGCCGGAGTCTCCGTAGCCTCGGGCGGGAGTGCGGTCTCGGTCCGGGCGGCGTCCTTCCGGGGCCTGCCGCGGCGGCGCGGAGCGGTCTCGGCCGGCTCGGGAGCCGGGACGCGACGCACCCGGAACAGTTCCTCCGGAACGGAGACGGGTTCCGGTTCCGGCTCTGGGACCTCCACCACGAGCAGACTCGGCAGGATGCGGCGATGTTCCGAATGGGACTCGACCGGCGCCGCCGAGGGCGTCGGAGCGGCTTCGAGGGAGGACCATATCCGCGCGGCCGCCGCTGCGGCCTCGGCCTGCCCCGTCCGCTTGCGCGGCTCCTGGGGCTGCTTGGAGGGAATGGTGACAGAGCGGGTTTGGCCGCTCGCCTTGGCTTCGACGGTGAAGGGCCGTCGAACGCGGTTGCGCAACATTCGGTTCCTGATACTTGAGATTTCGCGGTGCTGCCGACAACCTGTCAGAATATGCGAACTTAGCAAGCGGGATAGACCGCCGAAAAAGTCCGCTTATACCCGTCCGAGCAGACTTGCGGCCGAGTCGGCCTGTCCCGACCGCAAGCGGGTCACCGCAGCCGTAGCCGCATCGGCCAGGGCCTGCAATCGTTGCACCGTACTTTTGTCGGGCTCGACCCAGGCACACCAATAGGCGCCGAGGGCGGCGACCGGTGCCGGTGATCCGATCGGCGTCATGACAAGGCTCCGCACCGACTTGGTCTGGTAGGCGGCGACGGGAACGCGGAGATCGCTCCAGATGTCGGGGATGATGGCGGCCTGATCGTTGAGCATCGCCCAACCCGAGATGCACTCTTCGAGACGAAACCGGGAGCCGCGCCACAGGGGCGTCATCGCATCCTCCGCCACATAGTGGCAGAACTCACCCTCGCGCAGGACCACGGCGATGCCGTCCGCCCCGGCCACCGCACGCGCCGTGTCCCGCAGGACGGCCACCATGTCCTCGATGGAGGCGACGGTCAGCAAGCGCGCGCTGGCCGTCTCCAAACTTGTCACAGTATGCCCCATGAGCCGTCACCCGAGGGCTGCTGCGTGAACCGGGGCGGGAGCATACAGGCTCGGGGGCAGCGATGCACCTGGGAGGAGAGAACGCCCTGCCATCGGGCGAGGGCCGGTCCCGACCTCCCAGTCCCGCGCCCCGCTACTTGCCGAAGAAGCGGGGGTCGAGGGCGGCGAGGGCCAGAAGGGGCGGCGGCATCGCCACGCCGGCCGTCCGCATCTCGCGGGCCGCAGCGCGACAGGCCGTCTGATCGTCCGCCGCCGCCGCGGTCTCGACCTTCCCGACCAGCGCCGCGTCCGGCCGCGGTCCCGCAGCGGGTGTGCCCGGCGCCGGGGGCACCTTCGCCTCGGCATTGGCTTGAGCCAGGACGTTCTTCTGGCCCTTCGGCGCCGTCTCGCCGGAGGGGACCGGGCCGCTGAGGCTCGATTTCTGCTGCGGTTCACCGCCCGAGGAGGAGGGCGAGCCGCCTCCCGACTTGCCGGACGGGTTCGAGACCGCCGTCGCCTGTTGCGGCGGCGTCGCGGCGGCCTGCTTGGCCGGCTCCGGCTGCTTCACGAAGGCCAGGAGTTCCTGGCAGAGATTGGCCGGCTTGCCGGGCGCGGCCGGCGCCTCCTGGGCCGCGGCGGCGCCGACGAGAAGGATGGGCGCGAGGCCGATTCCGAACAGGCGGGCAAGGGACGGATGCTTCATCGGGCTCGCTCCTAGCGCATCGTCCCGAAAGGTGGTTTCCGGCTTTCGGGAACAGACGATGCGGAAACAAGGATCTCGTGCATCGTCCGCGATCGGGGTCCGGGGCGATGCACAAGGGACGGTGGCCGAGCAGGGATCGGTGCTCAGGAGCGCTTCGGATGCGAGCCCGTCCCCTCGGCCTTGCCGTGGGGCTCGGCTTCCGATCCGAACTCGTCGGGGGCCGGGTCGCCGTTCCAGCGCGGACCGACGAGGTTGGTGCCCGGCTCCGACACCCGCGCGCCGGACGTGGCGAAGGCCTGGTAGGCGAATTTCTGATTGCTCGTGAGCGCGAACATGGCCAGCACCCCAAGGGCGATGGCGGCGATCACGGCGGCGAGGAAGGCTTTCATCGTCTGTCTTCCGTCTATGGCTCCCCGCCGGACCGGGGCCCGGTTCGGCGGGGGAGAAGCGTCTCGGGGTAACGCGCCAGGGCGGTCTCGGGCCGCGTCACTCCGCCGGGGCCGGATGGCCCTTGAGCTGCGGCCCGCTGGCGGTGCGCGCCTGCTCCTGCTCGACCCAGAGGTCGTGGTGGACGCGGGCCCAGGCCAGATCGACCTTGCCGCTGCCCATGGCGTCGTAGGCGCCCTCCATGCCGAGCGTGCCGATATAGATGTGGGCCAGGATGCCGGCGATGAAGACGATGCCGATCAGCGAGTGGATCACCTGCATCACCTGCATCCCGTTGATGTCGGTGAGCGCGAACGGGAACAGCATCATCAGGCCGGTGACGGCCATGGCGGCGCCGAAACCGGCGACCATCCAGAACACGCCCTTCTGGCCCGCATTGAAGCGGCCGGCATGGGGATGCTTGCTGCCGATGAAGCCGCCGCCGGCCTTGATCCAGGCCCAGTCGATCCGGTTCGGGATGTTGTCCTTGATCCAGAGCACGACCATGAAGGCGACGCCGAGCATGAACGGCCAAGCCAGGTAGACGTGGCTGTACTTGGCCCATTGCGCCAGGGCGCCGAAGGCCTCGGGGCCGATCAGCGGCATCAGCAGGCGCTTGCCGAAGATGTAGTTCAGGCCCGACAGCGACAGGATGATGAAGCAGACCGCCGTCATCCAGTGGGTGAAGCGCTCGAAGGCGTTGAAGCGCAGCAGCTTCTTCCCCGATTCCTGGCTGTGCTCCATCATGATCCGGCCTCGGAACAGGAAGAACGCAGCCAGCGCGGCCAGCATCCCGAGGATCACCAGCGCCCCGATCCACGGCAGCCAGCCCTCGCGGAAATTCTGATACTCGCGGCCCTGCGGCTGGATCAGGTTGGCGGCCTTGCCGTCGGGGATCGAGATCCGGCCCCGGATCTTGGAATCCTGCTTGAACAGGAACTCTTCATTGACGGAATCCGCCGTCGGCCGCGCGCCCATCGGGTTCTGGCCGTCGGCCTGGATCGGGTTCTGCGCCTGGGCCGGACTGACGGCGCCAGGCAGAGCGAGGAGCGTCACCGCCAGAAGGAGGGTGCTGAGGAAGGTCGTTGCCCGCCGCATCGGCGTTCCTTTCGAAGGCTCGTCACATCGCGCGGGCCCGGAGGCCCGCGCCGGCATCGGCTCAGATCGCGACGGTCTCGCGATACGCCGTCTTCCAGCCCCAGGCGCCGGAGCCGTAGCCGCGCTTGATCACCCGCTGCTTGTAGATCTCGGCGATCATCTCGCCGTCACCGGCCAGCAGGGCCTTGGTCGAGCACATCTCGGCGCAGAGCGGCAGCTTGCCCTCGGCAAGGCGGTTCGAGCCGTATTTCTCGTATTCGGCGGTCGAGAAATCGGGCTCGGGCCCGCCGGAGCAGTAGGTGCACTTGTCCATCTTGCCGCGCGAGCCGAAATTCCCGACGCGGGGATATTGCGGCGCGCCGAACGGGCAGGCGTAGAAGCAGTAGCCGCAGCCGATGCAGATGTCCTTGGAGTGCAGCACCACCGCATCGGCGGTGGTGTAGAAGCAGTTCACCGGGCACACCGCCGCGCAGGGCGCGTCGGTGCAGTGCATGCAGGCCATCGAGACCGAGCGCTCGCCGGGCTTGCCGTCGTTGAGGGTGACGACGCGGCGGCGATTGATGCCCCACGGCACCTCGTGCTCGTTCTTGCAGGCGGTGACGCAGGCGTTGCACTCGATGCAGCGGTCCGCGTCGCAGAGGAACTTCATCCGGGCCATATTCGGTCGCTCCTCGTCAGGCCGCCTGGATCTGGCACAGGGTCGCCTTCGGCTCCTGCATGCCCGTCACGGGATCGAAGCCGTAGGTGGTCACGGTGTTCACGCTCTCGCCGAGCACGACCGGGTCGGTGCCCTTCGGGTAGAAGTCGCGCATGTCCTTGCCCTGGTACCAGCCGGAGAAGTGGAACGGCATGAAGGCCACACCCTTGCCGACACGGTCGGTCACCAGCGCCTTCACCTTGGTCTTGGAGCTGTTCTCAGGGCCGGTCACCCAGACCCACTGACCGTCCTTGATGCCGCGCTCGGCCGCATCCCCGGTGTTGATCTCGACGAACATGTCCTGCTGCAATTCGGCGAGCCAGGGGTTCGACCGGGTCTCCTCGCCGCCGCCCTCGTACTCGACCAGACGGCCGGAGGTGAGGATGATCGGGAAGTCCTTGGCGACGCCGCGATCCACCACCGATTTCTGCACGGTGAAGCCGATATTCGGCATGCGCAGCTGCCGCTCGTCGGGCCGGGTCGGGTATTTCGCCACGAGGTCGGGCCGGGGCGAGTAGATCGGCTCGCGGTGGACCGGCACCGGGTCGGGCAGGTTCCAGGCATTGGCCCGGGCCTTGCCGTTGCCGAAGGGCGAGACGCCGTGGTCGAGGCAGACCCGCTGGATGCCGCCCGAGAGGTCGGTCGCCCAGCTCACGGTATCCGGCTTCTCACCGCCGATCTTGAGGATCGTGGCGAGCTCGTCCGCCGTCAGGTCCTTGTCCCAGCCGAGCTTCTTGAACACCCCGAAGGTGAATTCGGGATAGCCATCGGTCAGGTCCGAGTCCTTGGAGTAGGAATCCTCGGCGAGCAGGGTCTGGCCGTTTCGCTCGGTGCCGAAGCGGGCGCGGAAGCCGCCGCCGCCATCCTTCACGTGCAGGGACGTGTTGTAGAGGATCGCCGAGCCGGGATGGCGGATCTCCGGCTTGCCCCAGCACGGCCAGGGCAGGCCGTAATAATCGCCGCCGACCTCCGGGTCGTCCTTCGGCGCGCGCAGGGTCACGAGGTCGAACTTGTGCTGGTTGCGCATATGCGCCTTCAGCCGCTCGGGGCTCTGGCCGCAATAGCCGGTCGACCAGCCGCCGCGGTTGATTTCCCGCAGGATATCCTCCGCCTCGGGGACGCCGTCGACGACCTTGATGTTCTTGCAGAGCTTGTCGGCGAAGCCGAGCTTCTCCGCGAGGCGGTAGAGCACCTCGTAGTCGTTCTTCGACTCGAAGGCCGGCTTCACGATCTGCTCGCCCCACTGGATCGAGCGGTTCGAGGCCGTGCGCGAGCCGTCCATCTCCAGGGAGGTGCAGATCGGCAGCAGGTAGGTGTTGTCCTGCCGGGCATCGAGGGCGGCGAAGGTGGTCGGGTGCGGGTCGGCGACGACCAGCAGCTCCAGCTTGTTCATGCCCTCGATGGCCTCGGGCATGCGGGTGACGGTGTTGCCGCCATGCCCGAACACCATGAAGGCCTTGACCGGACTTCTCTGGTCGATCTGCTCCGGCGGCAGGTTCACAGCATCGAACCAGCGGGTCGAGGTGATGCCGGGCGCCTCCATGTTCTCCTTGCGGGTGCGGGCCTTGCGGCCGGCACTCGCCGGAACTTCGTCGAAGCGCGATTGCAGCCACTCGTAGGGCACGTCCCAGACGCGGGCCCAATGCCGCCAGCCGCCCTCGACCAGGCCGTAATAGAGCGGCAGCGAGGTGACATCGAGGCCGAGATCGGTGGCGCCCTGCACGTTGGTGTGGCCGCGGAAGATGTTGGCGCCGGTGCCGGGCTTGCCGACATTGCCGGTGGCCAGACACAGGATGCAGAGCGCCCGCACATTGGCCGTGCCGACCGTGTGCTGGGTCGCGCCCATGCACCAGATCAGGGTGGCGGGCTTCTCCTTGGCGAACTTCTCCGCCACGCGGCGGAGCTGCTCGCCGGGCACGCCGGAGACGCGCTCGACTTCGTCGGGCGTCCACTTGGCGACTTCCTTGCGCACGTCGTCCATGGCGTAGACGCGCTGGCGGATGAACTCCTTGTCCTCCCAGCCATTCTGGAAGATGTGCCAGAGGATGCCCCACACCACCGGGATGTCGGTGCCGGAGCGGATGCGCACATATTCGGTGGCGTGCGCGGCGGTGCGGGTGAAGCGCGGATCGATGACGATCATGTTGGCGCGGTTGATCTCCTTGCCCGACAGCACGTGCTGCATGGAGATCGGGTGCGCCTCGGCCGGGTTGCCGCCGAGGATGATCATCGTCTTGGCGTTGCGGATGTCGTTGTAGGAATTGGTCTGGGCGCCGTAGCCCCAGGTGTTGGCCACGCCCGCCACGGTGGTCGAGTGGCAGATGCGCGCCTGATGGTCGATCGAGTTCGTGCCCCAGAGGGCAGCGAACTTGCGCATCAGGTAGGAGGCCTCGTTGGTGAACTTGGCCGAGCCGAGCCAGTAGACCGAATCCGCGCCGTTCTTCTCGCGGATCGCGGTGAGCTTGGTCCCGATCTCCTCGTAAGCCTGATCCCAGGAGATCCGCTTCCACTGCCCGCCTTCGAGCTTCATCGGATATTTGAGACGCCGATCCGACGAGACGAGCTCACGGATGGCCGCGCCCTTGGCACAATGCGTGCCGCGGTTGATCGGGCTCGCCCAGGACGGCTCCTGCCCGACCCAGACGCCGTTGACGACCTCGGCCGTCACGGTGCAGCCCACCGAGCAGTGGGTGCAGACGTTCTTCTTGATCACCGTATCCGGCCCGACCGCCGAGGAGCCGGCGGCCTGCGCCTTGCGCACGGCGCCGAGCTGGATCGTGCCGGCGGCGGCCAATGCCCCGGCGGTGAGGCCGGATTTCCGCAGGAAGGCACGGCGGTCGAGAACCCCCGCGGCGAGGCCGGCGGCCACGGCCTGGTGCTTGGTGCGAGCAGCCTCGCCGCTCTTGCGCTTGATCAGCATGGCAGCCTCACTTCGGTCCGGTGGAAGCCGGGTCGGTGTTCTTCTTGAGGGTCTCGTAGCCGTTGGTGCGGTAGAACGCCTTCACGTGGTCGCTCTCGCGGTAACGGCTCCGGGTTTCGTCGTTGCCCGGATCGTAGGCCTGCGCCTCGGTCGCCCCCATCGGCGAGGCGACGGCCGCCGCGGCGGCGACCGTGCTGCCGCCGAGCGCCCGGAAGAACTGGCGACGACCGAGCGTCTTCGGATCCTGTCGCATCACCCTCGTCTCCTCCGGCGGTTGCCTCTGTCACGGCAACTCGCCTCGATCCGGTTTGTCACGTTGGAGAAAGCCTTCAGCCTTCCATGGCGAAGGCTTCCGCCTCGATCTCGATGAAAGCGCGGCCGAGCCCCCCGACCGCGCGGTAGAAACGACCCGCCTTGGCGGTCTCCAGATCCGCGAAGAAGCGGCCGGCCCAGGGCTCGATATGTCGGGCGAAGAAGCGGACCTGCAGGCCGGCCTCCGCCTCGAACCGCCCTGCCGCGAGCCCGGCCATCACTTCGAGGAGGATCGCGAGATGATCCTCCGGCTCGCTCATCGCCGCGTCGCGCTCGATGCCGAGCGCGGCGAAATCCTCGCGCACCCGGGCGAGCGGGCGCTCGTTGAGGAAGCCGGTGAGATAGTAGGAGGCGTAAGGGAGCAGCTCGCCGCGGCCGACGCCGATGAACAGGGCGAAGAACTCACGCTCGATGGCGGTGACGTCGCTGTCGGCGGCGGCTTGGGCCAGGGCCGCGACCTGCCGGCCGAGCGCACCTTCACCGTCCTTCAGGCCGGACAGGGCCGCGAGCAGATCGGGCCCCGGTGCCCGCCCGAGCAGGACCGCGAGCAGATCGTATTGCTGGGCGCGCAGCAGATCGATCTCGTCGGGGGCGCCGACGAACCCGGACACCTCGTCTCCCGAAAGTGCCATCACCGACGCAACCGAACCCATCGTCACCCTCGGGCCCGCATGCAGGACCGGCTTGTTTGGATCGATAATAAAAAGCGTTTCGCTCTGCCGCAATCTAAAAGCGCGCGAACTAGCTTGGCATTGCCCCGCCATGGCGCCGCAGGCGCGGCGTCATCGGGGCCGTCTGCACAGCCTGAGGTCGCGCCTCGACGGTCGCCTGCGCCGGAGCGTGCGAGGGGATGGGCGAAGGGGCAAGCGAAGAGGCAAGCAACGGGGCAGGTGGAGGCTGTGTCGCCTCGCCGTTCGCCGGGAGCGGGTCCGCTTCCAGGGCGGCCGTGGCGCCGGCTTCGGCCGGACGATCCGGGGGCGGTGCGTTCGGTGCCTCGCCCTCCGTAAGACTCTCTTCCTCGACTTTCGGGGGAACGCCCTCGACGATCCGCCTCAGCATCGCCGCGACGTCGTCGGTCGGCAGCAGCGGGCCCATGCCCGGCACGCCGCCCGGCATGTTCCAGTCATAGGCGTATTCCCGCGCCTCGCTGACGAAGTCGCGGATCGCCGGATCGAGCGACCACATCCGCCGGAGAGCGGCGTTGCGCAGGGCCGTCGGCACGCCGGTCTGCAGGAAATCCGACAGGCCGCTCTCCGCCGTCAGGGCATCGAGGGAGGGCAGCCGCGCAAGGAGCTCATCCAGCTCCGGCGTCGATGCGGTCTCGGCACCGGCCTGCAGGGGCAGGACGCTCTCGCCGGTCGCCTGCCCCGGCGCGGGCAACGCCTCCGGCCCGGCGGCCTCGGCGGGGCCGGCCGGCGGTCCGGTCCGCTCGGCGGTGCGGACGGCCTCCTTGCGGCGCGCCCAGCGGGAGAGGAAGCCGTCGCTCATTCCGGCTTGCCCTGGCTTCCGGGAGTGCGGCGGGCCAGGGCCTCCGGGTCGGCGCGGTCGCGCTTGCGCTTCTCGAACTTCCGCTCGATGTGGAAGGCCTCGAAGAAGGCCAGCAGCTTGGCCTGCACCTCCGGCGGCATCGGCACCGCCTCGACGATCTCACCGATGCCCTCGGCCATCGATTCGCCCTCGTAGGGGTCCGCCGTCACGCTCGCGACCTCGTAGGTGTCCTCGGCGCGGCTGTGCAGCGTGACCCAGAGCGAGGGCCGCCCGGAGACGAGGTTGTCGCGGTAATGCGCGGTCTCGGCGATGTGCAGCCGGACCTCGTGGGCGCCGGCATAGAAGATCGCCTCGTCCTCCGTCTCGGACAGGCGGGTCCAGGGCTCGGCCTGCGCGGCGGCGGGCAGGGCCGCGACCGGCAACCAGGCATGGCTCGCCCAGGGGCCCTTCAGGCGGCGGCGCGCCACCAGGATGCCGACTTCGAAACGGTCTTCCGGCGTCATGCGCAACCTCACGCGGCGGCCCGGTCGGAGGCCAGCGGCAATCCGACAACGAGGTTCTGGGGTTTGAGCTGCACGGTCTTGTCCGGTGTCATGGCGAGCAGGAGATAGACCGGGCGCTCGCCCACCCGCGGATCGACGCGGGCGGGATCGGCGAAGGTGAGGCCGTAGACCGCGATCACCCGCTCGCGGGCGGCCTCGTCCAGGGGCTCGCCGCGCCAGAGGGCGTTGCCGATCCGCGTCCCCTCGGCATCGAGCCCGACGAACCAGCGCCAATCGGGATCCTCCAACCGGTCGAGGGGCGTCACGGTCACCTCGGCGTTGAGGAGATGGCGCACGAAGGCCTCGATCGCCCGCGCCAGCCCCTCGCGGCTGCGCGCGCTGGAGCCGAGATTGAGCGCCATGGAGAAGGCGTCGGAGCGGCTCCAATAGGTCCAGGCCGTCTCCTCGGTCAGCACGTCGAGCTCGCTCGCCGCCTCCTTGCCCAGCATCGCGACGAGGGGCGAGAGCGGCGCCCCGCCCTCGCGCGCCGCGATCACCTCGGCATCGGCCAGCAGCACCGCCCCTTCGTGCAGGCTGACCCGCTGCGGGCGGAAGAACAGTTCGGCGGCCCGCAGCACGAACGGGTCGTCGCAGCCGTCGAGGGCGTTGCGGAGGATCAGGTGGACGAGCTGGGTCAGGAACAGGCCCGGCACGCCCTGCAGGCCGCCCCGCACCAGGGCGAGATAGGCCGCCTCGACGGAGCGGGCGGCGAGCAGCCGGTCGCGGAAGGCGAGCATCACCTCCCAGTTCTCGCGGGCATCCGCGTCGGCGAGTCCGGCGATCTCCGCGGGGGAGACCGGCCGGCGCGGCGCGGCGAGGAGGCCGGCATGCAGCGCCCGCTCGGCGGCGCAGGCCTCCTCCGGCGGCACCAGTTCCGGCCGGGCGAGATAGGCGAGGATCAGCTCGTCGGTGACGGCGAGGCCGCCGCCCTCCGTGCGCTGTGTGAGGTGATGGCCGCTCGATACCCAGAACTCGGTCATGGTCTCTCCGTCCCGGTGGAGGCGCCGCTCACGAGGCCGACGAGGTCGGCCTGCTCCTCCGGCCCGTCCTCATCGGTCTCGACGAAGTGGAAGGCGCGCCCGTGCAGCGGGTCGGCGCCCGGTGGCCGTTGGTGCAAGGTGCGGAACTCTTCCGCGATCTCCCCGTCCCGCGCGCTGCGATGCATCGCGATAACGCTGCCGACCGGCAGGTTGCACAGGGAGGCGGCCACCGCGATCTCCTCCCGCGCGGCGGCGCGGGCGGCCTCGCGATCCGGCGCGCCGAAGCGTTCGTGGATGTGGCGGGCGAGATCCTCGACGGCCTCCTCCCGCTCCGCCTCGCTCGCCTCGCTGACCACCACGAGGGTGGAGAAGCCGAGGGAGCGCACGCCGACGAAGCCGGAGCGGAAGGCCGCCCTCTCCTTCCCCGCCAGGGCGGAGAGGTCGGCATCGAAAAACAGGAACGAACCCGTCACCGCCCACTCGCCGGGCTCGGCGGCAGGCGCGAAGACGAAGGTGTCGGAGGGGTCGAGCCGGAGGGTGCGCGGCAGCTTGATCGGACTCACAGACGCACCGTCCCGGTCGCCGGGTCGCGCCAGCCGGGCGCAATCAGGGCCGGCAGCAGCCTCAGGGTTTCGCCGCGGCCCTCGGCATCGGTCAGCCGCGCATCCCCGGCCTCATCGACGCTCGCCCGCGTCCCCGGCGGCAGGACGAGGCGCGCCAGATAGCGCCCGGCCGAGCGAGTGAAGCCGTCCTCGCTCCAGATCTCGAAGGCCTTGGTGAGGTGGCGGGCGAAGCTCTCGACCAGGGGCTCGCGCAGCGCCGCCGGAAACCCCTCCTCCTCAAGCGAGGTCGAATCCGGCGTCAGGCCGGGATCGCCCGCCTCCCGCTTCGAGGCGATCAGCATCGCCGAGAACACGAGCCAGTCCGGCACGTCGCCCTCGGCGCAATCCTGCGGCCAGTGCAGGGTGCCGCCGCCGAGACGGGCGCCGTTGAAGGTCAGGGTATCGGGCCACAGGAAGCTCACCGGGATTTCCGGCGGCCCAAAACTGCCGACCGCGTCGGCCAGGGCCTGCATGCCGACGAAGATGGCGCGGCGCGCGGTGGCGAGCGGCTCGGCCGGCGCCAGCACCACCGCGAAGGCGATCAGGTCCTCACGCTCCTCCACGAGCAGCGTGCCCGCCTCCGCGTCACCCGCCCGGGCGAGCCGGCAGGCTTGCCGGGCCGCATCCCCGGGCGTCGCGACGGTGAGCCCGGTGAAGGCCGGCGGCAGGAGCAGGGGCGCGGGACGGAGGCCGGACGGTTCGGCGGGGGACGGCAGGGTCATCGGGCGAAGGTCATGAGGCGAGGATTTTGGGGCGAGAATTTTGGGGCGGGGTCGCGATCTCGAACCGGGCTCGAACCGGGCGCCTGCGCCCGCATGTCCGTTCGTAGTTTTGAATGATACGAGTATATGGAAGTCGGATCCCCGCGCGAAGGGGCCCTCCCCCGCACCCATCGTCTCAGGTTCAATCGTGTCCGATCGTCTCGTGTTCGCCTGCTCCTGCGAGAAGACGATGCCGCTCGACGCGGCGGCCATCGGCAAGGGCTGTGGCGGGACGCTCAGCCTGGCCGACCAGCTCTGCGGCCGCGAGCTGGACCGGTTCCGCGCCGCCCTGGCCGAGGGCCGGCCGGTCACCGTCTCCTGCACGCTCCAGGCGCCGCTCTTCGACGAAGTCGCGGCGGAGCTGGGCGCCGAGGAGCGCGTCGCCTACGCCAAGATCCGCGAGACGGCCGGCTGGTCGTCCGAAGCCGCGCAGGCCGGGCCGAAGATGGCGGCGCTGCTCGCCGCCGCCGCCGAGCCCGTGCCGGTCGCCGGCACGGTGCCGCTGGAGAGCCGGGGCGTCGCCCTGATCTACGGGCGCGACGAGACCGCCATCGAGGCCGGGCGGCGTCTGGCGGAGCATCTCGACGTCACCGTCCTGCTGTCGCGCCCCGGCGAGGTCGCGCCGCTCCACCGCAACGAGTTTCCGGTGATCCGGGGCACGGTACGCGGGGCGCGGGGGCATCTCGGCGCCTTCGAATTGCGGATCGACGACTACGCCCTCCCCGCGCCCTCCTCGCGCACGCATCTCGTCTTCGGCCCCTCCCGCGACGGCGCGACCTCGACCTGCGATCTCGTCCTCGACCTGACCGGCGGCACGCCGCTCTTCCCCGCCCACGAGCTGCGCAGCGGCTACCTGCGCGCCGATCCGCGGGATCCGGCGGCGGTCGAGCGGGCGGTGATGGCCGCCTCCCACCTCGTCGGCGAGTTCGACAAGACGCGCTTCATCGCTTTCGACGAGGCGCTCTGCGCCCATTCGCGCTCGCGCATCACCGGCTGCACCCGCTGCCTGTCGGTCTGCCCCACCGGTGCCATCGCCCCGGCCGGCGACAGCGTGGCGATCGACCCCTACGTCTGCGCCGGCTGCGGCAGCTGCGCCTCCGTCTGCCCGACCGGGGCGGCGGCCTATGCCCTGCCCCCCGCCGACGCGCTGATGCGCCGCCTGCGCAGCCTGATGCGCGCCTACCGGGCGGCGGGCGGCACGCAGGCGGTGATCCTGTTCCACGACGGCGAGCACGGCGAGCCGCTGATCGATGCCCTCGGACGCTACGGGGAGGGACTGCCGGCCAACGTCCTGCCGGTGCGCCTCAACGAGGTGACGCAGCTCGGGCCCGAGGCGCTGGCCGCCCTGTTCGCCTATGGGGCCGCCGCTCTGCGGATGCTGGTGCGGGCGCGGCCGAAGCACGATCTCGATAGCCTGCACCGCGCCGTCGCCCTCGGCGACACCCTCGCCCGGGCGCTCGGCTACGGCCCGGAGACGGTCCCCGCCGTCTCGATCGTCGAGGCGGACGATCCGGACGCCCTCGCCGCCGCCCTGCGGACCGTCACCCCCGGCCGGACGGCGGCGGCGCCCGCCGGCTTCGTGCCGGACGGGCCGAAGCGCGAGATGCTGCGCCTCGCCTTCCGGGAGATGCACCATGCCGCCCCCGCGCCGGTCGCCAGCGTGCCGCTCGCGGCGGGCGCGCCCTTCGGCGGGCTGGAGTTCCGGGTCGAGGATTGCACGCTCTGCCTCTCCTGCGTCGGGGCCTGCCCGACCCATGCCCTTTCCGACAGCGCCGAGCGGCCGCTGCTGGCCTTCGAGGAGAGCCTGTGCGTGCAGTGCGGGCTGTGCGCGGCGACCTGCCCGGAAGACGTGATCGACCTCAAACCCCGGATCGACTTCGCCGCCTGGGAAGCGCCCCGCCGCGTGGTGAAGGAGGAGGAGCCCTTCGCCTGCATCAGCTGCGCCAAGCCCTTCGGCACCCGCTCGACCATCGAGCGGGTCATCGGCAAGCTGCGCGAGCGGCACTGGATGTTCTCCGGCCCGGCGGGCGAGGAGCGCATCCGTTCCCTGATGATGTGCGACGATTGCCGCGTCGAGGCGGCGCTGAACCAGGGCTTCGACCCGCACGCCGCCCCGGACCGCGCCAAGCCGCGCACGACGGAGGATTACCTGCGCGAGCGGGCGGCCGGCGGCCCCGTCTCCGGCTGAGACCGTGTCCGATCAATCGCCTCGATTCCTGCTGCACTCCGTCATCGCGAGCGTCGGCGAGGCGATCCGGCGGCGCGCCGTTTCCGGACAGCGGCGCGGCCTCGAAGCGCTCCCGAACAGTCGGTCCCATGCACTCCTGTGCTGGGAGAAGCGGCGGGGGATGCTTCGAGGCTGCTGGCGCAGCACCTCAGCATGAGGGGCGTCATGAATGTCAGAAAAGAAAACTCAAACAGGCTCTGAGACATGGGCGGAAGGCCCCCGTCAGGGTGTTGCCGTCGCCTTTTCCAGGAAACGCACCAGCGCCTCGCGGTCCTCGGCGCGGTTGATCGTCTGCTCGGGCATCCGGGTGCCCGGCGTGTAGCGGGCGGGGCCGACCTCGAAGAGGCGCGCCACCGTCTCCGGCGTCCAGACGATGTCCATGCGCTTGAGCGCGTCCGAGTAGCGGTAATCCGGCACGGTGGCGATGCGCCGCCCGAACAGGCCGGCCAGGGTCGGGCCGGCCCGGGGGCCCTCGTTCGGGTTCAGGCTGTGGCACGCCACGCAGGCCCCGAACACCTCGGCGCCGCGATCCCCGGCGAAGGCGGCGAGCGCATCCGCCGGCCGTGGCATGGCGAGGGGGCCGATCGGCGCACCATTGGCGGCGTTCCAGCGACGCACGAGCCGGTCGCCCCCACCCGTGACGAGTTCGTTCACCTCTCCCCGTGCATCTGCGCGCCACGCCACCGACCAGACCGGCAAGCCGGGGCCGACCAGGGTGAACAGGACGCGCGGCGCGGCCCGTTCGATCACGGCGACGGTGCCGCCGGCGGTCGCGGCGGCGAGCCGCGCCCCGTCCGGCGCGGCAGCCAGGGCGATCACCGGAGCGGAGCCGAGTTCGAGCGCCCCCCGGATCGCTCCTTCGGGGCTGAGGAAGCGGACGGTCGCATCCGCCCCGGCGGCGGCGATCTCCCCGTCCCGCGTGACGGCGAGCGCGCTGACCGCGCTCGGCACGGTGACGGTGACGGCGGCATCGCCGTCGCGGGGCCAGATCCGCACCGTGGCATCCGCCCCCGCCGTGACCGGACGCCCGTCGGGCAGGAAGGCGACCGCGTTCACGTTGCCCCTGTGGCCCGCGAGGAGGCGCACCGCGCCCCCCGCCAGGGGCCAGATCCGGGCGGTCCCGTCCCAGGCGGCGGAGGCGAGCGCGGTGCCGTCCGGCGCCACCGCCAGCCCGGCGATCGGGCCGGAATGGCCTTCGAGAACCCGCTCCGGTTCCGCCCCGCCCAGGCGCCACAGGGCGATCCGCCCGTCCTCGGAGGCGCTGGCGAAGCGCCCGTCCGGCAGGACCGCCACGGCGTTCACCGCCCCCTCGTGGAAGCGCAGCACGGACAAGGCCGTCCCCGTGTCGAGCCCCCAGACGATCGCCGCCTGATCGAAACCGCCGGAAATCGCGAGCCGCCCGTCCTGGGTCACGGCGAGCGCCCGCACCGGCCCGCCATGGCCGCGCATCTGTGCGCGGGCCGGGCTGCCGAGGGCGAGCGCCGCGATCAGCCCGATCAAGGCAGGCCCAACGAAGGCAAGGCGTATCCGCATCGTCGCTCCGCTCCTGCTCACGGCAGCCGCGCCAGCCGATGCGCCGGCGGGCCGGGCGGACCTTAGCCGAGGTTTGCGCGCCCTGTCTGCGAACGGCTCGGCGCGCGGATGCGGGGCGATGTCTCATGCGACATCCGAACAATTCCTCGGGGATGGCGGATGCCGCTCGGACGCCGCGCCGGCTCGCAACAAATCCGGTTGATCCCTGCCCGGCGATGACGCATCGCTCGGTGCCATGGAACGGATCGCTCCCATCGCGCGCGGTTTGGCGGCGGCCGGCCCGCAGGGGCGCGGATGATGCGGTCGCCTCTCGCGGCGCTGCGGCCGCTCTCCGAAACGCTCGACCTCCTGCGCGGCGCCGTCACCCCGGTTCCCCCCCGCACCCTCCCCCTCCCGGCGGCGCGCGGCCGGATCGCGGCGGAGACCGTGCGGGCCGCGCAGGCCGTCCCGGACGCGCCCTCGGCCCTGCGCGACGGCTACGCCGTCGAGGCGTCCGCGATCGCCGGCGCCTCGGTTTACGCGCCGGTGCTTCTGCTCCGCGCCCCACCCTGGATCGAGGCCGGCGCGGCCCTGCCCGCCGGAACGGATGCGGTGCTCCCGGCGGAGGGACTGGAGGGGCGCAACGCCGTGGCCGAAGCCGGCGCCTGGGAGGGCATCCGCGCGGCGGGAGAGGATGTCGCGGCCGGCGATGTCCTGATCGCGGCGGGGGAGCGGATCGGGCCGCTCCATCTCCTGGCGCTCGGCGCCGCCGGCCATGACGGCCTGAGCGTGCGCGTCCCGCGCCTGCGCCTCGTCGCGACCGGCCTCGACGGACCGGAGTTCCTGACGGCGACGCTTGCCGCCCTGATCGCGGCGCGGGGCGGGACCGCCGAGGCGGTGGTGGTGCGCGATGAGGAGGCCGCCATCGCCGCGGCCCTCCTCGACGGCGAGGCCGATGCGGTGTTCGTCATCGGCGGCACCGGCTTCGGCCGCACGGATCGCAGCGCCGCCGCTCTGGAGCGGGCGGGCGGCGTCACGGTGCACGGGGTCGCCCTGCGGCCGGGGGAGACCGCCGCTCTCGGCGCGGCCGGCGGGCGGCCGGTGCTGCTGCTGCCCGGCCGTCCCGAGGCGGCGCTCGCGGCCTTCCTCGCCCTGGGCCACCCGCTGCTCGCCGCCCTCTCCGGAGCCCGCGAGCCGCCGAGCCGGCCCGCTCCCCTCCTGCGCAAGATCGTCTCGGCGATCGGCCTGACCGAGATCGTGTTCGTGCGCCGCCGGGCGGCGGGCATCGAGCCCCTCGGCGGCGCCGGTTTGCCGCTGCGGCGTCTCGTCGAGGCCGACGGCGCCGTGCTGGTGCCTCCCGAGAGCGAGGGCTATGCAGAGGGCTCGCAAGTCGAGGTCGTTCTTCTGTGAATCCGGATCGGGACCCTGCCTTCGCGCGGCGCCTCGCCGCGGCGGCGCGGCAGGAGCAGTTTCTCACCGTCATGAGCCACGAGGCGGCGCTCGCTGCCTTCCGGGCGGCGGTGCCGCACACGGCCCTGCCGGAGGAGGCCGTGCCTCTGGCGCAGGCGCTGGGCCGGGTCCTCGCCCGCGATGTCGCCTCCCCCATCGACGTGCCGCCCTTCGACCGGGCGCTGGTGGATGGCTTCGCGCTCCGCGCCGCCGACACCGAGGGGGCGGGCCCCGCCAGCCCGCGCCGGTTGATTCTCAACCGCGAGATCCTGGCCTGCGGCGTCGCCCCGGTGCGCGCGGTCGATCCCGGCACGGCGACGCCCATCGCCACCGGCGGTGTGATCCCCCGCGGCGCCGACGCGGTGGTGATGGTCGAGCAGACCGAGTTCGACGAGGAGACGCTCGGCATCGCGGTCGCGGCGCCGGTCCGGCCCGGACAGTTCGTGGGCTATGCCGGCGCCGATATGGCGCTCGGAGAGACCGTGCTGCGCAAGGGGATGCCGATCACCGCCCGGGAGATCGGCATGCTGGCGGCCTGCGGCCTCGCCGAGGTGGCGGTGGTGCGCCGCCCGCGCATCGCCGTCCTGTCCACCGGCGACGAACTCGTCGCGCCGGGGCAGCGCCTCCGGCCGGGCGCGATCTACGATTCCAATGGCGCGATCATCGCGGCCTCCGTCACCGAGAATGGCGGTGAGCCCGCCGCCCTCGGCATCCTGCCGGATGACGAGGACGCCCTGGAAGCGGCCCTGCGAAGCGCGCTGCCGGCGCACGATCTGGTCGTGCTCTCGGGCGGCACCTCGAAGGGCGCCGGGGACGTATCGCACCGCATCCTGTCCCGGCTCGGCGAGCCCGGCATCCTCGTGCATGGCGTGGCCCTCAAGCCCGGCAAGCCGCTCTGCCTCGCCGTCGCCGACGGCACCCCCATCGTGGTGCTGCCGGGCTTTCCCACCTCGGCGATGTTCACCTTCCACGAATTCGTGGTGCCGCTGGTGCAGGCCCTGGCCGGTCTGCCGCCCCGGGAGGAGCAGGCGGTGAGCGCGACCCTGCCGCAGCGTCTCCCCTCCGAACTCGGCCGGACCGAATTCGTGATGGCCTCGCTCGCGCGCGGGGCGCACGGGCCGGTCGCCCTGCCGCTGCCGAAAGGCTCGGGCTCGGTCACGGCCTTCAGCCAGGCCGACGGCTTCTTCGCGGTGCCCGCCGCGCGGCCGGGGCTGGAGGCGGGCGAGACCGTCTCGGTGGTGCGCCTCGGCGCCGGTCTGCGCGCGCCCGATCTGACCCTCATCGGCAGCCACTGCGTCGGGCTCGACCGGGTGGTCGGGCTCCTGGCGGAGCGGGGTTTCCGGGCCCGCACGGTCTGGGTCGGCTCGGCCGGAGGGCTCGCCGCGCTTCGGCGGGGGGAGTGCGATCTGGCCGCCCTGCACCTGCTCGACCCCGAGACCGGGCGCTACAACGCGCCCTTCCTCGACGCGGGCATGGCGCTGGCTCCGGGCTGGCGGCGCCTGCAGGGCGTCGTGTTCCGTGCCGGAGATCCGCGCTTCGAGGGCCGGATCGCGGCGGAGGCCGTGGCCGCGACGCTCTCCGACGCCCAGGCCGTGATGGTCAACCGCAATGCCGGCTCCGGCACGCGGCTGCTCGTCGACGGCCTCCTCGGCGGTGCCCGGCCGGCCGGGTTCTGGAACCAGCCCCGCTCGCACAACGCCGTCGCGGCGGCGGTGGCGCAGGGCCGGGCCGATTGGGGCGTGGCGATCGCCAGCGTCGCGCGGGCCTACGGCCTCGGCTTCCTCCCCCTCACCGAGGAGCATTACGACTTCGCCTACGAAGCGGATGCCCTCGGGCAGAGGCCCGCACTCGTCGCCTTCCTCTCCCTTCTGGCGGAGCCCGAGACCGCCGAGGCGCTGCGGGCGCTCGGCTTCGCGGCGGCCTGACGGCGCCTTCAGCGGCCGATACGGCGCGCGCTTTCCCTCCCGCGACGCGATGGGCCAGCGTGGCGCATCGCGGGTGAGCCGATCGTCGGGGCGATCCGCCGGACCCCGACTATCGCTGCCCGGAGCGCCATGCTTCGATCCCCTCCTCGTCCGGAGCGGCGAAGCTGGCGAGGGAGCCGGCGAAGTGCTGCCAGGTCTCCATGAAACTCGGCGCAACCGCAGTCAGGATCGGCTTCTCTGCTTCGATCGCCGCGGCGAAGGCGGCGATGAGGCCGCTGCGGGTCGATTCGAGCTTGCCGAACTTGCTGATCACCACGAGATCGCAGCCGGCCGCGATCTGGCGGCAGAGCGTCTCGCAGGCCGCGACGATGCCCGAACCGCAGAGCCGGCAGGCTCCGGAGCCGGGCCCCAATTCCTGGTAGATCTCGTATTGCGCGCCGGTCGCGAGATCCTCGAGCCGATGCCCGGCTCCGCCGGGAAGGGGAACTTCCACGACACCGACGACGCTGCGCCCGGCCTGCCGCCAGCGCCGGGCACTGGACAGCAGCAGCGCCTGGATCGTGGGATTCGCTGCCCCCTTCAGGGCCAGGATCGGCGTTGCCATGCCGCTCGCCCTCCATGTCGAGAATGGTGTCGATCGTCGGGCGCTCACGCCCCTCGTCACTCCCCTAGGCCAGCCGGCCATGGCAGGGAAGCGGCCCATCCCTCGGGAAAGGTGTGGAGGCTCCGGTCATGCCCTTAGCGCCGGACGGAAAAACCGGCGCGGGCAAGGGCGTTCAGGGGCCTTTCGGTGACCGGTTTCACGTGTCGGGACCGGCCGGTGACGTCAGGCGGGCGAGGAACGGCGCGGCCGCCTTCTCGGCGGCGCGCTCGATGGCCCGGTAATGCGCGACCACGTCGGTGCCGAAGGCCGAGAGCCGGGCGCCGCCGCCCGCCTTGCCGCCGATCTGTGCCTCGATCACCGGGCGGCCGAAGCCCTTGTTCATGTCCGCGACGAGGAGCCAGGCGCGGCGATACGACATGCCGAGCGCCCGGCCCGCGGCGGAGATCGAGCCATGCTCGGCAATGGCTTCGAGAAGCTGGACCTTGCCCGGCCCGACCCGCCAATCCGGTCCGAGATCGATACGGATGCTCAGGCGGGCCATCATTCTCCTCGCGTCGGCTCGATCCGTTCTAGAGCCATTCCCGATGGCAGCGCGACCGGAAATGGCTCCGAGACTCCCACGTGCTGCCGGGCATGCAGGAGGACACAGCAGCGAAGGTTGACGCTGCCCTGCGGGCGGCCATAGACAGGACTGCCGTTTGAAATGGGAGCAGACAGGGCTTCCGGCCCAACCAGCCGGAACGCTCCGCAACAGCTTGGAAGGGTGGCCGAGTGGTTTAAGGCAGCGGTCTTGAAAACCGCCGTGGGGGCAACTCCACCGTGGGTTCGAATCCCACCCCTTCCGCCAAATTTATCAAGCACTTACGCTGGCGCGACTCCCTTCCGGGCAATCGGGCACCGCTTTCGATGTGCGGACATTCGTGCCGAACTTCGCCATGGCATCGTGGAGATGGGCGGTGAGGATGTGGGCGTAGCGCATCGTCATCGCGACCGTGCGGTGTCCGAGAATCGCCTGGAGGGCGGGAAGGTCGCCTGTCCGCTGTAAGAACTCGCTCGCGAACTTATGGCGAAGGTCGTGGCATCGCCATAGGACGCCCGCTCGGTTGGCGAGGTTGCGGTACTGGCTCGCGAAGCTGGAGTAGCGTTGTCCAGCATCATGCCAGAACACGTAGGTGCTGGTGGGATGCCTGGGTGTGCCGAGAATCGTGCCGAGCGCCTTGTCGCTCAACGGCACCACCCGCGGCGCTGATGTTTTGGTTTTCGTGAGGCGTACCTCACGGCGTTCGATCGAGACCTGCGACCACTCCAGTGATACGGCCTCTTCCTGGCGCATGCCGGTCTGCGCGAGGAACTGAACGATGCGCCCCATCATCGGGGATGCTCGTTCGACGAGCCGTTCGACGTCTGCGTCGGCCGGGTACGAGGTGCGAGGCGGCGCCTCCTTGAGATGGCGTCGGTCGAATGCCTTCACCGGATTCGCGTCGATGTAGTCCCAGGCGACCGCGCATGAGCAGACCCCGCTCAAGGTCGCGAGATCACGCCTGATCGTAGCCCCGGTGGCTCCTCCCTTCCGGCGCGCGGCTACAAACTCGCTGAGACGAGCCTTGTTGATCGCGTCGAGCAGGAGCCGCCCGAAGAACGGATCGAGTTGACGGAAGCTCGTACCGTACCGCCGCTGGGTTGATGCCTTGAGCGTGGGCATGACCTCGATGCAGAACCGTTCCAACGCTTCTTGGTACGAGCGCCTGGGACGGCCGCCGCGGTCGAGGCGCCGATGCTCCTCTAGGACCTGAGCGAGATACTGCTGCGCAACCATCTTCGAGGACGTCCGCGCGCTCCTGCGGACCTCCTTCCCGCGCCATTGGAATCTGATCCAGTAAGTCTCGGCCCCCTTGCGGCCACGCTTGTAGACCCCTGCCACCCGATACCCTCGTGCTGATCGTCGGTGCGAAGGTGAGCGAACCACGGATCGGCAAACCCGCAAGCGTTTGCTCGCGCAGTCACGTCCAATCGTTGGAAGGAAGGTCGGAGAGGCCAGTCAGAGCAGAGGCGGCACCAAGAACCGCATCAGGCCGCCTCTGCGATCGCCACCTCTTCCGCCGTCATGCTCGCGCGTATGCGCTGAACGGTCGAAGCTCCGGTGCCGGTTCGGCGGGCCGTCTCGCGGATGCCAGTGCCCGCGCCTAGCAACGCCCGGATCGCCTCGGCCTTCGTCTGATCCATCGGCGGGCGACCGAGCCGAGTGCCCTTGGCCTTCGTGCGCTCCAGCCCCGCCCGCACCCGCGACACGATCATCGCCCGCTCGAACTCGGCGAACACCCCCAGCATCGAGAACAGCAACCGGCCGGAGGGCGTGCTCGTGTCGATGGCCTGCTGGTGCAGGAAGAGATCGACGCCGCGGGCCTGAAGTTCGCCGAGCAGGTGGAGGAGGTCCGGCAGGGAGCGCCCGAGGCGATCGACCGACCATGCCGCGACGAGATCGACCTCGCGCCGGGTGACAGCCTTGAGCATTGCGTCGAGGCCGGGCCTGCGATCCCGTCCTTTGGCGCCGGAGATGCCGTCGTCACGGAAGACCGCGGTGACGATCCACCCCGAGCGATCGGCGACCTCGTGAAGCTGGCGAAGCTGATTCTCGGTCGTCTGACCGTCAGACGTTGAGACCCGGACGTAGAAGGCGACGCGCTTCGGCATGCCCCCAGGCTCTCACGGATCGTGAAACCGTCAAGCGAACGCGCCCTCTAAAATAGATGGTTCCGGGACAGGCGAAAACCGGCCGCGGCCCGAAGGGAAAACAGGGCGAAAAACGACAGGGTTTTTGGGACAGAGTGGGACGGGGGCAGAGTCGAGACATCGACGCCCGCTGCCCCTCGGACTGTCGCATTGATCGTCGTATCAATGAGAGCACGGTTCGA
>DYYG01000040.1 GCA_020741775.1 Methylorubrum populi
CAGCGAGACCGCCGCCAGCGTCAGCGACCAGCCGACCCCGCGGGCGGCGCCGCGGATCGCCGCGTCGACATCGCCGAGTTCGTAGCGGTCGGCGCGGTAGCGCACGGCGAACTGGATGCCAAAATCGATGCCGAGCCCCACGAACAGGGCGGCGAAGGCGACCGAGATCGGATTGAGTTCTCCGACGATCGCGAGGCCCAAGGCCGCGGTCACGACGAGACCGGAGAAGGTGGTGATCAGGACCGCGACCACGAGGGGGGCGGAGCGGAGCGCCAGCCACAGGAACAGGATGATGGCGGCGGTGGTCAGCGAGTAGTTGAGGAAGGCGTCGTCGGCGAGGGTGGCGAACTCGTCGTCGGCCACCGCCACCGGGCCGGTCAACCGGATGCGCAGCCCATGGGCGGCATCGATGTTCTGCTCGGCGGCGACCCGGCGGATCAGCTTGGTCGCCTCACGGCCCGGCTCCAGGGCGTTGTAGTCGAGTACCGGCTGGATCATCACGAACTTGCGCGTGTCCGTGATGTCGCTGCGACCGCCGGCGAGCAGGGTCTGCCAGGACATGCGGGCGCGCTGCCCGTCGAGAACCTTGCGCAGGGTCTCATCGATCTGGCCCATCGGCTGGGCGAGATCCTCGAGCTTGGCGTCGCCGCTCTTCACGCCCTTCACGCCGAGCGAGAGCACCCGCATCACGCCGCGCAGCGAGGGGTCGGCGGCCAGCGGCCCGAGCAGGCCCTGCTGCTCGATCAGGCGCTGGGTGGTCTGCTCCAGCTCCTCCTGCGACATCAGCAGCAAGCCGTTACGGTCGAAGAAGGGCCCGCCATCGGGGCGGTAGACCGTCTCGATCTCGGAGCGGTGGGATTTGAGAGCCTCGGCGAAGCGCGCGGCGGCCTCCTCAGCGATCTCGGGGGTTTCCCCATCGATCACCGCAGCCACCAGATTCGTCCGTTGCGGGAACGCCTTCTCGAAGGCGATCTCGTCCTGACGCCACGACACGCTCGGCTCGATCAGCCGCTCGACATCGGTATTGATGCGGAACAGATGCGCGGCGGCGGCAATCCCTGCCACCGTCAGAAGCGCCGCGGCCACCAGAACCAGCCAGCGGCGCCTGACGGAAAACGCGACGAGACGTTCGATCACGTAAAACCCTGCCTGCCTAACGATTCGAGCTCCGCCCCTGCGACGACGGGCCGGGGCGCTCCAGAGCTCCCCGTCCCTCTCCCCCGCGACACAGGGCGCGGCGTCCTCAGCAGGCGGCGGCGCGCCGAATCGATCCTCGTCATGGCCCGCGGGACGTGCCCCTCGCGGGCGGGAAGCCCGGATGGCGCCGCCGGTCGACGGCCCTTCCCGGCGACACGGACCCTGCGCGAAAAGACTCCACGCCGATCATTCGTGTCGTTGGCGCGCTACCTACTTGTCCCGGCGAGGGAATGCAACGCGCCGGACAATTCGTGCCTCGCCCGGCCGCGGCAGTGCGATTGCGCACCGCACCCGGATTGCGCGCGGGCTTCGCTTCGCACAAGCGTACCCGATTGAGGTTGGTCCGTGTGCGGTGCGCGCGTTTTCGTGAACCCGTGCGTCCACGCACAATTCGATCGAGCCCGACAAAAGGTCAAAAATCCGCCGCAGAAGGCGGAAATCAGCAGATCATCCCCGTTCCGATCGTGCGGCCACGGGCTTCGTTCCCCGAAGCCTGACGCCGGCCGCGAGACCGGCACGACACAGTCCTTCAAAATCGCGCCCCTGAGGCGCCGCATCGGAATGGTTCCAGCCTAATACGCTGGAATTCCTGTCCTTCTCACGCTAAGCAGCCCGGCTAAGTCCGGATTCAGAGCATCTAAGGAGCCGCGTCTTGGGAATCCCCATACGGTACGTCGCGAAGATCGGCGGCTACATCCTCAAGCAGCACCTCACCGGGCGGAAGCGCTACCCGCTCGTCATGATGATGGAGCCGCTGTTCCGCTGCAATCTCGCCTGCGCCGGTTGCGGAAAGATCGACTACCCCGACGAAATCCTGAACAAGCGCCTGCCGGTGGACGAGGCGCTCGAATCCGTGCGCGAGTGCGGCGCACCCGTGGTCGTGATCGCCGGCGGTGAGCCGCTCCTCCACAAGGATCTGCCGCAGATCGTCCAGGGCATCATCGCGCAGAAGAAATTCGCGATCGTCTGCACCAACGCGCTGCTCCTCGAGAAAAAGATCAAGGAGTACAAGCCGAGCCCGTACTTCACCTGGTCGATCCATCTCGATGGCGACAAGGAGATGCACGACCAGTCGGTGTGCCAGCGCGGCGTCTATGACAAGGCGGTCGCGGCGATCAAGAAGGCCAAGGAGATGGGCTTCCGGGTCACCATCAACTGCACCTTCTTCAACAACTCCTCCGCCGACAAGATCGCCGATTTCTTCGATTCGGTGACCCGCATGGGCATCGACGGCATCACCGTCTCGCCCGGCTACGCCTACGAGCGCGCGCCCGATCAGAAGCACTTCCTCAACCGCAAGGCGACCAAGGACCTGTTCCGCGGCGTGTTCCGGCACGGCAAGGAGAAGGGCCGCGAGAAGTGGACCTTCCAGCAATCGGGCCTGTTCCTCGACTTCCTGGCCGGCAACCAGTCCTACCATTGCACCCCGTGGGGCAACCCGACCCGCACCGTGTTCGGCTGGCAGAAGCCCTGCTACCTGCTCGGCGAGGGCTATGCCGCCACCTTCAAGGAGCTGATGGAAGAGACCGACTGGGACGCCTACGGCACCGGCAACTACGAGAAGTGCGCCGACTGCATGGTCCACTCGGGCTACGAGGCCTCCTCGGTGGTCGATTCGGTGCGCAAGCCCTGGAAGCCGCTGGTCCACGCCATCCGTGGCATCAAGACGGAAGGCGACATGGCGCCGGAGATCTCCCTGGAGAACCAGCGCCCGGCCGAGTTCGTGTTCTCCCGCAACGTCGCCCAGAAGCTCTCCGAGATCAAAGCCTCGGGCGTCGACACCAAGCAGGAAGCCCGGAAGCGCACGGCCGCCTGAGCGGCCCCCTTCCTCTCACATTTCAGAGACCCGCGCGGCGCCGGCCGCGCGGGTTTTTTCATGGCCTGCTTTTTATGGCGGGCGCCACTTCGGCCTCTCGCCGGGACACTGGCCCCGATGTGGCACAACTGCCACATATTAACATGGGTGAGGCTGCTCCGACGCGGCCGCCATGGACTGACACGCGCCCGTCATTGAGCGGTCGCTACCAGCCCTCTCAACGGCCGCGACAGGCCGGTGACGGGGCTGGGGTACAATGAGTTTACGGGTTGCCGCGGCGCGGGCCGCGGGGTCTTTCGGGCTGCTCGTCAGCATGGCGGGAGCAGCCGGAGCGCAATCGATCGTCGCGACGCGGCCGAACCTGCAGCCGGTCGATGGGCCGGTCTCGACCACGCTCAACGGGACGACGATCGTTAATCAGGGCCTGCAAGGCGTCGGCCGCCTGTCCGCTTCGACGCGCGATTTCCTCGGCGACACGCTCGGATCCTTCTCCTCGCTCGCAGTGGATCTCGCCTCCTGGCGCCGCATCGGCGACACCTATAGCGGCACGCTCTTCACGCTGCCGGACCGGGGTTACAACAACCCCGATGGCGGCCTGTTCTCGGACTATGCCGGGCGCCTCAACCGATTCCGGTTGACCTTCACGCCCGAGCCCGGCGCCACCCTGCCGCAATCGACGGCCTCACAGCGCCAGATCACCCTGACGCCCGATGGCGGCATCGTGCTCACGGACGCCCTCGGACACCGCTTCAGCGGCCTCGATCCCGCAGCCGGCACCACGACGCAACTCGGCGCGCTCCTGCCCTCGGCGACGACCGGGCCGAGCGCCGGCCGGATCAGCCTCGACGCGGAGGGCCTCGCCCGCCGTCTCGACGGCTCGTTCTATGTGAGCGACGAGTACGGCGCGAATGTCTATTACTTCAATGCGAACGGGCAGTTGCAGGGGGTTCTCGGCGTGCCCGAGGCGCTGCGTCCGCGCACCGGCGGCCAACTGAACTTCAATTCGATCAATCCGCCCGAGACCGGCCGGCGCAACAACCAGGGCTTCGAGGCGCTCTCGCTCACCCCGGACGGCCGCAGCCTCGTGACGATCCTGCAGAGCGCGCCGCTGCAGGATACGACCACCAGCCAGCAGACGCGCGCCAACACCCGCATCCTGATCTACGACATCGCGGCCAACCCGGTCCCGACCGCGCCGGTCCGCGAATACGTGCTGCAATTGCCGGTCTACCGCGACAACGGCAACGGCCAGGCACCGAACCGGACCGCGGCCCAGAGCGAGATGATCGCCCTCAACGACACGCAGTTCCTGGTGCTCGCCCGCGATTCGAACGGGCTCGGCACCGGCAACACGACCCCGATCGTCTACAAGAGCGTGCTGCTCGTCGACATCGCCGGGGCGACCAACATCGCGGGCAGCACCTTCGACACCACGACGACGCCGATCGCGCCGGGCGGCACGCTGCGGGCGGATATCCGCCCGGTGCAGACGAGCGAGGCGGTGAACCTGCTGAACCCGGTCCAGCTCGGCCGCTTCGGCATGAACCTCAACACCAACCCGGCGACGCAGACGACGCTGTCGGAGAAGTTCGAGGCGATGGGGCTCGTTCCGGTCCTGAGCGAGCGGGCGCCGAACGACTATTTCCTCCTCGTCGGCAACGACAACGACTTCCTCACGCGCCAGGGCAGCATCAACGGCCAGAGCTACGATGCCGGGATCAACAACGACTCGGTGCTGCTCGCCTACCGGCTGACCCTGCCGACCTATGTCGACCCACTCTCCCTCGCCGTGATGAAGCGGACGGCACCCGTCGTGCTGCAGGGCCTCGGCGGCACGACGCTGAGCTACGCCGCCTCCACCACCGGCGGCGTGCAGGATCACCTCTCGGCCCTCCGCCGGGGCGCCGGCACCGCGACGCCCTGGGACGGGAGCTGGGGTCTGTGGCTCGGCGGCGATGTCGTCTTCGCCGATCAGTCGCGCAATGGCGGTCTCAGCCTCGACCGCACCGTTGCCCGTGGCACGGTCGGCCTCGACCTGCCGTTCACGGGTCCCTGGCGGGGCGGTGTCGCGCTGGGCGGTGGCGGCGGCTCGCTGAGCCGCGCGGGCGGCTACGGCCAGGAGCACAGCGCCTACAGCTTCAGCGCCTATGGCGGCTATTACGGCTCAGACTTCTACGTCCAGGCCATCGCGGGCGGCGTCCCGGAGATCCATCTCGACCGTCTGCGCCGGCCGGGCGCCTACGGCCTCACGGCAACCGGCCGCACGCAGGCCAGCGCGCTGGCCCTCGACGGCGAGGTCGGCGTCCCGTTCCAGATCGACCGGGTCCGGCTGACGCCGTTTGCCGGGATCACGCATCTGGCCGGCCGCGTCGATGGCTTCACCGAGACGGGAGCCGCCGGCAACAACGTCGCCTATCAGGGCCTGACCCTGCGGCAGACCACGGCGCGCTTCGGCGCGGAGGCCGCCTTCACCGGCTTCGGCGCGCTGATCCCCTCGGTGCGGGCCGCCTATAACGTCGCGATGGGGCCGCAGGGCGCCACCGCCGCCGTGCGGCTCGCCAGCGTCGAGACCCCCCTCGCCAGCGCCGCGGTGACCGTGCCCTTCCTGCGCGACGACTTCGTCACGGCGGGCGCCGGCCTGCAGGGCGCCCTCACCCAGCAGCTCGGTTGGCGCGTCGATTATCAGGCCGCGATCGGTCTCCGTTCGGGGACCGCCCACGGCGTGACGGCGGGGCTGCGCTACCAGTGGTGAGCGCCGCCTGACCGGCGGGGCTCAGAGCAGACCGAGGCCGGGCCCGAGGCGGGCCCGGCAGCGGGCCAGGGCGGCGAAGGCCGCCGAGGAATCGCGGCCGAGCCGGATCAACTCACCGATCCGGGCGCGGCCGCGCAGCAGCGCGCCGAGCACCGCGCGGAGATCGGGCTCCCCCTCGGGCGTCAGCGCCGACGCCGCGAAGGCGGGAAGCGCGCGCCCGGCAGGGTCGCACACCACCCGGATCGCCGCGAAGGGGAGGGCGTGGCGAGCGGCGAAGGCGGCCGCCACATGCGATTCCATATCGACCGCCAGGGCCCCGGTGCGCGCATGCAGAGCGGCCTTGTCGGCAACGGTCATGATCGCGACGTCGGAGCCCGCGAGCCCGCCGGCGACCACGTGACCCGGCAAGCCGGACAAGCGCTCCGACAGGCGGCGCACCAGGTCGGGATCGGTGGGGAAGCGCCGATCCGCGTTGAGATCGGTGCCGATGACGATGTCACCGGGCTGCCGGGCGGGATCGAGGCCGCCGGCGATGCCGAAGCTGACGACGGCGCGCAGGCCGTCCGGCTTAAATCCCTCAAGCTGCGATCGCAGACGCGCCGGATTACCACCCGCCTGGATCGTCGCGACGCCCGGCCCCGCGGCGATGCGCGCCTCGCGGGCGAGGCCGGCAACGGCCAGCACCGACGCCGCCGGAATTGCGTCGGCGCGACCCGTCGCGGCCGCCGCGCGGGTCACCGCGCGACGGAATAGATGGAGGCGCCGGCGCCGATGGGCGCGGCGACGGTGGAGAACACGCCCAGCACCTTGCCGAGTTCGGCGAACGGCGAGCTCGACACGTAGACGAGGTCGCGGTTGCGCATGCGGAAGC
>DYYG01000041.1 GCA_020741775.1 Methylorubrum populi
TTAACATATTGCCCGCATCCATAGCGCCGTCCGTCTTGCCGGCTCCCACAATGGTATGCAGCTCATCGATAAACAGGATGATCCTGCCATCGCTGTTCTTCACTTCTTCAAGGACCGCTTTCAGACGCTCCTCGAACTCGCCGCGGTATTTCGCGCCGGCGATCAAACTGCCCATGTCCAGCGCCATGACGGTCTTGTCGCGCAGGGATTCGGGCACGTCGCCGTTGACGATGCGCAGGGCCAGGCCCTCGACGATGGCGGTCTTGCCGACGCCGGGTTCGCCGATCAGCACGGGGTTGTTCTTGGTGCGCCGGGAGAGAACCTGGATCGTGCGGCGGATCTCCTCGTCGCGGCCGATCACCGGATCGAGCTTGCCCTCGCGGGCCGCCTCGGTGAGGTCACGGGCATATTTCTTCAGGGCGTCGTAGGCGTTCTCGGCCGAGGCGTTGTCGGCGGTGCGGCCCTTGCGCAGCGCGTTGATCGCGCCGTTGAGGGAGGCCGCCGTGACGCCCGCCGCGGTCAGGATGCGGCCGGCCTCGGATTCCTTCTCCACGGCGAAGGCGAGCAGCAGGCGCTCGACGGTGACGTAGGAATCGCCCGCTTTCTCGGCCGCCTGCTCGGCGGTGTCGAACAGGCGCACGAGCTCGCGGGTCGCCTGCGGCTGAGCGGAATTGCCGGACACCTTCGGCTGCTTGGCGAGCCACTGCTCGATCTGCGCATGGGCCACCCGCGACTGTCCGCCGGCGCGGTCGATGAGACCGGCGCAGAGGCCTTCGGGATCGTCGAGCAGGACCTTGAGGAGATGGCCGGGCGCGAGCTGCGGGTTGCCTTCGCGGACGGCGAGATTCTGAGCGGCCTGAACGAAGCCGCGGGCGCGTTCGGTGTACTTTTCGAAATTCATGCGTTTGTCCTTCCCCCGGATCGAACCATTGCCCGCCCGCTGACGCGGCACGGAGCGGTCGATGCGTTGCCCCGCGGGGTCGGCCCCGCCGGGACACCGGCGCTTCTTCAAAGCCGCCGGCAGGGCTGATCTGGTGTTGCGTTTTCGTAACACAAGGGGGTCCGGCTTGCTGTGATGCAGAGGGGCCGGGCATCCGGAGAAGCTGTGTCGGTTCCGCCGCGTCGGGCGTCAGGTGCCGGAATTGCTATCCTCAGGAACGAGCTCCAGCCGGTCGCCGACCGCCAGGGTCCCGTCGGCCAGGACTTCGAGGTAGATACCGAGATCGACATGGCCGAAATGGCGCTTCAGCGCCTTCGGCAGGTGGGTGTCCCGCTCGGCCGTTTCCGGGTTCACGTCGATGGCGGCGCAGCGCGGCGTGCGGGCGAGGCCCCGCAGGCGCAGGCCGCCGACCGATACCTCCCGTCCGACCCAGCCCAGCTCCTCCCACGGCGCCAGCCCATCGACATAGATGTTGGCCCGGAAGCGCAGCGGGTGGATCGGTGTCCCCGTCCGCTCCTCCAGCGCACGGATGGAGGCGAGATTGATGAGCGAGACCGCGCGCATGAAGGCCGGGGAGATCACGCTGCCATCGGTGAACTTGTGGCCGGCCGCCCGGACCAGACGCGGACGGCCCCTGGTCGCCGGGCCGACCAGAGCCTCAAAATAGTGCTCCACCGCCTCCCGGCCCGCCTCGGTGGTCACATCCTCCGTCAGCACCGTCTGGCCGTCCCACTTCACGGTGAGCAGGCCGGTCTCGGGCTCGAACCGCGTCGTCAGCGTCGCCATCACCTCGTTGCTGCGCAGCATCAGGAAGAAGCCCTTGTCCAGGGGTTCGGGATGCTGCGGGTCGAACGCCGTCGTGCCGAGGGCCAGGGCGAATTCACGGTCGAAGGCGAGACCGGCATTCCGCGCCAGCGTCAGCTCCGCCAGCGGCTCGGCCGAGAGGCCTTTGATGGGATAACGGAAAAGTGCGGTCACTTCGGCCATGCGTCCTGGTCCTCCAGCCCGCCGGCAGGCTGGACGACCCGAAGCGCGCGGACCATGCGGAATTCTCCGTAGGGCACGGGCCGTTTCATCCGCGAGCGGTTGCAAACCGCCCACGGCAGGTCTTAGCGATTGGGCATGAGCCCGAATCCCGCCATCCGCATCGCCGCCCTCTATCGATATCCGGTGAAGGGCCTCTCGCCCGAAGCGCTCGAATCGGCGGAGCTTGAGACCAGCGGTTACTTCCCCGGAGACCGGCTCTACGCCATCGAAAATGGCCCGTCCGGCTTCAACGAGGTGGTGCCGCGCCATCTGCCCAAGGTCGCCTACCTGATGCTGATGCGAAACGAGGCGCTGGCCCGGCTGCGCACCCGCTTCGACGATGCCACCCACCGCCTCACCGTCGAGGAGAACGGCGCGCTCGCCGTGGAGGCGGATCTGGGCACGGAAGAGGGCCGCGCGGCGCTCGCCGCCTTCATGACCGGGTTTCTGCCGCAGGAGCTGCGCGGCGCGCCGCGGGTCTTGTCGTCGCCGCCGGGCTACCGCTTCACCGATTCTCGCACCGGCTATGTCTCGCTCATCAACCGGGCGAGCGTGGCGGCGATCGAGGATTTCGTCGGGGCCCCGGTCGATCCCCTGCGCTTTCGCGGCAATCTTTATCTCGACGGGCTCTCCCCTTGGGAGGAACTCGACATGGTCGGCCGGGTGCTGGAGGCGGGTGACGGGGTGCGGCTGAAGATCACCAGCCGGACGGTGCGCTGCGCGGCGACCAATGTCGATCCGCAGACCGGCCAGCGCGATCTCGCCATTCCGAAGGCCCTCAGCGACCATCTCGGCCACGCCGATTGCGGCGTCTATGCCGAGGTGCTGGCGGGTGGCCCGCTCCGGGCAGGCGACGGCCTGCGGGTGATCGGCTGATCCGCGCGACCTCGCGGCCGTTTCAGCGTCGGCGGGACGGTTCGCGGGTCGTGAGCCAGAGCGGCTCGGGCTCGGCGCAGGGGAGGAGCGTGGCCACCGCGTCGAGATCGACGGCGTAGCTTTCGGTGAGCCGCCGCCAGATCTCCGCCGAGGAGCCGGCGCCCTGGCCGAGGGCTTCGACCGCGCGGGCGATCAGACCGGGATGTGTCAGGCTCGGGCGCGGCTTCAGCAGATCGGCATTCAGCATGGTCGGCCCCCCAGGTTCGATGGGCGATCATTGTTGAGGATGGTTAATGTCTCCTTAAGTTGAGGTCTCGACTCTGCTGAATGGAGTGTTCGGCCATCGGGGGTGAGCCGGAAGACATGGCTGGCCTTTTGCATCGTACCGGGGAGGGAGCCGAAGCACCGTCCTGCCGCGCGGATGATCCGGCAGCCGCCCGTCGACGGTCTGACATATCCGAGCTGTAAGCCGTCTCGCCTTCGGGAGCGTCGGCCCGCTTCGCGCCGCGGCGCGGCTGCGCTAGAAGCCTGCCGAATCCGCCCCCGACTCGAACGAGCCAGGACGACCGTGATGACCGATCCGTTGCCGAACGTGCATGTGCGCGCCGAAATCCTGACCCAGGCGCTGCCCCATATGCAGCGCTACGATCAACAGATCGTCGTCATCAAATATGGCGGCCACGCCATGGGCGATCCGGCCGCGGCCGAGGACTTCGCCGAGGACATCGTGCTGCTGGAGCAATCCGGCGTGAAGCCGATCGTCGTGCATGGCGGCGGGCCGCAGATCGGCAAGATGCTGAACCGGCTCGGCATCGAATCCGAGTTTCGCGGCGGCCTGCGCGTCACCGACGAGGCCACCGTCGAGGTGGTCGAAATGGTCCTGGCCGGTTCGATCAACAAGCAGATCGTCGGCTGGATCGCCGCCGAGGGCGGGCGGGCGATCGGCCTGTGCGGCAAGGACGGCAACATGGTCCGCGCCAAGCGGGCGATGCGCACGATCAAGGATCCCGAGAGCAATATCGAGCAATCGGTCGATCTCGGACTCGTCGGCGAGCCGGAGCATGTCGAGCGCGGTGTGCTCGATGCGGTGCTCAAGGCCGAGCTGATTCCCGTGCTCGCGCCCGTGGCCTATGGCGAGGACGGCAAGACCTACAACGTCAATGCCGATACCTTCGCCGGCGCCATCGCCGGCGCGCTGCGGGCCAAGCGCCTGCTGCTGCTCACCGACGTGCCCGGCGTGCTCGACAAGAACAAGAAGCTGATCCCCGAACTCTCGGTGGAGGATTGCCGGCGCCTGATCGCCGACGGCACCATCACCGCCGGCATGATCCCGAAGGTCGAAACCTGCATCTACGCTCTGGAACAGGGCGTGGAGGCCGTGGTCATCCTCAACGGCAAGGTGGCTCATGCCGCACTGCTGGAGCTGTTCACCGATTTCGGCGCCGGCACGTTGATCCGGCGGACCTGATCGGCAGCGTTTTCCTGAGCGCCGCGATCACCTACATTACGGGGCGGGGCATTCCCGCCCCGTTTCCCTTTCGAGCGTCTCCCTCCCCTTGTTCCTTCCCGGCGAGAGCCACTTCACCTCCCCCGATTCCCGCGGTTTCGGCCATGTCGACACCTGGGTGTTCGACCTCGACAACACGCTTTATCCGAGCGACGCGCGGGTCTGGCCGCAGGTGGACGAGCGGATCACGCTCTACGTCATGCGCCTCTACGGCCTCGATGCGATCTCGGCCCGCGCCCTGCAGAAGCATTTCTACCACCGCTACGGCACCACCCTGAAGGCGCTGATGGTGGAAGAAGGCGTCGATCCGCACGACTTCCTCGACTTCGCGCACGATATCGACCACTCGACGATCAAGCTCGACGAAGCCCTCGGCACCGCCATCGAGCATTTGCCGGGCCGGAAGCTGATCCTCACCAACGGCTCGCGCCGCCATGCGGAGCGGGTGGCGGACAAGCTCGGCATCCTCAACCATTTCGAGGACGTGTTCGACATCGCCGCCGCCGACTTCGTGCCGAAGCCCGACCGCGGCACCTACGAGCGCTTCCTCCTTCGCCACGGCGTCGATCCGCACCGCTCGGCCCTGTTCGAGGACATCGCCCGCAACCTCGTGGTGCCGCACGATCTCGGCATGGCGACGGTGCTGGTGGTGCCGCAGACGCCGGACCCGTTCCGCGAGGCGTTCGAGCAGGAGGCGGTGAAGGAGCCGCATATCGACCACATCACCAGCGACCTCGCCGCCTTCCTCAAGGGATGCGTGCTGCCCGTCGCCCCGCGCGAGCCCGCCGCGCCGTGAGCGGATGGGCCGATATCAAGGCGCCGGGTCTGGCCGAGATCGAGACCCTGGCCGATGCCGCCTTCGCCGCGCTGCCGGATGAGTTCCGGCGGCTCTGTGCCGGCCTGCGCATCCATGTCGACGACTTCCCCGACGACGAGACCCTGACCGAGATGGGGTGCGAATCCGAGTTCGACCTGCTCGGCCTGTTCTGCGGCGTCGGGCTGGCGCAGTCCGGTGAGGTTACCACGGGGCAGATGCCGAACGCGGTCTGGCTCTACCGCCGGCCGCTTCTCGACTATTGGGCCGAGCATGACGAGACGCTGGGCCACCTCGTCACCCATGTCCTCGTCCACGAGATCGGCCACCATATGGGCCTGTCCGACGACGACATGGCCGCCATCGAGGCGGCCGCCGACGCGATCGAGGTGCCGGAAGCCTGAGTGCCTGCCGCGGGTCCGACCGATTGGTAAGCGTCATAGAGCATGTTCCGCGATCCTTAGATCACGGAACATGCTCTATCTGCTTGATCGTGCCGCATTTTCTCTCGCGGAACCGGCAACCACTTCCGCGGAAAATGCTCTAGTCCCGCACCGGCAGTCGGGGGATCAGCCCGACCTTGGGCCGGCTGGAGCGGAACTGTCCGCGTTCGATCGCCACGAAGATCAGGATCGCCAAGGCCAGGGTCGTCAGCCACCAGATCGTGGTGAGCCCAACGCCGACGCAGCCGATGGCGAAGGCGGTGGCGAAAGCCGCCATGGCGCAGGGGGCCAGAATCGTGGCGCCGCGGCCGGCCCGGTGGATCGCCCCGTAGAGGGCGAAGGCGGCGGCGAACGCACCGACGATGCCGAGTTCGTACCAGAACTCGAACAGCATCGTGGTCGGTGCGTTGATCGGCAGGATGCCGAAGATCCGCCCGCGCAGGGCCGTCTCGAGCCCGTGTCCGGTGACGAGCCGCACCGGCTCCAGGGTCACCACCTTCTGCCACGCCTTGAGCGCCAGCACGCCCGGCGCCACCGGGCCGAACAGGGCCGCGCCGATGGGTCGGGCCAGGAACGGCAGCAGCGGCGCTACCGACAGCAGGCCCGCTGTGGCGAGCGCCGTGAGCCGCACGCCCAGCGACAGGCGCCAAGAGGTGAGGGCGAAGGCCAGGGCACCGACGGCCATGGCGAACAGGGCGGTCGTCCCCGGCGCCAGCAGCAGGGCGCCGGCCACGAGCAGCACCACGATGATGGATTCGGTGTCGCGGCGGCGGGAGCGGAGCCAGGCCACGGCGGGCCAGGCAAGAAGCGCCAGCAGCACGGCACCGCGCTCCAGCGCACTATCCCCGTCCGGGTTGTCCTTCAGCATCGCGTCGCCGACGAGATTGATCAGGATCGCGACGATGGAGGCGGCGCCGACGCCGAGGGGCAACAGGTAGAGATTGGCCGACCGCATCCGCTCCGGCAGAGCGAGATAGGCCAGAAGGACCATCACGACGGTGGCGATGAGATTGGCGAGCCGCTCGCTCGCCGGGCCGGGAAACGGCGTCCAGATCAGGGACAGCCCCGACCAGAACACCACCAGCATGCCGGCAAGGAAGGAGGGGGCGGTGAGGAGGCGCCTCAGCGCCGGCCCGACGGCGCGCTGGCGCCGGTCGATGGCGCTGGCGGTGATCAGCAGCACCACGGCGATGGGGGCGAGCACCACCGTCGCGCGGCGGGAGACCTGAGCGGCGACCGGCAGCACGACGAACAGCCCGAAGAAGCCGAGGCGGCGCAGCAACGCCGCCGCATCGAGGGCGGGATCGACCATCGTGTTCGGGGGACGCGGCATGACCGTGGGGGAACCGGATCCGGCGCCTTGAGCGGAGTGCAGGCGTCCGCCTACACCTAGTGCAGGTGGAAGAACCCGGCTGTAGAAGCGGTGCAACACCTCGCGGTGCGCAACCACGGAAGATTTCCGTCAAACCGGCATGGTTTCCGGGCGCCGCCGCCGGCTGCGACGGACCATGTGGCGGCCGAAATCGCTGGTGACACGCCACCCGCCCCAGGCGGCGAGGAAGCCGAGCAGCCCGGCGACGAGCCCATCCGTGGTCGTCGGCACCGCCGGCTGGTAATCGCGATAGGCCGCGCGGGCGATGCCGAGATCGGGATCGCGGGCGATGACGGCGAGGCGCCCGAGCGGGCTGGCCGCGGAATCGAGTGCCCGCTTCTGGTCTTCCAGGTGTTTCAGACGCTCGATATCGGCACGGGCCGATTCGCCGCGCCGGGCGATGAAGGCGTCGGGATTGGTGCGCAGCAGTTCCAGCGCCTCGTCGCGGTTGCGGCCACTCGCCTGGGCATCGGCGTCGAGGGCGGCGATGGCACGGCGCAGCTCGTCGAGAGCGCCGCCGAGGCGCTGGGTGTATTGCTGGGCGAATTCCGGCGCCTGCGCGGCAACGATGGCGGCGAGCAGGCCGAAGGCAAGGCCGAGCGTGCGGACGACGCGGAACACGAAAGGGCGAGCCTCCTGCGGCGGAACCCTTCAGGTTCTAGGGCGGGCAACGCCTCCGGGGAGGGGCCGCCCCCGCTCCTGGTCGCGTCGCCCGCAGGTGAGCGGCGCGCCTTCAGTAGGGATGACGATCCTTCTTGTTCATCCAGGCTTCGTAGGCTTTCAGCCCCGTCTCGCGCTCGAAATTCTCACCGACCTGGATGCGCCGCTGGCTCCAAGGCTTGGCGAAATCCTCATATTGGAATGCGTCGTCGAAGCCGATCTTGCTGGTATCCTTGAGACTGGCGGCAAAATAGACGCGGTCGATGCGCGACCAATAGATGGCGCTCATGCACATCGGGCACGGCGCACCGTTGATGTAGATCTCGCAGCCCTTCAGCATCCTGGCCCGCTCGGGCACGGGGTCCGGCGATCCGGGTTCGCGCGGGATCATTTCCAGGATCGTCCCAGCCCCGTAATCGCTGCCGAGCAGAGCCTTCGGATTCAGCCGGGTGGAGGCATCGATGATGGCGGTGACCTCGGCGTGAAAGACCGGGATTCCGGTGAGCAGAACGCGGTTCTGCCCGCGCCCGATGATTTCGCCGTCCTTGACGATCACGGCGCCGAACGGACCGCCCCATCCCTTCTCGACCGATTCGATCGCCAGACGGGTCGCTTCCTCCATGAACACCGCCTTGCCCGGAGGGATCGGTGTTTCCTGCGCGACCGCGCCCGGCGCCACGGCCATCGACATGCCGACGCCCACCGCGCTGGCCAGAAAGGCCCGCCGACCCGGATCGTCCGGCGTCGCGCACGCGCCGGAATGGCTGGTCGCGCAGGTACAGGATTGAAGCATGAGAAGGCCCCCGCAAGCGTGTGATGCGTGGGGGACCGTACAGTTCGGTTGTGACCACGAGACCGAATCGTCCGCGCTCATGCCGGTTTGTCTGCCGGTATGGATAAGAGGCGATCAACTCTGACGGGTCAGGCGGGGCCGTCGTCAGAGCGCCCCTAGAGCATTTTCCGCGGAAGTGGTTGCCGGTTCCGCGAGAGAAAATGCAACACTATCAGTCACCTAGAGCATTTTTCTTGATCCAGGGATCATGGAAAATGCTCCAGCGCGGCCGCCACGTCCGACGCGCTCAGCGCCTCGAGCGCCCCCGGGATCTTCACCGCCCGCGTCTTCTTCCCCGGCGCGAAGACGAGGATCACCGTTTCGGTGCCGGGGCAGGCCGGATCGACGCAGACGATCTCGCTGACCGTCATCGCCGTGTCCGGCCCGTAGCCGCCCGCTTCCCGCAGCCAGGCCTCCACCCGCCGCCGGGCGGTGGCGTCGGGCTTCGGCGCGCGTCCGAACAGGGCCATGGCGGCGTCCGTTCTCAGGCCGGCAGGGTCAGCAGGCCGGCCTGACCATCGGCGCAGCCGAAGGCGAGGCGCGCCCCGGCGGCATCCCAGGCCAGTGCCGAGATCGCGCTGCCCTTGACCGCCGGGCGCACCAGCAGTTCCGAGGCATCGGTGAAGCGGACCAGCAGGATGCAGCCATCCTCGTAGCCGATGGCCAGGACCAGCGCCTTCGGATGGAAGGAGACCTGCGAGACCCGCGCCGGGCGCACGCCGCATTCGCGGGGCGCCTTGCCGGTGGGGCCTTCCTTCGAATCGAACGGCCAAACGATGGCGGCCTCGGCGCCGCTGGTGGCGAGCCACTTGCCGTCCGCCGACCAGGACAGGGAGCGCACCTTGGCGGGATAGCCGGACATCCGCATGTGGCCGCGGTCGGGCTGGAGGCGCCAGCCATGCAGGGCATTCTCCTGCATGGTCGAGACGACGAAGCGGCCGTCGGGCGACCAAGTCACGTCGAGATGCGAGCCCTTCCACTCGATGAATTCGGGCGGCGTTTCCAGATTGGGGTACCAGAGGCTCACGCCGTTATAATGGGCGACCGCGAGCCGGTAGCCTTTCGGGGCGAAGGCGAGGCCGCGGGCGGTGGAGGGGGCGGCAAAGCTCTTCTCACGGCCCTTGGCGTCGCGGGCGACGACGTTCCGGCCCGAGGAGAAGGCGACCGAGCCGTCGGGATGCAGCGCCAGGGCGTCGATCCAGCCGCCACCTTTGGCGCGGGCCAGTTCGCTGACAGTGCCGTTCGCCTCCGTCGTCACCACCCGTCCGTCATCGCCTCCGCTCACCAGCCGGGCCCCGTCTCCCTCGGCCGAGAGAAGGCCGGCTTCCGGATGCGCCGCGACGCTCTCGGTGGCGCCGTCGCGAACGAGGAGCACGGTGCCATCCGCCAGGGCCAGGGCCAGCGTTCCCTTGAGCCAGCGGGCGGCGGTAACGTGGGCGCCGGCCGCAAGCGGGACGACGTGCGCGGTGAGGGAGGGAGCGGAGACGCTCATGCCGGATGGGCCTTCCTTCAGATCTTGATCGTCGGCACCGGCGAGGGCCGGCAAAGCAGGGTGACCAGGCTCGCGGCGAGGCATAGCCCGCCGGCGACGCCTGCGGGAATCGCCAATGCGGCGATCCCGAGATGCGTATGCGCGGCGGTGCCCGCAACCGCTCCGAGCAGCAGGGAGAGCCACACCGCGCCGTCGCCCGTCCAGCCGAGGCGCGGACCTCGGCCGGCCAGCGCCAAGGCCGCCTTCTGCCCAAAGGAGAACAGCGCCCCCGTCACGAAGGTGGTGCCGGCGCGAAAGCCCTGAACGTGGGCGAGCACCGCGTTCTGCCCGCCCATGGCGAGCGCCAGGAACAGCGAGGCGACGCCGACATGGGCGTGCTCCGCCGCCATGGCCACCGCCGCGGCGAGGGCGATGGCCTCGAAGCCGAGCACGGCCGGAGTCACCCAGCGGGGCGGACTCAGCGCCGAGATCGCGCCTCCGGACACCGCTCCGACCAGGAAGGCGCCGATCAGCAGGGCCGGCAGCACCGCGCCCAACGGCTCGCCATGGCCGAGGGAGACCGCGAGCTGCGTCGTGTTCCCGCTCATGAGGGAGGTGTAGAGGCCGCCGAGCCGGATGAAGCCCAGGGCATCGACGAAGCCGGCCAGCGCCGTCAGCACGACGCCGAAGCCGATCTGCCAGGATCGCGTCACGATGCGGCCACGCTCCTTACGACCCTGCCGTCAAGGTTAACGGATCGGTTACCAAATACGCGCAAATCGAAGCAATCACGGTGAACGCGGCCCTTCACGGTCCCGTTGGTCCGGCGATCCGCAAGCTCGGCGGTTGTCCGAGCACGGGTGAGTTGGAGTTCTGCCATGATCCCCTTCGCTTGCGCCCCCGTCGCCCTTCCCGCCTTCCCCGTCGCGCCGAACGCCGGCACGATCCTCGTGGTCGAGGACGAGTCCTTCGTCTGCGAGCTGGCTGCCGAGGCCCTGCTCGACGAGGGCTACCGGGTGCTGACCGCCGCCGACGCGAACGAAGCCGAGGCGATCCTGTCGAGCGAGCGGGTGGACCTGCTCTTCACCGATATCGACCTTGCCCGCAACACGAACGGCATCGCGCTCGCCCACAGCGCCCGGCGCAACCTGCCGCGCCTGCCGGTGGTCTACACCTCCGGCGGCCGTGACGGCCTGTCCGCCGCCGAGGCAGTGGCGGAATCGGTGTTCGTGCCCAAGCCCTACCGCGCCGCGCAGCTCGTGGCGGTGACCAACGACCTGCTGCGGCATCGCGGCTAAGTCCTTAAGCCCCTCACCATCCTACGAGACGGACGATGCGTCGCCTGATCGCCTGCACCTTCCTGACATTCGCCGCGATGACGGCAGCCCGCGCCGAGTGCAATGTCGAGGATGCCGGACTTGAACCGGCCATCGCGGCGCAGAAGGAATTTCAGGAAGCCAAGAACGCCCAGGTGGTGCGCGATCTGCGCACCCTGCGGGACGCCGCCATCGTGCTCGACTCCTACGGCTACCCGGACGAGTGCAAGCGGCTGGTCGCCCTCGTGAAGGGGCTGGCCGCCAAGCCCGACGACACGATCAAGCGCAGCAGCGACACCGACGAAGAAAAGGCCGAGGAGGTTCAGGAATCCCGCGAGCCGAAGCTGGCACCGAAGGAGCCGCGCGGCTCCGGCCGCTGACGCCGATCAGACCAGTTCGATCAGGTTTTCCGGGAAAGCGCCGCCCCGGCTGAGGCGGCCGACCGGAACGCCGGCGTGACGCGCGATCTGCCCGGCCACCGTGTCGAGGGGCGTCGGTGCCCCCTCGCTCTCGCTGACGACGAGGCCCGCGAGCGCGATGCCGTGGGCCCGCAGGGTCTCCACCGCCGTCAGGGCGTGGCTGATCGCGCCGAGATAGCTGCCGGAGACGAGCAACGCCGGAAGGCTCTGGGCCTTGAGCCAGTCGAGGCCGGTTTGCGCCTCGGTGATGGGGCTCATCAGGCCGCCCACTCCCTCGATCAGCACCGTGTCACCCTCACGGGCCTCGGACAGGCGCGCCCGGCACCAGCCGACGAGGTCGGCGAGGCTGAGGCTGCGTCCCTCGCGGGCGGCGGCGAGATCGGGCGCGAGCGGCGCGGCGAAGCGCCAGGGCGAGCAGGCCTCCACCGTTTCCGGCGTGACGGCGAGCCCCTGTGCGGCGAGCAGCCGGGCGGTGTCGCTCTCGGCGAAATCGGGATGGTCGAGGGGAGGAACGCCGCTCGCCAGCGGCTTCAGGGCGCGAACCCGTCGGCCCCTGTCCCGAAGACGACGGGTCAGCGCGGCGGTGGCGTAGGTCTTGCCGATCTCGGTGCCGGCGCCGACGATGAACAGGGCGGGCAGGGACATGGCGCACGGTTCACAAGGGATATAGGGCGGTCTTGCCCGACACCCGCCCGCATTCTGAAGTGCCGCGAGAGCGGCCTCGAAGGAGGGCTTCGGATATCTCCGCGCTCCCTGACGCCCTCCTTCGAGGCTCGTTTCCAGCGAACCTCAGGATCACGGCTGGAGAGGGAGAGAAAAGTTATCCGGGGAGCTGTTCCGACAATCGAACAGCCACTCGGGACGAGGCCGGTGGAGGGGAGGGGCGGCCGCGCGGCGGCCGCCGATCCTTCACTTCTCGACGAAGGCCTTCTCGATCACGTAGTGGCCGGCCTCGCCGTGATTGCCCTCCTCGTAGCCGAGGCCGGTGAGCAGCTCGCGGGTGTCCTTGATCATCTCAGGGCTGCCGCACAGCATGAA
>DYYG01000042.1 GCA_020741775.1 Methylorubrum populi
GAGCGCCGCCGCCGTCGTCGCCCCCGCCGGGAAATGATGACCGGAAATCGGACGCGATTCCCGACGACGACCTCGACGAGGTGGAGGAGCAGCCGAGCTGAGGACAGGCAGCCGCGGCGAATCCCGCCGCGATTGCCCTCGCGCCACGTGGCTGCGGCTCACCTCAATGACAGCCGCAGCTTCCGCTTCCACAACCTCCGCCACCGTGGCTGTGAGCAGCCTTGGCCGGTGCGCTCGCAACGCGGTCGCGGGTCAGGCCGCGCTCCTCCAGCTCCCGGAGATAGGTCGCCCAACGGTTGCGATACTCGCGGCCCAGATCGAACAGGTAGTCCCAGCCATAGATCCCGGTGTCGTGCATGTCGTCGAAGAACAGCTTCACGGCGTAGTTGCCGACCGGCTCCACCGAGAGGATCGCCACGTCACGCTTGCCGCCGAGCACCTTGCGTTCGGCCGGCGAATGGCCCTGGACCTCGGCGGAAGGACTCGATACCCGGAGATATTCTGCCGGTAGCTCGAAGCGGCCGCCGCCGTCGAACGCGACCGTCAGAATGCGCTTGTCGCCAGACAGGCGGATCTCGGTGGGCCAGCGCTCGCTCATGCTCATCCGTTCCCATGTCTCATGCCGGCGTTGCGCTAACGCGCTTGCCGGAAAATGCCACCACCCTCATATGGATGGCGATGCTGGATCTGTCAGCCGACAAAACCCTCAATCATCGCAACGCTTCGAGTTCAGAGACGCGCATGTGGGGCCCTGCGGACGACGTTATCGCACCGAGCCGGCCGGCGCCTCTGGTCGATCCGTTTCAGCGGGCGATTACCTATCTGCGCATCTCGGTCACGGATCGCTGCGACTTTCGCTGTGCCTATTGCATGGCCGAGGACATGCAGTTCCTGCCCAAGCGCGACCTGCTGACGCTCGAAGAGCTCGACCGGCTCTGCGGCGTGTTCATCGATCGCGGCGTGCGGAAGCTGCGCATCACCGGCGGCGAGCCGCTGGTGCGCCGCGATATCATGCATCTTTTCCGCCGGCTCTCGCGCCATCTTAAGAGCGGCGTGCTCGATGAACTGACCCTGACGACCAACGGCTCCCAACTTGCTCGATTCGCGCCGGAACTGGCCGATCTCGGCGTGCGGCGCATCAACGTCTCGCTCGACACGCTCGACCCGGACAAATTCCGGGCGATCACCCGGCGCGGCGATCTCGCGACCGTGCTGCGCGGGATCGAGGTGGCGCGGGAGGCCGGGATCAAGGTCAAGATCAACGCCGTGGCGTTGAAGGGCGTCAACGAGGACGAGATCGCCGAGATGATCACCTGGGCCCATGGGCTCGGCATGGATATGACGCTGATCGAGGTGATGCCGCTCGGTGAGATCGAGGGCGACCGCACCGATCAGTTTCTGCCGCTCTCCGTCGCCCGCGAGCGTCTGGAGAGCCAGTTCACGCTCACACCCTTGCCTGATCGCACCGGTGGCCCCGCCCGCTATGTCCGCATCGAAGAGACGGGCGGCCGGCTCGGCTTCATCACGCCGCTGACCCATAATTTCTGCGAGAGCTGCAACCGCGTCCGTCTGACCTGCACCGGCAAGCTCTATATGTGCCTTGGCCAGGAGGATGCGGCGGACCTGCGCGCGGCCCTGCGTGCCTCGCCGGACGATGCGCTGGTGACGCAGGCCGTGGTGGAGGCCATCTCGCGCAAGCCGAAGGGCCACGATTTCGTCATCGAGCGGGCTCGCCCGGCCGCCGTGCCGCGGCACATGAGCGTGACCGGCGGCTGACAGGCATTCCGGTCGACCGCATCGGGTTTCGCCGTCCTCGCGAGCGTAAGCGGATCGCTTCCAGCTCTCAGAGGGAACGACGCAGTGTGCGTCGAGGCGGCTGACGCAGCACCTCAGCACGAGGATCGTTGCTTTTGCCGGGACCGGATGCGAATCGGTGAGACCGATTTTCAGCCACTCACCGGCCGCAACGCCTCTCGGATCTCCGCCGTGTCGAGCCAGTGCGACACCCGCTCGCAATGCCGGGCGATGGCTGGCGTATGCGCGTAGATCGCGAGTGACCCCTCCACCATGGCTCGCAACTCGATGCAGCGGCCGGCATCCACCAAGAAGTTCAGGCCTCCGAGCGGCGGCTTGAAGGTAGTGCTGCCGGTCAGGCCGAGCCGGGCCGCGATCTCGGGATAGATTGGCCAGATGCTCCCGCTGAGCGGATCGGGCAGGTAATCCTCGCAACGGGCACTGCGCGCCGGCAGGCCGGCGCGGGCCAGGGCGTCGCGGGCGAGGTCGTCCATCACGAAGAGTTTCGGATGGTTGATCGTGTGCATGAAGCAGCCGCGCCGCATCCAGCCGGCGAACAGCCGGTCGAGAATGCAGCCATGGGCCCGGCTCATCTCCAAGAGCGAATCCCGGTTCCCGAACCAGCCATCGAGATAACCGAGGCGGGCGAAGACGTCGGCGCGGAACAGCGAGACAATCTCGTCGACCGAGAAGCCGCGGGCGAAGCCGTAGACGATGAGCGCCGAGTGGTAATCGCCCATCGGTGAGCCGAATTGGCCGCCCTTGTGGCTGATATAGACGATATCGGGGTGGAAGGCCGGGAAGACGATCGTCGGCACCGGCACGTAGATCCGCGCCGCCTCCCGGATGCGGGTGGGCGTGAGATCTCCGAGGACACCCTTCTCGAAGGGGAAGCAGACGGTCAGGTCGGCCGAGGCGACGGCGTCGAGCAGGTGCCGCGGGTTCGCGTCGAATTGCGAAAAGGTTGCCGGCTCTATCGCCGCGATGTCAGCATCCGGCGCAAGGAACCCCAGGCAGCCCCCCAGGACCGCGACCTGGCAGTTGTTGCCGACGACGACGATCCGCCTAGCCACGGGCGCGTGCCTCCCGCCGCCAGCAATTCCTCGTCGCAGACCACCGCCGCCTGTTGGGCATATTCGCTGCGCGCCGCATGCAGGCTCCGGCTGGAAGCGGGGAGGGCGTCATGCTCCCCGCCTTCGGTGAGGTGGCGGAAGAAGACCCGCATGACATGATCGACACCGTCCTTGCTGACGGACCTGAGATCGCTCTCGAGATAGCGGAAGGCGCCCTCGGGGGAGGTGATGATCTCGTAGGAGGGGAAATACAGAGTATCCGCGCGGGTATCGGCGAGGCGCTGGGCGGCGACCCGCAGCACCGCCTTGCTGAGCACCGTCGATTGCAGGACGTGCCGCGCCTCGTAGGTCGCCACCAGGGGCACCGGAGACACGGTGAGGATCAGCCGGGCACGCGGATTCACGGCAGTCAGGGCGTCGGCGAAAGCGGAGAGATCCGCGATCACCTCCTCGACGGGCTGGTTGACGAAGACGTATCTGTCCGGGTCGAACGTTCCAGCGGCCACCCCCGGGCCCAGGGGAAAGGCCGCCCCGTCCTCCGCCGCCTGCCAGCCCTCGGTGAGGCCGAGGGTGAAGACGAAAACGTCGAGATCCTCGAACAGCTGCCGGATGCAGGCGAAATGGGCCTGCCTTTCCTCTTCGACCGCCTCGGGACTGGCAAAGCCCGCCGGCTCGATGCGCGGACGGAACGGATCGGCGAAGCGTCCGTCCGGCCGTTCCCATGCGCTGTCGGCGGGAACGAAGCGGCCATAGGCGCGCTCGATCAGCTGACGCAGCTGGCGGGCGGTGTAGACGTTGCCGTAGCGAGCCGAGAACAGGCGATAGCCGCAGGTGCGCGCCTCCTCGGTCGCCATGCCCTCCGGCGCATTCTCGGTCACGAGGTAACGGTAGCCGCTCGCCTGCAGCCGGTCGGCGATGTGCTGGGCAAAGCAACTGCCCGCCGTGGCGATCCGGGTCTGCCGGGTCAGCTTCGCCTCAGCCGGCACCGGGGCGCCCGCCATCGGATCGAGGGCGAAGAGCGGAAGCGAGCCGACGGACCGCTCCCAGAAGGCGTGGTCGGCAAGGCCGTGATAGGGATTTCGGGCACGGTCTCGCATCGGCGGGTGGACCCTAGCCGAGCGGTCGGGCACCGGCAACGGCAGACGGAATCCCTGCCGGGAGCATTTTGCATACAGCCGCTGTCGGGCTAGACCACGCCCGCTTTAATCCGAACCGGAGAGATGAGACCCATGGCCAATGTCGCGTTCCTGGGCCTTGGCGTGATGGGCTCGCCGATGGCGGGGCACCTCGCGAAGAAGGGCCACGACGTCACCGTCTATAATCGCACCCGCGCCAAGGCCGATGCCTGGGTGGCTGCCCATGGGGGCCGGGCCGCGTCCACGCCCCGCGAGGCGGCGGCGGGGCGCGAGATCGTGTTCGCTTGCGTCGGCAATGACGACGACCTGCGCTCTGTCGTGCTCGGCGATGACGGCGCCTTCGCCGGGATGGAGAAGGGAGCCGTCTTCGTCGATCACACCACCGCCTCGGCCGAGGTCGCCCGGGAATTGTCCGCTGCCGCCGACGCGTCGGGGCTCCACTTCATCGACGCCCCGGTTTCCGGCGGCCAGGCCGGCGCCGAGAACGGCGTGCTCACGGTGATGTGCGGCGGCGAGGAAGCGATCTACGCGCAGGTCGAGCCGGTCGTCATGGCCTATGCCAAGTCCTGCCGCCTGCTTGGAGCGGTCGGGTCGGGTCAGCTGACCAAGATGGTCAACCAGATCGCCATTGCCGGCTTGGTGCAGGGATTGTCCGAGGCGATCCACTTCGCCAAGCGCGCCGGCCTCGATGTGGAGGCGGTGCTCGACGTGATCTCCAAGGGCGCGGCCGGCTCCTGGCAGATGGAAAATCGCGGCCGCACCATGAATGCGGAGAAATTCGATTTCGGCTTCGCCGTCGAGTGGATGCGGAAAGATCTCGGCATTCTGCTGGCCGAATCGCGCCGCAACGGCGCCCGCCTGCCGGTCACCGCCCTGGTCGATCAGTTCTATGCCGAGGTCGAGGCCATGGGCGGCAAGCGCTGGGACACCTCGTCGCTCATCGCCCGGCTGGAGCGCTGAGCCGCCGCTCCGCCAGGGACCACGCCGCTTCCGGCGTGGTCCAGAGCCAATCGTCGCCCATCTGGTGGCGGAACCACGTGAACTGCCTTTTGGCGTAGCGGCGGGTATCGCCCTGGCCCCGCCGGATCGCCTCCTCGCGAGAGATCTCGCCTGCGAGATAGGCGATCAGCCCCGGCACGCCATGGGCGCGCATTACCGGCAGCATCGGGTCGAGCCACCTGTCCCGGAGCGCGGCCACTTCGTCGAGGGCGCCGGCCTCCAGCATGGCGAGGAATCGCGCGTCGATCCGTTGGCGCAAGGTCTCACGCTCGGTGGCGAGAAACAGTTTCAGGAGCGGCTTTCCGGCAAGCGGACCCGGCAGGCGCGCCTCCTGAAACGAGACGATGGAGCGGCCCGTCGCCGCGACGATCTCGAGGGCCCGCATCACGCGCATCCGGTCCGAGGGGCGCAGGCGTCCGGCGCTTTCGGGATCGCGCTGGACGAGGAGCGCGTGCAGTGCCTCGGTCGGCTGTCCATCCGCGTCCGCCCGGATTCTCTGACGAACAGGCTCCGGCACCTCGGGAAGGTCGGAAATGCCCTCGTCGAGGCTGCGGAAATACAGACCGGTGCCGCCGACGAAGATCGGCAGGCTTCCAGATGGAAGCTCCGAGAGCAGCGCCGCGACGTGCCGCTGGAAATGTCCGACGGAAAAATTCACTGCCCCGTCGATGCTGCCATACAGGCGGTGGGGCGCAAGCGCTTCCTCCTCGGCGCTGGGTCGGGCCGAGAGGACGCGGAGATCGGCATAGACCTGCATGGAATCGGTGTTGATCACCGTGCCGCCGAAGGCGCGGGCGATCGCCAGACCCAGCGCCGACTTGCCGGAGGCGGTAGGCCCTGCGATGAGGATTGCGGCCGGGCGCTCCGCCTCCAACCCATCCGGACCCGGCACGGCTTCTCTCCATGACACTCGTCGCGACGCTGATAGCAAACCCGGCCCGGCCCGCCATCACCGATGCGGTGCTCGCCGAGGCTCGGCGGGTCACACGAACGGAGCATCAGCCGCGGATTCTGCACGGCGAAGTCGCCGCCGAGCTGCTGGTGCCGGGCGTGGCCGAAGAGGCCTCCGCCCTCACCGAGCGGTTGCGCGCTGCCTTGGCCGGCGAGCCGATCGATGTCGCCGTGCTGGCCGAAGACCGGCACCGCCGCAAGCGGCTTTTCCTGGCCGACATGGACTCGACCATGATCGAGCAGGAATGCATCGACGAACTCGCCGCCATCGTCGGCCTCAAGCAGAAGGTCGCCGCGATCACCGAGCGCGCCATGCGTGGCGAGATCGCGTTCGAGCCGGCCTTGCGGGAGCGGGTCGCCCTGCTGAAAGGCCTGCCGGTCGGGGTGATCGACGGGTTGATCCGCGATGTCATCCGCCTGACCCCCGGGGGGCGGACTCTGGTGGCAACCATGCGGGCGCATGGTGCCTATACCTGTCTGGTCTCCGGCGGCTTTACCCTGTTCACCGGCCCGGTCGGCGCGCAACTCGGCTTCGACGAGGCCTTTGCCAATCGCCTCGACGTGGCGGATGGCCACCTGACGGGAGCCATCGTCGAGCCTGTCATCGGAGCCGAGGCCAAGCGCGCGAGCCTGCTCGCACTGCGCGACCGGCTTTCCCTCGATCCGGCGGAGACGCTCGCGGTGGGCGATGGGGCCAACGATCTGCCGATGCTGGCTGCGGCCGGGCTCGGCGTCGCCTTCCGCGCCAAGCCGAAGGTGGCGGAGGCCGCCCGCGTGCGCATCGAGCACGGCGACCTGACCGCGTTGCTTTATCTGCAAGGTTTCTCGGCGGCGGAATTCGCCGCCTAGATTTTTCGCGCGGGGCGGTCAGCCCCTCCCTTTGGGGGAGGGGACTGGCTGCTCATTCCAGCCCAATCGCGACGAAGCGCACGTCGCCGCTGGCGCTCGCGACGAGAAGCAGCACCGACTTGCGGCCCTCCTTCTTGAGCGCCTCGACGCGCTTGGTCACGTCGGCGGGGTTCGACACCGCCTCCTGACCGACCTCGACGATGACCTCGCCGGGCTGGATGCGCTTGTCGGCGGCGGTCGAGTTCGGGTCGACCTTTGTGACGACCACGCCGCTCTTCACGCTTTCCTTGATGCCGTAGCGACGGCGGGCCTCGTCGTTGAGGCCGGACAGGTTGAGGCCGAGGATCTGGCGGTTGACCGATTCCGCCTCGGGCTGCTTGGCGTTGGCGACCTGCGTCTTCTCACCATCCTCCAGGCGGCCGAGCAGAACCGACTTGGTCTGCTCCTCGCCCTTGCGCACCACCTGCACATCCACGGTCTTGCCGACCGGCGTGGCGGCCACGATGCGCGGCAACTCGCTGGAGGATTTCACCGGGACGCCGTTGAACTTCACGATCACGTCGCCGACTTCGAGGCCGGCGGTCTTGGCCGGACCCTTCTCGTCCACGCCCGCGATCAGCGCTCCCTTGGCGCCGCCCTTGAGGCCGAGAGCCTCGGCGGTGGCGTCATCGACGTTCTGGATCCGCACGCCGAGCCAGCCGCGGCGCACCTCGCCGTACTGGCGAAGCTGATCGATGACCGGGCTCGCCGTGCCCGAGGGCACCGCGAAGCCGATGCCGACCGAACCGCCGGACGGGGAGAGGATGGCGGTGTTGATGCCGATCACCTCACCGTCCATGTTGAACAGCGGGCCGCCGGAATTGCCCTTGTTGATGGCCGCGTCGGTCTGAATGTAGTTGTCGTAGGGGCCGGACTCGATGTTGCGGCCGCGGGCCGAGACGATGCCGGCGGAGACCGAGCCGCCGAGTCCGAACGGATTGCCGATCGCCATCACCCAGTCGCCCGGGCGCATCTTGTCGGAATCGCCGAAGGGAACGGCCTTGAGTGGCCGCTCGGCAGTTGGCTTCACCCGCAGCAGGGCAAGATCGATCTTCGAATCCTTGCCGATGATCTCGGCCTTCAGCTTCGTTCCGTCGTGCAGGATCACCTGGATGTCGTTGGCGTCGCCGATGACGTGATTGTTCGTCACCACGATGCCCGTGGCGTCGATGATGAAGCCGGACCCCAAGGAATTCGATTTGCGGGTCGGGCCGCGCGAGCTGTCGTCGTCGCCCCGCGGATTGCCCTGGCCGCGACGCTTGAAGAATTCCTCGAACAGATCCTCGAACGGCGTGCCCTGAGGAAGCTGCGGCAGGGTGCGGCTGCCACTCCGATTGGCCTCGACCGTGGTCGAAGCGGAGATGTTCACCACCGCATCCGTCACCTTCTCGGCGAGGTCGGCCAGTGATTCCGGGCCGCGGGCCAAGGCCGGCAGGGGCAGGGCGGTGACCGTGACGGTGATGCCCAACACCGCGGCAGCCAGGGCCGATGAGGCGCGCCGGGCAAACGACGTCTGTCGGCCCCGGACGGCGTTCGCGGCGACTCTCATGGACGGTTCCTCAAGCTCCGAAAGCACCTGTTGTCAGGCAGGCCTATAGATTCGGCGGCCGGCCCCCTCGATCAAGGGCGCCGGCCGTGTCGGTCGATGGTGTCGCGGGGTGTCAGCGCACCGCGCCGGTGGTGGCCCCGGCGCCTGCGGCCGCCGGCTCGGGGCTGCCGCTGCGGGCGCTGTCCGGCTTGCGGCCCTGGGGATCCCCGAAATAGCGGAAGAAGTCCGAATTCGGGCTCACCACGAGGCGGGTATCCTGCCCCTTCAGGGCCTGCTCGTAGGCCTGCATCGAGCGGTAGAAAGCGAAGAAGCCGGCATCCGCTCCGAAGGCCTCGGCGAGGATGCGGTTGCGGTCGGCGTCGCCCTGACCGCGCATCTCCTCCGCCTTCTGGTTGGCTTCCGCCAGGATCACCGTGACGTCGCGGTCGGCCTTGGCGCGGATCAGGGTGGCGGCCTGATCGCCGTTGGCGCGGATGTCGGTCGCCTCCTTCTTCCGCTCCGATGTCATGCGGTCATAGACCGCCTGGCTGTTTTTCGCCGGAAGATCGACGCGGGTCATCCGGAGGTCGACGATCTCGACTCCGAGTCCCTTGGCCTGACGATTCACGTCTTCCTGAATCTGGTTCATCAGGTCGGCGCGATCCGTGCGCACGATGGCATCGCGGCTGGACCGGGCGAGCACGTTACGCAGGGCCGAGTTGGTGAAGCTCGCCAGGCGCTGGTTGGCCAGGGCGATGGTGCCGACCGACTGGTAGAACTTCAGCGGATCGACGATGCGGTAGCGGGCGAAGGCGTCCACTTCCAGGTTCTGCCGGTCGGCGGTGAGCAGGGTCTGCACCGGCAGGTCGAGATCAAGCACCCGCTTGTCGAACAGCACGACGCTGTCGACGAACGGCACCTTGAAGTAGAGGCCCGGCTTGTTCTGACCGGTCGGGTTCAGCACGTCGCGGACGCGGCCGAGCTGCAGCACCAGGGCCTGCTGCATCTGCCCGACCGTGAAGGCCGAGGCGTAGAGCCCGATCGCGACCGCGGCGGTGGCCACGATCAGACCGGTGCGGAGGGCGGGATTGTTCATCGGCTCTGCGCTCCGCTCGTCTGGGGCCGGCTGCTCTCGGTGAGCGGCAGAACGGGCACCACGCCGGCGATGTTGGCGCCGGAGACGCCACCACTCTGGTCGATGATCACCTTGTGCACGGAGCCGAGAACCTTCTCCATGGTTTCAAGGAAGATGCGCTCGCGGCTGATTTCGGGCGCGACCTTGTAGGATTGATAGACCTGCTGGAAGCGAGCCGCCTGACCGGTGGCATCGGCGGTCGCCTGTGCGACGTAGGCTTCGGCTCCCTGCAGGGCCTTGCTGGCATTACCGCGCGCTTCGGGCACGACGCGGCTCGCATAGGTCTCGGCCTCGTTGCGCACCTGCTGGGCATACTGCTGGGCCGCGTTCACGTCGATGAAGGCGGGCCGCACTTCCGGGGGCGGGTTGACGCTGGTGAGCTGCACCACCTCGATCCGCACGCCCGCGCCATATTCGTCGAGGGCGCTCTGGACGATTTCCTTGACCTCCTGAGCAATGCTCGACTGCTCGTTGGTCAGGATCGCCTGGATGTTGCGCCGGCCGATCACCTCGCGCATGGCGCTCTCGGCGATGGCTTTGATGGTGCCGTCCGGGTTGGCGAGATTGAAGACGTAATCCTCGGCCTTCAGCGGGTTGACGCGCCACTGCACCTCGAAATCGAGGTCGACGATGTTCTCGTCACCGGTGAGCATCAGGCTCTCTTCCGGCACGTCCCGCTGGCGCGTGGTGTTGCCGGCGCTGACATAGCCGATCGGGATCGAGTTGAAGACGCCGACATTGGGCGTCCTCACGGAGCCGACCGGGTAGGGGAAGTTGTAGCGCAGGCCCTCGCCGGACTGGCCGGTATAGCGGCCGAAGATCGTGTTGATGCCGACCTCGTTGGGCTTCACGATGTAGAAGCCCGTCAGCAGCCAGACGCCGAGGACGAGGCCCGCCGCCACGAGGATTCCCTTGCCGCCGCCGAAGCCGCCGCCCGGCATCACGCCGCGGAGCCGGTCCTGACCACGCCGGAGCAGATCCTCGAGATCGGGGGGCGTCTTGCCGCCACCCCCGCCACCCCAGGGGCCGCCGCCATTGCCGCCGCCGGGACGGCCCCAGGGACCGCCTCCGCCGCCGCTCTGATTGCTCCAAGGCATTCTCGACGTGAACTCCTGCTGAAGCCGGCCCCCGCGGATGCGGAAGACCCTTGCCCTAAACCCGATCCGCTCCGCCAGAGAACGGAGCAGGCCGGTTTTCCCAACCGCCAGAACGCGTTTGCGGTGCCGCACGGACGCTGCGCACCTGAGTGGCCCCGTACAGTCCTGTCAAGGCTGGCAGGTGGGCCCTGACCGCGTCAACCGCAACGGCTGCGGATCCGGTGAATTCGCGAATGAGCCTGCGGCCAATGCGCTTTCCGTCGGTCAACGGCCGCCCACGCGCTCGAAATCCACGAATTGAAAGGCGAATTCGTCGCGCTCTCCGGCCGGATGCGCCTCGCGGAAGCTCTCGCGAAAGGCGGAGCGGTCGAAGGCCGGGAAGCAGGCGTCGCCCTCCGGTTCGGCCTCGACCTCCGTGAGGTGAAGCCCGTCGGAATGGGGCAGGGCGAGGGCGTAGATCTCGGCGCCGCCCACCACCATCAGCTCGTCGCTCCCGGCTGCGGCGAGCGCCTGCGGCCAATCGTGGACCACGGCCACGTCGGGGATCGCGAGGGTGCGGTCCCGGGTCAGGACGATGCTGCGCCGGCCGGGCAGGGGGCGGCCAATGGAATCCCAGGTTTTCCGGCCCATCAGGATCGGCTTGCCCATGGTCAGCGCCTTGAAACGCCTGAGATCGCTGGAGAGGCGCCAGACGAGGCCGTTGTCGCGGCCGATCACGCCATTGCGGGCAATGGCCGCGATGAGGGAGATGCGGGGATCGGGCATCAGACGGCCACCGGTGCCTTGATCGCGGGATGAGGATCGTAGCCCTCGATCGCGATGTCCTCGAAGCGGAAATCGAACAGTGACCTGACCTCCGGGTTCAGCCGCAGCCGGGGCAGGGCCCTCGGTTCGCGGGAGAGCTGAAGGCGCGCCTGCTCCAGGTGATTCACGTAGAGATGGGCATCGCCCAGGGTGTGGACGAAATCGCCGGGCGCGAGGCCGGTCACCTGCGCCATCATCGCCGTCAGCAGGGCGTAGCTCGCGATGTTGAACGGCACGCCGAGGAAGACGTCGGCCGAGCGCTGATAGAGCTGGCAGGAGAGTTTGCCGTCGGCGACATAGAACTGGAACAGACAATGGCAGGGTGCCAGCGCCATCCGGTCCAGATCGGCCGGGTTCCAGGCCGAGACGATCAGGCGGCGCGAATCCGGGTTGCGGGCGATCTCGTCGAGAACCCAGGCGATCTGATCGACCGTGCCGCCGCCGGGCTTCTCCCAGGAGCGCCACTGCTTGCCGTAGACCGGCCCGAGATTGCCGTCGGCATCGGCCCACTCGTCCCAGATGGTGACACCGTTCTCTTTCAGATAGGCGATGTTGGTGTCGCCCTGGAGGAACCACAGCAGCTCGTGGATGATCGAGCGCAGATGCAGCTGCTTCGTCGTCACCAGCGGAAAGCCCTCCGCCAGATCGAAGCGCATCTGATGGCCGAAGACCGACAGCGTGCCGGTGCCGGTGCGGTCGTCCTTGCGAAGTCCCTCGGAGAGGATGCGGTCGAGCAGATCGTGATAAGCGCGCATGGCCTCCCAGATCTGGCGGCCACCCGTGCCGATGTCGAGCCGGGGCGGCACGCCGTCCCCGCTTTCCCGCGGACAGCTCGCCGTTACCGCCACAGGCTCGGCCCGATCTGGTAGGCGATCAGACAGAAATTGCTCCATCCATGCAGCAGGATGCAGGGCCAGAGCCGCCCTGTGCGCCAGCGCAGCCAGCCGAGGGTGAGGGCCAGCGGTAGCAGGGTCAGCGGCCGGGCAAGCGCGCTCGTCGTGCCCTGCTCCAGGGAGACATGGGCGAGGCAGAAGAGCAGCGCGGTCACCACGATGGTGCCGGCAGGCCCGAGAAAGGCGCTGGCCCTGGCGAAGACCTCTCCGCGCAGCAGCAATTCCTCGGCAGCCGGTGCGAGCACCACGACGAAGGCGAACCAGAGAGACAGCATCGCCGAGCCGAGAAAGGGCGAGAGGCGAACGCCGTGGCCGAAATTCATCTGAAGCGCGGCCGCCGTGGTCGTCACCCAGGTGAGATGAATCAGCGGCCAGAGCGGCAGCAGCAGCCAGAGCCGCCGTATCGGCGCCCGCGCCTCGGCGGGAGCGGCGAGGCCCAGTCGCTCGCGCCACCCGTTCCCGCTCGCCCGGACGGCGACCGCGATGACGAGGAGCGCCATCAATCCCTGGCGCAGGGCATCGATGACGACGGCGCGGCCGGCGATCTCCGACAGGGGCAGGCGGGGGCGTCTGGCATCGGGCAGGAACGGGTCGATGCCGAGGCGGAGGTCACCGCCCACCCTGACGATCAGGATGGCGAGCCCGCTCGCCAGGAGCAGGATGACCAGCGGAAGCACGATCAGAAGCAGCACCCGGCCGAACCAGGAGAGGGTGCGCAGAAAACGGGCGGACGACGATGCGCCTAGGGGCCCAGAGGCGGGCATAGACGACAAATCGGCCACGCTCGCAACGCGGAGCGGGTCTGAGCGAGGATCGCTCTTCAAAACCGCCGTCGGCCTCTCTATATTCGCTTTGCCGGTCGCAAGGCCGGCTATGGCGATAAACGTTCTTCGCAATAAACCTATCGGACCCGGGGGCGGTACCCGGCGCCTCCACCAGAACCCAGGACCGATGGCCGCAGAGTGTCGGCGGTGTTGGGTTCCGGCGGGGGCGAAATAGGATCGACGAGGGCGTAAAGGGTGAGCTTTCGCTCGGCATGGTTCCGCCGTTATCGGGCCTTTGCAATAGTTGCCAACGACAACTTTGCTCCGGTGGCTGTCGCCGCGTAAGCGGTGCCAAAAACCGACCTAAAGTCCTAGCGGGTAGCACCGCATAGGCGGGGTTCGGAGGTACCTGGCAACAGAAACCTCCACTCAATTTCCACGACCCGGCGCAGCCTGATACCGGCCGTGACCGGTTAAGCGAGCGCCGATGGCCGAAGATCTGATCCGTTACGATCTCCTGGTTCAGGACGCCCTGCGCGGTGTCGTGCGCAAGGTGCTGACCGATGCTGCCCGCGAAGGGCTCTCGGGCGAGCACCATTTCTACATCTCGTTCCGGACCGAGGCGCCCGGCGTGCGCATGTCGCAGCGCCTGCGCGAGAAGTACCCGCAGGACATGACCATCGTCCTGCAGCACCAGTTCTGGGATCTGGGCGTGACCGAGCACAGCTTCGAGGTCGGCCTGTCCTTCTCGGGTGTGCCGGAGCGGCTGCTGATTCCGTTCGATGCCCTGTCGGGCTTCTTCGATCCTTCGGTTCAGTTCGGCCTGAAGTTCGACCTCAATGAGGGCGAGGAAGCCGAGCAGCCGGAGGAGTCCCAGCCGAGCGCGCCGGTCAAGGCCGGCCCGCGCGGGGCGGCGTCCGAGCCGGCTGAGATCAAGCCGAGGGGCACCGGTCTTGCCACGATCCAGGGCGGCGCGAAGATCGTCCCGGCCCTGCCCGTCGCGGGCAAGCCGAAGCAGGACGACGCGTCCGAGGGCGCTGCTGGCGAGAGCAGGCCCGAAGCCGCCGAGAAGGGCGACCGGGACGGCACTGCCGAGGTCGTGAGCCTCGACGCCTTCCGCAAGAAGAACTGACGCTCGGACCTCTCTCGCTTTCGCGAGAGAGAAGCGCGGTTCACATCCGCCGCCGCGCGACCATGCGCAGCCCGTCCTTGGGCCGCAGCGTCACGCGGTGAAGCGGCGTCACCGGCGGGTGGTCGTCGGGCAGGGCGAAGCGAACCGCGCGCGCGATATGGGCGAGCACCAGGGTCGCCTCTTGAACCGAGAAGCTCTGGCCGATGCAGACGCGCGGGCCCGCCCCGAAGGGCAGATAGGCGTATCGCTCGATGCTCTCCCGCCGGCTGCCGAAGAACCGGTCGGGGATGAAGGCATCGGGCTCGTCCCACAGCTTGCGATGCCGCTGCATCACCCAGGGTGCGATGATCACGGTCGAGTTGCGCGGGATTTTCACGCGGCCGATCCGGTCGTCGCGCAGGGCCTGTCGGCTGAGGAAGGGAACCGGCGGGAAGAGCCGCATGGTCTCCTCCATCACCGCCTTGGTGAAGGGCAGTCGATCCAGCTGTAGATGTCCTTCAGGGTCGGCGGCGGCATCGGCCTCCGCCTCGACCCGGGCACGGGCGGCCTCGTCCTGTGACAGGCAGTAGAGTGCCCAGGTCAGCGCGTTGGCGGTCGTCTCGTGGCCGGCGGCGATGAAGGTGACGATGTTGGCCTTCACCTCGATGTCGCTGAGCCCGCGGCCGGTCTCGGGATCCTGGGCGGCCAGCAGCAGAGTCATCAGATCGTGGGGGGCCTCGCCGCGGGCGAGCGCCTGCTTGCGGCCATCGAGCAGCGTGTCCACCACCTCCGCGAAGAAGCGCAGCGCCGGCCGCGCCCGCAGGCGGCCGAGCCGGGGCACGAAAGCGGGGAAGCCGAACACGTCAAGGGGATCGATCGGCCCGACCGATTCGAGCAACCGGGTGATCGCCCGGCCGAGGGCATCGGGGTCGCCCGGCAGCCCTTGCGTGAAGATCGTCCGTTCCAGCACGTCGAGGGTGGCGCGGGTCATCTCCAGGGCGATATCGACCGTGGCCCCGTCGCGGCGCGCGAGGCGGCGGCCGAGCCGCGCCCCGGCCGCATCCATCTGTGCGACGAAGCCGGCGACGTGGCGGGCGGAGAAGATCGGCGCCAGGGTGCGCCGCTGCAACCGCCACTCGTCGCCTTCCGCCGTCAGCAGCCCGTTGCCGAGTCCGGGGGCGAGCACCCGCTTCTGCAGGTCGTCCTTGCGGTAGTTGGCGGCGTTCTCGACCAGCAGGTAGCGCACCAGAGCGGGATCGCTCACCACGGTGACCCGTCCCATCGCCGTCTCGCCGGCGACGACGAATTCCTCGAAATGCGCGTCCATCCAGGTCGCGATCGGGTTTTCGCGCACGGCCTTCAGGAAGGCGAACAAGCCCAGTGGACGGGTGAGGGGCGGCGGCACCTTGGGACGGAACGGCGCGTCGGCGGCGAGGAGCGAATCCTGCATTGGCGAGGGAACAACCTTGGCGGTAACGGAGCAGGGGATGCGTCACGCCCGGTTCAGGGCCGGCATCGCGCTCGCGACGATGCTTGGTTAAGTAGGGCCGCACCTCAGCCAACGAAGAGGCCACGATGTCGCCGCAAGAATCCACTGCCGTCGAGACCCGTACGGAGTCCGACACCTTCGGCCCGATCGAGGTGCCCGCCCACCGCTACTGGGGTGCGCAGACGCAGCGCTCGATCCAGAATTTCAAGATCGGCACCGAACGCCAGCCGGCGCCGCTGGTCCATGCGCTCGGCATCGTCAAACAGGCCGCCGCCCTGGTGAACAAGGATCTCGGCGCTCTCGAGCCGAAGATCGCCGACGCCATCGCCGAATCGGCCGCCGAGGTCGTCGCCGGCAAATACGACGACGAGTTCCCGCTGGTGGTCTGGCAGACCGGTTCGGGCACGCAGTCCAACATGAATGCCAACGAGGTCATCGCCAGCCTCGCCAACGAACGGCTCGGCGGCAAGCGCGGCGGTAAGTCGCCGGTTCACCCCAACGACCATTGCAATCGCGGCCAGTCCTCGAACGACACCTTCCCCACGGCCATGCACATCGCCGTCGCCCGCGAGGTGCAGGAGCGGCTGCTGCCGGCGCTCTCGCACCTGCATGCGGCGCTCGATGCCAAGGCGAAGGAGTTCGACAGCATCGTCAAGATCGGCCGCACCCATCTCCAGGACGCGACCCCGGTCTCCCTCGGTCAGGAATTCTCCGGCTACGCCGCCCAGGTCGCCCTCGGCGGCGCCCGCGTCGCGGCGGCGCTTCCCGGTGTGCTGGCCCTGGCCCAGGGCGGCACGGCGGTCGGCACCGGGCTCAACGCCCATCCCGACTTCGCGGAGAAATTCGCCGCCAAGGTCGCGGAGCTGACCGGGCTGCCCTTCACCTCCGCCGAGAACAAGTTCGAGGCGCTGGCGACCCATGACGCCCTCGTCTTCCTGCAGGGCGCCCTCGCGGCCCTGGCCTCCGGTCTGTTCAAGATCGCCAACGACATCCGCCTGCTCGGCTCCGGCCCGCGCTCGGGCCTCGGCGAATTGTCGCTGCCGGAGAACGAGCCCGGCTCCTCGATCATGCCGGGCAAGGTCAACCCGACCCAGTGCGAGGCTCTGACCATGGTCTGCGCCCAGGTGGTCGGCAACGCCACCACGGTCAGCTTCGCCGGCAGCCAGGGCCATTTCGAGCTGAACGTATTCAAGCCGGTCATCGCCAACGCCGTGCTGCAATCGGTGCGGCTGCTGGCGGATGGCTCGGTCAGCTTCACCGACAATTGCGTCGTCGGCATCAAGGCCAACACCGACCGCATCGCCGACCTGATGAGCCGTTCGCTGATGCTGGTGACGGCCCTTGCTCCCTCGATCGGCTACGACAAGGCCGCCGAGATTGCCAAGACCGCGCACAAGAACGGCACCACTCTCAAGGAGGAGGCGCTGCGGCTCGGCTATGTGACGGAGGAGGAGTTCGAGCGCGTCGTGCGGCCCGAAACCATGCTGGCGCCGAGCGCCGATTAAGGTCTAGATTCGGTCCCCGGCGCGGATCTCCCGCGCCGGGTCGACCGGAGGGCTGACGCGGTGGCCGAGATCATCAATCTGCGCCAGGTGCGCAAGGACCGTGAGAAGGCGGCGAAAGAGGCCAAGGCCGCCGAGAACCGCATCCTGTTCGGCCGCCCGAAGAAGGCCAGGACCCTGGCCGAGACGCGCAAGGCGCTCGAGCAGACACGCCACGAGGGCCATCGCCTCGGCGATCCCGACAAGGAATGACGCGGGAGGCTCCGCGGGAGAACGCCAAGCGTTCGGTGATGATTGCCGGCCATCGCACCAGCGTCTCGCTGGAAGCGGAATTCTGGTCGGCGCTTCAGGAGATCGCGCGGGCCCGCGGGCAATCGGTGCAGGCGCTGATCGGCGCGATCGATTCCGAGCGCGGTGCGCGCAACCTGTCCTCCGCGATCCGGGTGTTCGTGCTCGCGGCCGTTCGGAGCGAACCGGCGTCAGAGCGCGCCTTCGCGAATCGCGCCGGGATCGGCGAGGCTGTGCAGCAGGCCGGCGGCGGAATGGGCGAATCGTAGCGTCACCGCCTTGCGGCGGGCCGGGCTGAGCGGATGGTCCGGCGGCTCGCGCAGGATCGCCGCGCCGAAGGCATCCGCGACGATCAGGCCGCATTCCTCAGGGATCAGGGATTCCGGAACGGTCTCGGGGATCGCGAAGAAGAAGCGGTCGCAATAGTCGCGGTAATCCGGCCATTTCCGGTCGGCCCGGAAATCGGCCACGCTCGATTTGATCTCGACGATGGTCAGTTTGCCCACCCCGCACAGGGCGATCACGTCGGCGCGTCGCCCGTTGGCGAGGGAGAATTCCGGCAGGGTCACGCATCCCATCTCGGCAAACAGCCGCCGCACGCCGCGCTGGATGTTCAGCGCCGTCGGCGATTGCCGGCGGTCCGGCGGCAGGACGATGTGGGAAAGGGCGGTGGACATTCCGGGGCAGTGGCTTGCGGATGAGGCCGAATCGAGTCCGCGCCATCCTGCCAGCGGGCGGATGCCGGTGTCACCGGCCACCTGTGTCACAGGGACGGTCATACCGAATTCGGTCGATCCCTTCCGTGAAGGCGGTTTTGGGTTTCGCTCAAATGCCACGCGGGCTTGCTGATACAAAACCCGCTCGGATCAAGCGGATTCCGTATCAACGGGCCAGGGCGGCGCGGATTGCGTCGAACCCGTCGCTCAGCGCCGCAGGACCCGGCTGGAGAATCAGCGGCGACTTGATCTCGTAAATCCGCCCCGCCGCGACCGCGGGAATCGCCGACCAGCCCGGTCGGGCGCGGATCCGTTCGACGTTGACGCGTTTGCCGCACCAGGAGGCGAGGATCACCTCGGGCGCCGCCGCGATGACCTGCTCCGAGGTCACGATCCGGTCCTTTGCCGCTTGTGCGCGGCTCAGCTCCGGAAAGACGTCCTGCCCGCCGGCATGGCCGATCAATTCCGAGACCCAGCCGATACCGGAGATCATCGGCGCGTCCCATTCCTCGAAATAGACCCGGAGCCGGGTTCGTCCCGCGCTCTCGGCGGCCGCCCGCGACAGGCGCTCCGCGTAGGAGCAGGCCAGGGCCTCGGCCCGCCCGGCGGCGCCGACCAGGGCGCCCAGGGTGCGGATCATGGCGAGGCAACCGGCGAGGTCGCGCTGATTGAAGAGATGGACCGCCACCCCCGCGCGGGCGAGGTCGGCGACGATCTCCGCCTGGAGATCGGAGAAGGCGAGGACGAGGTCGGGATCGAGCGCCAGGATCTTGGGCAGATCCGCGCTGGTGAAGGCCGAGACCCGCGGCTTCTCCCGGCGCACCTGGGGCGGGCGCACCGCATAGCCCGAGACGCCGACGATGCGGTGCTCCTCGCCGAGCAGATACAGTGTCTCGACGGTCTCCTCCGTCAGGCAGACGATGCGCTCCGGCGGAAAGCGGCGCATCAGAGTTCAGCCTTTGAACCATGTCAGCAGGCCCGCGCCGGGCGCCAGCAGCACGAAGGCCCAGACGAAGGCGGAAGACCAGTTCGCGATCTGGAACGGGATGCGGTTGACGCCGAAGCTGCCGGCGATGAGCGGCACCACGGCCCGCGCAGGTCCGATGAAGCGTCCGACGAAGATGGCTCCGGCGCCCCAACGCCGCAGGAAGTCCTCGGCTTTCGCGGTCATCTCCGGATGGCGGCTCATCGGCCAGATCCGTTTGACCCCGTCCTTGAAATAGTGGCCGAATTCATAGGACACCCAATCGCCCAGCCCCGCGCCGATGCCGGCACCGATCACGAGAGGCCAGAACGGCAGGTCGCTGCTGCCGATCAGAGCGCCGACGCCGAGCAGGATCGCCGTGGCCGGCACCAGCAGGGATAGCACGGCGACCGATTCGCAGAAGGCGATCACGCCCGTCACCAGCGGGGCCCAGGCTCGATAGGTTTCGATGAAGGAGAGGATGGATTGGCGGGCCGCGTCGAAATCCATACCTGCTCCGGGGACATGCCTGTTTTAGCCGAAGCGTAACGCCCGGCCTGTCGGATCGGATGCGCGTGGCCTCCGGCCGCGCTATCACGGCGCGAGAACGGATAACCGAAACGCCATGAAGGTCCTGTCGATCCAATCCCACGTCGCCTACGGACATGTGGGTAATTCCTCCGCCGTCTTCCCGATGCAGCGGCTCGGGGTCGAGGTCTGGCCGGTCCATACGGTGCAGTTCTCGAACCATACCGGCTATGGGCAGTGGCGCGGCCGGGTCTTCGACGGGCTGGCGGTCGAGGAGGTGGTGCAGGGCGTGGCCGAGCGCGGCGTCCTCGCGGAGTGCGACGCGGTGCTCTCCGGCTATATGGGCTCGGCGGATATCGGTACGGCCATCCTGCGGGCGGTCGCGGCGGTGCGGGCGGCCAATAACGAGTCGCTGTATTGCTGCGATCCGGTGATCGGCGACACCTATTCCGGCGTCTATGTCCGCCCCGGCATCGCCGATTTCATGCGCAGCCAAGCGGTGCCGGCGGCCGACATCCTCACCCCCAACCAGTTCGAACTCGACCTGATCTCCGGCCGTCCGAGTGAGACGCTGGAGGCCGCCAAGGCGGCGGTGGCCTCGGTCCAGGCGCTCGGGCCGCGGGTTCTCCTCGTCACCTCGCTGGTGACGGCGGAGACGCCCGCCGATTCCATCGACATGATGGCGGCCGAGGGCGGCTCGTTCTGGCGGGTGCGCACACCCCGGCTCGACCTGAAGGCGGTCTCGGGGGCGGGCGACGCGGTCGCCGCGCTCTATCTCGTGCATTACCTGCGCACCCGCTCGGCGGCGCTGGCGCTCGGCATGGCGGCGGCCTCCATCCACGGCCTGTTGCGGCGGACGGCGGAGGCCGGCTCCGAGGAGCTTCTCACCGTCGCGGCGCAGGAGGAGTTCGTCGCCCCGAGCGCGGCCTTCCCCGTCGAGATCGTCTGATTGTCCTGAAGGAACTCCGATGACGGAACGTCGCTTCGCCACCCTCGACGTGTTCACGCGGACGCCGCTCGCCGGCAACCCGCTCGCGGTGGTGCTCGATGCCGAGGGCCTCGACGGGGAGGCGATGCAGGCGATCGCCCGCGAGTTCAACCTCTCGGAGACCGTGTTCGTGCTGCCGCCCGCCGAGTCGCGTCACCGGGCCGCCTTGCGGATCTTCACGCCGGTCCGTGAGCTTCCCTTCGCCGGCCATCCGACCGTCGGCACCGCCGTGCTGCTGGCCCTGCGCGACCGCGCCGAGCGAGCGGCGGCGGCGCTGGCCGATGCGACCGCCTTCGGGCTGGAGGAGGGGATCGGCATCGTCTCCTGTGCCGTGGAGGCGGAGGAGGACGGGCGGACCGGGCGCGCCCGCTTCAAGCTGCCGGTCCTGCCTGTCTATCTCGGTGAGCCTGTCCCGACCGAGCGGCTCGCGCGCGCGCTCGGGCTGAAAGCAAGCGATATCGGCTTCAACCGCCACCAGCCGAGCCGCCACGGCGCCGGTCCATCCTTCACCTTCGTGCCGCTCGCCTCGGCCGAGGCCCTGAGCCGGGTCCGGCTCGATACGGCCCAGTTCGAGCGGCTGTTTCCGGGAGCCCAAGCCGACGCGCTCTATCTCTACGCCGCCGATCCTGAGGGAATCGGGCGGAGCTATCAGGCGCGGATGTTCGCGCCCCATCTCGGCGTGACGGAGGACCCGGCCACGGGCAGTGCCGCGGCAGCCTTCGCCGGCGTGCTGATGCAATTCGAGCCTCTGGGCGAGGGGACGCACGACGTGGCGATCCGCCAGGGCGTCGCCATGGGCCGCCCGAGCCGCATCGACCTTCAGGTCGTGATCGCGGAGGGCGCCCTGCGTTCCGCCGAGATCGGCGGTCACGCCGTGGTGGTGAGCGAGGGTGTGCTGCGTGTCGGTTGAGTTCGCGGGGGAGGCCGTCCCCGGTTTCACGCTCACGCCTTTGTCCCGGATCTCGGCCCGGCGCGTCGATTACGATTGGGCCTGGGCCCGCGACAATGTCGAGGCGATCGAGCGCAACTGGGAGCGGCGACGGGCGAAGACGCCGGGTCTGTTCGACGGCCCGGTCTTCCTCGCCAGCGGCTGTACCATCGCTGACGGCGCCTGCGAGACGGCCCTGTTCGAGGCGCGCTATTCGCGCTTCATCGCCTTTCGCGATGCCGGCGTGCCCGACGCGCTGGTGGCCAATGCCTTCGCCGCCATCGTGCCGCACAGCGCCGACGGTGCGGTGCTGCTCGGCGTGATGGGAGCCCACACCGCCAATGCCGGACAGATCTACTTTCCCTGCGGCACGCCCGATCCGGACGACCTGCGCCCGGACGGCACGGTCGACCTCGCCGGCAGCGCCGAGCGGGAATTCCGGGAGGAGACCGGTCTGACGGTGCCGGAAGCGGCGGCGGCGGAGTGGGTGCTCCTGCGCGGCGACGGCCAGCTCGCCTTCCTGCGCCCGGTCCGCTTCGACCTCGACGCGGAGACCCTGAAGTCCCGCATCGAGTCCCATCGCGGCCACGAGGACGAGCCGGAACTCGCCCACAGCGTCATCGCCCGCTCACGGGCCGATCTCGACGCGACCCGAATGCCCGGTTTCGTGCAGGCCTATCTGGCCAGCATTTTCGCTGAGTAGCTCACTTCTTGAGCCGTGCCCGATCCCTTGGATCGGATCACGTCTCTAGGGTCCTGTCTTGACGCGATTTCTTTCGACGAACCGGTGTCCACTTCGTCGGAAAGCGCTTTAGCGGTAGCCGTAGCGCGCCTTGGCCGCCGCCAGCAGGCTCGTCGCCTCGCCCTCGCGGCCGGCGGCGCAGGCCTGGGCGGCCTTGTCGAGATCGGCACCGAATCGCTTGCCCACCGCTTCCGACAGGTCGCCGGTCCGCACGTCGGCCGCGACGATGGCCTGGGTGCGCGCAACGCTCGGGCCGCAGCCGCTGCCGGCCGGCAGGGGAGCGAGGGCGGGAGCCGGGGCCGCGGCGACGGGCGTCACCGGTGGGGGTGCGCTCGATTGGCAGGCGGCGAGGGAACAGCCGAGGGCGGCGATCAGGACGGCTCGGGAAAGCGGCGCGGACACGACGGGACTCTCCGGTGACGAGAGGAGCTGCGTTGCAGCCAAGCTTGGCTCGCCGGCTTGTGCGCCCCGCCGGGAGGGCGGTCAATCGCAGGGCTGCCCCGCGCTTGTCACGATCCCCGCCAATCGGTACACAGCGCTTCCCTGTTCGCTGGGCACTTTGCCGGCGAGTCAGCCTCTGAGGAGAATCGAGCGTGGCCCCTGGCCGCACTGCGCAGATGAAGGGCGGCGCCGCTTTCGCGGCCGTGCCGTCATGCGCGCTCATTCTCGTAAACCTGCTTCTTAGCCGCCCCTGAGGGCCGTCCGGGCGTGTGCGCCTGGGCTCTCAGGGGATTGTCGCTCTGAGATCAGAAGTCGGGTTTTCAGGCGCCGCTCCTGCCATGAAGTCGAGCGCGCCGGTGGCTGAAGGGACGGACCATGACGAATTCCATGCAAGGATCGAAGGACCGCGTCGTCATCTTCGACACGACGTTGCGCGACGGCGAGCAATCTCCCGGCGCCACCATGACCTTCGATGAGAAGCTCGCCGTCGCAGAGACCCTCGATGCGATGGGCGTCGACATCATTGAGGCCGGCTTCCCCATCGCTTCCAATGGTGATTTCGAGGCGGTGTCCGAGATCGCCCGGCGCGCCAAGCGGGCCACCATTGCCGGCCTCGCCCGCGCCATCCCCGCTGACATCGCCCGGGCCGGCGAGGCGGTGCGCCACGCGCAGCGGGGCCGCATCCACACCTTCGTCTCGACCTCCGAGATCCACCTCACCCACCAGATGCGCAAGACGCAGGATGAGGTGATCGAGATCATCCTCAAGACCGTGGCCCAGGCCCGCGACCTCGTCGAGGACGTGGAATGGTCGGCCATGGACGCGACCCGCACCGACATCGATTACCTCTGCCGCTGCGTCGAGGCGGCGATCCGCTCGGGCGCCACCACCATCAACCTGCCCGACACCGTGGGCTACGCCACGCCGCAGGAATACGGCGCGATGTTCCGCGCCGTGCGCGAGCGCGTGCCGAATTCAGACAAGGCGATCTTCTCCGTGCATTGCCACAACGATCTCGGCCTCGCGGTGGCGAATTCGCTGGCCGGCCTGGATGGCGGCGCCCGGCAGATCGAGTGCACCATCAACGGCATCGGCGAGCGGGCCGGCAACGCCGCCCTCGAAGAGGTGGTGATGGCGATCCGCACCCGTGGCGACGTAATGCCCTACGCGACCGGCATCGACACTACGATGCTGACCCGCGCCTCGAAGCTCGTGAGCCACGCGGCGAACTTCCCCGTGCAGTACAACAAGGCCATCGTCGGCCGGAACGCCTTCGCCCACGAGAGCGGCATCCATCAGGACGGAATGCTCAAGCATTCCGAGACCTACGAGATCATGACCCCGGCCTCCGTCGGGCTCACCAAGACCTCGCTGGTAATGGGCAAGCATTCGGGCCGGGCCGCCTTCCGCTCGAAGCTGACCGAACTCGGCATCTCGTTGTCCGACAATCAGTTCCAGGACGTGTTCGAGCGCTTCAAGGATCTCGCCGACCGCAAGAAGAACGTCTACGACGAGGATATCGAGGCGCTGGTGGACGAGAAGCTCGCCACGGCCCACGACCGCATCAAGCTGGTCTCGCTCTCGGTCATCGCCGGGACGCGGGGGCCGCAGCGCGCGACCATGAAGATCGAGATGGACGGCCGCACCTTCACCGAGGAGGCAGACGGCAACGGCCCGGTGGATGCGGTGTTCAACGCGATCCACGGCATGGTGCCCCACGATGCGGTGCTGGAGCTCTATCAGGTCCACGCCGTGACCGAGGGGACCGATGCGCAGGCCGAGGTCTCGGTCCGTCTCAAGGCCGGAGAGCGCTCCGTCACCGCCCGCGGCGCCGACCCGGACACGCTGGTCGCCTCGGCCAAGGCCTATCTCTCGGCCCTCAACAAGCTGGCGGCGACCTCCGTCCGGCTGCACGCCCAGCACGCGGCGGTGGTGTGACACGCCTCGCCTCTTCCCACCCGAACCCCTCATCCTGAGGTGCCCGCGCCAGCGGGCCTCGAAGGAGAGCTCCAGTGGTCGCGCGGCCGGCTGGAGGCCTCCTTCGAGGCTCCGCTGACGCTTCGCACCTCAGGATGAGGGCGTGTTTTGGATGATCGGCTGATGAGCCGGTCCGGTTCGAAAAGTCGAAAAAAGACATGCCCGCCTATCGTTCCCGCACCACCACCCATGGCCGCAACATGGCCGGCGCCCGCGGCCTGTGGCGCGCCACCGGCATGAAGGATTCCGATTTCGGCAAGCCGATCATCGCGGTGGTGAACTCGTTCACCCAGTTCGTGCCGGGCCATGTCCACCTGAAGGACCTCGGCCAACTTGTCGCCCGCGAGATCGAGCAGGCGGGCGGTGTCGCCAAGGAGTTCAACACCATCGCGGTCGATGACGGCATCGCCATGGGCCATGATGGGATGCTCTACTCGCTGCCGTCCCGCGAACTGATCACCGATTCCGTCGAGTACATGGTCAACGCGCATTGCGCCGACGCCATGGTCTGCATCTCGAATTGCGACAAGATCACTCCCGGCATGCTGATGGCCGCTCTGCGCCTCAACATTCCGGCGGTGTTCGTGTCCGGCGGGCCGATGGAGGCCGGCAAGGTCATCATGAACGGCGTCACCCGCAAGTTCGACCTCGTCGATGCGATGGTGGCCGCCGCCGACGACCGGGTGTCGGACGAGGACGTGGCGGTCATCGAGCGCTCCGCCTGCCCGACCTGCGGTTCGTGCTCGGGCATGTTCACGGCCAATTCCATGAACTGCCTCACCGAGGCGCTCGGCCTGTCGCTGCCCGGCAACGGCTCGGTCCTGGCGACCCATGCCGACCGCAAGCGCCTCTTCGTCGAGGCCGGTCACCTGATCGTCGATCTCGCCCGCCGCCACTATGAGCAGGACGATGCCAGCGTGCTGCCGCGCTCGATCGCGACCATGGCCGCGTTCGAGAACGCGATGACCCTCGACATCGCCATGGGCGGCTCCACTAACACGGTGCTGCACCTGCTCGCCGCCGCGCATGAGGGCGAAGTGCCCTTCACCATGGCCGATATCGACCGGCTCTCGCGCCGGGTGCCGGTGCTGTGCAAGGTCGCTCCCGCCGTCGCCGACATCCACATGGAGGACGTGCACCGGGCCGGCGGCATCATGGGCATCCTGGGCGAACTCGACCGCGCCGGCCTGATCGACTCCTCCGTTGGCAATGTCGGCTCGGGTACCCTCGGCGAGGCGCTCAACCGCTGGGATGTGAAGCGGACCCAGAGCCAGGCGGTCCAGACCTTCTTCAAGGCCGCGCCCGGCGGCGTGCCGACCCAGGTCGCGTTCAGCCAGGAATCGCGCTGGGACGACCTCGACCTCGACCGCGAGGCCGGCGTCATCCGCGACGCCGAGCACGCCTATTCCAAGGATGGCGGCCTCGCCGTGCTCTACGGCAACCTCGCCGAGGACGGCTGCATCGTGAAGACGGCCGGCGTCGATGCCTCGATCCTCACCTTCACCGGCACGGCCCATGTCTTCGAGAGCCAGGATGCGGCGGTCGACGGCATCCTCAACGGTCGCGTGAAGGCCGGCGAGGTGGTCCTGATCCGCTACGAGGGCCCCCGTGGCGGTCCGGGCATGCAGGAGATGCTCTATCCGACGAGCTACCTGAAATCGAAGGGGCTCGGCAAAGCCTGCGCGCTCGTCACCGATGGCCGCTTCTCCGGCGGCTCGTCGGGTCTCTCCATCGGCCACGTCTCCCCCGAGGCGGCCGAGGGCGGGCTGATCGGTCTCGTCGAGCAGGGCGACCGGATCGAGATCGATATCCCGAATCGGCGCATCCACCTCGCCGTGGACGAGGCGGTGCTGGCCGAGCGCCGCGCCGCCCGCGAGGCCGAGGGCTGGAAGCCGGCCGCCCCGCGCAAGCGCAAGGTCAGCACCGCGTTGCGCGCCTACGCGATGCTCGCCACCAGCGCCGCCAAGGGCGCCGTGCGGAGGCTCGAACAATAGGCCTGACCGTGAGCGCGAGGCGCCTCTGCATGAGGCCCCTCGCGCGCCGGGCACGGATCGCGCATAGACGGTGTCTCAGGCGGTGCTTCGCGCCGGACGGGAGACTGTGAGACCCATGCAGATCGCCACGCCCTACCTGATGTTCCTCGGCGACGTGCCGGACCGGCTCGCCGCCAAGACCGCCTACGGCATCAACGATTGGCGCCCCGAATGGTGTGTCGGGCAGTTCCGGATGGAGGGCTGCGCCGCCGATCTCGACATTCCGGACCTGACGCTGGAGCAGGCGGTCGCCAAGGGCTGCAAGACCATGGTGGTCGGCGTCGTCAATGCCGGTGGCGTGCTGCCCGAGCATTGGGTGGAGAAGATCGTCGCCGCCCTCGATGCCGGGCTCGACGTGGCGAGCGGGCTGCACGTGCGCCTCGGCTCGATTTCCGCAATCGCCGAAGCCGCGCAGCGCAACGGCCGTGCCCTGCACGATGTCCGCCACACCACCGAGACCTTCCCCACCGGCAAGGGCAGCAAGCGACCGGGCCGGCGCCTGCTCACCGTCGGCACCGATTGCTCCGTCGGCAAGAAATACACCGCCCTGGCGCTGGAGCGCGGCATGCGCGAGCGCGGCTTCGACGCGGATTTCCGCGCCACGGGACAAACCGGCGTGTTCATCTCCGGCCGGGGTGTCGCCATCGACGCGGTGGTGGCCGACTTCATCTCCGGTGCCGTCGAATGGGTCTCTCCGGCCAATGAACCGAACCACTGGGATCTGATCGAGGGCCAGGGCTCGCTGTTCCATCCCTCCTTCGCCGGAGTGAGCCTCGGCCTGCTGCATGGGGCCCAGGCCGACGCCTTCGTGATCTGCCATGAGCCGACCCGCACCCGCATGCGCGGGGTCGAGGCCAGCCTGCCGACGATACAGGAGGTGATCGACCTGACGATCCGCTGCGGCTCGCTCACCAATCCGGGCATCCGCCCGGTGGGGATCGCGATCAACACCCAGGCCCTGGCCGAGCCGCAGGCCCGGGCGCTGCTGGCCGAGACGGAGACGGCTCACCGCCTGCCCGCGACCGATCCGGTGCGGTTCGGCGTCGAGGGCATCGTCGACCGGATCGCCGCCGAGTTTCCGGCCTGAGGGAGGATCTTCGCCGATGCCGCGCCGCCTCTCCGTCACCGTCGAACGCTTCCCCATCGCCGGGGCCTTCACGATTTCCCGCGGCAGCCGCACCGAGGCGGTGGTGGTCGTCGCCACCGTCGAAGACAGCGCTGTGCGGGGCCAGGGCGAATGCGTGCCCTATGCCCGCTATGGCGAGAGCGTGGAGAGCGTCGCCGCCGCCCTCGAGGAGCAAGCCGGCTGGATCGCGGATGGGGGAGGGCGCTTCGATCTCGCCGGGCGGATGAAGCCGGGCGCGGCCCGCAACGCCCTCGACTGCGCCCTGTGGGATTTCGAGGCCAAAAGCAGTGGCACGCCGGCCTATGCCCTTGCCGGGCTCGCCGCGCCGGGTCCGGTTACCACCGCCTACACCCTGAGCCTCGGCGATCCGGAAGCCATGGAGGAGGCGGCGCGCAACGCCGCTCACCGGCCGCTCCTCAAGGTGAAGCTCGGCGGCGAGGGCGATCCCGAACGGATCGCCGCCGTACGTCGGGGCGCCCCGGATTCTCGCCTCATCGTCGATGCCAACGAGGCGTGGCGGCCGGAGACGCTTCAGGACAATCTCGCGGCCTGCCTCGCGGCCGGGGTCGGCCTCATCGAGCAGCCGCTGCCCGCCGGGGAGGACGCTCTTCTGGCCGAGATCGACCGGACCATCCCGATCTGTGCCGACGAGAGCCTGCACGACCGGGCCGGACTCGATGCCCTGGCGAAGCGCTACGATGCCATCAACATCAAGCTCGACAAGGCCGGCGGCCTGACCGAGGCGCTCAAGCTCGCCCACGAGGCGCGGGCGCGTGGCTTCGAGATCATGGTCGGCTGCATGGTCGGCTCGTCGCTCGCCATGGCGCCGGCGATGCTGATCGCCCACCACGCGGCCTATGTCGATCTCGACGGGCCGCTGCTGCTCGCCCGCGACCGGGAGCCAGCCTTGCGCTACGAGGGCAGCACGGTCTTCCCGCCGCCTCCCGAGCTATGGGGCTGACGCCTACTGCACCGAGTGGAGCGCGAGCGACGGCGGAACGGATTCGTTGATGCGCAGGCGGGCATCGAGAATCGGCTCCGCCTGTTCCTCGGCCTGCTGCTGCGCGGCGAGGTCGGCGATGGCCTGATACTGGCTGAGGCGCCGGTCGATCATGCCGTCGAGCTTCTCGTGGACTTCCGCCACCGTGAGGCTGCGGCGCTTGCCGCCTTCCTTCTCGGTGAAGATGGCGCGGTTGGCCCGCGCGGCGCGGCCGAAGGCGGCCTTGGCGACCTTGTCCGGATCCTCGGCGCTCAGCGACAGGAACTTGCCGGCGCTCGCGGTGCCGAGGAAATGCGCGAGGTAGAGTTCGGTGGTCTTCAATTCACGGCCGATCCGGGCCTCGATCCGGCTGCGGTCGCGCTTGATCAGTTCACCCGCCATCAGGCCGGAAATGTAGGGATCGTTGCGCAGATCGAGCACCCGCTTGCGCAGGCCTGCATCGGCGATGGTGATGCCGCCACCTTGGCCCTTCACTGCGGCGGCCTCGTCGGCGAGCCCATGCTTGGCGCCGTATTGCCGGATCATCTCCAGCCACGTGCCGGTCACGAACTGGAACAATCCCTGAGCCGAGGAGGCGGAGGACTTCACGCTGGTGTCGAAGCTCGATTCCTTGTCGGCGAGCGCCATCATGTAGACGGGGTCGACGCCGGTTACCTCGGAGGCGCGCAGGATGGTCTCCACCAGGGGACGCGACACGCTCATATCGCCGAAGCGCAGAATGTCGTCATCGCCGTCGAGGCGCGGATTGGCCAGCGAGGCCTGCATCCGCTCGATCGGCGCGGTGAGGCTGCCATCCTGGCCAAGAAGGGCGGTGCCGCCCCATTCCGCGTCGGCGCCGGCCGGGCGCAGATCGGCGCGCACCATCAGCGGGATCGAGGCCGAAAGGGCGGCGGTGTTCTCATAGGCGGCGGCCCCGTGCGGCGCGGCCATCAGCAGCGTCACGGTCGCGGTCACGGCCGCGAGGCCACGGGTGAAGCGGCCGAGCGAGCGCCGCGAGAAGGCCTCGTTGCTGACAGCCGAAGCGCAAGGCACGAATCGGCTCACGTCGTCGGCGCAGAGCGCCGGCTCCGGGTAAACCCCCATCGGTCTTCCTTGTTGATGCCGCGGCGTTCTTATGGGCCGGGCTTTGTTTTGACCGGCGGAGGTTTCGCCGCCGGGTGTGACCACAATGGGACCACCCCGTGATCCAAACGTGTTCCCGTTAACGGGGCGTTAAGTCACTGTTTTAACGAGATATTAATCAATTCCGCCGGGCGGGTGCGGCGTCCCCCTGCGGCAAAGATGGCGGCTGGGCAGCTGGAACGGTCCAGGATGGTCACAGTTGTCATGGGCCGCGCGGCGGCCAGTTTGGGCTCATCCAAAGACGTCAGCGCCACCACAGCAGAAAGATCGTGTTCCCATGGGCATTCAGACCGGTCGACGCGTCGGAGTGGCGTTCGTTGGCATGGGCGGAGCCGTCGCGACGACCGCTATCGCCGGTATCGAGACCATCAAGTCCGGCTCGAACCGTCTGGATGGGCTGCCTCTTGCTAACGTGTCGGTCGCAGGCTTGGCCGATTACAAGGATCTCGTCTTCGGCGGTTGGGATTTGAACGGCGACGACCTTGCCTCGGCCGCTACGGAACACGGCGTCCTCTCCCGCGAGGACATCGAGAACGGGGCCCAGGCGCTCAAGGGCATCACTCCCTGGCCTGCGGTGGGCTCGGCCAAGTTCTGCAAGAACATCGACGGAGCCAACCGCATCGTCGCCAAGGATCACCGTGAGACCGTCTCGGTCATCGCCAGCGATCTCAACCGCTTCCGCAAAGAGAGCAATCTCGACGAGGTCGTCGTCGTCAACCTCGCCTCGACCGAGCGCTGGCCCGACCTGTCGGACCCGGTGCTGAACTCGGTGGAAGCCTTCGAGAAGGGCCTGGATGCGAGCGACGAGTCGATCTCGCCGGCCATGCTCTACGCCTATGCGGCCATCAAGAGCGGCGTGCCCTACGCCAATTTCACGCCGAGCGTCGCCGCCGACGTGCCAGCCCTCCTCGAACTCGCCCGTGAGATGAACGTGCCGGTGGCCGGCAAGGACGGTAAGACCGGCCAGACCATGATGAAGACGGTGCTGGCGCCGGCCCTGAAGGCCCGCTCGCTCCACGTGGACGGCTGGTTCTCGACCAACATCCTCGGCAACCGCGACGGCTTGGCGCTGAACGACCCGAACTCGCTTCAATCGAAGCTCAACACCAAGGGAACGGTGCTCGACTCGATTCTCGGCTACCCGGTCGAGGATCACCTCGTGCACATCCACTATTACCGCCCGCGCGGCGACGACAAGGAAGCCTGGGACAACGTCGACGTCACCGGCTTCATGGGCCAGCGCATGCAGATCAAGGTGAACTTCCTCTGCAAGGACTCGATCCTGGCCGCGCCCCTCGTCATCGAGATCGCCCGTGTGCTCGACCTCGCCAAGAGCCGTGGCGATGGCGGTGTGCAGGAGCAGCTCTCGACCTTCTTCAAGGCACCGATGGTGAAGAACGGCCGTGGGCCGGAGCACGATTTCGGTAAGCAGCAGCGGATGCTGTTCGACTGGCTGGGCGCGCAGCACTGAGGCGCCGGTTCCGTGGCGACCGTTTCTCACACGGACCCGGCCGCTCCCGTCGCCCTGCGGGAACTGCTGGTCGAACTCGGTGACCTGAAGCGCGTCCGCTCGGCGGGCCGCCAGGGCTCCATCGCCGAACGTCTGTTCGCGCAAGGATGGTCGGCGCTCACCGGGGGTGCCGCGCCGGAAACGGTCGCCCTGGACATCACCGCCAAGGCTTTGGCCGCCGCGCGGCTCTGCGATCTCGACGCCGCGTTCCTCGCCGCTGCCGGTCTCGAGGCCGGGCAGGCCGCCGACGTGCTGGTGGCCGGGCTCGACGCCGTGGCCGGCGCGGTCGATCCTGACCTTCGGGAGCGGCTGCGCGTCTGCCTGCGCGAGCCGGCATCCCTGCCGGAGGGGCCGGTTCCCGGCTTCGTCGGGGCACTGGCGCAGCAGCCGCGGGCGGGCGTCACCTGCCCCGGCAAGCCGCGCATCCTGCTGGAGCCGCCGGAGAACCACGCCGAGCATTGCCTCGTTGTGGCGGTCTACGGTGTCCTCCTCAGCCCCTTCTACCGCGCGGATTCGACCACGGTGTTCCTCGCCGCCATGGCGCATCACTTCCACAACGCGGCGATGCCGGATGCGGGCTTCACCGGCGAGATGCTCCTCGGCGACCATCTCTGGCCGATCGTCGGGCGCTGCTCGGAATGGGCTCTCGACGAGCTGGATCCTCCCTTGAGGGACAGCGTCCGTGCCGCCCGGCTCATCCTGCCGGACGATGCCACGGCCGAGGGGAGGGCTTTTCACGCCGCCGACTCGATCGATCGGGTGCTTCAGATCGCTCAGCACCTGCGGGCGGCAACGCTGACCATGGACACGGTGCTCGGCGAGATGGAGCTGGTCCATGACGGACCGGTCAAGGCTTTCCAGGATCGCGTTCTGACCGATATGCGCATCCCGTGACGTCTCGCGCTCTCCGGCAGAATCCAGGATCATGATCCCCTTCGATCTCCTCTCGCCGGAGACCGGCCACCCGCTGAAGGCCGACGGCGCGCATGCCCTGCGCGATGTCGAGACCGGGGCGCGCTGGCCAGTCATCGACGGCATCCCGTATCTGCGCACCGGTCGCGACAGCCTCGTTGCGTCGGTTCTCCAGCATCTCGATGCCGGCCGCGAAGAGGAGGCTCTGGTTCTCCTCTTGGCCGATCAGGACGATTGGTGGACGGGTCCGCCCGCCGATCCCGAGGCGTTGCGGCGGCTGATCCGGGAGCGCCAGAACGCCACCCTGCGCCAGGCGGTCGATTGGCTCGGCTGGGGCCGGGTCGGGGATTACTTCGTCAACCGCTGGACCGATCCGACCTTCCTGGCGGGCTTGAGCCTGCTGGAGGCCCACTGGAACAGCCCTGCCTGCGCCTTCGAGCTGGCCTGCGGTATCGGCCAGTACCTGCGGGAGCTGAAGCGGCACGGAGTGAAGGTCGCCGGCGCGGATGTGGTCTTCGCCAAGCTCTGGGTCGCCCGGCACTGGGTGGTCGGAAAAGGTGCGCAACTGTTCTGCTTCGATGCGACCTCGCCGCATTGGCCGATTCCCGAGGCGCCGGTCGATCTCGCGATCTGCAACGACGCGTTCTACTTCCTCGACGACAAGCCGTGCGTGCTCTCCTGCCTGCGCCAGACCGCCGGGGAAGAAGGATGGCTCGCCATCAGCCACATCCACAACAGCGGCCGGCCCGGCTTTTCCGCCGGCAAGGCGATCTCGGCGGCCGAGATCGAGGAGCTGTTTCCCGACGGGCTGGTCTACGACGATGCCGAACTGACCCGCGCCCTGGTGGAGGCGCGCGCGCCGCAGCCGCGCGAGCCGCGTGAGCTGCGCGGCTGCGAGGCCTTCTCCGTGGTGGCGGGGCCGGGAATGCGCCCGGCGCCGCGCCGGATCGTCGACGGCATCACCCTGCCGCCGGCCGAGGCGGCCTTGCGGCTCAACCCGCTCTACAGGCCCGATGACGGTGCCTTCGCGATCCGCTGGCCCTCCGAACGGTACGAGGCGGAATACGCGCCCCTGGCGACCTACCCGCTGCATTCGGAGGGGCCGGCCGCCATCGCCTGGGCCGGCAAACCTGACGCGCCGGAGGCGGATCGGGTGCGCCGCCGCGAATATGTCGATCTGCCGGAGCGCTGGTGATGGAGGAACGCATCGGCTGGGGCATCGTCGGCTATGGCTGGGTCGCCCGCGATTACATGGCGCCCGCGATCCGCGCCGCCGGTCACCGTCTCGTGGCGGTGGCCGATCCGGGTGAGGTCTCCCGAGCGGCGGCGGAGAAGGAGGGCGCCCGGGCCCATGCCGATCTCGCTGGGCTGATCGCCGAGCCCGAGGTCGAGGCGGTCTACGTCGCTACCCCCAATCACCTGCATCGCGGCGCCGTCGAGGCGCTCTGTGCCGCCGGGAAGGCGGTTCTGTGCGAGAAGCCGATGGCGGCCTCCCTCGCCGATGCCGAGGCGATGGCGGCTACCGTGCGCCGCTCCGGCGCCTTCTACGGTACCGCCTTCGACCAGCGCCATCACCCCGGCCACCGTGCCATGCAGGCCCTGATCCGGGAAGGCCGGATCGGCACGGTGACGGCGATCCGCATCGTCTATGCCTGCTGGCTCGACCGGGGCTGGACCTCGTTCGAGGGCCAGGACAATTGGCGCATCGATCCGGCCCAGGCCGGCGGCGGCGCGCTGATGGATCTCGCCCCCCACGGCATCGACCTCGTCGATTTCCTGCTCGGCGAACCCATCGTCGAGATCGCCGCCATGACCCAGGCCCGCGCCCAGGATTACGCCGTCGATGACGGCGCCCTGCTGATCGGCCGGACGGGGTCGGGCGCGCTCGCCCAGCTCAACGTCGCCTATAACTGTCCCGATGCGCTCCCCCGCCGCCGGCTCGAAGTGGTCGGCACCCGGGGGATGCTGACCGCCATCGATACGATGGGGCAGACCGCCGGCGGGTCGCTCACCCTGACCGAGGGCGTGCAGGGCGGTACCGAGACCATCGCCTTCGACCGGCAGGCCTCCCCCTTCCTCGAACAGGTGCGCGCCTTCGGCCGCGCCCTGCGCGACAGCGAGGCCCGTGCCGCCTGGGATGCCGAGCGCGATCTTCACACCATGCGCCTGATCGCCCGCGCCTACGCGGCGGCCGGCGCGCCGGCTGGCCGCGACGCGGCCTGACAATATTTGGGAGGAGACCGGCTCATCGAGCCCACACCTCAGGATGAGGTTCTGGGTTGGGACAGAGCCGGTCAGCCGCGAACGGGACACCCATGACAGCGACCGATGCTCTCGACCGGGACGACCGCGCCCGCCACGACAGCCTGGCGGCGCCGCGACCCTATCGTCGCGGCTCGTCTCGCCGCATCGAGGGCCTGCCCGAGCGGCTGCCCGACGCGGTGCGCGCCTATCTCGACGTGCTGCCGGAGGGCCGCGTCGTCGGCTTCAACCTCGCCGGGCTCGACCGCACCGGCATCCCGGTCTGGTTCGTCGCCCTATTCCTCGACGATCCGTTCTATGTCGGCGCGATGCCCTCCGGCATCGGCTACGGCGCCACCGACGACGAGGCGCTGATCGGCGCCGTGGCCGAGATCGCCGAGAACCTGATGCCCTCCGTCGCCCTTCTGCCGCGCCGGGGCGAGAACGAGATCGCCCGTTCCTATGACGATCTCGTGCGGGTCCATGGCGCCGGCTCGGTGGCCGATCCGCTGACGCTCTGCCTGCCCGCCGGTTCGCCGGTGGGCCGTGACACGCCCCTCGACTGGACCAAAGCGATCCGCGCCCGCACCGGCGAATCCGTCTGGATGCCGCTCGACATCGCGGCCACCGATTATTTCGAGCTGCGCAAGGGCTATCAGCCCTTCACCAACCTCATCACCAACGGGCTCGGCGCCGGGCCCGACGTGGAATTCGCCCTCGGTCACGGCCTGCTGGAATTGCTGCAGCGGGACGGCAACGGCCTGCTGTTCCGCGCCCTCGACCAGGGCGTGATGCTCGACCTCGACGGCATCGGCCCCGAGAACCGCGCCATGCTCGACCGGCTGGCGGGCCTCGGCATCCGGGCGCTGCCGAAATTCGCCACCGACCAGTTCGGCCTCACCAATCTCTACGTCGTCGGCTACGACACGGATCCGGCCCGGACGCCGTGCCCGGTCGCGCTCTCGGCCTGCGGCGAGGCCTGCGATCCCGATCGCGAGCGGGCCTTGCGCAAGGCCCTGCTGGAGTTTCAGGCGGCACGGGTGCGCAAGACCTTCGGGCACGGTCCGCTGGCCCTGGCCGACACGGTGGCACCTCCCGGCTACGTCGACGCCTTCATCCAGAAGGCGTTGCCGAGCCTCGATTTGGAGGAGAGCCGCGCGCTCCAGGCCATGCTCGCCTGGATCGATCTTTCGCCGGCCGAGTTGCGCGACGTGCTGAGCGCGACCGTCTATTCCGAGCGCAGCACCAAGGCGTTCTCCGAGTTGCCGACCACGGCGGCCCCCGACGGGCATGCCCGTGGCCGCATCGCCCGCGAGCGGTTGGAAGAGGCGGGATTCGACGTGCTCTACGTCGATTGCTCGCCGCCGGGCGGCGGAGTCGGTGTCGTCAAGGCCATCGTGCCGGGGCTCGAGGTCGAGACCATGAGCTATTACCGCATCGGCGAACGCAACACCCGCAAGCTGATCGAGCGCGACCACCCGCTGATCCGCTTCGGTACGCCGACCGAGACGCTTCTGCCCGTGCGCCTGACGCCGGAGGCCTTGGAGCGCTTCGGCGGACAGCCGCTCTTCGATGTGGCGCTGGCGGAAGAGATCGTCGGCTCGCATTATCCGCTCTACCGCGAGCCGGAATCGCACCACGCCCCGTTCCGCTATGAGCGCCAGGGCCGTCGCGCTCAGGGAAGGCCGGCATGATCGAGTCCGCCATCCCGGCTTATCCCGCTCTCGCCCTCATCCTGAGGTGCGGAGCGCAGCGAAGCCTCGAAGGATCTTCCAGATCTCGCGCGAGCACTGGACCATCCTTCGAGGCCGCTGCGCGGCACCTCAGGATGAGGAGCGGGGTTGGACGCACCGCCAACGGAGAGGTGCAACCGTGACCCTGCGCTTCGCCTACAACACCAACGGCACCGCCCATCACCGCATCGAGGACGCGATCCGCCTCATCAAGGATGCCGGCTATGACGGCGTGGCGCTGACGCTCGACATCCACCATCTCGACCCCTTCGCCGATACCTGGGTGGTCGAGGCCGACCGGATCGCCAGCCTCCTCGACCGCCTCGAACTCGGCTCCGTCATCGAGACCGGCGCCCGCTTCCTGCTCGATCCGAGCGCCAAGCACGAGCCGACCCTGGTGACCGCCGATGCGTCGGGCCGGGCGCGGCGTGTCGGCTTCCTCAAGCGGTCCATCGAGATCGGGAAGATCCTTCAGGCGGAAGCCGTCTCGTTCTGGGCCGGCGTGCCGAAGCCCGGAGTGGACCGGAACGAGGCCCGCGGCTGGCTGGTCGAGGGCCTGCGCGAAGTCGCCGATTTCGCGGCGGAGAAGGGCGTGGTGGCGGCGCTCGAGCCCGAGCCCAGCATGTTGATCGAGACCCTCGACGATTTTGCGGGCCTCGATCTGCCGGGCCTGTCGCTGGCCCTGGATACCGGCCATTGCCTGGTGACGCAGGAACGCGACCCGGCGCAGGCCGTGCACGAATTCGCCGCCCGCCTCGGCACCGTCGCCATCGAGGATATGAAGCGGGGCGAGCACATCCACCTGCCCTTCGGCGAGGGCGACATGGACGTGCCCGCCGTGCTCGACGCCCTCGATGCGGTGAACTTCGAAAAACTCGTCTGCGTGGAGCTGTCGCGCGATTCGCACCGCGCCGACGTGATGGTGGGCCAAGCCCTCAACTACGTGCGCACCTGCCGCCGTCCCGGTCCCGGCCTTCCGGCGCCGGATACCGCGCCGCGCGAGACCGCCGTTCCGGGGCTGCCGACACCATGAGAATCTGCTTCGTCAGTCGTCGCTACTTTCCGGCGATCTCCGGCATGAGCGTCTACGCCCAGAACCTATTGCGGGAGGTGGCGGGCGCCGGCCACGACGTCACGATGATCTCGCAATATCGGGGGGATGCGTTCGGAACGCGGGTCTATGGCGGAGGGCCGCCGCCGTCGGTGCCGAGCGTGCGGGTGATCGGCCTCGAACAACGCGGCGAGCAGGAAGGCGGCGATTTCGAGCGCGACATCGACGAGATCGTCGAGACGATCTGCGCCGAGCACGGGAAGAAGCCCTTCGACGTGCTGCACGCGCAATATGGCTATCCGACAGGCTGGGCGGTGCTGCTGGCCGGCAAGCGACTTGGCGTGCCGACCGTGGTCTCGATTCAGGGCGGTGACGGCCATTGGGTCGGCTCGTGCTGCGAGACCCACCGCGTCGCCATGGTCGAGGTGCTGGCCCATGCCAACGCCCTGCTGATCGGCGGCCAATCCTTCGTCGGCGAGGTCTGCGACCGGCTCGGCTCGGATCCGGCCCGCTTCACCATCGTCCCTGGTGCGGTCGACACCGCGCGCTTCACGCCCGGCGGGCGGGAGCTGGAGGACGAGGAGCCGGTGCGGCTGCTCTATCACGGCCGGGTCGACCGCCGGAAAGGCGTGCTCGACTTCCTCGACGCGCTGGAGCGCCTGTGGGAGGCCGGCGTGCCGTTCGACGCGGTGATCTCCGGCATCGGGCCGGATGTCGAGGCTGCCCGCGCCAGGGCCGACGAGATCGGTTTCACCTCGGCGCAGGTCCGCTTCACCGGCTATGCCGATTACGACACCGTGCCGGATCTCTACCGCGAGGCGGACGTGTTCGTCTCCCCGACCTACGCGGAGGGCTTTTCCAACACGATCCTGGAGGCGATGGCCTCGGGGCTGGCGGTCGTCTCGACCCATTCCGTTGGCGTGTCGGATTGCCTGCGTGACGGCGAGAACGGCCTGCTGGTCAATCCCGGTGACGTCCGAGCCCTGACCGGCGCCTTGCGCCGGGTGGTGGAGGATGAGGATCTGCGCACCCGACTCGCCGAGAGCGGACTCGAGGAGTGCCGCAGAGTCTATTCGTGGACGGCCGTCGGGCGGCAGATCATGGAAGTCTATGCTCAGGTCGCCGGGGAGCGGCCGCACACGGATTTCGCCGAGACGCTGCCCGCCGATCCGACCTGCCGCTTCCGCAAGGAGCCGCACCTGCTGTGACGCGAACCGCGCTCGCCCTCTCGCCGCATCTCGACGATGCCGCCTTCTCGGCCGGCGGCACACTGGCCCGGCTCGCCGCGCGCGGGTGGCAGGTCGTGATGGCGACGATCTTCACTGCCTCGGTCGCCCATCCGCAAGGCTTCGCCCTGGCCTGTCAGCTCGACAAGGGTCTGGCTCCCGAGATTGACTACATGGCTCTGCGCCGTGAGGAGGATCGGGCCGCCGCCCGGGCGCTGGGCATCGACGAGCCGGTCCACCTGCCGTTCCGCGAGGCGCCGCACCGGGGTTACGGCTCCGCCCCCGAACTCTTCGGCGAGCTCAGTCCCGACGACAGGATCGGGCCGAACCTCGCCGACGCGTTCGAGCGGCTAATCCGCGATACCAACCCCGATTTGATCCTCGCGCCGCAGGGTGTCGGTGGCCATGTCGATCACCTGCAGGTGGTACGGGCCCTGCGCGGCGCTCAGCCGCCGCTGCCGGTTCTGTGGTGGCGGGACTTTCCCTACACCGTGCGCACCGCCGAACCGAAAGAGCCGCTCAGGGCCCACTTCGCGCATCTCCCGGAGCAGATCGTCCATCTCGATTCGGAGGCCGAGCGGCGAAAGGAGGAGGCCTGCGCCGCCTACGCCTCGCAGATTGGCTTTCAGTTCGGTGGTCTCGAAGGATTGCGCGACCGCCTGCGGGCGGAGGATCGGGTCGAGCGGTTCCATCTGCTGGGAAACCTCCCGACCGATCTGCGCGATGCCGGATTCGCCTGAGGCGCCCAAGAGCCTGCGCGATCCCGCCGTCCTCGCGGCGCGCCGGGCGATGGCCGATGCGCCCCATATCCGGCCGCTGCGCGCCCTGGCCCGCCGCATCGCCGAGGAGCGCAAGGCCGAGGTGCCGGATCCCGATCCCCTCGATGGGGGCGTCGATGCCAGGCTGCTGCTGCTCCTGGAAACGCCGGGTCCCTCCATCGGCCGGACGGGCTTCGTTTCCCGCGACAACGCCACCGGCACCGCCGCCAACCTGTTCCGCTTCCTGAGGGAAGCCGGCATTGCCCGGCGCGACACGTTGATCTGGAACGCCGTCCCCTGGGTCATCCATGCTCCCGGCGCCCTCAACCGCGCCCCGCGCCGCTCGGAGGCGGCGGCCGCCGCCCCCTATTTCGCGCCGTTGCTGGCTCTTCTGCCGAGACTTGCCGTGGTCGTTCCGGCCGGGCGGTTCGCGCAAGACGCCGCAGCGCCGCTCAAGCAGGCGCGGCCGGACCTGCCGGTGGTGCCGATCCCGCATCCGAGCCCGACCTATGTCTGCACCTCGCCCAGCGTGCGGGAGCGGATCCTGGCCGGGCTGTCGCAAGCGGCGGCCCAGCTCGGGCCCGTGCCCTGAAAATCGGGCTATCGTGGCGGCATTCGTGGTGCAGGGCTGGGTTGCGGCGGCGTCCGTCGCTGGCCTTTGGCGGGCGAAGCGCCTAAATGGCCGCAAGGCGGGTCGTCATCGACACCGCTTCGGGCGCCCACGGCGCAAGGCGCGGGCGACCAGCAGAGGCGGACGCCGTTCTCACATGAATTTTGCCGGGAAGCACAGGACGGTCGCCAAGACCGAGCCGGCCGAGGCGAGCCGCGAGGCTGACGCCGCATCGAAAGCCGGGTCGAAGCGCGGGCATTTCGCCTGGATCGGCACCATCGCGAGCCTCGTCCTCATCGTCGCCTCCCTCGGCGTGCTGTGGAAGCTCTCCGAAGAGATCACCTGGGCCGAGCTGCACCGGGCCTTCACCGCCGTCACCGGAGCCCAGCTCTTCGAGGCCTTCGCCGCCGTCGGCGTCAGCTACCTGTTCCTGACCTGCTACGACGCGCTGGCCCTGCGCCAGCTCAGGCTGAAGGTGCCCTACAGCATCACCGCGCTGGCCTCCTTCACGAGCTACGCGGTCAGCTTCACCCTCGGCTTTCCCCTCATCACCGCAGCAACGATCCGCTACTGGATCTACTCGAAGCGCGGGCTCTCGGCGGCCAAGATCGCCGCGCTCACGGTGATTGCCGGCTTCACCTTCTGGCTCGGCATGGGTGTGGTGCTGGGTTTCAGCCTCATCATCGAGGCGGGACAGCTCGCGAGCCTCACCTTCAAGAGCATCGGCGTCAACACCAGCGTGCGCCTCAATCAGGTGCTCGGCTTCGGCACCCTCGGCCTGGTGCTCGGCTATCTCGCCTGGGTCTCGGTGAAGCGGCGCTACATCAAGGTGCGGCATTGGCAGCTCGAATTGCCGGGCGCGACCGTCTCCTTCAGCCAGATGGTGGTCGGCATCGGCGATGTCTGTGCCGCCGCGGGCGTGCTCTACCTGCTGATGCCCGAAGGCCTGAATCTCGGCTTCACCACCTTCCTGGCGATCTACGTGCTTGCCGCCATGCTCGGCATCGCTTCCAACGCGCCGGGCGGCATCGGTGTGTTCGAGGCGACGGTGCTGCTCGCCCTGTCCTACCTGCCCCGCGAGGCGGTATTAGGCTCGCTGCTGCTGTTTCGCGTCTGCTACTACCTCGTTCCCTTCGTTCTCGCCCTGTTGATGCTCGGCCTCTACGAAGGAGTCTTGCGCCTGCGCCGCCGCCGGGCCGCCAACGACCCGTGATCCGGCCGGACTGCTAGCGCCATGCTCACGCACACGACCCGTCCGGCATGGCTCGGCGCGACGATCGCGGTCGCCGTCATCGTCTTCGCCGAGGCGATCGGCGGGACCGTCGATGTCGCTCTGATGCTCTCCGCCGCCCTCGCCCTCCTCGTCGGCGCGCTTCTCGGACGCAGCGGGCAGGCGTCACATCTGCCTCTCACGGAAACCGGCGCGCCGCGGCGCCATGCCATCGCCGAGGCTCTGCTCGCCCACATTCCCGATCCCGTCATCCTGGTGGATCGTCGGGTCGTGGTGATCGAGGCCAACCCCGCCGCCCGGCGTCTTCTGCCGGGCCTGAAGCTGCGCCACCCGCTCTCCTTCTCTCTTCGCTCACCGGATGTTCTCGACGGCATCGAGGAGGTGTTGCGCACCGGAAATGCGGTGAGGACCGAATACGCCACCCGCGTGCCGACCGAGCGCGCCTTCGAGGTGCAGATCGGCGCCCTTCCGATCCCCGAGATTCCCGGCAGCGGCGAAGCCAACGTCGTGCTGTTCCTGCGCGACCTCACGGCGGCCCGCCGCTTGGAGACGATGCGGGTCGATTTCGTCGCCAATGCCAGCCACGAATTGCGCACCCCCCTCTCGGCGCTGCTCGGCTTCATCGAGACGCTTCAGGGCCCCGCGCGGGACGATGTCCGCGCCCGCGAGAAGTTTCTGGGCATCATGCGCAGTCAGGCCCAGCGCATGACGCGGCTAATCGACGATCTGCTCTCGCTCTCGCGGATCGAGCTGCACGAGCATGTCGTACCGACCAGAACCGTCGATCTCGGCCGCATCGCCCGGCAGATGGTCGATATGCACGCGCCGCTCGCCCGCGAGCGCGGCGTGGAGCTGAAGGTCGAACGGCCCGAGATCCCGCTCCCCGTGCTCGGCGACCGGGACGAATTGCTGCGCGTGATCGAGAACCTCGTCGAGAACGCCGTAAAATACGGTGGAAGTGGAGGCGTGGTCACCGTCTCGCTCCACCGCGTCGAAGGTCCCAGCGGCCGCCCCGGCCGGATCGAGTTATGGGTGCGCGACGAGGGGCCCGGCATCGCGCCGGAGCATATTCCGCGGCTGACCGAGCGCTTCTACCGGGTCGATACGGCCTCGAGCCGCCAGCAGGGCGGCACCGGGCTCGGCCTCGCCATCGTCAAGCACACGCTCAATCGGCACCGGGGCAGGCTCACCATCGAGAGCGAGCCGGACCGTGGCACCACGGTCAGGGTCAGCCTGCCGGAGCATCGGCCGAATCGCGATGCCGGGCTTGGGGACAGTCCTTCCGAAGAGGGATAGTTCTTCTCCGCGCCGCCGTGCGAGAGGAACGGTCGTCTGCCGCTGTCGTTGCCGGGGAGTGAGCCATCTCCGGCCTCTTCGAGCATCAGCGAGCATCGCCCATGGACGGACAGTCTTCCGAGATGCAGGCCTGCATCGAAGCCTGCTTATCCTGCTACCGCACCTGTCTCGGCATGGCCTCTCGGCATCGCCTGGAGGCCGGCGGCCGCCATGTCGAGCCGGAACATTTCCGCCTGATGCTCTCCTGCGCCGAGGCGTGCAGGGCCTCCGCTGAGCTGATGCTGATCGGCAGCGCGGTTCACCGTCACCAATGCGCCGCCTGTGCCGAGATCTGCGCCGCCTGTGCCCGTTCCTGCGAGGAGATCGGGGACATGGACGAATGCGTCGCCGCCTGCCGTGCCTGCGAAGCCGCTTGCCGTAAGATGGCGGCGTGAGAACCTGACCGCACCACCCTTGACCTTCCCATCATGGGAAGGTCCATCTGAGGCGGTATGGAAACTGTTCTGAACCGCCGAGCCCCATTGTCCCCATCTCCCGAGACGGGAACGCTCACCCGCGTCACCCTGCCGGTCACGGGCATGAGCTGTGCCTCCTGCGTCGGCCGCGTCGAGCGGGCTCTCGCCGCCTTGCCCGATGCGGCGGATGTTGCGGTGAATCTCGCGACCGGGCGGGCGAGCCTCGGCCTTCCGCCGGCGCTGCCTCCGGCGCGGGCGGTGGAGGCGATCCGCGATGCGGGCTACGACGTGCCCGAAACCGTTACCGCCCTCCGCGTCGAGGGGATGGACTGCGCCTCCTGCTCCGGCCGTGTCGAGCGGGCGCTGGCCGCCTTGCCCGGCGCGGTTTCCGCGAGCGTCAATCTCGCCACCGGCCGGGCGGAACTGCGCCACGTCGCCGGCCTCGTCTCGGCCGAGGAGGTCGCGGCGGCGATACGGGAGGCTGGCTACGAGCCGGCTTCCCTCGATGCCGCCCCGGATCGAGCGCACGACGAGCGGCAGGAGCGCGAGGCGGCGGCGCTGAGACGCGATCTCGTCGTTGCGGCCTTGCTCGCGATCCCGGTCGTCATCCTCGACATGGGCAGCCACCTGCTGCCGGGTTTCCACCATGCGGTAACCGGTCTCGTCGGCACCGGCGGCTTCGCCTGGATCCAGGCCGTGCTCGCGACCCTGGTGCTGGCGGGACCCGGTCGCCGCTTCTTCCGCGTCGGCGTGCCGAACCTGCTGCGCGGCCATCCCGATATGAACGCATTGGTCGCCCTCGGTGCCGGGGCCGCCTACCTGTTCTCGCTGGTCGCGACCGCCGCGCCCAGCTGGCTGCCGGAGGGCGCGGCGCATCTGTATTTCGAGGCGAGCGTCCTCATCGTCACGTTGATCCTGCTCGGGCGCAGCCTGGAGGCCCGCGCTCGGGGCCGAGCAGGCGCTGCCATCGCCCGGCTGATCGACCTCTCGCCCAAGACGGCTCGGCTGGTCGAGGCGGCGGGTGAGCGCGACGTACCGGCCGGTGCCCTCCGCATCGGCGACCGGGTGCGGGTGCGGCCGGGCGAGGGCATCGCGGCGGACGGCACGGTGGTGGCCGGTTCCTCCTTCGTCGATGAGAGCATGATCACTGGAGAGCCGGTGCCGGTCGAGAAGGGCGAGGGTGCCCGCGTCGTCGCCGGCACCCTCAACACCACCGGCAGCTTCGACCTTGTCGTGGACCGCGTCGGTGCCGACACCGCCCTCGCGCGGATCGTGCGCATGGTCGAGGAGGCACAGGGTGGAAAGCTGCCGATCCAGGCCCTGGTCGACCGGGTCACCCTGTGGTTCGTGCCCGCCGTCATCGCCATCGCTGCGCTGACGTTTGTCGCATGGCTCGCCTTCGGGCCGTCCCCGGCCCTCGGCCATGCCCTGGTCGCCGGGATCGCCGTCCTCATCATCGCCTGCCCCTGCGCCATGGGTCTGGCGACGCCGGTCTCGATCATGGTCGGCACCGGCCGGGCGGCGGAACGCGGCGTGCTGTTCCGTCAGGGAGCGGCGCTCCAGGGCCTCCGTGACGTCGCCGTCATCGCCCTCGACAAGACCGGAACCCTCACCGAGGGCAGGCCGCGCCTGACCGACTGCGTCACCGCCGCCGGCTTCACCCGTGAAACGGTGCTGGCTCTGGCGGGCGCCGTCGAGTCCCGTTCCGAGCACCCGGTCGCCCGCGCCGTCGCCGAGGCGGCGCGGGAGGCGGGCGCCGTGCCCGCAGCGGAGGCCTTCGAGGCGGTGCCGGGCCATGGCGTTTCCGCGACCGTCGAGGGGAAGCCGGTCGTCCTCGGCAGCCGCCGCTTCATGGACAGGCTCGGCATCGACACTGCCGCCCTCGATGAAGAGGCGGAGCGGCTCGCCGGGGCGGGCAAGAGCCCGATCTTCGTGGCGATCTCCGGCCGCCTCGCGGCGCTGCTGGCTGTGGCCGATCCGGTCAAGCCGGAAGCGAAGACAGCCCTCGACGCCCTGCGCGCGAAGGGGCTGCGGGTGGCGATGCTGACGGGCGATGCGCGCGCCACCGCCGAGGCGGTCGCCGGCGCACTCGGCATCGACGACGTCGACGCCGAATTGCTGCCGGAGGACAAGGTGAGCGCCTTGCGGGCCCTGCGTGAGCGACACGGGCCTGTGGCCTTCGTCGGCGACGGGATCAACGATGCTCCGGCTTTGGCGGAGGCGGAGGTCGGCATCGCCATCGGAACTGGCACGGATATCGCCGTCGAGAGCGCCGACGTGGTGCTGATGTCCGGCGCCCTGGGCGGCTTGGTCGAGGCGGTGGTCCTGTCGCGGGCGACCTTGGCCAATATCCGCCAGAACCTGTTCTGGGCCTTCGCCTACAACGCCGCGCTGATCCCGGTTGCCGCCGGCCTTCTCGCGGTGTTTGGCGGGCCTCAGCTCTCCCCGGTTCTGGCGGCGGGAGCGATGGCCTTGTCCAGTGTCTTCGTCGTCGGCAATGCCTTGCGCCTGCGCCGGGCAGGAGCGGCCTCATGAGGGCTGGAGAGCGCAGCGTCACCATCGGCGAGGCCGCGCGGGCGACCGGCGTCTCGGCCAAGATGATCCGCTACTACGAGGAGACCGGCCTGCTCGGCCCGGCGGAGCGGACGGCTTCGGGCTATCGCCTCTATGGCGCGCGCGATCTCCACGCCCTGCGCTTCGTCCGCCGGGCCCGCGATCTCGGCTTCTCCATCGCCGAGATCGCGGAACTTCTCGCCCTCTGGCATGACCGCTCCCGGGCCAGCGGCGCGGTCAAGGCGGTGGCACTCGCCCATGTCGCGGATCTACGCCGCCGCATCACCGAACTGGAGGCGATGGCGCGCACCCTCGACAACCTCGCCGAAAGCTGCTGCGGCGACGAACGCCCCGATTGCCCCATCCTCGACGATCTGGCGGGCGGACCGGAAACCCCAGGCTAGAGCATATTCCATGATCCTTGGATCACGAAAAATGCTCTAGCCGCTTGATCGTGCCGCATTTTCTCTCGCGGAACCGGCAACCACTTCCGCGGAAAATGCTCTAGGATCGTCCGCGACGGGCCGGCGCAGACCTGCGGCCCAAGCTTGACCGTTGACCTGCCGGTGGCCTTCTGCTTGCTGGGGATGATCCCGAAAGGTTGGATCCATGCCCATCCTCGACCGCATCGCCGATCTCACCCCGGAGATCACCGCCTGGCGGCACGACCTCCACGCACATCCGGAGCTTCAATACGACGTGCACCGCACCGCCGGCATCGTCGCCGAGAAGCTGCGCGCCTTCGGCTGTGACGAGGTCGTCACCGGCATTGGCCGCACCGGCGTCGTCGGCGTGATCCGGGGGCGGTCGCACGGATCGAACCGGGCCATCGGCCTGCGCGCCGACATGGACGCGCTGCCGATCCAGGAGGTGCGCGACCTTCCCTATCGCTCGACGGTTCCGGGAAAGATGCATGCCTGCGGCCATGACGGGCACACCGCCATGCTGCTCGGCGCCGCCAAATACCTCGCCGAAACCCGCGACTTCGACGGCAGCGCCGTGCTGATCTTTCAGCCGGCGGAGGAGGGCGGCGGCGGCGGCGAAGCCATGGTACAAGATGGGATGATGGAGCGCTTCGGCGTCGAGACCGTCTACGGCCTGCACAACATCCCCAACCAGCCCCTCGGCACCTTCGCGATCCGCCCCGGCCCGATCATGGCCTCGACCGATCGCTTCACCATCACGGTCGAGGGTAGGGGAGGGCACGCGGCCCTGCCACAGGCGGCCATCGATACGGTGCTGGTCGCCAGCCACATCGTGGTCGCCCTGCAATCCATCGTCGCCCGCGCCGTCGATCCGCTCGATTCGGCGGTCGTGTCGGTCTGTGCCGTCGATGCCGGTGAGGCTTTCAACGTGCTGCCGCAGACCGCCGAGCTGCGCGGAACCATGCGGGCGCTGACCCCCGCCGTGCGCGAATTGATGCGGACACGCCTGCAGATGATTGTGCAGAACGTCGCCGCCGCCTTCGGCGCCACCGTGCAGATCGATTTCGCCAGTGGCTATCCGGCGACGGAGAATCATCCGGCCGAGACGGATTTCATGGCCGATGTGGCGGCTCAGATCGTCGGGCCTGAGAAGGTGGACCGTGCCGTCGCGCCGATGATGGCGGCCGAAGACTTCTCCTACATGCTCGCCCACCGCCCCGGTGCCTATATTTTCATGGGCAACGGCCCGTCGGCAGGGCTGCACCACCCGGAATACGACTTCAACGACTCGGCGATCCCCTATGGCGCCTCCCTCTGGGCGCGGATCATCGAGACCGGGTTGCCGATACGGGATTGAGCGGGGGAAGCGCCGATGTCGGAGCGCTGCCTCTCGATTCTCTGAGAGGGCTGGCCTCCCGCGCTTCCGCGTCGCGAGGCGGCTCTCAGGCGGCGTGGACCCGCGACAGGAAGGTGCCGATGGCGGCCTGGAGCGCTGCGCTGCCATCGCCGACCCGCTCGGCGCCGGATCGGACCTCGTCGGATCGTTCCTCGTTGGACACCGCCGCGACGCGAACCCCGACGATGCTGTCAGAGACCGTGCGGACATCCGCCGCCGCACTCGCGATGGAGCGGGCGATCTCATGGCTGGCCTGCCCCTGCTGCTCGGCCGAGGCCGCGACCTCCGCCGCGATGAGGTTGAGCTGAGCGATCGTCCGCTCGATGCCGCCGATGGCACTGCTCGTGCCGCCGGCTGCCTGCTGGATCGCGGTGACCTGGGCGGCGATGCGGTCGGTCGCCGCCGCGGTCTGGTTGGCCAAGGCCTTCACCTCGCCCGCCACCACCGCGAAGCCCCGGCCAGCCTCTCCGGCGCGTGCCGCCTCGATGGTCGCGTTGAGAGCCAGCAGGTTGGTCTGCTCGGCGACGGTACGGATCAGCGCCACTACCGTGCCGACCTCCTCCGCTGCCCGCGACAGGCTGGCCACGGTCACTTCCAGCCCTTGGGTCTCCGTGAGCGCCGTTTCGGCGATCCGGCTCGCGTGCCGGACGCGCTCGCCGATGCTCTGAGCCGAACTCGATAGCTCCTCCGCCGCCCCGGCGATGCTGTCCACCATACCCGCAGATTGATTCGATGCCGTGGCGACGCGGCCGGCGCGCAGGGTGGTGTCGCCCGCCGTCTCGCGCAGCCGGTCGGCCGCGGCGCGCATGACCTCGGCCGATTCCGTGAGTTCGATGACCGCGCGCCGTGTCTCGTCCTCGAAGATCTCCGTCGCTGCCGCGAGACGTGCGCCGCGCGCGCCGTCCTCCGCCTGCCGTTCACGGGCGGATTGATCGAGGTGGCGCTTCTCGATCAGAGCGGCGCGGAAATGCGCGATGGTCCTGGCCATCTCACCGACCTCGTCACGCCGCCCGGTGAACGGCACCGTCTCGTCCAGGCGGTCATCGGCGAGGGCCTGCATCGTTGTCTTCAGCCGGTGCAGCGGGTGCTCGATCTGCGTCCGGATCATCCAGAAGGCGGCCGCGAGCGCCAGAACCAGGGCCGTGGCGGGGACGGCGACGAGGGTGACGAAAGCCAACCGCTGCGCCGAGGCCGCCGCCTCGCGCTGTCCGTCGAGGCGGGCCAGCACGTCCCGCCCGAGGGCGCTGATCTCCGCCACCATGCGCTCGCGGTTCTTTACCGTCGCCTCCTCGCTCGCCTGGATCAGCGCCGCACGGGGGGAGAGGGTCAGGCCGAGTTCCGCAGTCTCGGTCTGGTAGGCCACGAATTCCTTGACCGCGAGATCGAGTCGCCGCCGCCGGTCCTGCGGTAGGTGCCCCTCCATCGCCGTCAGGAACGGGCCTCGAGCCGCCTCGACCTCGCCCAGGGCTGTCTGCAGGGCGGAGAGATGCTCCTTCGCCTCGGCCGTGTTGGCAGCCGTGTAAACAGCCGTGGCCTGGACGACCGCGTGTTCGATCGACTGGGCGAGGCTTCGTGCCTGCAATCCGGCATTCCAGAAGGATTCGGTGGCGGCCGTGCGGGCCTGTTCCTCCGCCGCCTGCTGCAGGGCGAAGGCCGAGATGCCGGCGCCGACGAGCCCGAGCAAGCAGACGATCGTCGAGAGCTTGAGACCAAGAGATACGCGCATGAAAAAGCCCGCCGGTCCGATTGACGGCGGGCTTTTATGATATTCGAGCTTGCTTGAGCGTTAAATGAAGTTGGCTATCGAATAAGGATGCGATGACGACTTCGTGTCGCCCGCTAATTACTCGAATTTTCGAAAAATTAGCGGGCGGCTTTGGCAAGATTAGTTTCTCTGCGGCGCAGTCCCACCCAAATGGAACACCCGGTGCGGCACCAGCTCGCCGCGCTCGACATCGCCAACCGCGACGAGGACGCCGCCACAGGTGGCGAAGGCCTTGCCTTCCGTGGGAGCGTCCTGCCCGCGCAGGATCACCGGCTGCCCGCGCATCAGACGCAGGCCCATGTCACGGCTGACCGTAACCGAGGGAATCTCGTCCAGCGCCGTCTCGACCGGGTGGAGATGCATCTCCGTGCTCTCCTCCAGAGCGGCGACGCTGCAAGCGCTGGCCTCTTCGAAGGGGCCGACGCGGGTGCGCCGCAGGGCAGAGACGTGGCCGTAGCAGCCGAGCATCCGCCCGAGGTCGCGGGCCAGCGCGCGGACATAGGTGCCCTTGCCGCATTCGGCGGCCAGCACCGTGCGGTCGCCCTCATGCTCGATCACCGAGAGATGATCGATGCGCACCGCGCGGGCCACGAGTTCCACCACCTCACCATCGCGGGCGAGATCGTAGGCGCGCTCACCCTGGATCTTGATGGCGGAGAAGCGCGGCGGAACCTGCTCGATCTCGCCGACGAAGGACGGCAGGGCCGCCTCGACCGCCTCTCGGGTCGGACGGACGTCGCTTGTGGCGATCGGGCGTCCCTCGGCGTCGTCGGTATCGGTCTCGATGCCCCAGGTCACCTCGAAGCGGTAGGCCTTGCGGCCGTCCATGACGAAGGGGACCGTCTTGGTCGCCTCACCGAGGGCGATCGGCAGGATGCCGGAGGCCAGCGGGTCGAGGGTGCCGGCATGGCCGGCCTTCTTGGCATTGAACAGGCGCTTCACCACCGCCACGGCCTGGGTCGAAGTGATGCCGACGCCCTTGTCGAGCACCACCCAGCCGCTCACGTCGTTCTTCTTCGGCCGGTCGTGACGCGGTCGCCCGCGTTGGGGGCGGCGTCCGCTCCGCGGCGGACCATCCCGGCGGACATCACCGCGCGGCCCCTGCGGCACCTCGACGGCGCGTTCGGAAGAAATCTCGTCCTGCATCCTGTCCTCGATCGACGGGTAGTATTCGACGGACTCGTCCCGTCACGGGCTCGTGCCGGCCCGGTTGGCAAAAGGACGGCCTGGAGCGGCCGCCCGAATAGGGATCAATCGCGCGAGGGCGAATCCGGTTCGGCCTCGTCGTCCTCGCGGGGGGCACTCTCAAGATCCCGCTGGACCTTGTCGCTGCGGAGCAGGCGGTCGATGCGGGCGGCCTCGTCGAAGGTCTCATCCCGACGGAAGCGCAGCTCGGGAGCATATTTCAGGTTCACCCGCCGGGCCACCTCCTGACGGAGGATCTTTTTATGGCGCTCCAGCGCAGCGATCACGGGCGTTTCGTCCTGGCCGCCGAGCGGCATGACGTAGGCGGTGGCGAGCTTGAGATCCGGCGACATGCGGACCTCCGGGACGGTGACCACGTGTGAGGCGAGCACCGGATCTTGGATGTCGCCGCGCTGGAGCACCTCGGCCAGGGCGTGGCGCACGAGTTCGGCCACGCGCTGCTGGCGCTGCGAGGGGCCGGAGGAGGTTTGCTTCTGGGCCATCGGCTGATCGACACCGCGGAGCCGTCAGGCTCGCGTCTTGAAAGGAGTCTCTGGAAACAAAGGGGGCCGCAGCTTTCGCTGCGGCCCCGCTTCCGTGGAGCGGAGAGAAGAGACCGCTTAGAGAGTGCGGCGGATCTCTTCGACCCGGAAGCACTCGATGAAGTCGCCGACCCGCATGTCCTGGTAGTTCTCGAAGGACATGCCGCACTCGTAGCCGGCGGTGACTTCCTTGGCGTCGTCCTTGAGGCGCTTGAGCTGAGACAGCTTGCCCTCGTGGATCACCACATCGTTGCGCAGCAGGCGGACATGGGCGCCGCGCTGGACCACACCCTCCATGACGCGGCAACCGGCGATCTTGCCGACCTTCGACACGTCGAAGATCTGCAGGATCTGCGCCTCGCCCAGGCGCTCCTCGCGGAGCGTCGGCGGCAGCATCCCGGACAGCGTGGCTTTGATGTCGTCCACGAGGTCGTAGATGATGCTGTAGTAGCGGATCTCGGTGCCGTCCCGCTCGGCCGCGTTGCGCGCTTCCTTGTGGGCCCGCACGTTGAAGCCGATCACCACCGCCTTCGAGGCGTTGGCGAGGGTGATGTCCGACTCGGTGATGCCGCCCACGCCCGAGAGCAGGATACGGACGCCGACCTCGTCGTTGCCCAGTGCGGTGAGGGCCCCATTGATGGCCTCGACCGAGCCCTGCACGTCGCCCTTGATGACGATCGGCAGTTCCTTGCGGCCGGCACCTTCCTTGGCCTCGCGCATCATGTCGACGAGCGAGCGGTTGGCACCGCCGGTCCGGGCATTCAGGCGCTCGCGCTTGATCCGGGCACGATACTCGGTGACCTCGCGGGCGCGGGCCTCGTTGGGCACCACGATCACGCGGTCGCCGGCATCCGGAGTGCCGTTGAAGCCGAGCACCTCGACCGGAACGGACGGACCGGCATAGGGGATGTGCTTGCCGGTATCGTCGATGAGGGCGCGGATGCGGCCCCATTCGGCGCCGGCGACGATGATGTCGCCGGTGAACAGCGTGCCGCGCTGGACCAGCACCGTCGCCACCGGGCCACGGCCGCGGTCGAGCTGGGCCTCGATCACCGTGCCCTCGCCGTCGCGCTTCTCGTTGGCGCGCAGGTTCATGATCTCGGCCTGAAGCTGCAGACCTTCCAGCAGCTCCGGCAGACCGTCACCGGTCTTGGCCGAGACCTCGAATTCGAGGGTCTCACCGCCCATCGACTCGACCTGGATGTCGTGCTGCAGCAGCTCGGTGCGCACCCGCTGCGGATTCGCATCGGGCTTGTCGATCTTGTTGATGGCGATGATCATCGGGACGCCCGCCGCCTTGGCGTGCTGAATCGCCTCGATGGTCTGGGGCATCACGCCGTCATCGGCCGCCACCACGATCACGACGATATCCGTCACCTTGGCGCCGCGTGCGCGCATGGAGGTGAAGGCCGCGTGGCCGGGGGTATCGATGAAGGTGATGAGGTCGCCCGAGGGCGCCGCCACCTGATAGGCGCCGATATGCTGGGTGATGCCACCGGCCTCACCCTCGACCACGTTGGCCCTGCGGATCGCATCGAGCAGCGAGGTCTTGCCGTGATCGACGTGACCCATGATCGTGACGACCGGCGGACGCGGCTCGAGATCCTCCTCGAGATCCGGCTCGTCGGAGGTCAGACCCTCCTCGACATCCGACTCGGCGACGCGGCGGACCGTGTGGCCCATATCCTCGGCGATGAGCTGGGCGGTATCCGAGTCGATCACGTCGGTGATCTTGTGGATCTGGCCCTGCTTCATCAGCATGCGGATCACGTCGACCGCGCGCTCGGACATGCGGTTGGCGAGTTCCTGGATGGTGATCGTCTCGGGAATTGTCACTTCGCGGGCGATCTTCTCCTTGGCCTCTTCGTGCCGGTGGCCGCTCATGCGCTGCTGGCGGCGCCGGAAGGAGGCGACGGACCGCGTGCGCTCCTCCTCGCCCGCCGTGGCGTTGGCGATGGTGAGGCGGCCGCGGTTACGGTCACCGCCCGGCGACTTCGGCGTCTTGGGCGGCGTGATGATCTTGAGCGGCATGCCGGGACGGCGAATCACCCGCTTGGTGTCCGACTCGTCCTCCATCGCCGCACCGGCGGTCCGGCCGGCGGGACGGGCCGCCGTGGCCGCGCCCGCAGGGCGGGCCGCCGTGGTCGGGCTCGGGGCCTTCTCGGGCTCCGGCGCCGGAGCCGGGCGTGCCATGAAGTTCAGGTCACGCGGCTTGCGCACATCGGCCGTGATGGTGCGACGCGGCTCGGCCGGAGCCTGCGGCGCGGCCGGACGGGGCGCGACAGGACGAGCGGCACCCGGCCGCGCGGCGGCAGGCGAGCCCGGACGGGCAGGGGCTACCGCGGGGCGCTGCGGAGCACCGGCAGCGGCCGGGCGGGGCGGCGTCGGACGAGCAGCCGGAGCGGCGGCAGCCGGCCGGGGTGCCTGCGGCGCGGCAGCCGGCGTCGCGGCCGGAGCAGCGGGCGCCTCCCCGGCTTCCGCAACCGGAGCCGGCGGAGCGGCGCGGGCGGCCTCCTCCTCGGCACGGCGGCGGGAATCCTCGGCGGCCTTGCGGCGCAGCTCGTCTTCCTGGCGGCGGCGCTCTTCCTCTTCGCGGCGGCGCGCTTCGGCAGCCTCGCGCTCGCGGCGCTCGGCTTCCTCACGATCGCGGCGAGCCTGGACCTCGGCCTCGGCGCGGGCACGCGCCTCGGCCTCGCGACGCTGCGCATCGGCGAGGGCGGCGGCGCGGGCGTCCCGCTCCTGCTCGCTCAGCGTGCGGAGCACGACGCCGGAGGCACTGCGTCCAGCCGGACGCGTGGCAGCGGACGGCGCGGGAGCCACGGAAGCCGGACGCGGCGGCGGCGCAGCCGCCGGCTCGCGCGTCGGGACCGTTCCGGGGGCGGCGCCGATCGTGCGCCGCTTCACCGTCTCGACCACGACGGACTTCGACCGCCCGTGGGAGAAGCTCTGACGAACCGTTCCCTGCTCGACCGGGCGCTTCAGCGACATCGGCTTCGAAGGGGCTCTGGTCTGCGTCTTGTCACCCGGATTGTTCGTATCGCTCATTCAGTCTGAACCCTGAGGGCTTCCATCGTCCCATCGACCGGCGGCGGACATGCCCGGCCGATAATCAACTCATGTCGTCGTCGTGCGAATCGAAGGCGGCCGCGCCAGCATCGAGCGGGGCGTCCTCCCTGGACGCCGACGCCATACCCTCGAAGGTGCGGAACCGACGCCAACGCGCGAGACAGCCGGTTGTGCCGGCTCCCGCGATGAGGGCAGCGTGTATCACATGATCCCGGCCCAATGCCATGTCCAATTCGGCGTTGGACAGGTCATCGACAACCGGAATGCGCGATATGGCATCGCCATAGCGCCGCCGCAAGGCGGCAGCGAGCTTGCGGCGGCCATCCGGCATGGCATCGCTGGCATGGATCAGCGCCGCGACGCCCTCGCTTCCGAGGATAGCCGACTCAACTTTGCCGAAGCCGGTGACGACGCAGCCGGCCTTGTTGGCCAATGCCAGAGCCTGCCGCAGATCCGTGCGCAGCCCTTCCGCCACCTGATCCGCGAGGTCGGGATCGACCTTCACTTCACTGGTCTTGAAGGCGCGGTTGAAGGCACGGCGCTTCACCGCCGCCTCGACGGAGGCCCGGTTCGCGCTCACCCAGGCACCACGGCCCGGCAGGCGAGCGCGCAGATCGGGCACCACCCGGCCATCGGGCCCCCGCACGAAGCGGATCATTTTCTTGGGTAGCAGCGCCTCGCGGGTGACGATGCAGGTGCGCACGGGCTCCCGGCCGCGGCCGGGGCCACGGTCGAGGATCGGACCGTCTTCGGTCTCCTCGTCCTGTGCGATCATGTCCTGCACCGTCCCCGTTCCGATCCCGGCTCAGGCCTGCTGCGTCTCATCGGTGGCTTCGTCGGAGGCAGGCTCGTCGGATGCGTGCTCTTCGGACACCTCGCCCTCGTGAGCTTCGCCCTCGGATTCCTCGCCCTCGACGGCCTCGACTTCCGGCTCCGGCGGCGCCTCGATCCAGCCGGCATGCACGCGCGCGGCCATGATCAGGGCTTCGGCCTCGGCCCGCGACAGTTCGAAGCCATCGAGGAAGCCAGCATGGCGCACGGCCTCGGGGCCACGGCCCTCGGTGTAACCGACGAGGTCGTCGGTGGCGCAGCCGGCGAGGTCTTCGACGCTTTTCACGTCGTTCTCGCCCAGCGCCACCATCATCGCGGTGGTCACACCGTCGATCTCGCGCAGATTGTCCTCGACGCCGAGCTCGCGGCGGCGGTCGTCCTGCTCCTGCTCGATGCGGGCGAGGTAATCCTGGGCGCGGGCCTGGATCTCGGCACCGGTCTCCTCATCGAGACCCTGGATGCCCGACAGCTCGGCCACGTCGACATAGGCGATTTCCTCGACATTGCGGAAACCCTCCGCCGCGAGGAGCTGACCGACCGTCTCGTCGACGTCCAGGGCTTCCATGAAGGCTTGGGTGCGCTCGGCGAATTCCTTCTGGCGGCGCTCCGATTCCTCGGCCTCGGTCAGGATGTCGATGTCCCAGCCGGTGAGCTGGGAAGCCAGCCGAACGTTCTGGCCGCGGCGGCCGATGGCCAGCGAGAGCTGGTCGTCGGGCACCACGACCTCGATGCGGTCGGCCTCCTCGTCGAGCACCACCTTGACGACCTCGGCCGGCTGCAGCGCATTGACGATGAAGGTCGCCTGATCCTGCGACCACGGAATGATGTCGATCTTCTCGCCCTGCAGCTCGCCGACTACCGCCTGAACGCGGGAGCCGCGCATGCCGACGCAGGCGCCGACCGGATCGATCGAGGAATCGCGCGAGATCACGGCGATCTTGGCGCGAGAACCCGGATCGCGGGCGACCGCCTTCACCTCGACGATGCCGTCATAGATTTCCGGCACTTCCTGACCGAACAGCTTGGCCATGAATTGCGGGTGGGAGCGCGAGAGGAAGATCTGCGGGCCGCGCACTTCGGAGCGCACGTCGAACAGGTAGGAGCGGATGCGGTCACCGGGGCGGAAGGTCTCGCGCGGAATCATCTCGTCGCGGCGGACGATGCCCTCACCGCGGCCCAGATCGACGATGACGTTGCCGTACTCGACGCGCTTGACCACGCCGTTGAGGATCTCGCCGATGCGGTCCTTGTACTCGTCGTACTGGCGGGCGCGCTCGGCGTCGCGCACCTTCTGCACGATGACCTGCTTGGCCGATTGCGCGGCGACGCGGCCGAAATCGAAAGGCGGCAGAGTGTCGGAGATCACGTCGCCGACGAGAGCGCCCGGATTGTAGCGGCGGGCCTGGTCGAGGGTGATCTCGCGGGCGTCGTTCTCGACCTGATCGACAACGAGCAGGTGGCGCGACAGGCGCAGGGCCCCGCTCTTCGGATCGATCTCGGCATGCACGTCGGTTTCGGCGCCGTAGCGGGAGCGGGCGGCCTTGGCGATCGCCTCCTCCATCGCCTCGATGACGATCTGGCGGTCGATCACTTTCTCGCGGGCCACCGCCTCGGCGATCTGTAGGAGTTCGAGCCGGTTGGCGCTGACGACGGCCATGGGGTCTGGTCCTTCTTCTCGGTCGTGTCTTCCGCTGCGGGAGCGGGAAATCCTGTCTCGGGGCGTTATCCCCACCGGCGAGCCGGTGGCCGGAACTGCAAAGCGCCGAGGGTTAGTGCAGGGTGTCTCGGTTCTTGAGCCGGGCGGCCTTAGTGACGATCGGCCCGCCGGGCTTGGCCTTGTTGACCTTCGCCTTCACGGGCTTGTCCGCCTTGGGCTTTGGCCGCTTCGGCTGCGGGATGAAGCGGACCTGCGGCGTCTCGTCCTGTGCCTCCTCCGCCTCTTCCTCGTCCGCCGCGTCACCGTCTTGCGGCGGCGCGGAGCCGCGGCGCAGGGATTCGCGGATCAGGTCGTCGGTGAGGACGAGATGCGCCTCGCCGAGATCGCGCAGCGGCAGGTCGATGCGGCTCGGCAGGCCGGGCTTCACGTCCGGCAGATCGATCGGCACGGTGGTGCAGTCGGCGCTCGGAACTCCGAGGATGCCGCGGAAGCGCTTGCGTCCGTCGAGCGGCACGGCCAGCTCCACCTTCGCCTCGTACCCGGCCCAGCGCTCGAAATCGGAGACACGCACCAGGGGCCGGTCGATGCCGGGCGAGGAGATTTCAAGGTAATAGGCGCCGCCGACCGGATCCTCCAGGTCGAGAATCGGCGAGATCGCGCGGCTGACCGTCTCGCACTCATCAACACCCATGGTGCCGTCCGGCCGCTCCGCCATGATCTGGACGGTGCAGCCATTGGTGTTCGAGATCTTGACCCGCACCAGACGGAAGCCGAGGCCCTCGATCGGTCCCTCGACGATTTGGGCAACCCGTGCGGCGACGCCGGTTTCGCCGACAAGACGCTTCTCGGTAGGCTCCGCCATACTGTCGTGTTCCGAAAGACTCGCGAGGACTGCTGGTTTGGCAGAACCGATACAGGCCGGCTTGCGGAAATAAAAAAGAGCGGACCCCGGGGGGCCCACTCCCGCAAGCAGCCTTTCGACTGCACCAGAAATGATGTTCCGTGACTTAAACCCGGCGCGCGGCGAATTCAAGCGTTTCGAGGCGCGATCCCTGGCCGTCCGCGCCGCGATCCGGCCATCTCCGCCTGCACACTCGGCTTGGATCGCCAGCCGAAGGGGAGGGGCCAGTGCCGGCAGCCATGATGGGACCGGACCCGGATCTGCTGCATCCGATGCCGGGGCACACGCGCGTCACCTTCATCCGGAATCTCGATCTTCCGGAGAATGTCGAGGTCGGCGCCTACACCTATTACGACGACCCGGCCGGGCCTCAGGCCTTTCTTGACGCGATTCTCTATCACTTCCCCTTCATCGGCGACCGGCTGGTGATCGGGAAGTTCTGCGCCATCGCATCGGGAACACGTTTCCTGATGAATGGCGGCAATCACCGCCTCGACGGCCTCTCGACCTATCCGTTCTCGATCTTCGGGGGCGACTGGATCGGGCGCTACGAGGGAGAACTGAACTTCCCGAATCGGGGGGACACCATCATCGGCCATGACGTGTGGCTCGGCTATCGCAGCACGATTCTGCCGGGCGTGACGGTCGGCGATGGGGCGGTTGTCGCGGCGCATTCGGTCGTGGCGGCGGACGTCCCGCCCTACGCGATCGTGGCCGGCAACCCGGCCCGCGTCGTGCGCCGCCGCTTCTCGGACGACGACGCGGCCCGGCTGCAACGCATCGCCTGGTGGGATTGGCCGGTGGAGCGAATCACCGCTCACCTCCCCCTGATCGGCGGCGGCGATATCGCTGCGCTCGAAGCGGCTTCTGATTGACCGTAGGGGATGACGGGCGGTGAGAGCCGCACCGGTCCCGCTTCGGAGGCGAGGATGGCGGCGATCCAAGCGAGAAACGCTCCGAAATACAGCGTTTCACGCAAGGAAGGGCGCTGCGAGCAGTGGTCGGGGTGTCGTGGCACGCGAAGGGGATCCGGCGGAGCAAGGCCACCGTTCTGCCGTGCGTTTGTTTCTCGCTCATGTGGGAAATAAACCCACGTCCAGTCTTGAGGTCACGCGATCTGTTCGAGCGGAAATGGCGTCGGCTGCCAAATCCGCTCGACGGGGGTGCCCGTGACGTTCTCCCGCTCCCACTGATGGAGAAGCGCGGCCAGTGCCGCGCGGTCATCGTCCATCAACGGTTCGCGTAAGGAGCGAAAACGGAGAGTTTTCGTTCGCCAGAAATCTTCTGTCGGCAGGTCACCGCTCGTGATCTCAGTCTCCAGTCGTTGCCACCAGCATCGTGCCAGCGCCAGATTGCCAAACGCAATATCATAGACAATTTGCTCGTATAAGTCTTTGCCCCATGGGTGCTTCATCTGTTTTTCTGTAAACAACCGACAAGCATTGAGAGTGTCGAGACTTCGAAATAGTGGTATCGCCTCTTCGATCTGCGACACGAAGTCGGCTGGCATCTCCGGATCGTCCCAATCCCAGCTTCTACGGCCCGCTTCCCGTGCCTGCTGTGATCGCCCCATGAGCACGCAGCAAAAGCCAGCACCATAGGCTGGTTTGGAGGTCGGCAGGAAAAGTGGGGTGAGAAACCATCTCGGTCTGAAGTACGAAGCCATCGAGGCTCGTTCGAGCCAAATCTCAATCCCGACATGAGTAAGCGGCGCCATCCATAACGTATGGCTCGTGGCCAGTGTGAGATCTGGATGGCGTTCGAGAAGGGGGCGAACGAGCTTTCGGATCTGTCGGGCAGTCGTCATAGGCGGGGCTTCACCTGAATCACGATAAATCGCAGCGTTCCAGGAAAATATGCCCTGGCTACCAGTGCAAGCTTCGCGGCACGCTTGAAATCGAGCTGCGCATTGCCGGTTTTATAGTCGTAGATACAAGTCGTCCCACGACTGCCTCTTTCAAGCAGGTCGAGCCTTACCGAACCTGCCGCTCCATATAGGGCTTCGATCGAACTGCGATCAAAAGATATTTCAGCCTTGAGGTCAGGATCGTCAAGATTTTCTACCTCCTTCGCGATCTCGAGATGAACTTTATTTCCAAAAGCTTGCGGTGATGTATAGAGGCCTGTGGCATGGACACGCCGCGCCACTCGGTTGGTCATCTCTTCGACTTGGGCATTGCGTCTGCAGGCTTCGTCGAGCTTGTCTTGTGAGATGGGACCGACCCATATGACGGATTTATTGCCTCCTTCCGGGTTCGGCATGAACTCATGAGCCGAAAGGCCAAGCACAGTCCTGCTATAGAGGCTGTTCCGACTTGACAGGACGGAGAACAGCGAAAGAGCGAGTTCGACCGTCGCGACCCCCAAGGGTACAGCCGGAGCGAACGCTGGCTGAGCAAAGGCCTCCGGCTCAGCCCCGTTGGCCGTAAAGGTGCTTCGCCCGAGGACGGCTCCTGTCGCGCCGTCGCGGATCGTTTGGGTCAGGCCCGAGGTTTCGAAGATCCGGCTCTGGCCGTCCGGCGCGGTGACGATGTCCTGCCTGTCGTATTCCCGCTGTCCTGACCGAATGCGCAGCGTCAGTACACGCGTTCCGTCATCCAGAAGGGTTTGGCTCCGGCTGGCGACGTCGCCTTCGGTGCCGTGAGAGGTGTCAGCATCGTCGGAGCCCGCGCCATCCGCCGGAATCCATCGTCCGCCGTTCGGCTGGCCTGCGGGCGCGCGAGGCTGATCGGGCGAAAACTTGTGTCGCAAAGCTCGCTCGAGGCGGAGCATTTTCACGTCGAGGGCAGCTCCAGCGAGCAAGCCTCGTATGGCCGCGATCTCCGACCGGGGGTTCGTTCCCTGCCTCATGCCGCGTTCCTCCCGCCGACTCCGACAGGAAAATATGCAAATTGGAGATGCTGACAAATAACAGGATTTAAGTCCTATCAGAGCGCAGCCTCATGCATCGATCGGTCTTCGCGGATGCAGGCCTTCAGCCCAAACAAAAACGCCGCCCCCGAAGGGGCGGCGCTGTGATCGGTGACGGGTGCGAAACGCTTATGCGGCCTGACGCGCCTTGGTGAGGAGCTTGCGGTTCACCAGCACCTCGGCGATCTGCACCGCGTTCAGGGCCGCACCCTTGCGCAGGTTGTCCGAGACGCACCAGAAGTTCAGGCCGTTCTCGATGGTGGCATCCTCACGGATGCGGGAGATGTAGGTGGCATCCTCGCCCGCCGCCTCGTGCGGGGTCATGTAGCCGCCGTTCTCGCGCTTATCGATCACCAGCACGCCCGGCGCCGAGCGCAGGATCTCGGTCGCCTGCTCCGGTGAGAGCGGGCGCTCGAACTCGACGTTCACCGCCTCGGCATGACCGATGAAGACCGGCACGCGCACCGCCGTCGCCGTGAGCTTGATCTTGGGATCGAGCATCTTCTTGGTCTCGGCGACCATCTTCCACTCTTCCTTCGTGTAACCGTCCTCCATGAACACATCGATGTGCGGGATGACGTTGAAGGCGATCCGCTTGGTGAACTTCTTCTGCACGACCTCGCCCGCGGTGAACACCGCGCGAGTCTGGCTGAACAGCTCGTCCATGGCGTCCTTGCCGGCGCCGGAGACCGATTGATAGGTCGAGACAACGACACGCTTGATCGTCGCCGCCTCGTGCAGCGGCTTCAGCGCCACCACGAGCTGCGCGGTCGAGCAGTTCGGATTGGCGATGATGTTGCGCTTGGTGAAGCCCACCACCGCGTCGGCATTCACCTCCGGCACGATCAGCGGCACGTCGGCGTCGTAGCGGAAGGCCGACGAGTTATCGATCACCACGCAGCCCTGCTGGCCGATGCGCGGGCTCCACTCCTTGGAGGCATCGCCGCCCGCCGACATCAGGCAGATGTCGGTGTCGGAGAAGTCGTAGGTGTCGAGCGTTTTGACCTTGAGAATCTTATCGCCGAAGGAGACTTCCTGGCCCAGGCTGCGGCTGGAGGCCAGCGCGACGACTTCGTCGGCCGGGAAGGCGCGCTCGGCCAGAATGTCGAGCATCTCACGGCCCACATTGCCCGTGGCTCCGACGACGGCGACCTTGTAACCCATCTCATCAAACTCCGCTGCGCGGGCGGGATGTCACCGACCCGCCTCCTCCCACGGCCGGCGGGCGCACCGCTTCGGACCGTTCGATTGGGAAGATTCCATAGGCGGAAGAACCCGCCCTGATCGATCGTTCAGGTGGGCCCTTCGCGCGACGGGAGCAAGGCGCCCGGTGAAGGCGGCTGTCAAGAGGAGAGGAGAGTTCGAGAGGGCCGCGATGTGACAGGCGACCCGATCCGAAAGAGCGGGACGGAACCGCTGATTCACCATCGGCCGAGAATCCCGAGGATAGCGGCAGAGTCTGCAACCGCGCGGTGGGGGAGGCTGGGGCAGAGCTGGAGCATGGCGAGGGCCGCCCGGGCCCCGCGGACCCGGCAGAGGACTGCGCATGCTCCCCCATCCGGACGACGCCTCCGACCGACCCGAGGATGGGGGCGACCTTCGCCCCCTATCCGGTCCCCACCCGCTCCGCCGGCTGCGTCTGCTGGGCAAACTCGTCGCCTGCGCCGCGTTCATCGCCGGCTTGGCCCTCGTTGCCCGTGACCGGGCCGGCGCTCCTGAGGCGCCGCGCGCTTGGAGCGAGCCGCCGCGGGCGACGGAGGGGGCGCGACGGGCGGTGGCGGCGGCCGAGCCGCTTCTCACCCTGCGCGAGGATATGGCCGCGCTGCCGCCACGCTCCGAGCCGACCCGCTGGAACGCGAGCCTCGGCCAGCGCGAAGACAGTGTGGTGCAGGGCGCCTTCGACACGATCGAGGCGCCGTACCTCCTGATCACCGCCACCGATGCGGGCGGGCAGGGCGAGGCGAGTCCGAGCCTGTTCGTCACGCTGGTGCGCCGGGCGGCGGACGGACGCGGCTTGTCCGTGACCCGCACCGGTGAGCGCGGCGTGGTGAGCACCCGTCTCGGGGGGTTCGAGACCGTCGAGACCACCCTGTCCGGCGCGGGCAAGCGCAACTGCACCGGATTCCGCAGTCTCGACCTGAAGAGCGTGGCCATCGACGGCTGGCTCTGCGGCATCCTCGGGCAGGCACCGGAGCCGGAGGCGCTCGCCTGCGCCCTGGACCGGATCGCCCTCGCCGGTCGCGTCTCGGCGACCCTCGGCGCCGACATTCTCGCCGGGCCGAGCGCGTGTCGGACCGAGGATCTGGCGGGGGCGGCGGCGAGCGATCAGACCGGCTCGATCGCCGTCGCTGCGGCGGCCGCGAGCCCTCCGAGAAACAATGCGGCAAAATCGCGGCGAAAATAGCGAAGCGCGGCCATATTGCGGGAACAACGGCCACGCCAAAACGTCTACTTTGCAACAAGCGGGATTCTTAACGAACAGCCCGTACCGTGCCCTCACACACCACAAGGTACGCCATGCGCTGCACCAAGCTCGCCCTTCTGGGCGCCATGACCCTCACCGCGATCGGCTTCGGTTCCAATGCGGAGGCGCAGGGCCCCTATGGCAATCCCGGCTACGTCCGCGTGAGCCAGCCGCTGCCGATCCGCATTCGTCCGCGCTCGTGGCTGGATGCCGGCAACGTGGTCGAGCAGGGCAACGGCTCCGTTTCGAACCCGGCCACCAACCCGGCCTTCATCGCGGCTTCGAACCAGCTGAATCCGCCCTACGGCCGCAACGACCGTTACGGCAATGGCGTGCTGCCGGATCCGATCACCAACGGCCCGTTCATCGGCGCCCGCTCCACGGCGATCCGCAACGTCGATCTCTCCGCCTTCGACGCGATCGACCCGACTTCCTACGTGGCCCGCTACGGCAACCCCTACCGGTAAGCTTCGCCCCATCGCGGCGGAAAAGAACGGGCCCTTCGGGGCCCGTTTCTCGTTCGTGGGCCGTGTCGCTTTAGGTCTTCAGCACCGGCTCGGTCACGTCGCCCGCGCCGCGCTCGGCGAGGTAGTGAGGCTGGAACAGGCACATGCGCACCGCATCGCGGTAGCGGCCGTTGACGAAGAACTCGTCCTTGAGGATGCCTTCGGAGCGGAAGCCACAGCTCTCGTAGATGCCGGCCGCCCGCTTGTTGTCCTTGTCCACGTGCAGATAAAGCTTGTGGATGTTCAACACCTTGAAGGCGTAATCGATGGCGATGCGGGTGGCGCGCTTGGCGTAGCCCTTCCCCTGGTAGTCGGGGTGGATCGCGATCTGGAATTCGCAGCGGCGATGGAGATGGTTGATCTCCACCAGCTCGACCATTCCGGCCGGTTCCCCCCGCTCCGTGGCGATGATGAAGCGGCGCTCGGTCTGGTTATGGATGTTGCGCTCGTAGAGCTGGGCCAGTTCGGCGAAGGACTCGTAGGCCTCCTCGAACCAATAGCGCATGATGCTGTCGTTGTTGTTGAGTTGGTGCACGAAGAGCAGGTCCTCGCGCTCCAGCGGTCTCAGTTTGATCGTCATGTCCGTGCTCGGCCGGGGCCGGTGCCGCTGAAGGAGCCTCCGTTGCCCGTCGCATCGGCGGATGGCGGAGGGTGCGGCACCTGAATCGGTGTTGTCGCCCCAGGCCTACTCCCACATCCCTCACGACGGAATGATGAAAGCCGGCTCTCAAACCTGACGGAGCCGGGCCTCCTCGGCCGCCAGGGAGGACGCGGCGGCCGCGTCGATCCCGTCGATGGAACCGGCGATGCGCAGGGCCCGGGTCGGTTCCCCGCTCCGCATCACCAGCACCACGGTCTCGACATCCGGGCAGCCGGGATCGGCGCAGGCGATCTCGTTGACCGACAGGGCGTCGGCATCGGTCAAGCCGAGGGCCGGGCGGATCAGCGCCTTCGCTCGCGCTGCCGCCTGCGCCAGTCCGGCCGAGCGCGCGCGCCAATCCTTCAGGCTGACGAAACCCATATCGGATCCCGAACGCTCAGGCTGCCCGGCGCCAGGCCGGGAAAGGATCGATCAGGTGGCGATAGGCTTCCGGGTCGAAGCGCCTTGCCTCGGCCTCGCCGAGCAGGCAGGCATCCAAGGCAGCGGTGATCGCCTCCTTGTCCATGCCGCGGCCGATGAAGACGAGTTCCTGGCGCCGGTCGCCCCAGACCTCGCTCCAGACGGAGTGGAGGCGCTCGCGAAAAATCTCTTCCTCCGGCCAGCGTCGGCGCGGTACCGCCGCCCACCAGAATCCCATGGCGCCGATATGTGCCACCGCCCCGGCCAGGGAGAATTCGCCGACCCAGTCCGGCCGGGTCGCGAGCCAGAAATGCCCCTTGGCGCGGATCAGCCCCGGCCAGGTGGTGTTGACGAAACCCTGGAACTTCTGCGGGTCGAAGGGCCGCCGCGCCCGGTAGACGAAGGAGCCGATGCCGTATTCCTCGGTCTCGGGCACGTGGTCATGGGCGCCGTAAAGTTCCTTGAACCAGAGCGGGTGCTCCTGCGCCTTTTCCTCGTCGAACAGCCCGGTATCGAGGATCGCCTCCGGCGGCACCTGCCCGTGAGAGGCCTCGACGATCCGCGCGTCGGCGTTGAGGCCGCGCACGACCGAGCGCACGAGGTCGAGTTGCTCGGGCGAGACATCGTTCGCCTTGTTGATCACCACGACATCGGCGAACTCGATCTGCTCGACCAGCAGATCGACCAGGGTGCGGGTGTCCTCGGATCCGGCCGTCTCGCCGCGCTGGCTCAGGAAATCGTTCGAGCCGTAATCCTTCAGCAGATTTACCGCATCGACGACGGTCACCATCGTGTCGAGCCGCGCCACGTCGCTGAGTGCCCGGTCGTCCTCGTCGCGGAACGAGAAGGTGCTCGCCACCGGCAACGGCTCTGCGATTCCGGTCCCCTCGATCAGCAGATAGTCGAAGCGACCTTCGGCGGCGAGGCGGCGGACCTCGGCGAGCAGGTCGTCGCGCAGGGTGCAGCAGATGCAGCCATTGGTCATTTCCACCAGCTTCTCATCCGTGCGCGAGAGGTCGGCGCCCCCGTCGCGGACGAGGTCGGCGTCGATATTCACCTCGCTCATGTCGTTGACGATCACCGCGACGCGCCGGCCCTCACGATTGTTAAGGACATGATTGAGCAGGGTCGTCTTGCCGGCGCCGAGGAAGCCGGACAGCACGGTGACGGGGAGGCGGGAATCGGTCTGGGACATGGGCCATCCTGCGAGCTGTTATTTTATAACGTTGCATCTCAGGCCCGGCGTCAACCCGGCTTGGCGGAAAAGATGGTCGACTCGTAGACCGACTCGCGAGAAAAGGCCGCGAAGCGTCGCCGCGCCGAAACGAAGGCGGGCGCCGCGCGTCACCGTAGGGGAACCGAACGGCCGGCGACGAACGCGGCCGGCCAGCGGAGGAGGTTGAGGTGCGACCCTGGCGTGAGGGACCGGGCGACCGGCGGGGCTATCACCACGGCAACCTCAAGGAGGCGCTGATCGAGGCCGCCCGCCGGTTCATCGCCGAGCGCGGCATCGGCGGTTTCACCTTGGTCGATGCGGCCCGGCTCGTCGGTGTGACCCCGGCGGCATTGTACCGTCATTTTCGTGGGCGCGAGGCGCTGTTGGAAGAGGTGGCGGGCCGCGGCTTCGCCGACCTTGCCGACCGGCTCGCCCGCGCGCTCACCGGGCGCGGCACCCCCCTGGAGCGCTTCACCCGCATGGGCGAAGCCTATCTCGCCTTCGCCGAGGAGGAGCCGGGTTATTACGCCGCGATCTTCGAGGTGCGCGGGCAGGCGGCTCCGGCCCCGGCGCCGGACCGGCCGAATCCGTTCGATCTTCTGCTCGAGGCTCTGCGCGCGACCTTCCCCGACGGTTTCGACGGTGTTGACCCGCGCTTCCTGGCCCTGGAGGTTTGGGCGCTGTCGCACGGCATCGCCACGCTCTCGGCCGCCGGACAGCTGCCGAAGCCCGGACCGGACAAGTACGAACTGCTGCGCGCGGGCGTACTGGCCCTCGTTCACGGCGCCGGACGCCGTGCGAAGGACAAGCTTTGAGGGAAAGCCCTTGAAACGGTCGAGGCGCACCCGCATGTGAATGTTGTTCACATTCACACCCCGGAGCCTTCAGCCGTGAACACGTCCTCCACCTCTCCCTGGTCCTGCGGCGCGTCTCACCGCAGCGGGCCTTTCCCCAAGCGATCCCTGGAGATCGGCGCCATTGTCGTCGGCTTCATCTATTGGTGGCCGATCGCCGTGGCCTATGTCGCCTGGAAGATCGCGGGCTATCCCGCGCTCAGCCAGATGAAGGAGTTCGCCAATAGCGGCAGCTTCAGCTTCGCCGGCGGCAACGGGCCGTCGCGCTTCGCCCGGGCCTTCGAGGCGGCGAAGGGCTCCACGGGTGCCGGTGCCGCTTCCGGCAACTGGGCGTTCGAGGAGTATCGGCGCGCCGAGCTCGAGCGCCTGGAGGCCCGCCGCCGCGCCCTTCAGGAAGAGAGCCGCGCCTTCGCCGAATTCGTCGAGGAGCTGAAGCGGGCCAAGGACCGTGAGCAGTTCGACGCCTTCATGGCCAAGCGTCGCTCGGAAGGCGGGGGCCCGAACCTTAACGCCTGATCGCAAGGCCTGAAACGCGAAGCTCGAAACCTATGAAGGCCTCCCCGCCGACCCCGGCGGGGAGGCCTTCGCATGTCCGGGGTGACCCGCGTGCAGTGCAGCGATTCCGCAACACCGGACGGTTGCCGCAGCCAGCCGGCGCCATAACTGCCGGCTCCGGGAACAAGCGGGCGCCGGGAGCCTTGTGAGACACAGACGCGGCCGCCCAGCCTGAACGACAATCGATTTTCCAGCGGAGACCGGTGGCCTCATGCGGCGCGCCCATGCGATGCGGTTCGGCAGCGAGCTTGCCGAGGACGGTGTGCGGTTCGCCCTCTGGGCGCCCACCGCCAAGGATGTGACCCTGGTGGTGGATGGGACCGACCATCCGATTCCTGAGACCGGTGAGGGCTGGCGCCGCACTACGCTGCCGGGGGTGAAGGCCGGTGCGCGCTACGGCTTCCGCATCGACGGCGATCTCGTGGTCCCCGATCCCGCCTCCCGCTTCCAGCCCGAGGATGTCTCGGGGCCGTCGGAGGTCGTCGATCCCGCCGCCTTCGCCTGGACCGACGAGGACTGGAAGGGCCGCCCCTGGGAGGAGGCCGTCGTCTACGAATTGCATGTCGGTACCGCGACGCCCGAAGGCACCTATGCCGGGCTGGAGAAGCGGCTCGACGATCTGGTCGATCTGGGCATCACGGCGATCGAGCTGCTGCCGCTCGCCGACTTCAAGGGCACCCGCAACTGGGGCTACGACGGCGTGCTGCCCTATGCGCCCGACTCTGCTTATGGCCGCCCGGACGAACTCAAGCACCTGATCGACACCGCCCATTCCAAGGGGCTGATGGTGCTGATCGACTGCGTCTACAACCATTTCGGCCCGGCTGGGAATTATCTCCATTCCTACGCCAAGACCTTCTTCACCGAGCGCCATCAGACGCCCTGGGGCGCCGGCATCAATTTCGACGGCAGGGAATCCGGCCCGGTCGTGCGCGACTTCTTCATCGAGAACGCGCTGTACTGGCTGGAGGAATATCATTTCGACGGCATCCGCTTCGATGCGGTCCACGCCATCCTCGACGATTCCGAGAAGCACTTCCTGGCCGAACTCGGCGAGACGATCCGCCGGGCCTTCCCGGACCGTCATGTCCACCTGATCCTGGAGAACGAGGCCAATCAGGCCCGCTGGCTCGAGCGTGACGGCAACGGGCAGCCGGTGCTGCACAGCGCGCAATGGGCGGACGACCTGCACCATTGCTGGCACGTGCTGCTGACCGGCGAGAATGCCGGCTACTACGAGAGCTTTGCCGACAGGCCGGTGGAGCATCTCGCCCGCTGCCTCGCCGAAGGCTTCGCCTATCAGGGCGAGCCCTTTCCGACCCTCGACAACCACCCGCGCGGCGAGCCCTCCGGCCATCTCCCTCCCTCGGCCTTCGTCACCTTCCTGCAGAACCACGATCAGGTCGGCAACCGGGCTCTGGGCGAGCGGCTGAGCCACCTCGCCGACCCGGCGAAGCTGGCGCTCGCCCGCGCCGGGCTGCTGCTGGCGCCGCAGATCCCGATGCTGTGGATGGGGGAGGAATGGTCGGCCTCGGCGCCGTTTCTGTTCTTCGTCGATTTCGCGCCGGACGAGGAGCTGAACAAGGCGGTGCGCGAGGGGCGGCGCCGGGAGTTCAAGAGCTTCGCCGCCTTCGCCGACGACACCTCGGTGATCCCTGATCCCACTGAGGCGAAGACCTTCGAGGATTCGAAAATCGATTGGGACGAGGCCGAGACCGAGCCGCACCGCGCCATCTGGGCCGATACCCGCAACCTGCTTCAGATCCGCCAGCAGAGTGTGGTGCCGCTCACCAAGACGCGCTTCCTCGGCGCTAAGGCCGAGATCCCGGCGGCGAGCGTCGTGGATTGCACCTGGCGCTACGAGGGCGGCTGGTTGCGCTTCATCGCCAATCTCGGTGACGAGGACTTCGCGGCGACCGCCGAGGGCGGTCAGGTGATTTGGTCGAACGGGGTATCACGACAGGCCATGCAATTGCCTTCCTGGACCGGCGTGTTCCTGATCGGGGGCGCCAAGTGAGTGACTTGGAAGTGAGTGCCCTCGAACGGCTCGCCAACCTCGTCGGCATCGCCGACGGGTTCACCGATGCCTTCGGTCAGCGGGTCGATACGCCCCTCGATGTCCGCCGCGGTATGCTCGAAGCCCTCGGCTTCGCGGCCGGAGACGATGAGGCGATCCGGCGGAGCCTCGCCTCGGTCGAGGCGGTGCGCGGCAACATCGTCCCCCCGCTGCTCGCGGCGGAAGCGCGGCGCGGCGTGCGCGTGCCGGTGCGGGCGGGAGCCACCTCGGGCGCCGTGTCCTGGCGGCTGGTGGACGAGCATGAGCGCTCCCGCGAGGGACGCGGCACGCTCACCCCCTCGGAGGACGGCATCGGCTTCGATCTGCCGCCGCTCACCCCCGGCTATCACCAGCTCACCGTCAGCATCGGCGAGCGCCGGGCGCAGGCCTGGATCGTCTCCGCGCCCCAGCGCTGCTGGCGGCCCCGCGCCTATGCCGAGGATGGCGCCCGCGATTGGGGCTTGGCCGCTCAGCTCTACGGCCTGCGCTCGCCGGACAATCTCGGCATCGGCACCTATGCCGATGCCGGCCGCGCCGCCCGCGATGCGGCCCTGCGCGGCGCTTCCTTCCTGGGCTTGAGCCCAGCCCATGCTCTCTTCCCGACGGATCGGGCGAAGATCTCGCCCTATTCTCCGTCCTCGCGGCTGTTCCTCGAAACCCTCTACATCGAGCCGGGCGCCCTGCCGGGCTTCGCCGGCAGCCCCGCGGCCGAGATTTTGGAGCGCCAGCGCGCCCGCATCGAGGCGTTGCGCGACACCTCCCTGGTCGATCACGTCGGCGTCTGGGAGGTGCTCTCGCCGATCCTCGAAGCCTATTGGGAAGTCTCGCAGGCGCGCGCTGGCAAGGATGCCGGCTTCGCGGCCTTCCGCGAGGAGGGCGGCGAAAACCTGGAATCTCACGCGACCTTCGACGCCCTCTCCGAGCATTTTCGGGCGCAGGGTGCGTATTGGCTCGGCGATTGGCCGGAGGAGTATCGCCGCGCGGGCACGGAGGCTGTGCGCGCCTTCGCCGAGAGCCGCGCCGAGCGCATCTCCTATCACGTCTTCCTGCAATACCTCGCCGACCGCCAGCTCAAGGCGTCCTCCGAGATGGCGCTCGAGGCCGGCATGCGGCTCGGGCTGTACCGGGATCTGGCGGTCGGGGCCGATCGCGGCGGCTCGGAGATCTGGTCCCACCCCGAACGCTTCGCCAACGGCGTCTCCATCGGCGCGCCGCCGGACCTCCTCGCTCCGAAGGGTCAGGATTGGGGGCTACCCGCCTTCGATCCGCTGGAAATGGAGCGCGACGGGCTCAAGGCGTTCCGCGCCCTGGTGAGGGCGAATATGCGCCATGCCGGCGCGATCCGCATCGACCACGCCTTCCAGCTTGCCCGACTGTTCCTGATTCCGCTCGGCAGATCCGCCCGCGAGGGTGCCTATGTGGCGATGCCGTTCGAGCCGATGCTGGCAGTGCTGCGACTGGAGAGCCATCGCGCCAAGTGCCTCGTCATCGCCGAGGATCTCGGAACCGCGCCGGAGGGCTTCTCCGATGCGCTGATGCACTCGGGCATCCTGAGTTACCGCATCCTCGCCTTCGAGCGCGAGCAGGGCGGTGCCTTCAAGGCCCCCGAAGCCTATCCGAAGGATGCGCTGACCGCGATCACGACGCACGATCTGCCGACCTTCGTCGGCTGGTGGCGCGGGGTCGATACCGACACGCGCCAGTCGCTCGGCCTGTACGACGCCGACCGGGCCGAGGCCGAGCGCAACGAGCGCGTGGCAGAGCGCTGGCGTCTGTCGGAGGCTCTGGCGAGCCAGCAGCTCCTGCCGAGTTCGGAGCCGCCGGAGCATGCCCCGTTCGAGGCCGCCGCGCGCTATCTCGCCCGCGCCCCCTCGATCCTCACCGCCGTCCAGTACGAGGACGTGGTCGGTGAATTGAGCCAGGCCAATGTGCCGGGCTCGACCGAGGGCTACCCCAACTGGCGGCGCAAGCTCGACCGGAATCTCGAGGCCATCGCGGCGCCCGGCGGTCCGCTGGCCAAACTCGCCGCCGCCCTCTCGGCGGAGGAGCGCGGCCCGCGTTCCGGTGCCGCCCGCCTTGCCTCAGCACCGCCGCGCGCGACCTATCGCCTGCAGTTCCACGAGGGCTTCACCTTCGCGGATGCGGAGAGGATCGTCCCCTACCTGGCGAAGCTCGGCATCAGCCACGTCTACGCCTCGCCGCTGCAGCGGGCCCGGCCAGGCTCGACCCATGGCTACGACATCGTCGACCATTCGCAGATCAATCCGGAGATCGGCGGTGAGGAGGGCTTCCGCTCCTTCACCGATGCCCTGCATGCGCACGGGCTGAAGCTGCTCCTCGACATCGTGCCGAACCACATGGGCGTCGGCGGCGCCGACAATCCCTGGTGGCTCTCCGTGCTCGAATGGGGGGGGCTGTCACCGGCCGCCAACGCCTTCGACATCGATTGGGAACGGCTCGGCGCCAACGGTAAGCTCGTCATCCCCTTCCTCGGCGAGCGCTACGGCGAAGCCTTGGAGAAGGGCACGCTGGAGCTGAAATTCGACGAGGAGGCCGGCGCCTTCAGCGTCTGGCATTACGAGCATCAATTCCCGGTCTGTCCGCTGCATTATCCGACAATCCTCAACCGGGCGCTCGCCGCGCTCGGCGAGATCGGTGACGACATGTCGGCGGAGGTGCTGTCGATCACCGAGCGGCTCCGCGCCATGGGCGAGGAGACCAACCCCGACCGGCGCCGGGCGATGCCCGAGACCGCCGAGGAGCTGAAGCGCCAACTCGCCGGCGCCGTGCGGGCCTCGCCGCAGATCGCCGCCTCGATCTACCGGGCGCTGCATCTCCTCAACGGCAACCGCGACTATCCTGATTCCTTCGGACCGCTGCACCGGCTCCTGGAGCAGCAATCCTACCGGCTCGCCCATTGGCGGATCGCGTCGAGCGACATCAATTATCGCCGCTTCTTCGACGTGAACTCGCTCGCGGGCCTGCGGGTCGAGTTGTCGGACGTCTTCGTGAAGTCGCACGACCTGCTGTTCCGCCTGATCGGCGAGGGCCGGATCGATGGCTTGCGCATCGACCACATCGATGGGCTGGCCGATCCGCTCAACTATGCCCGCGCCCTGCAGGCCGCCGTTGGCCCCGGTTTCTACATCGTGGTCGAGAAGATCCTGGAGCCGGGCGAGAAGCTGCGCGACTGGCCGGTGGCCGGCACCACCGGGTACGACGTGCTGAATCAGCTCGACGGCATCTTGGTCGATCAGGCGCTGAAGCCGCGCATCGAAAAGTTCTACCGCTGGGCTACGGATATGGACGAGCCCTACGGCTTCCAGTTCCGGGCGGCCAAGGCCGAGATCCTCGAAATCAGCTTCGCCTCGGAGCTCGAGGTGATGACCGGCGATCTCAAGCAGATCGCCGATTCCGACCGGCGTACCCGCGATTTTTCCACCAACGCGATCCGCCGCGCTTTGATCGAGATCGTCGCCCGCTTTCCCGTCTATCGCTCGTATCTGCCGGGCGATCTCGACGAGAGCGAGATCGAGCCGGAGGATGTCCGTCTCATCGAGGGCGCCGTGAGCAAGGCCAAGCGCTGGAGCGCTCTGCCGGACCGGTCGGTGCACGACTTCGCCGCCAATGCCCTGCTGGGGCGCATCGATGTCGGGGGGGCCGGCCAGCCCGATCCGCAGGTCGTGCTGCGGTTCCGCCGCCGCTTTCAGCAGCTGACCGGGCCTGTGATGGCCAAGAGCCTGGAAGACACCCTGTTCTACCGCTTCGTGCAATTGCTCGGACTGAACGAGGTCGGCGGCGATCCGGGCGAGTACGGCCTCGACCCGGAGCATTTCCACGCGCTCCAAGCCGCCCGCGCCCGCGATTGGCCGAACGCGATGATCACGACGGCCACCCACGACACCAAGCGCGGCGAGGATGCCCGCACCCGCCAGCTTGCCCTGTCCGAGTTGCCGGAGGAATGGGCCCGGGCCTGGGATACGTGGCGGCGTGCGTCCGAGCCGTACATCAAGCCGCTCGAGGGCGAGCCCTCGCCGGATGCCAACGACCAGTGGATGTTCCTTCAGGCCATCCTCGGGGCTTGGCCGCTGGAATTGCTGGAACAGGACGACGCGGCGGAGATCGAGGATTTCCGCAAACGCCTCGACGCCTACGCGGAAAAGGCGCTGCGGGAGGGCAAGCGCCGATCGAGCTGGGTCAACGTCGATGAAGCCTATGAGGCGGCCGTCCACGGGCTGTTCGCGGCCCTCGTCGCCCCCGGCTCGGATTGCCTTGCCCGGCTGCGGCCGCTGGTGCGGCGGCTGGCCTTCCTCGGCATGATCGCCGGGCTCGGGCGCACGGTGCTGAAATGCACCCTTCCTGGCATCCCCGACACCTACCAGGGCACGGAGTTCTGGGACTTCTCCTTCGTCGATCCGGACAACCGCCGGCCCGTCGATTACGAGGCCCGGGCGCGGGCCCTCGAAGCGGGTGACACCCCCGCCACCTTGATCGGCTCCTGGTCGGATGGCCGGGTGAAGCAGGCGACCCTGGCCCGTCTTCTGGCCGACCGGGCGGCACGGCCGGCCTTCTACGCGGATGCAGATTACCGTCCGATCCCCGCGGAGGGTGAACGGGCCGAGCATGTCATCGCCTTCAGCCGCTCGGCGGCGACTTCCGGCGAGGACGATCTGCTCGTGGCGGTGCCCCGGCTCGTCGCACGGCTGACGCCCGAATCGGGTTGGTCGGGTGAGGCCTTCGCCGGCACCGTCCTGCCGGTCCCGGAGGGCAGCCGCTGGACCGACGTGATCGGCGGCGGGGAAGTGGCAGCGGATGGCGGCCGGCTCGACCTCGGTCGGCTCTTCGCGGACCTGCCCTATGTGGTGCTGCGGCGGGCCGCCTGAGGGTGGCCCGCATGAGATCGAACGCGCAAGGCGTGAAGCGACAAGACGGAGGCGAGCCATGAACGCACCGAACACCGCGATGACGCCCGCGACGCGGACCGGGGCGGAGACGGTGGCCCTGCCCGCCGCCTTCGCTCCCCGCGCGGAGGGGCCGCGCATCTACAACCTGTTCCCGCTGCTAGTTGGCACCGTCTCGGCCTGGACGGCGGAGCTGCCGCGCATCGCCGGGCTCGGCTTCGATTGGGTTTACCTCAACCCGTTCCACCAGACCGGGGGCTCGCGCAGCCTCTACGCCGTGGCCGACCTCGACCGGCTGGATGAGCGTTTCCGCGACAACGACGGCACCCCGGACGACGAGCAGATCGCCCGCTTCTGCCGGGCGGCGGAATCGCACGGCGTGGCGGTGATGAGTGATCTCGTGATCAACCACACCGCCGACAATGCCCGCCTGTTTCACGAGCGGCCGGACCTGTTCGTGCGCGATTCCGAGGGCAAGCCGGTCAGCCCCGCAGCCATCGACCCCGACGATCCGTCGAAGCGCACGGTCTGGGGTGATCTGATCGAGCTCGATTATCATTCCGAGCACGCGCGGCACGAACTCACCCGGATCTTCGACGGCTATATCGCCAAGCTTCAGCGGCTCGGCATCCGTGGTTTCCGGTGTGACGCCGCCTACAAGGTGCCGGCGGATGTCTGGCGCGCCCTGATCGAGGCGGCGAAGAAGCGCGAGCCGGAGACTCTGTTCGCCGCCGAGACCCTCGGCTGCACCTTCGAGGAGGCGCAGGCCACGGCCGGGGCCGGCTTCGACTACCTGTTCAATTCCTTCGCGTGGTGGAACCTCAAGGCACCCTGGGCCCTGGAGCAATATGAGCGCCTGCGGGTGGTGGCGCCCTCCATCGCCTTTCCCGAGAACCACGACATGACCCGCCTCGCCGCCGACATTCCCGGCGGCGCGGAGGCGGTCGCCGAGCGGCTGAAGACGCGTTACGCCTTGGCCGCCTTCTTCTCGGCTGGGGTCCTGATGCCCATCGGCTACGAATGGGGCTATCGGCGCGCGCTGCACGTGGTCGAGACCGATCCCGGCTCCCGCGAGCACGATACCGGCATCGACATCTCCGCTTATGTGACGGCGATCAACGCGCTCAAGGCCGAGATCCCCGCAGCCAATGTCGAGGGCGCACAGATGCGTCTCTCGGCGCCGGACGCGCCGTTCGTCGCCCTGTTCCGCACCGATACCGGCCATCCCGCCTCCGCCCATTCGGCGACGCTGGTCCTGTTCAATCCAGGCGAGACTCCGGCGCCCGTCGATGCCGGCCGCTTGATCGAGCGGACCGGTGGCCAACTCGGCACCTTCGTCGACCGCACGCCGCAGGCGGAGCCCATCGCCTTCCATCCGGGTGCGGCCATCGACCTGCGGCCGGGCGAGCTGCGCATCCTCGTCGCCGAGCGGGCGACGGTGGCGGCCCCCCCGCCCGCGACCACGCCGAACGGCAAGGGCCGTGTCGTCATTGAGGCAGTGACGCCGGAGATCGATGGCGGGCGCTCGGCGGTGAAGCGCATCGTCGGCGAGCAGGTTCGGGTCGAGGCCGATATCTTCTCCGACGGTCACGAGATCATCAACGCGGCCATCCTCTCCCGCGTCGTCGGTGAGGAGACGTGGCGGCGCGATCCGATGGTGTTCGTCGACAACGACCGCTGGGCCGGGCACTTCCCGCTGGAGCGAAACGCCCGCTACGAGTTCACCATCGAGGCGTGGCGCGACGGCTTCTCGTCCTGGATCCGCGATACGCTGAAGAAGCGTGATGCCGGCGTCGATGTGCGGCTGGAGACCATCGAGGGCGTCGAGCTGGTGCAGATCGCGCAGGATCTGGCCACCGGCGCGGATAAGCAGCGGCTCGATGCGCTGATCCGCTCGCTGGCGGCCGAACCCGAGGGCTCTCCCGCGATTCTCGCCAAGATCCTGGCCCCGGAGGCGGCGGCCCTGGTCCGGCGCAATGCGGAGCGGGTGAACGCCTCGCGCTATCCCGTGAACATCCCGGTGATCGCCGACCGGCTCGCAGCCCGGTTCTCCGCTTGGTACGAGATTTTCCCACGCTCGCAATCGGGTGATCCGAACCGCCACGGCACCTTCAAGGATGTGATCCGGCGCCTGCCGGAGATCCGCGAACTCGGCTTCGATGTGCTCTACTTCACCCCGATCCATCCGATCGGGAAGACCAACCGCAAGGGTAAGAACAACACCCTGAAGGCCGAGCCCGGCGATGTCGGCTCGGTCTATGCGGTGGGCTCCGAGGAGGGCGGCCACGAGGCCGTGCATCCGGAACTCGGCACCCTGGACGACTTTCGGCAGCTGGTGGCCGCCTCCCATGCGCATGGCATGGAGGTCGCCATCGATTTCGCGATCCAGTGCTCACCCGACCATCCCTGGATCAAGCAGCATCCCGAGTGGTTCGAGTGGCGCCCCGACGGCACGCTGAAATTCGCCGAAAACCCGCCCAAGAAGTACGAGGACATCTCGAACGTCCATTTCTACGGCGGCGCGCTGCCCTCGCTCTGGATCGAACTGCGCGACATCGTTCTCGGCTGGTGCGCCCACGGCGCCCGCATCTTCCGGGTCGATAATCCGCATACCAAGCCGATCCCGTTCTGGGAGTGGATGCTCGGGCATGTGAACGCCCAGTACCCGGACGCGATCTTCCTCGCGGAGGCCTTCACCCGGCCGAAGATGATGAAGAAGCTCGCCAAGGCCGGCTACCAACAGAGCTACACCTACTTCACGTGGCGCAACACGAAGCAGGAACTGACCGAGTACGCCCTGGAGCTGGCCGGTGAGATGGGCGAGTATTACCGCCCCAACTTCTTCGCCAACACGCCGGACATCAACCCGTACTACCTCCAGACCAGCGGGCGGCCGGGCTTCATCGTACGGGCGACGCTCGCGGCGACACTCTCCTCGATCTACGGCATCTATAACGGCTTCGAACTGTGTGAGGCCGCGCCCTATCCCGGCAAGGAAGAGTATCTCAATTCGGAAAAATACGAGCTGAAGGCGTGGGACTATCACCGCCCCGGCAACATCCGCGACCACATCATCAAGCTCAACCAGATCCGGCGCGACAACCCGGCCCTGTGGGACTTCCGGAACATCCACTTCACCGGCGCCTGGAACGACAACATCATCGCCTACGCGAAGGTGACGCCGGAGCGCGACAACTGCGTGTTCGTGATGGTCAACCTCGACCCGAAGAACCGCCAGGAATGCACCTACGAGGTGCCGCTCTGGCTGCTCGGGCTGCCCGATGACGGGGCGGTCGAGGTCGAGGATCTGCTGCTGGGCTACACGTTCGAGCTCTACGGCAAGAACCACCGGATCGCCCTCGATCCGGCCGACCGCTCGGCCATCGTCTGGCGCTTGCGCCCGCGTCGGAGTGCCTGACGGCACTTCGGCGCCCAAACGCCTCGCTCTCTCGCCGACCCGGTCTCCACTTTCGGTAGAGAGCGCTCTAGATCGGGCGGAATGCGGCGTTCCCCGTCGTGTTCTCGCCAAGAAGCGAGCCGAGGAAGCTCGCAGTCCGGCGCCGCAGGGCCCGGTTCCGCTCTCGAAAGTGACGTGAGGCAGCGACGGGATGATCGATCGCAGCGATCCGCAGTGGTACCGTGACGCCATCATCTACCAGATCCACGTCAAGTCGTTTTTCGACTCGTCGAATGATGGGATCGGCGATTTCGAGGGGCTGACACAGAAACTCGACTATGTCCGCGACCTGGGGGTCACGGCGATCTGGCTGATGCCGTTCTATCCCTCGCCGCTGCGGGACGACGGCTACGACATCGCCGATTACCGCGACATCAACCCGTCCTACGGGACGATGGACGATTTCCGCCGCTTCGTGGACGCCGCCCACGAGCGCGGGCTGCGGGTCATCACCGAGCTCGTCATCAATCACACCTCCGACCAGCATCCCTGGTTCCAGCGCGCCCGCGAGGCGCCGGCCGGATCGCCGGAGCGCGATTTCTATGTGTGGTCGGATACGGACGACAAATATTCCGACACGCGCATCATCTTCCTCGACACCGAGGTGTCGAATTGGACCTGGGATCCGGTCGCGAAGCAATATTTCTGGCACCGCTTCTACAGCCACCAGCCCGACCTGAACTTCGACAATCCAGCGGTGCTGGAAGCGGTCATTGAGGTGATGCGCTACTGGCTCGACATGGGCGTGGACGGGCTGCGCCTCGACGCGATCCCTTATCTGATCGAGCGTGACGGGACGAACTGCGAGAATCTCGCTGAGACGCACACCGTCATCAAGGCGATCCGCGCCGCGCTCGATGCCGAGTATCCGGACCGGATGCTGCTGGCGGAAGCCAATCAGTGGCCGGAGGAGACGGCGCAATATTTCGGCGAGGGCGACGAATGCCACATGGCGTTCCACTTCCCGCTGATGCCGCGCATGTACATGGCGATCGCCCGGGAGGACCGGCACCCGATCACTGACATCATGCGCCAGACCCCGGAGATCCCGGAGGGCTGCCAATGGGCCATCTTCCTGCGCAACCACGACGAGCTGACGCTCGAAATGGTGACGGCGGAGGAGCGCGACTACCTCTGGTCGTTCTACGCCGCCGAGCGCCGCGCCCGCATCAATCTCGGCATCCGCCGTCGCCTCGCGCCGCTCCTGGAGAACGACCGGCGCAAGATCGAGCTGATGAAGTCCCTCGTCCTATCGATGCCCGGCACGCCGGTGCTCTATTACGGCGACGAGATCGGCATGGGCGACAACATCTATCTCGGTGACCGCGACGGCGTGCGCACGCCGATGCAATGGTCGCCGGACCGGAATGGTGGCTTCTCCCGTGCCAATCCGCAGAAGCTGTTCCTGCCCGCGATCCAGGACCCGATCTACGGCTACGACGCGATCAACGTCGAGGCGCAGATCCAGGCGCAGACCAGCCTGCTGAACTGGACGCGGCGCATGATCGCGATCCGCAACAATTCCGTCGCCCTCGGGCGCGGCGCGATCCAGTTCCTCTACCCGGCCAACCGAAAGGTGCTGGCCTGGATCCGCGAATTCGAGAACGAGCGCATCCTCTGCGTCGCCAACCTGTCGCGGGCGCCGCAGGCAGTGCAGCTCGACCTGTCCGACCTGCGCGGGGCGATCCCGATCGAGCTGACCGGCGGCACCGCCTTCCCGGCCATCGGCGAGTTGCCCTACCTGCTGACCCTGCCGGCCTACGGCTTCTACTGGTTCTCGCTCTCGGTCGCGAATTCCGGCGAGATCGGACCGCAGCCGCAGAGCCCCGAACTGTTCACCCTGGTCCTGACCGGCGGCATCGAGACCCTGATCAAGGGCCGCGAGCGCACCGCCTTCGAGCGCACGGTGGCTCCGCCCTTCATCGCTTCGCGCCGCTGGTTCGGCGCCAAGGGCTCGCGCATCAAGTCGGTGCAGGTCGATGACAGCGCCATCGTCAAGGACGAGACCGGCCAGGGCAAGTTCCTGCTGCCGCGGGTGGCGGTGACCCTCGCCAACGGCGAGCGCCAGGACTACTTCATCCCGCTGGCGGTGGATGAGGGCCGCGAGGACGAGTCTCTGCTGGACCACGCGGTCGCCCGCGTGCGCCGGGGGCCGCGCACCGGCCTGCTCTACGAAGCCGCCGCCGCGGCGCCCTTCGCCGTGTCCCTGATCGAGGCGATGCGGGACGGGGTGACGATTCCCTCCGAGCGCGGCAGCCTCGTCTTCTCCACCACCTCGGCCTACGATCCTGAGGTGCCGTTCGAGGCCGCCGATGTGCGCCGCCTCTCGGCGGAGCAGAGCAACACTTCCATCGCCATCGGTGCGCGGATGATGCTCAAGCTCCTCCGCCGTCTTCAGCCCGGCACGCACCCGGAAGTCGAGATCGGCCGCTTCCTCACCGAGCAGGCCCATTTCGCCAACACGCCGGCCCTGCTCGGCACGCTGGAACACGTCGCCGAGGATGGCACCCGCACCGCCCTGGCCCTGCTGCAGAAATTCGTCCTCAACCAGGGCGATGCCTGGACGCTGATGCTCGAAGGCCTGCGCCGCGACTTCGACCTCGTGGTGCTGGCTCCCGAGAGCGAGGCGCCGACGCCGGAGGAGGCGTTCAACGCCCATCTGCGCTGGGCGACGCTCCTCGGCCAGCGGACGGCGGAACTGCACCGGGCCTTCGCCATCGAGACCGACGATCCGGCCTTCACGGTCGAGCCGTTCGGCGAGGAGGATCTCGCGACGCTGGCGGAGGATGCCCGCCATCAGGCCGCCCGCGCCTTCAAGGGCCTCGACGCGATCACCGCCTGGTCGCCGGGCTCCGCCAGCGAGGCTCTGGCGGCCCGTCGCGGTGAAGTCACGGCGCTGATCGACGAACTGGCCTCCGGGCCGCTGCGGGGCGCCACCAAGACCCGCATCCACGGCGACTACCATCTCGGTCAGGTGCTCGCCTCCGAGGGCGATCTCATCATCGTCGATTTCGAGGGTGAGCCGTCGCGGCCGGTGGAGCAGCGCCGGGCCAAGTCGACACCCCTGCGCGACGTGGCGGGTATGCTCCGCTCCTTCGCCTACGGCGCCGAGACGGTGGTGCGCGAGATCTCCGCCCGCTTCGGTGACAGCGAGGAGCGGGCCCGCAACGCGGCGATCGCGTGGCGTGGCATGATCGATGCTGCCTTCCTCGACGGCTATCAGCAGGCCGTCCTCGGCAGCCCGGCCGCGGTCGAGGATGCCGAAACCCATCATCGGCTGCTGCGCCTGAGCCTGCTCGCCAAGGCGCTCTACGAGGTCGATTACGAGGTCAACAACCGCCCCGACTGGATCGAAATCCCGGCACGAGGTGTTCTCAACATACTGGACGAAGCCAAGCGCGACCGCGCTTCGCTTTAAACCGCGCGCTCTCGGCCAGGCTGTCCTTCAGCTCGGCTCGAGAGCAATCCCCGAGAGAGGTGACTGGATGACGGCTCTGGACGACAAGGCCACGGCTCGCAACGAGGGCCAGGCGGCGGCCAACGTCCCGAACAGGTCAGGATCGACCGAGGCGCCCCCCGCGCCTCGGCCGGCGGATGCGCTGGGCGGCGCTCAAGGAGGGCCCCGCCCGGGCCGATCCGCTGCGCCGACCCGCGACACGCATCCTCATCCCGATGCCATCGCCTCCGCCATGGCTGCCGATCACGGCGATGCCTTCGGATTGCTGGGGGCCCATCAGGTCGGCCCGGGTGTCTGGGAGGTCCGCGCGATCCTGCCTGAGGCGAAGGCCGCCCGGCTGATCACGGCGGGGCAGAGCATTCCCTTCGAACGCGTCCATCCGGACGGGTTCTACGTCGCCAGCGTGAAGAGCGAGGGCCGGCCCCTCTACGAGATCGAGGTCGAGGCCTGGGACGGCACGGCGACCCGCCGCCACGACCCCTACGGTTTCGGCCCGTCTTTGGAGCAGAGCGAGATCGACGGGCTGCGCCAGATCGGCAGCAACCTCGTCTACCGGGTGCTCGGCGCCCATGCCGGCGAACTCGACGGTATCGCCGGCTACCGTTTCGCGGTCTGGGCACCGAATGCCCGCCGGGTCAGCGTGGTCGGCGATTTCAACGATTGGGACGGCCGGCGCCATCCGATGCGGCTGTGGCAGAACGGCGGGGTCTGGGAGCTGTTCGTGCCGGGCCTGAAGGCTGGGCAGAACTACAAGTTCGAGATCCGCGGCCCCGATGGCTCACTGCTTCCGCTGAAGGCCGACCCGGTCGCCTTCCGTGGCCAGCATCCGCCGCAGACCGCTTCGGTGCTGCAGGGCCTGAACGAGCCCGAATGGCACGATGCCGCCTGGATGGACACGCGCGGTGAGAAGGATCCGCGCCACGCCGCCATGTCGGTCTACGAGGTGCATCTCGGCTCCTGGGCGCGGGTGCCGGACGAGGGCAACCGCTACCTGACCTACAAGGAATTGGCGCAGCGGCTGATCCCCTACGTTAAGGATCTCGGCTTCACCCATATCGAGCTTCTGCCGATCACCGAATACCCGTTCGACGGTTCCTGGGGCTACCAGCCGGTCTCGCTGTTCGCGCCGACCAGCCGCTTCGGCACGCCCGACGACTTCGTCGATTTCGTCAACGCGGCGCACGAGGCCGGGATCGGCGTGCTGCTCGATTGGGTGCCGGGTCACTTCCCGCTCGACGCTCACGGCCTCGGCCTGTTCGACGGCACGCATCTCTACGAGCATGCGGATCCGCGCCAGGGCTTCCACCAGGATTGGGGCACCTACATCTACAATTTCGGCCGCACGGAGGTTTCGGCCTTCCTCACGGCCAATGCCCGGTTCTGGCTGGAGCATTACCATCTCGACGGCCTGCGCGTGGATGCGGTGGCCTCGATGCTCTACCTCGATTACTCGCGCCGGGCGGGCGAGTGGATCCCCAACCAGTATGGTGGCAACGAGAATCTCGACGCCATCAACTTTCTGCGCAAGACCAACGAGGCGACCTACAGCCACGCCCCCGGCACCATCACCGTGGCCGAGGAATCGACCTCATGGCCCGGCGTGTCGCACCCCACCTATACCGGCGGCCTCGGCTTCGGCTTCAAGTGGAATATGGGGTGGATGCACGACACCCTGAAATACATGTCGGAAGATCCGATCCACCGGCGCTACCACCACCACAACCTGACCTTCGGTCTGCTCTACGCCTTCTCGGAAAACTTCGTGCTGCCCCTGTCCCACGACGAGGTCGTGCACGGCAAAGGCTCGCTGCTGGGCAAGATGCCCGGTGACCGCTGGCAGAAATTCGCGAATCTGCGGGCCTATTTCGGCTTCATGTGGGGCCATCCCGGCAAGAAGCTGCTCTTCATGGGCGGCGAGTTCGGCCAGGAGCGGGAGTGGAATCACAACCAGTCCCTCGACTGGCACCTGCTCGACGATCCCCTGCATGGCGGCGTGAGGGATCTGATCCGCGATCTCAACCGGCTCTACACCGCGACGCCCGCGCTCCATGTCCGCGACGTGGAGCATGGCGGCTTCCAATGGCTGGTGGCGGACGATTCCGACAACTCGGTCATCGCCTGGGCCCGCAAGGGCAAGCAGGAGGGCGAGGTCGTGATCGTCGTCTCGAACTTCACGCCGGTGCCCCGCGAGGGCTACCGGGTCGGCGTGCCGGTGGGCGGCTTCTATCGCGAGGCGATCAACTCGGATGCCGAGCGTTATGGCGGTTCGAATGTCGGCAATATGGGCGGCGTCCGGTCGGAAGCCGAGGAGAGCCACGGCCAGCCGCATTCCCTGAGCCTGACCCTGCCGCCGCTGGCCACCCTGATCTTCGTCCGCGAGGGATAAAGCCGGCGCTCACCCACTTCGGGGGCCGAACAGGATCACGGCCATGCCGGCGAGGCAGATCGCCCCGCCGGTCACGTCCCAACGGTCGGGGCGATGCCCCTCGATGGCCCACAGCCACAGGATCGAGGCGACGATGTAGATGCCGCCATAGGCCGCATAGGTGCGGCCGGCGGCCTCGCTCTCCACCAGAGTGAGCAGAAAAGCGAACAGCGTCAGCGACAAGAGGCCCGGCGCTACCCACCAGACCGACCGGTCGAGCCTCAGCCAGGCCCAGAACGCGAAACAGCCGGCGATTTCCGCGAGCGCGGCTCCGGCATAGGCGAGAAAGGTCTTCGTCATCCCGCAGGCTTGGCGCGGGCCGGAGACGTTGCCAAGTTTCTCGATCGAAAGCGCCGTGTCCGGTCGATCACCTCGGCTCCTGCCGCTCCGTCACCGCGACCGCAGGACAACCCTTCACGCATCGTCTTCGGGCGCGAACACCTCACCCTTCTCGGCGAGCCGCACATTGTTGCGGTCGGCGCGCAGCTCCCGCAGGCCGCGCAGATCCCGCAGCAAGCGATGACGCTCGGCATCCGCCGGGTCCGACGGCTCGGGAGCATCGGGATCGAAGCTGTCGAGGGCTGTTTCCACCCGGCGGTCCAGGGTCGCGCGATCCTGCGGGTCGATCCCCTCGCGTCGCGCGAGGAGGCCGGCCAGGGCCGCGCGTTTCTCATCCATCTCCGACATCGACCGCTCCGCCCTGTCCCGATCCGACACCATCGCGCGAGCGGGCCGGCAGTTCCGGGAATCCCATCCTGGCCGGACCCTTCGGTGATGCCGGCGGGTTGGAAGCATATGGATGCGATCGAGGCCGTGGCGGCCGTTCACGACAGGCCGAGCCGGCCCCAGCCCGCGCGCCTGTGGCGGCCCCGGCATGTCATGGTGACACCGGCCGCCCTTGAGCACGCGCATGGGCGGCACATCGTCGAGCGAGCGGAAGCCCTCGGGCTTTCGGTCGAGCGCCTGAAGAGCAACCGAATCACCGGATTGCGCGATGAGGACCCACGCCGGGCCTATATCCGGGCCAAGGCGACGCTGGCCGTCGTCACCGCGCCGCCGACCAAGCTGAAGCTTCAGCCGATTCCGCCCAGCGCCGATTGGCGCTTCGATCTCGCCGAGGGCTGCCCGGCCCATTGCCAATATTGCTATCTCGCCGGATCGCTGGCGGGGCCACCGATCACCCGCGTCTATGCCAATCTCGACGCGATCCTCGGCCATCTCGGGGCCTATCTCGGCCAGGGGGGCGTTACCAGCGCCTCCAAGGCGCGGGCGGGAGAAGGCACCACCTTCGAGGCGTCCTGTTACACCGACCCGCTCGGGATCGAACATCTCACCGGCTCGCTCTCGGCGGCGATCCGCCATTTCGGCGCCTGGGACGCGCCGGTGCAGCTGCGCTTCACCACCAAATTCGCGGCGGTCGAACCGCTGCTCGATCTGCCGCACCGTGGGCGCACCCGAATCCGCTTCTCGGTCAATGCCGCGTCGGCCTCCCACTACGAGGGCGGGACCGCTCCTTTGCAGGACCGGCTCGCCGCCATGGGGCGGATGGCCCGGGCCGGCTACCCCGTCGGACTGACGATCGCACCGATCCTTCCGGTCGAGGGCTGGCGCGAAGCCTATGACGCCCTGCTGCGCGACGCGGCCGAGGCCCTCGGCGACGGGCCGGCGCCGGATCTGACAGTGGAACTGATCACCCACCGCTTTACGCCGGGCTCGAAGACGGTGCTCGAAGGCTGGTATCCCGGCTCCGACCTGCCGATGCGCGAGGCGGAGCGGACAAAGAAGCTCACGAAATTCGGCTCGCTGAAATACGTGTTTCCGAGCGATCTGATGAAACAGATGCGCGCCCATGTGACGGAGCGGGTCGCCGTTCGCCTGCCCGAGGCCCGTATTCTCTACTGGACGTGAGGGGGCACTCAGACGACATCCGGTTGATCCCTTCGGGATGGTGGATGTCGTCCTCGCTCAAGCGCCGCGCGGGCTTGCCGATCCGGTTCCCGCTTGGATCAAGCGGAAACCGGATCAGGCGCCCCGGTGGGCCTGCCCGGTGGGGCAGATGTCGAGTAGCACGCAGCGGTCGCAGGCGGGGGAGCGGTGGAAGCAGACCCGCTGCCCGTGCAGCATCAGCACCTCGTGATTGTCGTAGAGCTTCTGGGCCGACCAATCCGCCGGAAGCTGTGCCCGCAACACCCCATGGCTCGGCCCGACATCGACCTTCGGCCCGATCAGGCCGGTGCGCTGGGCGACGCGGTGATGATGGCTGTCCACCGGAAGGGCCGGCATGCGCAGCGTCGAGAAGGAGAGGACGGCGGCGCTGGTCTTCGGGCCGATGCCGGGAATTCCCTCCAGCCAACCCCGCGCCTCATCGACGCTCATCTCCTCCAGAAAAGCGAGATCGAGGGCGCCGACCCGCTCACGAACGGCGGCGAGCACGGCCTTGATGCGGGGCGCCTTCAGCTCGGGCCAAGTCACGCCGCGAATCGTTTCCTCGATCTCTTCGACCGGCGCTTCCTCGACAGTTGCCCAATCCGGCCAGCGGGCCCGCAGCGCTTTGAAAGCACGGCCCGAATCGGCGTTGCGGGTCCGGTGCGAGAGCAGGGACGAGATCAGCTCCGAGAGCGGATCGAGGCTGTGAAAGTAGGGGATTGGGCAGTCATAGACGCCGCATAGGCGCCGATGGATCTCCAGCGCCTTTTCCCGCAGGGCGTCTGAGGGGGCAGGGGTCTCCGCGCGGCGGGAGCGGCGCGGGGCGGGGAGCGCGATCTCGGGGAAAAGAGGCATGGGAGCCGAATCCGTGAAGGGATTCGGCGGTTCCCACTTCAGCGGTTGTGATCTTCAGCCACGCTTATTTCGGCCAGTCTTTATTTCGGCAACGCGTAGATGTTGATGTCGAGCTTGTCGTCGGCTCCCTCGCCGAGATCGGTCACGTATTCTTCCAGAAAGCGGTCTTGAACGTCGATCTCCTTGGCATCGAGATAGGCGGTCAGAGTCTCGTAGGTCCCGTCGATCTCTTCGTAGGTGCCGCTGTGCTTGAAACGCAGAGCCTTGCCGCTCGGGCTGGAGCCGAAGGTGACGCCGTTCGTCTCGGTGGTCTGTGCCGGGGCGGCTTCGATCGGGATCATCGCCTCGTACTGGAAGCCGTCATCCTCGGTCTTGGTGAACAGCGCGATCGGTCGGCCCGCCGGCTTCAGCCCGAGCTTGGCCAAGGTCTCGCCGATGGTCTTGAATGAGGCCCTGAGATTGCCCCGCGCCGCCTCCCACTTGGTCTGGCCCGACAGGATCGCCACCGGCTTGGCCGGCAAGGTGACCGGATCCACGTCGTTGGGTTCACCGGGGCTCGGAACAAGGGTCGGCAGGGCGGAGGGCGGCGGTGTGACGGACGGGGCGGCGCCGGATTGGGCCGGCCGGGGAATCGGCGCCTGTTCCGGCGCGGGCGCCGCCGGATCGGGGCCGGACTTGGACGTATCCGGCTTCGTCGTCGTCGGCAGGGGATTCGTCTCGGCGGGGGAGGGGGCGTTGCTAGGCGGCGGCGCGCCTTGAGCGAGGGCGGCGGTCGAGGCGAGAGCCAGAAGGGCCGCGGCAAGGGGGGCGAGACGGATCAAGGCGATGGGGCTCCGATTGGCCGATGCGCTGAAGGTAGGGCCGAACTGCGCCCCGCGCGAGACGGAACACGGCGCGACGAAACGGTCTCGCACCCCGACTCGCGCCGGGCCGCAGCTTTTGCCATATACGCCGCGACATCCCCCGCCATCTCTGAACAGGATCGCCAGAGGTTCGATGAGCCCTCTCGCATATCGCCGTTTCCTGAAGATGCACGGTGCCGGCAACGCCATCGTCGTTCTCGATCTGCGCGGCACGTCCATTCGCGTCACGCCAGCGGAGGCCCGTGCCATCGCCGCCGACCCGCATTCGCGCTTCGATCAGCTGATGGTGGTGCACGATCCCGTGAGCCCCGGCACGGATGCCTTCATGCGCATCTACAACACCGATGGCTCGGAATCGGGCGCTTGCGGCAACGGCACCCGCTGTGTCGGCTACGCCCTGCTCGACGATCCCGCCATGGCCCGGCCCGCCGAGAACGGTTCGCTCACGCTGGAGACCAAGGCCGGCCTCGTGGCGGTGAAGCGCATCACTGACCGCTCCTTCACCGTCGATATGGGCCAGCCGCGCCTGCGCTGGGACGAGATCCCCCTGGCCGAACCCTTCCCCGATACCCGTCGCATCGAGCTACAGGTCGGGCCCATCGACGATCCGATCCTGCATTCTCCGGCCGCCGTCAGCATGGGCAACCCGCACGCGATCTTCTTCGTGGAGCAGGACCCGGACGCGTATGACCTCGGGCGCATCGGTCCGCTGCTCGAAGCCCATCCGATCTTTCCGGAGCGGGCCAACATCTCCATCGCCCAGGTGACGGGGCGGGACACCATCAAGCTGCGGGTCTGGGAGCGTGGAGCCGGTTTGACGCTCGCCTGCGGCACGGCCGCCTGCGCCACGGCGGTGGCAGCCTCGCGCCTGCGCCTGATCGGCCGGTCCGCCCGCATCGCCCTGCCGGGCGGGGAACTCGCCATCGAGTGGCGGGCCGACGACCATGTGCTGATGACCGGGCCGGTCTTCCTCGAAGGGGAGGGCAGCTTTGCGCCCGAACTCTTCACCGGGATCGAGGGATGACCGTCGAGACGCTCACCTTCGGCTGCCGGCTCAATACGGTGGAGTCGGAGGTGCTTCGCGGGCATGCCGAGGCCGATGCAAGGGAGCGCGACCTCGTCGTCGTCAACACCTGCGCGGTGACCGCCGAGGCCGGGCGGCAGGCCCGCAAGGCGATCCGCCGGCTCGCCCGCGAGCGGCCCGGCGCCGAGATTGTCGTGACGGGCTGCGGTGCCGAAGTCGAGCGCGGCGCCTATGCGGCGATGCCGGAGGTGGCGCGCCTCGTCGGCAATGCCGTGAAGCTCAAACCCGAGAGCTGGCGCGGTGCTTCGGTCCCCGAGGCCGCCAATATCATGGCGGTGCGCGCGGCCGAGCCGACCCGCATCGCCGGCATGAGCGGGCATACCCGCGCCTTCGTGCCGGTGCAGAACGGCTGCGACCACCGCTGCACCTTCTGTGTGATCCCGTTCGGGCGGGGAAACTCGCGCTCGGTGCCGCTGGCCGACGCGGTGGCGCAGGTGCGCCGCATCGTCGAGCATGGCGGGCTTGAGGTGGTGCTGACCGGGGTCGATCTCACCGCCTATGGCCGTGACCTCGACGCTGATCTGACGCTCGGGCGCCTGGTTCGGACGATCCTCGGCGAGGTGCCGGACCTCGCGCGGCTGCGCCTCTCCTCCATCGATTCCGTCGAGGCGGATGCGGAGTTGATCGCGGCCTTCGCCGAGGAGCCGCGGCTGATGCCCCATGTCCATCTCTCGCTTCAGGCGGGGGACGACCTGATCCTCAAGCGGATGAAGCGCCGCCATTCCCGTGCCGACGCCATCGGCATCTGCCGGACTCTGCGCGATCTGCGCCCCGGCCTCGTCTTCGGTGCCGACCTGATCGCCGGCTTTCCCACCGAGACGGAGGCGCAATTCGCCCGCTCCCTCGACCTCGTGGCCGAATGCGGGCTGACGCATCTCCACGTCTTTCCCTATTCACCGCGCCCCGGCACTCCGGCCGCCCGGATGCCCGCCGTGGCCGGCGACATCGTCCGCGAGCGCGCCGCCCGCCTGCGCGAGGCCGGCACGGCAGCGCTCACCCGGCACTTGGACGGCGAAGTCGGCGCCCGCCGCCGCGTCCTGACCGAGCGCGGCGACACAGGACGCACTGAAGCGTTCTCGCTGGTGCGCTTCTCCGAACCGGTTCCGGCGGGGGAGATCCGCGACGTCACCATCGCCGGGCATGACGGGCAGGCCCTGCGCGCAGCGTGATGGTCCAGTATTATGCAGTAACTTGAGCCAAAAGCGTTTAGCTGGAACAAGCTTGAAAACGGCGTTTTACCAGTGTGTCGCCCCTACGCTTGTGCCCCTGGAGCTCCATCCCTAATCACCGCAATCGAATGCGGTCCCGCAGCTGATTCGCGATCCGACAGTTTGAGAGCGGCGCGCGCACGCCGGTCACCAACAACCTGCTGGCGATGCGATGTGCCTCTGTGGAAGCCTAGATTGTGCTGAACGACGGTCCGGCCGGGGTCGCCTTTGTAGGTAACCCCTGCGCTAAGGATCAGAACGGAAGCGGCGAAGCTCCATGATGCGAGAGGCCGCGCACGATCTTTGAGACCGTGCCGCCATTGACGCAGAAGTAGAAAGCCGTCCGCGACTGGCTCCATCCCTTCACCAAGACGGCATGGAGGATGTGGCAGGCGGTGATGTGATCGCAGGGAAACTCGGCCATAACGGTTCCTTGTCGCCTCACAGGCGAATTGAAGGGACCGGCTTGAACGAGGCGACCAAAGATGCGACTCTATAGCTCTCGGGCCATCGCTCTTAGATTGCTGTCCAAGCCGGGTAGTGATTTGGAGTGTGGTTCCGGTTCAGGCCGGTGTTAGCGCACCGGCCTGAACCGCTAAGCTCTTCTGAGCCCATGGTTGCCGACCATGACGTTCTCCTCTGTTGACGCCTTCCGGACGCGGGGTGGGACGGGTAGCTCAGTCGAAGACTGAGCCGGTATCTGAGCCGTGCGACGCCCCCGCGTCGTGCGGCTCATTCTCGTTGAAGCTTATCGATCCCTGCACAAGCCGGCGCGTGGTCATCGCTGCGCGGCCTTTGCTCGTAAGCCTCCAAATACCATCGGAGAGCGAAACTTCGCCGTCGCTCTTCATGCGGCTTAGCTGCGGGCTAAAACTTGTCCGCTCAAGTTTGTTGCCGAAATAAGCTAAGCTAACGTTCTCGTGCAGATCGGCTGAATTTAGGCCGTCTGTATTGGATGCCAGTACAAGGCGGATACCTTCTTTGATCGTGACGCCGGGTTGCTCTGCTCCTGCGTTCTTTACCTCAATCTCTGCGAGGTCGAGTCCGAGCACTTCAGCTACTTTACGCGCTTCGTCCATGCTCGGCGTTAGTCGATTTATCTCGCGGTTCACCTGTGCAAGCTCTTCCATAAGCTGATCCCGCCGCATCAGTAGCGGGGTCATCCGCTTGTCCAGGTCGAGGTATGCTTCGCGGATAACCTTCCTCAAATCGGCCATCAGATTCTCTCGCGGGGAACTGCCGCACGAGGGAAGCTAGATCGGAATAAGTCTGACTGCAAGGATTTTTATCATGGACGAAGCGCGTAAAGTAGCTGAAGTGCTCGGACTCGACCTCGCAGAGATTGAGGTAAAGAACGCAGGAGCAGAGCAACCCGGCGTCACGATCAAAGAAGGTAT
>DYYG01000043.1 GCA_020741775.1 Methylorubrum populi
GACGGGAAGCCCGCGCAGAGCGAGGGCCCCATCAGCGGCACACGAACTGTGGAAAAACCCTCCTGCGGTAGCTCTGCGACCCTGTGCAGCCTCACCCAAGCCCCCATCTGCTTTAGAACAAATCAGGAACAAACAGCAGGGACGGTCCCGGTTCAATCGGTTCGACGCACCAAGCGAAATCGGCGGTGCGGGCCTGTGGATAACGGGGACGGAGGAGAGACGACGATGTCGCAGGAGCGCTGCCACTTCCACTGCACAGACGGTCGCGACGTCGTCTTCGACCTCCAGGGGCGAGCCGTGACCGAGGAGAACCTGCGCCCGGTCTGTGCGGACGTAGCAGCCGAGCTGATGCATGGCTGCACCGCTCTGGTCGATTGGTCGGCCTGGATCGTCGACGTGCACGACGCCTACGGTCAGCGTGTCATGACGTTCAGCTTCGCCGAGATAGCAAACGAGGTCGGGTGCCTGTCGGCACTGGCAGCCTGAGGAGAGCGCTATGGCGATGAAGACGACCTATCTCGTGCAGACCTTCGTGCTGAAGCGGAAACGGCTCGTCCCTGGAGATCAGCAGGTTTCGCCGACCAGCAGCGGTGCCCTCAAGCGGGCTGAGGCGATGGCCGGGCGGCTGCCGGGTACGGCCGCCATCCAGATCGTGGCCGACGACGAGACAGGCGAGCTGGAGAGCGCGACGATCCTCGGCCGCTTCGGCGATGTACCGGACGACTTCGCTGAGACCCTGCAGGCAGCCTGAGGGGGGTCGCGGTGCAAGCCTACCGCCTCAAACAGGATGGTCCGCCGGGCTGCTTCACGGTTCTGGTCGATCGCGAGACGGCCGGCCGGGTTATTGCCTGTGACGAGCACCCTGGCCTCTGGCGCATAGAGGACCAAGACGGCCGGTTCATGGGGAGGGCTAGCCTACGCGAACAGGGGGCCGAGTTCCTTATGGCTTGGTTTCTCGCCGACGATCAGGATTGGTCATGATCGGCGCTAGCGATGACGTCCGCATGGCCGAGGTGCGGAAGCGGATGCTCGCGGCGGGCGGGATCGAAACAAAAAACCCGATCGCAACTGGGCCAGACGGGCCGAAATTCACTCGGCGCTAAGCGGGGAAAATGGCTTGTCGCTAAGCCTTTTGGCTATGCGCGTCGCTGTGCCTTTCGCTTTTGCCGGAAAATGGCTTCAGAAAATGTTAACCGGGCAATAGCGGAACCGCCTTGTTCGGCGTGCGCTATCCAGATACGAATTTTTCGCTCATGCATTCACATCGATCGCAACCTGCCTGTTCCCGCCACGGTCGAACGGTCGGTTAACGAAGATCGAAAAGAGTGCGGGCTTACGGGAGAGGTCCGATGGTTTCAGTGACGTTACAGCAGGCGATCGAGCGTGCGCGTCATCATCAGATGACGCCCGAGGAACGGCATCGCCAGCGGGTCAGCCTAGCGATGGGGCTCCGGTCTAAGGAGTCCAGCATGACGCGGGAGGACGCGGCCGCGGCGGTGGACTACATGAACGGCAGCGGACGCGCGCCGAGTCGGACGCGTTCCGAGCCCTAGACGCAACTACAAAGAGCCGTCTATGTTGTTAACGCCCGAGCATCCGCTTGGGCGTTTTTTCATGTCCAAGGCCGTTTGTATGCCCGATACGTTTTGGGACGGGGTAGGTCGTGAACTCGCCGCGGAACTTGAGCCGCTTTTCTACGTCAACCAGACCAATGTGATGGAGGCTGCGGTAAAAATTCTGACCGCAGAAGCCATCAAAGCGAATAGGTCCATGATCCCGCAGAAGCCCGTGCTCTGCGAATTACACCGCTCCGCTACGCTGTTTCTTCTATCCGACGCCGGCAGCTACCGCTCCATCAATGTAGCTGTTTTTCGCCCAGACGGGTCAATGCAGCATCAGCCGCCCGTGCGCGACGATGTCGAAAGCCTTATGGCCGATTTTTTCGGTCAACTAATGGGCATGTGGGACGACAGCGACCCCATATCGATTGCCAGTTTCGTCCTGTGGCGCATCAATTGGGTACATCCTTTCCAGAACGGAAACGGTCGGACTGCTCGGGCTTTTTCGTACCTCTGCTTGTGCATCAAATTCGGTTTTTGGCTCCCAGGCGATCCGACGGTTGTCGATTTGATTACAGCAGATCGCGCGCCTTACGAGGCTGCCCTCGCCGAACTTGATCGGTCATACGCGGACAAGAATCTCGACCTGACCCCGATGACCACCTACTTGGGCTCGCTACTCGAGCGGCAGCTCCGCCCCTTCATGAGCGCGGAAGCAAATGCGCCCACGACGGTGGGGGAGTAGCGGCCTGAGTTTTTCGGCTGCGTGCGTCCTGCATTCCAAGAACAACGCGTGCATCACCTCCTTCGGCGTCCCCCACAAACGAAAATACCCGCCGCGGCTGAGCCGGGCGGGGCTAATGATGCGTTCGCGTGCAGGCAGCGCGAGGTCGACGGGCCGCGCTATTGCGGCGCTCACATCGGTGCGGGCGGACCCTCTTCCATAATCGCGGCAACGCTCTCTAGCGTCTCCCGTGCGGTCTGCGCGCACTCGTATGACGCCGAGTCGAAGCCCCAGCTGTCGTGAGCCTCAATGTCTGCGGTTTCGGGATAAGCCGGATCCGAGCCAGGGCCTTCATCGCGGATGGATTCGAGGCCCGCGACGGCTACAGCCAGGGCGCGCCCATACCGATCCTCCGATCGCGCGCCGGGTACCCTCTTATCGAATTCCGTGTGTGGCATGGCTCGTCCCAGTCGAAGCGCCCCCTCGACGTGGCCAAGCTTGCCGCCTCCCCGTGTGGTTGCATACTCAAAACGACTACAATCAACATAAAATTATCATATATTTTCATCTGGCTCAGGCTCACCCCGGCACGGCCCCGCCGAACGGCAGCGCCCCGGTCTTCCACCAATCGCCGATCCAGGGGCGGGTCCGCTCGATCGCCGGGCCGATGTCAGGCCGGGTCGCCAGCACGCCGCCGACGATCAGCACCGCTGCGCCGACGCCGAGCCCCAGCGCGATCCGGCTCCGGCGCGGCACCTCGCCGTCGACTGCTCCGGTTGCCGCGACGTGAAGCACTGCCGCCAGCATGGAGGACAGCACGATGAGGGGCACGATCTCGGCGTTCAGCAGCCACTCCGGTGCGTCGGCGAGGCGGTAGAGCGCGGCATAGACGGTCTGCGCGAGGTGCGAGACGAACGACAGCCAGATGCCGACGATGAGGTAGTCCGCCTTGGTCGGCGCCGGCCTGCGGATGCCTGCCCAGGCGTCGCCGGCATAGGCATAGACCACCACGCTGTAGATGCCGGCCGCCAGGATGCGCGTGGCCACGATCATATCGGCGTTCGGCACGAAGGCATTGATGGTCTGGTAGCCGATGAAGAGCACCAGCGCCGTGAGATAGAGGATTTGCCGGATTCCGTCGGGGCCCTGATTGTAGATCACCGCGGCTGCTCCTCGGCCCGACGGGCCCGCTCGTCCATCTGCTGAAGTGTGGCCTCGACCACCGCGCGCACGTCGCTTGAGAGATGCCCGCGTCTACGGTGGCGCAGCCGCTCGGCTGTCCGGGTCTTGAACCCGTCGACCGCCGCCTCGACGTGCTCCCGGCTTTCGTCAGCTGCCTGCGCAACGCCCTCTGCGGCGTCCGCCACGCGCTGCTGCGCCTGGATGCTCTGGGCCAGTAGGGCATCCAGCGGTGCTGGGTCCGGCGGCTCGGGCGGGCGTGGTGAGAACCACGACATGATCCACCTCCAGATCATGGGCGCCCCCGGTCGAGCCGCTGTGTCACGGCCGCGATGCCGGTCAGGATGTTGGCGGCGGTGTGCCGCGCCTCCTGTGCTGCAAGTTCGACCTGCTTGGTGAGGTCTTCGCTCGCGTCCTTGTTGGTCTCAAGGGCGCTCTTCAGCCCCTCCAGGGCCTCGGCGCACTTCTCTGCGGCGCCGGCGGCTGCCTGCTGCGCCAGCACCAGCTTCTCACGCTCGGCCAAGCCGGCGGCGTAGCTCGCCTTGAGATCCTGATAGAGGCCGCGCGCGATCCAGCAGGCGCCGAGGAACAGCAGGACGAGGAAGATGCACGTGGCGCCGAGAACGCCCTGGTTCAGGTAGAAGGTGGCGGTCTGGTCGATGACCGCCTGCGGGTTCGGCGTCTGCGCCAGGGCCTCGGAGACAAGCACCGGATCAGCCGCGGGTCATCCGGTCCGCGTCGCGCAGCTCGTCGGCGGTCACCGTGCCCGCGCCGATCTGCACCTGCGCCGGCACCAGCACGTTCTGCTCGCTGGCGCCGTCGTCGAGATCGAGCTTGCGGAAGATCCGGGCGGCGATGCCGTCTGCGCCGCCAGCCGCCTTGATGACTGCGGGCGGGGCCGTGTCGATGACGTACTGTGTGCCCTTGGCGATGACCGGGACAGCGACGTTGACCGAGAGCGTCTTGCCCTTGGCCGCGCCGTTCACCGCGTTCAGGCCGTAGCCGACGGCGGCCTCCAGCATCATCTCGACGCGTCGCTGCGACAGGAACAGGGCCGCCCACGGGTAGACCTTGCGAATGGCCTGGATGGCGTAGCCGGCGATGATTGGGATGAGGATCGTCAGGATCGGCTCGCGCAGAGACACGGCGAGCGCAACGAGCCAATCACCCCACGGCAGGATCACCGCCTTGTCGCCGACGGTGGCGACCTCGGCGGCAGAGGCAGGAGACGCCACCGCCAGGACGACGAGGGCGGCGAGCATGGCCGCGAAGGCGAGGCGCGCGCCAAGAGGCTCCCGTCGGTCGAAAAGCAGCCAGCCAAGCAGCAGTATGAGCCCGACACCGAGAGCACACAGCCCGAGGGCCGTCAGGCCAGCCGCGAGCGAAGCAGAGAAATTGGCGCCGTCGGGCGCTGGCAGGGCGGCGCCGGCCAGAGCAGGAGACGCGACACAGGCGAGCGCCAGCGCCGCGAGCGGAAGCGTGCGGGTCATGGTGATGTCTCGATGTCAGGAGATGCGCGGCGACCGGCCGGCTCGGGAAACACTTTGTACTTTAGGCGGATTGCTCGCCGAGCGAGCGCGCTACATGAGGCGCTACCGCCGCGCTGATCTTGTCTAGCCGGCGCCTTAGACCGCTGCGCTGACCTTGTCTGGCCAGCGGTCGTCAGTTCACCCCTTACGGCCAGATCGGGCCCTACGCCTCACTCACGCCCGAGCGCGCCCCGGCGATCGTCGTCGGCAGCTTGTGCGCCGCCGGCAGCGGCACGTCGGACGGCCAACGAAACGCGGTGAACTCCTTGCGCGGGAAGGCGGCGATCGACCACGCGTCGCCCTGATTGCCGCCGAGCAGGAAGATCTGGCTTGCGTTGGCGCCGACGACGAAGCCGACATGCCCCTGCCAGGACGAGTTGCCCCGCTTCTTCGTGGCAATGGCGCCCAGCGCCGGCTCCTTCAGCCCGACGCCCCAAGCCTCGTAGGAGCGTGCCGCGAGGCTGCCCGACGGCTTGTGGCCCGCCCGCTTCAGCATGGCGCCGACGGCTGCCGCGCACCATGCCACCGAGTCCTGCCTGATGCCGGAGAAGCCCGCGTCAGCGAAGAGTTGCACGACACGCGGGTTGTTGGCCGCGCCCGCGCCCTCGCGCACGCCGAGTTCGCCTTCAGCCAGCACGAGCCAGCCCGGCTTTTCGGGCGCCTCGCGCCGCTCGCTGATGTCGGCCTTCTGCAGGGCGGCCTGCGTCTTCGGTCCGGCGATGCCGTCCGCGACCAGCCCGGCGGAGCGCTGAAACGCTGTGACGGCGGCGATGGTGCGCGGCCCGGCATCGCCGTCCGCTCCCGAGGGTCCGAGGTCATACCCGCGCGCCAAGAGCGCGCGCTGGATTTCCAGCGTCGTCATGGTGGTGTTCTCCGATGTCGAGAGAAGGTGTCGGGCTCGGGCCAGGTGGTGCGGCGAGCGGGTCAGGTCAGAACGGTCACTATCGGCTTAGTGGTGTAGATGAAGCCTAAGGACTCGCCCGGCTGAAGCCGCACGAAGCCTGTCGGGTTGATTTCGGCAAGGACGCCGGATCGGCTCTTGAAGACGTATCCCATCGGCCCGCCGCCAGAACCGGCGCCGCCGACCACAGTAACCGTCACCGGGCACCGCAGGGTGTTGGTGTACATGTAAGGGTCGGGAGACGCGGAGTTCGGCAGCGTGAGCACCGTCCTTGAAGGGGTCGCATCATAAGTCTTGTCGTTGGCGATGTCGTAGGCGTTGCGGATCGCGAATACCGTATTGGCACCGCCGACTTCGTATATGCCGCCGTTTCCGAACATATTGTAACGCAGCCCGTCGGTCACGGCGTTCTTGGCGCCGCTCAGGGCGGTGATGTTGTTGATCTGGCTGTCGCGGATCTTCATGTTGTTGGAGAAAGCGCCGAGCAATACGCCCGAAGTCAGCGACTTATCAGGCGCCTGCGCCAACGCCTGAATGCTGACAAGTTGGGTGTCGTTGCCGTTGTCGTAGATGTCGTAATCCGCGTTCACCTCGAAGTCGGTGCCGTGGATGTAGACATTGTCGGCGCCCCGCATGATCTCTAGACCATGCTCGGTGCAAGCCTCCATCGTGCCGTGAAAGAAGAACAGCTTGCCGGCCGAGCGGATTTCACCAGCCTTCTTGACGCCCTCGATCACCGGGTTCGGGAAAACAAGGAAGCTCGGAGGGCTGGCATCGGTCGCGTCGCCGGTTCGCCTCTGCGTCACCAGACCGAGCGCCGGTCGAGCGCCTTTGAACCAGCCGCCATCGTTGACCGAGGCACGCAGGTGGAAGACGCTGCACACCCCGAACTCGATATAGAAGGCGATCTCACGGCAACCACGGACGTTAAGCGAGATGTCGGAATGGTTGAGTGCCCGGAGGAAGGTAGCGTTTCTGGTGCTGGACGAGCCTTCGATAATGATGGGCGAGCCGGGGCTGCCGATCTGCATGCCGAACACATGCGGCGCGTCTTGGCCAGGCACAGCCGGGCCGCTGTCGCAGATGAAGGCGTCCTCCGTCCCGGTGTACCGAAACCGAACGTTGCCCTCGGTGATGATCCGAACGTGGTCGGCGGCCCAATTGGGCGAGACGCTGTAGGGATACACGCCGCCGGGGATCACCAGTTCGCAGAAGGGCTGCTTGGCAAAGGTCGCTGCTAGCGCCATCGAGTCCTTCAGATCGACGGTTTCAGCGATGGTGCCGGCCCGGATCTGGTCGTGCTGCTGCCACGGGATGAAGTCGAGCAGGGTCCGACGCTCGCGGATCTTGCCCTCGGTCGGGCGGGAGAGGAGGTAGGCGAGGCTCGGCAAGGTCTTGTCGACCTTGACAGCCACATCGCTGCGGCGCGCCAGCGGGATGCCGCCGGGCGTCTGCCCATCTTGGATATGGATGGTCTCCGTGCCGACGACGATCTCGCGCGGCGGGCCCTTGTACGCATCGACGGCAGCTTGGTTTGGGAGATCGCTCGCACCGATGCCGGCGAGCTGGCGGGGCTGGCGAGCCATTACGAATTCCAATCGTTCTGCGCGGAGGGGTCGGTGTCGAAGTTGAAATCGAGGGCCGCAGCGCCGATGAGGGCGGCGTACTGGCGGGCATCACCGGCCGCGAACTGAGCCGCGATGCGCTGCGCATCCGCTGCGGTCTGCGCCTGGAGGGCTTCGTTCTTGGCGCGGTCGGCGGCTTCACGCGCCGCAGCCGACGCGGCCGCATCCTGCGAGACCTGCGCCTGAGCGGCGACCACGCTCTGGCGGACGCTCTCGACCTGGGTAGCGCCGAGATCGACAGCCTGTCGGTCGGCGGTGACGGCCTGCCGATCAGTGGCGACCGCCTGGGCGCCGGCAGTGGCGCCTGCGGATGCCTCGACAGCCGCGTCGCGCAGAGCCTGCAGCTCAGGCGTCAGCTTCGAGGTAATCGGCTCGCTCTCGGTCGGCCATGTGCCGCCGCTTTTCGGCCCGTAGAGCGCGCGCGGGTCGGCAGCGGTGTCGATCCAGTAGTCGCCATCCTCGCCATCGGCGGCTGACGGCGGACCCTCGCCGGAGAGAAACCCGGAGCCGCGCCGCCCCGCCTGGCCCGCGACGGCCACCGGCGTTACGATCGGCTGTCGGCCGGCGCCGAAGGTGACCCCGGCCCGGTCCGCGACGAAGTCCCGAATGGCGGCCGGATCATCGTAGCGCAGGCGCACCGGCACGAGCAGACGGCGGGCGCCGTCCACCACCTCCAGAATGTCGGCCGTCAGCTCGCCGCGCGGGAAGTTCGCCTGCGCGAAGGCTCGCGTCACCTGATGGACGAAGGTGTTCTTGACGGTCTGGTCGCCGCTGCCGTCGGTCGGAGGGACGATGGTCAGCCCATCTTGAAAGGTGAGAACCTTGATCTCCTTGACCGGCTCCGCCACGCCCGACTTCGACGTAGCCGGCGCGATCCAGGCCTCGAAGACCCGTCCCTCGACCGACAGCGGCTTGCCGGCGGCATCAAAGAACGGGATTTCCCAATAGGGGTCCGTCTGCGTCGAGATCAGAAACTGCGGAAGACCGGCCATGAAGGGCTCTCGCGTCGAACAGCCGAACGGGCGCGACGCGGCGGGTAGCCACGCGCGGATCGGACAGATTTGAGGGTGTTGGTGGCTGGGCGGCTCAGGGCGGCCCGGCACGCCTCAGCGGCGAATGATGTTGGCCTTGGGAACGGACATGACCGTGAAGAGGCCGTCCGAGGTCAGTGAAAGCAGGCCGACGATCGGGTGATTGATCTTCCCGAAGGAGAAGAGGCCGACCTCATAAGCGGCAACGTCGGCGGGGACGCCGAGCCGCGAAGTCAAACGGACATCCGTATGGATCGTGAAGGGATCCCATTGAGAATTGTAGACCGACTGCAAATAGTTGATGCAGTCGGGAGCGTTGTCGACCTGAAGAAATGTCGACTGCTTGACGATCACTGCCATCTTCGAGCCCCTCTCAGCGGGCGGCTAGATGTGCTTTGGGGATGGCAACGACAGAGGTCGATCCATCTGTGTTCAGCACCAGGATCCAGCAAGTGGGGCCGCCATCGGGGCACTCGATCACCACGCCGACATCCCACCAGCCGGTGCCGCCCGGGATCTGAGATCGGTTGGTGATGTTGACCGACGTTCCCCGCTCGAAGGGGATCCTGGGTCGGACAGCGACGCCGACCAGATAGTCGATGACCTTCTGATCGGTGTCGACCACCAGATTGTTCGGCTGGACGACGGTAGGCATGACGCCCTCCTTACTCGGCGTCGCGCTTGGTCAGGTTCTCTGTCGGCACCGCGGTGATGATGCGGTTGCCGCCTCCGGTCAGCAGCATGACGGTCGACCAAGGCGTGCCTGACGCCGAAACGAGGAAGATCGCCACGTCGCCGACCCCGGTATCCGGCGGGATGCCTGCCCGGGAAGAGATGTCGACCAGATCCCCGGCGGCGAATGGCGCCGAGGCCGCCATCGCATCGTATCCCTGCCGGAGATGGTCGATGATCTCCTCGACGGTGCTCAGCTCGCGCCGGGTGGTCTCGGTGATGGTGACCATGGCTTCACCTATCGCTTGGTGACGACAGCTTCGAGCTGCGCGTACTTGATTGTTGCGGAGCCAGCCCCGGTCAGCTGAAACCTGTAAAGCAGAGAGAAGCGCCGGGACTGATTTTGGACGATGGTTCGCAGTCCAGCGAGACTGAACTGCAAGCTTGTGTTTTCCGCAGAGTTCGGGATCGGCGCCGCCCCTGCACCGGAGCTGACTTGGATCGCGCAAAAGGCCGACGCGGATTTATCGTTGGGGTACGGGGCACCATCCACGCCAAGGAAGATTTCGAGCAACGCCGATGCAAGCCCGCCTGCAGCTGGAGAGCCGGAGGCCGTGACCGCGCCGATAGCGGTGCCACAGAACGTGATGGTCCAAAGGGGGCTGTCCGGCTCCACGACCCAGAAGCAGCCAGGGATCTCCCGGAAGGCGGGGGACGCGCCGCCCGCGTCGACGTTCTGCACCACAATTGAGATAGGATCGGTCGCGGACTTCGGGAGAAGCGCAAGCTGGGTCACCCGCAGGCTCGGGATCGTCAGCGTCACGCCGTCGAACTGGAAGGCCGGCGTGCTCTGCCCGTTCTTCGTGATGTAGAAGGCATCGGCGTCGATCACGTACCGGCTGCGGCCGTCCGGCATCAGGTCGATGTAGAAGCCGGCGCCGTAGATCTGGCCGCCCACCTGCGTTGCCAGCAGCGTCTCGAACCGGGCCGAGACCCCCGACACGTCGGAGCGCGCCTGCAGCGTCATCCGGCCAAAGGCGGTGCCGCGGTCGGTCTGCGCCTGGACGGCATCGACCCGGCTCGCAATCGCACCATCGGCCGTGATGCGCGCGCTGGTCTCGCTGCTGACGCCGGCCAGGGCCGCGTCGGTGCGCGCCACCACGCTATCGATCCGCTGTGCCAGCACGCCGTCGTTGCTGACCCGGGCCGTCTGCTCGGACGTGACGCCGGCCAGGGCGGTATCGGTGCGAGCCACCACCGTGTCGATCCGCTGCCCGATCACCCCATCAGCAGAGACCCGGGCGGTCTGCTCGGAGGTGACCGCAGCGAGCCCGGTGTCGGTACGCGCCGAAACCGTGTCGATCCGCTGGCCCAGGGCGCCGTCGGCAGAGGTGCGGGCGGTCTGCTCCGACGTCACCGCTGCAAGGTTGGTGTCCGTCCGCGCGACGACGGTGTCGATCCGGGTGGCGATGGCGCCGTCGGCTGTCGTGCGCGCCGTCTGCTCCGAGATGACGGCCGCGGCGTTAACGTCGGTCCTCGCCACCACGCCATCGACACGGGTCGAAATGGCTCCGTCCTGCGTGACGCGGGTGCTCTGCTCGCTGATCAGGCCCGCTGCGTTGACGGCATCGTTGCCCAAGCTCTCCAGGGCACGATCCAGCGCGATCCCGGCCTTCGCAAGCCCGGCCTCTGCGGTATCAACACCATGCTCGGCGGTCGCCTGGGCGTTCTCAATCCGGCTGCGAACGTCCTGCGTCAGGCCGGCATAGTCGATGGGCGGCAGATGGACGATTTCAGTCTGCGCGCCGTCGACGACAGGCGCCACCGTCGTGAACGTCGTGCTGATGTAGTCGCCCGGCAGCCCGGTCCGGCCGAAGGCACGGGCGCGAACCGTGACAGGGATATCGCATTGGCGCATCGGCGCGCTGCCGCTCGATGCCGGGCCCAAGGGCGACAGCACCTCCCAGGTGCCGCCGGCATCGTAGGAGATGTCGGCCTCGTAGGCGCGGGCGCCGCGCGTGGTCGAGACGCCCCACACCACCACGATGCCAGTCTCAAGGCGCTGGCAGCGCGCGTGCAGGACCGAGATCTGCGGGATCAGCGGCTCGGCGAGGTTGTCGGCGTTGACCGGGGCCGGTGCGATCACCTGCTCATCGAGCAGCTGCCAGACGCGTGCGTCGTCGGCCACCATCTCGATCTGCACGTGGTCGGCGTCGCTCGGGATCGCCGACCGGGCGACATAGGTCTCCTGCACCTCAACGAGATCGCCGATCACGACGGTGGTCGGGCCCTGCGAGTCCGTGCTCAGGACGGTAGCGAGGCTGCGCCCGGTCTGCGCCGCAAGCGCGGCCACGTCTTCCGGATGGAGCTCCAACCCGCGTGGACCGACGCCGCGCATGCGCAGGATGCCCCATTCCCGGCCCTCGCGGGTGCGGATAGACCCGTAGCCCCATTCGGGCGCCACGTCGGCCGCCACATCGAGGGTGAGCAGGTTGCCTGAGGCAGAGGCGACGCCGAACACCCGCTTGCCCGTCAGGAACCACAGATCCGAGAGGATGTGGTCGCCGGGGAAGACGAGGCGCCCATCCCATTCGGTGGTGATCCGCCGCTCGGCGCCGCGGAATACCGCTATCGCCGCCAGCCAGGTGGCATGCTTCAGCGCATGCAGCCCGTCGCGGATGCCGTTGACCCGATATCGCTTCGGCGTGCGGGTGGCCGGGCCGTAGCTGAACCGAACTTCGTCTGGCCGGCGCGGGTCGCCGTCTCGGTCGAACTCGACGATGACGTCGCTGCCCTCGACCTTGGTCTTGAAGGTGGCGCCCGCGCTGTCGCGGACGATCTGCCTGCGGGTGAGGACGTGGCGCGCTTCCGCCCGGCTCTCGTCGCGGACAAAGGAATGGACCTGGCCGACCTTCACCGGGTCGGAGCGCAGCGGCAGCAACACCTCGGAGGCCGCCTCCCAGAACGAGGACACCTCCGGCAGCGTGCCGTCGAATGTGTCGTTCGCGTCGAGCAGCCCGGCGTAATAGCCCGCCTTCGTCGTGTCGAAGCCGTTGGCGAGCGCGAGGCCGTGCTCGGCGCGCACGAGGTCGGCGAAGGCCCAGACCGCCTTGCGGGTCGCCTTCTCGACCCAGGCCGAGCCGTTCCAGACCGGCAGGATGCGGGTGGCATCGACCCAGATCTCGGAGAAGGCGGTCACAGTCAGGCCCTTTCCGGCCCGCACCCGCATCACGATCTCGGTGGTGGCGGGGCGGATCCGGACATCGTCCTTGATCGCCGCCATCTCGTCCCAGGAGGCCGCGTTCTTCTGCTCGAAGCCGACCGCCTCCGGGTACATGTTCTGCGCCCGCACCTGATAGGTGCCGCTCTTCGGCAGGCGGAAATAGGCCGAGCGGCGCAGGGGCTGCGTCGTCAGCGCGGTCGTGCCCTCGCTCGACCGCCACAGGTCGAAGATCGGGCCGATGGGCTGCCCGGTGGTAGGGTCGAGCTCCTGCCCCTGGAAGATGACGCCGGCCACGGTCGCCACCTGCCGGCCCTGCGACGACACCCGGTAGATCGCCGGGTAGGTCCACGACATCTGCGCTGCGTCGGCGGTGACGCCCTGAGGGGTCAGCCGAAACCATGGCGTCCACTCGGGGTTGCCGCCTGGGCGCGGCATCTCCTGCCCGCCAACCGACGGCGAGGAGATCACGTCGCCGGGGGCGATGGTGGAGGGTTGGCCGTAAAGGAACTCGATGGCGGTGCCGAGCGGGCCGGCGGTCGAGGTGAAGGGCGCTTGGATGCCGCCGCCTTCGGTCCAGAACACCGCCTCGCCGACATAGACGGCATGGATCTGGAACCGGCCGATGCCGAGCGTCATCCGCTTGGTCAGCACCATGGTGTCGCCGTCGTAGGCGAAGAAATCCTTCTGGCTCAGCGGCGGGGTGGACCAGCACCGGCCGTAGAGCAGCGGCTTGCGGGCTCCGGGCTTGGGCACGTTGCCGCCGCCGCTGACGCTGTAGAGCTCGCGCTCGGTCTTCTTCTTCGCCGCGGCGGAGGCCTGGGCGGCGTAGCCGAGCGCGACACCGCCGATCACAAGGCCGGCCTGCACGGCGGTGGCCGAAACGGTCAGGCCGGCAGTGGTCAGCCCCGCCGCGATGCCCGGTGCGGCGTAGGGGGCGAGCACGATCAGCGCGAGCGAGGCGATGGTGAGGCCGATGGACAGGCCCTTACCGCCAAGCGGCACCACCGTGAACAGCACCGTGTCGTCGGGGCCGACGAGCGTGCGGCGCCAGTTCGCGCGCAGGCACACAGCCGCATCCGTCGGGCGCAGGAAGGTCTCGTCGCGGCGGTGAACCGAGACGATGAACTTGCGCCCGGCCGGCGGCTGATGCCGGGCGACGATCGTGGAGAGCCGACGGCGGCGGCGATCAGGCAGCCGAACGGGCTCGCCGCGGGGTTGCCCGGCGATGTTCGCGGTGACGATGAGGGTCATGGCACCTTTGGGACGAGGTACGTCAGCCGCCAGCGCTTCGCTGCGGCGAGTTCGAGCGGCGGGTCGAGCACCACCCCATGTCGCTCGTCGGTGTGCAGGATCAGCCCGCCATCGAGGGCGAGGAAGGTGCCGACATGGGTCTCGGCGCCCGCGACCTTCCCCATGAGCACGAGGGCACCGTCGACGGGCGTCTCAATCTCTCGCCATTCCTCGCGGGCCGGATGCGTCGCCATGGCCTCAGCGCGGGCGCGGATGTCCGCGACGAGGGCTGGGTCTGCCGCCGGCAGCGGCCGGCCGAACAACTCGCCCTGCGCCAGAGCGGCGAGCCACCAGCAGTTCCGCTCGATCCTGTCGTAGGGCGTCCCGCGCCAGCGGCGCAGGAAGGCGGGGCAATCAATCACGGTGGAAAGCATCCGCCACCAGACACTCCTTCCGCGGAGCCATAAGCATTTGGAATCAAACGCATCCAATCAGATGCGACCGGCCAATTCGCATCATATGTTGCAATTTGATGTCGATTGACGTTCAAGGGTGCGACAAGTCGGAAATGGGAATCATCGCGTCGCGCTTCTCCGATTGCCAGTTTTTCGCAGAATAGCAGAGGTGTAATTTGATGCATAAACATACACTTTCTGGCAAAACTATATTGATTGTCGAAGACGATTATTTTATCGCTGAAGATCTAGTAAAAAATCTAGAAACTTTCGGCGCCCGAGTTGCTGGACCAGCGCCAACCATCAGCGCAGCAGCGGAATTTCTTAGGGAAGCCTCGCCAACCGCAGCAATACTGGACGTGAAGCTTTCAGATGGACATTCGCTTTCAATCGCAGAAAATCTAACTGCGACTGGCATACCTTTCATATTCTACTCAGGCTACGACGAAGAATTGTATCTCGAAAATCACCAGAATATCCGCTGGATTCTGAAGCCATCTTCAATATCGAATGTGTTGCGCGAGCTTGAGACTGCAATCCGCAACGCTGCATCGCAAATGGACTCGTATTTTCCATATCACGAGAACAGGGCCGGATAGCTGGCACGGTCGAAGAAAGCGTTCGGGCCGCTGGGCACGTTCTGCTGCCGCCCGTCCGGCCAAGCGATGGTGCCCTCGGCGCTATCGGCCGAAAGCTCCATTGCCGTCATCTCCAGGCCGCTGAAGCTGTCATCGTCGGGGCCGGTCACCTCGTCGATCCGGCCGGGCAGCACCCGGTAGAACCGGATCGTGACCCGAATGGCCTGATCGTAGCCGATGGCGCCCTTCAGCAAGCCGTGGAGCAAGTCCGAGACGTTGTCGACGCGGATCTTGCCGTCGGTCGGCCCGTCGCCGTCCGCCCCCGGCCCGATGAGCTCGAAGGCGCAGAGCAGGTGAGGCAGGGGCGGGCCGCCCTCGACCAGCGGCAGGCTCATCGTCTCGCCCGGCTCGCCCAACTGCCCGTCCACGTTCCGCACAAGCAGGATGGGGCCGTCGAGGGAAGCGTGATCCACCTCCAGCGTCTCGATAATCACACCCTCGTCGTCGCCCGAGGCGTAGGCCTCGCGAAGGGCTGCGCTAACTGTCATCCGGTCACCAGTCCTGCACGACGAGGATGAAGGTCACTTGGTATTGCGTAGGGCCGAAGGGCTTCCACGCCACTTCACCCTGGATCCAGCAGACGCGTTGGCCGATCTGCCTCATGTCCGGCAGGAGCACTGGCGCCATGAACCTGCGCGCGCCTGTGTTCAGGTCGTTGAGGTGGAAGGCCTTGAAGGTCACGAACTGATCGATCGTCAGCACAATGGTCATGCTGAGGGGCGTGCTGACGAACAGCTGCCGGCGCCGCATTCGAGGCGGCCCGTCGTCGAACTGCGTCGCCTGCGGAGCCGGATGAAGACTGCTCGACCCGCCGGACGAGAGCGCCCCGCGCAGATCCGGCAAGGTCGAGGGCCAGGACGGGATCGCCATGGTCAGCCGTTCCGGAAGCCGGCGCCACCAGCCGCCTGCTTGAAGGGGCCTTGGCCGCTGGCCGCGCGCTGGCCCATGCGGCCCTCTACGCCACGCACGATCACATCGAAGCCTCCATCCGCACGGCGCCGTGCAGTAGGCTCGATGTCAGGCGAACCGGCCGGCCGCTGGTCGATGAAGTTGAAGGCCGGGGCTGCGCCCATAGCGACAGCGTTCGCGGGCGGCGGCATCCATGCCGGCACACCGACCGACCCGCCGGTGTCATAGCCCGGCACGCCCCGGCGCATCCCTTCCAGCACATGCACGCCGATGCGCTTCGTCGAAGCAGCATCGAATACGTACTCGCCGCGGTGAACGATGCCGGCCGGGTCGAGGCGGCCGCCCGCGCCGGTGTATCCGCCCACGTCGAACAGGCGCACGCCACCGGTGGGCGAGGCTCCGGCGCTCGTGCCGCCGCCGAACAGGCTGGTAAAGAACCCGCCGAGGCCGCCGCCGCCCGAATTGCCAAGCAGACCGCTCAGCATTCCGGAGCCGGATGACCCGCGCTTGCCGAACAGCGCGTCCGCGAGGCTGTCGGCCGCGAGGTTTGTGATGCGGTCGCTGATGCGGCTCAGGGCATTGGCGAAAGCATCGGCAGCCGAGGTGCCGTGCGCAAGGTCGCGGAACATGCTGCCAAAGGCGTCGCGGCCCGTGCTGCGAAGCTCGTCCATGTCGCGCATGGATTCACGCAGCTTCTCCTGCTGCGCGGCGGCTGTGCCGGCCCGATCGGCATAGCCCTGGATCTGAGCCGTCAACTCAGGGGTGATGTCGCGCTCGGCCCGCTTCGCCGCCGTGAGCAGGTCAGTCTCAGCGCGGTAGCGCGCCGCCGCCTCAGCGCCCATCCCGAAGGTCTGGGCCTCCTGCTGCTGCCGCCGGATCCTGTCCTCAAGGCTGCGCACAGCCCGGTCGTAATCGTCCCGGCTGTCACTATCGGATTTTCCACCCTTCGCAGCCTCGGACGCACGGGCGAGCTGCCCGGCGCGCTCGATCTGGCCGCGCGCATCGCCGGGCTCGATCGTCTTGCCGATCAAGTCGAATGCCTTCTGCCGCTCGGCGACAGACGCCTTTTCGGCCGCGGTGGTGGCGTTCACTGCGTCGAGGCGCAGCTGATCCTGCCGCCGCGACAGCTCCTGCGACGAGATGAGCTTGCCGTTGGCGTCCGTCAGGCTCTCGATGGCGCGGGTGACGCCGAGATAGGCGCTTTCGGTCTGCCCGAAGTCGGCGAGCTTGCTGCGTGCAAGCGGGTCGGCCAGCGCGTCGCTTAGATCGCTCTGCTGCTTCCGCAGGGTCGAAAGGCGATCGAAGTTCGGGTCGGCGGCGCGGGCAATCTGGCCGGCGGCCAGGCTCGCCCTGTCAGCTCGCGCCTCTGCCGCTGCGGCCTCACGCTGCCGGCGCTCGGTATCGGCGATGATGGCTGCGGCGTCGCGGTCGCGGACAAGATTGCTACCAAGCTCAAGCGGCCCTTGGCCAATGCCCCTGCGGTTGGCATTGACCGTATCCACCTGCTTGCTGAGACGATCCAGGGCCTCTTGAGCGCCCTCCGGCACGACGCCGAGCTTGATACCAGCGATCCGCTTGGCTGCCTCCCAATAATTACCGGCGGCGGTCGCAGCCGCGTTCCAAGCGGCGGCCCACCCGGTCGTGGCCTGCGTGTTGGCGTCGATCGACGCCTTAAGATTGTCGGCGAGGGTCTGCTGAGCAGCCGAGCGATCGCCCTGCTCGATCTGGGTCTGGATCAGCTGCAGCGTGCGATCCGAGAGGCCGCCGATCTTCGACGCAAGCTCTTCGGCGCCCCGGGCGGGGTCGGTGAACATCCTGGCCAGCTCGGATGTTGCCGCCGGCACGTCCGATCCGACGAGCCTCGCGTATTCCGACGTCACGCGGGTCAGCTCACCGATGACCGGGATGGCGATCTGTCCGGTCGAGGTATAGCCGGCGACGATCTCTCGTGCTGTCGAGACCGAGACCCTGCCGGCATCCGAGTTTGCCTTCGCCAAGGCATCGAGGTCGCCCACCGTCGCCCCGGTCCCGCGCCCAAGTCCTTGCGTTGATCGCTCCAGCACCGCGCGGTCGTCCGAAGCCTGCTTGGCCGCCAGTGCGAAGGCCGCCGCAGCGCCAGCGACTGCCGTCGTCGTGAGCGTGAACGGGGTGATGAGGCCAAGCGCCGAGACGCCAAGCTGTTTCAGGCCGGCGGTCAGGCCGCCCTCGCGGTCGGCGAGTTGCTGTAGCACCTGGCTGCCCTGCTGGACGGCAACAATGCTCGGCGAGGCACCCGAGTAGAGCTGTGACCCAACATCGAACGCCTGATAGCGCACGAACATCCGGTCATAGCTCGACAGGCCGCCGTTCGCGGCCGGCTTGTTGTCGTTCAGCCGCGAGCCGTAGCGGTCTTCTGCAAGCCCCCGGAGCCGGGCAGCCTCCTGCGCATCGTACAGACCGACGCCCTCATATCGCTGGATCTTGCCGAGGTCCGCTTGAAGGCGCTGCTGCGCACGAACCTGCTCGTCGAGCTTCGCGCGCAGGGTATCGGCTGCCTTCGCCTGGTTGAGCTGCTTGCGCTCCACCTGCTCGGTGACGACTGCGACAGCCTGCGCGCCTGTCGCCAAGCGCTCCTGGGCAGCAGACAAGCCGTCGATCGCCCGGCGGGTCTCTGCCTCACCAGACGTGACGAAGCGCGTCTCCACCTCGGAGACCTGCTTCATTTGAGCCACAGAGACCATACGTGCCTCAAGTGCGGATGATGACGGCCGGCACGCGGGTTTGGCGCTCCAGCGCCATCACTGAGCGGCGCGCCGGCTGATTCCGGAGGGCGGCCCGCTCGGCCCGGTTGGCGCCGCCAGCCACGTAGGAGAGCAGCGGGGAGCGGAACGCGAAGAAGATGCTCGCGGAATTGCCGAAGCGACGCGCCGCCAGCGTCGCGACGGCCTGATAGACGCCATCGTGAGCCTGCTTGCTCTGCGGCTTGCGGACACCTGGGATGCCCTCGATCTTTCGGCTGTAGGGCAGGCCCGAGAGGAAGGCGTATTCGTCGGCCTCGGGCGGATTGGCCGGGTCGGCCTCGACCCCATCGGCGTAGAAGGTGTGCGACTCTCGGTATGCGCCCGTCAGCACGGGCGAGTGGTCCCGCAACTGATCGCGGATCCAGGCGAACAGGTCGGTGACGAGCTCGAAACGGGAGATGATCGAGTTGCCGGGCTGAATAGCCTCAAAATTCTGACTTCGAGAGCCGTTGACGTAATCTTCCCGATCCGGCGTCCGTCCCCCAATCTGGCGGTTGACGGCCTCGGCTTCCGCGATCCGTTCGCGGTGATAGTCGGCGACGGTCTTGGCTTGTGTCGCTGCCGAGAGGGTCTGATCCAGCATGAGCGAAGCTTGCTGCCGGATCAGGACGATGCGGGTGCTGACGCGCATGGCTTGATCATCGCCCTGTCGGTTTCATCCGCTCGCGCATCCAAGCCAGCCAGACCGAATCCATAGCGCGGAGCAGGGCGGCGAAGCGGGCGAACTCGTCCTCGTCTGCTGGACCGAAGCGCCGCGCGTAGCGGTCCATCGCCGACCATGGGATGGCGCCGACCGAACCGAAGCCCAGGGCCCTATCGCCCCGAAGGTCGTGGAAGGCGCCCCAGACGAACGAGAGGCGTTCGGGCAGATCAGGCTGCTGCACCAGGGCCGCCGGCGTGATGCCCTCCTCGGCGGCCAGTTCGGCGAGCCAGTTTGCCTGCTCGCCCCACTCCAGGCTCCAGCGCAGCGCCTCGATCAGTTTCCCTCGTCGTCCTGCCGGTCCTGACCGGCATCGACGGCGACCGCATTGGCGGCCCAGTCCACCGCGTCGCGGAACATCTGGTAGGCCGGATCGGTCAGAAGGATCTTGGCCGTCTCGCGCTCGAACGGCAGCGGCTGATCGGAGGCACCGACCGTCCCATCGCCTTCCATATTCTCCCACCCGAAGAGCACGGCGTCGAGGATCGCTTCGGCCTCAACCTCGGCCTGCATCGCCGGCGCGAGACCACGCAGGCGCTCGGATCGCGGCACGGCCCGCGTCAGTTCGTCGAGGCGGCGGCGGTGGTCGGCGTTGCCGGCCGGCCGTACCTTCAGGCGCAGGTCGCCGACGCCGGGGATCTTGTCGATCCAGCGCCCCTGCGTGTTGGTGGTGTCGACCTTGAGGGCGGAGAGATTCACGCGGGATCGTCCTTCGGCTTGGCGGCGCCGGCCGCTTCGGTGGTTGTCGTGACCTCGCGTGCGAGGCCCTTGGCGATGAGCAGGTCGGCGTAGGCGTTCGACAGCTCGGGCCGCTCGCCAGCCGTGAACCGGCGCTCGTCCTTGCCCGTCGGGTAGCCGTCGAAATCCTCGGTGATCTCGACCGTCTTCATGCGACGCCCCGGGTGATTTGGAGGGTGGCATCGGTCGTCTGGTCGTAGACGGCCCGGAAGGGGATCGAGACCATGACGTCGTCGGTGTTGCCGCCGGGGCGGCGTTCGCCGTTGCCGAAGATGATCTTGGGCAGCAGGAGCGCGTATTTCTGGTTGGCGGCGTTGCCGATGTTGAAGCTCAGCACTCCTGAGCCGTGGTCGAGGACGCGCTGGTAGAGGTCGTTCGTCTCGAAGTAGGCCTCCAGCGTGCCGGTCGCCTCGAACCGGCCGTAGCCGAAGGAATCGGTGTAGAGGCTGCCGACGAGCGGGCGGGTGCGCAGATTGTTCGTGATCTCCAAGCTGAGGCTGCGGACCTTCGGCGCCGGCAGGCCGGCTACCTGCAGGGCGGCGATGTTGGCCGAGGCGGTCGAGATCGGCGTCGTGCTCGCGGCGGCATAGGTCGCACCGGTCACGATGGCCGTGTCGAGGGTTTCCTTCTGCGCCATCACCGAGACGGATCCGGTGACCTTGGACCGGGCGGCGATTGCCAGGCTCAGCCCGTTGATCATCGTGCCGGCGAAGCGCGAGAACGACTGGTTGCCGCCGCCGAGATCGACCCGTTCCTCGAAGGTGAAGCTCTTCGGGGCGGTGCCGTTCTTCAGGACGTTGGCTGCCCAGGAGCCGAACAGCACCGCCTCCAGCATGTCGTCGGTGAAGCCCCCGTAGGACCACTCGGTATTGTAGGCGCCAGCGACGTCCTGCCCGAGATGCATCTCGTCGGTGACGTTGCGGTCGGCGCGGATCTCCTCCGAAGTGTCGGTGGTCTTGTTCGTCCGCGGCCCGCCGCCGGTGGTGCGGAAGGTCTTGAACGAGGGCGTAGCCGGCGTGACGCCGAAGGTGGCCTCCGGCACATAGGCGATGCGGCGGGTCGACCCGCTGGCGATGGGCATGGCTGTCTCCTGGGAAGAGGCCCCGTGAAGGCCCGTGTTCAGCCGAGGATGTCGGCCTGATAGGGGACGGCGATCGACAGGACGAAGTATTTGCCCTCGTCGTTTCGGTCGTCGATCGCGGGCGAAGACGGCGCGAAGGTCTGGACCCCATCGAATTCCTGGCCGCGGAACAGGGCGGCCAGTTCGTCGGCCCAGGCCAGTCCTTCCGCGACGCCCTTCCCGCGCCGGGCATTCACGACGAGGCGGAAGGCGCCAGTCTCGCGGTAGACATTCTCTCCCGGCGCGCCGACCGTCAGCTGCTCACCGTTGGCGACCGGGTAGGACACCTGCACGAAGGGCTCAGGCCCGTTCGGCACGTCTCCGGTCAGGTTGATCCCCACAACCGGACACTTCTTCCAATTGGCGGAAAGTCGCGCCTCAACAGCGTCGACGACGATTTTTAGAGGCATGACGGCGCCCTACCCATCAGCCCTTCGCCCAAAGGTTCCACCGGACGACGACACCGGCCATCCGCACGGGCGTAGCAACCTCGATGGTGTGGTAGCGCTCGCCCACCCAGATCCCGCCCAGGCGCCGCGGGTCCGTCGCGAGGCCGGTCGGCGAAAGGGTCACCTCGCGGTCGCCCTGCTCGATACCGCCGGACAGCTCGTCGGGCCGATACTCGCGCACGAAGGCGCGCCGGGTCAGATCCTGCGTGCCGTCATCGGCGGCGTCTTGGGCCCGCAGCTTCACGTCCTCGCCGTGCCGCCTCAGCTGCCGGTCGAGCGCGGAGATCGCCTGCGCGGGCGTCACGCGAACGCCATCCGCCGGTACTGCGCCAGGGTCGCTTCTGCCTCGGGATGCGGCAGAGACGCGCTTGCGCCCTGCACGTACCACGAGGTCGAGCCGACACCCTCGACGGTCTCGCTCTTCACCATGGCGTCGCGGCCGGCGACGGAGATCGCCGCGCCGACAAGCTGGATCACCACCCGCTCGACATCGGCCGGCAGATCGGGCGCCGTCGTGGTCCCAGGATTATCCCGCGTCTCACCCGGCAGCAGCCAGCCTGCCTCGTATTCGACGGTCACCGCTCGCCCGATCCAGGCCCGGGGCTCGCCGTCGATGAGGTGGCGTAGGTAGAACAGCGAGACCGGATGCGCAGGCTGCTCCACGACCTCGTAGGAGGCCGGCGCCAGTTCCAGGCCGTCGACCTTTACGAACAGGATCCTGCCGACCGGTGCGCGCGACAGCAGCAAGCCCTCGGCATCCTCGTCGCGACAACGGCGCCAGTCGCTCTCGAACCGCTCGCGCACCGTCTCGCGCCCGAAGGTGCGCCGGCAGAACGAGGCGGCCAAAGCCGAGGCCTGAGCGATGAACCGGCCGATCTGCTCGCTGGTCGGCGCGCTATCGGACAGGCCGAGGTCGGCGCGCACGTTGGCGGGCGTTGTCAGGTCGCGCACCTTCGACGGGGCGATCACGGTCAGGCTCATCGGTTCACCGCATAGACCGCGACGGGAATGGAATAGCTGGCGGCAACCGCCAAGGCGGGGACAGCGAGGATCACCCGGAGCGTGTTCGCCGCGGTCGGAAATGCGTGATGGACGGCGTATCCTTGGAGGGATGACGCCCCCGCCGTTGGTAGGACGATCAGCAGATCGGTGGTCAGGACGCCGGGACAGGACACGCCATCGCGTGCGCGAATCCCGGCGCTGAGGGCGACGAGGACGGTTTCGCTCACCGTGGCGTTGCAGAGGAAGGCCAGCCCATTACCGGCCGGGCCCTGCGCCCCTGTCGGCCCCTGCGGTCCGGCTTCTCCCGTGTCGCCCTTCGGCCCTACAGAACCCTGAGGCCCTGCCGCGCCAGCGGCGCCGGTATCCCCCTTCGGACCAGCCGGTCCACTCGGGCCTGCCGGTCCCGCTGATCCCTGAATGCCTCGCTCGCCTGCAGTGCCGGCCGGACCCACAGGTCCAGCCACGCCATCTGTGCCGCGAGGCCCAGACGGACCCATTGGTCCCACAGGTCCAGCGTTGCCTGCTGAACCTTGAGGGCCTGCTGGCCCAACCGCTCCACGCTCTCCTGGCTGTCCTGCTGCACCGGGCTCTCCTTGCGGTCCGGCGGGACCAACGCTCCCGGCCGGGCCAGGTTCACCCATCGCACCGGCGTTGCCGCGCGGGCCGCGCTCGCCCTGCGCGCCGGGCGCTCCATCGGCGCCGGCCGGACCGGGCTCGCCCTGCGGGCCGGCGGGGCCGGGCTCACCTCGCGGTCCGGCGGGCACAGCCGGGCCCCGGACGGCCTTGTAGCTGTAGCCGACGGGCCGGGCCTCGGCCGCGACCGGCGCAGCGAGCACAAGGCAGGGGAGGAAGCGAAGCATCGCGCGCATCAGCCGCCGCCCATGCCGTAGTGCATCTCGGGCGTGCAGTCGCCTAACGGCGCTCCCACCGTCATGGCCGAGATGTAAGTCGGGCGACTGGTGCCCATCGTCGCCTCGGTACGGGCGAGGTAGAGCACGCCGGTGTCGGCGGTGACCTGCTCGGCCGGGTCCGTGGTGCCGAGGAGCCGCACGTCGACATCGCACGGAATGACAACGCGATAGGTCGTGGCATCGGCGGGCCGACTGATCGGAAAGCTCTTCGGCGTCGGCCCCAGGCCTCTAAGCCGGATCGGCACCGAATGCCCCCGGGTGAACGGCATCGACATTACCCAGAAGGGTGCCGTCTTCGCCCCGCACGGGGTCGCGACCCGCTCCACGCCCGTCGCACAGAGCATCACGAATGCCGGCACCTGAGCGCCGCTGGGCTGCGTGAAAGGCTCGAAATTTCCCTGCTGCGACAAAGCAGGAATCGTGGTCGCCAGCACGAGGGCGGCGACCACGCCCTGGATCAGCTTACGCATGGCAGGCTGCTCCGTGGCTCTAGGAAGGGGGCTACTTGCCCTGCTTGACCGACTTCGCGGCCTCGGCGCCGCTCTTGGTCGGCACGCCCTGCTCGTTCAGGGCCTTGGCGACCGCATCGTGGCCGGGGATGGTCGGGTCGTTGAAGTCGATCCGGTTCTGATCGACCGTCGTGCCGGCGCGCGGATTGCTGTCCACTGCTGGGTGGCTCATGTCGACGCCGGGCACGACCTGCTGCGGGGCGCCGGAGGTGTCGATCTCGGTGGCGGCCGGGATGTTCGCGGGCTTCTGACCCTCAGTCTCGACCGGCTTCTCCGACGCGGTGTTGGTGGCGGCCATGCGGGCCTCCTCACGATACGAAATTGCGGGAAGGATGACCGGCGGCAGGCGTGCGACCGCCGCCGGGCTGGCCGGGATCAGGCGGCGATCTGCAGGGCGCGCATCGGCTCGGGGTTGTAGACCCCGCCGCCGACCCGCTTGACCGTGTAGAAGGCCACGTACGGCTTGTTGGTGTAGGGGTCGCGCAGCACCACGATGCCGACGCGATCGACTACGAGGTAGGTCGCTTCCATGTCGCCGTAGAGCGCGGCGATATTGCCCGCGGCCACGGCCGGCATGTCCGGCACCTCGACGATCGGCGCGCCGTTCAGGGTCTGCGGCTCACCCTGCTGATAGGACGGCTGCCAGAGGTAGTTGCCCTGGCCGTCCTTCAGCTTCCGGGCCGCGCCGAGCGACATGCGGTTGATGTAGAGCTTCGCGTTCTGAGCAAACTCGGACGGAAGGTCGTACATCAGGCCGATGAAGCCATCGCCGGTCAGGCCGGCGGCCGCGCCGCTGTTCACCGCGACGATCGCGCCCCACGGGTGCCGGGCCGCGTTGGCGGCACCGGTGACGTAGGTCAGGATGCCGTACGGCTTGTTGGTGCCGTTGCCGGAGAGGAAGGCGATGCCCTCCTGGCGCGCGAACTCGGCGTCGACCTCGTCGCCCAGCCACTGCTCCAGATTGACGGCAGAGTCGTCGAGGAGCTGCTGGGAGATCATCGGGTTCGCGTAAAGCTCGCCCGGGGTGAAATCGAGGATGCCGAGCTGTGGCGTCGAGGTGGCGGGCCGCGATGCGGTCTCGCCGACCCAGCCCGAGCCGACGGCGCGGTCCGAGAACACCTTCTTGAAGCCGGCGACCGAGATGGACTGGACGCGGGCGTTGGCGCGGATCGGCGAGATGCGCTTGAGCTTGCTCACGATGGAGCGATCCCACTCGATCGGGGCCAGATAGCCGCCGTTCGTGTCGGTGCCCTTGTCCATTGCGGCCGAGACCGCACCCTTGCGCATCCACGCCTTGTAGGCGGCGACGTACTCGGGATCGGTCGGGGCCATGTCGCCGACCTGCTCGCCGGGACGCAGGCTCGCCGCAGCGAGCTTCTTCTGCATCTCGTCGAAGGCGGCCTGCATGTCGCCGATCGACGCGTTGATGCGCTCGACCTTCTCGTCGGTGACGACGTCGGCCTTCGCCTTCAGCTTCTCGTCATTCTCCCGCTTGAAGTCCTCGAAGGCCTTCGTGAGGTTGGCGAGAACGGCTTTTGGATCCGAGGCGTCGGCCTGGATGCTGGGACCCAGGATGCTGCGCGGGCGCGGGGCGCCGAGCGCAAGCAGATGGGTCGGCGCGGCCTTCTCGACCGCCGCCGGGGTGACGTGCATCATTGTCGGGGTGCTCCTATGAGCGGATCGTCGAAATCAGCCCAGCGGCGTCGCTGAGCCAGTCGTCTGCGCCAGCGCCCGGCGTGGCGTCGGTATCGAGGGCAGCGCCTGGCGTACCCTTGATCTTCTTGATCCGGGCGCGCGCATCGCTGCGCGACATGCCCGAGGCGACGAGCTGAAGCTCCATCGCACGCAGTTCGTTGACCTGGTGGTCAGCAGCCTTGGCGACCTCGTCCACCTTGGTCTTCTCGGCCGACAGCAGAGCGTCGGCGAAACCCTTCTCAATGGCGACCGAGCCCGACATGTAGGTCTCGTCGTCCATCATCTTGGCGACAGTCTCGGCGTCGATGCCGGTCCGCTCGGCATAGACGTCGGCCATGGCCTGATCGAACGGCGCGAGGAACGCGGCCAGCTCTGCGAAGTCGTGACGGTTGCCGCCGCCCATGACGGAGCAGTTGTGGATCATGATGAAGCTGGCCGAGCCGATCTCGACCCGGTTGCCGGCCATGGTGATGATGGAGGCCGCCGAGGCGGCCATGCCCATGACCTTGATCGTCACGTCCTGTGGGTGCTCGCGCAGCACGTTAAAAATCGAGATCCCCTCAAACATGTCTCCGCCGAACGAGTTGATGTGCACCTCGACAGGGCGCTGACCGATCGCCCGGAGTTGCGCCGTGACGCGCTTGGCGGTGACGCCCTCGCCGGTCCAGAAATCCTCGCCGATCGGGCCGAACATCGTGATGACGTTGTCGCCGTACTCGACGGCGCGCACGCCGGCCGCGTCGGCGTTCCAGCGCTCGATCGCGGGTGCCGGCGTGTAGGCCGAGACGTTGCGTCGATGCGGCACCGGCAGGGCGCCGGGCCGGTCTGCGCGCGGGTCCTCGCCCTCTGCTTTGACCCGGCCGAGCGCGCCGCGCGGGCGCTGCGCCTGAGCGAGGCACTTCAGGTCGTCGCTGGCGGCCACCTTCGGCTTGCCCTTGCGGTCCCCGTCGTTGCGCTGCTGATCGGCTTGGATCGGCGTGCGGGTATCGTCAGCCATCGCTGGGCGCTCCGTTGTCGTTGAGCGGCGGGCCGCCGTTGTGGCCCATCATCGGGTTGCCGAGCCGGTCGCCATCGGGGTTCGACGGCATGTCGAGGGTCTCGCGGACCTCGTTCGGGGTCATCCAGGCCTGCTGCCCGCCGGCGCCGAGCGCTTTGGCGAAGAAGTCGGCCTGATCCTTCATCGAGCCGCGCAGCAGCGCGCCCGCGTTGAACTTGATCTCGTACCGGTCCGCCTCTTCATCGGTGAGCAGCGAGCGCTCGGCGGCCTGCTGCCACGCCTCGAACCACGAGTTCAGCGCGTACCGGACGAAGAACTGGCCCAGCACGTCGATGCCCGAGCCCCACGAGGTCTCGTCGATCATCAGCAGCGGCCGGGGCACGCCGAAGATGCGCGCGATCTCCTCGATCTGCCGGCCGCGGGTCTCGTGCGACTGCGCGTCCTTGGCCGTCGAGCCAAGCAGCTTGTACTCCAGACCCTCCTCAAGGATCGGGGTCTTGCCCGCGTCGTCGGCGCCGGCGAAGCGGCTCGACCAGTAGGCCCGCAGACGCTCGATCGCCTCGCCGCTGAGGGTCTTGGGGTGCGCGAGATACCCGTTGATGAAGCTGCCGTTGCGGTAGAGCCGACCGAGAGCGAGATCGGCGGCGATGGCGAGCCCGATGGCGTCTGCCGCCTGCCGCACCCGGGAGATGCCGCGGATGCCGTCCTTCGAGATGCCACGCAGGTGGAACACGTCGCTCGGCGAGAGCAGCACCGTGGCGCCCTGCGCAGGCTGGTAGCGGTAGGAGACGGTCCAGTCCGCGTTCTGCACCGGCGTCACGCGGTGCGGGTCGAGCGGGACGAGGCCGACGATGGTGTCCTCACGCCGGACGAAGTTGCGCGAGCGGATGATCCGGGCGTACCCGTCGCCCTCCACCAAGACGCGCTGCTGCATCAGCGTCTTGAAGTCGTAGGCGGTCTGCCACGCGTTCGGACGCCGGTGGAGGATACGAAACAGCGGGTGATCCCGCGCCTTTTTCTTGGTCTCCTTCTCGACGAGATGCGTCGGGAGCATCCCCATGGATTCCGAGATCAGGCTGACTGAGCGGAACACGGCCGGGTTGCGCATCGCCCGGTCGACCGTCACCTCGATCCCGGCGGCCGACGTCGAACCGGTGCGCAGGTAGTCGAGCAGCGCCGGGTCATCGAGGCCGAAGAAGGCGACACCCGCCCCGTCGGCCGTGATGGCGCGGGTCGCGCTCGGCTCAGCCTTCGGCGCGCCGCGAAACAGGTCCAGTAGGCCCATGCGACCTCACACCAGATGAAGGCCGCGCCCCTCGTAAACCGATCGGGTCTGCACGGGCTCGGGGTTCGTCGCCATCAGCGCCGCGGCGTTGAACAGGCTCATGGCGACGTCGATCTTGGCGTCGCCGGCATTCTGCTTCGTTGCCCGGATCGCGGTCGCGGTGGGCTCGATCTTGAGGTTCGACACGCACCAGGCAGCTAGGGTTGAGCCCGAGTGCCGCAACGTCGCGGAGGCGAGCTTCCGCTCCGCCGTCTTGATCGCGTTCATCAAGCCATAGCCTTGCGAGACGCCGATCAGGAGCTTGGCCTCTTGTGTCACCTCGATCTCGGCGAAGGCCTCAATCAGCTCGCCGAGGCCCGCCGGGTCCACGCCGACGCGAGCAAGCAGGCCTGCATCCTTCACACGCTCGACGATGCCGACGATGGCCTCGATGTCCTTCAGCTGATCATCGACGATCGTCAGCTCGCCCGCGCCCTCGAACTCGCGCAGCTTGACCGCGATGCTCTTGCGCCGCGCCAGCACGCCGTCGTGACACCATGCATGCGACCAGGCGAGCCAGTCACGGGTGACGCGGTCCCGGCCGAGCACGCACAGACCGAACAGATCGTCGAGGCCGCCGCCGTCGATGCCGATGCAGACGACCTCGGAGCGCTCCAGCAGCGCATCGAGGGTCAGCGTCGTGTCGACCCCGCGGCCCCAGAACTCGGCGCCCGGCCAGTTGCCGCCCAGCCCCATGCCGATCTGCACGTTGAAATGCTGGGAGGCCAGCAGCGCCAGGGCGTCGCCGCCTTCCTGCTCCGCCTTCAGCAGCTGATTGGCCAGGAAGGTCTCGTCGACCGACCGGCCCATGTTCGGGTTGACCAGCGGCCAGAGCTTCCGGTCCTTCCACCCGCCGTCGGTGACGAGCCGGGCCGGCAACTCGTACAGAACCGGGAGCAGCGGAAGCTGCATCTCGCCGTCCCGGACCTTCCGTGCTGTTTCCAGCTCCTGCTTGAACACGCCGGAGGGCGTGTCCTTCGACTGCGTCGTGACCTGAATCAGGAACCCGTCGGGCCGGGCCGCCAGGGCGCCCCGCACCTCCACGAACACATCCGCCGCCCGCGGCTTCTTCGCGAAGACGTGGGTCTCGTCGATCAGCGTGTAGGTCGCCTTCGACCCGGTGATGACGTCGGTGTCGGCCGCCTTGATCTGCAACGAGGCGCCGCTGTTGCGATGAGTAATCGTTCGGACGTGATGCTGGCCGTGGAAGAGCTTCGCCAGTTCCGCGTCGGCCTGGATGATGCCCCAGGCCTGCTTGTAGGCGATGTTGGCGATCTCCTTGGTCGGGGCGACGAGCAGCGCCTCGGCCAGGGGCCTCCGGTTCACGATCAGCACCGTGACCATGATGGCCGCAGCACCGGAGGACTTCGAATTCTTCTTCGGGACGAGCCAGAAGAACTCCTGGATCATCCGTCGGTTGGTCTCCGGATCGTAGGATCCGAAGATGGCCCGCACGATCGGCAACAGCCACTCGGTGCCGCTCTCGGCCATGGTCGGCTTGCCGATCACGTCCGGGATGCGCAGCCGGTTGAAGATGCGCTCGGCCCGCGCCGCCTCGGCCTCGAACAGCGGCAGGTCCGGCACGAGCGTCCCGCCAGCCAGGATGCGCGCCTCCCAATCTGGGCAGGCCGTGCTCCACCCAGCCATCAGTTCGGCCGCGCCGCCGGGCCAGCGAGATCGTCGCCCCAATCCGACCCGAGCCCCGCCGACCTCGCATCCTCAGCTGCCGCGGCCTTCTTGCCGGCCGGCGCATGCGCTTCGGCCAGGGTCTTCGTCGCCAGCGCGAGGTTCTTCAGCACCATGGCCCGATCGCTGAGGCTCAGGGCCTTCTGCAGGCTCGCGCGCTGCTTCGCGCTGTCCTTCCCGGCCAGCGCTTCGTCGATCAGCGCCTCAAGCTCTCCTCGGCGACCGGTCATGGTCTCAAGCTCATCGACCATGCGCAGGGCCACGCGGCGGGCCCGTTCGACGATGTCCGGCGTCTGGACCGGCTCGTCAGGCGCCATCTCGCGCAGGCGCTCAACGATCGGGGCGACGATGGCATCCAGAGGCTGCGGAGTGGGCGGAGGCGCTGCGGAGTTTTCCTGGCCCGGCCGAAGCCAGCCGCCAGCCTTTGCACGCAGCCTGATCGCCTTCTCGTCGCAGTTGTACCAGCGGGCCAACTCTCTGACAGGCAATGAGGTTTTCGTGTAATCGCGCTCAATTGCCGTCCAGTCGATCGGCTTTTTCGTCTTGCCCATCGTCACGTCGTCCGCAGAACTCCGCGGCCCTCGAATTCATCCACCGGGAAAAAATCTGCGAATGGGACCCTGTGCGGTAGCGACCCCCTGGCCGCACCGACTTTTGACCGCCCCCTCCCTCGTCTGAGCCGCGAACGTCAGCGCCAGCCGGAGGTTGATCATCCATTGCCCGTGCTTGGCTCACGACAGCACAGGTTCGGGCGGAGGAGGACGTGCGCCCATGCCTGACAAAGCAAAGCGCGCCGAGCTCGCTCAAAAGGCCCTCGACGCCTACCTGCAAGAGCACTCCGATATACGACGCTGGTGCTATCCACCTGCATCAGACGACATCGGCGAGAGCGACGTTATCGACCTCGTCACCGACCTGATGCTGTTGGCCGAGATGAAGGGGTACGAGCCTCTCAGCCTCATCCGCAAGGTCGAAGTACACCTGCAAGCTGAAGCCGGGCCAAGCTGATGACGCCGTGCCTCAGCTCTAGGTCGCCCAGCGTGCCGAGCCTGAGGTGAGGTCTTGCAGTCTCGGGTCAGCGAGACGCTACGTGCCCCGCATCCTCGCTGCCCGTGCCTGTGCCGTCTTGCGCCCGTGGCAGGAGGGGCACCGCGAGCGTCCGTTCGCCGGGTCGAGAGGCGCACCGCCGTCGCGACGCTCCTTGATGTGGTCCGCATAGAGCCGGACGCCGCCATTGCCGCCCCGCACACCGCAGTCCTCGCACTTCCAGCCGGCGCGCTTCTTGACCTCGTAGGCCCAGGCGCGGTGCTCCGGGGTCAGCAGTTCGGCATCGGCCTGCTTTGGCGCTGGTCGCGCGGTGCGGGCGTCCAGGGTGCCGAGGCGAGGGGAGAGAGTGGCGAGGCGGGTCATGCCCTATGCCACAGGCATGGAAATAGCCCCGCAGCGGGTCATCCGCTCGGGGCACATCTTTTCAATCGCGAGAAGCGGCAGTGTGTCGACTTGAACGAACCGAGCTCCCACCGCGTTTGCCCTTTTCAACAATAGACAGGGACGGAAACCACAATGCAGTCCAAGACATTTGCGCTTGCCGCAGCGCTGACCGTTGCCCTCTCGGGTGCAGCTCTGGCTCAGACGCCTTCCGGTGGCGGAAGCGCGGAAGGCAACATGAACAACCCGGGCAGCGTGAAGAGCAATTCCGAGAAGAGCATGGAGCGCTCCACGGGCTCGGCTACTGGTACTACGACCGGGACAGGAATGGCTCCGGGAGCACCGGGCGCTGCCGGCAGCACCACCGGCGGCAGCATGGGGACCAGCGGCGGTGCGGGCACCAGCGGCGCAGGTGGGGCCGGCGGTCGCTGATCGATTGAACACTAGCCGAAGCTGGGAGGGTCGGCGCTGCGCCGGCTCTCTCTGGGTACCCTGTGCCGGATCAGAAGCCTTTCATCAAGAACCGGTTCTGACACCGTAACTTGGCTCCTTGCAACGGCGCGAGGTCGGCAGGAAGGAAGCTATGTCGAACGACACTCAAAAGCACCACGAACTCCTCAGCGCCCTCAAGGCTGCTCAGGGTACGCAGGACGGCTCATTCGAGACGGCTGTGACCCGAGCATTCGAGCATATCTTTGAGCACTTGGACCGGCTGAACTCACACGTTTCTGGTGGTGGCCCTGACGGAGAGGATCGTCCGCTCAAGCCGGATGAGTCGCCGACACTTCGATGAGCGAAGTGATGAGCACGGTGAGCGGCGCCTCAGGACACCTCACGTCTTCAACTCACGACATGAAGATCGCTGGGTTCGAGACGGTGTGAATTTTGAGGAGGGGGCTTCGGCCTCTTCCCACATGACGGGTCGGCTCAACTGAGATGCCGTCCGGATGTGGCGCTGGTGACACGAGCGCCAGCGTGCCATACGGCGCCATGACGAACGAAGTCCCGCACCCCTATTCCATCACTGTCGAGCCGCTGAAGAAGCCCGAAGGCCAGTTCGGATGGGCCCTCAGGAAGCACGGCAAGCTGACCGAGCGCTCCGACCGTCCGTTCCTCACCGAAGCCAAAGCCTACGAGAGCGCCTTGAAGGCCATCGAGCGCGAACAGACTGGCTTCGGGAGCCGGTAATCTGCAGATTTCCTGAAGTCGTGCCCTCTGAGGGCACGGCCAGGAGGACCAGCCTACAAAGTGGAGAAGCGGTGCTGCCCGTCTCCGTTGCGGCTTAACTTCAATCCCGGACGGGAGAGTACAGCGGCAACTCAAGCATCGTCACCGCTTCATACATCATGCGTAGCGCGTAAGCAACCGCTACCCTCATACGATCAATACACCACCCTGTTGATGGGTTAGGTCGACTCCCTGCAGCACGACAAGCGTCTGGTAGTTGTCTGCACCACCATCCTTGTCGAACAGAACTTCCGTCGATCCGTCGACGAAGGCGAGCGAGAGCCAACCGTCACCGAACGGATCGGCAGACGCTCCGACTTTGGCGAGCAATCCCGACAAGTCCAACTTGTCCTTGGATGCGACTGAGAAGTCGGTGATGGTGTCAGCGCTCATCATATCGAATTGCACGAGGTCGCCGTAGACGAAGCGATCCGCTCCCGCACCACCCGTCATCACATTCTGATAGGCGCCGCTCTCCAGCGTATCGCGTCCATCGCCGCCGTCGAGGATGTTGTGCCCCCGGCTTGCAATAACATCGTTGCCTGCACCGCCGTAGAACTGGCTCGACACGTAGCGGTCATAGCCCCCGATGAGATGATCGTTGCCCTCGCCGCCATCGACGACCGCGCGCCCAACGTTGACCGAAATGGTGTCGTTACCAGCGTCGCCGTAGACGTAAGCGGTGGACTTGGCAGAACCGATTGAGATCGTATCGTTGCCGTTGCCGCCGTGGATCGTGCCCAGCGCACTCCCGACTCTGATGCTGTCGTTGCCATCGTCGCCCGACAGTGTGCCGCTCGACATCGTGTTGATGTCGAACGTGTCCTGACCGTCTCCCCCTTCCAGATGGCTTGCCTGAAGGAAGTCGAAGGTGAAGCTGTCGCGACCGGCGTCTCCATGCAGGGTCAGACGGAAACTGAAGTAGCCCGAGCCCGTAAAGGTGTCGTCGCCTGATCCGCCGAACGCTTCGATCTTGTCCAAGGGACCACGCGGCCCCGGTGACAGCAGAACGAACTGGTCGTCGCCACTTTCTCCGTACAGGAGGTCGCCGCTGCCGCCGATCAACGTGTCCCGACCGCTGCCTCCCCAAAGGACATCGATGCCATCGCCACCATCGAGGCGGTCATCGCCGGTTCCTCCGTACAGGATATCGTTCCCAGCGTCGCCGGTGAGACTGTCGTTGCCGCCTCGCCCGTAGATGATGTCATTATCAGTCGTGCCTGCGAGGGTATCCGCCCGATTGGTTCCATTGATCGTCGGCATGGCTGGCCCCCTCCGCGCGGCTTCGTATCCCAAAAAGACCTACCGCTCAGACGACGGCATTCTCAGGCACGCTTAGGGGGTAAGTCCTGATGGATTTCCATCAGTCGATTGCGATAACTCACAGGCTTAGATCGCTGAGATTTTTTCGATCTCAAGCGTGAGTTTAGAAGTTCGCCCGAAAATACTCATAGCCACCCGCAGCGTATCGTTGGGTAGGATAGCCTCCACGACGCCGGGAAAGCTCGCGAACGGCCCTTCGCGTACCAATACGCTTTGCCCGACGCTGATGCCCGTCGGCTGAACGATCTCGGCTTCGGCGAGCCGATCCGCCAGCCTCTGGAGTTCGTCAGGATCGAGCCGGGCAGGGCGCATGACCAGGGAAGCGATGTTTCCCTCAGGCCCGCCCTCCGGCTCCGGATGTGAGACGATCTCGGCCACACCGGGTTGGGAGCGCGCTTGAGCGAGATGATCGACATCCCGAACGCCGATGAACACCGTGCGCATCAAAAGGGGCGTTGAGCGCACCACGCGCCGACCTCGGCGTACAACGACCTCTGAGGTGCGGGGCTGATACCAATCGACCTGGGCCTCCTTCAGCGCCTTGAGCGCACGCTCGCCCATGCGCGGCAAGGTGCGGGCAATGTGCCAGGACAAGGCCGGATCGATCTTCACCGCCGTAGCGCCCAGCACAGGCGCTGCGACACTTGCCTTGGCCGCTGACACGCCTGCCGCCTTGCGCTCGGCCCTGCGCTGCTTCCGTGCTCTCTCGCGCTGCTTCTTGCCCGCTCGGTTCATATCGCCTCCCTACGCAGTTCCTCAGGCCACAATCTCGAACCGACGGGCAGACTTGGCGCTCAAGTCGGCTTCCAGCACGTCGGCCCAGTCGGTGCCGATCTGCGGCGGTAGCTCGACGCGCACCACGTGATCCCTGACCGCGAGGCGGTGAGCGAGTGCGTAGGCCGCAGCTTGTCCACCGAACGCGCGATCGGCATCGCCGAACACGACGACCTCGCGCGTGCAGTCCGGCGGCTGCCACTTCGCCAGCATCGTCGCGTTCGTGGCTGCCCAAACCGGCATGTTGAACAGGCGCGATGCGGCGAGCGCCGTCTCGATGCCCTCCGCGATCCCGAGCCTTTCTGCCGGCGGGGACAGGCGGACGGCAGCGCCATCCGGCACTTTGCCCGGCATCAGGCGGCGTGGGATCTCGACCGCTGCCTTACGGCCATCGTGGGTCAGGTAGGTCCGGTGGAGCGTAGCTGCCTCGCCGTCGGGACCGGACACCTTGGCGACCATGGCCGGATGGTAGGATGGCACGTCGTCCTGATAGCGGAGATGGTCCACCATCCGCAGGCAGCGCGGGAACGTGGCCAGCCCAAGCCGAGCTTTGAGGTAGCGACCGACGGCGTCATCGGGCTGGATCCGGCGAGCGTCGGACCACAGCCGGTTCAGGGCTGAGCGACATTCCTGAGGCGAGCGCTCTGCCGCAGACGGCATGACGGGAGCGTCTTCGATCAGCGGCTCCAGCCGCTCAGCCAGTTCGCGGAAGTCGATACCGAGCACCCGCATGGCGAGGTCGATGCCATCACCGGCCCCGCAGTGATTGCAGATCCAGGTGCCGCGGCCCTCCTTGTCGTCGAAGCGGAAGCGGGTCTTGCCGCCGCACATCGGACAGGGGCCGTTCTTGCGGCCGGACAGGAACTGGCTGTCCACGCCGATCATCGGCAGTAGGCTCGCCCATCGATCGCGGGCGCGGTCTCGCAACGGCACGAGCATGCTCAGGCGGTCCTCCGTTTGGCCGATGCGATCTGCTTGGACTTCAACCAGCTCAGGATGCGTCGCTCCGGTTCACGTTCCGGTGCGTGCTGGTAGCGGTTAGGCCAATCGCCGGTGAATTCCTTGAACTGGTGCGCCGCCCAGCCCGGTGCGTAGCCACGGCGCCGCCCGTAGAGCTTGAGCTGGCCGAACAGCGCGATCTTCTCCTCGGCCTTGGCCTTCACCCGCTCGCGCTTCAGTTCGACGAGGTTGCCCTCCTCACAGCGTATCTCGCTCTGCTTCACTGGCTTGAAGCCGCAGGCGGGACAGATTGGGGTCTTCGGCGGCTTCAAGAACGAGCAGGAGGGGCACTTCTTCGGCAGCGACACGGGTCGGTCCCGAACCTCCTGTCTCTGTCGGCCTCGACCGTCGTTGAGGGCGTCGTGGTGGATGTCGGTGACGAAGCCGAGCCGCAGATGCGTGTCGCTGTGGTCGAGAATCTTGCAGTCGGATTTCGGACCGTAGATCGGGTGTGGCTCCGGCATCCGTAGGCCGCGCCCGATGATCTGCACGAACAGCATCTCGGACTTGGTCGGCCGCGCCAGGACGATGCAGCGCACGTCGAGATCCACGCCGGTCGTCAGGCAACCGACGCTGGCGATGACCCTCACCTCGCCGGCCGTAAAGCGCTGGAACAGGGCCTCGCGCTCTTCGGGCTTCGTGTAGGCGTCGATGTAGCCGCAGCTGATGCCGGCCCCTTCGAACTCAGCCTGCAGGCGCTTGGCGTGAGCGCGATCGACCGCGAACACGAAGGTCGGCCGATCCTCTCCCTGCCGGCGCCACGTCGTCACCACGTCGGCCACCAACTCGGGTTTGTTCATCGCCTTGCTGAGGTCGCCCTCGTGGTAGTCGCCGGCCACGGTGCGGACGCCGTCGAGATCGGGGTGTGACGGGGCGTAGACCCGGAAGGGCGAGAGATAGCCGGCCTCGATCAACTCGGCCGTCGTGGTGACCTGAATCAGGTCGTCGTAGTGCTTGCCCAGCCCCTTGGTCCACGGCGTCGCCGAGAGCCCGACGAACGGAACGTCCTGCCAGTCCTCGGCGGCCATCCACGGGCCCAGCATCTCGAACCAGCGATGCGCCTCGTCGATCACGACGATGTCGAAGGGCGGGATCGCCCGGCGCTGCAGGGTCTGGATCGAGGCGACCTGCACCGGCGCGGCCGAATCCGTCATCGGGTGGTTGCCCTGGATGACCCCGATGTCGCGGATGCCCTCGGCGTAGAACGAGCGCACGGTCTGGTCGATCAGCGCGATCGCAGGCACCACGAACAGCACCCGCTTCGCCTTCGACCGGGCGCCCTTCACGATCGCACCGGCCACCACGGTCTTGCCCGCACCTGTCGGAGCTTGGACCATCGGACGGCGGCGACCGGAGGCGAGCGACTGGCGCAGCCGTTCGATGATCCGGGTCTGGTGCGGACGAAGCTCCCGGCTCATCGGGCGCCTCCCACAGCCCGGTCGCGACCGAACTGGCGGGGGTCGTCCCAAGCCGCGGGTTCGAGATCGCTCAGGTCGTCGTCAGCCGGAAACCGTCCCTCGCGTGCGCCTACGTACGCGGGTACGTACGCGGGGGAGGTTCCCTCGTTCACCGTCTCTGCGGCTAGGTTCTGTTCCCTGGTCCTAGGTCCAGGGTCCAAGGTCATAGATCTATTATCCAGCATCGAGCGTTCGCGATCATTCGCGATCCCTCGCGAGGTTTCGACGAACTCGGGCAGTTTCGATTTGCTCGGCCTGTCAATCTTCTGATGCGTCAACCACTTAGGGATATCGAGGTAGGGCTTGCCCTCGACGAGGTATCGACGAATGCACCCCTGACCTTCGAGTTCTTGCAGCCAGCCCTCGATGAGATTCAGCGCATCGTCGTCGAAGGGGTAGAGCGTCATCGCGAGGACTCGCGAGTTTGCGCGAGCCCTCCCGGCATCATCCACGATGGTCCAGAGCTGGACGAACAGCAGGCGGGCATCGCGAGAGAGCGCGCCGATCGTTTCCGACTGTGCGAACTCGGGCTTGATGGAACGGATACGCGCCATGTCAGGCCTGCCCCTTCGGAATCATGGTCGAGAGGGAGGCGGCCTGTGGCGCGGTCTCAGAAGGGCGGCGCTGGCAGACCAGGACATCGGCGAGCCAGAGAGCATGGACGCGCTCGACCAGCCGCGAGGCGTAGCGGAACTGCTTGTCGGTGAGCCCGCCGCGATCGACCGCGTGAGAAAGCAGGCTGGCCGCGAAGCCAAGATCGCGGTCGTTGGCATCCATCACCGCGACGCACCAGCGCAGTTGATCGATCCATGCCCTGGTGTGCGGAAAGTCCGGCACCTGGGATGGATGCAGGCAGTAACCGTCCTCGTTTTCGGGTGACGGTGGGTGCTTGTGATCGGACATGGCGACACCGTTCCGGAAACCGCGAGCGCGGCCGGCGAGAGAGTTCGGGGCGGGGAGGGTGGTCGGGCCGTACCGGGAGCGATCAGGGAGGGGCGCGGATGCGGGCTGGCCGCTTCGGCGTGAGGTGGCCGCGGAACACGCCCACGGTCGATGCCGGCTGGGGCCGGAGAAGCGTGAGCAGCCGCGCGGTTTCCCGGTGAGCCTCGGAGCGCACACGGTTGCGGCGGGCGGCCTCCTCAAGCCCTTCTGCCTCCAGGCCGAGGGCGAGATTGCCGTCGCGTTGGGCGACGTTCTGGTGCCACGTCACAAGGCGCTCCAGGCGCTCCTGATCGACGGTGGGAAGATCATCGGCCTCAAGCATGGCCGATCTCGCCGAGCCGTTCGCGCAGCCCCCGGTTCTCCACGGTGAGGCGGGCGATCTCGTCCTCCAGTTCGAGATGCGCCTGCTCGTTCGTGACGAGGTGAGCGCGCATGAACCGGGTGTAGGCATCGGCCACGGCTTGATGGTCGGCGATGTCGTCGCTTTGCGCGGCGTGCCGCTTGGCCTCGACCCACCGCTCGAACAGGTGCGTCCGGTAGGCCTTCACCCGCTCGATGACAGGTCGTCTGAGGTCGTGATTCAGCATCGGCCAAAGCTCCGGGGTTCGAGGAGCGCCGTGTCGGGGCGAATGGGGGAGGGTGGCGAACCGGCGATCAGCCGGTGGCGTCGGCTACGGCGGTGCGCGGGCGTAGGTGGCGAGGATCGTCATGGCCGCTCCTCAGGACCGGGCTTGGTCACGGATGGTGGCGAGGCGTTCCCGCGCATGCGCGAGATCAGCCTCCGCCGCCGCGATCTCAGATTCGAGATCAGGTCGACCAAGAGCCCGAGCAGCCGCCAGCGTCGTCTCAAGCTCATACACTTCACTCCGAACAGCTTGGACGCGTGCCTCGATCAGGTGGTCGAGCCACCGGCCCAGGCTCTCCCGGACACGATGGCGTGCGGACCAGAATACGCCGCGGGGGATGCCGTGCCGCCGCTCCAGCGCCGCACGGGCGATGGTACGGGACGCGCCCGACGACGCCTCCCGATCCTCCAGCCATTGCGCCAGATCGCGGGCCAGAACGGCTCGATTGCTCAGGGCGGCATTCACGACGGTCTTCCGCTGCAAGAGATTTTTGCCAGACACGCAAAGCCTCCCGTGGTCGAAACAGATCGACCACGACGACGGGAGACCGGCAGGTGAGGCAGGAAACGGGTGGTCACGAGGGAGCGGGAGCCGACGGCCGTGATGCTCTGGCAGGAACGGACGGTCGTCGGCGCACCGACAAGGACACCGGCATGAGCCGGAGAGAGCAGGGCGGACGGACCGGTCATGCCGAAACCTCCGCAGCACGCACGGGACGCTTCACCGGCGCCAGATCGACGGCACGCACGGCACCGGCCGTCACCGCCTCGATCCGAGCCGCGACACGGATGGAGGGACCGCGCGTCCGAAACCGGAGCTTGCGCACCGCCTCGGCCGAGATCTCGCCGATGCGCTCGGCCATCTCGGAATCGGACATGCCTTCGCGGGTCATCCAGTCCTTGAGCCACATGGCTGGATCACCTCCGCCCGACGGCGCACCGCCGCGGCTGAAGCCGCTCGGCGAAGCGCTGGCGATCATGATGGTGGATCTGGTGGCCGTGATGCCGGGGCTGGACCGCGACGAGGTGCTGGAGCGGCTGGCGAACCGCCTCGACGGACACGGGCGCACGCCGGGCGGCACGGAGTCGGCGGCGTTGCTCGGAGCGATCGGCCGCGCTCTGATCCAATTGGGCGCTTGAGGGGAGGGCGGAATGTCCGAGAACGAGGAGATGTTCTCCGTCGAGCTGGAAAGCGTCGACCGCGAGATGGAGGTCGACGGCAACGGCGTAGTCGAGACCTTCGAGGTCCGCTTCAACTGCGCCCGGCCGAACTGCTCCCTGGAGGTTCACGTCACGTTCGATGTGAAGGACGTGACGACGCTGGAGGTCGTACCGCGCGCGATGTCGGAGATGGGCAGGGCGTTCGCGGCGCTGGCGGAGCAGAGCGCCGGCTGGGGCGAAAAAGAAGCATGACCCCGGTTCGATGGAGCTGAGGCCCACCGAACCCCTCAGTCGTTCCAACACCACCGGTTCGACTTTCCCCCTCTCCGTCAACGAGAGCGGACGAAACCTCTCCGTGCATTCGAATGCCACCCCTTCCGCAAGCGGGGAGGGGGAAGCCTGCATCCGGTGGCGCGCCATGGAGGGAGCAGTGCTCATGCGACGCTCCGCGGCTCGGTGGTATCGGGAGCGCAGCCCACACGCTTCCTCGGCCATTCGGTCAGGCCTACGATGCCGGAAGTGACTTCGTGGATGCGGATGGCCGTCTGGAGCGACGGGCCGCGCTCGCCGTACTTGAGCTTGCGGATGCAGTGCTGGGTGATCCCACCGACGCGCCGCGCCATGGTCACGTCGTCCAGCTTTTCCGCGCGCATGTAGTCGATGAGCTTCATGGGCGAGCATATTTCCCCCAAAGGGAAAGATAGTCAACCCCAGAAAGGGACAGGACAAGCAGGCCCGTTACGGGTCATCTCTCCCCTCATGGGGAATGCCCTTCGAGAACTCAGGCTTGAGCGCGGTTGGACGCACGAGGAGGCGGCCGCCGCAATGGGTGTGTCGCGCGGTCAGTTCATCAAGCTTGAGCGCGGCGAGCGTGGCCTGACCGAGCGGACCATCGCCTTGGCTGCTAGGGCGTTCGCGGTCTTGCCCAGCCGGGTCATCGGCGAGGGGGCGAGCGCCGCGGGCGAGCGGCAAACCCCTGCCTCAACGCTACCACCGCCGAATGCGGCCATCCCCGATCAGGCCGAAGCGGTGGATCCGGGCGCCTTCAGGGGGCCACGGAACGTGCCGGTGTACGGCACCGGCTCGGGCGGCAACGGCGGCGACTTCAGCTTCAACGGCCAATTGATCGACCACGCGCCGCGGCCGCCCGGCATTGCCAACCGCAAGGACGTCTACGTCGTCTATCTCGTCGGAGACAGCGTCGCGCCCGCCTACGAGGACGGCAGCCCGATCTACGTGGACCCGCACCGCCGGCCAGCGCCGCGCGACTACGTCGTGGTCGAGCTACGCGGTGAGCGTGAGGGCGAGCCAGGGCCGGCTTTCGTGAAGCGCCTCGTCAGCCGTGGCGGTGGCAAGCTGCGGCTGGAGCAGCACAATCCGCCGGAGCAGCTGGAGCCGATCGACGAGGCGGATGTAGTGCGGGTGCACCGGGTGATCCCGTGGCCGGAACTGATTGGGATCTAGCCATCATGCGTAGCCCCATGACCTCGGACGTCGGAGCCCTCGGTGCTGCGGCAAGCAGCACCCGCACCGCTAACTCGCCGAACTTCATTTTCGCACGACAATTGGGAAAGCTGGGCGTGAATGATACGAATGGGCTAGACGGCTTCGATGGGGGGACAGTAAGCAGCCGGCCTAACTCCCATCACAGCGCTCATCATTTTCATCCATCTAAACCACTGAAAGTAAACGGTTTTGTGAAAAAACCTCGATAAGGTAACTATTTTTACGCTAAGGGGTGGGTCGTGGCTCGTTGGGGCTTTTACGGACGTCGAGCAGAGTTGGCGCAGGTCGACAAGCTTCTGCTGAAAGGCGACTTTTTCTTCTGCGCAATCTCAGGTCGCCGCCGGATCGGAAAAACATCTCTGATACAAGAGGCTCTCCGGAAGCGCGGCTTACCGAACAGGGGGCTGTACGTTCAAATACCAGACAGCGATGAGCGCGGGGTTATACAGGTTTTCGAAGAAGCACTTGAGGATACGTTTGGTGATTTAGAATTTGCGCAAGAAGCTTGTTCAAGTTTCAGCGACATCTGCCTTGTGCTAAGCATGCTTGCAGAGCGTGGGTACATGTGTGCCATCGACGAATTCCAATATTTTCATCGCGACTCCCTATACCAATTCTTATCACACTTGCAGTTTAGAATTGACAGCCTTCGTATGTCGGAGGCGCGTGGCGGTATTTTTGCTCTCGGATCGATCCATACTGAAATGACGGCCGTCTTAGAAGACAAGACGTCACCGCTTTTCAATCGAGTCACTCACCGCATCAACGTTGGACATTGGGATTTCGAAACTTTGTTCGAGATGTTCCGCGAACATGACATTGACGATCCCCATCAATGGCTAATGTTGTGGTCTATATTCGAAGGTGTGCCAAAATTTTACAGAGACTGCTTTGACCATGATGTTTTAAGGAGAGACATAAATTATCGAGATGCCACACTAAGGAAAATGTTCTTTGAAGGGTCAAGTCCCCTAAAAGACGAGGCCGACAACTGGTTTCTCAGAGAGTTGCGTGGACGCTATGACAGCTTGCTCAAGCTTGTTGCTAAAATGGGTCCATGCTCGCATGGTGTTCTAAAAAGTGAATACAATAGAACTGGTAGTGCTGACGACAAACAGCTCAGCGCCTATTTGAAAATTTTGATAGAAAAATATCAGATGGTTGAACGAGTTCATCCGATTTTTGCTAAAGAAAGCGGCCGAAAAACACGGTACCAGATTACTGATAATTTTCTTACTGCTTGGCTTGGGTCAATTGTGCGAAATGTCCAATTGGCGAGAATAAGGCCTGTTGGTGAGGCGCTTTCCAAAGCGGACACGAGCCTTATGTCGCACGAAGGCTTTGCTTTCGAAAAGATGATACGCCTGCTCATAGAGGAATGCTCTCGCAAAGGTGTTGGCGATTTCAAATTGTCGCATCTTGTTAAGGGATATTGGAATAGGCCCGATGGGTCAGACATTGAAATCGATGTCGTAGCGATCAATGAAGACGACCGAATTTTGAGGGTTGGGTCGTGCAAACGAACGGCCAGCGCTCACGATAGCGAAGCACTCCTGAGATTTTCTGGCCATATTGAAAGATTTAGAAAGACCGAACTCGGTAGAAAATACGCAAATTGGAAAATCGAAAAAGTATTATATGCCCCAATCATAGAAGCATCGCGCAGAAAAATTTTAGAAGATAAGGGATTCATTTGCGTTGATCTTAGGCAGTTTGAAGAGTGGCTGCAGGGATGAACGAAGCGCTATGTCCGACCTACAAACATGGCGATGATATCGAAAATCTAGGCCAGCTAACAAGAAGACTGAACCGGGCAACGGACTCACTCACTTCATGCGCGCTATAAAAGCCCCTCAGGAACCTAAGACCGATGAAGCCTCCTAGCAGTTTGCTGAGTGAGCGAAGAAACCGGTGAAACCGCCATCCGAGCTTAGGACAGGCTGCCTAAGCCGAAGGATCGGTAGGGACATCCATAACTCTACGCCAAATGGTGGGCGCTGCTCGCGATCTCGGTACCCCAATTGATGTTCACGGCAACTTACTCGCGAATCGGAAAAACGAGCCTAAAACGTTCGGACTGGGAACAGCACCAAAATAAACCATAGACATATCGTCCGGGTCAAATATTACGACAATGTCGAATTTATCGCTTAGACCGGCACAGGCGCGTGCCGCAAATTCGCTCGTCGACTCGTTAGCTTCTACCAAAAAGAATGATGTAGTTGCATCCCAGAATCCCATGCCCTCCCGATGAATGTTGTCGATTAGTCTCTGCCTGCGCTCGGCGTATGACGCCCCACCCACTGGGCGATCAGCAATTCTGAAAGTTACACAGTAAGTCGACATTCCACTCCCCATGCTCAAAATCGCTTGCGACAAGCAATCGTCTCTGAAGATTTGCACTGCCCAATTTTATGCCCAGGCAGGGGAAAAGCGCAATATTTCTGAGTGGGCGGGGTGGATAAACCGGCGGACGACGCCTTAACAGCTAAGACTTCTGCGCGTCCGCATTGAACCTCATTCCCGCAAATTCCGGATCGTCTTCTCTAATATCCTCTTTTCCAGTTATCTTTCTAACAAGTTTTTCAACTTTTTCCATGTCTGTTAAATCTCTTGAAGAATATTCCATGTCGATAACCGCTCCCAAGGTCCTGCTCGCTGTTTTAATTGCTACTTCTGCGGCTACTCTCGAAAGAATTTTTTCGACTTCTTTCTGGAAATTGATGTCCGGGCGTCCTCTATCAAACGTTTGCTGTAAGCGAGCGACTATTTCTGAGTTCATACTCCTATTATTCGCCTCAGCTTCGGCTTTGAGGCGATCGCGCATCCCCTCTGGCATGCGCAGCATGAATTTGTCAGCGAGGTCGCTCGGCGCAGGAGGTTTGCTCATAGCGCGATCGATAGTAGCGATCTGACATTTTTTCCATAATAGCGAGTTGACACCGTGTCAGATCGCTAGCATTTTGCCATGGTTCCCGTGACAAGGGTAGGGATATGCAGCAAGGGCAGCGGGGCTGGCCGAAGCTGATGCTGCGGCTGCCGCCGGACATCAAAATTTGGATTGAAGATCAGGCCGCGAAACACGCCACATCGCAGAACAGCGAAATCATCCGATCCATCCGTGAGCGGATGGAAAGGGCAAAGCCGACGACGGGGGAAAGCTTGCAGGCAACAGCCCCCGCCGTCGGTCCCAACGACACCGCCTTGCAGGGCGGTCCCGAAATCCACGGCTAGGAGACGGCCGCAGATGGAACAGCATACCACGGCCCATCATCCTCCCGCGACCCTCGGCGCGATGCCGCTCACAATGTCGAGCAAGGAGATCGCTGAACGGATGGGGAAGCGCCACGATCACGTCATGCGGGACATCCGCGCTATGCTGGAAGGGCTTGGTGTGGACGCCCCCAGTTTTGGGGCCGTCTACCGGGATGCGAAAGGCGAAACGCGCCCCTGCTTCAATCTCCCCAAGCGCGAGTGCCTGATCCTCGTCTCGGGCTACAGCGTCGAGCTTCGCGCCGCGATCATCGACCGGTGGCAGGAGTTGGAGGCGCGCGAGACCCAGCCTCGCTTCATCCTCGACCCGTCCGACCCGAAGGTGATGCTCGCGGTCTTCGACCATCTGCAGAAGCAGGTCGCGGAAAAGGACGAGATCATCGCCACCCAGGGCGTGCAGGTGAAGAAGCTGGAGCGCCTGGAGGGCGCCAAGGGCTCCATGTGCATCACGGATGCCGCCAAGACCCTCGGCACCGGCCGGGACGTCCTCTTCGCCCGGTTGCAGGCGGAGCGCTGGATCTTCAAGCGGGCCGGTAACAAGAACTGGCTCGCCTACGACGATAAGCGCCGCTCCGGCTACTTGGAGCACGACGACCACCTCTACACGGACAACGAGGGGCGCGAGCGGGTCGCTACGCGGGTGCTCGTCACGGCGAAGGGGTTGGTGAAGCTCGCCGAGGTTCTGAACCGACCGCTGCACTGAGCGTACTGCGGGCAGCCTGCTATTTCGGTTGGGTGCTGAGCTGAGCATTTTCCCGATGGCGGGCCGCTCCGCCTCGGAACCTCCCCGAAAACCGCACGACAGTTGTCAAAATTCTCCCCCCAACTGTGGGGCACTTTTCGGACAACTGTCCGAGCCAGAGCGCGTAAAACGAAGGGGCTTCAGCAAGGCTCAGCCCCACGACCGGGCTGACAGAATCTCTACCCGGTGACGGGCTGCCGCCAATCTCGGGTGAAGTTGAACCTTTTTTGGATGAGCTTGCGTCGGCAACCGCAGGCAAAAGAGAGCAGCCCGGCGCGAACCACGTCACCGCGCCGGATCGAGACCCTCAAGATCGAAGGACCGATCCCGATGGCATCCGCCAGCGATTGCACCCGCACGCCTTCTTCAGGAGGCCCCGTCACCCGCGCCATCGCTGCGGTCCGGGGGAAAGGCTACGACGCCACGATCGACCGGATGCTCGCAAACGGCGATACCGCCCGGCAGAATCTGAGCACACTCAGCATCGGCGGTCTCTACAGCCTGTTTCAGGCGCACGACGCCGCTTCGTTCGCCTTCACGCACGAGGCCAACTCGCCGCGTGCCGGAGCCGACGTCCTGTCCTCGAATCTCTTGGACGAGATCGCCGACCACCATCATCGCGGCTTGGAAGCGATCATCGCCGAGATCGAACAGCGCCGGCCGAACGACAGCCTCGACCGGGCGATCCGCTTCAAGCTTCTCGGTGCTTGGCATGCGGGCTGCGAGGATTGGAGCGCCGTCGCCCGCCTCGCCGCCGAAGCCAGTGCCGCCAGCCGTTGTGATGCTTCGGGGGGCTGACGGCCGCGCCGTCCGGGTCCAGCAGGATGTCAGCGACGGCCGCCCATCTGCTCCGCATCCTCCCGAAGGACGGGACGGATGCTCACGTTCCGGCCGCTTCCACCTCGATCTACGCACCGCCGGCACTTGAACTTGCTCCCCAGGGACTGGAGCGATCGGAAGCCCTTGTGCTCGGCTTGGTTCAGCCGAGCCCGCGACCACCATCCCTGGTGACCGCAGTCGTCACAGGTGACGTACAGGTAGGCGAGATCCTTGAGTTCGGAGTCGTCCGTCCCGATCCTCGCCCCCACCCGCACCCCCCTGCAATTTGTTCACGTCTTGTTCTATCGTGGGGCGGGGTCGTCACGTTGTCGAGTCTGGTGGGGGCCTGTCGCCTGTGGATAGGCGCAGAGCATCCCCACGCGTGGTTTCCCTTAAAGGGGTTGACGAGAGTTCCCCTTTAGGGGCAATATGCATCACCGCGCTGAAACGCGAGACAAAGCGGCCCCCGCCGGCCTGGACCACCGACGGAGGCCTGTAGCCCCACCTGACACAACGGATGAATGCCATGCTGCAGGACCAGTCCCGCAATCGCACCCCCATGCCCGCTGCGCAACCGCCAGCCGGTGCTGCCCGAGCCAAGCCGCGACGTGCGCGAGCCGAGGCCGGGATCGCTCGGATGCTCTCAGAGCGCGCGTTGCCGAAGCCCGGCTCCCCTGAAGCCATGGCGGCATGGCGCGCGGCCTGCACCGAGTACGATCGTCTTACCCGCATCGGCGACGGGGATTATGAGCGCCTACGCATCGGCGCTTCGTCGACACTTTGGACCCCAGACAAGGTCCGCAGCGCCATCGCCGGTGACTTCTCAAGCGCCGCATCGAGCGACGAGGCGCTTGCAATGGCTAGCCAGTCCCGCGCCGAACTGCAGGATCTGCTCGTGCTAACGATGCGGCGCGATCTCCAGTCCGAGGAGGCGGCGCGCAACACCCGCCTCCATGAGATGTTCGCACTGGCCTATCCCGACGAGGTTGCCCCGCCTGCGGAAGTCGATGCACAGGAGGGCGCTGATCCGATTGTTGCGGTGATCGCCAACCACAAGGCGGCCTACGCCGCTTGGCTCCCGCATCTGCGGACGGTCTCCGACACGCTGCAAACCGATCCTGCTTTCACCGCGCTGGAAGCGGCGGCCGAAGCGCCGAAGAAGCGGGAAGCCGACGCATACGCGTCGCTGGCTGAGGTCTCGCCGACCACGCTCGCGGGGCTCGTTGCCTTGGCCGACTATCTGCCCGGTGCGGTGCTGCGCAACGCTGTCGTCGATGCCGACAACGACGCGATGAAGGCGCTGACCGCCATGTGTTCGGCCGTCAAAGCACTTTTAGGGGACGACATCGGGCTCAGAGCAGCCCTGCACGAGCGAAGGGCTCGTGCGGACGAATTCCTGGCCGAGATGGAGCGCGACGGCTTCCTACCGTACCCTGCTGATAACCCTCGTTCCTTGTTGGCGACCGACTACGCGATCCGGTACGAGGCCGAGCGGCTGCTCGCTATCGCGCAGAGCGCATTCGATCGACGCGCCAACGCCTATGCAGGCTTCCCAACGGCCGAACGCGATCGCCACCTTGAGCGACTTCGGGCAGAGTACCGCCTGGATCAACTGGCTGCCGTCGTGGACGGGTCGCCGATGGCGGCTTCGAAGCTCACGGACGAAATCCTGGCGGGCTGGCGGGAGTGGGCCAACGACCCCAGGCACTTCGACGAAGAAGAATGCGAAGCAACGCGGGCGTTGAGTGAGAAGCGTTACGCACTGATCGATGCCGCCGAGGCCCTCCCTGCGACGCAAGAGAACCTGCCGGCGAAGACGCTGGCCCTCGCGTGGTTGGGATACGTCGATCTCTGGTGGAACGGACGGGCGCGAGACGACTACGGCACGGACGGCCGACTTGCCCTCGACATCGACACGGCCATCAGCGGCCGGACCCTGCTCAAGGGATACTGAGCTGTGGCCGAGATCTGCATCCTGAACCTCGCGCGGCCCGTTGATCGCGCCACCCTTCGCTGCCGCGTCGAGCTTGCGATCGAGCAGGCCCTCGACGTCACCGCCCGCCTCATCGCCTTCCTCGATGATCTGGACGGGGACGCTGAAGCCGAAGACGAAGGCATTGCGGAGCCGACGCTCGCCGCCTTGATCACGGGCGACGCGCAGATCCGCTGGGCCGGGCTCGATGGAGAGGCGGCATGAGCGCCACCTCCACCGAACGCCCGATCCGCGGCGTCAATGTCGTGGTCCTCTCCGATGGAAGAGAGGTCCATCTCGATGACATCACCACTGCGGCCGAGGGGCAGGCGATTATCGACGATCTCGACGGGGCGATCCTCGGCATCGAGGATCAGCTCGCCTTCGACGACGGCCGCAACGGTCCGGTCTGGCGCAAGCGGGCCGAGATGGCGCTGAAGAAGAAGCGCCGGCAGCGGCCGGGCGTGCAACAGCGCATCGGCGAGCTTCGGCGGGCTGAGAAGCGTGCCGCTCAGCCCGAGCCTGTCACGTTGCGCAAGGATGTGAAGCGAAAGGCTTTTGTCGACGCGGCTGAGGAGATGCTGACGCCGGAGGTTTTCGCTGAGGTATGGGCTCGCGCAGCCGAACGGATGCCCGTGGCCTTCGCCGAGATCGAGGGAGGCGAGGTATGACCGCGCTCCGCCGCATCACCCAGGCCGATACCGAAGATCCGGTCTTCGCGGCCATCGCCGCTGCCGACGAGGCGCAGCGTCAACACCTCGCAGCCCTCGTTGGCTTGGATGAAGACGACGACGCGCAGATGCGCCGGGCCAATGCTGCTTCCTACGCGGAGACGGTCGCGTTCGAGCGGCTGACGCAGGTCATGCCGACGACACTGGCCGGCCTAAGGGCTCTGGTCGAGCGCTATGCCGTCGAAGCCGAGGAGACCGAACGCTGGTCTGCAGGCGGTAGCTACCTGCGCCACATCGCCCGAGTGCTAGCATGTGAGTCGGAAAGGTCTTTTTGCCTCTCCGAACGGAAATTTCCTGAGTTAAAACAAGATCTTGCCCAACAGATTCCGAATCGGCTTGGAGGGTTATCATGACGATCCCCTCCATCACAGATGTCGTTGCGGCTTGGCGTGGTCTCCCACCTGCTAAGCGCGACCTCATCGGCGTCATCGTCGTCGATATGGTGCTGCAGGGCTTCATCTCGGGCGAGGCCTACATCGTCGGCGAGCAGCCGGAGGATCTGGCCGTTCTCGACGAGGATATCCGCGGCAACGCCAAGTGCGCCGAGGACGAACTGCTCACCACCCTGACGCAAGTCGTGGAGGCCGCTCTGCCGGACCTGTTCGGCGCGAGCGGCGAAAACCCGATGTGGTGCGACAACCCAGGGTCTCGCCCGTGACCCCCACTGATCTGCTCCACAGCCTACTGTGCATGCTCAGCGTCGGCACCGGAACGGCTACCGTCATCGGCGCCGTACTATGGTTCACCACCGCCGACGAGGGGAGAGAGGATCGTGCCTAGAGAGAGGGGCGGTTCGATCGTGCCGCTTGCCTATCGGATCGAGGACGCCGCTGCCGCCATCGGCATCAGCCGCTCGACCCTGTTCGAATACATCAAGGACGGGCGCATCCCGTCGCGGAAGATCGGCGCTAGCACCGTGATCCGTCACCGCGATCTGGAAGCCTTCCTTGATGCCGCGCCATTCTCGGCCGCGACGAAGGACGCCCAGAGGTCCATGAGCTGACGGCGCTTCTCCAGTGCATCCCCGCGGCGGTAGGCGAGCTCGACGTCATCGCCGACGAGATGCGCCAGCGCCGCCTCGATCACCTCCCGGGGGAAATCGGTCTCGTCGCCGGCCCAGTCGCGGAAGCTGGATCGGAAGCCATGGGTCGTGATGCCCTCAACCTTGGCTCGCTTGAACAGCGCGTCGAACACCATGTCGGAGAACATGCCGCCATTGGTGTTCATGAACAGCAGATCGTCCGCGCCGACGGCGGCGAGCCGCGGCGCCAGGAGCGCCAGGGCTGGTCGGGATAGGGGCACCCGGTGCTGTCGCCCGCCCTTCATCCGCTCGGCCGGCACGGTCCACACCGCCGCCTCTAGATTGACCTCGCTGGCGCGCATGCCGCGGACCTCTCCGGAGCGCGCCGCGGTCAGGATGATCAGTTCCAGAGCTCGGGCCGAGTCGGCAACGCGCGAGCGCAGCGCGGCGACGAAGGCGGGCACGTCCTGATAGGGTAGGGCGGGGTGATGCCCCCGCGAGAGCTTCGCGGCCTTCGGCAGCGTGTGCTCAAGGTGCCCGCGCCAGCGCGCCGGGTTCTCACCCTCGCGATGCCCTTCGACCTTCGCCGCATCAAGGATGCGTTCGATCCGGCCGCGCACCCGGCTCGCCGTCTCGGGCTTCTCGCGCCAGATTGGCCGCAGGGCCGCCAGCACCTCCGGGGTGCCGATGTCCGAGACCGGCATCGTCCAGAGGTTCGCGGCGTAGGTTGTCAGCGTGTTGCGCCACTGCTGCCGGTGCTTCGCGTTGCGCCACTCGCCGGAGCGGTCATCCATGAAAGCGTCGGCGAGCGTGGCGAAGGTCGGGGCAGTCTGCGGAGCCGGTTCGGGCGAGGGGAGGGCGGCCTGGCGCGCCGCGACCGGGTCGAGCCCCTGCGCCGCCATCGTCCGCGCCTTACCGGCCAGCTCGCGCGCCTGCGCGAGCGAGACCATACGCAGCGGGCCGAGGCCCATCTCCCGGCGCTTGCCGGCTAGCCGGAAAAGGTAGACCCACCGCTTGCCGCCGTTCTCGTCGACGACGAGGTATAGCCCGTCCCCGTCGGCGTGACGGCCCGGCTCGGTCAGCGCCTGCACGGTCCGCGCCGATAGCCGATTGATCGCCCGCGCCATCTACCCCACCATCTACCCCACCAACGGACGTCGGATCGGGGCGGATCGCCTCGGACCCGCTCGGACCGATCCGCGCAAATCGGCCGGTAAGCAATGGCGGCGCAAGGGCGTTTCGTAAACGGGCTCGGACGGGCTCGGACGGCTACGGATGAGGGGAGGGCGGACCCCCTCTCCGCCACTTGATTTTGTCGTTGGAAATCAACCGCTTAGCCTTCGGATTGTGCAAAGCTTTGTAGTAGCTTTGTGGCACAAGTGGTGTAGCGAATATGGCGCCCGAGAAAGTGACGCCGGTGCGAGGTCAATGACAATCGAAGCCTAGCCGCTGTCTCGCGGGCGTCCTATCGTTCCTGTCGGGCCGTCAGGCGGCTGAATGCCGGAACGTTGCTCAGGCTACGAGAGCATTGCCAGCGCCAAATAAGAAGGGCCTCGGCGGGATACGCCGACGCCCTTCTCATTTCCTGATATTGCTGGACGGGTCAGGCGCGATCCAGTTCCGCGAGTGTGTCGGCGAGAACATCGAGCTCAAACAGACACTTCGGATCGACACTCTCGATGTCGTCGCCGCGGAATAGACCCTCAAGCCTTGCCTCGCCGATACCCCACGAGCACTTGAAGATCGGTTCGTCTATGTCGTCGCTCTCGACTGCAGAACGGTCATCAGCGTCTGGTTACGCCAAGGACGAACCGTCTCGTCAACCTGATACATCAGACATTGCCCCCGATCCGCGCAAGCGTCTGCTTCGTGATCTTCCTGAGATCACCCGCGTTGTTCGCCAGATGGTAGCGCATCGGACGCTTGACGGGCGCGTCCGGGCGAGGCCAGCGCTCGAGCCGCTTGAGCCTGCCGTCATTCAGGATGCGGTAGACTGCAAGTGTGCCGTTCACGTTCCAGAGTTCGACGTAGCAGCGCCCATCCGCCTCATACATCGATGAGCCGTTGCTTGGCTGCGCGGTGCCTGCCGAGCGCAACCAAGCCTTCATCGCGCGCTGCACCTAATGATCGTTCTGCATATCTCGTCTCGTTTTGCCTGGCCGGACAGATGGGTGTTAGCGCCGAGCGGATCGGGCAGCGGTGAGTCGTCATCAATCCATTGAGTCAACACACTCACTGTGAATCGCGCCGGAGTATCGGCTGAGGGAAGCACAAATGATAATGACGCTGATGGCTTTGTCCGAGATATCGGCCGTACCTGGCAATATTGTGTAGTGTCATCATGCGCATCAAGCTCCTGCTTTCGGTTCTATTCGGTATTTGCTTGGATTCGGCACCGGTATTGGCCTTTGATTGTCTTATAGACTCTCGTGAACTGTCAAAACTTGGCGAAAAATTAGGCGATTTTCGTGCGCAAGTTGCGGCTGGCGATCTTAAAATTATGCGCATACCTAGAGAAATCGCTGGCGCGAGTGATGTTAAGGCAGCGATGGAAACTGCGTACAATTTCGTAGATCAGCATTCCAAGCAATCTGAAGGACGAAAAAACAAAGAACTAGAGCTCGTAAAACAGTATTTATCGATTGTTGATACGTGCAGTTCGCGTTCTAGGTAGGTTTATTTCAATTTAGAAAGTCGAGATCGTTTGCGTCATCGTCCGACTGCGCGCGATGGTCGACGCCTTCAACGACGACGGCCCTTGGTATGCCTATGCGCTCACGCCAAACGGCAAACCGGCCCGCATGGGTGCCGGAGAGAGCCATAGGGCAGCAGCGGGATGATGCGAGCAGATCGCCGGTTTCCGGATCAAGCGTCCGGCGCGCGGTTCGGGTCGCTCGAGGCATAGGCTCAACCGACCGGTAAGCCTGGAGCAATCTGGCGCCCCTATGCCGTCAGCCTGCAGCCGTGATCCTCCTTCGCGAAGCTGCAGTCCTGACAGCTTGGATCTGAAATGTCGGTCGGATGTTCAAGACGTGGTAGGACGCTCGGCATGACGATCAGTTCGCGACCGAACGTCATCGGTCTTAGCGGCGAACCCGAACTGCCTGAGGCAGCAGGCGTCGGCGACGAGTACTGGCAGCTCTACGTCCGTGGACCGGTGGTGAGGAATTTCGAGGCCTTGGCTTGGCTATACGCTGGAAGCTCGAACAACGCGGTGGTCGTGATGCCGGCCGCAAACGAACAAAGGGCCGCTGCTGAGATGGCCGCCAACACGAGGCCCCTCACACCAGAATTCGTCGTGCAGAGCAGCACGCTAGCATCAATTAAAGATCGAAAGCGCTGAACGTCGCCAGCATTGCAAACGGGTTAAAGATTGCTCATTGACCGGCTGCAGATTAGGCGGCATCTTTAATAATCTCGATCCGGCACCTTATCCACATTTATTTATCAGAAGGAGGGAAAAATGCGCGTTTTCGACTGCTTTTTATTTTTCAACGAGCTGGATCTGTTGGAAATCCGACTGGATGAGTTGGACGATTCGGTCGACGTGTTTGTAATCGTAGAAGCTACGGTTACATTCAAGGGAAATCATAAGCCCTTATATTTCTCCGAAAATCGTGAGAGGTTCGCGCCATGGCTTAAAAAGATTCGGCATTTAATAGTCGATGATACTCCGGATACTGACGATCCGTGGGTAAGGCAATATTACCAGCGGGAGTGCCTTCGAAAAGGATTCGAAGATGCATCGCCCGAAGATTTGATCATAATTTCTGATGTGGATGAGATTCTGAGCCCAGACGGGGTCAACCGGCTGAAGGGCGAAACGAGAAAATGCTATATCGAAACGCTTTTATTCTACCAATCATTAAACCTAATGACGGCCACCGCGAGAACATGGTCGCAGACTTTTGGCGGGCCAAAATCACAAATAGATAGTATCCCGAATTTCAGCGAAGCTAGGGCAATCAAAAATATGGACTTTGGCTTCGTTGATGCTGCGGGATGGCATTTTTCGTCGGTCGGTAATGTGTCTGCTATTATGACAAAGCTTAGCTCAATATCTGAAAACTCACCTCAAGTCCTCAAGATGAATAATCACGGTTATCTTGAGAAGCATAAATCAAATAGGACGCTGTTTTTCACCGGGGAAAAATTAATAAATATACATCCAGGTGAAGGATTTCCTGGAAAAATTAGTAATAATATCGATATGTATTGCAAGCTCGGGCTTATCACTGAAGATTATGAAGCGGGAGAGAAGCTTGTTGACGCTTTGGAAAAAGCTTCCAAAGCAAGCGTCGACAATGCAGTCTTCATTCCCGAGATTCTAGATCCGACTGATTTGTAAAAACATTAGCAGCATGAACTGGGTGCTTGGCCGACCCGCTCCAACTCCATCTGCCGGCTTCGCTGCGCCAGGGCAGGTCGATGCCGGCTGAAGGACATCGGCGCTCCGGCTTATCACCTCCGCGCGAGGCGCGCTTCACGCTTGCCGGCACTAGCGAGACCCAAGCGCAGCGCGCCGAGCCCTCTATCCGGCCGATGGCCTCAGGCCGAAAGCATTTGTGAGATCACGGCACGGGCGATGGGCGCTTCCTCGTCGGCGGGGACGACGTAGAGCGGGACCGTCGCGTCGTCGGCGCTGATCCGGGTGTCGTTGGCCGCGTTGCGCGCCGCGTCCAAGCGAATGCCGGTCCAGGCCAATCCCTCGGCGATCGTGGCGCGGATGCGGGCCGAGCGTTCGCCGATACCGGCGGTGAAGACGAAGGCGTCCAGGCCGCCCAAAGCCGCCATCATCGAGCCGGCCTCGCGCACCACGCGGTAGGCGAACAGATCGAGTGCCTCGGCCGCCCGGGGATCGTCGCTCGCCAGCAGAGTGCGCGCGTCGTTGCTGATGCCGGAAACTCCGAGCAGGCCCGAGCGCCGGTTCAGGATCTCGGACACCTCGGCGGGCGCCATGCCGCGCTGCTCGATCAGGTGGAGCACGAGGCCGGCGTCGATAGCGCCGCAGCGCACACCCATCATCAGGCCGTCGAGGGCCGTGAAGCCCATGGTGGTGGCGACGCTGCGCCCCTCGCGCAGGGCACACAGGCTCGCCCCGTGGCCGAGATGGGCGACGATGACCCGGCCCATCGCCCGCGCACCGGCGATCCCGGGAAGCACGTCGGCGATGTGCTGATAGGACAGGCCATGAAATCCGTAGCGGACGAGGCCCTGGTCGGTCAGATCGTGGGGAATCGCGAAGATTTGGGCGAGCCGCGGCATCGTCCGGTGAAACGCCGTATCGAAACAGGCGATCTGTGGCAGGCTCGGCCATGCATGGGAGACGGCGCGGATCGCCGCGAGGTTGTGCGGCTGGTGCGCCGGCGCCAGCGGGATCAGGGCGTCGAGGCGCGCCATGACGGCTTCGTCGATCAGGGCCGGTGCCGAGAAATCCGGGCCGCCATGGACGACACGGTGCCCGGCCGCGCGCAATTCGATGCCATCGGCGCGCCGGATGCGGTCGAGCAGCCAGCGCGTGGCTGCCTCGTGATCGCTGTCGTTCGCGAGTTCCCCTTCGAACAGGTGCGCTTGCGCGCCGGCGACGCCCGAGAACCGCGCCCGGCTGCCGATGCCCTCGATGCCGCCGCGGCAGAGCAACTGCAGGGAATCGGCCGCGAAAAGCGCGAACTTCACGCTCGACGAGCCTGCGTTCAGCACCAGGATGGCGGGGTCCTTCGAGGGTGTCATGGGGATGTCTCCTCTCGCGGCGCCCCTCGGGCGCCTATCGCAGCGTGACGGCCAGGGCCTCGGCGGCCTCCCGCAAGGTCGGCAGATGCTCGGCGGCGTTCGCGCGGGACACCCGCACCACCGGCGCCTGGAGTGCGAGGGCGGCGATGCAGTCGCGCCCATTGCGGTCGAAGATCGGAACCGCCACGCAGAACAGGCCGGATAGGAATTCCTCGTCGTCGAAGGCGTAGCGGTCCTGTCGGATCCGGCCGAGTTCGGCCCGCAGCGCCTCCGCATCGGCCAGGGTGTTGGCGGTGTGGCGCTCCAGGGTGAGCGTTCCGATCAGCCGGTCGCGCTTGGCCGGCGGCATCATCGCCAGGAACAGCTTGCCGCTCGCCGAGGCATGGGCCGGAACCCGCGAGCCCTTCTGAAAGGCGACACGCAACGGGGCCGCTGCCTCGACGCGGTCGAGATACATCACCTCGCTGCCCTCCAGCACCGTGAGGTTGCAGGATTCGCCGAGATTCCGAACCACGCGTTCCAGGATCTGGTGGCGCTGCGTCGAGCCGGAATTGTTCGACAGGATCGCGAAAGCGAGCGCCGTGGCGCGTGCCGCGAGCTCGTAGCGCCGCCCGTCCGGCATCCGCCGGAGCAGGTCGGCCCCCTCCAGCATGGCGAGCCAGCGATGCAGGGTTGGCTTCGGCAGGCCGGCGGCCTCCGTCAGCTCCGCGAGCGTCGGCGGATGATCCATGCCGGCGACGATCTCCAAGAGGCTGAAGGCCTTGAGGGCGGGCGAGGATTCGGCGGCATCGTCCATGGCGATTTGTTTCATATTCCGTTTTCCTGAATGTTAAAAGTAAAAAAACGAGATTTCTGTTGCGTCGGGGCGCGGTCGAGAGCTAGGTTTTGCCGGGGTGAGGATGCGGCGAACCGGGGTTTGCCCACCCGGCGGAACCAGGCCCTTACGGGTCCGGCGCCGCCCGAGCCGACGAGCGACCGATCGCAACGACCAAGCAAAGCCAGGGTGGGAGAGCGCGCCATGAGGATGACGACCGAGGAGGCCTTCATCAAAGTCCTTCAGATGCACGGCATCGAACATGCCTTCGGGATCATCGGCTCAGCGATGATGCCGGTCTCCGATCTGTTCCCCAAGGCCGGCATCACCTTCTGGGACTGCGCGCATGAGAGCAACGCGGCGCTGATCGCCGACGGCTATTCGCGCGTGACCGGCAAGATGGCGATGGCGGTGGCGCAGAACGGTCCGGGCGTGACCGGGTTCGTCACCGCGATCAAGACAGCCTACTGGAATCACACGCCGATGCTGCTGGTGACGCCACAGGCGGCCAACAAGACCATCGGTCAGGGCGGCTTCCAGGAAGTCGAGCAGATGGCCCTGTTCGAGGACATGGTCTGCTACCAGGAGGAGGTGCGCGATCCGAGCCGCGTCGCCGAGGTGCTCAACCGGGTGATCGAGAAGGCGTGGCGCGGCTGCGCGCCGGCTCAGATCAACGTCCCGCGCGATTTCTGGACGCATCAGGTCGACATCGCGCTGCCGCAGATCGTCCGGCTGGAGCGGCCGACCGGTGGGCGGCAGGCCATCGCCGATGCCGCGGCGTTGCTCTCGAAAGCGACATTCCCCGTCATCCTGAACGGCGCGGGCGTCGTCATCGGCAACGCGATCCCGGAATCCGTTGCGCTGGCCGAGCGCCTCGATGCGCCGGTGGCGTGCGGCTATCAGCACAACGATTCCTTCCCCGGCTCGCATCCGCTGGCGGTCGGGCCGCTCGGCTACAACGGCTCGAAGGCGGCGATGGAACTCATCGCCAAGGCCGACGTGGTGCTGGCGCTCGGCACGCGCCTGAACCCGTTCTCGACCCTGCCGGGCTACGGCATCGATTACTGGCCGAAGGATGCCAAGATCATCCAGGTCGACATCAACCCCGACCGGATCGGCCTGACCAAGCCGATCACCGTGGGCATCTGCGGCGATGCCAAGCATGTCGCGCAGGAATTGCTGCGGCAGCTCTCGCCCGAGGCAGGCAATGCCGGCCGCGAGGAGCGGCAGTCGCTGATCCACCGCACGAAATCCGCCTGGGCCCAGACCCTCACCTCGCTCGACCACGAGGATGACGACGAGGGCACGCGCTGGAACGTCGAGGCGCGGGAGCGCGAGAGCGGGAAGATGTCGCCGCGCCAGGCCTGGCGCGCGATCCAGGCCGGCCTGCCGGCGAATGCGATCATCTCTACCGACATCGGCAACAACTGCGCCATCGGCAACGCCTATCCGACCTTCGACCAGGGCCGGAGATATCTGGCTCCGGGCATGTTCGGCCCGTGCGGCTACGGTTTTCCGGCGATCATCGGCGCGAAGATCGGCTGCCCGGATCTTCCGGTCTTCGGATTCGCAGGCGATGGCGCCTTCGGCATCTCGATGAACGAGATGACCTCGATCGGCCGCGACGAGTGGCCAGCGGTCACCATGGTGATCTTCCGCAATTTCCAGTGGGGCGCCGAGAAGCGGAACTCGATCCTCTGGTACGACAACAACTTCGTCGGCACCGAACTCGACACCAAGCTGAGCTACGCCAAGATCGCGGAAGGATGCGGGTTCCGGGGTGTGCGCGTCGAGACGCAGCGGGCGCTCACCGAGGCGATCGAGCAGGCCGGCGAGGCCCAGGCCGACGGGGTGACGACCTTCATCGAGGTGATGCTCAACCAGGAACTCGGCGAACCCTTCCGCCGCGACGCCATGAAGAAGCCGGTCGTCGTCGCCGGCATCGACCGCGCCGACATGCGGCCGCAGCGGGTGGCCTGAAACGCAGGGCGCGGCGCTTCGCCCGCCGCGTCCTGTCAACGAATGTCGGGCCTGGGATCGGGCACGAACCCGTCGCGGTTGGGCATCTTCACCGCCGGAAGCGTGCCGGCATCCATGACCGCATCGTCGCGCACGAGTCCGTTCAGGTTGAGGACATAGGCGACGAGCGCATAGACCTCATCGGGCTTGAGCGATTGCGGCGCGTTCATCGGCATGGCGCGGTAAATGTAGTCGTAGAGGGTCGGCGCGTAGGGCCAGAAGCTGCCGACCGTCTTGACCGGCTTCGGCGTCGCCAACGAGCCCTGGCCCCCCGCCAGCCGGTCGCCGATGCCGCCCTCGCCCTGCGCGCCGTGGCATCCGGCGCATTGGGCCTCGAACAAGGCCTTCCCCTGCGCGACGCTGCCGCGACCGGGGGGCAGCTTCCGGCCCTCACGGTCGATGTCGATGTTCCAGCCCGCGATCTCCTCGGCACTCGGCGCCCGCCCGAAGCCGAAGCGGCCCTCGGCGTGAGCCGAGGAGGCGAGCAAAGCCAGAGAGACCGAGACAAGCCCGGCGCGCCTAAACGTAGCCATTCGACACCTCGCCATCGGCGGCGATCCGCCAAGGGACGATCGCGTTGTTGTGGTAGAACGATTTCATCCCGCGGATCGCGGTCAGGTCGGCGAAGCTCGGCTGGACGTAGCCGGTTTCGTCGATGGCGCGGCTGAGGATCGTGGTAGGCTGCCCGTCCCAGGTCCAGGGCAGGCGGAAGCGGGTGAAGGCCCGGTTCAGGACCGGCTCCTGCAGCCGGGCGGCCTGCCATGAGCCGCCGCCATCGACCGACACCTCGACTCCGGTGATGCGGCCGCGCCCGCTCCAAGCCAGCCCCGTGATCTCGTTGAAGCCTTTCGCGATCCGCTGCGTGCCGGAGGGTCGCGTGATGATCGATTTGGCCTCCATGACGAAGGTGAACTGCCGGGCTGTGCCGTCCGGCATCGAGTCGGTGTACTTGGAGGTCTCCTCGCGGGAATAGGCGAGTTCGGCCACGACGTTGAGGCGCCGGAGCCACTTCACGCTCATGTTGCCCTCGAAGCCCGGCAGCAGCAGGCGCAGCGGATAGCCCTGTTGCGGGCGCAGCCGCTCGCCATTCTGGCTGAAGACGAGGAGCGCGTCGTCGAGGCACTTGTCCAGCGGAACGCTGCGGGTGAGGGCGGCGGCGTCGGCTCCCTCGGCGACCACCCACCGCGCTTCCGGCTTTACGCCGACCTCTTCGAGCAGTGTCTTGAGCCGAACGCCGGTCCACTCGCAGCAGCTCGCGAGGCCGACGAGGTCGGAGGCGGTCTTGCCTTGCCGGATCGCCTCGAAGCCCGGATTGCCGGAGCATTCGAGGAAGTAGATATGCGATTCGGTGGGAAACCGGCGCAGCTCGTCCATGGTCAGCAGCAGTGGGCGCTCGACCAAGCCGTGGATCATCAGCCGGTGCCCTGCGGGATCGATCGTCGGGATGCCGCCGTGATGCCGCTCGTAGAACAAGCCGTTCGGGGTGATGATGCCGTCGAGTTCCTGCAGCGGCGTGCGGCTGGCCGCCGAGGTGTACTGCTTGCCGTCCTTCGGCACGTTGCGGATGACGCCCTTCTCGTAGGGCGAGGGCTGGCCGTAGAGCTCGCTGCCGACATCGGCCCCCGGCTCCTTCATCCAGCGCGGCACTTGAGGCGGACCTTGGGGCGGCGTGTCGGTGCCACCGGTTTCGGCGGCCACCGCCCGACCGGCGAGGCTCCCGCCGACGAGGGCGGTCCCCGCCGCCAGGATCTGCCGTCGTGAGCGCGCCATCGGTCCGGTCGCGCCCGGTCGTGCTTCGTCCCGCATCGTCTCCTCCTGCCGACCATGCGGACGCCGTGGCGCCCGTGGACCCGATCCTGCGGCGGTCTCGCCGACGATCAATAGGTTGCGGCCAGATAGTCCGTGATCGCCTTGGCATCGGCCTCCGCGATAGGGGCGCCGTAGACCTTGATCATCTTGGTGACCTCGGCCGCCCAGAAGGCATGACCCTTCTTGGGCGGCTGCATGGCGATGTAGTCCGGCGAATGGCAGGTCAAGCAATTCGCTTCCACCACCTCGAGACCGGGGCCGGGCCGAAGCTTCGCCGTGTCCGGCGGGAGATCGTAGCTGACGGGTCCGGCCTCGGCGGATGAGGCGGCCGAAATGGCAATGAGGACGAGTGCGGCGAGGCTGGAGCGTGTGGTGCGCGCGGCGGTTCGTGTCATGGCGGCCTCCTTCAGCGGGCGGTGACGCGCGTCGTCTCGACGACGTTGCGCAGGTAGCCAGCCGGATTCCAAAGCGGTTCGAGCGGCTGGGACTGCCCGATCCGGTTCAGCGCCCGGACCCGCAGCCGGTGCTCGCCCGCCGGCAGCCTCAGGCTCGCTTCCCAGCCGCGGAAGGCGTAGCGGCCCTCGTCCGGTCCGAGGCGCGCCGCATTCCAGCTGTGCCCGTCGTCACCCGAGACCGCGACCTCGGTGATGCCGTAGCCGCCGTCGAAGGCGATGCCGCGCAGGAGCGTGTCGGCGCCTGCCGTGACGGTGCTGCCGTCGGTCAGATTCGTGATGAAGGAGCGGATGGTGAAGCGGTTGATGGGCACCGTCGCCGTCGGCGCCTTCCCGGGCTCGGTACAGCCGCAGGCATTGGCCGGGATGCGGTAGGCCGGCTTCATCCAGAAATTCTCGAACACCGTGTCGAGCACCGTGATCGCGTTGAGATGCTTGAGCCAGTAGGTGCCGTAATAGCCCGGCACGACGAGGCGCAGCGGGAAGCCGTTGAGGAAGGGCAGGTCCGCGCCGTTCATGGCATAGGCCAGCATCACCTCGCCGTCGCGGGCGTGGTCGAGGTCGAGCGCCTTGGCGAAATCGGGCGTCTTCTCCAGCACCGGCCCGTCGAGGCCCTCGAACATCACCTGCCGTGCGCCGGCCTGCACGCCCGCCCGGTCGAGCACCGCCTTCAGCGGCACGCCCTTCCAGCGGGCGCAACCCATGGCACCGTTGGCAAGCTGCCCGCCGGCCACCCGCGGCTCGAAGAAGCCGCGGGAATTCCCGGAGCATTGGTTGACCGCCGTGATCTCGACCGGATCGAGCGCCTTGAGGTCCGCCAGCGACAGGGAGAGCGGCCGTTCGACCTTGCCCTTGATCTCCAGGCGGAACGTGTCCGGGTCGATCTCGGAGGGCAAGCCGGCGAGATGGTAGCGCACGAAGAAGGCGTCGTTCGGCGTGATCAGCCCCTCGTCGAAGACCGAGAACGGCGTCTCCAGCTGCGGCGGGCGGCTCGTCATCTGGATCAGAGGGCGCTTGCCCGGGTAGGCGACGAGCGGGCGCTCGCCATTGCCGAAGGGAAGCGTGACCGCGTCGGACGAGGCCGCGCGGGCCCGGCTGGCCGCGGCACCCGCGAGCAGGACGGAGCCGGCGCCGCGCAACAGGGCGCGTCGGTGCAACATGGTTTCCTCCTTGTTCGGGCGGATCTCTTGGTCGGATCCGCCGTCTTCATCCGGCTTTGTTCTGACGCGCATCCTTCCGGCGAACCGGCGACCACTTCGTCGGAATGCGCTTCAGCCGAGCCGAAGCAGGTGGATCAGCCCGAGGCTGATCAGCAGCAGCAGCACCAGGGACAGCGTCACCGCGGCGGTGACGCGTCCTCCGACGCGACCGATCACCCGGACATCGACGCCGAGCCCGAGGGCGGCCATCGACACCACGGTGAGAAGGCCGGCGATCCGCGTGATCGGGCCGACCGCGAGATCCGGCACGAGGCCGAGGGAGCGGAAGGCCGCGAGCACAAGAAAGCCGACGATGAACCAGGGCACCAGCTTAAACGGATCGAAGCGGCGCGGACCGGCCGGCGGCGCGGCTCCACTGAGCCGGGGCGCCAGGAGCGACAGGCCGACGACGACCGGCCCGAGCATCAGCACGCGGACGAGCTTCACCAGCGTGCCGATCTGCGTCGCCGCAAGCCCTGCCGGAACGGTGGCGGCGAGCACCTGCGGCACCGCGTAGACGGTCAGTCCCGCAAGAATCCCGTACTGGCCGGCGCCGAGGCCCAGCAGCGGGATCAGCAGTGGCAGGCCGAGCACCATCAGCACGCCGAGGATCGCCGTGAAGGAGATCGAGGATGCGACGTCATCGCTGCTCGCACCGATCACCGGGGCGACCGCCGCGATGGCCGAGTTGCCGCAGATCGAGTTGCCGCAGGCGATCAGGATCGAGATCCGCATCGCGAGACCGAGCAGGCGGCTGATCGCGAAGCTGGCCAAGATCGTCACGATCACGGTCGCGACGATGGCGGCGAGCAGGACCGGCCCGGAGGCGACGATCGCCGCGAAGCTGATCGAGGCGCCGAGCAGCATCACCGCGACTTCGAGGAGCTGCTTGGCGCTGAAGGCGATGCCGGAGCGCCAGAGCGGGCTCGGCGTCCAGAAGGTCCGGATCGCCATGCCGAGCAGGATCGCGATCACCAGCGCCTCGATATAGGGGTGCTCGAACGCGCCCTCTTCGAGATGCTGTAGGCCGATCGAGATCAGGGTGACCGCGATGCACAGGGCGATGCCCGGCGCCAATTCCCGGAGACGGGAGACCGGGGAGCGCGCGTCGGGCAGCTTCATCAGGCGGTTCTTCTGCAGCATCGTCGCTCCTCGACACCGGATCCCGGTGTCGTCCTCACACCGCCTTCATGGAAAGGCTTATCTGTCTTCCATGAGGAAAGTGGAATATATTTCTACGTGTGCCTCGCATCATGGAATGTCCTTCGCACTGAGCTGAGCGACGAGGCAGGCAAGGACTGCGCCGTCAGGCTCGCCGCCCGGGCCCTGCGGCCGATCCAGATCGCGGAGGCTGCGCTGATGAGGCCGGCGAGTGCGCAATAGGCGCAGACGAGCCACGGCCGCTCCGCGCCCGAATATTGCAGCAGCGCCGTCGCAACGATCGGCGTCAGGCCGCTCGCGAAGATGCCTGAGAATTGGTAAACGAAGGAAATACCGGTGTAGCGCACCCGCGCCGGAAACAACTCCGAGAACAAGGCAGCCTCCGGGCCGTAGACCGAAGCGTAGAGGATGCCGAACGGCACGATCAACGCGAGCCAGATCGCGCCCGTGCTGCCGTCACTGTTGAGGAAGACCCAGAACGCCGGGAAGGCCGAGAAGCCGGTCAGCAGCGAGCCCCAGGCATAGACGCGGGTGCGCCCAAAACGGTCGGAGAGCCAGCCGGCCACCGGAATGGTGAGGCAGAGCAGGAGCGCCGCCGCTGTGACGCCGAGCAGCGCCTGCGTGCGCGGCATCTTCACGGTGCCGGTGAGATAGCCGATCGAGAAGACCGCGAAGACGTTGAAGAACACCCCGTCGATGGTGCGCGCGCCCATGCCGGCGAGCACATTGCCGGGAAAGTCGCGGAGCATGGCGACAAAGGGAATCGCCGCCTCGCGATTGGCCTCCTTCACCCGGGAAAATTCCGGCGTCTCCATCACGTTGAGGCGGATATAGGCGCCGACGGCGACGAGCACGGCGCTCAGCAAGAAGGCGAGCCGCCAGCCCCAGGCGAGGAACTGCGCGTCCGTGAGCCCGTAAGAGAGAGCCGCGACGACGCCGGAGGCGATGCAGAGCCCAAGGGCGAGACCGATCTGCGGGATGCTCGCATAGAGGCCGCGCTTCTCCGGCGGGGCGTACTCGAACGCCATCAGCACGGCGCCGCCCCATTCGCCGCCGAGCCCGATGCCCTGGATGATCCGCAGCAGAAGCAGCAGGACCGGTGCGGCCACACCGATCTGCGCATAGGTCGGCACCAGCCCGATCAGGAAGGTCGCGACCCCCATCAGCATCAGCGTGATGACCAGCATGCTCTTGCGGCCGATCCGGTCTCCGAAATGCCCGAAGATCACACCGCCGAGCGGCCGGGCCACGAACCCGACCGCGAAGGTCGAATAGGCGAGCAGCGTCGAGACCAGGGGATCGTCAGCGGGAAAGTACAGCTTGTTCAGGACGATGCCGGCGACGACGCCGTAGAGGAAGAAATCGTACCATTCGATCGTCGCCCCGATCAGAGCGGCGGTGACGACGCGGCCGAGGCCGCCTCCGGTGGGTTTGGTCTGGCTCGTCGTCATGCCGGGCTCCCCTCCCGCGCGGTCTCGGAGAGTGTCCCAAACGCCGGCGCGGCGGCGGGGGCCGATCTGGCCCGCGCGTCGGCCAGGATCATCTCGGAGGCCTTTTCGGCGATCATCACCACCGGGGCGCTGGTGTTGCCGGAGACCAGCGTCGGCATGATCGAGCAATCGACGACGCGCAGCCCACCGACGCTGTGGACACGCAGGCGCGCATCGGTCACGGCGAGCGGGTCTGTCCCCATCCGGCAGGTGCCCGAGGGATGGAAGATCGTGGCGCCGGAGGCGCGGGCGAAGGCGAGCAGGGCCTCGTCGCCCTGCGTGCCGGGCCCTGGCTTCACCTCCTCGGTGAGCAGATCGCGCAGGGGCGCGGTCGCGGCGAGGCGGCGGGCGAACTTGATGCCCTCCACGGTGCAGCGCCGGTCGGTCTCAGTCGCGAGGTAGTTCGCCCGCATCACGGGGGCCGCGAAGGGATCGGCGCTGCGCAGGGTGACGCTGCCGCGCGATTCCGGCCGCAATTGGCAGACCGAGAAGGTGCAACCGGACCAGGGATGGGGGGCGCCCCCGGCCATATCCGCCGAGAGCGTGGCGAAGTGGAACTGCACGTCCGGCGTGCCGGGGCCGGGCATCACGCGGGTGAACAGGCCGCCCTGGTTGATCCCCACCGCGAGCGGCCCAGTGCGGGTCAGGAGCCAGCGCAGGCCGATGCGTGCCTTGCCCCATAGCGAGCGCAGGTCGTCATTGGTCGTGATCGGCCGGGCGACCCGGTACATCAGCCGGATCTGGAGATGATCCTGGAGGTTGGTGCCGACGCCGGGCAGCGCCTGCGCGACCGCGATCCCGTGGCGGCTCAATTCCTCCACGGGGCCGATCCCGGACAGCATCAAGAGCTGAGGGCTCTGCAAGGCGCCCGCAGCGAGGATCACCTCGGTGCCGGCGCGGGCCTCCTGCATCCGGCCGTGCCGGCGGTAGCGGACGCCAACGGCACGGCGCCCTTCGAGGATCAGGCCGACGGCCTGAGCATCGGTTTCGACGCGGAGATTGGGGCGCCCTCTCGCCGGGCGAAGATAGGCGACCGCCGTGCTGCAGCGCCGGCCGTTGCGGGTGAAGAGCTGGTAATAGCCCACGCCGTTCTGGTCGCCGGTGTTGAAGTCGTCCGTGCGCGGCACGCCGAGCTCGCCCGCGCCCGCGATGATCGCCTCGATCAGCTCGTGCCGCTGCCCGATATCGGAGCACCAGAGCGGCCCATCGACGCCGTGGGCCGGGCCGGCGCCCTTGGTGTTGTGCTCGGAGCGGATGAAGAACGGCAGCACGTCGTTCCACGACCAGCCTTCATTGCCCAGCGCGGCCCAGTGATCGTAGTCCTCGCGCTGCCCACGCACGAAGATCAGGCCGTTGATCGAAGAGGAGCCGCCGAGTGTCCGGCCGCGCGGCCAGTAGATGCGCCGATCCCCCATGGTCGGCTCCGGCTCGGTGTAGAAACCCCAGTTGAGGGTCTTGTGGAACATCGTCTTCCCGTAGCCGATGGGAAGATGAATCCAGGGCGAGCGGTCGCGGGGGCCCGCCTCCAGCATCAGCACGCGATGACGGCCGTCGGCCGAAAGGCGATTGGCGAGGACGCAGCCCGCCGTCCCGCCGCCGACGATGATGAAGTCGTAGGGGGCGATTGTCATCGCCTGCACCTCGCCGACTGCGTTTCCTCGGTTTTTACGTTCTATCTCGAGGGCGAATGTCTCGAAAAACGGAACGATATGTTCGATTAGATGAGGAAATGGCGGAGGTGTCAATCACGCATGCGACATCGGCCGACGATGCGGATGGCATTGCCGGTTTGAGAGTCACGAGCGATGGGAGTAAGCCGAGCCGGAGCCGGGATCGCGGCAATTGGGGATCCGGATGGATCCCCGAAACGATCAATTGCCCGGAGATGCGAAGGTCATCTCGGCCTGCTCGTTCTTGGCCATTTCGAGCATGTGCCACTTGAGGCCAGAGACAAGTGACTCGACCGAAATGCCGTGCGATCCGGTGTGACTCGGCTGAGTTGCCTGGAGTTGGGCCACGCTGCCGGCGAGATAGACGGCGACGGCGAAGGGCAGAATCTGGCGGAGGCGCTCGACGGGCGGCATGATCTGACGGTGATTGCTGCGATGCACGCAAATTAGTCTCTCGTTTTGTGCGTCGCAACGGCGGCTTCGTCATGCGAGCCCTGCCGTGGATGCGCAGATCGGTAAGGACTCAGCGTCCGACATTGCCGATCTCGGCCACCATGTACTCGGCGAGATGCTCCGCTGCGGCGGCGATGCCGCTGGGTTTGCGTTGCAGGACAATCTCCAAGCTCGGCAGCTCGGGCAACCCGTCGGCGCGGCCGAGGCGGCGGACATGGGGGCCGAGAGCGCAGAGGGGGAAAGCGGAGAGAGCGAGGCCGGCATAGACGGCGGCTTGTAGTCCGGCGATGCTGTCGCTGACCGCCGCGATGCTCCACGACCGTCCGATCTGACCGAGGGCGTCGAGGGCGTGCTGCCGGTAGACACTTCCCGCCGGGAGTAGGGCCAGCGGCAGGGCGCCGCTCGGAGGAACGGCATAGTCGCGGGCCGCCACCCAGACGAGCGGTTCCTCGCGCACGACGGTGCCCCAGCCGAATTCCGGCTGGCGCGTCATCAGGGCGATGTCGATCTCCTCGTGCTGAAGCGCCGCGTGCAGGTTGACGCTGCGCGAGCAGCGCAATTCGATCTCGACCTGCGGATAGGCCCGCGAGAAGCCGCTCAGGACCGAAGGCAACAGAAAGGCCGCGTAGAGATCGGGCACGCCGAGCCGCACATGGCCGGTGATGTCGGGTGCCTCGAAGCGTCCGCGGATCTCGTCGTTGAGGCCGAGCAGAGTTCGGGCGTAGCCGAGCAGCATCTCCCCTTCACGCGTCAGAGCGAGGTTCCGCCGATCCTGCTGAAACAGCGGCTTGCCCAGCGCCCGCTCCAACCGCTGCATCTGGTGGGTGATGGCGGGCTGAGTGCGGCCGACCAGCTTTCCAGCTAGTGTTATACTGCCGGTTTCGACCACCGCGACGAAGGTGCGAAGGAGCGGAATTTCGAGATCCGGAATCATATCGATAAATTTCCTGCATGATCTCGATGCAGAGAATAAATTTCTCCGATGCGAAAGCAATCGGTAGGGTCGAACAGAGGCACCGGACAGGCTGAGATTCAGGACGATCAAAGATCCTGAACCGACCGCGGCCTCGAAGGTGAGGAACGTTCAACGGACGTGGTGGACTTCCCCGGCCTTGCACATCTGCGCAGGCCGGCTTGCGAAGATCGCGCCAATTCAGCAGGAGGGCAGAATGCTGAGGCTTGTTCGCTTCAAAGCCACAGATCGCGTACTGCTGATCATCTGTTTGATGTACTTGGTTACCTATATCGACCGGGTCAATATCGGCACCGCCGCGCCAGCGATACAGAAGGAACTGGGCCTCACCAATTTCGAACTCGGGCTTGCCTTCTCCGCCTTTGCCTATCCTTACGCCTTCTTTCAGATTGCCGGTGGCTGGTTGGGCGATCGTCTCGGTCCCCGGATGACGCTGCTGATCTGCGGCACGATCTGGTCCGCCGCCACGGTGGCCATCGGCTTCGTCGAAGGCGCCCTGTCGCTCATCGTCGCCCGCTTCATCCTCGGCATCGGCGAGGGATCGGCTTTCCCGACCGCGACCCGGGCCCTCGCGAACTGGATGGCAGCCGACCGGCGCGGCTTTGCGCAGGGCATCACCCACGCCTTCGCCCGGCTCGGCAACGCGCTGACGCCGCCTCTCATCGCCTTTCTCATCGTCGCGCTGTCGTGGCGCGATTCGTTCATCATCGTCGGCCTGATCAGCTTCGCCTGGGTCGCCCTCTGGTTCTGGTACTTCCGGGACGATCCGCGCGATCACAAGCACGTCACGGCAGACGAGATCGCAGTGCTGCCGACATTGAAGATTGCGGGCGAGCGCAAGGCCGTGCCGTGGCGGCGCCTCCTCAAGCGCATGATGCCGGTGACGCTCACCGACTTCTGCTACGGCTGGACCCTGTGGCTGTTCCTCAATTGGATCCCGTCCTACTTCCTTCATCAATACCAGCTCGACATCAAGAAATCGGCGATCTTTGCTTCGGGCGTGTTCTTCGCTGGCGTTGTCGGCGACACGGTCGGCGGTATCGTCAGCGACCGCATTCTGAAGCGGACCGGCAGCGTGTCGAAGGCGCGGGTCAGCGTGATCGTGGTCGGCTTTCTCGGCGCCTTCCTGTTCATGCTGCCGGTCGTGTTCGTCACGGACCTCGTGACGATCACGCTGTGCCTCTCAGCAGCCTTCTTCTTCGCCGAGTTGATCGTTGCGCCGATCTGGGCGGTGCCGATGGACATCGCTCCCCAGCATTCGGGCACCGCCTCCGGCTTCATGAACTTCGGCTTCGGGCTCGCCGGGATGATCTCGCCGGTGGTGTTCGGCGCCGTGATCGACGCGACCGGTCGCTGGGATCTGCCCTTCGTCGCCTCTCTCGGCCTGCTCCTGCTCGGCGCGGTGCTCGCCCTGCGCATGCGGCCGGACGAACCCTTCCTCGACGAGGTCGAGGCACCGCCGCCCGTCGTCACTGGCCCGGCGGCGGTCAGGCCGAACGCCTGACCGCTCGAATCGGCCCCCCTCGTCTTCCCCTCCGACAGCCGCAAGAGGACACCGCGATGGCCGTCGTCAGTCTCAAGGTTCCGGAATCGCCCCCCGGTCGGCAGGAGCCGGCGTCGAGGCCGGGTGAACCGGATTCCGTCGAAGGCGTCATGCTCCGGGCAAGAACCGCGCAGAAAGCCTTCGCCAACGTCGATCAGCAGACGGCGGACGCGGCCGTCAGGGCGCTCGCATGGTCGCTCTACAACCCCGACCATGCCCGCGAACTCGCCGAGCTGGCCGTGCAGGACACCGGCCTCGGCAATGTGGCCGACAAGATCCGAAAAAAGCAGCGCAAGACCTTCGGCACTTTGCGCGACCTCCTGCGCGCACCATCCGTCGGCGTGATCGAGCGCGACGAGGCGAAGGGCCTCGTCAAATATGCCAAGCCGATGGGGGTGATCGGCGCGGTGACGCCCTCGACGAATCCGGGCGCGACCCCGGTCAACAAGGCGATGATGGCGGTGAAGGGCCGTAACGCCATCGTCATCGCCCCATCCCCGCTCGGCTATCGCACGACGGCCCGCATCGTCGATTTGATGCGCACCGAACTCGCCAAGATCGGGCTGCCGAAGGATCTCGTGCAGATCCTGCCCGCGCCGGTCACCAAGGACTCGACCGAGGCGCTGATGAGGGCCTGCGACCTCGTCGTGGTGACGGGCTCGCAGGACAATGTCCGCCGCGCTTATTCGAGCGGGACCCCGGCTATCGGCGTGGGCGCCGGCAACGTACCGGTGATCGTCGACGAGACCGCCGACCTCGACGCGGCGGCCGAGCGCATCCGCGACTCGAAGATCTTCGACAACTCCACCTCCTGCTCGTCGGAGAATGCCGTCGTCATCGTCGATGCCGTTTACGATGCGGCCGTCGCTGCGCTGGAGCGGGCTGGCGCCTATCTCTGCACGCCGCAGGAACGGCAGCGGGTGATCGAGCGGCTCTGGGTCAAGGGCAAGCTCAACCGCGACCTCATTGCCCGCGACGCCGCGGTGCTGGCCGAGGCGTTCGAGCTGCCCAGTCAGGCCCGGGACAAGCGCTTCTTCCTCGTGGAGGAGACCGGTGTCGGCAAGGGATACCCACTCTCGGGTGAGAAGCTCGCCCTCGTGCTCACCGTCTACCGCGCGAGCGATTTCGCGGCGGCGAAGGAACGGGTGCGCGAGATCCTGGAGCACCAGGGCAAGGGCCATTCCTGCGGCTTGCACACCACCGACATGGACCGCGCCCGTGAACTGGCGGAGGAACTGGAGGTGGTGCGGGTGCTGGTGAACTTCGCTCACACCTTCGGCAATGGCGGCGGCTTCAATTCAGGCCTTGGCTTCACCCTCAGCATGGGCTGCGGCTCCTGGCAGAAGAACTCGATCTCCGAGAATCTGAGCTACCGGCACATGCTCAACATTACCCACCTCGTCACGCCGATCCCGGAGGACAAGCCGAGCGAGGAGGAGCTGTTCGGGCCGCACTGGGAGCGGATCGGTTACACGGCCGGACAGGAGGGCACGCGATGAACTTCCTGGAGCATGTCGCCAAGGCGCGGGTCCTCGCGCCCGCCGGGATCCCGGTCCCGCGCGCGGTCCTGTGCCGGAACCCGGAGGAGGCGGCCGCCGCTTTCGCAGATCTCGGCCCCTGCATGGTCAAGGCCCAGGTGCCGACCGGCAAGCGCGGCAAGGCCGGCGGCATCAAGCCGGCCAACACCGCGGAAGAGGCGCGCAGCGTCGCGGAGCGTATCCTCGGGATGCAGATCGACGGCCACGCGGTCGGCGCGGTCCTGTTGGAGGAGCAGGCCCGGATCGTCCGCGAGTTCTACGCCGCGATCCTGATCGACACCGCGAGCCGGTGCCCGCTGGTCCTGTTCTCCACGGAAGGCGGGATGGACATCGAGGATGTCGCCGCGAACCGTCCCGACGCGCTGCGTCGCCATCGCGTCGAGTCCGAGGCCGGCTTCGACGCGGCGGCTGCCCGCACGCTTCTGTCGGGGCTCGACCTCGGGGACGCCGAGGGGCAAGTCGCCGGCATCCTGGCCTCGCTCTATGCGACCAGCGGCCGGGTCGATGCTGAGCTGATCGAGATCAACCCGCTTGCCGTACTGGCC
>DYYG01000044.1 GCA_020741775.1 Methylorubrum populi
CGCCGCCTCGCGCACGCGGCCCTCGACGGCATTGTCGCGGGAGCCGCTCAGATCGCCGACGGCACCCTGTACCCTGCCGCCGATCTCCCGAACGGCGCCCGTGACTCTGTTGGTGTCGATCATTGTCGCGATCCTCGTCTCAAACCGTCTCCTCCGCTCACCGCAGGCGGGAGCGGAAAGTTCCTGGTGCCGGTCGGCTCTCGGGTCCGGCAGCGGTGCACGAACGGATCGTGGGCAAGCAGGTTCCCGGCGCAGAGCACTGATCCACGGCCAAGTTCAGGTCCGACGTTCACGATTTCGAAGGTCGGCGTGCGCTTCGCTCCTCCGCTTGGCGTGAACGGGCCATTCAAATACGGTTCAACCCGCCGGGCCTAATCGAGAAGGGCCGGCGCGGCGCCCCGCCGCCCGATGTCGGGAGATCGACATGCGTGCTTCCCTTCTGCTTCGTACCCTCACCGTGCTGATCGGCCTCGCCGCGACGCCAGCCTTCGCCCAGGCGCCGAGCCCCGCAACTCCGTCCACGAAGCCGCCCACCTCCGCGCCGGCCGCGACGCCGCCCGCCTCGCCCAAGGTCGATGCGAAGACTGACGCGAAGACCGATGCGAAAGGCGATGCCAAGGCCGCCGCGCTCATCGATATCAATTCGGCGAGCGCCGAGGAGCTGAGCCAGCTCAAGGGCATCGGCGAGGCCCGCTCGGCCGCCATCGTCAAGGGGCGGCCCTACCGGGGCAAGGATGATCTCGTCCGCAAAAAGATCCTGACGGAAGCGGTCTATGCCGGGATCAAGGACAAGATCATCGCCAAGCAGAAATAAGCTTCTCCGACCCCCGGTCGGTGAAGAACGGGCTTTTCGCTCGGGTCCGGCGATGATACGCGCCGCCGGACCTGTTCTTTGAAGACGCCCGCATCAGAATGTCTGCCGCCAACTCCCGGACTCGTCTCCATCGCGGTGATCTGCCGCCCGACTTCCAACCCGGTGCGGCGATCGCCATCGATACCGAGACGCTGGGCCTCAACACGCATCGCGACCGGCTCTGCGTCGTGCAGATTTCCTGCGGCGACGGCAGCGCCGAGGTGGTGCAGATCCGTCCCGGTGACCCGGAACCCGTGCGCCTCAAGGCGGTCCTGGCCGATCCGCAGGTCGTCAAGATCTTTCACTTTGCCCGGTTCGATCTCGCCGTGCTGTTCAGGGCGCTGGGGGTGATGCCGTTCCCGGTTTATTGCACCAAGGTCGCCTCGAAGCTCGCCCGCACCTATACCGACCGCCACGGCCTCAAGGATGTGGTGCGCGAACTCGTAGGGGTCGACCTCTCCAAGCAGCAGCAATCCTCCGATTGGGGCGCGGAGACCCTGAGCCAGGCGCAGATCGACTATGCCGCCTCGGACGTCCTCTATCTCCATGCCGCCCGCGAACGCCTCGACGCCATGCTCGCCCGCGAGGGGCGCACGGAGATGGCGCAAGCCTGTTTCGAGTTCCTGCCGACCCGGGCCAAGCTCGATCTCGCCGGCTGGCCGGAGATCGACATCTTCGCTCATGCCTGAGTCGCGGGACGGCCGCGTCGAGACCGGTCCGCGGTTTCCATCGGCGGTGCCGGCCTGCAACAATCGGCCGTAACGCCCTTGCAGCGAAGCGTTTCGCACTGTTTCCGGTGCGGGGGCGCACGCGGGCGCCGTTGATCATTGCCCGGAGACGAGGCCATAACTTTGCCACCGCACCGGGGCATCCGGCCGGCGGAGCGCGTTCGCGAGCGCGCCGATCCTTCAGGAACGCGATGCAGGCGGCCGATACCATCCCGACGGAGACGGATCTCCTCGCCTTCGCCGCGAATGAGAATGCGCGTCGGCGGCGGGCGCATGGGCGCGCGCGCCGGCATTCCGCCCAGGTGCGGACCTTGCGCCGGGTCATTCCGGTCACCGCCGGGCTGGCGGTGCTGGGGCTCGCCGGAGTGGTGCTCTGGAGCCCGTTCTCGGGCAGCATCCCCAATGTCTCCATCGGGCCGATCAGCGTCTCCGGCACCAAGGTCACCATGGAGAACCCGCGCCTGTCCGGCTTCCGCAAGGGCGAGCGCGGTTACGAGGTGGTGGCCGACGCCGCCCAGCAGGATGTGCGTAAGCCGAGCATCATCGAGTTGCAGGCGATGAAGGGCCACGTCGCCACCGACGACAAGGGCGGCCGCGCCTATCTTCAGGCGCAGGGTGGCGTGTTCGACTCGACCCGCGAGATGCTCAACCTCGAAAACGATATCCGGCTCTGGACCGACAAGGGCGAGGAGGTTCGCCTCTCGATCGCCAGCATCGATTTCAAGGCCGGTAGCCTGCGCTCGTCCAAGACGGTGACCGTCACCGTGCCGGCGGGATCGATCGTCGCCGACACCCTCGACGTGGTCGATAACGGACGGGTCGTGTCGTTCATCGGCGGCGTCCATGCCGTGTTCCACGGGGAAGAAGCCGGGACGAAGGCGGGGGCCAAGGTGGCCGGCGGGGCCGAGGCCAAGCCGGAGCAGGAGCGTATCCGCACCTCGGCGGCGGAGCCGTCGGAGCCGGTCCGATGAGTGTGCGTTGCGGCCGGGTCATCGCCGCCGGTTTCGCTCTCCTTCTGGCCGCTCCCGTCGCCGCGACCGCGGCGCAGCAGCCCGCCAAGGACACCTCCAAGGAGGCTGCGGGGGAGAAGACCTCCGCGCCCCTCGGCACGGTCGGCGGCGGGAAGGGCCCGATCAAGATCGATGCCGACCGCCTCGATGTGTTCGATAAGGAGAACAAGGCGATCTTCGCCGGCAACGTCGTCGCGGTACAGGGCGAGAGCACCATCCGTTGCTCGGCGATGACGGTCCATTACAAGCGCGACAAGGACAAGGATCCGGGCAAGGACGCGAAGGAGCCCGGCAAGTCGGAGGCCGAGGTGTCCGAGGAGGCGAAGGCCAAGGCGGCCGGGGCCCTCGGCGGCAATGGCAACGGCATCCGCAAAGTCGAATGCGCCGGCCCCGTCACGGTGGCGCAGAAGGATCAGATCGCCACCGGCGACAACGCGGTGTTCGATCAGGTCGCCAAGCGCATCGTCCTCACCGGCAATGTCGTGCTCAGCCAGTGCCAGAACGTCACCCGCGGCTCACGCCTCGTCTACGACATGACGACCGGTCGGGCGAACATGGATCCCGTCGCCGGCGGACGCGTTTCGGCGATGTTCGTTCCGGGGCAGGCCAGCGATGGCAAGGGGAGCGCGCCGAAGGGCTGCGCCCAGCCGGCCGTGGCGGCCAAGCCCGGCGCCAAAGGGGCGGACAAGGGGGCTGAGAAGCCCGCCGCGAAGACGCGGGCACAGGCGAACTGACCGTGACGGAAGCAGGGATGCCCGCGGGCGTGCCGCTTCAGGCGGTGGCCGAACCGAGGCCGATGGCCCCTGGCCGAAGGGGGTCTTGGTTCGGGCGCCTGTTCGGGCGTCGCGTGGCTGCGCCTCAGGCGGCGTCCGAGGGCGGCCATGCCGAGGGCGGAGGCCCCGGCGTCCTGCAGGTGCGCGGATTGCGCAAGAGCTACGGCGCCCGCACCGTCGTCCACGAAGCGGGGCTGACCGTTCATAACGGTGAGGCCGTGGGTCTGCTCGGCCCCAACGGCGCCGGCAAGACCACGATCTTCTACATGATCACCGGCCTCGTGCCGGCGGATCGCGGCTTCATCAGCCTCGACGGCATGGAGATCACCCATCTGCCGATGTACCAGCGCGCCCGGCTCGGCATCGGCTACCTGCCGCAGGAGGCCTCGATCTTCCGGGGCCTCACGGTGGAGGACAATATCCGCGCCGTGCTGGAGGTGGCCGAGCCGGATCGCAAGGCCCGCGAGCGCAAGCTCGACTCCCTGCTTGAAGAGTTCGACATCGCGCGGCTGCGCAAATCGCCCTCCATTGCCCTCTCGGGCGGTGAGCGGCGGCGCTGCGAGATCGCCAGGGCACTCGCCTCCTCGCCGACCTTCATGCTGCTCGATGAGCCCTTCGCCGGCATCGACCCCATCGCGGTCGGCGACATCCAGGATCTGGTGAAGCATCTCAAGCAGCGCGGCATCGGTGTGCTCATCACCGACCACAACGTGCGCGAGACGTTGGGACTGATCGACCGGGCCTATATCGCCCATTCCGGTCGCATCCTGACCGAGGGCACGCCGGAGCAGATCGTCGCCAACGAGGATGCCCGGCGCCTCTATCTCGGCGAGGATTTCCGGCTCTGAGACGCCGCTTCTAGGCGCGTGGCGAGCGGCGAGGGCCGCTGCCGTCCGATCGGAATCCGGTCCGGTAACGGCTGTTGAACCATGCCGACGGCCGCCATCGCCCGTGCAAGGCAATCTTGAGCTTCACCGTGCGATCTGGCGCATCCTCCGCCTGCGGAAGGACGCTCGCCTCCTATCCGCAACGGGCTGTGGCAATGCTGCCGTCCTGCACGGGTTTCGGGCCGTGGGCGTCAAACACGCTTTGACGGGGGACGCGGTTGGGGCTACACCCAACAAAGGAGAAAGCAAGAACTGTGCCGAGGCGGACGATGGGCCTGTGAATGGCAATCGCCTCACGCTTGCCGAGAGTTTAGGCGCCGTCAAGAAGTCGCCGAGGGGTCGTCATGAGTCTGATGCAACGGCTGGAAATGCGTCAGGGCCAGGCCCTGGTGATGACGCCGCAGCTTCTGCAGGCGATCAAGCTGTTGCAACTCTCGCAGCTCGATCTCGCAGCCTATGTCGATGCCGAGCTGGAGCGCAATCCGCTGCTCGAACGCGTCGAAGGGGAGGGGAGCGCCGAGCGCGAGGCCCCGGACGCCCCCGGCGATGGCGAGGGCTATGACGGCGGCGAGGCTCCGGAGCCGGACGCTTGGCTCGCCTCCGACATGACTCCGAGCCGCAGCGAGATCGAGGGGGACCTCGACACGCGCCTCGACAACGTCTTCGCCGACGAGAACCCGGTGCCGCGCGAGGCCGGCAGCGGCGACATGCTCTCCCTGACGCCCGCGCCCTACGGCAATACCGGCGGCAGCTTCGACGGCGAGCTTCCCGATTTCGAGGCGTCCCTGACCGCCGAGACGTCTCTGCGCGAACATCTCGCCGCGCAGCTCGACCTTGCCACCAAGAGCCCGTTTGACCGGCTGATCGGCAGTTTCCTGATCGATGCGGTGGACGATGCCGGCTATCTGCGCGAAGCCATCGATGGCGTGGCCGAGCGGCTCGGTGCCTCCCTCGACGATGTCGCCCGGGTGCTGAAGCTCGTCCAGACCTTCGATCCTCCTGGCGTGGCCGCCCGCGACCTCGCCGAATGCCTCGCGATCCAGCTTCGGGAGCAGGACCGGTTCGATCCGGCGATGCAGGCGCTGATCTCGCGTCTCGACCTCGTGGCCAAGCGGGACTTCCCGGCCCTGCGGCGCCTGTGCGGCGTGGACGACGAGGATCTCGTCGAGATGCTGTCCGAGATCCGGCGGCTCGATCCCAAGCCCGGCCGCGCCTTCGGCTCCCATGCGGTCGAGGTGCTGGTCCCGGACGTGTTCGTGCGCGCCGCGCCGGACGGTTCGTGGCTGGTGGAGCTGAATTCCGAGGCGCTGCCGCGGGTGCTGGTCAATCAGAGCTACTATGCGCGGGTGTCCAAGGGCTCGGTGGCGGAGGGAGACAAGGCGTTCCTGTCCGAATGCCTCCAGACCGCCAACTGGCTCACCCGCAGCCTCGAGCAGCGGGCCCGCACCATCCTGAAGGTCGCCACCGAGATCGTGCGCCAGCAGGACGCCTTCTTCCTGCACGGCGTCGCCCATCTGCGGCCGCTGAACCTCAAGACCGTCGCCGAAGCGATCGGCATGCATGAATCGACCGTGTCGCGGGTGACCTCCAACAAGTCGATCGGCACGAGCCGCGGCACCCTGGAGATGAAGTACTTCTTCACCGCCGCAATTCCCGGCGCAGCCGGGGCGGCAGCGCATTCCTCCGAAGCCGTGCGCCACCGCATCAAGCAACTTGTCGATGCGGAGGCCGGGGATGTCCTGTCCGACGACGCCCTGGTCCAGCGCCTGCGCGACGAGGGGGTCGACATCGCCCGCCGGACCGTCGCCAAATACCGGGAATCCCTGCGTATCCCGTCCTCCATCGAGCGCCGCCGGGCGAAGATGGCGACCGCCGGCCGCTGACGCCACCGAGCTTCGCCGGCGCGAAGGGATGGGGTTTCGGCTGATTGTTCTGCGCCGGCTCGCCTTCGCGTTGACTTGGGTCCTCCCCCTTTCTAACTCTCGAAGCCCTTGGGAGGAGAAGCGGAGACGTCGATGGCAGGTTTGCGGGTCACGGGGCACGGCCTCGATCTCGGTACGGCCTTAAGGAGTCGGGTCGAAGATCGCATGGCGGCGACGCTCGGGAAGTACCTCGATCCGCATATGAGCGGCACCTGCACCGGCCATGTGACCCTGCGGCGCGACGGATCGACCTACCGCACGGATTGTGTGCTCCACCTCGTCACCGGCCTCACGCTGGAAGCTTCGGGCGCGGCCCACGATGTCCATGCGAGCTTCGACCAGACCGCCGACCGGCTCGAAAAGCGCCTGCGCCGCTACAAGCACAAATTGAAGGATCACGGCGCGCCGAGCCATAATGGCGCGGATATCGAGGCTGCCTACGCGGTGTTCGCCGCCCCCGACGAGGATCTCGACGAGGAGCCGGTCGAGGCCGAGCAGGAGGCGCATCCGCCGGTCGTCGCCGAGAGCACCCGCACCCTCAAGCGCCAATCCGTGAGCGAGGCGGTGACCGCCCTCGACATGACGGGCGCCCCCGTGGTCGTCTTCGTTCACGCTGGCACCGGGCGCATCAACGTCGTATATCGGCGCAGTGACGGCGCGATTGGGTGGGTCGATCCACCTGCCGACCGTCGTTGAGGCAAGGCCCGTCCCGGGCAGCCTCGGGCGGGACTGAGCGCCCTCACGGACGTCCGAGGGCGGATGATCCGTGAAGGCGATCAGAGCCGGGGCCGTATCGCCCTGGAACCCGCGCATGGGAACGCGGGATCGCCGGATGGATCCCGCCGACGAGGCGTTAAGTCTTCATGCCGATACTTGAATTCCTGAATCCGGATGCCGTGGTCTCGTCCCTGCGCGTGCGGGACAAGAAGCACGGACTCCAGGAGCTCGCCGCTCAGGCTGCCCGTCGCCTCGATGGGCTCTCCGAGCGCGATATCTTCGAGACGCTGCTGCAGCGCGAGCGTCTCGGCTCCACCGGGATCGGCGACGGCGTGGCGATTCCCCACGGCAAGCTCAGCCAGCTCGACCGGCTGTTCGGCCTCGTCGCGCGGCTGGAAAAGCCGGTGGATTTCGACGCTCTCGACGGCCAGCCGGTCGATGTCGCCTTCCTGCTGCTGGCGCCCGAGAGCGCGGGCGCCGACCATCTGAAGGCACTGGCCCAGGTGGCCCGGCTCCTGCGCGAGCCGGGCATGCTGGAGCGCATCCGCAGCGCCCGCGACGCGACGGCTCTCTATGCCCTGCTGGTCCACGGGCCGGCGACCCAGGCGGCCTGAGGATGGGCGTCTCCGGCTTGCGTGCCGCCCTCATGGCGGGATTTGTCCTCCTGCCCGGTAGCCTCCGGGCCGAGAGCGAGGCTGCTTGCGCCCGCGACGTGCTGGTGGCCGGGTCGATGCAGCGGCAGGCGATCGAGCAACTCGAGGGTGGCGGCGACGACGATGCGAGCCGCTGCCGCGTCTGGCGCCGCCATGTCGAGACCATGCGGCGCATCGCCGGCGTCTACGGCCGCTGCCTGTCCGGCCCTGAGCGGACCGAGCGTCTGGGTCAGGTTCAGACCTCGGAAAAGGAATTCAGCGGCCTGGTTCGGACCCGCTGCCGGGGATTGTGAGGCCGAGCGCGGCTGTCCGCGCCGGCAGAATCGTGCATGATCGGATTTCCCGCCCGTGAGCCTGCTCCGGGCCCATCCGGCCTCGGCCAGGGAAGCTGATCGCCTTGCCTGCATTTCCGTTCACCGCCATCGTCGCCCAGGAGGAGATGAAGCGGGCCCTGCTGATCGCGGCGGTCGATCCGTCAGTCGGCGGCGTCCTCGTCTTCGGCGACCGCGGCACCGGGAAATCCACGGCGATCCGCGCCCTGGCCGCCCTGCTGCCGAAGATCCGCGCGGTGGTGGATTGTCCCTATTCCTGTGCCCCTGAGAGCCCGGCGGCCGAATGTCCGCATTGTTCGCGGGGGCGGGGCAAGAGCCATCAGATCCCGGTGCCGGTGGTGGATTTGCCGCTCGGCGCCACCGAGGACCGGGTCGTCGGTGCCCTCGATCTGGAGCGGGCGCTGACCAGGGGCGAGAAGGCGTTCGAGCCGGGCCTGCTGGCGCGGGCCAATCGCGGCTTCCTCTACATCGACGAGGTGAACCTTCTGGAGGATCATCTCGTGGATCTTCTGCTCGATGTCGCCGCCTCCGGCGTCAACACGGTCGAGCGCGAGGGCCTGTCCCTGCGCCATCCGGCCCGCTTCGTCCTGGTCGGCAGCGGCAACCCGGAGGAGGGGGAGTTGCGCCCGCAGCTCCTCGACCGCTTCGGCCTCGCCTGCGAGGTGACGACGCCGACGGAGATCGCCACCCGAATCGAGGTGCTGCGGCGGCGCGACGCCTATGAGCGCGACCGCGACGGGTTCTGCGCGGCGCATGCCAAGGCCGAGAAGGCCTTGCAGAAAACGATTCTGTCCGCTCGCGAGCGCCTGGATGCGGTCACGGTGCCGGATGCGGTTCTGGAAGACGCGGCGCGGCTCTGCCTGGCGTTGGGCACCGATGGCCTGCGCGGCGAACTCACCCTGATGCGGACCGCCCGGGCGCTCGCTGCCCTGGACGGAGCGGAGGCCGTGACGACAGTGCATCTCCGGCAGGTCGCGCCGAGCGCCCTGCGTCACCGCCTGCGCCGCAATCCCCTCGACGAATCGGGCTCGACAGCGCGGGTGGCCCGGGCCGTCGAGGAGGTTCTGGGAGCGGAGTGACGGACCGCTCGTACGACATCCGGTTAATCCCTTCGGGATGGCGGATGTCGTCATCGCTCAAGCGCCGCGCGGGCTCCTGATACGGTTCCCGCTTGAATCGAGCGGAGACCGTATCAGTCGTCCTGATCGATATCCTTGTCGAGGATCGTCTTCGACTCGACCGTGGTGTCGGCCTTGAGCCGGTAGACGAGCGGGATGCCGGTGGCGATCTCGACGCTTGCGATGGTCTTGGTGGTCATGCCGTCGAGCACCATCACCAGCGCCCGCAGGGAATTGCCGTGGGCGGCCACCAGCACCCGCTCGCCGACCATCACCCGCGGCAGGATCGATTGGATGTAATAGGGCAGCACCCGTGCCGCCGTGTCCTTCAGGCTCTCGCCGCCGGGCGGGGGCACATCGTAGGAGCGGCGCCACTCGTGGACCTGGGCATCGCCCCAACGCTCCCGGGCGTCGTCCTTGTTGAGGCCGGACAGATCGCCGTAATCGCGCTCGTTGAGCGCCTCGTTGCGGATCGTCTCCAGGCCGCCCTGGCCCATTTCCTCCAGGATCAGCGCGCAGGTGTTCTGGGCGCGACGCAGGTTCGAGGTGAAGGCCACGTCGAAACGGGTGCCCTGGCTCTTGAGCCAGCGGCCGGCTTGGCGGGCTTCCTGAACGCCGAGTTCGGTCAGATCCGGATCGCGCCAGCCGGTGAACAGCTTCTTGAGGTTCCACTCGCTCTGGCCGTGCCGAGCGAGGACGAGCAGGCGCTCCATGGGAATCGTCTCTCCGGGGATGGCGGTGCGAGACCGCCGCTGCAGCGCGTGGTCTCGGGATCGTGGCCGGGCCTCTAGCAGAGGCGCTCCCGCCTCCCAAGCCCGAGCCTGACGTTAAGTCGGAATCGTCATCCGGACGAAGGTCTAACGCGCCAGCCCGAGCACGTCGTCCATGCCGTAGAGGCCCGGCGGCTTGTCGAAGGCCCATTGCGCCGCCTTCAGGGCGCCGCGGGCGAAGATCGCCCGGTCCTCGGCATGGTGGGACAGGGTGATGCGCTCGGAGGGGCCGGCGAAGATCACGCTGTGATCGCCGACGACGGAGCCGCCGCGCAGGGTGGCGAAACCGATATCGCCGGGCCGGCGGGCGCCGGTATACCCGTCGCGGGTCGAGACCCGGGTTTCGGCAAGCGCCACCTGTCGGCCCTCCGCCGCCGCTTCGCCGAGCAGCAGCGCGGTGCCCGAGGGGGCGTCGACCTTCATGCGGTGGTGCATTTCCAGCACCTCGATGTCGAACTCCTCGCCCAGCGTCGCCGCCACTTGGCGGACGAGGCCGGCGAGCAGGTTCACGCCGAGGGACATATTGCCCGAGCGGACGATGCGGGCGTGATAGCTCGCCGCCGTCAGACGCTTCAGGTCGTCCTCGGAGAAGCCGGTCGTGCCGATCACGTGGACGATGCGGGCCTGGGCAGCGAGGTCGGCGAAGGCGAGCGTCGCGGCGGGCGCGGTGAAGTCGAGCACGCCGTCGGCGGCCACGAAGAGCGACAGCGGGTCGTCGGTCACCGGCACACCGAGTTCGCCGATCCCGGCCAGCAGCCCGGCATCCTTCCCCAAAGCGGCCGAGCCGGGACGCTCGATGGCGCCGTGCAGCGTGCAACCCTTGGCCTCCGCGATCGCGCGGATCAGCATCCGGCCCATGCGCCCCTCGGCGCCGACAACGACGAGCTTCATGATGATCGACTTCACGCTTCGATGGATGGCGGGCTTCTCGCCGGCCTTTTAGCCCAGTTTGCCGCCGACCGGCATCAAATCCTCTGCGTGGCCAGAAGCGGGCCGAGCACGTCGGTGACGCCGTTCACCGTGATCTGCGTGCCGACGCAGAGCAGCAGGAAGGCGGAGAGCCGCCCGAGAACGCGGGCCCGCACCGGGCCGATCAGCGTCACCACCCGGTCGGAGGAGCCGTAGGTGAGGCGGACCATGCCGGCGATGGCCAACGCCGCCAGCGAGACACCGATGAAGAAGGCCACGAGATCCGCCGGCTCGGAGGGACGGTTGGCGCCGAGCGCGATGGCCACGGCGATGGTGCCGGGCCCCGTGGTGAAGGGCAGGGTGAGGGGAAAGAAGGCGATCTCGGCCAGGTTCTCGCGGCTCTCCGGCGCCGCCTCGGCATGTTTGCGAGCCTCGCGGGTTTCGGGGGCGCTGAGCAGCGTCCAGGCGGAGGCGGCCACGAACAGGCCGCCGGCGATGCGCAGCGCCGCCAGCGATACGCCGAAGAAGTTGAGGATCGGGGCGCCGGCCCACAGGGCGGCCAGCATGACGAGGGCGGCGTAGAAGCCGATCCGGCGCGACAGCTCGGCCCGCTCGCCCTGCGAGCGGGTGGCGGTGACCTGCGCGAAGATCAGGGCCGAACCGACCGGGTTCACGATGGAGAAGAGACCGGACAGGGCGAGCAGGAAGCTCGTCAGCGCGGATTCGAATCCGACGGAGGCCAGCATGCGGGCTCGGCAGCTTTCGTGACGTCGGGTAGGCCTTACCCCGGCTGTCCGGCCGGCACCAGCACGCGGGCCGGCACCCGGCTTTCCAGGCGGCGCACCTGCCGCACCGTGACCGGGCGGTAGAGCTGCTTCGTGGCATCGACGACGTGCAGGCCGGCGAAGGGCATGGCGAGGCCGGTGCCGAACCGTTCCCAGGCGGCGGCGCTGCGCAGCCAGAACCGGCTGCGGATCGGCGGCATGTAGAGCGTTTCCGCCCAGCCCTCCGGTGAGAACAGCGTCTCGCGCATCAGCCGCGACAGCTGCGAGCGGCTATAGGGCTGGCCGTGACCGAAGGGGGTCGCGTCCCGCCGCGCCCAGACGCCGGTGCGGTTGGGCACGACGAGGATCATCCGCCCGCCCGGCGTCAGCACCCGCCAGACATCGGCGAGCAATTCGCTCGGGCTCTCCACCGCCTCGAGGGCATGGACGAGGATCACCCGGTCGACGGCCGCTTCCGGCAGGGGCAGCATCGTCAGGTCCGCGAGCGCCGTCACCGAGCGTCCGCTGGAGGGCCAGTTCACCACCCCCTGCGTCGCCGGCATGAAGGCGAGCGTCCGCTCGGCGATGACATGGACGGGCCCGAGATACGGCGTGACGTAGCCAAGCCCGAGCACCCGCAGGCCCGACACCGAGCCGAGGAAGCCGTGGATCGCCCGGCCGACGACGCGGTGCGTGACGACACCGAGGGGACTGGCGTAGAAGGCGCGCAGGTCCGTCACGTCGAGGCGCATCGGATGGGGTGCCGGCACGGCCGGTTGTCCTCCGGGGGGCTGATGCCGCATCAATGGGGATCGCGGGCGCATCCGGCAAGCGTGGCCGCGCCCTCGCAACCGGAACCGTTCCCGTGATGCACCGGTTCCTGGCCGGGTTTCTTGTTCCTGGTCGGATTTCTCGTTCCTGGCCGGGTCTCTTGTTCCTGGCCGGGTCTCTTGGCCGGCCCTCGCGGCCGGACTCGTGTCCCGCACTCCTCGCGAAAGGCTCCCCGATGGCGAACACGCCTCCCGAGATCCGCACCTTCCTGTGCCGCAGTGACAATATCGGCGTGCTGATCCGAGATCCCGCCAGCGGCGCCTGCGCGGCCATCGACGTGCCGGAGGCGGAGGCGGTGCTCGCCGCCCTCGACGCGGAGGGCTGGCGCCTCACCGACATTCTCGTCACCCACCGCCATGCCGACCATATCGAGGGCATTCCCGAGGTGGTGGAGCGCACCGGCGCGCGGGTGACGGCGCCGGAAAAGGCCCGGGCGGCGGTGCCGGGCGCGGCCCGCTACGTCTCCGAGGGCGATACCGTGACGGTCGGCGGCCTGACCGCCGCGGTCTGGGAGACGCCGGGCCATTGCGCCGACCATGTCTCCTATCATTTCGCCGATGCCGGCGTGGTCTTCGCCGGCGACACCCTGTTCACCCTTGGCTGCGGCCGGGTGATGGAGGCCGAGCCCGAGACGCTGTGGCGCTCGCTCACCCGTTTCCTCGACCTGCCCGACACGACCGAGGTCTATAGCGGCCACGATTACGTGCTCTCCAACGGCCGCTTCGCCCTGGCTGCCGATCCCGACAACGCTGCCCTGAAGCAGCGCGTGGCCGAAGCCGAGCGGCTGGCCGAGACGGGCGGCTTCCTGATCCCCTCCACCATCGGCGCGGAGAAGGCGACCAATCCGTTCCTGCGGGCGGGTGAACCGGCTCTGGCCCGGTCCGCCGACCTCGCGCCGGGAGCCGATCCGGCCGCGGTCTTCACCGCCCTGCGGAACTGGAAGAACCGGTTTTGACGACGGACAGGCGGTGACCGTTCCACAACGTGACGCCGCCTGTGCTCTCCCGGACCTTGCCTTCGCGCCGAGGTCGTGTGATCGAAACCCACGGTTTGCGCATCGCAACACGACCCGCTCGTCCGCGTCTCCTCGGCGAAAGGCCGGTTCCCTTGCCCACCCTGTTTCGTTTTCTCGCGACGATCGCGATCCTCGCCGGCCTCGTCTTCGCCGGAATGTTCGCGCTCGCCACCTTCGTCGAGCCGACGCCGCGCGAGATGAGCGTCACCATCCCCGGTTCGAAGCTTCAGCCGGGCGGTCGGTGACGGAAGGCCTGTCGCCGGAGCCGCTCGGGCCGGGGCGGTCGGAGGATCCGGCGCAGCTCTTTCTCGACATGCTCGCCGCCGAGCGCGGGGCGGCAGCCAACACCCTGGCCGCCTACCGGCGCGACCTCGACGATTATTGCGGCTACCTCGCGCAGGAGGGGCTCGTCCCCGACGAGGCGGAGGCCGAGCATGTCCGCGCCTACATCGCCTCCCTGGAGCCGCGGGGGCTGAAGGCCTCCTCGGCGGCGCGCCGTCTCTCCTGCATTCGCGGCTTCCACCGCTTCCTCTACGCGGAAGGTCTGTCGGACACGGATCCGACCGCGCCGGTCGCCGCGCCCCGCCGGGCCAAGGGACTGCCGAAGATCCTGTCCGTGGCGGAGGTCGATCGCCTGCTCGCCACCGCCCGCGAGCGGGTCGAGGTTTCGGGAGAGAACCGGGCGGAGGCGCGGGCGGCCGCGCGGATGCTGTGCCTGCTCGAACTGCTCTACGCCACGGGACTGCGCGTATCCGAACTGGTCGCCCTGCCGCGCTCCGCCGCGGCGACGCGCGAACGCTATCTCGTGGTCAAGGGCAAGGGCGGGCGCGAGCGGCTCGTGCCGCTCACCGATCTCGCGCGGGAGGCGATGCGGATCCATGTGGCGCATCTGCAAGCCGAGGGGACTTGGCTGTTCCCCGCCGAGAGCGAGAGCGGCCATCTCACCCGTCAGGCCTTTGCCCGGGATCTGAAGGTCGCGGCGGCGGCGGCAGGTTTGCGGCCCGATCGGGTGAGCCCGCACGTGTTACGCCATGCCTTCGCCAGCCATCTTCTGCAGAACGGTGCAGATCTGCGCATCGTACAGGAATTGCTGGGACACGCCGACATCTCGACCACGCAAATCTATACGCATGTGCTCGATGAGCGTCTGAAAAACATGGTCCGTGATCTGCACCCTTTGAACGATAGCGATGATGCACGAGAAATAGTGATTACCTCTGCGAATTCCCCGTAGGACCTGGGTAGGCGCTTCTTTATACGGTCGGCGCAACGGAATTTTATCTGTTGTCGCTCCAGATGCTGGTCATAGCCTTTCGCGGCGATGTCACCTGCCTGTCACTCTCGGGCAGGGGCGCGCGAGAAGACGCGGCGCACCAGCCTGAGCGCGCGGATCCAGGAAACCATGCGTCTCGATGTCCCGACGCTCTTCATGATGACGGTGGCCGTCACCTTCACGGTGGGGGTTCTCTTCCTGTTGTCCTGGAGCCAGACCCGTCGGGAGCGGGCCCTCGCCATCTGGGGCGTCGCCCATCTGATCGGGGCCGTCGCCTCGCTGATGCTGGCCCTGCGGGGGCAGATCCCGGACTCTCTGTCGATCGGTCTCGCCAACGCGCTGATGATCGGCGCCTACGGGCTGATCTGGAGCGGGGTACGCGCCTTCGAGCGGCGTCCTCCGCACCTCCGCTGGGCCGTGGCCGGCGGGGCGGCATGGCTGGCGGCCTGCCTCGTCCCCGCTTTCTATGACGCCATCGGCCCGCGCATCGTGTTCGCCTCGACGGTGGCCGGATACTACTGCGCCTCAGGCGCGGTCACGATCTGGAGGGGGCGGCAAGAGGCGCTCGTGTCCCGCTATCCCGCCGTCGTGCTGCTGACGACCTATGCCGCCCTGTACTGGATGCGCATTCCGCTGACGCTGACCCTGCCGATCCCCGCCTCCATCGGTTCGGAATCGCCCTGGTTCGCCATCCTCTGTTTCAGCGGAACCCTGTTCTCGGTTGCCATCGCCTTCGTGTTCATGGCCCTGACGAAGGAGCGAGCGGAGCGGGAGCAGCGCCTCGCCGCAGAGACCGACCCGCTGACCGGCATCGCCAATCGCCGCGCCCTCGTCGCCCGCGCCGAGAAACATCTCGCCGCCGCGCCGGCCGCTTTGCTCCTGTTCGATCTCGACCATTTCAAAGCGGTCAACGACCGATACGGCCACGCCATCGGTGACGCCGTGCTCGCCGCCTTCTGCCAGATCGCGGCGCCGCTGCTCCCGGCCGGGGCGGTGTTCGGCCGGATGGGCGGCGAGGAATTCGCCTGCTTGCTGCCGCGCCTCGACGAGGGGGACGCGGCCCTGGCCGCGGAGCGGGTCCGGGCTGCGGTGGCTCTGTTCGGCCACCCTGATTTTCCGGATCTGCGGATGCGGGTCAGCATTGGGGCGGCGGCGGAAAGCCAGATCGGCGGCAGCCTGGATTATCTGCTGAGGCAGGCCGACGACGCCCTCTATCGCGCCAAGAATGCCGGCCGGGACCAAGTGGTGATCGGCCCCAGACGCGGCGTGCGGGACCGAGCCGTGGCGGGGTGAGGGTCCGGTCTCGCCGGTTCGGCCGGATCAGCCGAAGGTCTTTCTCGGGTCGAAGGCGTCGCGCACCGCCTCGCCCGCGAAGACGAGCAGGCTCAGCATCGCCGCCACCACGAAGAAGCCGGTCAGGCCGAGCCAGGGCGCGTTGATGTTGTCCTTGCCCTGAGCCAGCAGCTCACCCAGCGACGGCGAGCCCGGCGGCAGGCCGAAGCCGAGATAGTCGAGCGAGGTCAGGGTGGTGATCGAGCCGTTCAGGATGAACGGCAGGAAGGTCAGCGTCGCCACCATGGCGTTGGGCAGCAGGTGCCGGGTCATGATGCGCACGTTCGACAGCCCGAGCGCCCGCGCCGCGCGGACATACTCGAAATTGCGGGCGCGCAGGAATTCGGCCCGCACTACGCCGACGAGCGCGGTCCAGGCGAACAGCGTCAGGATGCCGAGCAGGGTGAAGAAGCTCGGCACGAGAAAGGCCGACATGATGATGATGAGGTAGAGTGTCGGGATCGCACCCCAAATCTCGATGACACGCTGGAAGATCAGGTCGGTCCAGCCGCCGAAATAGCCCTGGACCGCACCCGCGATCACGCCGATCACCGATGAGATGCCGGCGAGCACGAGACCGAACAGGACCGAGATGCGGAAGCCGTAGATCACCCGCGCCAGCACGTCCCGAGACGCGTTGTCGGTGCCAAGCCAGTGCCACTCGATGTCCCGGCAGCCGAGCGCGCGGCCTTCCGCCTTCACCCCGGCCCGCTCGGCCACCGGGCGGCATTGCTCGTCGCTCAGCATCCAGGTCGGCGGCGAGGGCGACGGCGTCGGCAGGTCGCTCATGAAGGTGTTGTAGGAATAGGGGATCGGCGGCCAGAGCACCCAGCCGTTCGCTTCGATCTCCTGCCGCGTCTCCGGGGCCCGGTAGTCGGTCTGGGCGAGGAAGCCACCGAACTTCTCGTCCGGGTAGTCGACGAGGACGGGGAACAGCCACTCGCCCTTGTACTGCATCAGGATCGGGCGGTCGTTGGCGATGAACTCGGCGAACAGGCTCAGCACGAACAGGGCGGCGAAGAGCACGGCCGACCAGGAACCGCGCCGGTTGGCCCAAAAATTCGCCAGCCGCCTCCGGTTGAGGGGCGAGAGGCCACGGCGGGTGGCGGTCGGCAGAGCCTGCATCTGCGGCGCGTTGCCCGGCGCGGTGACGGGCACCGCGTTGGGTTCGGGGCGCAGGTGCTCGTTCATCGGCTCAAACCCTCCTGCTCGGGCCGCCGATGCCGGGCTCAGTCGAGCCGGACCGCCGTGCCCTCGATCTCGCTCGGCCGCAAGTCGCCCTTGCGCTCCAGATGGCGGCGCAGCAGGCGCACGTTGCGACGGTTCGCCTTGAAGGCGGCGTCGAGCAGGTCACCCGCCAGCGGCACCGAGCCCACCGCGCCGTCGAGGGCGACGTTGGCCATCATGCGCCAGACGAGCCAGCGCGGCGCGCCGAGCCGTTTCGCCTCGTAGACGATGTACGAGGCGATCGCCATGCCCGCGATGTCGCCGAGCACGGGAACGAGGCCGATCACCGCGTCGAGCCCGACGCGGCGGTTGATGCCCGGTAGGACGAAGAGCGTGTCCATCACGTGGGCGAGCTGTTCCAGGCGCTGGAGGCTCGCCTCCGTGCCGGTATCGGTGAAGCGGCGCAGCTGGGCTGCACCTTCGGGCTCGCGATAGGCCATGCCGGGCGTATGGGCGGAGGTGGTCATGGGCAGGGATGTGGCCCCGCCCTTTCCCCTGCACAAGGAAGCGGACGACCGGCGCCGCTCACCGCTGATGAAAAACGTCGCCGAGCCGCGCGACCGCCGCGTCGAGGGTGGCGTCGGTCTTGGCGAAGCAGAAGCGGACGAGGTTGGTGACGGCACCCCGTTCGTAGAAGGCGCTGACGGGGATGGCGGCCACGCCGTGCTCCCGCACGATCCGCTCGCAGAAGGCGGTGTCGTCAAGCCCAGATCCGGCGATGTCGACGGTGAGAAAATAGGTGCCCGCGCTCGGCAGCACCCTGAAGCCGAGTCCCGAGAGCCCCGCTGTCAGCCGGTCGCGGGAGCGGCCGAGTTCGGCCCGCATCCCGGTGAAGTACGCGTCGTCCTTGGACAGGCCGTAGGCCACCGCCTCCTGCAGATTCGGCGGCGTCGTGAAGGTGAGGAACTGGTGCGCCCGCGAGAGGATGCGCATCAGCGGCTCGGACGCCATGACGAAGCCGACCTTCCAGCCGGTGAGGCTGAAGATCTTTCCGGCCGAGCCGATCTTCACCGTGCGCTCGCGCATTTCGGGCAGGCCCAGCAGCGGAACGTGGGTCCGGCCGTCGAAAACCACGTGCTCCCACACCTCGTCGCAGATCGCCACCGCGTCGAAGCGGCGGCAGAAGTGGCTCAGCAGCGCGAGGTCCTCGCGCGCGAACACCGTGGCGCTCGGGTTGAGCGGATTGTTGAGCAGGACGATGCGGGTCCGCTCGGAGAAGACCTCCGCCAGGGCCGCCTCCTCGATGCGGAAATGCGGAGGGCGAAGCGTGACGAAGCGCGGCACACCGCCGGCCCTGCGCACCAGCGGCAGGTAGGCGTCGTACATCGGCTCGAACAGCACGACCTCGTCGCCGGGCCGCACCAGGGCCATCAGGGCCCCGGCCAGGGCCTCCGTGGCGCCCGAGGTCACCATCACCTCCCGCTCTGGGTCGAGGTCGAGGCCCTGATGGTGCCGGTAATGCGCGGCGATGGCCGTGCGCAGCGAGGCCAGCCCCATCATCGGCGGATACTGGTTGCTGACCCCTTCCAGCGCCCGCGCGGCGGCCGCGCGCACGTCATCCGGCCCCTGTCCATCGGGAAAGCCCTGGCCGAGATTGATCGCCCCGTATTGCCGGGCGAGGCGCGACATCGACTCGAACACGGTTTCCGGCAGATCGGCGAAGACGGGATGGGCAGCGTGGTTCATGGCGTTGCAGCGGCCTTGCGATTCGTGGCGATGTCTTCGCAGAGCGGTCGTGTCGCTCCAAGGGAGATCGCGCAAGACGGGAATAGGCCGAACAACTTGTCCGCGTCTGGGATCGTCGGGCCCGAAGACAAGGGGGTCTTTGACGATGCTTGGCGAGAGTCCCGGCGCGACTTCGCCGGAGGGTGCGGTGACGCACACGAGCTTGCGCGGAGGCGCCCGGATGTCGGTTTCGGCGGCTGACGAATGTTGACGATCATCAGTCGTAAGCGCATGGTCTGTCCACGGTCGGACCGGCCGCCGCGCCGAAGAGACTTCGCCCCCTCGTTTCTTCAGCGTGGCAGGCCGGTCCGGTCGTCAGTTGAAAAAGGCCGCCGTCTCAGACGGCGGCCTTTTTCCTGTTCGACTTCTCGCGGCCGGTCGGCTCGACTATCTGCGGGGTCGGTGCGGTCGTGACGTCATTTCCGGCCGCCGGAATCCACCTTTCTTTGGCGTACGATGTTCAGGGAGAGCTCGGCGGATCATGCGGCTGGGAACCTGCCTTCTGCTCGCGATCCTGTCCGGCGCCACCGGGCTCGGCCTGCGGATCGTGCTGCCGGTCACTCCGGTCGACGCTTCGTTTCGCGACGTGATCCGCTCCTATCAGCCGCAGGGCGCGGCTGGCGCCAGCAACATGCCGGAAACGTCGGCGCCGTAGGAACACCGCATTGACCGGCGAGGCTGACGCGGAGTCCCGCAGGGGCAGCCCTCTGAGGCCGGTAAAGCCTGGCGCTCGGGCAGCGACCTCCGGAAGCGGGCGATGCGGCAACAAGGATTCAGCACATCGTGCCGGATCTGATACCCGGTTCGGGGCGCCGAACCGGCCCGCGTTCTGTGTCGATGAGTGTGAAGGATGAACGAGAGTTCGCCGATACGCAGGGAGACGGCCCGGGAATACCCGGTTGCCGATCCCGTCCCAGCTTCGGCTCCGGTCCGGCGGCGCAGCCGTTTCGGCCGTTGGATGCTCGCGCTCCTGATCCTCGGGGGCCTCGGCGCCGTCGCCCACCGGACCTATGACGCCCGCCAGAAGCCCGCCGAGGAAACGGCTCAGGCGCCCGGACGCGGCGGCCATGGTCGTGGCGGCCGGCCCACCGAGATGAAACAGGCGGTCGGCGTCGCGCCGGTCGTGACCGGCGACATGCCGGTCGTCCTCCAGGGGCTCGGCACGGTGACGCCGCTGGCGACCGTCTCGGTCCGCTCGCAGATCAACGGCTATCTCACCAAGATCGGCTTCCGCGAAGGCCAGATGGTGAAGGAGGGGGACTTCCTCGCCCAGATCGACCCGCGGCCCTACGAGGCCCTGCTCGCTCAGTACCAGGGCCAGCTCGCCCGCGATCAGGCGCTGCTGCAGAATTCGAAGCTCGACCTCCAGCGCTACCAGACGCTGAACCGGCAGGATTCGATCTCCAAACAGAATGTCGACACCCAGGCCGCCCTGGTGAAGCAGAACGAGGGCACGGTCGCCGCCGACCAGGCACTGGTCGACCAGCAGAAGCTCAACCTCACCTATGCCCGGATCGTCTCGCCGGTCGATGGCCGGGTCGGCCTGCGGCAGGTCGATCTCGGCAATTACATCACCGCCGGCTCCACCAACATCGTCGTGGTCACGCAGTTGCACCCGATCTCGGTGGTGTTCACCCTGCCGGAGGACGACGTGGCCCGGGTGATGCGGCGCGTGCGCGAGGGGGCCAAGCTGACGGTCCGCGCCTACGACCGCAGCGACCAGCACGAGATCGCCACCGGCAGCCTCGACACGGTCGATAACCAGATCGACACGACCACGGGCACGGTGAAGCTGCGGGCGATGTTCGAGAACGGCGACGAGAGCCTGTTCCCGAACCAGTTCGTCAACGCGCGTCTCACCGTCGAGACGATCCGCAACGCGCCGCTGGTGCCGACCGCCGCGATCCTGCGCGGCACGCCGGGCACCTATGTCTATCTGATGGACGGCGACGACAAGGTCACCGTGCGCCCGATCAAGACAGGCGAGACCGACGGCGTGAACACCGTGGTGGTGTCGGGGCTCAACCCCGGCGACCGTGTCGTCACCGACGGCACGGACCGCCTGCGCGAAGGCGCGCCGGTGCGGGTGGTCGGGCACACGTCCGGACCCCAGGCGGCCGGTCCCGCGACTGGTGCGCCGGGCGCGACGCTGCCGACCACGCCGGCGGCCGGAGCCCCGGCCGAGGCGGGGGCGAACCAGCCCAGCCAGGAGCGCCGGGGACGCCGGCGGCAGGCGCCGTGAGCGGGGGAGGGGCATCATGAACCCGTCCCGCCTCTTCATCCTGCGGCCGGTCGCGACAACCCTGTCGATGCTGGCGATCCTGATCGTCGGCGCGGTGTCGTATCTGAACCTGCCGGTCTCGGCCCTGCCCGCCGTCGATTACCCGACGATCCAGGTGCAGACCTTCTATCCCGGCGCCAGCCCGGAGGTGATGACCTCCGCCGTCACCGCGCCGCTGGAACGGCAATTCGGCCAGATGGCCAACCTCAACCAGATGTCCTCGCAGAGTTCGGCGGGGGCGTCCGTCATCACGCTTCAGTTCACCCTCGACATCCCCCTCGACATCGCCGAGCAATCGGTCCAGGCGGCGATCAACGCGGCGGGCAACCTGCTGCCGACCGATCTGCCGGCCCCGCCGATCTACGCCAAGGTCAATCCGGCCGACGCGCCGGTCCTGACGCTGGCGCTCACCTCCGCCACGATGCCGCTCACCCAGGTGCGCGATCTGGCCGAGACGCGGCTCGCGCAGAAGATCAGCCAGATCGCGGGCGTCGGCCTCGTCAGCATGGGCGGTGGGCAGCGGCCGGCGGTGCGGGTGCGCTTCAACTCCCTGTCGCTGGCCGCCTACGGCCTCAACATCGACGACCTGCGCACCACCATTGCCAACCTCAACGTCAACACGCCCAAGGGTAATATCGACGGGCCGACCCAGTCCTACGCCATCAACGCCAACGATCAGGTCCGCGACCCGGCGGTCTATGCCAGCGCGATCATCGCCTATCGCAACGGCGCGCCCGTGCATCTGACCGATGTCGCCGAGGTGGTGGACGGGGCGGAGAATACCCGGCTCGGCGCCTGGGCCGACCGCACGCCCGCGGTCATCCTCAACATCCAGCGCCAGCCCGGCGCCAACGTGATCGACACGGTGGACCGGATCAAGCGGCTGCTGCCGCAGCTCGAAGCGACCATGCCGGCCTCGGTCTCGGTCGCTACGCTCACCGACCGCACCACGACGATCCGCGCCTCGGTGCATGACGTCCAGTTCGAGCTGATGCTCGCCATCGCCCTCGTGGTGATGGTGATCTTCCTGTTCCTGCGGAGCTTCTCGGCCACCCTGATCCCGAGCCTGTCGGTGCCGCTCTCGCTGATCGGCGCGCTGGCGGCGATGGATGCCTGGGGCTTCTCCCTCGACAACCTGTCGCTGATGGCGCTCACCATCGCCACCGGCTTCGTCGTGGACGACGCCATCGTCGTGATCGAGAACATCGCCCGCCACGTGGAGGAGGGCGACAGCCCGTTCGAGGCGGCGCTGAAAGGAAGCCGCGAGATCGGCTTCACCATCATCTCGCTCACCGTCTCGCTGATCGCGGTGCTGATCCCGCTGCTGTTCATGGGCGACGTGGTCGGCCGCCTGTTCCGGGAATTCGCGATCACGCTGGCGGCCACCATCGTCATCTCGGCGGTGGTCTCCCTGACGCTGGTGCCGATGCTCTGCGCCAGGCTGCTGAAGCCGGTGGTTCACGGCGCCGACACCCCGGCCGCCCGGCGCGAAGGTCCGATCGCCCGCTTCGGCCGGCGCCTCAACGACGGAATCATCGCCCTTTACGGCCGGGCCCTGCGGGTCGTGCTGGCGCATCAGGGGCTGACCCTGCTCGCCACCCTCGGCACGGTCGCCCTCACCGCCTACCTGTTCGTGGTGATCCCGAAGGGCTTCTTCCCCGTGCAGGACACGGGCGTGATCCAGGGCATCAGCCAGGCCGACCAGAGCGTCTCCTACGAGGCCATGGCCGAGCGTCAGCAGCAATTGGCCGATCTGGTGCTGAAGGATCCGGACGTCTCGAGCCTGTCCTCCTTCATCGGCGTGGACGGGCAGAACGTCACTCTCAATTCCGGGCGTTTCCTCATCAACCTCAAGCCGCGCGAGCAGCGGCAGTCGGATGCCAGCACGATCATCCGCCGGCTCACCGCCGCCACGAGCAGCGTGCCGGGCGTGCGGCTCTACATGCAACCGGTGCAGGACCTGACGATCGATACGGCGGTCTCGGCCACCCAGTACCAAGTCATCCTCGAGAACCCGAACCTGTCGGATTTCGAGACCTGGGTGCCGCGCTACGTCGAGGCCCTGCGCCGCTCGCCCCTGCTCGCCGACGTGACCAGCGATTATCAGGGCAATGGGCTCGCCGCCTTCGTCACCATCGACCGGGCGACCGCCGGCCGCTACGGCATCACCCCGGCCACCATCGACAACGTGCTCTACGATGCCTTCGGCCAGCGCATCGTCTCGACGATCTTTACCCAGTCGAACCAGTACCGGGTGATCCTGGAAGCGAACCCGGCGCTGCACACGACCCTCGCTTCCCTCGACAACCTCTATCTGCCGTCATCGACCGCCCCCTCGGGGCAGGTTCCGCTCTCGGCGGTGGCGAAGGTGGAGGAGCGCCGCGCGCCGCTGCTGATCGGCCATCTCGGCCAGTTCCCGGCCACCACCGTCTCCTTCAACCTCGCGCCGGGCGTCGCCCTTGGCCAGGCGGTGGAGGCGCTCGACGCCGCACGCAAGGACATCAACCTGCCGGCGAGCTTCAACGTGGTGCCGCAGGGTTCGGTCTTCGCCTTCGAATCGGCGCTCTCGAACGAGCTGTTCCTCGTCTGCGCGGCGATCGTCACGGTCTATATCGTGCTCGGCGTGCTCTATGAGAGCTTCATCCACCCGATCACCATCCTCTCGACCCTGCCCTCGGCCGGTATCGGCGCCCTGCTCGGGCTGATGTGGTTCGGGCTCTCCCTCGACATCATCGCGATCATCGGCATCGTGCTCCTGATCGGCATCGTGAAGAAGAACGCGATCATGATGATCGACTTCGCGCTCCAGGCCGAGCGCGAGGAGGGCAAGGCCCCGCGCGATGCGATCTACGAGGCCTGTCTTCTGCGCTTCCGCCCGATCCTGATGACGACGCTCGCCGCCCTGTTCGCGGCGGTGCCGATGATCGTCGGCTCGGGCGTCGGCTCGGAACTGCGCCAGCCGCTCGGCATCGTCATCGCGGGTGGCCTGATCGTCAGCCAGATGCTGACGCTGTTCACGACGCCGGTGATCTATCTCGCCTTTGATCGGCTGGAACGCCGGATCATGCGGCGGCAGGGAACCGGGCTGGCTTCGGGCGGGGCGGGGTCGTGAACCTCTCCGAACCCTTCATCCGCCGGCCGGTCGCGACCACGCTGCTGACCGTCGGCCTGATGCTGGCCGGCCTGTTCGCCTATGTGCGGTTGCCGGTGGCGCCGCTGCCGCAGGTGGATTTCCCGGTCATCCTCGTCCAGGCGCAGATGGCCGGCGCCTCGCCGGAAACCATGGCGACCACGGTCGCCGCGCCGCTGGAGCGGCGGCTCGGGGCCATCGCCGACGTCAACGAGATGACCTCGACGAGTTCCACGGGCACCGTGCGGATCGTCCTCTTGTTCGGTCTCAACCGCGACATCGACGGCGCCGCCCGCGACGTGCAGGCGGCGATCAACGCCGCGCGGGCCGACCTGCCGACCTCGCTGCGCACCAACCCGACCTATCGCAAGTTCAACCCGGCGGATTCGCCGATCCTGATCCTTGGGCTCACCTCCGACACGCTGACCCCCGGCCAGCTCTACGATTCCGCCGCGACCATCGTGCAGCAGCGGATGAGCCAGATCGAGGGCGTCGGCAATGTCGATATCGGCGGCTCGTCGCTGCCGGCGGTGCGGGTCGAACTCGATCCGACCGCCCTGTTCCATTACGGCATCGGCCTGGAGGGGATCCGCGCCGGCCTCGCCTCGGCCAACGCCAACTCGCCCAAGGGCGACATCGTGGCGGGGGAGCGCCGCTACCAGCTCTACGCCAACGACCAGGGCCGGCAGGCCTCCGACTACCGCGACATCGTCGTGGCCTACCGCAACGGCGCCGCCGTCCGCCTCGCGGATGTGGGCGAGGTGGTCGATTCGGTCGAGGACAAGCGCAATCTCGGCCTCGTCGACGGCAAGCCGGGGGTGATCCTGTTCATCTACAAGCAACCGGGCTCGAACGTCGTCGAGACCGTGGCACGGGTGCGCGCGGCGATTCCGCAGGTGAAGGCGGCTCTGCCCGGCGATATCGACCTCGACATTTCCGGCGACCGCTCCGCGACGATCCGGGCCTCGCTCGCGAGCACCGAGGAGACGCTGCTCGTCGCCATCGGCCTCGTGATCTTCGTCACCTTCATCTTCCTGCGCTCCTGGCGGGCGACGCTGATTCCGGCGGTGGCGGTGCCGATCTCGATCATCGGCACCTTCGCGGCGATGTGGTTGCTCGGCTATTCCCTCGACATCCTCTCGCTGATGGCGCTCATCATCGCCACCGGCTTCGTGGTGGACGACGCCATCGTGGTCCTGGAGAACATCCAGCGGCATATCGAGGCCGGGATGCCGCGGGTCGAGGCGGCGTTGCTCGGCGCCCGCGAGGTCGGCTTTACCGTCGTCTCGATGAGCCTGTCGCTGATCGCGGTGTTCCTGCCGATCCTGCTGATGGGCGGCATCGTCGGACGGCTGTTCCAGGAATTCGCCGTCACGCTGTCGATGGCGATCCTCGTCTCGCTCGTGCTCTCCCTGACGACCACACCGATGATGTGCGCGCTCCTGCTCAAGCCGGAGGCGCAGGCTCATGCGGGCAAGCGGCCCAACATCCTGATCCGGGGGCTGGAGGCCGGCTTCGACGGATTGCTCGCCGGCTACGAGCGGACCCTGCGGATCGCGCTCCATCACCGCCGCCTGACGGCGCTCAGCGTCTTCATCGCCATCGGGCTCACGGTCTACGGCTACATCATTGTGCCGAAGGGCTTCTTCCCCGATCAGGATACCGGCCAGCTCATGGGCGGCATCCAGGCCGACCAGCGCATCTCGTTCCAGTCGATGAAGGACAAGCTGGAGCGGGCCAGCGCCATCGTGCAGGCGGACCCGGCGGTGAGCAGCATCGTCGGCTTCACCGGCGGGCGCGGCACCAACTCGGCCAACGTCTTCGTCGGCCTCAAACCCCTCGGAACCCGCGATTCCATCGAGACGGTGATGAACCGTCTCCGGCCGAAGCTCGCCCAGGTGGCGGGCGCGCGCCTGTTCCTGTTTCCGCGTCAGGACCTGAAGATGGGCGGGCGGCAGAGCTTCGCCCAGTATCAGTATACCCTCCAGGGCGACACCGCCGACGAGCTCTACGCCGCCTCGCCGAAGCTGTTGCAGGCGCTGCAGAAACGCACCGACATCTTCGCCGACGTGACCTCCGATCAGCAGGAGGGCGGGCTGGAGAGCCGCCTCGTCATCGATCGCGCGAGCGCCTTCCGCTACGGCATCACCCCCGACCAGATCGACAACACCCTCTACGATGCCTTCGGGCAGCGGCAGGTCTCGACGATCTACAACCCGCTCAACCAGTATCACGTCGTGATGGAGATCGCGCCGCGTTACCTCCAGAACCCGGAGGTGCTGAAGACGATCTACGTCTCGACCACCGGAGGGCGCGCGCGCGGCTCGGCCACCACCAATGCCGTCGCCGGAACGGTGCAGGGCGGCGGGACGACGACCGCCTCGCAGGCCTCGACCTCCGGCACCTCCACCACCGACACGGCGGCGAGCATCGCCGCCGATTCGGCGCGCAACGCCGCCTCCAACGCCATCGCCGCGAGCAAGGGCGGTGCCTCGTCGAGCGCGCCGGTGTCGAGCGCCAAGGAGACCATGGTCCCGCTCTCGGCCTTCGCCCGCTTCGAGACCGGCAACGCCCCGGTCCAGGTGGCGCATCAGGGCCTGTTCGTGGCGACCACGATCTCGTTCAACCTCGTGCCGGGCAAGAGCCTCAGCGACGCCACCGCCGTAATCGACCAGACCATGGCCGAGCTGCAGCTGCCGCAAACGATCCACGGCGAATTCGCGGGCGCAGCCAAGAGTTATCAGGAATCGGCCTCACGCCAGCCGCTGCTCATTCTCGCCGCGCTGCTCGCCGTCTATGCCGTGCTCGGAATCCTGTACGAGAGCTACGTGCATCCGCTCACGATTCTCTCGACCCTGCCCTCGGCCGGCATCGGCGCCATCGTCGCCCTGCTCACCACAGGCACCGAGTTCACCATCATCGCCCTGATCGCGGTCTTCCTGCTGATCGGCATCGTCAAGAAAAACGCGATCCTGATGATCGACTTCGCCCTCGATGCCGAGCGCAGCCGGGGATTGTCACCGGGCGAGGCGATCTTCGAGGCCTGCCTCCTGCGCTTCCGGCCGATCATGATGACGACGCTCGCGGCCCTGCTCGGCGCGGCCCCGCTCATCATCGCCGGCGGTGAGGGCGCCGAGCTGCGCCGACCCCTCGGCACGGCCATCGTCGGTGGGTTGATCGTCAGCCAGATCCTGACCCTCTACACGACTCCGGTCGTCTACCTGTATCTCGACCGTTTCCGGCTCTGGGCGAAGCGTCGCCGGGGCGGACCCGCGACGGTGCCGGCCGAGTGAGGATGGTTGTTTCGTGACACGTGATTCGCGCCATAACCCTCCGCCCGCCGTGGGCGAGGGGGCCTTGCGGATGCAGGGCGGCAGCAAACTCGGCTGTTCAGCCTTCTTTCGCCTCGCCGGCATCGCCGTCCTCGGCCTGTCCACCTCCGGCTGCCTTGTCGGGCCGGACTACACGCGCCCCTCGGTCGAGACGCCGCTGGGCTTCAAGCAGGGCGGCCTGCGGGAGGACAGCCTCGCCTATGTGCAGGCGCAGAAGGGCTGGCGACCGGCCGTGCCGAACGACGCGGCCGAGCGCGGCGATTGGTGGCGCGTCTTCAAGGACCCGACCCTCGACCGCCTGATCCGCTCCATCGACGTCGACAACCAGAACCTCCGCGCGCAGATCGCCGTCTACGATCAGGCCCGAGCCCTGGTCGCCCAGGCCCGCGCCGCCCTGTTCCCGAGCGTGATCGGCGCGCCGAGCATCACCCGCTCGCGGGCGCTCGGCGCCGAGCGCACCACCGTGTCGCTGCAGGGGCAGGCGAGCTGGGAGCTCGACCTGTTCGGCGGCATCCGCCGCCAGATCGAGAGCGACGTGGCCTCGGCCCAGGCCTCCGCCGCCGACCTCGCTCTGGTGCGCCTCAGCCTCCAGGCGGAACTGGCGACCAACTACCTCCAACTCCGCTACCAGGATTCGCTGAAGCGGGTGCTGGAGGAGAATGTCGAGGGCTTCAAGCGCAGCCTCGACATCGCCGAGAACCAGTACAAGGCCGGCGTCGCCGCCCGCTCCGACGTCATCACCGCGCAGACGCAGCTTCAGACCACCCAGGCCTCCCTGATCGCCGTCGATCTGCAGCGGGCGACCTTCGAGCATGCCGTGGCGATCCTGACCGGGCGCCCGCCCTCGGAGGTGAGCCTCGCCTTCGCGCCCCTGCCGGTGCGTCCGCCCTCCGTCCCCGTCGGCATCCCCTCCGATCTCCTGGAGCGCCGGCCCGACATCGCGCAATCCGAGCGGCTGGTTCAGGCGCAGAGCGAGCAGATCGGCGTGGCGATCTCCGCTTTCTACCCCACGGTGACGCTCTCGGCCTCGGGCGGCTTCTCGGGCGCCACCAGCAACGGCGTGTTCTCCGCCGCCAATCAAGTCTGGTCGATTGCTGCCAGCGGCAGCCAAGTGTTCTTCGACGGTGGCGCCCGCGCGGCGGTGCTGCAATCGGCGCGCGCTGCCTACGAGGCGGCGGTGGCCAATTACCGCCAGACGGTGCTGACCGCCTTCGGCGAGGTCGAGAACGGGCTCGCCGGGGTGCGCATCCTCGCCCGGCAGCAGGCCAAGCAGGACGAGGCGGTCGCCTCCGCCCGCCGCGCGGTCGAGATCGCGCTCAACGAGTACCGGGCCGGCACGCAGAACTACACCACCGTGGTCACCGCCCAGGCGCTGCAGATCAACAACGAGATCACCGCTCTGCAGATCCGCCTCACCCGCTTCACCACCGCCGTGGCCCTGATCCGGGCGCTCGGCGGCGGCTGGGACGCCCGCTCGCTGCCCACCGGCGAGGAGCTGAAGGGCGTGCGTCTGCCGATCGATCGCGGCACCGCCCTACGCACGGACGAGTAGGTCTGCGCCGGGCTCGGATCAGCTCGGCCGGAACATGGGTCCTGCGATCCTGTTGAAACCGGGATTCCACCGGCCGGCCTCTCGCCGGCCGGCAGCCCCGGATGACCCATGCCCGATGCCTGCGTTCACGACACTCCCGACACGCCGCAGGCCCCGCCCTGCACTCTGGTGATCTTCGGTGCCGGGGGCGACCTCACCAAGCGCCTGCTGATGCCCGCCCTCTACAATCTGGCCGGCGGCGGGCTTCTGGCCGAGGGATTCTCGGTGCTCGGGGTCGATCACAACCCGCTCACCGACGAAGGCTGGCGCGACGACCTCACCGGGACGATGGAATCCTTCACCAAGGATCCCTCCGCCGAGTTCCACGCCGAGCGGATCGACCCGAAGCCCTGGGGCTTCATCCGCGACCGGCTGCACGTGATGCAGGGCGATTTCGCCGACGAGGCGACCTATCGCGATCTCGCGGACCGCCTCAGCGGCAATGTCGTGTTCTATCTCGCCGTGGCCGCGCGCTTCTTCGGCCCGGTGGTGGAGGGCTTGGGCAAGGCGGGCTTGCTCAAACAGACGGACGACGCCTTCCGCCGGGTCGTGATCGAGAAGCCGTTCGGCTCGGATCTCGACTCCGCCAAGGCGCTCAACAAAACGATCCTCGCCCAGGCCGACGAGGCCCAGTTCTACCGGATCGACCATTTCCTCGGGAAGGAGACGGTCCAGAGCATCATGGCGATCCGCTTCGCCAACGGAATGCTGGAGCCGATCTGGCGGCGCGAATACGTCGATCATATCGAGATCACCGCCGCCGAGACCATCGGCGTCGAAGAGCGCGGCGGCTTCTACGAGCCCACGGGCGCGCTGCGCGACATGGTGCCGAACCACCTGTTCCAGCTTCTCTGCATGGTGGCGATGGAGCCGCCGAACAGCTTCGACGCCGAGGCCGTCCGCAATGAGAAGGCCAAGCTGGTCCAGGCAATCCGCCCCGTGACCCCGGAGAACGCCGTGCGCGGCCAGTACGCGGCAGGACAGGAAGGCGGGCACGACGTTCCCGCCTATCGCGACGAGCCGGACGTGGCCAGGGATTCGCGGACCGAGACCTATGTCGCCCTGAAGCTCGAGATCGAGAACTGGCGCTGGGCCGGCGTGCCGTTCTATCTGCGCACCGGCAAGCGCATGGCCGGGCGGCGCACGGAGATCGCCGTCCACTTCAAGCCGCCGCCCTTCGCCCTGTTTCGCGAGGTGGGTGGGGCCGACCTCGCCCAGAACGTCATGCGCCTGCGCATCGATCCCGAGCCCGGCTCCGCCACCCGGATCAACGTGAAGCGGCCGGGGCCGCAGATGCATCTCGCCCCGGTCGAGACCGGTTTCCGCTACGGCGACTTCTTCGACCCGGCGCCGACGGTCGGCTACGAGACGCTGCTCTACGATTGCATGATGGGCGACCCGACCCTGTTCCAGCGCGCCGACAGCATCGAGGCGAGTTGGGCCGCCGTCGATCCGCTGCTCAAGGCCTGGAAGGACGCCCCCGTCGCCTTCTACGCGGCCGGCAGCCCCGGACCGGAGGAGGCGGATGCGTTGCTCGCCCGCGACGGGCGGGCCTGGCTGCCGCTCGACGAGACGTGAGCGGACCGCCTCACCGTCATTGCGTCAACGAAGCAATCCACCTGCGCGCCTCGCCTGGGCGAGGGTGGAGCAGGGGATTGCTTCGCTTGCCGTGACGATGCGGGGTCGCGGTCTCAGGCCGCTTGCGCCTCCAGTTCGCGCAGAATCGCGTCGCCCATCTCCGCCGTGCTGATCGGGGTCTGGCCCTCGCCGACGATGTCGCGGGTGCGCGCCCCGGCGGCGAGCGCGCGGGTGATCGCGTTCTCCACGAGGTCGGCCGCCTCGCCGAGGCCGAACGAATAGCGCAGGCACATGGCCAGCGATCCGATCATCGCGATCGGGTTGGCGTAGCCCTTGCCGGCGATGTCGGGCGCCGAGCCGTGGACGGGCTCGTAGAGCGCCTTGCGGGTGCCCCGCTCGTCCGCCGCGCCCAGCGAGGCGGAGGGCAGCATGCCGAGCGAGCCAGTCAGCATCGCCGCCACGTCGGAGAGCACGTCGCCGAACAGGTTGTCGGTCACCAGCACGTCGAACTGCTTCGGGCGCCGCACCAGCTGCATGGCGCAGTTATCGGCCAGCACGTGCTCCAGCTCGACCTCGGCGTAATGCTCGCCGTGGACGCGGGTGACGACTTCCTTCCACAGGACGCCGGTCTTCATCACGTTGTTCTTTTCCGCCGAGGCGACCCGGCCCGAGCGCTTGCGGGCGAGGTCGAAGGCGACGTGGGCGATCCGCTCGATCTCGGCGGTGGTGTAGACCTGCGTGTCGACGGCCCGCTTCGAGCCGTCCTCAAGCGTGGTGATCTCCTTCGGCTCGCCGAAATAGACGCCGCCGGTGAGCTCGCGCACGATCATGATGTCGAGGCCCTCGACCAGCTCGCGCTTGAGGGCGGAGGCGTCGGCCAAAGCCGGGTAGCAGATCGCCGGCCGCAGGTTGGCGAACAGGCCGAGATCCTTGCGCAGGCGCAGCAGGCCGGCCTCGGGGCGGATGTCGTAGGCCACACCGTTCCATTTCGGTCCGCCGACGGCGCCGAGCAGGATCGCGTCGGCCGCGTCGGCCCGGGCCAGAGTCTCATCGGCGAGGGGCTTGCCGTGGACGTCGATGGCCGCGCCGCCGACGAGGTCGCGCTCCGTCTCGAAGGAGGCGAGACCCGCCCGGTTGAGCCAGCCGACGACCTTCTCCACCTCGGCCATCACCTCGGGGCCGATGCCGTCGCCGGGCAGGAGCAGAAGCTTGTAGGTGGTCATGGGGCTGGCTCCGGGCTGGTGCCGCGCCATCTCGCGCGGCAGCGCGCGCGATCATCGCGCCAAGTCCGGGGCTCTATCGGGGGGATTTCACGGCCGCAAGTCCGCCGCGCACGATCCGGCCGTCAGCGGCCTGCCCTCAGCCGCCGCGTTTGGCGGAGCGGAAGGGCCGCAGCATCCAGGCCATCCGCCCGACCTCGTCCTCGTCCCGGCGCGCGGCAGGGGCGGCGGCCCGCTCGGGAGCGGAGGTGCCGATCTCGTGCACGATCTGCCCGAGCAGCGGCGGCAATTCCTGGCCGTACTCGTCGAGCAGCACGGCGGCGTCGAGCAGGGCTTGGACTTGGTCGTCGGGAATCGGCCGGCTCTTGATCTGCGCATCGAGCGCCTGATCGGCCAGCAAGGTCGCGAGGCGTGAGACCTCCGACAGACCGGCGGGTGGTGCAGAAAGACCGCTGCTCATCGATGGATGCCCTCTCGACCGATCGAAAACCCAGAATAATCCCAGGTTGGTGAGCCAATCGTTTCTTTGCCTCGTTTCGTTCCATCCCACCGATTGCGCTGCGGCGAAGCGGCTGTGCATCGGTCGTGAGTCGCATGTCCACCGGACCGGCCGATGTTCTAAGGTTCAGCTGTGAATTGCCTGATTTCCTCCCCCTCCCGCGGCGCAGGGCGCCGGCTCTTTCCCCGCATGATCGGAGGGGCGCTCCTCGCGAGCATGGCCCTGGTCGTCGCCTTGCCCGAGGCGTCGGCCGCCCCGCCGCCGGGCGGCAACGCGGCTTGCTACGTGACGGGCGGGGGCGCCTTGGAAATCTGCCGCTCGGCGGACGAGGCCGAGGGCGTCTACGCCGTCCCGCCGCCCTGCCGCTTCGTCCACGACGTCCAGATCCTGCGCCTCAAGGAAACCGGGCCTCCCGGCCCGCTTCAGGTGATCTATCGGGCTGAGCCGCCGCGCCCGGCGGGCCGCCAGAGCGAGGAGGGCTGTCCGGCCGATCTGCGCGCCACCGATCCGGCTGCCGGGGGCGCGGTGCGGATCGGCCGTCAGGTCGAGGCCTTGGCCGTGACCCTGCCGCCAACCGATCCGCGCTTCTGGAGCGAGGGCCTCAAGGGCGGCGCCTCGACGGAGGCCTCCGGCCCGCGCCGCCGCAGCCGGGTGAGCCGGCAGGCGCGGCGCGAGGCTCGCCGCGCGGCGCGGGAGGCTGGCGAGACGAACAAGATGACGTTCCGCGCCCAGGCACAGGCGCCGGAGGGCGATCCGTCCGGCGGCGCCATGATGGTGGCGGGGCGGGATTGGGCGGGCGACCCCTATTACGCCATCCTCGCCACGGCGACGGAGCCGGCCGCCGAAGGCCGCCGCCGGGTTCTGGTGCAGGCGCGGACCTACGACTTCCAGGGGCTCGACCTGCGCGTCACCGCCGATCCCGGCACCGAGTGGAAGCCGTTCGGCGCGGAGCCCGAGCCGGGCCGGCGGCGCGGTCGCTCCCGGCCGACGGCGCCCCCGACCCCGGCACGGGTGCTCGACGAGATGGGCCGCCCGATCGTCGGCAATTGCGCAGCCCCAGGCTTCGAGCTGCGGGGCCTGACCGGCTCGATCAGCGTGATCGACCGCGTCTACCACTACTTCTACACCGATGTGCTGCCGGCCGATTGCAGTGCGCCGCCGGCCAAGCGGCGCATGGCGCTGTATCTGCGCACCAGCCGCGACCCCCTGGCCGAGCGGACATGGTCGGCGCCCGTCACCCTGATCGAGAACCTGCCCGCCGAGACCGAGATCCGCGTCGCCAAGGCGCGGGGCATGGATCGCTGGGCCGTGGCCTATACCTGTTCGCGGCCGGTCACCGCCTCGGGCGGCCCGGTCGCCGATCTCTGCCTGCACTACACCACCGATCTCTCGCCCGGCAGCATCACCGCGCTGACCCTGTTTGCCGAGCCCGTCGCCGCCGGCCACTCGACCGCCTATCTCGGCCTGCGCTCCGGCGGAGACGCCCTCGGGCGCTTCGGCCGCGAAAGTTTCGGCTGGATGACCGACCGCTACGGCAATCTCGATGCGCCCGCGATCTATCCGGACAAGGGTGGCTTCCTCACCTGGCTCGACCGTCGGGCCCCGCGCATCGATGGAAGCGACGCCTCCTCCCTCTACGGGCGCCCCGTCTACTGGGCGACCTGGACCGTGCGCCCACGTCCCGCCGCGCCCTGAGCGGTGACAGACCGGCCGAGGCCGTCACGGTCCCGGGTAATCGGCCGGACGAGGGGCCGCCGGCACGGCGTTGATGGGAAAGGGGCTATTCGAACCTGACGGGAGGGCGGGCATGACGGTCGCGACACTCGAAACACTCGCTGAACGGCGGGGCGCCGACGTGCTGGTGGAGGTGCTGCGCAGCGAAGGCGTCCGCTACGTGTTCGGCAATCCCGGCACCACCGAGCTGCCCCTCATCGATGCGCTGACCGATGCGCCCGACATCGCCTATGTTCTAGCCCTGCAGGAGGCGAGCGCGGTCGCCATGGCCGACGGCTATGCCCAGGCCGCCCGCCGGCCCGGCTTCCTCAACCTGCACACCGCCGGTGGTCTCGGCCATGGCATGGGCAACCTGCTCAATGCCCAGATCTCCGGCACACCCCTGGTGGTCACCGCCGGCCAGCAGGATTCGCGGCATGTCATCACCGATCCGCTGCTGTTCGGCGACCTCGTGACGATCGCGAGCCCGACCGTGAAATGGGCGCGCGAAGTCACCAACGCCGACCAATTGCCGGTGCTCCTGCGGCGCGCCTTCCACGACAGCACGGCGGCGCCCTCCGGCCCCGTCTTCCTGTCCCTGCCGATGGACGTGATGGAGGCGAGGACCACCGCCCCCCTCGGCGAGATTTCGACCATCGATCACCGCCCGGTGGCCGGCTCCCTCGACCGGCTGGCGGATCGTCTCGCGGCGATCCCGCCGGGGCGCCTCGCCCTGATCGCCGGCGACGAGGTCGATATGAGCGATGCCGCGGCCCAGGCGGTGCGGCTCGCCGACCTGCTGGCCGCGCCGGTCTACGGCTCGTCCTGGCCGGCCCATATCCCGTTCCCGTCCGCCCACCCGCTCTGGATGGGCAACCTGCCGACCAAGGCCAGCGGCATCGCCGAGATCCTCGGCCGCTACGATGCGGTCTTCGCCCTCGGCGGCAAGTCGCTGATCACGGTGCTCTACACCGAGGGCTCGGCCGTGCCGCCGGGGACGGAGGTGTTTCAGCTCTCGGCCGATGCCCGCGATCTTGGGCGCACCTACGCCACGCACCTCTCCACCGTCGGCGACGTGCGCGCCTCGCTCGACGTGCTGATCCCCTTGCTGGAAGAGCGGGTCGCGCCCCGCGCCGAGGCCTATGCCCGGCTGCGGAGCGAGGCGGTGCAGGCCTACGATGCCCGCCGCGCGGCCCTGGCCGCCAAGGCCGAGGCGGCCTTCGCCGATCCGGTGATCCACCCTCTCGTCGCCGCCTCGGAGATCGCCCGCGCGGTCGGCGCCGAGATCGCCATCGTCGACGAGGCGCCCGCGACCCTCGGGCATCTGCGCACCTTCCTGCACAGCACCTGGGCGCGGCAATATTCCTCGATCCGCGGCGGCGTGCTGGGCTGGGGCATGCCGGCCTCGGTCGGCTATTCGCTCGGCCTCGACCGCGCGCCGGTGGTCTGCATCGTCGGTGACGGGGCGGCGATGTACTCGCCTCAGGCGCTATGGACGGCCGCCCACGAGCGGTTGCCGGTGACCTTCGTGGTCATCAACAATGCCGAGTACAACATCCTCAAGCAGTTCATGAAATCGCAGACGCACTACGCGTCGGTGCGGGCAAACCGCTTCATCGCCATGGATCTCACCGAGCCGCGCATCGATTTTCCGGCGCTCGCCGCCTCGATGGGCGTGCCCGCCCGCCGCGTCGAGCGGGCCGGGGACATCGCCGGCGCGGTGGAGGCGGGGACCCGCTCGGGGGAACCGAACCTCGTCGAGATCGTCGTCAGCGCGGCCTGAGCGGCCGCGCCGAAACAGGATCAGGCCTTGCGGGCCACGGTGAAGCGGGCGGCGTCCTTGAGCACGCGGGCCCGTTCGCCCCAGGGGGCGACCGCCTCCTCGCAGACGGCGACCAGCCGGTCGCACTCGGCCCGCGCCCCATCGAGGCCGAGGCGGTCGACCAGGGTCGCCTTGCCGGCATCCTTGTCCTTGCCGGTGGCTTTGCCCATGGCTTCCGGGGAAGCTTCCCGGTCGAGGATGTCGTCGGCGACCTGGAAGGCTTGGCCGAGCGCCTTGCCGTAGCGCAGGAGGGCGGCGCGCTCGTCGGCATTCGCCCCGCCGACCAGGGCACCGGCTTCCACGGAGAAGGCGAGGATCGCGCCGGTCTTCATCGCCTGCATCCGCAGGGTGTCGTCGATATCCATGCTGGCCGGGCCGAAGCGGCCTTCCGCCGAGAGGTCGAGCAGCTGGCCGCCGACCATGCCGCCGAGGCCGGAGGCGCGGGCGAGGCCGAGCACTAGCTCCGCCCGGATCGCCGGATCGGGCTGCCAGCGCGGATCGGCGGTCACCTCGAAGGCCAGCGTCTGGAGGGCGTCGCCGACGAGGATGGCGGTAGCCTCGTCATAGGCCTTGTGGACGGTGGGCTTGCCGCGGCGCAGGTCGTCGTCGTCCATGGCCGGCAGGTCATCGTGGACGAGGCTGTAGCAATGCACCAGCTCAACGCCCGCGCCCGCCGCCAGGGCCGCATCCTCGGCGCCGCCCAGCATCCGCGCCGTCTCGATGGCGAGGAAGGGCCGCAGCCGCTTGCCGCCGCCGAGCACCGCGTGGCGCATCGCCTCCATCAGCCGGGGCGGCCGGTCGATCTCGCCGGGCTGCAGAGTCGGCCCGAGCAGATCGACGAGAAAGGTTTCGACGGTGCCGGCGACCTGAGCGAGCCTGTGGGTAAAGTCCCCCGTATAGGCATCCGCCTTGACCGAGGGGTGGGGAGCCTGCGTTGAGGTCATCGGAACTGGCCTGGATCGGGGAGGGGCGGACGCGACGTGGCGGTGCCGGAGGAGAGCGAGGCGGAACGGCACGGGCGCGATCTGCGAAGGATTCCCCCGTCGAGGGCCCTCGCATCGCGGAGTCCCGCTCCGAGGCGTCGAACCGGGCTGCGGCGCGCCGCCACCCTGATATCGCTCGCTCCCATCGCCGTACTTGCCTTCGCGCTCACGCTCGCGCTCGTCTATAGCGTGGCGACCCCGCCCTCAACCCTGATGCTCGGCCGTTGGTTGACGCTCCAGAGCGTGGAGAGGGACAGCGTCCCGCTGGGGGCGATCTCCCCGGCCCTGGTTCAGGCGGTGATGGCCTCGGAGGACCAACGCTTCTGCCTGCATCGCGGCGTCGATTGGGGCGCGCTGCGGGAGGTGGTGGACGACGACGAGGGGCCGAGCCGCGGCGCCTCCACCATCACCATGCAGACGGTCAAGAACGTCTTCCTCTGGCCCGGCCGCTCCTATCTGCGCAAGGGCCTGGAAATCCCGCTGGCGCTGCTCGCCGACGCGGTGTGGGGCAAGCGCCGGACCATGGAAATCTACCTCAACGTCGCCGAGTGGGGGGAGGGCGTGTTCGGAGCCGAGGCGGCCGCCCGCCACTGGTTCCGCAAGAGCGCCCGCGACCTGAGCCGGGGTGAGGCGGCGCTGCTCGCCGCCACGCTGCCGAACCCGATCCTGCGCAGCGCCGGCAAGCCGACGCGGGGTGTGCGGGCCATCGCTGCCCGCATCCAGCGGCGGATGGGGCAGGTCGACGGGCTGATGGGGTGCTTGAAGCGGTGACCGCTCAAGCCTGCTCCGCCTCGCACAACCGCGTCACCGCCCGCTCATAGGCCTTGGCATCGAACTTCCTCAGCGAGTTCTCGCTCTGGTAGCGCACGCTGCCGAAGATCTTGCGCGTCTGCCAGGGGCGGTCGTGCAGCCCGAAGATCCAGGCGACGTTGGTGAAGGAGTTCGCGTCGCGCCCGTCGAGAAAGTAGCGGTTGTTCAGCCGCAGCGTTCGCGCGAAGGCCTCCTCCGGCGAGGGGGACCATTCGAGGATCTTCTTGCCCCAGTACATACGTAATTGGTTGTGCATGTAGCCGGTCTCGCGCATCTCGCGCATGGCCACGTTCCAGTAATGGTCATGCGTTCGCCCCTCGGCCAGTTCCTCCTCGGAATAGAGCTTCGGGCGCTCGTCGCCGGCATGCTCCGCCAGGGTCTTGCGGGCCCAGTCCGGCACGGCGCGGGCGTAATCGTCGTATCCTTCCGTGTGGAAGACGTGGTTCATGGCCAGTTCGCGGCGGACGATCAGCTCTTCGAGATAGGCGGAGCGGTCGTCCCGGTCGCCGTCCTTGGCCGCGCGGATCGCCCGGGCGATCTCCACCGGCGAGATCTGCCCGAAATGCAGGTACGGGCTCATATGCGAGGCCGCGCCCGCCTCCGGCTTGTTGCGGCCGGCGCCGTAGCCCGCGAAAGCCTCCTTCAGGAAGGTCCTGAGGCGTTTCAGCGCCTCGGTATGGCCGCCGCGGAAGCGTTTCACCGGGCCGACGACGGTATCGAGGGTGAGCGTGGCCAGCAGCTTCTCGGGGGTCGACACGTCGAGGCCGCCCTTCAGCGTGAGAGCCTTGGCGGAATGTTCGACTGTCCGTGGCGTCAGCGGGTCGAGATAATCGTCCCATAGCTTGTGCAGCTTCGGGCGCAGGGTCCGCGCGGCATATTCGTGTTTGGTCGAGGCGGTTTCGACGGGCACCACCACGTCGCCCTCGACCTGGACGATCCGGCATTCCGCTCCCTCCGCGATCTCGCCGTACCAGCGCTTCTGGATCGCGAGATAACCCCGGTCGAGGACGAGCAGGGCCGCCTTGTCGGACAGGTCGACCGCGACCTCGGCGGGCGTGCCGCGACGGACGAGGAAGCCGATGCCGCGCTTCTCCAGCGCCGCGGCGGCATCGGCCAAGCCCTGGAGCAGGAAGGCGTAGTGCCGGGCATTGGCCTCCGGGAATCCGTTGGCGCCGTCGAGCAGCCCGAAGCAGACCAGCAGCGGCAGCTTCAAACGGTTGGCCTCCTCCAGCGCCAGTTCCAGCGCCGGGTTGAAGGGCACGCGCATCGCCTGCTGCATCAGGTACAGCACGTACGAGGCTTTCTCCCGAGGAGGGACATCCCTCAGCAGGCGGATTCGGGCGGATTGGATGGCCATCGTGGTGCGCCCTCTCGGCTCACGGTTCCGCGCGCAGGGGCTCGCTCCGAGCGACACGGCCGCACCTCATGCTGGCGATTCGCTCGGGTCGCGTGAGCGAACCGTCGCGCCAGCGAATGCGCCAGGACGGCAAAGGTTGCGCGGCAATGGCCGCGCCGTCTTGCCCGGCTCCGCGCAGCGCGCCGGGCGCTGCCAGAAATTCGAGGCGCCTCAAGAAGATGCAGGCTCGATAGAGGGCGCTCTATTGAAATGAGGGGCGCCACGACTGGGGTCTCGGCTACGAAACAGCCTGAGGCATTTTGGATACAGGGCATGATCGGTGTGCGCGCGCGCACCCGGAAAGGCGATTATTGCCGGCCAATCGTCTTGAAAAATTTCGTGATCGGATCACTTTGTGCATTGCGGGATCGCGGACGGCGTCCGCCCCCGCTGCCCTCCTTGGGCGTTTCCTCCCTAGACTTCGGGCCGCTCTTTCGGGCGGCTTTTTTTTGTCGCCCGACCGGGCTCAGCTGCGGGCCCGGGCGCGGATCATGAAGTTGTCGTAGGTGTACTCGGCGACCTGGAACCAGAGATATTCCTCGTTCCGGAAGGTCTTCAGCGCGTCGTAGATCCGCTTGAAATCAGGGTTTTTCGCCGAGAGATCGGCATAGACCTCGTTCGAGGCCTTCAGCGCCGCCTCCATCACGTCCTGTGGGAAGGGACGTAGCTGCGCGCCACCGGAGACGAGCCGGCGCAGCGCCTGCGGGTTGCGCGCGTCGTAGCGGGCCTGAACCTCCGCGTTCACCTGGGCCGCCGCGCCCTGGAGAATCGCGCGATAGGATTTGGGCAGGCCCTTCCAGGCCTCGGCATTGATCCAGAAATGCAGCATGGCGCCGCCCTCCCAGAAGCCGGGATAATGGTAGATCGGCGCGACCTTCTGCAGGCCGAGCTTTTCGTCGTCGTGGGGACCGATCCATTCGGCCGCGTCGAGCGCCTTGCTTTCCAGAGCGGCGTAGATCTCCGGCCCCGGTGTCGCCTGCACCGCCGCGCCGAGTTTGGCGAGCACCGTGGCGCCGAGCCCGCCGATGCGCAGCTTGAGGCCCTGAAGGTCGTTGAGGGTCTTGATCTCCTTGCGGAACCAGCCGCCCATCTGGGCGCCGGTATTGCCCCCCGGCAGCGCCACGAGGCCCTGTTTGGCGAAGATCTCGGCGAACAGGTCGGCCGCGCCGCCTTGCAGCCACCACGCGTTCTGGCCCCGGGCATTGAGCCCGAACGGCAGCGCGGAGGCCAGGGCGAAGGCGGGGTTCTTCGCCATGCCGGAGCTGGCCGAGACATGGCCCATCTCGACCTTGCCGCCACCGACCGCGTCGAGCACCCCTTCGGCGGGGACGCCTTCGCCCGCCGCCGAAACCTGGATCTGGAACCGCCCATCGGTCGCTTCCGCCACGGCCTTGGCGAGGCTCTCCGAGGCGCCGAACAGCACGTCGAGGCTGCGGGCGTATCCGGAGGACAGGCGCCAGCGCAGCTCGGGCGCACCCTGCTGGGCACGGGCGGGGCTCGACAGCGTCCCGGCCACTCCGAGGCCGGCCGCGAGGAGGGCACGCCGTTGCAGGGTGTTTCGCATGGGGCTCCCGGCTCGCTTCGTCACGCTCTCTTCACCCGACGTGCCATACACGCGATGCCCCTGATCGGGAAACGGTCGCGATCCCGTGCCGCCGCCGTCGCTTCCGTGGGCGGGGCGTGATAGCAGGCTCGGCGTGAACACCGAGAATCTCAGCCTCCACACCGTCTGCGGCCTCGACGAACTGGTCGAGCATCAGGCGCGCGGCGTCAGCCACATCCTGTCGATCCTCGATCCCGACCGGGCGGATCCGGAGGCGTTCGGCACCTACGGCACGCATCGGCGCACCGTCCTGCGCTTTCACGATGCGATCGAGCCGGCGCCGGGCATCGTCCTGCCGGAGCGCGAGGACGTGGCGGCGATCCTGGCCTTCGGCCGCGAGGCGGCCGCCGATGGTGGGGAGATCCACATTCTCGTTCACTGCCATGTCGGCATTTCGCGCTCGACGGCGGCGCTGGCGACCCTGTTCGCGCAAGCCGAGCCCGACACCCCGGCCGAGACGCTGATCGCGCGGCTGCACGACCAGCGGGAGAAGGCGTGGCCGAATGCGCGGATGATCGCCTTCGCCGACGACATGCTCGGCCGCCGTGGCAGCCTCAGCGAGGCGGTGCGGCAGCTTCACGCCCTGCAGCTGCGCAAGCGCCCGCATCTCGACCCGCTGATGCGCGATCTCGGCCGCGGTGCCGAGGTCGATGCAGCCCTGAGGGGGTAGGGCGGGGGACCGGAGCCGCATCCGACCTGATGGCATCAGGTCTACGGCTCTAAGCTATTGTCGTAACGCGCATTCTTCGGACAAACCGGTATCCGCTTTGTCGGAACGCGGTCTGGCTCGCCGTGATCAGTTCGCTTTGGCCGGCGTGAAATTGCCGTCGCGCCAGACATAGAGCACGTAGCCCTGGGCGGTGATGTCGCCCTTGGCGTCGAAGCCGACAGGGCCGAGCACCAGATCGAAGCGTTCCCCGTGCAGGGTCTTGGCGATCGGTGCCGCCTCGATGCTGTGCGCGAAGTTGCCGGCCTCCACCAGCGCCTGGAGCGCGGCGTAGCCGTAGATCATCGACCCATCCGCATCGATTCCCTGCGCCTTGAAGGCGGCCACCACCCCCTGCGCCTCAGGCTTGCGGCTCGGGTCGAGGTAGAACGTCATCAGCACGCCGTTGCTGGCGGGGCCGGCGATCCGGGCGAAGTCCGGCGTGGCGATGGCGGAGGTGCCGAACCATTGCGGGCGAAAGCCCCGCTCGGCGGAGATGCGCACGAGGCGACCCATCTCCTGCGCGTCCCCACCGTAATAGACGACGTCGATCCCGGCGGCCTTCAGCCGATCGGCCAGGGCGGCGGCATCGGCGTCGCTCGGCTGGAAGGCGGTGGACAGGGCCTCGTTGACGCCGATGCGGTTGAGGTTGTCCTTGGTCGCGGCCGCGAGGGTGCGCGAGGCCGGCGAGAGATCGCTGAGAATGGCGATCTTCCGGTCGCGGAAGCGCTCGGCGAGGATGGCGGCGGAGAGCTTGGCTTGGTCGTCGTCCCGGCCGCAAACCCGGAAGATCGTCGGCAGGCCGCGATCCGTCAGCTTCGAGGCGACCGAGGCCGCCGTGATCATCACGATTCCGTTGGCGGCGTAAACCTCGGAGGCCGCGAGCGATGCATTCGAGCAGACATGGCCGACGACGAGCCGGACACCGGAATTGACGTAGTGGTTGGCGACCGCCGTGGCCTGATTCGAGTCGCAGGAATCGTCCTGCACGTCGAGCACGATGGTCTCGCCGTTGATGCCGCCCTTGGCGTTGGCGTCCCTTGCCGCCGCTTCGACGCCGCGCAGCACCTGCTCGCCGACGGTGACGTAGGGGCCGGTGCGCGGCACCGCCACGCCGACCTTGACCTCCGCCGCCGCCGGAGCGGCCGTGAGGATGAGCCCGGATAGCAGCGCAAGGGCGGCCGAGCCGAGGGCGAGGGGGCGTCGGACGGTCATGGCGCCTCTTTTCCAGCCCGCCGCCCCGTTGCCAAGGTCTGTCGGACCGGACCTTTGTCTTGTGTCAGGACGGCGATCCTGCGCCGACCCGCTGCCCGAGACCGGCACGGTCGCACATCCGGCGTCGCATTCGCCCTATGGAATGACGCAGGCAGGGCCTTTGGCAAGTCGGATCTCGACGAAACGGGCAAGGGCTTTGGCGTGGGGAGGGGGCGAAGCGTCCGGTCGCCGACCGGACGAAGATCCTACTTCGCGACGGAATAGATGGAGGCGCCGGCGCCGATGGGCGCGGCGACGGTGGAGAACACGCCCAGCACCTTGCCGAGTTCGGCGAACGGCGAGCTCGACACGTAGACGAGGTCGCGGTTGCGCATGCGGAAGC
>DYYG01000045.1 GCA_020741775.1 Methylorubrum populi
TTCATGCTGTGCGGCAGCCCTGAGATGATCAAGGACACCCGCGAGCTGCTCACCGGCCTCGGCTACGAGGAGGGCAATCACGGCGAGGCCGGCCACTACGTGATCGAGAAGGCCTTCGTCGAGAAGTGAAGCTCAGGGCGGCGCTGCACTCCCCGTCGACGATGCTCATACCTTCGTCGTGTGCCGGCGCCGTTATCCGGCCGTGAAACAAACAATCCCGCTCACGCCTGATGCGGAGTGACGTGGGTGAGTGGCAAGCGGAGCGAATGCGACCATAACATCCACCATCCCACCGCGTTTCGGCCGCGATGGAACGGAAATCGGCCGATGAACGAGGCGGAAGAGTGGATCGCGAGCCTGTCATGCCCCTGTTCTATTTTCACCTACGGACTCCGGCAGGCTTGGAGCCCGATGAGATCGGACTGGAGCTGGCCGGAATCGAAGCCGCTTATCTCGAGGCGTGTCGTACCATCCCGGGTCTCTGCGCGGATCTGATCCAAGAGGCCGGAAGCCCGAGCCGGCGCAGCTTCGAGATCACCGATGCCGCCGGCACGCTCCTGATGGAGGTGCCGTTCTCCGAGGTGCTCGATGGCGGAGGCAAACCGGCGCGCCCGCCGAAATTCTCGTCGCGGGCCGAGCAGACGCAAATCCTGATCGGTGCTGTCCGTGAGCAGCAGGAGGCGGTTGCGGCCACGCTGTCCGAGACGTACCGGCTGCTGGAGCAGGTGCGGAAGGCCTGTTCCTTGATGTGCTGAGCAAGGGATCCGGCGCCTCGTCCCTCGCCGAGATGTCATCGCCTCGATCGGCAGGGGGGCATGGTCCCTGTCGCGTGACCGGCTCCGTCATGCCCTGTGCGTGGGAGTGTCCGGACCGCTGGGCCGTATCGACTCCCTGCTCCGGCAGAGGAGTTCGTAGCTCCGCGCAACCCTTCCGATGCCCTCCCGCGTCGCGTGCCATTCCGCAAGCTGGGTTCTGAACTCGTGCATCAAGCGCTCGGCCCGCGTGACGTCTCGATCCATCGCGCGCAATTGCTGAATGCGCAGGAGCTGTCTCGTCAACCGCTTTTCGCCAAGGGCAATGCGTTCTTCAAAGCAAATCCTCTCTTTCTCTGCTCTTTCGATAAACGAAGCTTCGGGCATCGGCAGATATCATATTTTAAAGGCAGCACTGGGCCGTCGTGTGCGGTGTATCTCCTTGTATCCGGCGGATGAACCCTGTTCGAGAGGTTGGTGCGATAGACGACACTTCGCTCATCTCCCATCCTCGGAGTGGATCTGAATTATTCTCAGCGAGGCATACGCGTTCGGCCCTGAACGGCAGTCTGGCCGCGCGGAGCGGGGCTTTCGCAGGAGGATGACCGGGGCAACCGGAGAGGCGCGGAGCCAGGAGGCGTGTCGCCGGTGACATTGCCCTCCCCGGTTAAGGGGCGGACGGCTCCGGCGGTGACGCCGTTTCTCCGGCGAGACATCGAAGGCGCTTGGCCGCGACGGCTTTCGAAAATCGGCGTGCCCGTCAGGGTCGTTTGTCCTCGCATAGGACCGCTGGCCGAGGCGTCCGGTTAAGCGGGTGTTGAGGGCTTCGGGGGCATTTCACCGGCATGACGCGAGCATCGTCCCGAAAGGTGGCATCCGGCTATCGGAAAGAGACGATGCCGGAGCAGAAGTTAGAGCCGTGCCCGATCGCGCTGCAATCGAGCCCGGCTCTCCGCCCTCGTTGTGACGCGCATTCTTGCGCCGCGCCGGTCTCCGTTTCGGCTAAAAGCACTCTCGGTGCCTCGTCTCGGATCCGGGGTCAGGGGCGACGCGTCTGGCCGAGGCTTCCGTTGGCCTTGCTCGTGATCGGAGCCAGCCTCGGCGCCGGACCCGCTGCCGCGCAGACGCAGGATCTCGACGGCCTCGAGCGGGCGTGGCACGGCTGCGTGCGCGAGGCCTATGCCCGGCAGACGCCGGGCCAGAGCCGGGCCGGCGCGCAGCGCAATGTCCTCGACGAGTGCCGCGCGCACGAGGACAGCTTGGTCGCGGCCACGATGGCTTTGCGGGAGCGCGAGGACGAAGCCGCCCGCCGCGCCGGTCTTCCCCTGACGATCCGGGCGGGAGCCTGGGCGGCCTCCGTCGCCGCCTATGTCGTCGATCCGGTCGCCTCCTGGCTACAGGGTCGCCAGCACTGACGGTCCCCGTCCTTTTCAGCGCGGTCGCGACGGTTTTCGCATTCTGCCCAAGAGACGCGGGAATTTTGAGACGCTGGGTCAATGCAAAGACTACGCAAACCTCTATCCCATCGTGACGGAGGGGCTTACGTCCATCTCTCTATCGAGGGCGGACATCTTCATGAGGCTCAAATATCAGCGCTATGGACGTGCCCTGCGAGCACGTCATGAACTCTGGATCTACCGGCGCTCTCCGCGGACGGCTGAGATCATCAGAAGGGCGCGGGAGAAGCTCCCCGCGACGTCCGCGGCGATGAAGCCGCCTGGAGCCAATGACAATATCGCGGCCCCGGAGGCTGGTCACAGGGTCAAGGAGCGTGCGTCCCGGACCTCGTCGTGAGTTGCCTCTCCGAGAAGCGAGATCGTTCGTAGAACCGGCCTCCTCTTCGGCGTTGAGCAGGCCAGCGAGCGCCGTCGGCTGAGCGAGCCTCCGACCTGAATATCCCTCGATGGGCCCGCCCGGTGAAACCGGCGCGGGCCCTTTGCGTTCCGGCCCGCCGTGATCTGCGGCGATGGCGTGCGGGTTCGCCGGATGCGGCCGACCCGTCGAGACGGGCAGGCCGAAACGATCTCGGTTTAACTTGCCTAATGCTTTCAGCCAAACTAGCCATAACGCTGGTTTGCGAGCAGACGGGCAATGCTCAGTCTGGAATCATAATAGATCGAAAAGAAGATCTGTTCCGAGATATGACTGAATCACCGCGGCAAAGCCTCAAGGCTGATGGACAGTGTCAGGGAGCCGCGCGGGATGCCGGGCCTCCGGAGGCGGTGGTGAGTTCCGCCGCCCTGATGAACGGGCAGCGTGAGATCGTCATCGTCCATGCCGGCCTGCGTTACCGGCTGCGCATCACCGCCAACGACAAGCTGATCCTCACCAAATGATCGCCGCCCCCCACCTGACCCTGTCGCGCCGGGCCGTGCTCGGGACATTGCTCGGCTTCGGTCTGGCTGCCCGTCCGGCGCGGGCGGGAGCTGCGGCGACGCGGATCGCCTCCCTCGGTGGCGCCGTCACCGAGATCCTGTGGCGCCTCGGCGCCGGTGCGCGGATCGCCATCGTCGACACCACCAGCGTCTACCCGGCCGAGGTGCTGCGGGAGAAGCCGAACGCGGGCTATCTGCGGGCACTCTCGGCCGAGGGGCTGCTCTCGGCCGGGCCCGACCTCGTCATCGCCGCCGAGGGAGCCGGGCCGGCCGCGGTGCTGGCGCAGATCCGCGAGGCCGGCATCCCCGTCGCGATCATCCGCGAGGCGCCGACGGCCGAGGGCGTGCTGGAAAAGATCCGGACGGTCGGGCGCGAGGCCGGGCTCGACGCGCCGGCCGAGACCTTGAGCCGGTCGGTCGCGGCCGCCTTCGCCGCCCTCGCCGGGCGGCGCGCCCGCATCACCCGGCCGGCCCGCGCCCTCGTGGTGCTGTCGCTTGCCAATGGGCGCGTCCTGGCCGGCGGCCGGGAGAGCACAGCGGAGGGAATCCTCGCGCTGGCCGGGCTGCGCAACGCCGCCGAGGGGCTCACCGGCTTCAAGCCGATCACCGACGAGGCGATCATCGCCGCCGCCCCCGAGACGGTGGTGGTGATGTCGAACGAGGGCCATGCCCTGGGCCCGGACACCGTGTTCGCGCCCGGCACCGCCCTGTCGCAGACGCCCGCCGCCGCCAAGCGCTCGCTCGTCGCCGTGGACGGGCTCGCCCTGCTCGGCTTCGGGCCGCGCACGCCGGAAACGGCAGAGGCGCTGATGCGCGCGGTTTATCCGGATCTGACGGGTGAGTGAGGCCCGCCGGAGGGGCGTCGCGGTCTTCGCCGGCCTCGCCCTGCTCCTGGCCGCGATCCTCCTGCTGTCGCTGGGATCCGGCGCCGTCCGCATCCCGCCGGGCCGCGTCCTCGACATCCTGCTGCAGGGCGGCGCATCCGGAGCCGGCGACCCGACCTTGGCCCGGGACGCCCTCGTCGTCCTCAACATCCGCCTGCCGCGGACCCTGCTCGGCCTGATGGTCGGGGCCGGGCTCGCGGTGTCGGGCGCCCTGATGCAGGGGCTGTTCCGCAATCCCCTCGCCGACCCGGCCCTGGTCGGCGTCTCCGCCGGGGCGGGGCTCGCGGCGGCCACGGTGATCGTCCTCGGTGACCGGCTCCTCGCCGCTGCGAACCTGCCGGGGCCGCTGCCCTATTCGGCGCTGCCCGTGGCGGCCTTCTCGGGCGGCCTTGCGACGACCTACGGCCTCTACCGGGTGGCGACCCGGGCCGGGCGGACCTCGGTGGCGACGATGCTGCTCGCGGGGCTTGCCGCCGCCGCCCTGGCCGGGGCGCTCACCGGCCTTTTGGTCTATGCCAGCGACGACCGGCAATTGCGCGACCTGACCTTCTGGTCCCTCGGCAGCCTCTCCGGCGCCACCTGGACCAAGGTGATGACGAGCGCACCCGCGATCCTGCCGGTTCTCGTCACGGTGCCGTTCCTCGGGCGCGGTCTCAACGCCCTGGTGCTCGGCGAGGCGGAGGCCTTCCATCTCGGGGTCCCGGTGGAACGGTTGAAGCGCGTGGCGATCCTGCTCGTGGCGGTGGCGGTCGGGGCCGGGGTGGCGGCGGCGGGGGTGATCGGCTTCGTCGGCCTCGTGGTCCCGCACGGATTGCGCCTCCTGATCGGTCCGGAGCACCGCCGCCTGCTGCCGGCCTGTGCCCTGCTCGGAGGGGCGCTGCTGGTCCTGGCGGATGTCGTCGCCCGTCTCGTCGTGGCGCCGGCGGAATTGCCGATCGGCATCGTCACCGCCATCGTCGGCGCGCCGGTCTTCCTCTGGCTGCTGCTCGGGCGGGGTGCCCTGGCCGATGCCTGACCTGCTTCGCGCCGAGGATCTCGCCTACGCCGTGGCCGGCCGCGACCTCGTCGCGGACATCGCCCTCACGGCCGAGCCGGGCCGGATCCAGATCGTCGTCGGGCCGAACGGGGCCGGGAAATCGACCCTGCTACGGCTCCTGAGCGGCGAGCTGGCGCCGACGAACGGCCGCGTCACCTATGCCGGGGAGCCGGCCGCGACGATCCCGCCCTGGCGGCTCGCGGCGATGCGGGCGGTGATGCCGCAAGCCCTCCGGCTGGCCTTCCCCTTCTCGACGGCGGAGGTGGCGCGGATCGGCCTCGACGGCATCGGCCGCGGCCTCGACCGGCGCGCCCGCGACGCCATCCTGACGGAGGCCCTGCGCCGCGCCGATGTCACCCACCTCGCGCGGCGCTCCTATCCGACCCTGTCGGGGGGCGAGCAGGCGCGGGTCCAGTTCGCCCGCGCCCTGTGCCAGCTCGCCGCCGGCCGCACCCTGGCCCGGCAGCAGGTGCTGTTCCTCGACGAGCCGACGGCGAGCCTCGATCTGCGCCACCAGACGGCGCTCCTCGATGTCGCGGCGGATCTCGCCGGGGCCGGCACCGCCGTGGTCGCGATCCTGCACGACCTCAACCTCGCCGCGGCCTATGCCGACGAGCTGATCGCGATGCAGGCCGGCCGGATCGTCGCGCGGGGGCGGCCGGAGGCGGTGCTGCGCGACGACCTCGTCGCCCGCGTGTTCGGCGTGCCCTGGCGCGTCGGTGAGGTGCCGGAGGCGGGGCGCCCCTTTCTCTTGCCGCGCAGAGGTGTCGCCGGCAGGTCACAGGGATGAAGCGGATTTCTCAAGCCTGGAATTCTTTCAAACCGCTGCGATGATAGTTGCGCATTGCTCCAGATCGAAGGTCTTCACGTTGCGTTGACTTGGGTTCGCGCGCCGCCCCAGAGCGGGTTCCGTGCAAGCCAGCCATCCGCCAGCCAGCCGCCCCTCCCCGTCTGGTCCGGATGTCCCCATGCTGCCCCCGTCCCTACGTGTCGCCCTCGCGCTCGGAACCTCGCTGGTCTCCCTCACGGCCGCACGGGCCCAGCCGGTCGGTGCGCAGCCCGGCCTGCCGCAGGCGGCGAGCACCGCCACCCCCGCCGAGGAGGTGAGCCTCGACACGCTCTCCGTCACCGCGACCAAGACGGAGGGGGCGGCCATCGACGCCTTGGCCGGCAGCAGCGTCGTTACCCGTGAGCAGATCGACCGCCTCCAGCCGAGCCGTCTCTCCGAAGTGCTGCGCGACGTGCCCGGCGTGACCACGCAGGAGAACCCGAACGATCCGGCCCAGGCCATCAACATCCGCGGCTTGCAGGATTTCGGCCGGGTCAATGTGCTGATCGACGGCGCCCGCCAGGATTTCCAGACCTCGGGCCACAGCGCCAACGGCGTGTTCTACCTCGATCCCGAACTCGTCGGCGGCATCGACATCACCCGGGGGCCGACCGCCACGATCTACGGCTCCGGTGCCATTGGCGGGGTCGTCGCCTTCCGCACCCGCTCCATCGACGACATCCTCACCCCCGACGAGACCGCCGGCGTGGTGCAGAAGCAGGGCTTCGGCACCAATGGCCAGCGCTTCCTCAATTCGACCGCCCTGGGCGCGCGCATCGGCACGGCGGCGGACGTGTTCGGGCAGTTCGTGTTCCGCAACAACGGCGCCTATCGCGACGGGCTCGGGACCCTCGTGCGCGATACCGGCAACGAGCTGACCTCGGGGCTCACCAAGATCAACATCCGCCCCGCCGACGGCCATGAAATCAGCGGTACGGCCCTGCTCCAGCGCTTCGACTTCGCCAATGCCGGCACCAGCAATACCGGCGCGCGCTTCGCCAACGCGGTGCAGGCCGACACCTACACCCTCGGCTACCGCTTCGCCCGGCCCGACGTGCCGCTGGTCGATGTCAGCATCCGCGGCTATTACACCACGACCCAGAACGACCTGACCTTCCTGCAGGACTCGCCGAGCGGGGTTTACGGCACCCTCGGCGCGCGGGCCGGGAACCGGATCACCTACGATCTCGAGACCGCTGGCTTCGACGTCCACAACACCGCCCGCTTCGACACCTGGGCGCTGAGCCACGCCCTCACCGTCGGCGGCGATTACGTCGGCAATCACGTCCGCACCACCGACCATGCCGGCGGCTTCGGCGCGGCCTTCACCCCCTCGGGCGAGCGCAGCCTCGCCGGCGCCTTCGTACAGGACGAGATCCGCTACGCATCCTGGCTGCGGGTGATCGGCGCCCTGCGCTACGACCACTACGACCTCTCCGGGGGCGTTTATCGCTCGAGCGGCGACCGTGTTTCGCCCAAGATCACCGTCGGCGTCTCGCCCCTGCCCGGCTTCGAGTTTTACGGCACCTATGCCGAGGGCTATCGCGCCCCGTCGATCACCGAGACCCTGGTGCAGGGTATCCACCCGTTCCCCGCCTTCAACATCCGGCCGAACCCGGCTTTGCGCCCGGAGACCGCCCACACCGTCGAGGGCGGCGTCAACCTGAAATACAATGACGTGCTGATGGCCGGCGACGTGTTCCGGGCCAAGCTCAACGTCTTCCACAACACGGTGGACGACTTCATCGGGATCCAGTCGGTCGGGCCGAGCTATTTCGTGCCGGCGATCGCCGGCATTCCCGCCTCGATCTGCGCCCGTATCCCCGGGCGCTTCCCCTGCGTGATCCCGGTGCGCGATTTCCAGTATCTCAACATCGCCCTGGCCGAACTGGACGGCGTGGAACTCGAAGGGGCCTATGATTGGGGCGGCGGCTTCGTCACGCTGGCGGCCACCCATACAGACGGGCGCGACCGGGCGACGGGCGAAACCCTGATCAGCGTGCCGCCGAACCGGCTCAGCACGACGCTCGGCCTGCGCTTCCTTGGCGGGGATCTCACCGTGGCGAGCCGCCTGACCTTCGTGGAGGCACGCACCGACCTGCCCACCGGCACCACGATCCTCGCCACCAAGGCCTATGGCCTCGTCGATCTCTTCGCGTCCTACATCGTCAATGATCGGGTCCGGGCCGATTTCATCGTGCAGAACGTCTTCGACAAGCGCTACACCCAGTATCTCAATGCTCTGCCGAACCCCGGCCTCACGGCCAAGGCGGCGATCAGCATCAAGTTCGCGACCCGGTAGGGCTGTCGCACCCGGACGCTCGGCCTCCTCCGAGCGTTCGCCACCGCAGCCCGACGGCGCGGAGCAGGCTACTCCTCCTGACATCGGCGCGAGACGCAGCCGGAAAGCGATTTCTGGGATTTTGCGTGGCGGCCATGTGTTTCGCGCATGAGGGCCGGCGCTCATAGCAGCGTCGCGTGTCCCTCGCAGTGTAAACCACTGATCGACACACTTATTTTGAAACGCTCCAAACTGCGCCACAACCTGTGGCTGGTCGATCGGAGACGTTTGGTGCCGATCTCGGTCGTCGAAAGTGCGCAGAGCGGCACTGGACGCATGGCGGGCGAGGGAAAACGGAGCGTAGCCGCCTTCTTTTCGACAAGATTGAGCACAAATGGGTTGCGCGCAACTTATAGCTCTTTCCCCTAGGCGATGATGACCGCGAAGCCCACCCAACTCGTCTCCGGTATCGGCTTCGTCGTCCTGTCCTTCGTCCTATGGGGCGCGGCCTGCTTGGTGTCGGGTCAGATTATTTGGTGTTGAAGCCGGCTTCCGCCCGCCGCGTCGCCACATAGGCGCCGATCAGGAAACCGCCTTGCAGCGCTGAGAGATAGGCCAGCAGCATCAGGATGTCGGCCACACCGATCGCCTGAAGATAGAGCCGCATCGCGATCCAGACGAGCAGCACGACCAAGCTGGCGGCGGTCACGGCACCGAGCCGGAGATACGATCCGACGGCGAAGCCCACGAGGATCAGAAGACACAGGGTGAGCATGACGCGCTTTCTCGGCGGGAAGAGCCATCCTGTTTCACCATCGCGATGGGTCTGGAGCGGGCAGGCTTCGCGGCTTCGTGTCTGAACATGCTACGGGTAATTGGTCGAGGGCGCCGCGCTGTCAAAGGCGTGATTCGGGAAAACAGATCGTCGGATTCGGAAAAAGTCGGCCCGAATTGGGGCCCGACCTCATAGAGTCAGCCGATATTCGCCTCGGCATGTCGATTGGCTTGTGTTGCCGAAATCCTGTGCATTGGCCGCCCGCTCGCCTTCAAGACATCACCTTGCCGGCAATGCCCTCCTTCTTGTCGAACTGATACTCATCAAAAGCATTCCGACGGGTTTTTCGCAAATCCATTCGCCCGAGCGGCGGATGATCGACCGGGCCGGAACCGGTCGCGACCCGACACGGATATCTCGGTGGATCGAAACCATTGCGTCGATCACAACCGACGATATTCATTGCGCGCCATCTATAGTAACAATCAAGTTCTTGTAGTTATAATAGTTCTAGAACATATATCTTGCATAATTCATTCGACTATCGCCATACGCCCCGAGGTTTGGTTGCGTCGCGCTTGGGTCTTCTTAGCCTAAGTTAAAAACATCCCGGGGATCATGTTCGAGCATCGCGTTGTTCTGCGTCTTCCGTCCCAACGGACGGGGTGGGCCCTTCATCTGCTCGCGTCGACGATCCTGTCGGGGGCGTTGCTGGGCGGCTCGGCGCGGCCGAGCCTGGCGCAGGTCGCCCCCGACGCTGCCGTCGAGTTGTCCGAACTCAGCGTCACCGGCGAGAGGCGCGGCCCGACCCTGGGCGGGGCCTTGTACGGACCGGGCGGAGCGTCGGGCCCGGTTCCGGGCTACGTCGCCAGCCGCAGCACCGTGGCGACCAAGACCGACACGCCGATCCTGGAGACGGCCCAGTCGATCTCCGTCGTCGGCCGCGCGCAGATCGAGGACCAGAACGCACTGACGGTGAACCAGGCCCTGCGCTACACGCCGGGCGCCTCGGTGGAGCAGCGCGGCGGTGCCGGCTCGACCCGGCTGGAGCAGTTCTTCATCCGCGGTTTCGCTGCCCCGACCTTCCTCGACGGCCTGCGTCTGCCCGGCAGCCGCGACGCCTACCCGTCGGTCGATCCCTACAATCTCGAGCGCATCGACATCATCAAGGGGCCGGCCTCGGTCCTGTACGGGCAGGCCGGTCCGGGCGGCCTCGTCAACCTCGTGAGCAAGCTGCCGCAATTCGTGGCGCACCGCGAGGTCTTCATCCAGGGCGGCGGCTTCGACGAGGTCCGCGGCGGCGTCGATGTCGGCGGCCCTGTCGGCGACGGCACGGGCGGCTTGGCCGACCAGTTCGCCTACCGCGTCGTCGCCTCCGGCCGCATGGGCGACGGGCCGGTGGATTTCACCCGCGTCGAGCGCGCCTTCATCGCGCCGAGCTTCACCTGGCGCCCGGACGCCGACACCAGCCTCACGGTGCTCGCCCGCTACCAGCGCGATCCCTTCTCCGGCTATTACGGCGCCGTCCCGGCCAAGGGCTCGGTGTTCCCGTCCAATTTCGGCATTCCCGGCGGCCGGCTCGGTTACCTGCCCACCACCTTCTACGACGGGGACCGCAGCTACGAGCGCTCGGACCGCACCATCGGCTCGATCGGCTACATCTTCGATCACCGCTTCGACGACAGCGTCCGCTTCCACTCGTCGACGCGCTACCTGCACAGCGAGGGCGATTACCGCTCGGTCTACACCGCATTCCAGGGCAACGGCCCGTCCTGGGCCGGCCGCTTCCTGTCCCGCGGCTATGGCGGCACCCGCGTCGCCATCGACGCCTACACCACCGACAACAATCTCGAATTCCGCTTCGCCACCGGCATCTTCGATCACACCCTGCTGTTCGGCATCGATCACCAGACGATCCGCACCACCACCTTCGGCACCGGCTTCCCCAACGCGCCGCAGCTGGACCTGCTCAACCCCAACAACAACCAGGGCCTGACGCCCCTGCCCTTCACCTCGTTCCAGGACCTCGCCGCGAGCCAGACCGGCGCCTATGTCCAGGACCAGATCCGCTTCGACAACCTGATCCTGACGCTGGGCGGCCGCTTCGACCGGGCCCGGCAGGAGGGGCCGACCTACAGCCTGCCGACCGGCCGGCTCACCACCCTCCAGGATGCCCGTTCCGAGGCCTTCACCTACCGGGCGAGCCTGCTCTACCGCTCGGAACTCGGCGTCTCGCCCTATGTCAGCTACTCGGAGGCCTTCGAGCCCCTGGTCAGCGGCGCGATCTACGACGGCGACCCGAACGGCCTCGGCCGCCTGCCCGATCCGCAGACGAGCCGACAATACGAGGCGGGTGTGAAGTACCAGCCGCCGGGCACCGACATCCTCCTCTCGGCCGCCGCCTTCGACATCAAGCAGCAGAACCGGCTCCAGCCCGACCCGGTCAACGGCAACCGCTTCAGCATCCAGAACGGCGAGGTCGGGGTGCAGGGCGTCGAGTTCGAGGCGCGGGCGAACCTCGCCGAGGGCCTCAGGATCGTCGGCGGCTTCTCGCTGCTCGATGCGCGGGTGACGCGGGACACCACGACGACGCTCAACGAGCTGACCGGCGGGCAGGTGCCGCTCCTCGGCAAGACGCCGGTTCAGATTCCGGATGCGACCGCCTCGGTCTTCGTCGATTACCGCATCCTCGAAGGCCCGCTGCGCGGCGTCGGGGTCGGCGGCGGCGTGCGCTGGATCAGCTCCCAATGGGGCGATCCGGCCAACACCTTCCGGGTGCCGGAGGCCTATCTCCTCGACGCGGTCGCCTCCTACGATTTCGGGCAGTTCGACCCGGCCTATGCCGGCCTCGATCTGCAGCTCAACATCCAGAACTTGCTGGATGAGCGCTACGTGACGAGCTGCTTCAACTACTCGGCCTGCTATTACGGCTTGCCGAGGACGGTCTTTGCAACGCTCCGCTACCGTTGGTAGGAGGCCGGCATGGCGTTTCCCGCGAAGATCACGCTCGCCGAACGGGCATCGGTGGCCGGCCGGGTCGTGCTGGCGGCGGGGGGCGGCTACGGCGTCGCCGCCCTCGCCACCGCGCTCCTGTCGCTGACGCTGCCTCTGACGCGCGCCGAGGCGGTGGCGGCGGCGACCCTGCTCAGCTTCGCCGTGATGGCCGGGATCGTCGTGTTCGTCTTCGCCCAGCGCTCGCTCCTGCGGGCGACGGTCGCGGTCACGGGGCTGGCCGGGCTCCTCTGCCTCGGACTCTGGCTGGCAATGCGGGGGCTGACGCCATGAAGGGAAGCTTCCGGCAGTCCATGGCGTGGCTGCACACCTGGTCCGGCCTCATCGTCGGCTGGGTGCTGTTCGCGATCTTCGTCACCGGCACCGCGAGCTATTACCGGCCCGACATCACCCGCTGGATGCGCCCCGAACTCACCCGCGCCGCGCCGCTGGACGCCCCGGCCCTGGGGGCGGCGGCGGAGCGGGCTGTCACCTATCTCAAGGAGCACGCACCGAAGGCCCGGGGCTGGTTCATCGGCCTGCCGCAGCCCGACAAGCCGGTGCTCGACCTGTTCTGGCGCACCCGGCCGGGGGAGCCGCCGGGCCACGCCATGCTCGATCCGCGCACCGGCACCGAGGCCGCCATGCGCGACACCCGCGGCGGCGACTTCCTCTACCGCTTCCATTTCGAGCTGCACATGCCGCCGCTCTGGGGGCGCTGGGTCGTCGGCATCTGCGCGATGATCATGCTGGTGGCGCTGATCTCCGGCATCGTCACCCACAAGCGGATCTTCGCCGACTTCTTCACCTTCCGCCGGGACAAGGCGCCCCGGCGCAGCTGGCTCGACGCGCACAACGTCACCGGCGTGTTGGCGCTGCCCTTCCACCTGATGATCACCTATACCGGGATCATCACCCTGGCGCTGATGTACATGCCCTGGGGCGTGACCACCGCCTACAAGGGCGACAACCAAGCCTTCTTCGCCGAGGCCGGCTGGGTGACGACGCCGCGCGCCCCCGCCAACCGGCCCGCCGCCTTGGCTCCGGTCGGGCCGCTCGTCGAGCGCGCCCTCGCCACGGTGCCGGAAACGCTGGAGCGTCTGTCGGTGGTCAATCCGGGCGATGCCAACGCCACGGTGATCGCCGTGTTCGAGGAGCCGCACGGCCTCTCGCACCAGCATCCGCAGATCGCCTTCGACGGCGTCAGCGGCGAGATGCTGGAAGTCCTCGGCGACGGGCTCAAGCCGGCGGCCAAGACCTTCACCGTGATGACCGGCCTGCACGAGGCGCATTTCGCCGGCACGGCGCTGCGGCTGCTGTTCTTCCTCTGCGGCCTGATGGGGTGCGCCATGGTCGCCACCGGCATCGTGCTCTGGTCGCTGGCGCGGCTGCCCAAGGCGAACGAACGGGCCTTCTTCGGCCTGCGCTTGGTCCAGGCCCTGAACATCGGCAGCATCGCCGGCCTGCCGGCGGCGGTCGCCGTGTTCTTCCTCGCCAACCGTCTCCTGCCGGTGGATCTCGCCGGCCGCGCGGAGTGGGAGATTGACGCTTTCTTCGGCGCCTGGATCGTCGCGGCGCTGGTGCCCCTCGTTCGCCCGCAGCGCCGGGCTTGGTGCGAGGGGCTGGCCGCCGTGTCGCTCCTCTGCCTCGCGGTCGTCGCGGCCGACATCCTGACGATCCCCGGGCATCCCCTGCGGCTTATGGGCGGTGACCCGCTCTTCGCCTGGTTCGATGCGGCGATGCTGCTCCTCGCCGGCCTGTTCGCGCTCGCGGCCCGCAAGGTGCTGCGCTACGAGGCGCCCAGGAAGGAGGGCAAGCGGGAGCGAGACATGGCGCAAGGCCCGCGGCCGGAGCCGATGGCGCCTTCCCCGACCCGTGCCCCGGTGCGGCACAGGGAGCCGACCCACGCATGACGCCCTCGATCCTCGCCGCCAATCTCGGCCTGAGCTTCGCGGCCCTGGCCGCCCTCTGCCTCAGCCTGAACCGACACCATGCCGAAGTCTTCGACCGGAAGGCGGAGCGGGCGGCGGTGCTGCGGCTGCGGGCTTTCGGCTGGGCTGCCATCGCCGCCTCCCTGGTCGTGGCCGGGATCGGGGAGGGCTGGGCGTTCGGCCCGGTCCAATGGTTCGGTGCCCTGACCGGGGCGGCTCTGGGGCTCGTCCTGCTCCTGTCCTACCGGCCGCGTTACGTGGCCCCGGCGGCGCTGGTCGCCCTCGGCCTCGCGGCCGTTCCCCTATCCCTGGCCGTCTTCACCGTCTCGCCCTGACGCGACCGATGCCTCCTCTCCCGCCGACACAGGCCCTCGCCCGCGCGGGCGCATTGCTGACCGGCCACGGTTTCCGCGAGACCGCCCGCAACGAGCGCGGCGACAGCCTGTATTACGCGCGGGGCGACGGACCCGAGCGGCTGCGCCTCTCGAACCATGCCCGCACTCCCAAGCAGCGGCGCCTGCACCCGGAGGTCATGACGAGCCTCGTGATCCGCGCGCCGAAAACCGAGGCGCAGGTCGCCGCCATGGTCGAGGCCGCCCTGCGTGATTTCGCGGCCGGCCTCGCGCGCTCACGCCAAGAGCCGGCCTGACTTCTTCACCTGATGGGGCGCCGAAGGCGATGGCGCCTCCACGAAGGAAGAGGCGCAATCGATCGCGCGCGGGGTCAGAGCCCCGCCGTCGCGCCCCGCAGACGGCGTCGGTCGCCGGGAAGCTCGAACACGCCCGCCCAGAGGCCGAGACGGCGGCCCCAGGCGCGCTGGTCCTCGGCCATGTAGGCGGCGCTGCCGCTTTCCGCGACGGCGTAGCCGTTCCCAACCATCCAGGCGGCGAGGTCGTCCGCTCCGAGCCGGCACAGGGCGGTGGTGGCGCCGTCGGCCGTGATGGCCGCGCGCGGTTCGCAGGCGACGGTCCCGCCGGCGATCCGTGCCGCCAGTGCCTCGGCCGCCACCCGGCCGCAGGCATAGCCACGCTCCCGCGCATCGAAACAGGTCTGGTCGAGATCGGGGGCATCGATGCCGTGCAGCCGCAGGCGCTGTCCGCCGATGGCGAGGGTGGCGCCGTCGATCACCGTGGCGGCACCGCTCACCGTGCGGGTAGCATCGGCGGCCCGGGCCGGGCCGGCCGGGGCGCTGGCCGCCAGCAGGGCGAGGGCGGGAACGAGGAGCGCGCCGAGCAGGCGCCGGGGGGCCGCCTCGTCGGAATCCCGGTTGCCGGGAGCCGGCGGGCTGGCGATGGTGCCGACGAGACAGGCGCCGTAAATCAGGAGGACGGTGAGGGTGAGCGACATCGGGATCGGGCTCGCGAGAGGGAAGCGGGGGACGCCCGGGCCATGGCCGGTGCGTCGTCGATGCCGCCTTGTCGCCGAGCGCGCGCCGCGCGAGCCTGACGCCGCCTGTCAGCGTCCCGTCAGCCGGGATCGGTCAGGACTCCGTCTCGCCATGCCGCGCCTCACCATGTCCCGCCTTGCCACCCGCCTCCTGCTCCTCCTCATCGCGGCCCTGCCCCTCGGCACGGCGCCGACGCGCGCCGACAGCGACAACGAGCGGGCGCGGCAGGCGCTGGAGCGCGGCGAGATCCGCCCTCTCGACGCGGTGCTGGCCGCCGCCCGCGCGGCGGTGCCGGGGGATGTCGTGGCGCTCGACCTGAAGCGCGATGACGGGCATTGGCTCTACAAGCTGCGCATCCTCGGCCAGGACGGTCGGCGGCGGGACGTGAAGATTGACGCCAGTTCCCTCAAGCTGCTCGACGTGGACGACGATGATTGAGGTGGGCGAGGCCGGGATCCGGGAGGCGGCCGCGTGCGCATCCTCGTCGTAGAGGACGAGCCGCGCATTGCGGCCGATATCCGGGAGGGGTTGGAACGGGCGGGCTATGTCGCGGAGATCGTCGCCGACGGCGAGGCGGCGTGGTTCCGGGCGGAGACCGAGACCTACGACGCCATGGTGCTCGACCTCGGATTGCCGCGCCTCGACGGACTCGGCGTTCTGCGCCGCCTGCGCGCGGCCGATGTCGCCCTGCCGGTTCTGATCCTCACCGCCCGCGACGGCTGGCGCGAGCGGGTCGAGGGGATCGACGCCGGAGCCGACGATTACCTCGTCAAGCCGTTCCGAATGGAAGAATTGGTGGCCCGGCTGCGGGCGATCCTGCGGCGCACCGCCGGCCATGCCTCGCCGATCCTGCGGGCCGGGGCGGTCGAACTCGACACCCGCACCCGCACCGTCTCGGTGGCGGGCCGCGAGATCGACCTGACCGCCCTCGAATACCGTCTGCTCGCCTTCCTGCTCCACCGCCAGGGGCAGGTCGTGCCGGCGGGCGAACTGCTCGACCATCTCCACGGCAGCGACAGCGACCGGGAGGCCAACGCCCTGGAGGCCCTGCTCACCCGGCTGCGGCGCAAGCTCGGCCCCGGCATCATCGAGACCCGCCGTGGCCACGGCTACTGCGTGCCGGCCGAAGCCCCGTGAAAGAAGCCTCGTGAAATCCGGCTCCCTGCGCCTGCGGCTGGGGCTCGCCGCCGCCGGGCTGATCGCCCTGGCCCTGGCGCTGGCGGGGATCGGGCTGACGCTGATCTTCGACCGGGTGCTCGACGCCCGCACCGTCGACGGCCTCGACCGCACCGCCAAATTCATCGCGGGTCAGGTCACCCTGGCGCCGGATGAGACCCTGAGCCTGCCGCGGGAGCCGGCGGATCCCCGCTACGCGGCGCCCTATGGCGGTCTCTACTGGCAGGTCGAGCGGGAAGAGGGCGGCGGCGCCCTGCGCTCGCGCTCGCTCTGGGACCGCAGCCTCGGCACGGTCCCCGATGCGCCCGCCGAGCCCGCCTTCGGCGATCTGGCCGGCCCCGATGGCGGGCGGCTCATCGCTGTGACCCGCCGCGTCACCATTCCCGGCCATGGCGGGACGGTGCGGCTCGCCGTCACCGCCGCGGAGGATCGGCGCGACCTCGCCGAGAGCCGGGCCACCTTCCTGCGCCTGCTGGTGCCCTCGCTCCTCGCCCTGTTCGCGGCCCTGACGCTGGCCATGTCACTCTTCGTCCGCCGGGCGCTCAGCCCGTTCCGGACCCTGCGCGCCGACCTCGCCGCGGTCCATGCCGGGACGCGGGCGCGGCTTCCGGAAGCCTTCCCCGAGGAGGTGCGCCCACTGGTGGCCGATCTCAACCGCCTGCTGGACGCCCAGGAGCGGGATTTGGAGCGGGCGCGAACGGGCGCCAGCGACATGGCCCACGGCCTCAAGACCCCGCTCGCGGTGCTCGATGCCCTCTCCCGCCGGGTCCAGGGCACCGATCCCGCCTTGGCAGCGGAGATCGCTGAGCAGGCCCAGGCCATGGGCCGGCAGGTGGAGCGGACGCTCGCCCGGGCCCGGGCGGCCTCGGGCGGCCTGAGGCGCCGCGCATGCCCTGTCGCCCCGGCGGCCGAGCGCGTCGTCGGCGCCCTGAAGCGCCTGCCCGACGGCGAGGCCCTACGCTGGGAGATCGCGATTGCCAGCGGCCTCGGATTTCCCGGCGACGAGGGCGATCTGACCGAGATCCTGGGCAACCTCCTCGATAATGCCCGCAAATGGGCCCACCGCCGCATCCGTGTCTCGGGACGGGCCGAGGCCGGCCGGGGCCTTTTCGTCCTGGAGGATGACGGGCCCGGCATGAGCGAGGCGGCGATTGCCGGCATCGCCCGCGGCCGGCGCTGGGACGAGAGCCGGCCCGGAACCGGCTTCGGCATCGCCATCGCCCGCGATCTCGCGGAGGGGGCGGGAGCCCGGATGAGCTTCGGCCGGTCCGATCTCGGCGGATTGCGGGTCGAGCTGGACTGGCCCCTTCCGCCGGCCTGACGACCGGAGATGGCTCAGGCGGCGTGCCCGAGCGCCCCGAGGAGATCGGAGCGGCCATAGGGTTTGGGCAGGAAGCGGCCCGGACCCGGCAGGTCATGCGGGGAGGGGCGGCGCCGGCCCGAGGTGACGACCAGCCGGATATGCGGCCAGCGCGCCTGCACCCGTGCCGCCAGGGTGAGGCCGTCCATCGAGCCCGGCATGTCGATATCGGTGAAGAGGATGCCGAAGGCTTGTGCCTGGCCTTCCAGGAGCCGCAGGGCGGCGTCGGCATCCGGCGCCTCGACCACCGGCAATCCCGCATCCTCCAGCATGTCCACGGCGACCATGCGCACGAAACTCTCATCCTCCACCACGAGGACGTGAGACGGGATGGGGGAATCGGCGGTGTCGAGGGGGCGGGACATGATGGTGCGAAGAAGCTGAAGTGAGAAGTGAAACGGGGCGCTCCCCTTCAAGGCGTCGATCCGGATATGGTTTCAGCGTGGCGGCAGAAGAATTCGTGAAAAAACCGCAAGATATCGTTCCGCGGGGCGCCGCGGGCGGAAGGCAGTGAGCGTATTGCCACCCTCCGGGGTTTCGATTACGGGAGCCCGGCAAACGGGGTCGGAGGTCCGCCATGCCGCTGCCCTTGACCCTTCCCGTCTGCCCTCCCGCCTGTCCCGGAAGCGCGATCCGCCCGCCGGCCCGTCTTCCGGAATGCCCGACGCGGTGCCCTACCCTGTCGATGACGGAGCTGCGGCCTTTGCGGGCTGCCGGGATGTCGTCTGTCGTGGAGACCTGCCTTGGCGTCTGAGCCAGAGAGCCCGTCCGAGACCGTCACGCGCAAGACCGTTCCGGCCCTGCCCAAGGTCGCCACCGGCATCGCCGGTTTCGACGCCATCACCTTCGGCGGCCTGCCGCGAGGCCGGCCCTCCCTGGTCTGTGGCGCGGCCGGCTGCGGCAAGACCTTGTTTGCCACCACCTTCCTCGTCAACGGCGCCACCCGGTTCGACGAGCCCGGCGTGTTCATGAGCTTTGAGGAGCGGGCCGAGGATCTCGTCGCCAACGTCGCCTCCCTCGGCTACGACCTCGACGGGCTGGTGGCCCAGGGCAAGCTCGCCATCGACCATGTCCGCGTGGAGCGCAGCGAGATCGAGGAGACCGGCGAGTACGATCTCGAAGGCCTGTTCATTCGCCTGGGCTTCGCGGTGGATTCGATCGGCGCCAAGCGCGTCGTGCTCGATACCATCGAGACCCTGTTCGCCGGCTTCTCCGACGAGACGGTGCTGCGCGCGGAACTCCGCCGCCTGTTCGGCTGGATCAAGGACCGGGGGCTCACCGCGATCATCACCGGCGAGCGCGGCGACGGCCAGCTCACCCGCCAGGGGATGGAGGAATACGTCTCCGATTGCGTGGTGCTGCTCGACAATCGCGTCGAGGACCAGATCACCACCCGGCGCCTGCGCGTGGTGAAGTATCGCGGCTCGGCCCACGGCACCAACGAATACCCGTTCCTGATCGACGCCGAGGGCATCAGCGTCCTGCCGGTCACCTCGGCGGATCTCGATTACTCCATCGCCGAGGGCGTGGTCTCGACGGGCATCGCCGGCCTCGACGCGATGCTCGAGCCCGGCGGCTTCCATCGCGGCACCAGCATCCTGATCTCGGGCGAGGCCGGCACCGGCAAGACCATGATCACCTCGAGCATGATCGACGCGGCCTGCGCCCGGGGGGAGCGCTGCATGGCCTTCGTGTTCGAGGAGAGCGGCCACCAGATCGCCCGCAATGCCCGCTCCATCGGCCTCGACCTCTCACGCCATGTCGAGGCGGGCTTGCTGCGGTTCGAGGCGGCGCGACCGAGCCTGTACGGACTGGAGATGCATCTGGCGCGCATGCACCGGGACATCGACCGCTTCGCGCCCTCCCTCGTGGTGATCGATCCGCTCTCGGCGCTGCGCGGTCCGCCGGTCGAGTTGCAGTCGACGATGCTGCGGATGATCGACATGCTGAAGAGCCGCGGCATCACCGCCGTCTTCACCAGCCTGCGCGAGGACGGCGAAATCGATCACGACAGCGCCATCGGCGTCTCCTCGCTGATGGATGCCTGGATCAAGCTCCTCAACGTCGAGGCCAATGGCGAGCGCTCGCGCACGCTCTACGTCATCAAGGCGCGGGGCATGCGCCACTCGAACCAAGTGCGCGAATTCATGATGTCGAAAGACGGGATCGCGCTGATCGATGCCTATATCGGCCCGGCGGGTGTGCTCACCGGCACCGCCCGCGTCGTGCGGGAGGCGGAGGAGGCCGCTGCCGCCCTGCGCCGGGAACAGGAGAACCTGCGCCGCCAGCGCGAGGCCCTGCGCCGCCGCCAGTCGCTGGAGCGACAGATCGACGAATTGCGGGCCAACCTGGAAGCCGTGGAAGAAGAAGAGGCGTTGCTCTTGAGCGAGGACGAGATGCGTGAGGCGGCGCTGGCGAGCGGACGGCGCGATCTCGCGGTCCGCCGGGGGAGCACGCGATGAGCGGATCGGAGCCGATCGACGGCGAGGGTGACGGCGCCCTCGACGAGGGCCATTACCATCTGCGCCTCTACGTGGCCGGGCAGACCGCGAAGTCCCTCGCGGCGATGACGAATCTGAAGCGTTTCTGCGAGGAGCACCTCGCCGGTCACTACGATATCGAGGTGATCGACCTGATGAAGAACCCGCAGCTCGCTGCGGGCGATCAGATCCTGGCGATCCCCACCCTAGTGCGCCGCCTGCCCGCGCCGCTCAAGCGCATCATCGGCGATCTGTCCAACACCGAGAAGGTGCTGGTCGGCCTCGACATCCGGCCGAAGGCGGACGGGCTTTGACGGAGGCTGGAGTCACGGGCGGCGACACCGCCGGGCGCGCCCGTCTGCGCCTCTACGTCGCCGGGACCTCGCTGCGCTCGACGCGCACCATCGAGAGCGTGCGTCGCCTGTGCGAGGGCCGGCTCGGCGGCCTGTGCGACCTCGAGGTCGTCGACATCTACCAGCAATCCGGGCTCGCGGGCACGGACGGCGTCGTGGCGGCGCCGACCCTGGTGCGCCTGAGCCCCCTCCCCGCCCGCCGCTTGGCTGGCGACCTGAGCGACGAGCGGCGGATCCTCGAAGGCCTCGGCCTGCAAGCCCTGGTGCGGGAGAGCCTCGGAGAGGATGACGATGGCCGCTGAGGAGGCTTCGTTCGACGCGCTCGCCACCGCCGAGGCGCGGATCCGCGAGCTGGAGACGCGGCTGGAGGAGGTCGAGGACACCCTCGCGGCGATACGACGGGGGGATTTCGACGCCATCGTGGTCGAGGGGGCCGGTGGCGAGCGGCTGGTCTACACTCTGGAAAATGCCGACCGGCCCTACCGCGTGCTGATCGAGCAGATCCAGGAAGGCGCCTTCACCCTCGGCCCGGACGGCACCCTGCTCTATTGCAACCGCCGGCTGGCCGAGACCCTGGGCCAGCGCCAGGAGCGGCTGATCGGCCAACCCCTCGCCCGCTTCGCCGCCCAGGGCCACGGTCCTGCCCTGGCCTCCCTGGTGGCCCAGGCGGCGCGGATGCCGGCCCGCGGCGAGATTGCACTCCGCGACGAGGTTGGCGTCGAGCGCCCGGTCTACCTCTCCCTCAGCCGCCTCGACGGCGATGGCGACACGCTTCTGCTCTGCGGTGTCCTGACCGACCTCACGGCGGAGCGGCGGCGCCTGGGCGAACTCGCCGAGGCCAATGAGCGCCTGCGGACCGAGGTGGCCGAACGCGAGCGGATCGAGGAGGCCCTGCGCCAGTCGCAGAAGATGGAGGCGGTGGGCCAGCTCACCGGCGGCGTCGCCCACGACTTCAACAACCTGCTCACCGTCATCAAATCCTCCACCGACCTGCTCAAGCGGCCCGATCTCGCCGAGGAGCGGCGGCGGCGCTACGTCGAGGCGATTTCCGACACCGTCGGGCGCGCGGCCAAGCTCACCGGCCAGCTCCTCGCCTTCGCCCGGCGCCAGGCGCTCAAGCCCGAGGTGTTCGATGCCGGGCGGGGTGTCGCGGCGGTGGCCGACATGGTCGGCACGCTGACCGGGGCCCGGATTCAGGTGAAGACCCTGATCGAACCCTGCTTCGATGCGGCGGGCCAGCCCTTCGCCTGCCTCGTCGAGGCCGATCCGAGCCAGTTCGATACGGCGCTCGTCAACATGGTCGTCAATGCCCGCGATGCCATGGACGGCGAGGGCACGCTGACCATCCGCGTCGGCCATGCCGGCCAGATCCCGGCCCTGCGCACCCATCCGGCGGTGCCCGGCGACTTCGTGGCGGTGTCGATCTCCGATACCGGGGCGGGCATCGCTCCGGCCGACCTGTCGCGGATCTTCGAGCCGTTCTTCACCACCAAGGGGGTCGGCCAGGGCACCGGTCTCGGCCTGTCCCAGGTGTTCGGCTTCGCCAAGCAATCGGGCGGTGACATCGCCGTCGAGAGCGTGCTGGGCCAGGGCACCAGCTTCACCCTGTTCCTGCCCCGGGCCAAGATCGCTCCGACCGTCGTCGAGGCCGCCGACGAGCCGGAGCCCCTCGCCCCCGGCCACGGCACCTGCGTGCTGCTGGTGGAGGACAACCGCGAGGTCGGCGCCTTCGCCACCCAGGCCCTGGCCGAGCTCGGCTACGGCACCGTCTGGGCCATGGATGCCGAGCAGGCCCTGGCCGAACTCGCCCGGACCCCGGACCGCTTCGACGTGGTGTTCACCGACGTGGTGATGCCCGGCATGAACGGCGTGGATCTCGCCCGCAGGATCCTGGAGGACAGGCCGGACATGCCGGTCGTCCTCTCCTCCGGTTACAGCCACGTCCTCGCCGAGGACGGGCGCCACGGCTTCCCGCTGCTGCACAAGCCCTATTCGGTCGAGGATCTCTCGCGCATCCTGCGCCGGGCGGTCCGGCGACGCGGGGCGAGCAGAGGCGGATAAGTTTTCCGCTTGTCCCGCAAGTACTTGGTTGGCGCGCAAGAAAAAAGGCTCGGATCACTCCGAGCCTTGAAGGAAAAAGGCCATTGGGGGCTGAACTGGCCTTCGTGATCGGACAATGCGCTTGCACCCGATCGGTTCCGAAAAAAAACGTCGTTGAATTTTCGTGCCTGATTCTCAGCGCGGCGCGGCGGCTCGGCGCAGGCGGTCGTTGATCGCGTCGCCCAGCCCCTCTCCCGGCACTGGGGCGACGGCGATCATCGCCGCGCCGGAGGCATCGAGCCGGCGCAGGGCCCCGAACAGACGGGCGGCGGCTTCGGCCGGATCGCCGCGCTCGCTCAGGGATTCGATAGCGGCCGCCCGTTCCAGCCCCTCGGGACGGAACGCCCCGAACAGCAGGGCCGCCTCGCCGGGGGCGATGGCGGTCGCGTCGAGGCGCACGCCGGCCCTGGGCGCGTAATGCGAGGCCAGCAGGCCAGGCCCCACAGGCTGTGAACCCGGATCGCCGGCCGCGGCCGGATCGAAGCCGAGCAGGGCGGCGATGGCCTCCCGCGTCACCCCGCCGGGGCGCAGCAGACGGGGCGTGCCGCCGAGGCAGGCGACCACGCTCGATTCGACGCCGACCGGACATGCGCCCCCGTCGAGCACCGCGTCGATGCGCCCGTCGAGATCGGCGAGCACGTGGTCCGCGCTGGTGGGGCTCACCCGCCCCGAGCGGTTGGCGGAGGGCGCCGCCACCGGACGCCCGACCTGGGCCAGCAGGTCGCGGGCGAGGCCATGGGCCGGCACGCGCAGGGCCACGCTGTCGAGACCGGCCCGGGCCAGTTCGCAGACCGAGCCGCCGGGCGAGACCGGCACCACCAGGGTCAGCGGCCCCGGCCAGAAGGCGGCCGCCAGAAGCTGGGCGGCCGCGTCGAACACGCCCTCCGCCAGGGCGGCCTCGCGCGTCGCGACATGGGCGATCAGCGGGTTGAAGTGCGGGCGGCCCTTGGCGGCGTAGATCGCCGCCACCGCCTTCGGGGCGGTGGCGTCGGCGCCGAGCCCGTAGACCGTCTCCGTCGGCAGGGCGACGAGGCGGCCCGCCGTGAGCAGGCCGGCCGCCTGCGCGAGACCGTCGCCGTCGGCGGTCAGGCGAAGCGTGGGGGCGGTTGACGGGTCTGCGTCCATGTCCGAGTGGAGATGCGGTAAAGAACGGCCGGCCGTAGACCCTCGCGCCGCAAGCCGTCAAACGGCAAGCCTGTCCCGGCGCGCCGTCCCATGGGAAACGCCGCTCTCCGGGAGCGGTGGGAGGAGCGGTGAAGAGATGAGCTATCGCGCGCCCGTCGAGGAGATGGCCTTCACGCTGCGGCACGTCGCCGGGCTCGACGCCGTGCTGGCGCAGAGCGGCGCCGAGATCGCCTCCGAGGACGCGGTGGCGATCCTGGGGGAAGCCGGGCGGCTCGCCGGAGAGGTCATCGCACCCCTGAACCGGATCGGCGACCGCCACGGAACGCCCTTCTCGGATGGGACCGTCACCACCGCGCCCGGCTGGCGCGAGGCCTACCGGGCCTTCGTCGAGGGCGGCTGGAACGGGGTGCTCGCCTCCCCCGACCATGGCGGCATGGGCCTGCCGCATCTGATCGCGGCGGCCTGCACCGAGATGTGGAACGGGGCGAACCTCGCCTTCGGCCTGTGCCCGCTGCTCACCGCCGGCGGCATCGAGGCGCTCAGCGCACACGGCTCCGACGCGCTGAAGAGCCGCTATCTCGACAAGCTCGTCTCCGGCGAGTGGACCGCGACCATGAACCTGACCGAGCCGCAGGCGGGCTCGGACCTGTCCGGCCTGCGCAGCCGGGCCGAGCCCAACGGTGACGGCAGCTACCGGATCACCGGGGCCAAGATCTACATCACCTATGGCGAGCACGACCTGGCCGACAACATCGTCCACCTCGTGCTGGCCCGGCTCAAGGACGCGCCGGCCGGCACCCGCGGCATCTCCCTGTTCCTCGTGCCGAAGGTGCTGCCGGACGGGACGCGCAACGACCTGCGCTGCTCAGGGCTGGAGCACAAGCTCGGCATCCACGGCTCTCCCACCTGCTCCATGGCCTTCGGCGATGGCGGCGGAGCGACCGGCTGGCTGATCGGCGAGGAGAACCGGGGGCTCGCCTGCATGTTCACGATGATGAACTCGGCCCGGCTCAATGTCGGCCTGCAGGGCGTCGGCGTGGCCGAGGCGGCGTATCAGAAGGCCCTCGATTACGCCCGCGAGCGGCGCCAGGGCCGGGCGCCGGGTTCGGCCGAGCCGGTCAGCGCCATCGTCGCCCATGCCGACGTGCAGCGCATGCTGCTGACCATGAAGGCTTACACGGCGGCGGCGCGGGGCATCTGCTACCTCACGGCTCAAGGACTCGACGCCGCCCATGGGCCCGAGGGCAAGGCGGCCCATGACCGGGCCTCGCTGCTGACGCCGGTGGCGAAAGCCTTCGCCACCGACATCGCCAACGAGGTGACCTCGCTCGGCGTCCAGATCCATGGCGGCATGGGCTTCGTCGAGGAGACCGGCGCGGCTCAACTGATGCGCGACGCCCGCATCCTCGGCATCTACGAGGGCACCAACGGCATCCAGGCGATCGATCTCGTGACCCGCAAGCTGCCGCTCAACGGCGGCGCCACGGTGGGGGCGCAGGTCGCCGCGATGCGGCGGGTGGCGGAGGGGCTTCTGAAGGACGGTGCGCCCGCCTTCGGCCACGCGGCGGCGCGCCTGCGGGAGGGCATCGGCAGCCTCGACCGGGCCACGAGCTTCCTGCTCAAGGCGCTGGCCTCGAACCGCCCGCAGGACGCCCTGCCCGGTGCGGCCCCCTATCTGCGCCTGTTCGGTCTGGTGCAGGGCGCGGCCTGCCTCGCCACGGCGGGGCTCGCGTCGAGCGCCGCCCTGAAGGTGGGCGAGACCGACCCGGCCCATGCCGCACGGATCGCGCTCGCCCGCTTCTTCGCCGAGAACCTGCTGCCCGCGGCCGGCGGCCTGGAACAGGCGATCCTGACCGGCGGCGGTTTCGCCGAGGATCCGGCCTTCGCCCTCGCCGGGTGAAGCGCGCTCACCCAGCCGTGGAAGGGCCGTAGCCCGCGAAGAACACCCGCACCGCCTCCGCGACCCGGTAGCGGATCTCCGCCTCGTCCGGCGCCTCGCCGACATTGAACAGCAGGCGCGTCAGCATCCCGGCCTGGCAGAGATGCAGGAAATGCTTGGCGGCCAGGTCGGTGTCGGTGGCGGCGAGGCGGCCGGCCGCCACCTGCGTATCGAAATAGGCCTTGAGGCGGCCGGTGCCGCAGGCCGGCCCGGCCTCGAAGAAGGCTTGGCCGAAGCGCGGAAACTTTTCACAGGCGCCGATCACCATGCGGATGAGCGAGACATGCTCCGGCCGCGCCATGGTGGCGAGATAGCTGTTGCCGAGGCGCGTCAGCACGGCGCGTAGGTCCGGATCGTCCTCGTCGAGCTGGAACAGGGCCTCGGCCAGCCCTTGCTTCTCCTCGGTGGTCAGCGCCTCGAACAGAGCTTCCTTGCTGTCGAAATAGACGTAGAGCGTGCCCTTCGAGACGCCTGCCGCCCTGGCGATCTCGCCCATGCTGGCCCCGTCGAAGCCGGAGGCCATGAAGACCTGCCGCGCTCCTTCCAGGATCTGCCGGCGCTTGTCGCCCTCGGCCGCCTGAGATCCCGGCCCCCGTTCAATGATCGACGCGCCCACCATGATGACCACTCAGATTGACCGAACCGTTCGGTCAGTGTTAGCTAGCCGCTGGATGTCGTCGGCGTCAACAGGGCCGATGAATGACCGAACGGTTCGGTCAACGTAGGTTGAGGATGCGGCCATGTCGCTTCGCGAGGATGCCGGTCGATCGGAGACCGCCTCGGAAACCACCTTTGAGACGGTGCCCGAAAGCGCTGGGGTGGCGCGTGCCGAGGGCGGGCGTGTTCCGGCCATTGCGCCCCCTGCCCCCGCGCCGACGGTCGCCGCCAAACCCCGCCGGCCGCTGCGGCGCGCCGTTCTCGGTCTGATGCTCTGCGCCGCCCTCGGCGGCGGCGCTTATGAGGGCTGGCAGTGGTGGACGGTCGGGCGCTTCTTCGTCGGCACCGACGACGCCTATGTGCAGGCCGATATCTCGATCCTGGCCGCCAAGGTCTCCGGCTATCTCGAAACCGTCCCCGTGGTGAATGGGCAGGCGGTGAAGAAGGGTGACGTAATCGCCCGGCTCGATGACGGCGATTACCGGCTCGCCCTGAAGGCGGCGCAGGACAAGGCCGCGACGCAGGAGAGCACCATCGCCCGCATCGGCCGGCAGGCCGAGGCGGCGCAGGCACAGGTGCTGCAGAGTGCCGCCCAGGTCGATGCCGCCAAGGCCGATGCGGTGCGGGCCGCCGCCGACTACGCCCGCGCCACCCAGATGCAATCCGATTACGTGGCGAAGTCGCGCCTCGATCAGGCCAAGGCCGACCGGGATCGCACCGACGCGTCGGTGAAGTCGGCGGAGGCCGCCCTCGCCGCCGCCCGCGCCAATGTCGACGTCCTGCGGGCGCAGCAGCGCGAGGCCGAGAGCCTCGCCGCCGAGCTGCGCACGGCCGTGGACCGCGCCCGGCGCGATCTCGACTTCGCGGTGATCCGCGCGCCCTTCGACGGCGTCGTCGGCAACAAGGCGGTGGAGGCCGGCGCCTATGTCTCTCCCGGCTCGCGGATCGCCGCCCTGGTGCCGCTGACGAGCGTGCGGGTGGACGCGAACTTCAAGGAGACGCAGCTCGCCCGCGTCCGCCCCGGCCAGGAGGTCCATATCCACGTCGATGCCTATCCCGATCGGGACATCGTCGGCACGGTGGAATCGCTCTCGCCCGCCTCCGGCTCGGTCTTCAGCCTGCTGCCTCCGGACAACGCCACCGGCAACTTCACCAAGATCGTTCAGCGCCTGCCGGTGCGGGTCCACGTGCCGGAGGATGTCGCCCGGGAGGGCCTGCTGCGTCCCGGCCTCTCGGTGGTGGTGAAGGTCGATACCCGCGACGGGGCCGACGCCCCGGTCCAGAAGCTCGCCGCGCAGCACTGAGGCTGGCCGGGACGACCGGCCGCATCACTCGTTCATCCCTCCCGCGACCTCTCCTAGGGTGGCCGCGATAGCGGCGCTCGAAGGAGGCCTCCGCTTCGCTCCGGCACCTCAGGATGAGGCCGGGGATGGGACACTTCTCTCGAACACCCCGAGGCGCCCCATGGCCGCCAGCGCAACCCTCGCCGCCATCCCCGCCGAACCGCCCCTCGACCGCCGCCGCATGGTGGCGTTCCTGTGCATGGTCTTCGGCATGTTCATGGCGATCCTGGACATCCAGATCGTCTCGGCCTCGCTCAACGAGATCCAGGCCGGCCTCTCGGCCTCCGGCGACGAGATCCCCTGGGTGCAGACGAGCTACCTCATCGCCGAGGTGATCTCGATCCCGCTCTCGGGCACCCTGTCGCGGGTGCTCTCGACCCGCTGGATGTTCGCGATCTCGGCCGGCGGCTTCACCCTGATGAGCCTCATGTGCGCCACCTCCTCGACGATCGGCGAGATGATCGTCTGGCGGGCGGCGCAGGGCTTCATCGGCGGCGGCATGATCCCGACCGTGTTCGCGGCGGCCTTCACCGTGTTTCCGCCCTCCAAGCGCTCCATCGTCTCGCCGATGATCGGCCTCGTGGCGACGCTCGCCCCCACCATCGGCCCGACCATCGGCGGCTATCTGACCGACCTGTTCTCCTGGCACTGGCTGTTCCTCATCAACATCGTGCCGGGCATCTTCGTCACGATCTCGACCTGGGCCCTGGTCGATTTCGACCGGCCGAATATCGATCTCCTGAAGTCGTTCGACTGGGCCGGCCTCGTCTTCATGGCGGGTTTCCTCGGCTGCCTCGAATACGTGCTGGAGGAGGGCCCGAACCACGACTGGCTGCAGGACGAGGCGGTCTTCGCCTGTGCCCTCGTCTGCGGCGTCTCGGCGCTGCTGTTCTTCGCCCGCGTCTTCACCGCGCGCCAGCCGATCGTGGATCTGCGCGCCTTCTCGGACCGCAACTTCGCGGCCGGCTGCATCTTCAGCTTCGTGATGGGCATCGGCCTCTACGGCCTGACCTACCTCTACCCGGTCTATCTGGCGCGGGTGCGCGGCTACTCGGCACTGCAGATCGGCGAGACGATGTTCATCTCCGGGCTCTGCATGTTCGCCACCGCGCCGATCGCCGGCAAGCTCTCCGCCAAGCTCGACCCGCGCCTCATGATGGCGATGGGCTTCACCGGCTTCGCCGTCGGCACCTGGATCGTCACCGGCCTGACCAAGGACTGGGATTTCTGGGAGCTGCTGTGGCCGCAGGTTCTGCGCGGCTGCTCCCTGATGCTGTGCATGATCCCGATCAACAACATCGCCCTCGGGACGCTCCCGCCGGAGCGGATGAAGAACGCCTCGGGCCTGTTCAACCTCACCCGCAACCTCGGCGGCGCGGTCGGGCTCGCCCTGATCAACACCGTGCTCAATGCCCGCTGGGATCTCCATCTCGCCCGGCTGCACGAGCGCTTCACCTGGGCGAACGGCGCGGCCCTGGAGCGGCTCGAGGCGATGCGGCGCCAGTTCGAGGTGCTCGGCGGCGACGCCAACGGCATGGCGCTGAAGGCACTGAGCAATACGGTGCGGGTCCAGGGGCTGGTGATGAGCTTCGAGGACGTCTTCCTCGTGCTGACCGTCCTGTTCCTGGCCATGGCCTGCGGCACGCCGCTGATCCGCCGCCCGCGCGGCGCGGCGCCCGCTGGCGCGGGGCACTGAGCCGGCGTTGCGGGGACACCCGCCGTCAGGCCGCCTTCGCGTCGGCGGCCCGGTCCGGGATGACGATGCGGAAGCGGGCGCCCCTCGTCGTCTCGTCGAGGCTGAGGGTGCCGCCGTTGAGCCGCACCAGCTCCGAGGCGATGGCGAGGCCGAGCCCGGTGCCGCCGGCCCGGGTCGAGCCCTGGAAGGCGGCGAACAGGTTGGCCTTGGCCCGCTCCGGCACGCCGGGCCCGTTATCGCTGACGAGGATCGTCACGGCGCCCGCCCCGGCGGGGCCGCTCCGGCTCCCCTCGATCAGCACGGTGCCGTTCTCGGTTCGAGCGGCGGCCTGGGCCTGGACCGCGTTGCGGACGAGATTGGTGAGAGCGCGCAGGAGCTGCTCGGGATCGACATCGATCGCCAGATCCTGCGCCGCGCGCACCTCCACGGAGATGCAGGCCGCGGGCAGGAGGCCGGCGAGATCGGTCAGCTCGTCGAGGAGCGGCGCCAGCGCCACCATGCGGCGCTGCGGGTTCGGCTCCGTGGCACGGCCATAAGCCAGGGTCGCCTCGCAGAAGCGGATCGCCCGGTCGAGGGTCTCCACGAGGCGCGGCGCCACCCGCTGCACCAGGGGATCCGAGACGCTCTCCAGGCGGTCGCCGAGGAGCTGCGCCGTGGTCAGCAGGTTGCGCAGCTCGTGATTGATCTTGCTCACCGAGAGGCCGAGCTCGGCCAAGCGCCGCCTCTGGCGCAGCTCGCCGCCCAGGGCCACCTGCATCCGCGCCAGGGCCTCCTCCGCCTGACCGATCTCGTCGGTGCGGGCCGAGCGGCGCGCCACCCGGTCGGCCCGCTCCGGGTCGTCGGCGAAGGCGGCGATGTCGCGGGAGAGCCGGACCACCGGCCGCACGATCGCCCGCTGAAGCACGAAGAAGACGAGCCCCGCCGCCAAGGCCGCGATGACGAGGAAGATGACGAGCAGGCGCAGGGAGAAATCCGCGAGGGCTGCCCGCAGGGGCGCCTCGTCGAGCAGGACCTCGACGGCATCGAAGCCGTCCTGCCCCGAACCGACCGCTCGGATCGGCGCCTCCGTGGGCAGGAACAGGGTGCGGAAGGCGCCGCCCGTCGCCGCGAACCAATGCCGCTCGCGCAGGTCCACCGTCTCGGCCACGGCGGAGGGGAGCGGTCCGGCCGTGAGATAGCGCCAAGTGTCACCGACCCGAACGGCGATGGCACGGGCGCCGACCCCTGTGAGCAGGCGGCGAGCCTTCTCGTCGGGGACTTGGCCCTCCGGCGCGGCGTTCATGACCATAGCGGCGACCCGCGCCGCCGCGACCCGATCCGAGAGCCGCGACAGCCGATAGGTCGTCACCGCCGGGATGTAGATCAGAATCTCGGCCAGCACGACGAAGGCCACCGTCAGCAGGAACAGGCGGCCGGACAGGCCCAGCCGCCCGAACCGCCGTGCGCGCGGTGTCGCGGCCGGTGCCTCGCTGTACCAGGGCAGGGCGGCCATCGCCGCCGGTTCATTCTTCGCCACGTTCTCCGGCTTGGTCTGCCGGCCGGAAAACGGAAGGCGGGGCCGTCTCACGCGTCACCCGTCGTTGTGTCGTTCAATCACGGTACGAAGTGGCGTGCTTCGGTCCCAGGGCCGTCGTCAGTCGTAGAGGTTGTACGAACCGCCGGGGGCGCACGCCATTCACTTGCGCGCAAGTCTTATGCGCGAAGTGTCCGCCGCTCAAGCCATCGCCGCAGATAAAGCGACAGAAGGGCGAAACCCGCCAGGGCCGCGAGGGAGGCCACCATGCCGGGCGTCACCAACGCGCGCAGGTCGATCCCTGCCGCGCAGTCGCTGCCGCCGGCGGCGAGACAGGCGGTCTTGGCCTCGTCCCGGGCGCTCAGGAGATCTTCGAGCCCTGAGCCGATCCCCGCATAGATGAAGGCACCCGGCGTCAGCCCGAGCAGGGTGGCGAGCACGAAGGTGGGCAGGCGCACGCCGAAGGCCGCCGGGGCGAGGTTGGTGATCCAGTACGGGAAGATCGGCAGCAGCCGCAGGATCAGGATGTAGCCGAACCCGTCGCGACGAAATCCCTCCGCGAAGCGCCCGACCCGGGGGCCGGCCTTGCGCCGGATCAGGTCGCCGGCGGCGAAGCGCCCGACCGAGAACACGATGGCGGCGCCCGTCGTCGCCGAGCCGATGGCGATCAGAGCCCCGGTGACGGAGCCGAACAGCAGCCCGGCCAGCACCGTGAGCACCAGGGTCGCGGGCAGGGAGACCACGACGGAGCCGACATAGGCCAGCGAGGCCAGGGCGATCGCCCGCACCCGGTCCTCGGCGATGAGCGCCTGGAGCCAGACCCGGGATTCCGACAGCCGGTCGAGGTCGAGGAAGTGGGCTCCGCCGGAGGCGAGCACGCCGAGGGAGAGCAGAGCCAGACAGGCGAGCGGCAGCCAGCGCAGCCAGGGGCGGCGCGGGTTCTGCGGCCCGGGCGATGTGCCGCCCGGTTGCCCGTCCCGGTCCCCTGGGGTCATCGGTGTTCTCCCGTCGCGCCCTTCGCGCTTACCCCTCACCCCTTCTTGCGCATCCGCAGGATCTTGAAGAAGCCGCCGGGGAAGGTCGGCGAGAGCCCGACGACCTCGACGCCGTTGCGCTCGGCCCAGGCCTCGATCCGGGTCGATTTGAAGTCGGAGGACCAGCCGATCTTGGTGCAGAGCGGGGCCACGATCTCCTCGACGCGGGCGACCGGCCCGTTGGACTGGCCGAAATGGTTGGCGAGGACGATGCCGCCGCCCGGCCGCACCACGCGCAGGAACTCGGTGAGCGCCGCCTCCGGGTTCGGCACCAGGGTGATCAGGAACTGCGCCACCACCGCGTCGAAGCTCGCATCCTTGTAGCCGAGGCGGCAGACATCCATCACCTGCAGGCCCTTGACGTGCGAGAGGCCGCGGCGATGCACCTTGTTGCGGGCGCGCTTCAGCATGTCCTCGGAGAGATCGACGCCGCAGACGAAGCTGTCGCGGGGATAATAGCCGAGCGACAGGCCGGTGCCGACGCCGGCCTCGAGCACCCGCGGCCCGTGGGCGACCGCCGCCTGCACCGCGGCGCGGGCGGCGGGCTCGGTCAGCTTGTCGTAGACGACGTCGTAGACCGGCGCCCAGCGGGCATAGGCCTTGCGCATCAGCTCGGTGGTGGGCCCGGCCTCGGGCTCCCGCTCTCTCAGCATGTTGACCGTCACCTTCTTTGACAGCGGCTCACATCGGCCTCCGCCCAGGCAGGAGGCCGTGCGGCGGAACGGGACGCGTGACCATCGAGGAAACTTGGAGTGCCGAAATCCGCGCGGCGCGACGGGCTCCCATCAGGCCGCCTCGGCGGCGCCTGCCTGCAACGCGCCGATGCGCCGGATGGTGCCGCCGCCGAGCACCTGGGCGCGCGGGCCGTCATCGGCATAGATCACGCAGGCCTGGCCCGGCGAGACGCCGTCCTCGGGCGCGACCAGCTCGACCTCGGCGCAGGCCGCGTCCGCGTTCCAGGACAGGCGCGCCGGCCGCGGCTCGCGGGTCGAGCGCACCCGCACCGCCACCGGCAGCTCGGTGAGGGATTCCGGTGTTCCGCTCCCGAGCCAGTTGAGGTCGGTGAGGCGGATGCGGCGGGTGGCGAGGGCGGCGCGGGGGCCGACGACGACGCGGGCGGTCTCGGGCTCCAGGCGCACCACGTAGAGCGGTTCGCCGACCGAGAGCTTGAGGCCCCGGCGCTGACCCACGGTATAATGGATGATGCCCTCGTGCTCTCCGAGGTGGCGGCCGTCGAGATCGACGATCGCGCCGGGGCGGGCCGCCTCGGGCCGCAGCTTGGCGATCACGTCGGCATAGCCGCCCTGGGGCACGAAGCAGATGTCCTGGCTGTCGGCCTTGTCGGCGACCGCGAGGCCGAGTTCCCGGGCCAGCGCCCGGGTCTCGTCCTTCGGGCGCTCGCCCAAGGGGAAGCGCAGGAAAGCGAGCTGCTCGGGCGTCGTGGCGTAGAGGAAGTAGCTCTGGTCGCGGGCCGGATCGAGGGCGCGGAACAGGCCGCGGCCGCCCTCGGCCAGGGGCCGGCTCGCCACGTAATGCCCGGTCGCCAGCGCCTCGGCGCCGAGGTTGCGGGCGAGGGCGAGCAGGTCGCGGAACTTGACCGAGCGGTTGCACTCGACGCACGGAATCGGCGTCTCGCCGGACAGGTAGCTCTCGGCGAAACGGTCGATCACCGATTCGCGGAACTTGTCCTCGTAATCGAGGACGTAGTGCGGGATGCCCAGGGTCTCGGCGACGGCGCGCGCGTCGTGGATGTCGCGGCCGGCGCAGCAGGCGCCCTTGCGATGGGTCGCGGCGCCGTGATCGTAGAGCTGGAGCGTGACGCCGACGACGTCGTAGCCCTCGCGCTTCAGCAGCCCGGCCACTACGGACGAGTCAACGCCGCCCGACATGGCGACGACGACGCGCGTCTCGTGCGGAGGCTTCGGGAGATCGAGCGAATTCATGGCCGGTGATCGGGGCCGTTGCCGGCCGTTGGCGGGGCCTTCGGGCACGCCCCGGCTGGGATAGCCGGACGCACGCAGTGTCTATAGCGATCCCGGCCCCGACTTTCCAGGGATGGACCGGGCAAGAACCGGCAGAACCGGGCAAGACGGACTTGGCGTTCGCCGCGAAGCCGGCAAATTCTGCCGGGAGGGCGGCATTTCCGGTTCGGCCGGCCGGATGTCGTCGGCGCGCCTGGAAAAATTCCGCTGCCGATTCAAGGTGAAAGCCCCGCGAAGCGGTTGGTGCGCGGCTTGCTCTGTCCGGATCCAGCTTCGGCCGCGGAGGACGGACGGCATGGCAGTTTCACGGGCAGATCTGACGGAGACGTTCCTGCGCCCGGCCGCGCGGATCCCGGCCTCCGCCGCGCGGGCGACGGAGGGTGCCGCGCGCTTTTCCCTGGACAGCTCGGAGAAGCGGCCGGCGGCGACGCGTCCCGTGACCCGCCGGCCGGAATCCGCCCCGGCCGCCCGGACCGAAGCCGGCAAGGTGGCCGACAAGGAGACTCGCACGAAGACCTCCACGGATACCCGCAACGGGGCCAATAAGCCGGACCCCGATTCCCAGCGGGCCGACAAGCCGGACGGATCCGGATCGGCCGAGAGCCGGCCCTCCGCTGACCGTGCGGAGAAAGCCGCGCCGACGAGGCCCACCCAGGACGACCCCGCTCAGGCAGGTGCGGCAGGCGCACGCGCCGATTCCGCATCGGCTCCTGTCTCCGAAGCTGCGGGCGCGGCACAGCCGGCTTCGGCGACGGAGGCTGCGGCCGAAGAGGCCGCTGCCGCCTCTGGTGCGGAAGCCGGGGACGAAACCGACGAGACGGATGAGGCCGACGGGGCATCGGATGACGTCGCTGCGGTGGCCGACCCGTCCGCCCTCCTCGCTCCTCCCACCCCCTCTTCGCCGCCCTCCGCGCCTGCTTCCGCTTCCTCCGCTGGGAGCGCGGTTCGCGCTGGAGAGGGTGGCGGGATCGAGGGAAGCAAGGCCGGAGGCGGGGCCGTTGGGTCGGAGACCGGGCCGGATGGAGGCGTGAAGGCCGCCGCCGATGGCGCGGCCCCCACTCCACGGCCGAAGGAGGCCGGCCCCGAGGCGGCTCCGTCCGGCGAAGGACTGGAAGCGCAGGAGGCGAAAACGGACGGGGCCCAGGGGGTGGCGCAGGCGCTCGCACCCGCCGGGCCGGCGCCCTCCCCCGCCCTCTCCCCGGCGGGCGGAACGGCGGCGGCGGTCGGCGCGGCGGCGACCCCGCAGCCTCCCGCGACGCCCCCGCTTCCCCTGAGCGCCGTGCCGATGACGATCGGACTGCGCTCGCTCTCGGGGGTGAACCGCTTCGCGATCCGCCTCGATCCGATCGAACTCGGCCGGATCGACGTGTCGCTCGACCTCGACAAGGAAGGGGGCAAAGCCCGCGCCCACCTCGTCGTCGACCGCCCGGAAACCCTCGCCTTGCTCCAGCGCGACGCGGGCTCCCTGCAGCAGGCCCTCGCCCAGGCAGGTTTCGATGTCGGCGCCGAGGCCGGCGGAGGGATCGACCTGTCCCTGCGCGGGGAGACGGGCTCCCAGGGCGGCCGGGAAGGGGATGCCTCCTCCCGCGGCCGCCCCGAGGGACCGGCGGGAGAACGAACGGAGGCGCCCGCGCCCCTCGAACTCGCGCCCCTGCGCACGCTCCGCGCGGCGGGCAACCTCGACATCAGAATCTAGGGTGCCGTTCGCGATCCGGTGATCCCGGACGCCGCGCCCCGCCTCTCACTCTCACACAGCGTCTTCACGCGAGCCGGCACACCCGCTCGGAAGGCTTCAGGATCGGGCCATGACCTCAGGCATCGCGAGCAGCACCAGCATCACCAGCACCGGCACGGGTTCGACCACCGATACGAAGTCGATCGCCGGTAACTTCACCCAGTTCCTGACGCTGCTCACCACGCAGCTCAAGAACCAGAACCCCCTCGATCCCCTCGACACCAACCAGTTCACCCAACAGCTCGTCCAATTCGCCGGCGTGGAGCAGCAGCTCAAGACGAATGCCTCGCTCGACACGATCCTGACCAATTCCAAGGCCTCGGCGGCCTCCTCCGCCTCCGGTCTGATCGGACGGACGGTCGTGGCCGACGGTGTCACCACCGATCTCACGGATGGCAAGGCGAGCTGGACCTTGACCCCTGAACGGGCGGCGGCCAAGGCGATCATCACCATCAAGGGCAAGGACGGCACCGTGGTGGCCACCAAGAGCACGACGCTGAAGGCCGGCGCGCAATCCTTCGACTGGGACGGCACCTCGACCTCGGGCCTTTCGGCGGCGGACGGGCGCTACACCATCACCGTCGATGCCCTCGATGCGACGGGTGCGAAGGTTGCCGTCGATACCAAGGTCTCCGGCACCGTGGACGGCGTCGACCTCAGCGGGTCTGAACCGACACTGACAATCGGCACGGCGCGCGTGCCGGTGTCGAGCGTCAAAACCCTCATGACATCAGGCTCTTGATGCATTGCAGCATCGTATGGCCGGATTTGTCCACACCCGCCAACAACTGACGAATCGCATTCGAACGACCAACTTCAAGAACTTTTAAGCGGGCGCAAGTAGCTTGCCTCTCGACAGGTCAGTCGAGTGTAGAGCGTATCATGACCGAAACCCCCCGGCCGCGCGTGAAGTATGTGATCGGCCCCGACGGCAGCCCCCTGACGATCGCCGACCTCCCCCCGGTCACCACCCGCCGCTGGGTGATCCGGCGCAAAGCCGAGGTCGTGGCCGCCGTGCGCGGCGGTTTGCTCAGCCTGGAGGAAGCCTGCCAGCGCTATACGCTGACCACCGAGGAATTCCTCAGCTGGCAGTATTCCATCGACCAGCACGGTCTCGCCGGCCTGCGCACCACCCGCATCCAGCATTACCGGCACTGACGTCACGTCGGTCCAAACCCCATCCGTTGCGCGCGGTTTCCCGCGCGACGCTTGAGGAGCCGCTTCCGGAGCACGGGAGCGGCTTTTGTCGTTTCCGGGACCCGGCCGCGCCGCCGGGGAGGCCGCTGGGTCAGTGATGATCTCTCGGCGTTAACGACTCGCTAACCACGGACCGGGCAATTCTTGCCGGGCGGACGCGCCTTCCTCGCGGGCCGCACTCGCTGTCTTGGGCGTGCTCGGTCGTGAAACCCATCCTCGAACTGGTGACGAAGCTCGGCCCCGCGCGCATCGCCGCGATGGCGGCCGTGACGCTGACGCTCATCGGCTTCTTCGCCTTCGTGATCCTGCGGGTCTCGCGCCCGGATATGGGCGTGCTGTTCTCCGACCTGTCGGTGCAGGATTCGTCCGCCGTGATCCGCGAACTCGACGCCCGCGGCATTGCTTACGAGACCAAGGGCGATATGGGGCAGACCGTGCTCGCCCCCCGCGCCGACCTCGCCAAGCTGCGGATGGACCTGGCCGGCAAGGGCCTGCCGGCCCAGGGCGGCGTCGGCTACGAGATCTTCGACAAGGGCGATGCCTTCTCCTCGACCAGCTTCGTCCAGAACGTCAATCACCTGCGGGCGATGGAGGGTGAGCTCGCCCGCTCGATCCGCGCCATCGGCCGTGTCCAGGCCGCCCGCGTCCACCTCGTCATCCCCGAGCGCCGCCTGTTCGAGCGCGACCGCGAGGCCCCGTCGGCGGCCATCGTCGTCAAGCTGATGGGCGATCTCGATGCGAGCCAGGTGCGGGCGATCCGCCATCTCGCGGCCTCCGCCGTCGAGGGATTGAAGCCGGAGCGCATCTCGATCGTCGACGAGCGGGGCCGGCTGCTCGCTGACGGCGCCCGCGGCGCCGAGGCCGAGGGGGCGGGGGCCTTGGAGGAGCGGCAGGCCGGCATCGAGCGGCGCCTGCGCTCCCAGATCGAGGAGATCGTGGCCGGCATCGTCGGCCAGGGCCGCGCCCGGGTGCAGGTGGCCGCCGAACTCGACCTCAACCGGGTCGAGAGCCGCTCGGAGAGCTTCGACCCCGAGAGCCGGGTGGTCCGCTCGACCCAGACCCGCTCGGAAAACTCCCTCACCGGCGGCGCCGAGGGGCAGGTCAGCGTCGGCAACGAACTGCCCGGCGCCAACCAGAACCAAGCCCAGCCGCAGCAGAAGGATTCCTCGCAGAAGAACGAGGAGACCACCAATTACGAGATCTCCCGCGTCACCAAGGTCGAGACCCTGGAGGGCGGGCGCCTGAAACGTCTCTCGGTGGCGGTGCTGGTCGACGGGGTCTACGCCCCGGGGGCGGATGGCAAGCCGGCCTATCAGCCGCGCCCCGACGCCGAGATCGCGCGCATCGCCGCCCTGGTCCGGACCGCGATCGGCTACGACAAGGCCCGCGGCGATCAGGTCGAGGTGGTCAACCTGCGCTTCGCGGAAACTCCCACCGCGCCCGAATTCGGCGAGCCGGGGCTGATCCAGTCGCTCCTGAGCCCGACCAAGGAGGACGTGATGCGCCTCGTGGAGCTCGCGGTGCTCAGCCTGCTCACGGTGATCGTGCTGATGGCGGTGGTGCGCCCGCTCCTGCGGCGGGTGCTGGCATCCGATATCCCCGCGGCGGCGCTGGCCGCACCGGCGGGCGCCCTCGCTCTGGCCGGAGTACCGGGAGGCGCGGGGCCGGTCGAGGTAGTGGTGCGCGAGAACGCCACCAAAAAGTTCCTCGATTCGGCCAAGCTCAACGGCGAGATCCAGGCCGAGACGGTGGAGCGGGTTGTCGACATGGTGCGGGCGAGCCCGACCGAGACCGTCGAGGTGCTGCGCAATTGGATCCATGACACCTGAGGCGTCCACACCGGACCGGCGCGATCCGGGCGGTCTCGGGAGCGGTGAGCCTCCGGGGCGAAGGGGACGGCTCCATCCCGGCCGAGCCGGCCGGGGGCCGGGCGGGATGAAGCGGGGCGACAAGAGAGGGGGCGATTCGTGACCGCGGGCATCAACTTCAACGCGGCCGTCGAGAGCATCGACGCCTCGGCGGCCTTCGCGCAGATGCCCGGTCCGCAGCGGGCCGCAGCTCTTCTTCTGCTGCTCGGCGAGGAGGAGGGCGCGCCGATCTGGCAGCGCCTCGACGAGGACGAGGTGAAGATCGTCAGCCACGCGATGGTGCAGCTCGGCTCCCTGGAGGCGGCCACCGTCGAGCGGCTGATCGTCGATTTCGTCTCGCGCCTGTCCTCGGGCGGCGGCATGACCTCGAACTTCGAGCGCACCGAGGCGCTCCTTCTCAAGATCTTCCCGCCCGAGCAGGTTTCCTCGATCATGGCGGAGATCAAGGGTGCCTCCGGCAAGCGCGTCTGGGCCAGCCTGACCCAGATCGACCCCGAGATCCTCGCGAACTTCCTGCGCAACGAGTACCCGCAGACCGTGGCGGTGGTGCTCTCCAAGGTGCGCGCCGACTATGCCGCCAAAGTGCTCACCATCCTGCCGGAGGAGCTCGCCATCGACGTGCTCAACCGGATGCTGCGCATGGAGACGGTGCAGAAGGAGGCCCTGCGCCACATCGAGGAGACCCTGCGCACCGAATTCGTCTCGACCATCGCCCAGACCACGCGCCGCGACGCGCACGAACTGATGGCCGACGTGTTCAATGCCTTCGACCGGCAGACCGAGACCCGGTTTCTCGCGGCGATCGACCAGGCCAATCGCGGCTCGGCCAAGAAGATCCGCCAGCTGATGTTCACCTTCGAGGATCTGCTCAAGCTCGATCCGGGCTCGGTCCAGACCCTGATGCGCCGGGTCGACAACGACACCCTGTGCCGGGCGCTCAAGGGGGCGGACGAGCGGGTGCGGGCCTTCTTCATGAAGCAGATGTCGACCCGCGCGGCCAAGAACCTCACCGACGAGATGGGCACGATGGGCCCGATCCGCCTCAAGGAGGTCGATGAGGCCCAGGCCAAGATGACGGAACTCGCCAAGGAGCTGGCCGAGAAGGGCGAGATCATGATCGCCAAGAACGGCGGTGAGGAGGAGCTGGTCTATTGAGCGCGAAAGCCTCCCGCCCCTTCCTGTTCGATACCGATTTCGGCCGCCCGCGCGGGCCTTCTCCCGTCGATGCGGAGGCGGCCCGGGCCGAGGTGGCCCGGATCGAGGCCGAGAAGGCCGCCCTGCAGGCCGAAGCCTATGCCCGCGGCCTCCAGGCGGGCCGGTCCGAGGCCGCCGCGCAGGGGCAGGCCCGCCTCGCGGACGCCCTCACCCGGGTCGGACTCGCGGCGGCGGGGCTGCTCAGCCAATCCGATGCCCAGGCCGCGGAGCACGAGGCCCAGGCTCTCGCCTTCGCCCAGGCCCTTGCCCGCCGGATCGCCGGCGAGGCCCTCGACGCGCGCCCGCTGGCGGCGGTGGAGGAGACGGCCCGCTCGGCGCTCCGGCATCTGCGCGGGGTGCCCCATCTCGTCCTGCGGGTGAGCCAGGATCTCGTCGACGAGGCCGAGGCCCTGATGCAGCGCCTGTCCCGCGAGCACGGCTTCGAGGGTCGCCTCGTCGTGCTCGGCGAGCCGGACATGGCGTTGGGCGATGCCCGCCTCGAATGGGCCGATGGCGGCGTCGTGCGTGACCGTGCCCGGATCGAGGCGGCGGTCGAGTCGGCCCTGATGCCCTGCACCCTGCCCTTCACCGGAACTGCCGAGGCCTGAGCCCGATGTCGACCGACGATTTCAGCCTGCCCCAGCTCAATGAGGGCGATATGCCCTACGATGAGGGCGGCCCCGGCTCCGTGCGCGACGCGCCGACGAGCCCGAAGAGCGCGGCCGATCTCGAACAGGTCTTCGACGTGCCGGTGGTGGTCTCGGCGGTGCTGGGCTCGTCCCGCATGCCGATCGGCGACCTGCTGCGGCTCGGCCCCGGCGCCGTGCTCGAACTCGACCGCAAGGTCGGCGAGGCCATCGACGTCTTCGTCAACAACCGCCTCGTCGCCCGCGGCGAGGTCGTGCTGGTCGAGGAGCGCCTCGGCGTCACCATGACCGAGATCATCAAGAACGATCACTAACGCATCGTCCCGAAAGGTGGCCGCCGGCTTTCGGGGCAAGACGATGCGCCGGGACGCTCTCCGCCGGAACGGAGGCCGGGCCGGTGGTGAGCGTCTCCAGACCATTCCCATCCGGGACCTCAGGGTGAGGCGACGGGTGGGAGGATTTTCGATCCGACGGACCACGTTTTCGGAGAAACCACGCCATGCGGCTGCTCATCGTCGGACGGCTCTCGGGCGAACTCGTCACCGCCTCGAAGATCGCCATGAGCCGGGGCGCCTCGGTGACCCATGCGGACGGGATCGAGCAGGGGCTCGCGGTGCTGCGGGCCAAGGGCGGCGACCTCGTCATGGTCGATGTCGGCCTCGATATCGGGCGGATGGTTCGGGCTCTGTCCGACGAGCGCATCCGCACGCCGGTGGTGGCCTGCGGCATCGCCTCGGATTCCCGCGCGGCGGTGGCGGCGATTCAGGCGGGAGCCAAGGAATACATCCCCCTCCCCCCCGATCCCGACATGATCGCCGCGGTGCTGGAAGCGGTGGCGGCGGATACACGCAGCTTCGTCTGGCGCGATCCCTCGATGGAGCGCGTGGTCCGGCTGGCCGAGCAGGTCGCCCGGTCCGAGGCCTCGGTTCTCATCACCGGCGAGAGCGGCACCGGCAAGGAGGTGCTGGCGCGCCATGTCCATGCCAAGTCGAACCGGGCCAGCCGGCCCTTCGTCTCGGTCAATTGCGCGGCGATCCCCGAGGCCCTGCTCGAATCCGAGCTGTTCGGCCACGAGAAGGGCGCCTTCACCGGGGCGGTCGCCCGGCGCATCGGCCGGTTCGAGGAGGCCCATGGCGGCACGCTGCTCCTCGATGAGATCTCGGAGATGGATGTGCGGCTGCAATCCAAGCTGCTGCGCGCCCTGCAGGAACGGGTGATCGACCGCGTGGGCGGCGCCGCCCCGGTCAAGGTCGATATCCGGGTGCTCGCCACCTCCAACCGCAACCTCTCCGAGGAGGTGAAGAAGGGGACCTTTCGCGAGGACCTGTTCTACCGCCTGAACGTGGTGCATCTGCGCCTGCCCCCCCTGCGGGAGCGTCTGGCCGACATCCTCGAACTCGCCGCCCATTTCGCCCGCAAATATGCGGAGCTGAACGGATTGCCGCCGCGGCCCCTGGCCCGGGAGGCGCAGGCGCTGGTGGCGCGCAATCCCTGGCGCGGCAACGTGCGCGAACTGGAGAACACCATCCACCGGGCGGTGCTGCTGGCGCAGGGCGCGGAGATCGGGCCGGACGCGATCCTGAGCCCGGAGGGGGAATCCCTGGCGCCGCCGGCTTCCTCGGGACCGGTCGAGCGAGCGGCGAGTGCCGCGGAGGCCGCCACCCGCGGCCTCGTCGGGCGTACCGTCGCCGAGGTCGAGCGTGACCTGATCCTCGACACCCTCGACCATTGCCTCGGCAACCGCACCCATGCGGCGCGCATCCTCGGCATCTCGATCCGGACCCTGCGCAACAAGCTCAACGAATATGTCGAGGCGGGCGTGCCGGTGGCCGAGCCGGGCGGGGTTCGGGTGGCAGCCTACGGCTGAGGGCCTCTCACACAACGTCCGTCGCCGGCAGCGTCGCCGCGCCGCGCAACCCTGCGAGCCTCCTCTCGCTCCACGGCCCCAGCCATCCGGCGGTTCGGAACGAGACGGCAGCGACGAACAGGCCGGCGATGCAATCGCTCGCGTAATGGGCGCCGTGGGTCACGGCCGAGAGGGTCATCACGCCATTCAGCAGGAGGGTGACCCAGCGCAACGTCCCCAGCGGCCAGAGGGCGGCCGTCACGAGGTAGGCGACCGCGCAATGAAGCGATGGGAAGGAGATCACAGGCCCGACCTCTTCCAGGGGCACGGCGCGTAAGCTGCCGTCCCGCAGCGCGTTTGTCACGCCCTGCGGAATGCTCCCCGGATCGCCCCTGTACCAAGCCCCCTTGTCTGATGGGTTCGAGGTCTCTCGCTTCACCGCGAGGTTCGAGCCGTGGCACTTGAGGGCGCCAGGGTGTCCGGAGAGGTCGCGCCGTGGGATTGCTTCGCCGACGCCCACGCCGATGGAGGGCGGCGGCTTCACGGGTGGTCAACCGCGAACCGTGTGGCGTGGCCGGATCGAGTCCCTGTGCCCGCCTACGCAGCGTGGGACGGGCCTGCCCCTCACCGCTTCTTGGCGAACTGGGCCTCGTACTCGGCGTTCTGGGCCGCCCGCGCCTGCTCGATCTTGCGCAGGGTGAGGAAGCGGACGATGTCGAACTCGACATCGCGGATCGTCTCCTCGATCAGGTGGCGCTGCAGCAGGATGCGCGGATCGTTGGCGGTGAGGTTCTCCCGATCCTGCAGCCGCTGCACGGCCTGCCGGACCACGGTGTAGACCTGTTCGCGCTCGTCCCGGCTCATCGCCGGGGTGACGGCGCGGGCGATGAGATCTGTGAAATCCGCCATGGATCGGGTCTGGTTCGGTCGCTCAGAGCCGGTTGTCGTTGATCGCCGCCGTCACCAGCGAGACCGAGCTCCACAGCACGGTGAAGCAGAACAGGGCCGAGAACAGCGCGTAGAAGGGTGCCGGATATTCCGAATAGGTCGGCAGAAGCGGCGGCACGAAGGTCGAGAGGTAGATCTGCTGCTTGGCGGCCGCGACCCGGGCCCGGTCGAGGATCAGGCTCATCGAGGCGAGCAGCTTCTCGGCAACCGTCTGCTCGACCATCAATCCTTCATACTCGAGCAGGGCCTGGGTGAGGTTGTGCTCGGAATTCGTGACGATGCCGTCGGTCGTGAGGCGGCTCTGCAATTCCTGGATCTGCCCATCGAGGGCGCCGATGGTCGCCACCAGCACCTGGATGCCGCGGGTCTTTTCGTCGAGCTTGGAATCGCGCAGGACGCGCAGGTCGTTCTCGGCCTTGATCTTGTCCTTGCGCAGCAGCTCGATCGTGGTCATCGCGGCCTCGGCCGACTTGACGGGATCGATGATGCCCCAGCGGTTGCGGAATTCCTGCATCGCCAGCCGCGCCTGCTTCAGCCGCTCGGTGGCCTGCTCGACCTCCTTCATCGACTGGGCGATCATGTCGGCCTGAGCGCGGCGCGAGATGGTGTTGATCAGGGTCTCGGAGCGGGCGATCACCTCCTGCGAGATCGCCACCGCGTCCTCGGGCTTGAAGGCGCGCACGGTCAGGTGGATCACGCCCGAGATCACGTCGATATGCGGCGTCACGTGCTTGCGCCAGTAGCGCACCAGCTTCTCGACCGGCTGTCCGTCCTGGTAGCGGGCCCAGAAATCGATCCCGTCGCGGGCGAACATCTTCTCGAGGCCGAGCTTGGCATCGACCGCTTCGACCATCGGCCGGCTGCCGATGTAGTCGCGCAGGATGAAGCTGTCCTGGCTGTTATGCTTCAGGATCAGTTCGGCGTAGAGGCCGAGATCGGCGCTCGCCATCGGCTCGACGTTGCCGCGGATCGCGAACTGCGATTCGACCACGTATTGCGGCGATGCGATCACAAAGACGTAGAGGCCGATCACCGCCGTCGGCGCCAGCACGAACGTGGCGTAGCTGCGAAACAGCCGCTTCGCCAGCCGCTCGGGCGGCCGCGCCTCCCGCGGCCGCAGGCCGGGCAGGCGGGTCCAGTCGAGGGTCTGCCGCGCCCGCGCCAGCAGGGACCGGCCCCGCTGCGGCGAGACCGGCTCGATCGTCTCGGCATTGCGCCGCAGATCCGGCACGGAGCGCCGGGCCAGGTCGATGAGCGACTGAACGCTCGGGCTCGGCCGGACCCTGGTCTCCTGCTTGACCTCGTCGGAATTCATCGAAAGGGAGCCCTCACGGATCCGCTGCCGCCGCGCGCCCGCACCCGGCCCCTCGCGATACGCTCGGGCGAGGCTCGTCGGCAAGGCGTTCGGGGCGGCATCCCGTCTCCGGTTGAGGTCACGTTCTTTTCGGCCCTTTTTAAGGCGCGGCGATCCGCCGGGATTGCGCCCCGGCCGACTGGACTGCGATACGGCAGCGGCATGACGCACGCTCCCCGCAGTGGGGCGAAGAGGGGCAGGGCCCGAGGTGACGGGCCGGTCGGGAGGTGACGTGGGACGGGGACAGGATCCCGGCGGGGCGAGCCGCACGGCCAAGGCGGGCTTTTCCGACCTCGTGCTGGTGTGTCGCAAATGCGCCAAACGGCAGGGCGTGGACCGCAAGCGGCTCGGTCGAGCCTTGAAGCGCGCTCTCGAAGCTGCGCCGCGGCCGACGGGCAACGGTAAGGTCCGGGTTCTGGAGACGGGCTGCCTCGGCCCCTGTCCGAAGCGGATGCTGACCCTCGCCACGCCGGATTCCCTCGTGCGCCGCCGCGTCATCCTGATCGATCCGGTGCTCGACGGCCTCGGCCCGGAGGCGCTGGGGCTCGGGGCGCCGCTCGCCGGAGCACGGGATGGCTGAGGCTTCGATCCGCGAGAGGGACAGGGCCGACAGGCCGCCGCAGCGTCCCCGGCAGGGCCTTCTGCGCGGAATCCTGCGCCGGTTGCCCCTGGTCGGCACCCTGGCCGGGCTGGCCCTGGGCGTCTGGCTCATCGCCACCAACGATCTCTCGGCGATCGGCGCCGCCTTCGGCCGGATCGGCCCCCTGGGTCTCGTCGCCATCGTGCTGGTGCGGGGGCTCATCGTCCTGCTATGCGGCCTCGCCTGGGCGCGGGTCGTGGCCGGCTTGCCCCCCTCCGGCCGTGCGCTCGGCAGGGGCGATGCGTCTCCCGAGCCTCCGGTCGAGACCGGCGCCTTCGTGATCCTGCGCTTCGTGCGCGAAGGCGTGAACGTGCTGCTGCCGGTGGCCTCGGTCGGCGGCGAGGTGGTGGGCGGGCGGCTGCTGACCTTCTGGGGCGTCGCGGGCGGTCTCGCCGCGGCCTCACTCCTCGCCGACATGCTGATCCAGGTCGCGACGCAGGTGGCCTTCACCCTCCTCGGCGCCGGCCTGCTCTGGCGTTTGCCGGGAGAGGCCGCCGCGTCCCTCGCCCGCTGGACGACGGAAGCGGCGGCGCTGGCCGTCGCGGCGGTCGCCGCCTTCTTCGCGCTGCAGACCCTCGGGGCCGCAAGGGGGCTGGAACGGCGCTTGGCCGGCCTCGGGCGGCGCCTCCTGCGCTCGGCGGCGCCGGAGGCGAGGACGGATCCGGCTTCGCCGGTGGGCCCCTCGGTGCAGGATGCCCTCGACGCCGTCTGGGCCCGGAGCCGCCGCGGGCGCATCGCCGAATCGGTCGCCCTGCACGCCGCCGCCTGGGCCCTCGGCGCCGCCGAGATCTGGATCGTGCTGGCCTGTATCGGGATCGAGGTCAGCCTGACCGAGGTGCTGGTGCTGGAATCGCTGTCGCAGGCGATCAAGTCGGCGGCCTTCCCGGTTCCGAGCGGACTCGGCGTGCAGGAAGGCGGCTTCATGGTGGTGGGCGCCCTGTTCGGGCTCGATGCCGGCACCGCCATCGCCCTGTCGCTCGCCAAGCGCGTGCCCGACGTGGTGCTCGGCCTGCCCTCCCTGATCGTCTGGCAGATCCTGGAGGCGCGACGCGCGCAGGTCCTGGCGCCGCCGCGGGGATAGGGTATCGGTCCGGAAGGGCCCGAGACCGGCGCGGGGGGCTTTTTTCAGCCTCTCCCGGCCACGAGCCAGTGCCGCATCGCTTCGAAGGTGGCGATGCCGGCGGCGAAGGCCGCCTGCCCCGCCGTTTCCGGCAGGTCGTCGAGCCGCTGGCGAAAGCTCCGCCAGAGCGGTCCGGTCGCCCGCCCGCGGCCGGCATAATAGGCCAGGGGAACGGTGTCCCCGTGCAGGCACGCGACGTGGCGGCCGATCACCGTTCCGCCGAGGGTCGAACCCTCCAGCACGTAGAGCGCACCGAGCGCGGCCCCCGGGCCGTCCAGACGGGGGCGGGCGGGCATGGGCAGGGCATCGAGTGCCGTCCCGTCGAGGGAGAGGGTGCGCAGATCCGCATCGAGGGCCATCAGCCTCCGGCGGGGATCGAAGAACGCCGCCTCGGCGAGGGCGGCGGCGATGGCCGGCTCATAGGAGGCGTGGAAGCCGCGTAGACGGCCGAGCAGATCCCGGTAGCCGGAGAGGGTCGCCACCCGCGCCTCCCAATCGAGGTCGCGCTCCAGCGCGGCATGCGCTTCGGCGGTGGCCTCCCGCAGGCGGGCATGCAAGCTGTCGGTCAAGGAGGGCTCTGGAGGAGAGGCGGGCGAAGGAGGTCAGGCGTGGACGGTGAAGCAGGCGCCGTCGGCATTCTCGACATCGAGCCGGGCGCCGATCTGCTCCAGCATGGCGCGGATCAGCTTCATCCCGAGGCCGGTGCCCTGCGCCTTGGCATTCTCCCAGCCCAGCGGCATGCCTTGCCCGTCGTCGCAGACCTGCAGCCGCACAGCGCCCGCCGCACCGTCGACGGTGACGCTGATCCGCACGCCCTTGTCGGGGCGGCCCGCATATTTGAACGCGTTGGTCACGAGTTCGGTGGTGATCAGCGAGAGCGCCACCGCGTGGCGATAGGGCACCATCAGGCCGGGCTCGGCGGTCAGTTCCACGCTGTGCTCGTCCCCGGCCATGCCGGCCAAGTCGTTGCACAGGGCCTGGATGGTCTGGCCGAGATCGACCTGCTCCATGCTCTCGCCCTGGTAGAGGCTGTCATGCACCCGCGCGACGCTCATCACCCGCGCCGAGGTCTCCGAGAAGGCCTGCCGGGCCGAGGGGTCGGCGATCTGCCGGCGCTGCATGTGCAGGAAGGCCGTCACGATCTGGAGCGAGTTCTTCACCCGGTGGTCGATCTCGCGGGTGAGCAGATCCTTCTGGATCAGCAGCCGCTCCTTGTCGGCCAGGAGTTCCGTCAGCTCGTCGATCTTGCGGCGCTGGCGCAGCACCACGCCATCGACGGCATCGGCGAGCTGCGCGGCCAGGGCGACCTTCCACGGCGCCCATGGCATCGAATGGCCGCGCCGCTCCTCGACCCAGCGTTCGAAGGACCGGCGGGGCAGCACCGCCACCGGTCCGCTGCCCGGCAGGACCGGCTTCCTCGGGTCGCCGCCCCAAGTCACGGTGCTCGGGACTTCCGGCTTGAACCACATCAGGAGATGCTGGCGCGACTGGCCGACGAAGGCGGCGAGCAGGCCGCTCGCCGTCTCGGTATAGGCGGCGGCCGGTGCGTGGTGCATCACCAGCGTGTCGGTGACGAAGGTCCGTTCGTCGGGGCCGAGGCTCTCCCGCAGCCACCCGGTGAGCGCCCGGACCGCCTCCGCCGACGGCGTGGTGCCGACGAGGCAGACGATATCGTCCGAGACGATGCCGGCGCCCACGGCTCCGAACAGGTCGAGCAGGGTCGGGCTGCCCTGCGTGAGGGAGGTCACGAAATCGTCGGACCGGGTCAGCCCGCGCACCAGCTGGCCCTGGATGTCGAGATGGCGCTGCTGCTCGCTCCACAGCGCCTTGCCCTCGATCTCCTGCACGCGCATGGCAAAGCCATCGGTCAGCACGGTCGCCGCGGCCCGGGTCTCGGGCGCCACGTAATGGGGCCGGCGGTGATGGCCGATCATCAGGCCCCAGAGCCGGTTCTCGACCATGATCGAGATCGACATCGAGCCGTCGACACCGAGATTGCGCTGGTATTCGAGGTGGATCGGCGAGAGCGTGCGGTTCTGCGCGAAGGTCAGGTCGATCGGCGCATTGCCGGCGCTGCGGTCGGCGACCAGGGGCACCGGCACGCAATCCCGGTCGATCACGAAGCGGCTCTTGGCCTTGGTGTAGAGGGCGCGGGCCTGGGCCGGAATGTCGGAGGCGGGAAAGCGCAGGCCGATGAGCGGGCGCTGCCAGTCCGGCACCATGTCCTCGGCGATGGCCTCGCCGTTCCAATCGGCGTCGAAGCGATAGACGAGCACGGATTCGAAACCCGTCATCGCGCGGATTTCGAGGGCGGCGATCTGCGCGGCCTCGGTCAGCGTTTCCGCCATCCGCAACCGGATCATGGCGAGTTCGGCGTCGAGCGGGCTCGCGGCGGAGAAATCCTCGGGCCGCTCCGGCGCCAGTTCCAGCTCGACGATCACCCGGCCCATATGGGCATGGGCCACGAGAAGGAACCGATCGCCGCGCGGCGGCAGGACGACGGTGCGGCGCAAGAGCCGGCCATCCGTCATGGTATGGGCGGCGAGCCCGTCCCGGATCGCCGAGACGACGTCCGCCGGCAGAACCTCCGTCAGGGAGAGGCCGTTCGGCGGGAAGGAACCCGGCGCGAGCACGTCGGCGGCGTTGGCGCTGAAGGCCAGGATTTCGAGGCTCAGCGCATCGGCGGCGAGCATCACCGCGTTCGGCTGGATCGAGCCGGGAATATGGATCGGCTCACGCTCGCACAGGCTTGGATCGACCGGCTCGGCCCGGCTGCGATGATTGATCGCGGCGAGCACGGCCTCGCGGGAGAGGCCGGCCGCGATCTGCTCCAAGGGGGTGATCGTCAGCCAGATATGGCCCGCAGCCGCCGCCCGCAGGCCGATTCGCGCCCGCAATGGAGCCGGGATCCGGCCGAACACGAATTCGAAGGTGGAGTCGGAAAGGCCGCGCCGGACGCTCGCGAGGAAACGGCCGTAGAAGCTCGGCACGTTGGTGCTCGGAACCAGTTCGCTGAAGAAGTTGCGCCCGATCATGGCCTCGGACGGGAGGCCGCACAGGGCCTCGGCCGCCCGGTTGCAATCGAGCACGAGCCCGGCCCCGTCGAGGGCGAGCAGGCCCAGGCCGAGTTCATTTCGCCCTTCGGGAGACAGCGAATCGAGATCGACCGGAAGGTCGATCGAAGCGCCGTTCGGCCCCTCGGCGTGCATCTGCGACGGATCGACCATTACAGAAGCCGGTATGCCCGCCGCATCTCGATTGTGCAATGCCGGTACAGCCTCACGATCCCTTGCAAAGGACAAAATGAAGCGCGCCAAGTGTTTGGTGCAGGCTGGTTTTGTCTGAAATCATACAATTCCCGCGACACTGTGCGTGCCCTTTCCGGTCCCAGTGCCGGAGGCCGGCCCGGTGCCTGACCATGGGCCGCCGACCTCCCCAAACGGCTGGCTCAGCCCAACCGATCCACGAGATCGGACAGTGCCGTATCGAGCCCCTCCTCCAGGGTCGGATGGTAGAAGGGCCGGTCGCGGAAACGACGCACGTCGAGCCCGTCCTGGACGGCATGGGCCAGAAGATGGCCGAGATGCTCCACCTCCGGGCCGATCAATTCGGCTCCGGTGAGCCGCCCGTCCGGCGCGGCGTAGAGGCGGATGCCCCCCTGCGCCCGGTCCATGACCTGAGCCCGGCCCTGGTCGCAGAAATCGGCGCGTCCGACGATTCGGCCGGAATCGGGCGAGAACCCGCCGCCGATCACCGCGATCTGCGGCTGACTGAACACCATGGCGAGCGCGACCCAGCGTTCCGGCCGCTCCAGCCCCTCCCCCGCCGCGAGCCGGGCGGCGTTGCGGCCGGCGATCCGGCCCTGGCGGCTCGCTTCGTGCAGCACCGGGCGGTCGGCATTGGCGTCCCCGGCGATCAGGATCGGCGCGCCTTCGCAGAGCAGGGAGCGGGAATCGTAGGACGGGCTACCCTTCTCATCGAGCGAGACGCCGGTCCGTTCCAGGCCGAGGCCACGGACATTCGGCGGGCGGCCCGCGGCGGCGAGCACGCGGGCGAAGCGGCCGTCGCCCGCGCCGCCCTCCCCGCTCCAGCCGAGGCGCGCGCCGTCCCCGTCCGGCGCGGCGTGCGCGACCTTGGCCCCGAGATGCAGGTCGAAGGCCTGAGAGAAGATCTCCCGCGCCGCCGCCTTCAGGTCGGGGTCGCTCAAGCCGCCCAGACTATCGCCAGGATCGAACACGCTGGTGCGGACGCCGAGGCGGGCCATGGCCTGGGCCAGTTCCAGCCCGACCGGACCGGCGCCGAGCACGGCGAGGGAGGCGGGCAGATCCTCGATGTCGAACACGGTATCGGTGGTGAGAACCCGCTCCCCCAGATCCCGCAGCGGCTCCGGCACGCTCGGACTGGAGCCGGTCGCCAGCACCGCCGCCTTGAAGCGCAGGCGGGTGTGATCGTCGATGCGCAGGCAGTCCGGCCCCTCGAACACAGCCCGGCCCGTCAGGCGCGACTCGTCCGGGAGCTGTTCAAGCCCCTCGAAGACGGAGCCGACGAAATGGTCGCGCAGGCGCCGCAACCGCGAGAGCACCGCCGGCCCGTCGACGCGTACCGCGCCGACGTGGATCCCCAGGCGATGGGCCGCGCGGGCATCCTCGGCGGCTTCGGCGGCGGTGATCAGGAGTTTCGAGGGCATGCAGCCGACACGGGCGCAGGTGGTGCCGCCGGGCCCCTGCTCGATCAGAACCGCTTTCGCCCCCGCTGAGAGGGCCGCACGGTGGGCGGCGATGCCGGCGGTGCCGGCCCCGATCACCGCCACGTCGCAGGCGAGGTCGCGCATCCCGTCAGGCTGCCATGGTGAAGACGGCGCCGCCATCGACGCGCAAGTTCTCGCCGGTGATGAAGCTCGCCTGCTCGGAGCAAAGGAAGGCGACGGCGGCCGCGACTTCTTCCACCCGGCCCCGGCGCTTGGCGACGATGCCCGGGCGCTTCTCCTCCAGAAAGCTCTCGATCGCCTCCTCGAAGGAGACGCCGAGTTCCTGGGCGCGCTTCTCCATCATCGCGTCGGTCATCGGCGTCGCCACGAAGGCGGGTGCCACCGAATTCACCAGCACGCCGTCCGGGCCATAAGCCTTGGAAAGGCCCTTGGTCAGATTCATCAGCCCGGCCTTGGCGGCGCAGTAGGGCAGTTCCTCGACATAGGGCTGCACCGCGTCCTCGGAGGTGAAGAACACGATCCGCCCCCATTTCCGGGCGCGCATGCCCGGAAGGAAGGCGCGGGCGACCCGGACCGCCGCCATCAGGTCGGCCTGGATCGTCGAGAGCCAGCCCTCGTCGTCGATTTCCAGAAAATCGCCGGTGGCGCCGGTGACGCCGGCGGCGTTGACGAGGATGGTCGGCGTCTCGCCGAAGGCCGTGTCGGCGAAGTCGCGCAGCGTGCGCGCGCCGGCCTCGCTGGAGAGGTCGGCTTGGCAGGCCTTCACGGGGCCGAGGGCCGCCAGCCGCTGGGCCGCCTCCTGCAGCTCCTTCTCCTTCAGGTCGGAGAGGACGACCTTCACGCCCTCCCGCAGCAGGTACTCCGCGCTGGCATAACCCATCCCGGAATCGCCCCCGGTGATGACCGCGACGCGACCGCTGATGCCGAGATCCATGGGGAGCGACCTTCTTTCGCTGTCGGCGTCCGATTCGACCCTTCGATGTCGCCGCGGCAGCCTTTGTTAAAGCCGCGGGCCAACGGCAGCGGGAAAGGATCGTTCCAGCCGCGCGCTGCGGCACTTGTGAAAGCGTTTGCGGGGATCGCCGCCACGCGGCACCCTGCCGGACCCGGTACAAAAGCGAATCGGATGGGAGGGACACCATGAGTGCGAGCGACACGGCGCAGCCGGGTCCGGCCGTGCCTCCGAAGGGCGGTGTGGTTGCCTATCTCACCCTCGACGGTGCCCTGCGGGCGGCGGAGTTCTACAAAGCCGCGTTCGGGGCCGAGATCGTCGCCTCCATCCCTCCGGATGAGCAGGGGCGGACCATGCATGTTCACCTGATCGTGAATGGCAGCTCGGTGATGCTCTGCGACGCCTTTCCCGAATACGGTCATCCGCTCCAGGCGCCACAATCCTTCAGCCTGCTCCTGCCGGTCGAGGAGATCGCGGTCTGGTGGGACCGGGCCGTGGCGGCGGGGGCGGAGGTGGTCACCCCCTATCAGACGATGTTCTGGGGTGACGTCTACGGGCAGCTGCGCGACCCGTTCGGCGTGATCTGGGCGATGAACCAGCCCGGTCAGCCGGCCGGATCGTGAGCGGGAGACACATCATGGCCGATGCCGACGACCCGCGCGACCTCGTGCTGACCCGCCTGATCCCGGCCCCGCGCCGGGCGCTCTGGCGGGCCTGGACCGAACCGGATCTGCTGAAGGCGTGGTTCGCGCCGAAACCCTACACGACCCCGGTCGCCGAACTCGATCTGCGCCCCGGCGGCACCAGCCGCATCGTGATGCGCAGCCCCGACGGGCAGGACCTGCCCAATACCGGTGTCTATCTGGAGGTGATGCCCGACGAGCGCCTCGTCGTCACCGACGCCTATCGTTCGGCTTGGATCCCGTCCGACAAGCCGTTCCTGACGGTGATTCTCACCTTTGCCGACGAGGCCGGCGGCACCCGCTACACGGCGCGGGCCCGCCACTGGACCCTGGAGGACCGCCAGCGTCACGAGGAGATGGGCTTCGCCGAAGGCTGGGGGATCTGCGCCGACCAGCTCACGGAGCTGGTGACGGGACTGCGCTGACGAACCGCCGGCACCCCCGCCCGGGACGGGGAGAGGAGACCGGCGGGCGTGAGGTCAGGCCGCTTCGCCGAGGCACCAGGCCAGGATGCCCTTCTGGGCGTGCAGGCGGTTCTCGGCCTCGTCGAACACCACCGATTGCGGGCCGTCGATCACCTCCGTCGTGACCTCCTCGCCACGATGGGCCGGCAGGCAATGCAGGAAGATCGCGTCCTTGGCGGCGTGCGCCATCAGCGCCGCATCGACCCGGTAGGGCGAGAGCAGGTTGTGGCGGAAATGCTCGTCGTCATCGCCCATGGAGACCCAGCAATCGGTCACCACCGCGTCCGCGCCTTCCACCGCCGCATAGGCATCGGTGGTGGCGTTGACCCGCGCGCCCTCGCGCTCGGCCCAGGCGACCAGGGCCGGCGGCATCGCCAGCTCGTTCGGCGCCGCGACGTTGAGGGTGAAGTCGAAGCGCGCGGCGGCATGGACCCAGCTCGCCAGCACGTTGTTGGCGTCGCCCGACCACGCGATGGTACGGCCCTTGATCGGTCCGCGATGCTCCTCGAAGGTCAGCAGGTCGGCCATGATCTGGCACGGATGCGAGACCTTGGTCAGAGCGTTGATGACCGGCACGGTGGCGTGTTCGGCCAACTCGACCATCAGCGTGTGATCGAGGGTGCGGATCACGATCGCATCGACGAAGCGGGACAGGACGCGGGCGGTGTCGGCCACGCTCTCGCCGCGGCCGAGCTGCATCTCCTTGCCCGTCAGCATCAGGGTCTCGCCGCCGAGCTCGCGCATCGCCACGTCGAAGGAGACGCGGGTGCGGGTCGAGGGCCGGTCGAACACCATGGCCAGCATCTTGCCGGTGAGGGGTCGCTCCTCCGCGCGCCTGCCCTTCACGCGTGCCCGCTTCATGACGGCGGAAGCGTCGAGGACACCGCGCAGGGTCTCGGCGGAGAAATCCTTCAGGTCGAGGAAGTGGCGGACATGCGATCCGCTGCCGTTCAGGGTCGTGGTCATCTCAATATCTTCGCTCGCGGTGCCGCGCTCCGAGGGCCTCGCGCAACGCCCTGAGGGCGTCGCGCGAAAGCCGTTCAGGCGGCGCCGCGCATCTGCGCCTCCAGATCGGTCGCCGCGGCATCCAGCCGGGCCACGGCCTCGTCCACGTCCGCCTCGCCGACGATCAACGGCGGAAGCAGACGGACCACGTTGTCGCCGGCCGGGATCACGAGCAAATGCCGTGCCCGCGCGGCCGCCGTGAACTCGGTGTTCGGCAGGTTGAGCTTCAGGCCCCGCATCAGCCCCTGGCCCCGCATCTCCGAGAAGATGTGGGGATGCCGGTCGATCAGCGCCGCGAGCTTCTGCGTGAGCAGCAGGCCCGTCCGCTCGACATGCTCCAGAAAGCCCGGCGCCAGCACCACATCGAGCACGGCGTTGCCCACCGCCATGGCCAGCGGATTGCCGCCGAAGGTGGTGCCGTGCGAGCCGGCGACCATGCCGCGGGCCGCCTCGCGGGTGGCGAGGCAGACGCCGAGGGGGAAGCCGCCGCCGATGCCCTTGGCCGCGCTCATGATGTCCGGGGTGATCCCCGACCATTCATGGGCGAAGAACTTGCCGGTGCGGCCCACTCCGGTCTGCACCTCGTCCATGATGAGCAGCAGGCCGTGCGCGTCGCACAGGGAGCGCAGGCGCCGCAGCATCTCGCCGGGAATCACCCGCAGGCCACCCTCGCCCTGGATCGGCTCGATCATCAGGGCGGCTGTTTCCGGCCCGATCGCCGCTTCGAGGGCGGCGAAGTCGCCGACCGGCACCTGATCGAAGCCTTCGACCTTCGGGCCGAAGCCGTCGATGTATTTCTGCTGGCCGCCGGCGGCGATGGTGGCCAGGGTGCGCCCGTGGAACGCGCCCTCGAAGGTAATGATGCGGTAGCGCTCCGGGTGGCCGCCGGTCGCATGATACTTGCGCGCCATCTTGATGGCGGCTTCGTTGGCCTCCGCGCCGGAATTGGCGAAGAAGGCCACGTCAGCGAAGGTCGCGTCCACGAGCCGCTGGCCCAGACGCTCCCCCTGCGGGATCTGGAACAGGTTCGAGGTGTGCCAGAGCTTCTGCGCCTGCGTGGTCAGCGCCTCCACCAGATGGGGATGGGCGTGGCCCAGGGCGTTGACGGCGATGCCGGCTCCGAAATCGAGGTAGCGGTCGCCGTTCTCGGCGACCAGCCATGCGCCCTCCCCTCGCTCGAAGGCGATTGGGGCGCGGGCATAGGTCGGGAGCAGGGCGGAGGTCACGCGGGTCCGTCTCCTCGGGCGCGATCCAAAAGAAAGTGCCGCCTCGTGGAGCGGGCGGCACGGGCGCGATTACTATGGAAGCGGTCTGCTCTGTCAATCTCGGCCGGGATTTTCCGGTGCTCTTTCTCATCAGCCGGCAAATGGTTCCGGCGGTCTTTACCTTCGCCGACGCCGCTGATCGATGGCCGTCCGACTGCGGGGGGCGGGGCTCGACCGGTGTCGTGTCGCGGCTCCCGCGGCGGGCCGGTTTCCCTGGGTCTGCGGGAGGCGCTCAGGCCCGTTGCAGGCGCGACGCGCCGGTCGGCGAGCGGCCGACGATCTTGCGGAAGGTCCGCCCCATCCGCCGCGCATCCGGGAAGCCGGCGCGGGCCGCCGCCTCGCTCAAGGAGACGGTGCCTGAGCGGATCAGCGACTGGGCCAGGGTCACGCGCTCGCGCAGGACGTATTGGTACGGCGTCACGCCGAAGCTGCCCTTGAACGCGCGGACGAAATAGCCCTCGCTCAGGCCGACCGCCTCGGCCATCTCGCCGAGCGAGAGTGGCGTGCCGATCCGCTCGGCCACGAGATCACGCACCCGCCGGGCTTGGCGCGGGTTGAGCGCCGCGTTGCGGCGGGGACCGGGCGCCGACAGGGCGCCGGAAGCCCGCAACACCGCGAGCGCGACGCTGTCGACCAGAAGCGCATCCGCAGCCTTGTCCCGGCCGCTCGCCTCCTGCCCCAGGGCGGAGAGGAGGTGGAACACGGTCATCCGCTCGGTGAGGTCACAGGTGATCGATGCGATCCGGGCCTGGGACAGCGGCGCCTCGATCATCCGCTCGACCGCAGCGGGCATGAAGGCGAGGTAGCGCCCGCGGCATTGCCCGCTCCAGAGCGTGCTGCCCTCGTAGCCGGGGCCGCGCAGGACGAAGGCCTCGCCCGTCCGCTCCTCGCTTTGTTCGCCCTCGGCGGGGCTGCCGCCGCTGAAGGTGAGCCGGGTCTGCCGGATGCCGTGCCATGTGCCGACGAGGAGGCCGTCGACGCGATGCGTGCTGTGGCCGGGGGTGCCGTAGGCGAAGTCGAGGAAGGCGATGCCGTCGAGGCCGCTGGCGGGAATCTGCCCGAAGATCGCGTCGGGCGGCGCGCTCAACTCGCCCTGGACGGAGGCGTTGACGAACGGAACGCTCATCTCCCGCTTCGTTCTCCCTGTCGCGGACGCGCTTCGTCGGCGCGTTTGCTGATCCTTGCCAAATCCTGACCGAACCGTCGCGCTTGCGCCGGATCAACCGTAACGGTTCACGATGTCCGTCGTTCCGCCCCGAAGCGGTCCGAGCCCATCCCCGTCTTGGTCATCTCTGTCCTGAGCATCGCCGGAGGACCCGCGGCGGCGGCCGTGATGACCGCCGCCGCGGACGCATGGGATCGCGATGTCTTGCCATCGCGATGTCTCATGCAGCGCCCGCTGCGCCGAGGCGACCGAGCCATCGGCGAGCGGGCGCTTGTGGGTCGCCGCGCTTACTTGCCGAGGACGCCACCGAGCAGGCCGCCAACGGCGCCGAGCACCGTGTCGAGCGTACCGCCGACGAGGCCGCCGAC
>DYYG01000046.1 GCA_020741775.1 Methylorubrum populi
TTGCTCCACCAGAGTTCGCCGAAGCGCAACTCGACGGTATAGGCCTGGGTCGTGCTGGCCACAGGGATGGCGTAGCTGAAATTGCCGTAGCGCTCGGTCTGGTAGACGGTGCCGGTGAAGGCCGATTGCAGACCGTTGCCGCCGGTGCCGTCGGCGAAGGTGGCGCCGCCGGTGAAATACTGATCGGCCGTGAAGCTGATGCCGTCCTGCGTCAGCGCCGTGCCGCCTGCGTTGATCGCCGCGACGACCGCGCCCGCGCTGCTGGTCTGGACCGAGAAGAGCTGGGACGCGGCGAGGTTGGCATTGGCCGCCGGGCTCGCATCCGTCACCTCTCCGGCCTTCACCGTGGCGGTGTACTGGCCGTTCGTCCAACCGCCGACCGGGGCGGCGACGATGTAGGTGGCGGTGGCCGAGGTGGCGCTCGTGCTCGTCTTCGATTGCAGCGTGATCGCTCCGACCGCGGCCGGGCCGTTCACCGCGATATCGGCCGCGCTGATGCTGGCGAGGTTGATGCCCGAGGCGTCGTTATAGACCACCGTCACGCTCGCGCTGGCATCGCCTGCCACGGGCGCCTGAATCGTGAACGGGCCGACCGTCGGCTTGGTCGTATCCACGCCGCCGCCCTGGCTCGCTTGGCGCACGACGATGCCGCTGAGCTTGGCATTGTCGATGCCGTTGAAGAATTGCAGATCGAGGGTGCCGTTCGCCCCTGCCGTGATCGGCCCCGAGACGTAAGTGTAGGGCGTGTTGATGTTGCCGGTCTGGGCGAGGATATCGAGGTCGTTGAGGATGGTCTGGCCTTCGAGCGTGACGTCGAACACCCGCTGGCCTGGATTGCTCCACCAGAGTTCGCCGAAGCGCAGCTCGACGGTATAGGCCTGCGTCGTGCTGGCGACGGGAATGGCGTAGCTGAAATTGCCGTAGCGCTCGGTCTGGTAGACGGTGTTGGTGAAGGCCGGCTGCAGGCCGTTGCCGCCGGTGGCGTCGGCGAAGGCGCCGCCGCCGGTGAAGTATTGGTCGGCGGAGAAGCTGATTCCGTCCTGGGAGAGGGCGCCGCCACCCGCGTTGATCGCGGCCACGACCGGATTGGTCGTTCCCGATTTCGCGGTCGTCGTGATGGTGATCCCGTCGAAATCCGCCGTGAACGGCGCGCCGTCATTGGAGGTGGCGAGCAGGCCGACCGCCATCCCGCTCGGCTTGCCGCCGACGGTGTAATCGCCCTGGATCGCCTTCAGCAGCGCGCTGCCGTTCGGCACGGTCATGCTGCTGCCGACGGTGAAGGCCGAGTTCGGATCGGTCGCGGAGGACACGGCGCCGGTGCCGAAGCGCCAGAGCGGCGTCACCGTGTTGGTCTCCAGATTCACCGCGAGACGCAGTTGCACCCAGCTCGCATTGGCGGCGCTCAGCAGCGCGTTGTTGGTCACCGACACGCTCTGCGCGACGCCGAGATTCTCCATCGACGTCTCGAAGATCGCGCTGGTGTATTTGCCGCTGGCGCTCTCGCCGCGGCCGCCGAGCACCAGCTTGATGAAGTTGTCCTGATCGCCCGTGCCGATCTGCAGGCCCGCCGCGGGAAAGCCGCCGTCGCTGGTGGCGTTCGGAATCCAGTTCGCCATCGTCAGGGTGACATTGGCGGTGGCCACGCTGTCGTCGAAGGTCACGCCGGCCTGCAGCGCATCCTTGAGGGTGTTGTTGCCCTCGGTCAGATCGCCTTCCTGCACGTTCTTCAGCTGGATGACGCCGCCCGCGCCGCCGGCGATGATGTTGGCCGAGGTGTAGAGACCGCCGTCGAGGAACGGGTCGAGTCCGTTGATCATGGCGCCGGTCAGCCCGCTGCCGCCGAAGGTGCCGGGGATCGAGCCGGATTCGAAGTTGAAGACCACGGTCTTGCCGCCGGAGATGATGTCGGAGCCGGCGGTGCCGTTGTCGGGATCGAGGGCGAAGGGGTCGAGGGTGTTGTTGATCCCGTCGCCGTCGAGGTCGAGATTCTGCGGGTTGGTGGGCCCCGGCGTCAGCACCTTGATGTTGCCGTCGGCGAGCGCCGTGACCCAGATGGTGCCGGCGAACGGCTTGCCGTCGCCGACCGCGTCGATGCCGAGCGGCGAGCCGCCGCCCATCGGGACGACCTGCTTCCCCGCGGCCACGATCTGACCGGCGGAGCCGGTGGTGGTGTCGACCCCGCCCGAGGCGTTGCGCGGGATGATGTGGAGGTAGCCGGCCAGATCCGTCACCAGGATGGCGCCCTTGATGCTCGTCGTGCCGCCATTCGCCGTGGCCCAGGTCGTGGAGGCGGTGTACTCGGCCAGGCCGTTGAGCGAGCCCTGGCCGGTATCGAGGGCGCCGTCGTCGATCCCGCCCTCGTAGAAGACGCCCTGGCGCGGATCGGCGGTGCCGGCGGGAATCACCGAATTGAAGTCGGCGGGCAGGCCGGCGCTGCCCTGGGGCAGGAAGGTCGCGCCCGTGACGCCCGCCCCCGGCGACAGCAGAAGGCCGGCGGCGCTTCCCACCGCGCGCACGAGGTTGGGGTGGCCGCCGTAATAGCCCTCCTCGGTGATCTGGTGGAGCTGATCGTAGTTCAGGCGCTTGGTGCCGCCGTCCTGATCGGGGGTGTTGAGCGGAATTTGGTTGGGGCTCGTGACGACGTTGCCCGCAGCATCCGACGGGCGCCCGCCCCAGCCGTTATTGGCACCGTTGTCGTAGGTGAACATCTTGCCGTCGGAGGTCAGCAGGACGTCGTAGGCGTTGCGGTAGCCGGGCGAGTAGACCTGCACCGGGCTGTCCGCCGTGATCTTGGCCATGTTGAACCCGTCACGGCCACCGAACGGCCCGCTGACATCCGAGCCGTCCGGGTTCTCGTTGCCGGCGGTGCCGTTATTGGGCCGGTAGGGATCGTCGAGGGTCGGCAGATCGTAGAGATAGGGATTGAGCCCGTTCGGGTTCTTGAGCGTCATGGCATCGATGGCCGTGAGATCGACCTTGAGGATCGCCGCCGCGTAGGCGAATTCGGGCAGGCCGGCGAAGTTGTTGGAGGGCGCGCCCGCATTGGTGTTGCCGCCGACCGCGACGTAGAGCGTCTTGCCATCGGGCGAGATCGCCATGCCGTTGGCGGAGTGGTTCTCCTCCGAGCGCGGCAGGCCGCGAACGAGATCGACCTTCTTCCAGGAATTGGCGGCGGAATCGAAGGTGAGGCGCGAGATGATCGACGAGTTGGTGTCGAGGTTGGTGTCCTCGCCGCCATTGCCGGCGCCGATCCGCGGATCGCTGGAGGTCACGTAGAGAACGGGGTTCTGGGCGGTGCCGGTGACGAGGATGCCGGTGACCTGCCGCTCCTTCAGGCTCGCATTGAGCGCGCCGTCGTCATCGTGGTTCGGAATGTTCAGGATGAGATCGATCGACTCCGTCGCCGTGACGACGTAGCCGCTGCTGTTCTGGGAAACCGTCAGGGCCTTGATGCTGCCGAACCGCTCGGCGACGTAGAGGCGTCCGTCCGGTCCCCATTGCAGGGCGGCGGCAAGTCCCGAATATCCGGACAGGGTCGATTGAGAAAAGGTGACGTCGGCCATGGTCTTTCCCTCGGGTCTCACCCGGGGATGACCGTATCTTTACCCGCCCAGGGCTTCATGCGCGCAGCGGTATTCCGTGGCGCTCTTCCGGGTTAGCCCCGAGGTTCGGCGAGTAAATCAAGTGTAAAGCCGGATGAGACGGCGGTCTCGCCACGTCGGCGGTTGCGTCGTCGAAAAGTACTTTTGCGAAATTCTCACATAGAATGGGATAGCCCTATAGGGGAGAACGATCTATTCTCATTGTCGAGCCAGCCTTGGCTGAGCGCAAACCGAACGATGCTCGCGCGGGAGCGAAGTCCGAGCTTTTTGCAGCCACGGATCTTGTAGGTATCGACCGATGCTGCCGAGATCGACATCGCGTTGCTGATTTCCTTCATCGTCATGCCGAGGGCGATGAGGCGAAGCACTTCGCGTTCCCGTCCGGTGAGGCCGCCCTCCCCGCCCGGAGAGGGAGCCGGTGGCCCCGCCTCGGTCAGGTCCGCCGTCGGAGGCGGAGTACGCAGTTCGGCATCGACGTAGCGACCTCCGGTCATGACCGTGTCGATCGCTTCCAGCAGGCTGGTCCCGGCCGAGCGCTTCAGGACGTATCCCTGCGCCCCGGCGGCGAAGGCCTCGTCGACGAAGGCGCGGTCCTCGTTGACGGTCAGGAAGACAACCCGCGCCGCCGAGCCCGCTGCATGCAGCGTGCGCGCCACCGCGAGCCCGTTCATGCCGGTCATGGTGATGTCCGTGACGACGACGTCGGGGGCCGTCCTGCGCGCCAGCTCAAGGGCATGCCGGCCGTCATTGGCCTCCCCCACCACCTCGATCCTTTCCGTCTCGGCCAGCAGGCCGCGGACCCCACTTCGGAAAATCGGATGGTCGTCGATTAGGACGACCCTGACGATGGCCTGCGCAGGTCTCACGTCATTCTCCTTTGGTCGGCAAGCGCGCCAGGATCGTCGTCCCCCGGCCGGACGGCGATTCGATCGCGAGTTCTCCTCCGAGCAGCGCCAGCCGCTCGCGCATTCCGGTCAGGCCGAAACCACCCCCTTCGCGCCGATCCTCCGGCGCGGTGTCGCGGGGCAGCCCCGGCCCGTCATCCTCGATCGCCAGGGTGATGCCCTCGTTCCCATATTGCAGGGTGACGGAGACCTGCTGCGCGCCGGCCGCGTGCTTGGCGACGTTGGTGAGCGCCTCCTGGACCAGCCGGAAGATCGTCACCTCGATCTCCGTCGTCAGGGCGACCGTCGTCCCTGAGAGTTGGAATTCGATGGCGATGCCGCTCTGGTCGGACCATTCCCGCGCCAACCCGCTAAGGGCGAGGCTCAGGCCGAGTTCGGCCAGGGCGACCGGTCGCAGTTCGCGGACGACCTGCCGCAGGCTGGCCGAGATCGCATCGACCTGGGTCAGCATCGCCTCGACTTCCGCCGTGGACGGCTCACGCCGCAGGCGTTCGAGCCTCAGCTTGAGCCATGCGAGCTGCTGGCCTGCTTCGTCGTGAAGCTCCCGGCCCAGGCGCTCCCGTTCCGCCTGATGCGCCCGGTAGAGCTGGGCGAGGACCGCGTCCCGGTCGCGCTCGGCGCGGGCGCGCGCGCGGGCGGTGTTGCGCAGATCGGCCAGCAACAGATCCCGTTCACAGAGCAGCATGTGCAGGCGGCGCTGATACCGTTCGCGCTCGGCGAGTTCCCGCCGAAGCATCACGGCCTCGTTCGCCAGCAGGCTGAACCGCGTGTCCTGCGTCGACAGGACGCGAAGCACCACGAGAGGGTCCGCATCCTCCCGATCCATGCGGCAGCCGTGGCAGCGGAACTGGTGCTCTTCTTCCCTTCCCAGCGCGATGACCCCCGCGAGGGGGGTTCGTGTCGCGCTGGCCTGCGCGAGGAAGGCCGTCGTGATCTTGCCGGTGAGGCGGATGCGGGACGGATCGTCCTGCGGAAAGGGCAGGAGCGAGCGGGCCGGATCGTTGGCATAGGCGACCGCCCCCGAACGGGCGGCGACGATCACCGGATCGCCGATCGCCTCCAGGGCCCGCGCCGCCTCAGCGCCTAACGGGTTCGGGTCCATCGTCGTCGCGGCTGGCACGGTCTACCCCTCCGAATGCGCCCGTCCTCATGGTGAGGCAGCGCCGGCCGCCACCGCTGATTGTCTGTCCGCCTTCGGAGATGTCGCTGATTCCAAGGCGCGCGTGGAAGTTCTCACGCATGAACGCCTTTGGTGGATCTGTGGATGAACAGGCATTGTTTTTTACAACTGCCGGATTCATCGATCGCCCCCAATTACCACCTGCCGCAATGGCGGCATGCTCGTTCGGGTTATTGCCTAGGCTTCGGTAGAGTTCAGCCGAGGCAGTAACCGAGATACAGAATATGCATGCGCTGCAATGCGGTATATAACAAAAGTGGAAACCACATCACTCGTTGTTGATAGTCCGGATGGCGTATTTTGCGCGGAATCACGGGTCTATCGGATGCATGCATCCGAAATGGCTCAAAGAGCGGTGCATCCCGTCGCGGAATCTGTCAAAACGGAGTAATATTCGTATTGAAACTTGGAAGTTGTGGTCGGCCTGCTAAATCAGGTGGAGGTATGCCATGCCGCCTCTGTGTGGCTGATAAGAATGCATGCACAATTTTCAATCTTCGACTGAATTATCCTGAGCCGTGATTGTATTTTTTGTCTCGTGTTTCATGTTCAGGTAGAGATTTCGGAAATAACTCTAAATTTACGTACATAGTTCCAGTGAAATACCATATCGAAACACGCTATGGCGGAGCATTCATTGGCTTATGTCTCGGATTATTATCGCAGATGAACAGAGAATGTTCCGTGCCGGCCTGAGGAGGGTTCTGGAGGAGCATTTGAGGGGTAGTGTCATCGTCGATGTTTCTAATCCATTAGACCTGATCAAAGGGCTTCAATCGCCGTTCAAGACCGATCTTGTCATCGTCGGATCGCGCCTGCTCCCCGCCGGCGATCCGACCTATCTCGGAGCCCTGAAGCGGGAGGCGGGGGCCGCGCGTCTCCTCCTCGTCGTCCCGCAGGCCTCGGCCGACCTGTTTCAGGACGCCTTGAGCCTCGGCTTTCACGGATTGGTGGTCCGGCGTCAGCGCGAAGACGAGATGCTCGCGGCGGTCCGGACCATTCTCGAAGGCCGCCTCTATGCGCCCAGCACCATCCTTCCGGTGAAGCCGCCGGACGCCGCCGGGCCGATTCGGCAGGCGGAGCGGGGCGAGCGCGCGTTCGGGCTGACGCTGCGTCAGCGCGAGGTTCTGGCCCTGATCGGCAAGGGATTGTCCAATCGAGAAATTGCGGTTGCATTGAGCATTGCTGAAGCAACCGTAAAAATCCACGTATCCGCAGTGATCAGGGTGCTCGGTGTCAGAAATCGCACCGAAGCCGCACTCCTTGCTCCGACCATGCTCAAGGGCAAAATCTAGTGCATAAGGCCTACGACTGACTGGGTGTCCAATTTTTTTCTGACATGACAGGATACCTTCCATTCGATCTAGTTAATTTGTGCCTAACACCCTGCAACGCACAATCTGACAGTGCGATCATCCTGAATAGATCGGGAGAGTCGGTCAGGGGACGGTGCAGGAGGTCTTCGGCAGATCAGGGGAGTAGCTCGGATGGAACATATCGATACGCTGATCGTCAGCGACAATCGCATGGTCAGAGAGAGCTTGATCGCGCTTTTGTCGGGCACGCGTTTCACGGTGCGGCAGGTCGAGGCCAGCATGGCGCTGCATCACTGCGACCTTCGGGCGGCCCGTCTGGCGCTCGTCGTCATCGACGAGGAGGCGGCGGGCATCGTGGGGCAGGTGGCGGAGGCGCTGCCCGATGTGAAGATCGTGGCCCTCGCCTTGCGTGATACCGAGGGGCTGATGCTGCGCAGCCTTCAGTTCGGCGCCTCGGCCTATCTGACCGAGGACGTGTCCCCGACCGATCTCCTGAAGACGCTGGAAGTGGTGATCGCCGATTGCGCCGTGCTGCCCATGAGCTTCCTCGGACGCCTGTGCCTGGCGGCTGACCCGGTGCGGGCGCCCGGCCCGGTGGCCGCCCTGACGGGACTTCAGAGAGCGGACGGAACCTCGCTGTCCAGCCTGTCGAGCCGCGAGGTCAATATCCTCGAAGGCCTTGCTCTCGGCGAGTCCAACAAGGTCATCGCCCGCAACCTCGATATCGCCGAGGCGACGGTCAAGGTCCATGTGAAGGCGATCCTGCGCAAGGTGCGGGTCAAGAACCGGACGCAGGCTGCGGTCTGGGCGATGAACAAGGGCATCGTCAGCAACGGTTCCGCCCCCGCCGACCGCTACGGGAGCCTCGGCAGTCCTCTCTCCGTGGTCGGGGGGCGGGACCATTTCAGCTCCGGAGCCCTGGCGCTCGCCTGAGCCCGTCGCCGGCCGACCGGAACGGGAAGGGCAACGGGAAAGGAACGGCCCGGCTCAGGCCGGGCATGAGGGACGGCTCCGTCGCCCAGGCGCGGCGGATCACGGTCGAGGCCGGCATCCGGCATCCCGAACGGAGGGGCCGGAGGACGAGGGGAGTCCGGCGGCGGCCCCGCAACGCGATGGGCCGCGCTCCCCGGCTTCTTCGCGAGAGACCCGAACCAGAAACGAGGAAACTGGGCCATGAAGGTGTCCGTGGTCACCCCGACGCTCAACGGCGTCGAATACTTGCGCGAGTGCATCGAGTCGTCGCGCGCCAACGCCCGCAACGGCATCGAGGTCGAGCACGTCATCGTCGATGCCGGCAGCACCGATGGCACCGTGGAACTCGCCCAGGCGATGGGGGCCACGGTGCTTCAGGGCAAGGACCGCGGCATCTTCGATGCGATCAACAAGGGTTCCTTCGCCGCCTCCGGTGAACTCCTCGGCTTCCTGGGGGCCGACGACGTGCTGGTCGAGGGCGGCCTCGAGGCGGTGGTCGCGGCCTACCGGCGGACCGGCGCGCGCTGGGTCGTCGGCGGCATCCGCTGGATCGACGGGCGCGGCCGGGGGCTCGGTGGCCTCGCCGCCCCGCCGAACTGGATGACGCCGCGCATGCTGGTGTGCCTCGGCTGGAACCCGGTGATGCACATGGCGACCTATATCTCGCGGGACTTCTACGCTGAGCTCGGTGGGTTCGACTACGCCTATAAGGATTGCGGTGACTACGAGATGTTCTGCCGCGCGCTGGCACTGGAGCCCTATGCCCGGGTGGGCCGGCCGGTCGCCTGCTTCCGCCGCACCGGGCAGAACAACAGCGCCAGCCCCGTCCACAAGGCGCGGGCTGAAGCCGAGATCGCCCGGGTCAAGGCGGTCCACGGGCCGTCCTCCCCCGGCGAGGAGACATTCTGGAAATACGCGCTGAAGGCCTACTTCAACGCCCGCAATCCGGATTGGCTGATCAGCAAGCAACTCGATCTCGGCCGCAGCCGGCTGAAGCTCCAGCCCCACGCTCACTTCTGATGTCTTCCCGCCCCGGCGGGGGCGCGAGCGGGTCTGCAGGCCGTCATGGATACGCTGAACGATCGAGGCCGTGGGACAACGCCATCCGGTGGGGCGGACCGTCCGCGCATCCTTGAATTCGGTCTCATGCCCCTGGTAGCCGCCGCCTTCCCCGAGCGGACGACCTTCCTCGACACGCGCCTGCGCTGGACCGATGTCAGGACGCGCGCGCTCAATTCCAGCAGTCTGCCGGCGCGGTTGCTCGCGCTGGCGCGGCGAGTGGCCGGCATTGCCCGGGTCTGCCTCGTGCAGGATTACGACATCGTCGTGACCCGCTGCATCGGGCCCCTGAACAGTGCCGGACGCTCCCTCCCCGTCCATTGGGGCCTGAGCCTGCTCGGACTCGTCTTCCGCGGCCTTGTCCTGTTCGCCGCCCGAGGCTCTCGCGTCCGGCTCGTGGTTCTCGACGTCACCGACCATCTCACGATCCACCCGCGCGACCGCGCCTTCGCTTGGCGCTGCGATCTGTTCTTCAAGCGGGAGCTGGCTGCCAACCGCTGGAACAGCCTCGAAACGGTCCTGCCCCGCGGGGCCTGTGCCGGCCATGCCCGGCAGGATCCCGCCTGCCTCGCGCTGCGGGCGAAGCTGCGCCCCTTCGCTCTCGGCATCGAGACGGCCGCGCCGCAGCTGCCGATCCCGGCGATCGCCCGCAGCCACGACCTGTTCTATGTCGGATCGGCGCAGGGAATCGCCTTCCGCGAGGCCCTGGAGGGGGTCCTGCCGCGGCTCGCGGCCCGGGGCTGGCGCATCCACGCGCCCGCCCACCGCCTGGACCCGGAGGCCTTTGCCGAGGCGATCGCCCGCAGCCGGTTCTGCCTCTCGCCGGGAGGAGTCGGATGGGACTGCTACCGGCATTACGAGGTGGCGGCCTTCGGCAGCGTGCCGATCTTCGATACCCGCCCGCTGGTCGGCATCGAGCCGTTCCTCCACGGCTGCGAAGGCTTCTACCTCGATCCCCAGGCGGATCTGGAGCACGCCCTCGACACGCTGCTGCGGACCGAGGACGCCCAGGTCGACCGGATGACGGCCGCGGCCCGCCGGCTGGTGGAGCGGGTCTACACCTTCGACGCCCTCGCCCGTTACGTGATCGCGGAGACGCTGGCCCTGGGCCCCGCCGTCCGGGCCGCGCCCTCCCCCGCTCCGGGGGCGGAGGAGATCCTCGTCGCGGCCGAAGCCGACCACCGCCGGCCCTTCCTGGGCTGACCGGCGAGAGGGGCGCTTCAGAACCGGGTGGTCAATGCCGTCAGCCAGTCGGGGGAGGCCTCGACCAGAGCCGCTTCGAGCACCTTGTCGAGACCGCTCAGGACGGCGAGGCCGGTGGCGACGAGGAGCAGCCCGAGGCCGAGCTTCAGCCCGCGGCCGAGATGCATCATCCGCCCGCGGCTGCGCAGCAGCAGGGTCCGGGACAGGCCTCCGAGCACCAGCAGCGGCAGGGCGGCGCCGAGGCCGAACAGGGTCATCGTCGCGGCGACGGCGGTGAGGTCGCGCCCCTGGGCGGCGAGAAGCGAGGCGGCTCCGAGCGTCGGCCCGACGCAGGGGGCCCAGACCGCCCCGAGCAGCAGGCCGACGCCGAACTGCCCCGACAGCCCGGCGGTGGGCCGGCCGCCGAAGCGGGTCTCCGCCCAGTTCGCCACCGGGCCGGCGGCGGTGGCGAAACGTTCCTGCGCCGCCGGCACGAGCAGCACGCCCCCAAGGCCGACGAGCAGCACGGCGGCGACCGTCCGAAACAGCGCCGTATCGAGCCCCACGGCGAAGCCGATGGTTGCCACGAACAGGCCGATCGTCACGAAAGACAGGGCGAGGCCGGCGGCGAGGGCCGCCGGGCCGAGGCGGTGCTCGGAGGCGGCCGTGCCGAGCACGAGGGGCAGCAGCGGCAAGACGCAGGGCGACAGCACGGACAGGAGCCCGGCGAGGAAAGCGAGGCCGAAGGAGGCGGGCATGGCCTCAGCGCCGCCCGCCGCAGCGCCCGGCACCGCTCCCGGCCGCTTCCCGCCTCCGCCCACCCGCTGGTGACAGCCACCGCGTCGACGCGTTTGCTGGGAGAGGGGGAGAGGCTGGCATGCGCGGGCAAATTTCGCATCGAGGGGCCCGTCCATAGGTTGACGGGCGAACCGGCTCAGCATATCTGAGCCGCACACCGCGAGCGAGCCTTGGACATCAGGGCCCCGCGATCGGACGCTGGCGCAAAAAGTCGCTGGAATCCGATGATCTCGGTGGGGGATAGTTTAACGGTAGAACCGCGGACTCTGACTCCGCTAGTCCTGGTTCGAATCCAGGTCCCCCAGCCACTTTCAGCACAGCGCTACATGCTTGGAATTGCTGCCGAGGCTGCACGCTTCACAGGGCGCCATTCCCAGGCTCCTCACCCGCATTTTGCAGCCGTTTTACAGGTGCCGCCTCGTCGCGCAGCCTGTCCGTTGCGTGTGGGGGAGCTGATTCATGGCCTCTCTTCCTCCAATTTTGCCGGGACCCGCGTGGACTGAAGAGCCGCCTCAACCGCTCCATAAGGGCGGCAACGCAGAGTTGAGCACTCAGAGCGCCTGTTCCAGTAGATCGAATGGATCTTAATCGAGGCGACACAGGCTGGGGCTCCGCGATCTCGGATACACGGTCCTGCCGCTGGCTCGCGCGTACATCCACGGGATCTCGCTGTCCGACTGCTTCGTATTCCTGCTGCGCATTGCTTGGCGGCATCTCCGCGCCGCATCCACAGCCACGGCAAGGAGCTGAGGCACGCACTTCTAAAGTAATCGTCACGGCTGTGGCGCGCAGACTCGGCGCTTATGATGCGAAAGAAGAGTGGTGCGCGGTCGGCCGGAACAGAGGCGATCCCTAATCCCGCTCATCGAGGCGCGACCGTAGGGCTTCCCGACCCTGTGTCCATGAGTGGCCATCCCATTCGGCCGCGAGGGCTCGGGCCGCTGCCAGTTTGCACGAGGCTTGCAGATCGGTGAGGTGCCGATCAGGAAGCCGGGGCAGGCCGAGGAATGGACGGACATATCCGTAAAGCTGCGTCGAGCGCGCATTGGCGTACGCAGGAGATGTTCCTCATCCAAGAGGTCATGAACCTGATCGGCAAGGGCCTGCGCCTCGATCAGGTCGCGCGGGAGATGCTGCATCTCCTGTCCGAGATCGTCGGGCTGAACCGGGGACGCATCGTCCTGAAGGATCCCGACGGCGAGGGACACCGTATCGCCCATTCTTACGGCTTGACCCGCGAGGAGGCGGCCAGGGGGCGCTATGCGCCAGGCGAGGGCATCACCGGGCGGGTCATCCAGGACGGCCACCTCATCATCGTGCAAGACATCGACAAGGACCCGGCCTTCCTCGGGCGCGCGGTGGCGCGGGCGCAGCTGCCCCGCGGTGCCGTTTCGTTCCTGGCACTGCCGATCCGGGTCGATCACAGGACGGTTGGCGCCATCGCCTGCCACCGGATCCGCCACCGAGAGCGGGCACTCTCGGACGATCTCACGATCCTGCGCATCATCGCCACCATGGTCAGCCAATTGCTGACCCTGAACGAGCGGGTGGAGCGGAAGACGCGGGCGCTCGAGGAGCACAACGACATGCTGGCGCGGGAACTCCGCATCAAGCGTGCGCGCTACGGCATCATCGGCACCTCCCCCGCCCTGCTGCGCGCCCTCGTTCAGGTCGAGAAGGTCGCCGACGCGACGGCAAGCGTGCTGCTGCTCGGCGAGTCCGGCACCGGCAAGGAGCTCTTCGCCCGCGCTCTTCACCTCGCGAGCCCCCGGCGCGACCGGCCCTTCATCAAGGTCAATTGCGCGGCGATCCCCGACAGCCTGTTCGAATCCGAGCTGTTCGGGCACGAGCGCGGCGCCTTCACCGGGGCGGTCGATGCGCGGGCCGGCTGGTTCGAGCAGGCGAGCGGCGGCACGATCTTCCTCGACGAGATCGGCGAGATGCCGGCGATTCTCCAGACCAAGCTGCTGCGCACGCTGCAGGAGGGCACCGTCGTGCGGCTGGGCGGCAAGCGCGAGATCCGCGTCGACATGCGCCTCGTCGCCGCGACGAACCGGGACCTCGCCGCCGAGGTCACCCATGGACGCTTCCGGGAGGACCTGTTCTACCGTCTCAACGTGGTGCCCATCACCCTGCCGCCGCTGGCCGAGCGGCGCAGCGACATCCCCGATCTGGTCCTGCACTTCCTCACGCAAGCGAATCAGAGCAACCAGCGCAACGTGAACCTGACGCAAGCAGCGGTCGCCCACCTCGCCCGGCAGCCCTGGCCGGGCAACATCCGGCAGCTTGCCAACTTTATCGAGCGGCTGGTGCTGCTGGCGAGCGAAGGCGTCCTCGATGTCGAGGACGTGCGGCCGATGCTCGAAGGCGCCCTCGTCACGGCGCCGGCCGCCCTCGCGGCAGCCCCGTATCTCGGCTCGAGCTTGGCGCCGGAACGGGAGGCGGCTTTGCGCGCGATCGGCACCGTGCGGCCCTATCTGCCCGCCGACTCGCACGGGCACGCGGAACTGCGCATGGCCCTGACCCAGGCTGGCGGCAACAAGACCCGCGCGGCACAGCGGCTCGGGCTGACCGAGCGCCAATTCTCCTATCGTTGGCGCAAGCTCCAGCCGACGCCGTAGGGATACCTCGCAAAACTCCCGTTCGCTGCCGGTTCCATGTCGGCCTCGGCAGGCAGCGGGAATGTATGGGGTACTCGTGGCGGCTGAACCCGACAATGTCGACAAAGTGTCGACATTGTCGGGCGCAATGTGGGGGAATAGTGAGCGGAAATTCAGTTTAAGATACTGATATAACTTGTCTTTACGAAATTATTGCATGCCCGTTTGAGCTGGCACCCGCCTTGCGCAAGTCCCTCCGAGCTGAGCCCGACCCATCCGGGCTTGAGCCGAACAGGAGTTGTCGATGAGCGCGAGCGCCGCCCCCACCACCGTCTCCACCTATCTGCGCCCGATCGACCGGGACGGCCTGATGCAGTTCGCCGAGAAGGGCCGCTGCAATCCCGGCTCCCGCGGCACCAACCGGGTGCATACCATCGTCGAGGGGCAGTACCGCACCCTCAGCTATGTCGGCGATCACCAGCCGGTCGTGGTGGACGAGCCGCTCCACCTGTTCGGCGAGAACACGGCGCCGGCGCCCGGTGAGATCGTGCTCTCGGCGCTGGGCGGCTGCCTCGCGGTCGGCATCACCGCCGTCGCCACGTGGAAGCAGGTGCGCCTCTCACGCCTCGAACTGCATCTCGAAGGCGATATCGGCAACCCCGCCGCTTGGGGCGCCGGCGGCGCCGAGAAGCTGCCCGCGGAGATGGGCTTCCAAGAGATCCGGGTCGCCGTGACCATCGAGGGCGACGCGAGCCGCGAAGAGCTCGACGCCATCGTGCAGCACGCCAACGTCTTCTCGCCGGTGGCCAATTCCATGCGCAACCCGATCCCCTTCTCGATCGGCCTCGCGGCCTGAGCCGTCGACCGAGCCTTCGGCGGGGCCGGCTGTGCCCCGCCGACTTCCCCACCTTCGAGGAGATTGCACGATGCCGAGCGCCCTCGCTCTCCGGCCGGCGGATGTTCGTGTTGTGGATGTGCCGCCCGCCGCTCAGGACGGCTTCGATTGGACCGATGCTGCCGTCCTCGCCGGGACCGAGGCGATCGCCGACGGCCCCTTGAGCGCGGCGGCACCGGGGATCGACCGCGGCACCTACCCGCTCGACATCCTGGGCCGGTTCGGCTCGGTCGGCGCGCTCGGCGTCCATCTCGACCGGCACGGTGCCCGCCTCGGCCTGTCGATCGCTGCCATGCAGGCCGCGAGCCGGGCCTGCGGCGCAACCGGCTTCCTGATGTGGTGCCACGACGTCTGTGGCCTCTACATGGAGCAGTCGGGCAACCCCTCCCTCACCGGCGCCCGGCTCGACGACCACGCCGCAGGCCGCAGCTTCGGCGGGACGGCGCTCTCCAACCCGATGAAGGCGTTCGCCGGGATCGAGCCGATCCTGCTGCGCGCCCGCCGCGTCCCCGGCGGTTACCGGGTCAGCGGCATGCTGCCCTGGGTCAGCCATATCGGGCCGGGTCAGTATTGCGGCGCCATCGCGGGCGTGACCGGCCCGGGCGACACGATCAGCCACGAGATCATGTTCCTGCTGGCCTGCGACCGCGCCGAATTGCGGCCCTGCCCGCCTTTCTCCGGCATGGAGGGCACCAGCACCTGGGGCGTGCGGGTGGACGATCTCTTCGTCGGGCAGGACGAGATCATCGCCGATCCGGCCCGCCCCTTCATCGGACGTATCCGCGGCGCCTTCATCCTGCTCCAATGCGGAATGGGCCTGGGTGTGGCCGAGGGCAGCCTCGACGCCATGCTGGCGGTCGAGGAGACCCTGGGCCACGTCAACCAGTTCCTCGACGACCGCCCCGACACCATCGCGGCCGAACTCGCCGAGTTGCGCGCTCGGGTGATGCGCCTCGCCGAGACGCCCTACGACGGCGCGACGGACTACCTGATCGACGTCCTCGACGCCCGCGCCCAGACCTCCGAACTGGCCTTGCGCGCCTCGCAATCGGCGCTGCTGCACCAGGGCGCGCGGGGCTACCTGATGTCGGCGGCCCCCCAGCGCCGCATCCGCGAGGCGCATTTCGTCGCCATCGTTACCCCCGCGCTCAAGCATCTGCGCTGGGAGATGGCGCGGCTGTCCCGGGAGACACTCCCCACCGCCGAGGGAGGCCGGGCATGAGCGATCTGGCGCCGGCCGACGGCCTCGGTCCCTGGCAGCAATTCCTCTGCCGGGCCTGCGGCCTGATCTACGACGAGGGCGAGGGCGATCCCGACAGCGGCCTGCCTCCCGGCACGCGTTTCGCCGACATCCCCGAGGATTGGGCCTGCCCGATCTGCGGCGTCACCAAAGCGGATTTCGAGCCCTACCGGCGGCGCGCACCGGTCGCGCCGATGCCGGTCTCCGTCGCTCCGCAGCGCCGGCCCGGCGTGGTGATCGTCGGGGGCGGCATCAGCGGATGGAGCGTCGCCGAGGCGATCCGGGCCGAGGATGCGCGCGTGCCGATCACGCTCGTGACCGCATGCGACGGCGGCCTCTACCACAAGCCGGAACTCTCGGTCGCTCTCGGGCGCGGCCTGAATCCGGAGGCCCTGCGCCGCGAGACGGGCGACGCGGCGGCGGCGCGTCTGGGCTTACGCCTGATGGCCGACACGGTCGCGGTCGGCCTCTCCCTGGAGCGTCATTCCCTGCGCACCACGCGCGGCACGCTGGCCTACACCCATCTCGTTCTCGCCCACGGCGCCCGCCCTGCCCTGCCCGCCTGTCTCGACCCGGCCCTGTGCTGGCGGGTGAACGACCTCGCCGCGTGGTCGGCGCTCCACGCCGAGCTGGCGCGGGGGCCCCGCACGGTCGCGGTGATCGGTGCCGGCATGGTCGGCTGCGAGCTGGCCGAGGATCTGGCGCGGGCCGGCCATGCCGTCACCCTGGTCGGCGCTGGATCGCTGCCGCTGCCGGATCTGCTGCCGGAACCGGCCGGGCGGCGCCTGCTGACCGGACTCGAAGGGCTCGGCGTCCGTTACCGGGGCAACAGCCTGGTGAGCGGCCTGAGCCGGACGCCGGACGGCCTGACCACGCTCGCCCTCGCCGACGGCACGCGCCTCTCGGCCGCGACCGTGATCGCCGCGACCGGCCTCGCCACGCCCTCGCGCCTCGTTCGCGGGGCGGGCCTCGCTTTCGATCACGGCATCGTCGTCGATCCGGCGAGCCTGCGCACGAGCGGGCCTGACATCTTCGCCCTGGGCGATTGCATCAGCCTCGACGGGCAGCCCTGCCGCTTCATCGAGCCCGTCGCCCACCAAGCCGCGGTCATCGCCCACGCGATCCTCGGCCGGGAGCACGCCGGCTACGCGCATGCCGCCCCCGTCATCCGCCTGAAGACCCGCTCGGCGCCGATCGCCCTGCACGGCGCCCCCGTCGCCGGGGCCCCCTGGTACGTCGTCGAGGACAGCGAGCACCGCCTCGCGATGGAGCAGCGGCAGGGCGGCGCCGTCACCGCTTGGCTCGCGGCCTGAGGAGGCAACGATGATTCCGTCGCATGCCATAGCCGACGCCGCGCTCGAACGGGCGCAGGAGCAGGTCCGGCTCAGCCTCTCGGGCAGGGCGCCGCGTCCGGTCGTCCGCAGCTTTTTCGACGAGCCCACCCATACCGCGACCTTCGTGGTCCATGATCCCGAGAGCCGCGAGGCGGCGGTGATCGACTCGGTGCTCGATTTCGACTCCGCCTCCGGCACCGTGTCCTACGCGGCGGCGGACCGGGTCATCGACTACGTCCGCCTCGAAAACCTGACGGTGACGTGGATCCTGGAGACCCATGTCCACGCCGATCATCTCTCGGCCGCGCCCTATCTTCAGGGCAAGCTCGGCGGGCGTCTCGCGATCGGGCGCGGCATCGTCGAAGTGCAGGAGACCTTCGGCAAGCTCTTCAACGCGGGCACCGCGTTCGCCCGCACCGGCGCCGAGTTCGACCGCTTGTTCGAGGACGGCGACCGCTTCACCCTCGGCGGAGTCGCGGCCACGATCCTCCACGTGCCGGGTCATACCCCGGCCGATCTCGCCTACGTGATCGGCGACGCCGCCTTCGTCGGCGACACCCTGTTCATGCCGGATTACGGCACGGCGCGGGCCGACTTCCCCGGCGGCGACGCCCGGCAGCTCTTCCGCTCGATCCAGCGCCTGCTGTCTCTGCCCGATCCGACGCGGCTGTTTCTCTGCCACGACTACAAGGCGCCCGGCCGCGACAGCTTCGTCACCGAGACCGATGTCGCGGCCCAGCGCGCCGGCAATGTCCATGTCCGCGACGGGACTGCGGAGGACGACTTCGTGGAGATGCGCAAGGCCCGCGACCGGACCCTCAACGCGCCGCGCCTGATCATGCCGTCGATCCAGGTGAACATGCGCGGAGGCCGCCTGCCGGAGCCGGAGGCGAACGGCACCCGCTATCTCAAGATTCCGCTGACGACGGACCGGGGGTGAGCCGATGCTGGATCCGGTGCAATACGCCCTCGGCGCGACCTCCGGCTCGGTCGTCGGGTTGATCCTGGGACTCGCGGGCGGCGGCGGCTCGATCCTCGCGATCCCGATGCTGATCCATGTCGTCGGGCTCAGGAACGTCCATGTCGCGGTCGGGACCGGGGCCTTCGCGGTCGCGGCCTGCTCGCTGGTCAACCTCCTCGGTCATCTGCGGGTGGCGCAGGTGCCGTGGCGCGCCGCCGGATGGTTCGGCATGGCCGGCATCCTCGCGGCCCTGCTCGGCGCTGGACTCGGCAAGCAATTCGACGGGCCCCGGCTGCAAGCCCTGTTCGCGCTGGTCATGCTTGCGGCGGCGGGGATGATGGTCCGGCGGCGATTCCGGCCCCCCGCGGAGCGGGACGCGACGCGGGAGAGTGTGCCGAAGCTTGTCGGCTTCGGCGGCGTGACGGGGCTGATGTCGGGTTTCTTCGGGATCGGCGGCGGTTTTCTCGTCGTGCCGGGGCTCGTCGCCGCGACCGGGATGCCCCTCGTCAGCGCCGTCGGCTGCTCCCTGGTCATCATCACCGCCTTCGGCCTCACCACCGGACTCAGCTACGCCCTCTCCCAGCTCGTGGACTGGCTCCTCGTCCTGGCCTTCGTGGTGGGCGGCGCGGGCGGCGGCCTCGTGGGTTTGCGGCTGCGTTCGGCCTGTGCCGCGCGCAAGGGCCTGCTCGACACCGTGCTGGCCGGGCTCATCGCCGGGACGGGCCTCGTGATGTTGGTGCGCTGAGCCCGCCGACATTGTCGACAAAAGATCGACATTGTCGGCGGGCCCGCGATCCGGCTGCTCGCACCCAGTATCGGTAAGCCACTCACCGATCAGCGGAAATAAAAAGTTCCAGCGCTTGGCGCGACTGTTGCTGTGAAGTCTTCACCCACCCTGCCGGAGACCCTGATGGCACCCTTCGACAATCCCTTCGACGCCAAGCGCCGCCGCGGTCGCGGTGGCTGCTCCTGCGGCGGGCACGAAACCCAAGCCGCGCACGAGGCGGCATTGCCGACCGGAGACGCCGCGATCGAGCGCGCCGTCGAGGCGACCCTGATGCGAGCCCTGTTCCCGCATCAGGCCGAGCGGCGCGCCTTCCTGAAGAGCGTCGGGCTCGCAACCGCGGCGGCAGCGGTCAGCCAGTTCCTGCCGACGACTTTCGTGGCGGAAGCCTTCGCCGAGGCGGGCAAGCCGGAGAAGACCGATCTCAAGGTCGGCTTCATCCCGATCACCTGCGCCACGCCGATCATCATGGCCAAGCCCATGGGCTTCTACGAGAAGCAGGGGCTCAACGTCGATGTGGTGAAGACCGCCGGCTGGGCGGTGGTGCGCGACAAGACCCTGAACAAGGAATACGACGCCGCCCACATGCTGGCGCCGATGCCCCTCGCCATCACCATGGGGCTCGGCTCGAATCCGGTGCCCTTCGCGGTGCCGGCGATCGAGAACGTCAATGGACAGGCGATCTGCCTTGCCACCAAGCACAAGGACAATCGCGACCCGAAGAACTGGAAGGGCTTCAAGCTCGCGATCCCGTTCGACTACTCGAACCACAACTATCTGCTGCGCTACTATCTCGCCGAACATGGCATCGACCCCGACACCGACGTGCAGCTTCGCTCGGTGCCGCCGCCCGAGATGGTCGCCAATCTCCGCGCCGACAACATCGACGGCTTCCTCGCCCCCGACAACGTCGTCCAGCGCGCGGTCTATGACGGCGTCGGCTTCATCCACATCCTGTCGAAGGAGATCTGGGACGGGCATCCCTGCTGCTCCTTCTCGGTGGCGCAGGATACGATCCGCGAGATGCCGAACGCCACGGCCGCCCTGCTGCGCGCCATTCTTCAGGCCACCGCCTTCGCGTCGAAGACCGAGAACCGCAAGGAGATCGCCGCAGCCATCGCCCCGGCCAATTACCTCAACCAGCCTCTCACGGTGGTGGAGCAGGTGCTCACCGGCACCTATGCCGACGGCCTCGGCAGCGTGAAGAAGGATCCGAAGCGGGTCGCCTTCGACCCGTTCCCCTACGAGAGCTTCGCGATCTGGACACTGACCCAGATGAAGCGCTGGGGCCAGATCAAGGGCGATGTCGATTACGCGGCGGTCGCGAAACAGGTCTACCGCGCCACCGATGCCGCGAAGCTGATGCGGCAGGACGGGCTCACCCCACCCGAGACGACGACCAAGACCTTCGTGGTGATGGGCAAGACCTTCGATCCGGCCAAGCCCGCGGAATACCTCGATTCCTTCAAGATCAAGCGCGCGAGCTAGAGCCTATGCAACGCACCCTCTCGATGCGCGCCGGCATCCTCTCCTTCGCGCTCCTCGCGCTGATCCTGCTCGGCTGGCAGGTCGCCGTCAGCGGCAGTGCCAGCACCGAGGCCATGGACCCGGAATATGCCGCCCTGATGGGTCAGTCGGCCACCACCGGAAAGTCGGCCATGCCCGGCCCGCTCGATGTCGGGGCGACGATCTGGAAGCACCTGAAGGACCCGTTCTACGACCGCGGACCCAACGACAAGGGCATCGGCATCCAGCTCGCCTATTCCATCGGCCGCGTGGCGCTCGGCTACGGCCTCGCGGTGCTGGTGGCGATCCCGGTCGGCTTTCTCATCGGCATGTCACCGCTGATGAGCCGGGCGCTCGATCCGTTCATCCAAATCCTGAAGCCGGTCTCGCCGCTCGCATGGATGCCGCTCGCCCTCTACACGATCAAGGATTCGAGCCTGTCGGCGATCTTCGTGATCTTCATCTGCTCGATCTGGCCGATGCTGATCAACACCGTCTTCGGTGTCGCCGGAACCCGCAAGGAATGGCTCAACGTCGCCCGCACCCTGGAGGTCGGCCCGGTCCGCCGCGCCTTCACGGTGATCCTGCCGGCCGCCGCGCCGACGATCCTCACGGGCATGCGCATCTCGATCGGCATCGCGTGGCTCGTCATCGTGGCGGCCGAGATGCTCGTAGGGGGCACCGGCATCGGCTACTTCGTCTGGAACGAGTGGAACAACCTCTCGATCACCAATGTGATCACCTCGATCCTCGTGATCGGCCTCGTCGGCATGGTCCTCGACCAGTTGCTCGCCCGCGCTCAGCGCCTCGTCACCTTCCCCGAATGAGGCCAGGCATGAACAAGCTCCTTCCCTTCGTGCGGCGCGCCGGCCGCTCCACCCCCGACACCTCCGAGGTCGGGACCCGCCGCATGCCCAGTTCCGAAAAATTCATCTCGATCGAGGGAATCGCCCGGCGCTATCCGGCGCCGGGAGGCAAGACCACGACGATCTTCGAGAACCTGTGGCTGCCGATGCGGCGCGGCGAGTTCGTCTGCATGATCGGCCATTCCGGCTGCGGCAAGACCACGGTGCTCAACATCCTCGCCGGGCTCGACGCACCGAGCGAGGGCGTGGTCATCGTCGACGGGCAGGCGATCACCGGCACAAGCCTCGATCGCGCCGTGATCTTCCAGGGCCATGCCCTGCTGCCTTGGCGCAGCGTGCTCGGCAACGTCGCCTACGCCGTCTCGTCGCGCTGGCGGAAGGCGAAGCGGGCCGAGATCGAGGCGCGCGCCCGCAAGGCCATCAATACGGTGGGGCTGGCCGGCTCCGAGCACAAGCAGCCGTCGGAACTGTCCGGTGGCATGAAGCAGCGCGTCGGCATTGCCCGGGCGCTCGCCATCGAGCCGAAGATCCTGCTGATGGACGAGCCGTTCTCGGCGCTCGACGCGCTGACCCGCGGTACGCTGCAGGATGAGGTGCGCCGGATCTGTGTCGAGACCGGGCAGACGGTGTTCATGATCACCCACGACGTCGATGAAGCGATCTACCTCGCCGACCGGATCGTTCTGATGACGAACGGGCCGGAGGCGAAGGTCGCCGAGATCGTCGAGAACCCGCTGCCCAAGGACCGCGACCGCACCCAGCTTCACCATGCGCCGGGCTACTACGCCCTGCGCAACCATCTGATCGACTTCCTCGTGACCCGCTCCCGCACCCTGCGGGACGCGATGCCGGACGGCTACGATCCACGCCATCCGCCGGTGGTGCGCCCTTCTCTCGGCGAGGCGCCGGATGCCGCCGCCATCGCCAGCGATCCCCCGGCCCGCCGGGCCTGAGCCCGCCGCCTCTGCGCGTCCGGAGAGCGGCGTTCTGCAGTTTGGAACTGGTATAGGGATTGCGGCGCTGCATCCGGTCATCGCCGAGGATCAGCCCATGCAGCCCATCCCAAGTCGGACGGATACGGCTCACCTCTCGTCGGGGCTTTCGCTTCCTACCTGCCCACGAGGCACGAGACAGATGGAATCCTTCCCCCAGCCGGCCGGCCCGCGTCCGCTGTTGGAAGGATTGAGCGAGGCCGAGCGCAATCAGGTCATGGAGCGAGGCCGCCGCCGTGTCCTCTATCGCGGCGCGACCCTGTTCACGCAGGAGACGCCGAATGACGGCATCTGGCTGATCGAGACCGGCCGCATCCGCGTCTTCTACGCCGCGCCGACCGGCCGCGAGATCACGCTGGCCTATTGGTATCCCGGCAATTTCGTCGGTGGGCCCGAGGTGTTCGGATCGGGCAGCCACAGCTGGTCCGGCATGGCCGCGAGCAATTCCACCGTGCTGCATCTTCCCGGTGCGGCCCTGAAGCAGCTCGTCGCCCGCATCCCCTCCCTGGCCTTTGGCATCATCGACGGGCTGAGCTTCAAGGGCCGCTGCTATTCGGCTTTGGCCCAGATGCTGGGCACACGCTCGATCACCGATCGCTTGGCGTTCCTGCTGATCCATCTGTCCAACCTCTACGGTGTCGAGGAGGAGGACGGAGTGCTGATCGCGGCCGACTTCACCCACGCGGACCTCGCCCACATGGTCGGGGCCACCCGGCAATGGGTGACGATCAGCCTCAAGCGCCTGTCCGAGCAGGAGGTGGTGACGACGCGCCGCTCGCAGATCCTGATTCAGCGACCCGACATCCTCGCTCGGATGCCGGGCGGAGAAGAGACCGCTTAATTCGAATGCTTCTCGCTCAAACTTGCGTCACCGAAGCGGGCCGCCGGACGATTTTCGCAACTAATCGACTCGACGGGCGCGTCTCCATTTGATCAGCGCCGAGTGCGCACCCGATCATGCCCGTGATGTCGAGCCGGCATCTCAAGATGAGACGGAGGGCACGATGGCGTCGATGGTGTTGAGACGAGGCACGGTGTCCGCTCTCGCGCTCCTGGCGGCGGCCGGGATCGCGGCGCGCTCGCCCGCCCGCGCCGAGACGGTGCTGAATGTCGGGATCGGAACGCAGGACACCACGACCAACACCGCCACCGTCGGCGTCGTGATCCGCCAGCTCAAGCTGATCGAGAAGCATCTGCCGAAGACCGGCAAGTATGCCGACATGAAGATCAACCTCGATTGGCAGAACTTCACCTCGGGACCGCCCGTCACCAACGGCATGATGGCCGGCAAGCTGCAATTCGGCGCCATGGGCGATTATCCGCTCGTCGTGAACGGCTACACTTTCAAGAACAACCCCGAGAGCCAGTCCGAACTCATCGCGGTGGCGGCCTACAACCTCCACGGCTCCGGCAACGGCATCGTCGTCAACAAGGAGAGCGACGCCTTCTCCTTCGAGGATCTGAAGGGCAAGGTCGTCAGCGTGCCGTTCGGCTCGGCCGCCCACGGCATGGTTCTCAAGGCGCTGCAGGACAAGGGTTATCCGCAGAGCTTCTTCCGGCTGGTCAACCAGAGCCCGGAGGTCGGATCGACCAACCTGCAGGAGAAGAAGATCGACGGGCATGCCGACTTCGTGCCCTTCGCCGAGCTGCTGCCGTTCCGGGGCTTCGCCCGCAAGGTCTTCGACGGCGTCGAGACCGGCCTGCCGACCTGGCACGGCGTCGTCGTCCGCACCGACTTCGCCAAGACCTATCCCGAGATCGTCGATGCCTATCTTCAGGCGATCCTGGACGCCCAGGCCTGGGTGAAGGCCGATCCCAAGCGCGCCGCCGAGCGGATCGCCGCCTGGACCGGCACCGACAAGGAAGTCGTCTACATCTTCCTGGGCCCCGGCGGGATCATGACGATCGATCCGACCCTCAAGCCGCAGCTCATCGACGCGGCGAAGGAGGACGTGAAGGTCCTGCAGAAGCTCGACCGCGTGAAGGAGTTCGACGTCGCCGCCTGGGTCGATGACGCGCCCGTGCGCAAGGCCTTCGCCGCGCGGGGGCTCGATTACGATGCCCAGCGCGCCAGCACCGCCAACTACGAGATCTCCGGCCAGGACAGCTTCTGCAAGAAGCCGATCGGCGATCCCCGCAAGGCCGGCGAGATCTGGGTCAAGGACGGTGACATCCTGCCCTTTTCCAGCACCGCCTGTACGCTGGGCGCGGTCAACGACCTCAAGGCGAAGGGAAAGGAGATCAACGTCTCCTACGTCTTCGACACGTCGCGCGGTATCAAGCTGTTCGCGAAAGAAGCGTTCTACGTCGTCGGCGGGGGCGAGATCGCGCCCTACCTGCTGAAGCGCGACGCGGAGGCCGCGGCGGCCAAAGCCGGTGTGCAGGTTCTGCCCTACGACGAGGCCGTCAAGGCCGCGGTGACGGGGGGCTGATCCGATGGAAGCGGCCCTTCGCACCCTGCCGGAGACGGTCACCCGCCCGGCGCCGACGACCGAGGCGCGCCCCCCGGCGACACTGAGGCCGGCGCCTCCGGCGGCGGTCCTCCGGGGCCATCGCCTCGCTCGCTGGTTCCGCCTGCATCGCGGACAGCTCCGGGCCGTCGCGCTCGGTCTTGTCTCGCTCGCCGTCTTCGTCACGGTCTGGCAGATGCTGACGGTGAGCCGCGCGACGTTCTACGTGCGCTTCACCAACGTGCCGAGCCCGGCCGACGTGCTGGCGAGGGCGATCCTCGCCTTCCACAATCCGATCTTCGGCGACCATATCTGGATGAGTTGCCGGCGCATCCTCTACGGCTTCACCTTGGCCAGCGCGGTCGCGATCCCGCTCGGCCTGCTGATGGGCCGCTTCCGGATCCTGCGCGAGATCGTGTTCCCGATCTGCGAGGTGACGCGGCCGATCCCGGCCATCGCCTGGGTGCCGATGGCGATCATGCTCTGGCCGACGAACGAGGAATCGATCGTCTTCATCACCTTCCTCGGCTCGTTCTTCCCGATCCTGATCAACACGCTGCAGGGAATGGCGACCGTCGATCCGGTGCTGGTGCGGGCCGCGCGCTGCCTCGGCGCGGGCGAGGCAGCGCTGTTCAAAGAGGTCTACCTGCCGGCCTCCCTGCCGCAGATCTTCACGGGGCTCACCGTCGGCATGGGTGTCGCCTGGGTCTCGCTGATCGCTGCCGAGATGATCTCCGGCCAGTTCGGCATCGGCTACTTCACCTGGGAGGCCTATTCCCTGGTCCAGTATTCCGACATCGCGCTCGGCATGATCACGATCGGCGTGCTCGGCCTCGCCTCAAGCCTCGCCATCCGCCTCGTCGGCCGCCTCGCCATGCCCTGGGGGAGCGCCCGCTGAATCCTCATGAGCCAACATCGATCCATCGGATGAAGGGACACGCCATGGCCGGGACGGCTCGGGGCCTGATCGAGGTCCAGGATTTCTGCCTGCGCTACGAGACGATGGAGGGCGCCGTCGAGGCCGTCTCCGACACCTCGCTCACCGTCCGGCCCGGCGAGTTCGTCTCCATCGTCGGTCCCTCGGGCTGCGGGAAGTCGACGCTGCTCAACGCGCTCGCCGGCTTCCTTACGCCGTCGGGCGGAAGCGTGACGGTCGATGGCGAGTCGATCTCGGGCCCCAGTGCCGACCGGGGCATGATCTTCCAGCAATACTCGCTGTTTCCCTGGAAGACCGTGCGTCAAAACGTCGAATTCGGGCTCAAGATGAGTGGCGTGTCGCGGGGCGAGCGCGAGCGCCGGGCCCGCACCCTGCTCGGGCTGGCTGGCCTCACGCCCTTCGAGAACCACTATCCCGACCGCCTCTCGGGCGGCATGAAGCAGCGGGTCGGCATCGTGCGGGCCCTGGCCACCGGCCCACGCATCCTGCTCCTCGACGAGCCGTTCGGGGCGCTCGACGCCCAGACCCGGCTCATCATGCAGCAGATCCTCACCAACATGTGGCAGCAGCTGAAGATCTCGGTCCTGTTCGTGACCCACGATATCGACGAGGCGATCTTCCTCTCCGACCGCATCTACGTGATGACGGCCCGCCCCGGCAGCATCAAGGCCGAGATCGTCGTGCCGCTGCCGCGCCCGCGCGAGCCCGCGATGACGCTCTCGTCGGAATTCCTGGGGCTGCGCCGCGGATTGATGTCGCTGATCCGCGAGGAGAGCATCCGCGCCATGGGCGGCGAGGTCAGCCTCGACGCCCTCAAGGGGCTCGCGATCAACCTCGAAGGACAGGATCTCGCGACGGTCCTTTGACAGTTCGCCGCCGCCGACAGCCGTTCGGCGGTGGAAGACGCGTGACCCTTCATCCCGCAGAGCGAAGCCGGGCCGATGCCGTCGGACCGAGGAGCGCTCTCCCCATGCCGAAGCCTACGGATCACTCCCATGACTTACGTCGTCACCGACAACTGCATCCGCTGCAAATACACCGATTGCGTCGAAGTCTGTCCGGTCGATTGCTTCTACGTCGGCGAGACCATGCTGGTGATCAATCCCGACGAATGCATCGATTGCGGCGTGTGCGAGCCGGAATGTCCGGCCGACGCGATCAAGGCCGACACGGAGCCGGGGCTCGGGGGCTGGATCGCGCTCAACGCCAAGTATGCCGCCCTCTGGCCGAACATCAGCGAGAAGCGCGACCCGCTCAGCGATGCCGCCGATTGGGACGGCCGCAGTGGCAAGCTCGAAACCGTCTTCGGCGTCGCCGACCCGGCCGCCGCCTGATCTCACTCGGTCTCAGCAGAGGACACCATGAGCAAGTACAACGAAGAGCAAGTGCTTTCCGTCCACCACTGGACCGACACGCTCTTCTCCTTCCGGACCACCCGCGATCCCTCGTTCCGCTTCCGCAACGGCGAGTTCACGATGATCGGCATCGAGGTCGAGGGCCGGCCGCTGCTGCGGGCCTACTCGGTCGTCTCGGCCAATTACGAGGAGGAGCTGGAGTTCTTCTCGATCAAGGTGCCG
>DYYG01000047.1 GCA_020741775.1 Methylorubrum populi
GTCCGAGTACATGGAGAAGCACGCGGTCGCCCGCCTGATCGGCGCGCCTCCGGGCTATGTCGGCTACGAGGAGGGCGGCGCGCTGACTGAGGCGGTGCGGCGCCGGCCCTATCAGGTCGTGCTGTTCGACGAGATCGAGAAGGCGCATCCGGACGTGTTCAACGTCCTGCTGCAGGTGCTCGACGATGGGCGCCTGACGGACGGACAGGGCCGCACGGTCGATTTCCGCAACACGCTCCTGATCATGACCTCGAACCTCGGGGCCGAGTATCTGGTCAACCAGCCGCCGGGCCAGGATACGGAAGCGGTGCGCGACGAGGTGATGGGCGTCGTTCGGAGCCATTTCCGGCCGGAATTCCTGAACCGGATCGACGAGATCATCCTGTTCCACCGCCTCGCGCGCTCGGAGATGGGGGCCATCGTCGATATCCAGCTCGGCCGTCTCGCCAAGCTCCTGGAGGATCGCAAGATCACCCTCGACCTGGACGAGGAGGCCCGCACCTGGCTCGCCGACAAGGGCTACGACCCGGCCTACGGGGCGCGGCCGCTGAAGCGGGTGATCCAGAAGAACGTGCAGGATCCCCTCGCCGAAGCGATCCTTTCAGGCACGATCCACGACGGCGAAGAGGTGCCGGTGCGGGTCGGGCCGTCCGGGCTGATGATCGGCGACGTCGCCGCCGAGCGTCGGCCGGCGGGGGTGCTGCTGAACTGATACGGGATCCGCTCGATTGAAGCGGTTCCCGGATCGGCAAGCCCGCGCGGCGCCTGAGCGAAGCCCGGATCCGCCATCCCGAAAGGATCAAACGGATCTGGTATGAGCTGACAAACCCGGCACGGATGCATGTCCCGGCGCCACAGCGCGCCGGGACATGCGTGGTGCGGCGGGGATGAGCCTTGCGCCGCAGAAAGATCCCGTCGACAAAACGGGATGACCGCCGAGACGCTCACCTACGCCATCGGCGATATCCATGGCTGCGCCGACCTGCTCGACCGGCTGCTGGAGCGCATCGACAGCCACGCGGCCGGACGCGCGAAGAAGCTGGTGTTTCTCGGCGATTACATCGACCGTGGTCCCGACAGCGCCAAGGTGATCGAGACGCTGCGCCGCCTGCAATGGCGCGCGCCGGACGATGTGGTCTGCCTGATGGGCAATCACGAGGACATGCTGCTGAAGAGCCTGCGCGAGCCCGGCGCCCTGGAGCACTGGGTCTGCAACGGCGGGGTGGCGACGCTGGCCTCCTTCGATGTGTCCGGGCCGGAGGAATTGCCGGGTGAGATGCTCGATTGGATCGAAGCCTTGCCGACCCTGCACGGGGACGCGCAGCATTGGTACGTCCATGCCGGCTTCAAGCCCGAGACCGCGGCGCCGGATTCCGACACGCAGACCCGGCTCTGGATTCGCGAACCGTTCCTTTCCGACGACCATGATTTCGGCCGCCACGTCGTCCACGGCCACACCCCGCGGATGCGCGGCGGCCCGGATTGCCGGCGCTTCCGCACCAATCTCGATACGGGAGCGGTTTACGGCAACGCCTTGACCGCGGGCGTGTTTTCGGACGCGCAAGGGCCGGCGCTGGAATTCCTCCAGGTTCCGGCCCAGGCTTGACCGCCCGAGCCGACTCAGCCTTCTTTTCCCTCGGGCCCCGTGCAGCCCGCCGCTCGCGCCCCTCGGGGATCGGTGAATGCATGGTCCGGGTCCCGGATCGACCCCTTGTCTGGGCCGCCTGTCGGCAACGCGAGCACCGACATTCAGAGCGCCCCAGCAAAGGCTCGACCATGATCGATATCTCGAACGCGAAAGCGATGGCGAGGACGCTGCGGACCTCGCTGTCCGAGCGCAGCATCGAACTCCCCCACAGCGCCTGCCTCGAACTCGTCGCCCGGCAATTCGGCTTTGCCGATTGGAACGTGCTCTCGGCCCGGCTGGAGCCACCGAAACGACCTCTAATCCTGCCCAGGAACTGGTTCGCCCTGGGCTCCATCAGCGACACCACGCACCGGCTCGGGCTCGATCCTGAGCGGCCCGGCACGGCGCTGATCGAGAGCCTCGTCGCGCGGGGCCGGGGAAAGGATCTGACCGGCCTGATCGCCGTGCTGATGCAGAGCATCAAGGCGGATGCCTTCCTGGGGCAGCGCCTCCGGCTGAGCGCGGATCTCAGGACGCAGGAGGCCGATCTCGCGACGATCTGGATGCGTGTCGATGGGGACGAGCGCCGCGGCCTCGCCTTCGACAACATGCTGGACCGGGAAACCGAAGGCCCGCTCACGGGCACGACGGACTGGACGCGGCGAAGCATCGTGCTCGACGTCGCGCCGGAAGCCGGCAGCCTCCATTACGGCGTCTTCCTCCGAGGGTACGGGCGAGTCTGGGCACGGCATCTGCGCGTCGAGCCGGTCGGCCCCGAGATCCCGGTCACGATCATCCGCCGCCGCGAGACTTGCGATGCGGCGAACCTCCCCGGCGGCCCGGCCAATCTCGATTTCTGTGAGCGCTGAGATTTCGTCATCCGGCCTGCTTGAACCCGGCGTCGGCTCCCTCTCTAAAGATCCGACCGCAGCTCTGCGCGCTGCGGAGGAGGAGCCGACGCCAATGGATGCGCCCGCAGAGCCCCGCAATCGGACAGAGGAGCGGGCGATGGCCCGCCTCGCTTTGCGCTTCACCGATTGGGCGGAGAAGTGGTTTCCGGATGCCTTCGTGTTCGTGGCCATCGCCGTGGTGATCGTGGCGGCGGCGGCGCTCTTCAACGGCGCCCCGGTCCAGGCGGTGACGAAGAGCTTCGGCGACGGCTTCTGGAGCCTGATCCCCTTCACCATGCAGATGGTGTTCGTCACCATCGGCGGCTACGTCGTGGCGACCTCCGGCCCGGTCCAGGCGCTGATCGACCGGATGGCCCTGGTGCCGAAGACCGGGCGCGGCGCCATCGGCTTCGTCGCCATCGCCACCATGCTATCCTCGCTGCTGAGCTGGGGCCTGAGCCTGATCTTCGGCGGCCTGCTCGCCCGGGCGCTGGCCCGGCGGACCGAATTGCGCATGGATTACCGCGCGGCCGGTGCCGCCGCCTATCTCGGGCTCGGCGCCACCTGGGCCATGGGCCTGTCCTCGTCCGCCGCCCAGCTCCAGGCCAATCCGAAGAGCCTGCCGCCGGGCCTGCTGCCGATCACCGGCGTGATCCCTTTCAGCGAGACGATCTTCCTCTGGCAATCGATCCTGATCGCCGCGATCCTCGTGGTGGTCTCGGCGCTGATCGCGCTGGCCTCGGCGCCGGGCCGCGAAACGGCGGTGACGGCCCAGGATCTCGGCGTCGACGTGTCGAAGGCCGATGACAGCGTCGCGCCGCCCAAACAGCCCGGCGAATGGCTGGAGCACGCCCCCGTGCTTACCATACTGATCGGGCTGCTCGCCGCCGGCTGGCTGATACAGGAATTCGCGCGCCAGGATTGGATGATCGCGATCTCCAACCTCAACACCTACAACTTCCTGTTCCTGATGGCGGGCTTCGTGCTGCATTGGCGGCCGAAGCGCTTCCTCGCAGCCCTTGCCAAGGCGGTGCCGGCCACCGCCGGCATCCTGATCCAGTTCCCGTTCTACGCCGCCATCGCCGCGATCCTGACCGGCGCCAAGAACGCCGCCGGCCACAGCCTGTCGGACGTGATCGCCCACGCCTTCGTCGCGCTGAACACGCAGGGGTCCTTCCCCCTGGCCATGGGCGTCTACTCGGCGCTGCTCGGCTTCTTCATCCCGTCCGGCGGCGGCAAGTGGCTGCTGGAGGCGCCCTACGTGATGCAGGCGGCCAACGAGCTGAAGGTGCATCTCGGCTGGGCGGTGCAGGTCTATAATGCGGCCGAGGCCCTGCCGAACCTGATCAACCCGTTCTTCATGCTGCCGCTGCTCGGCATCCTCGGGCTGAAGGCCCGCGACATCGTCGGCTTCAGCTTCCTTCAGCTCATCGTCCACCTGCCGGTGGTGCTGTTCCTGCTCTGGGCCCTGGCCTTCACCCTGCAATACCACCCACCGGTGCTGCCGGGCTGATACGGCATCCGCTCGATCAGAGCGGGTTCCGTATCAGCAAGCCCGCGCGGCGTCTGAGCGAAGCCCAAATCCGTCATCCCGAAGGGATCAACCGGATTTGGTATGACACCACGCGGCACCGGCCCGCTTTCGCTGAGCAGGCCGGTGCCGCGATACGCTTTCCGGCGAGTTCAAGACGCCCCAGGAGCCGGGTCCATTCGAAGCCTTGTGCGGGTGCCGGAACCGGATCGCTTTCGAGCGACCGACGCTCGACGAAGCCGCCTGACGGTTTGAACCTGACGGGTTCAGCGCCGCGACGGAACCAGGGCTGCGACGGCGGCGAGAGCCCAACCCACCATCAGAACCACGCCGCCACTCGGCGCCGCCATCGGAAACAGCGGCGTGCCGGTGAGGGCCCGCATCGCCAGATCCCCCGAGAACAGGACGAGGCCGAGGAGGAGAGCCGCCGCCGCCGCACGGGCAAGACCGCCACGGACCAGGCCGGCGGCGGCGAAACCGGTCAGGGCCAGCACGGCGGGGGCATGGAAGAGAAGGAACTGCGCGGCGGTCTTCAATGTCTCGCCGCCGCTGGTATGCGCGGCGGCGGCGCTCGCTGCCACGCCGAGCAGGCCGACGAGGGCCGCCGACGCGGCGAGGAGGCGGTCGAGGCCGGTCACGCGCCGCGCTCCTGCAGCAGCCGGGCGATGCTGGCGCGGAGTTCCGCCACGCCGCGATCGTCGCGGCTCGAGGTCAGCAGCACCTCGGGATAGGCCGCCGGCCGCTTGGCCAGGGCCGCCTGAATGCCCTGGATGCGCCGGTCGATCTCGGACTTCTTCAGTTCGTCGCCCTTGGTCAGCACGACCTGATAGGAGACCGCCGCCTTGTCGAGCCCGTCGAGCAGGTCGGTGTCGATCGATTTCAGGCCGTGCCGGGAATCGATCAGGACATAGACGCGGGCGAGGTTCGAGCGGCCCTTCAGATAGGCATGGATCAGCTTGGTCCAGGCCTCGACCTTGGCCTTCTCGACCGCCGCGTAGCCGTAGCCCGGCATGTCGACGAGCATCAGACGTTCGCCGATCCGGAAGAAATTGAGCTGCTGGGTGCGCCCCGGCGTGTGCGAGGTCCGCGCCAGGGTGTTGCGCCCGGTGAGCGCGTTGATGAGGCTCGACTTGCCGACATTCGAGCGGCCGGCAAAGGCGATCTCGACACCTTCCATCGGCGGCAGGGCCCCGAGGGCGGGTGCCGCGGAGGTGAAGTCCGCACTGCCGGCGAACAGCAGGCGGCCGGCCTCCAGAAGTTCGGGGGTGGGCGCGTCCAGGGTCACCGAATTCGTCACCGAAAGATCCGTCTGTTCCTCACCCCTCGCGAGACGCGGCGGGGCGGCGGATGAAGCCCGGCGGCGCATCCGCAAGCCGGTCCGCTTCGTACCATGAGGATCGGACGCGCCGACCCCTAAAACGAAAAAGGCAGATCCCGGGGTGAGCCCCGGGATCTGCGTAAAGGACAGGTCCGCGCCCGCAGGCGCGAACCCTCAACCTCTGGCCTCAGCTCTTGGCGGCGGCGCTCTTGTCGCCGCGCCGGAATGTCGATCTCAGGTTGTCCCACAACTCCACCTTCACGCCGTTGCGGCGCATGATGATGTATTGCTGGATCACCGAGAGCGTGTTGTTCCAGGCCCAGTAGATCACCAGACCGGCCGGGAACGAGCCGAGCATGAAGGTGAACACGATCGGCATGAAGGTGAAGACCTGCGCCTGGACCGGGTCCGGCGGCGCGGGGTTCATCTTCATCTGGATGAACATCGTGATGCCCATGATGATCGGCCACACGCCCAGATGGATGAAGTCGGGGGCGGCGAAGGGCAGCAGACCGAACAGGTTCAGGATGTTGGTCGGATCGGGCGCGGCGAGGTCCTGGATCCAGCCGAAGAACGGCGCGTGCCGCATCTCGATGGTGATGAACAGGACCTTGTAGAGCGCGAAGAAGACCGGGATCTGGATCAGCACCGGCCAGCAGCCGGCCACCGGATTGATCTTCTCCTTCTTGTACAGCTCCATCGTCGCCTGCTGCATCTTCATCCGGTCGTCCTTGTACCGCTCCCGGATCGCGGCCTGCTCAGGCTGCACGGCCTTCATCTTGGCCATCGAGACGTAGGAACGGTTGGCGATCGGCAGGAAGAACAGCTTCAGCATCAGCGTCACGAGCAGGATCGAGATGCCGAAATTGCCGGTGAGATGGAAGAAGAGGTCGAGCGCCCGGAACATCGGCTTGGTCAGGAACCAGAACCAGCCCCAGTCGATCATCAGGTCGAACTGCTTGATGCCGAGATCGCGCTCGTAGGCGTTGATCTGGTTGACCTCCTTGGCACCGGCGAACAGGCGCTGCGTCGTGGCGGAGGAGGCGTTCGGCGCCACGGTGACGGCGTCGCCGCGCACGCTGGTCTGGTAGACCTTGGTGGCGCCGTCGGTGCGTTCGGTGAAGGCGCCGGTATAGGGCTTGTCCTGCTCCGGGATCGCGGCGGCGGCCCAGTACTTGTCGGTGATACCGACCCAGCCACCGGTCACGTTCGACCACGCCTTGCCCTGCGTGGCGTTCCCGCCATAGGCGGGCTCCTTGGCGACCTTGTCGTAGGTGTATTCCTGCAGGCCATCCTGGCCGAGCACGCCGATCAGGCCCTCGTGCAGGACGTAATTGCCCTGGGTCTGCGGCTTACCCCAGCGCGAGACGAGGCTGTAGGGATAGAGCGTCACCGCGTTGGCCGAGGTGTTCTCGACCTCGTCGCGGACGGTGAACATGAACTTGTCGTCCACGGCGATGAGGCGCTTGAAGACGAGGCCCTGGCCGTTGTCCCAGGTCAGGGTCAGCGGCCGGCCCGGTGCGAGCAGGTCGCCATCGGCCTTCCAGACCGTCTCGCTGCTGGGCAGGGGCCCGGCATTGGCGCCGACCCAGCCGAATTCGGCGTAATAGGGGTTCGGGCTGCCCGTGGGCGAGAGCAGCACGATGCGCGGGCTCTGGTCGCTGACGGTCTCGCGGTAATTCTTGAAGCTCACATCGTCGATGCGGGCGCCCTTGAGCGCGACCGAGCCGATGAGCGCCGGAGTATCGATCCGCACGCGGGCCGAGCGCGCAAGCGCCTCCTCACGGGAGACAGGACCCTGAGCGGCGGCGCCCGGCACGGTGCCGGGCACGGGCGCATTGGGGCTTCCCTCCCGCGGGCTCGGGGCTGGAACCCCGTCAGCGGAGGGCGACGAGCCCGGCTGGGTGGATTGGCTCTGCGCCGCCGTCTGCCGCTGCCGCTCGTTGGCCGGCCCGGTGACGAAGTAATGCCAGCCAAGCAGGATCGCCAGCGACAAGGCGATGGCGACGAACATGTTCGTCTTGTCGTTACCCATCGGTGGATCCGTCAGGCGCCTTGGAAGGGGGAGAGGATGTGGCGGAGTCGTGGGCGGCCCTGCCCCGGCCGGAGCGGGAGCCGCCGCGACGCGGATTGGACGACTTCGCGCCGAATGTCGAATCGGAGTTTCGGGGCGGGGCCGGACGCGTCACCGTCTTGAGCGCGCGGCGCAGATCCTCGACGAGGCTCTCGAACGGGGCATCGAGGGCGGGGCGCCGGGCGATCAGCACGATATCCGCTCCGACAGACGGCGCATCGGCCGCCACGGCCTCGACCGCGCTGCGCAGGCGGCGTCGAATCCGATTGCGCTCGGTCGCATGGCCTACGCGCTTGGTGATCGTGAAGCCGAGAAACAGGCCCTCGGCGGCCTCGCCGTCGCGCATCTCATCGGATTGGCGCAAACGCCCCTGGGCGCTCATCCGCTCCGTGTGGAAGCGCCGGCCCTGGGCGGCTGCCAGGAAGTCCGGTCGCCGCCGGAGACGTCGGATCGTCGACACGGTCGCTCCGATCCCGATCCGCGGGCTTGCGATGCATGGATGCGGCGCCGGATTTCCGACGCCGCATGAGGTCTCAGGCCGAGAGGCGCTTGCGGCCGTGGGCGCGACGGGCGGCGATGACCTTGCGGCCGCCGGCGGTCGCCATGCGGGCGCGGAAGCCGTGACGGCGCTTCCGGACGAGCTTGCTGGGCTGGTAGGTTCTCTTCATGATCGGTCTCCGGCGGTCGAGGTATCGACCCGGCGGCGCATGCGAGCAGCGCGCTGACCGTGGCGTGAGCCTCGAAATGGGATCTGCAAACGCGAAGGGCGCCCGGAACGGGGCGCCGCTTCGCAATGGCGCGGCTTATGGCGGAGGGGACGCCGCAAGTCAATGACGCCGCCCGCATCGGACGGGGCGCCCGATCGCCCCACCCTCTCGCGAGCCTTACCCCGCCACCGTGGCCATCGCTCCGCCCCTGATTCGGCAATCGCGGCGCCGCCCGCCCGGATGGCAGCGCCGCTTAACCGATGATTAACCTTTCTGGCCTATGAACGGAGACATCCAGATTGTCTGGATCCTGAGTGGGAACTCTTGTCCACTCTGTTTGATGCCTCCCTGTAGACTCGCGATAAGCCGCTCCCCGGAGCGGCTTTTTTTTCGCGCGAGCCCGCATCCGCCGCCTCCCCATTCCGGGACTCGCTCCTTGGGCCCGTTAACGTTAAAAGAACGTGAAGCCACTTTCGGGCTCCATTCGGCGCTACACTTGCGCCACTGACCGCGTTCGCACCGAGATCGTCCCGACCCGGGACAGATGGTGTCACCAGCGGTACAGGAGGCAGGATGACCGAGTTCGACGTCACGTTCCGGGACGAGCGCGATTGGGTGAGCTTCGGCGATTCATATGTGTCGTCCGAGGGCTTCAAGGCCCTGTTCCGCGAGGGCATGCTGCTGGTCGAAGAGACGGCGGCCTATCTCGATGGGGAGGGACGGGCAGAATCGCGCCTGATTTCTCGCGACGCCACCCTCGCCTATGCCAGCGAAAGCATGCGGCTCACGACGCGGCTGATGCAGATCGCCTCCTGGCTTCTGGTGCAGCGCGCGGTCTCCGAAGGGGAGCTCAGCCTGAGCGAGGCGCAGGAGGAGAAGACCAAGGTCAAGCTCAATGCCGCCGAGCGCGCGGCGATCGACACCGCCGACGCCTTCGCTTCGCTGCCGCTGCGGCTTCAGGATCTCGTACAGCGCTCGCGGCGCCTGCATGCCCGCATCCTTCACCTCGACACGCTGATCAGCGAAGACCGCCCGATGCCGGTGCCGCTGGAAAGCCCGGTGACGGCCCAGTTCGGGCGCCTGCAGGCTGCCTTCGGCGGCAAGTGAGCCGCATGTGATTCGTGGACGAGGATGACGCTCCTCGTCCGGATCGCGCTTCGTCCGCTGGGGATCGAGTCAAACAGAACAGGCCGGCACCGCATCCGAGCGGGCCGGCCTTCTTGTTTCAGGATGGGACAGGGCCCCTCTTACAATCCCGTGGGCCGGCCGGCGGCGACCACCAGCATCCGGCCGTCGCCGAGGGTCCGCGCCCCGGCCCGACGGATGTCGTCCTGCGTCACGCTCGCCACGAGGTCGTTGCGGCGGGCGATGTAATCCATGCCGAGGCCTTCGAAGGCGATCTGCACGAGCTGGTTGGCGATCTTGGTCGAGGTGTCGAAACCGAGGGCGTAGGAGCCGGTCAAGTAATCCTTGGCCTTCTGCAACTCCTCGTCGGAGGGCCCATCGGTGATCAGGCGGTGAATTTCCTCGCCGATGACGTCGAGGGCCTCGACCACCCGCTCGTTCTTGGTGGCGGTGTAACCCCAGGTCATGGCGACCGCCCGATGCGAGGTCAGCGAGGTCCCGACCGAATAGGCGAGCCCGCGCTTCTCGCGCACCTCCTGGAACAGGCGCGAGGTGAAGGCACCGCCGCCCAGGATGTGGTTGAGCACATAGGCCGGGATGAAGTCGGGGTCGCGCCAGGCCACGCCCGGCATCCCGAAGCGGATCACCGATTGCGGCACGTCGAGATCGACGACGATGCGCCGGCCGAGTTCATTGATGGAGGTCGGCGGCACCGGCCTAAGGGTGCCGGCCTCGGGCAGGTTGCCGAAGGCGCGGGCGACCATTTCAGCGATCCCCTGCTCCTCGAAGGCGCCGACGGCGGCGACCTTCAGGCCGCCGCGCCCGATCAGCGTGCGGTGCATGGCCACGAGGTCGTCGCGGGTGATGGCCGAGAGGGTCTCGATGGTGCCCGCGGAGGGCCGGCCATAGGCATGCCCGGGGAAGGCCTCGCGGAAATAGCGGCGCGAGGCCAGTACGCCGGGGTCGTTCTGCTGGTAGCGCAGGCTGGCGATCATCTGCGCGCGCACGCGCTCGATGGCGGCTTGGTCGAAGCGCGGCTCGGCCAGGGCCAGAGCCAGCAGGCGAATCGCCTCGTCGGCGTGTTTCGTCAGCGTCTTCAGGGAGCCGCCGATGGAATCCGGGCCGGTATGGAAGCTCAACTCGATGGCGCGGGCGGCAAGCGCCTCCTGGAAGGCGTCGGAATCGAGATCGCCCGCGCCCTCGTCGAGCAGGCGCGCCATCATCTGCACCGTGCCCGCCTTGCCCTCCGCGTCCTGCGCCGCGCCGCCCTCGAAGGTGAAGGAGAGCGCGATCATCGGAACCACCGGCGAGGCGACGTACCAAGCCTCGATGCCGGGGGCGGCCGCCAGCGGCAGCGCCTGAGTCGGCGAGGTCGCCGTGCGGGTGCCGGTCTCGGCGAGATTCATCGGAAGTTCCTCAAAGCGTCATGTCGCAAACGGCGCCGCCGATGCTGCGGCGGCGCGAAGAATAGGCGAGCCTCAGGCCTCGGAGATCTCGGTGTCGCGGGCCTTGGTGAGGTAGCCGGTCACCGACCGGGCGGGCACGAGGTAGCGGGCGGCGACCGCCACGAGCTGATCGCGGGTGACGGCCTCGATCGCCTCCGGCCAGCGCCGCACCTCCTCGACGCTCTCGCCGATGGCGAGGGCCGAGCCGAAGATGCGGGCGAGGGAGGATTGAGAATCGGAGGAATAGACCGTCTCGGCCACGAGCCGGGTCTTGGCCCGCTCGATGGCCTGGGGGTCGAGCGCCTCCGGAGACCGACGCAGGACACGGTCGACGTGCTCTTCCAGCGCCTCCAGGGTCACGCCCTCGGCCGGAACGGCGTAGACGGCGAAGCGGGTCTCGTCGATGGCCGAGCCCATGTACCAAGCCCCGGCATTGACCGCGACGCCCATCTCCAGAACCAGCTTGCGGTAGAGGAACGAGGTCGCGCCGCCGCCGATCACCTCGGCGAGCAGTTCCAGGGCATGGCCCTCGCCGTCGCGGGCGGTCATGCAGGAGGGAGTCAGATAGAGGCGCTGGAAGGTCGGCTGCTCGACCTTCGGGTCGGCCACCGAGATGCGCCGCATCGCCCGCGGCTCCGGCTCGCGCGGGCGCACCCGCAGGGGCCGTGCGCCCTGCGGCGCCACCTTGCCGTAGGTGTCCTCGGCCAGACGCCGCACTTCCTCGGGCGTCACGTCGCCGGCCACCACGAGGATCGCGTTCTCGGGGGTGTAGAACCGCTTGTAGTAATCGATGGCGTGGGTGCGGTTCAGCTCCTCGATCTCGTGCATCCAGCCGATGATCGGGATGCCGTAGGGATGATGCACGAACAGCGAGGCGGACATCGCCTCGGAGAGCTGGGCGGACGGGTCGGTCTCGACCCGCATGCGGCGCTCCTCCAGCACCACGTCACGCTCGGGCGCCACCACGGCGTCGTCGAGCACGAGACCGCCCATGCGGTCGGCCTCGAAGGCCATCATCGTGGAGAGGTGATCGCGGGCGACGCGCTGGAAATAGGCGGTGTAATCGTAGCTGGTGAAGGCGTTCTCCTGGCCGCCGAGGGACGAGACCGCCTTCGAGAAGGCCCCGGCCGGGTGCTTCTCGGTACCCTTGAACATCAGGTGCTCGAGGAAGTGGGCGATGCCCGACTGGCCGATCGGATCATCGGCCGAACCGTTGCGGTACCAGATCATGTGGGTGGCGACGGGGGCCCGGTGATCGGGCACCACCACCACGTCGAGCCCGTTGTCGAGCGCGAAGGCGGAGACCTCCGGACCGCCGGCCTCGGAGCGCCCGAACGGGGCGGCGTCCACGCGGCCGGCGTGATTGAGGCCTCGCTGCGGTCCGACGGGAGCGATGGCCTTCCGGTAGAGGTGCATCCTGCTGTCCTTATGCGGGGGCTCTTCCGCCCGTCCGCGCTTTCCGTCTCAAAAGTCCCGGCATTGTCCCGAGAAATCACGCCGGGCGCAAATCCCGTACCGCGCGACGTGTCCGCACGGTCACGGCCTGTCCGAATGCTTCACGACTTCGCCGGCCCTGTCGAGACCCCGTTCGGGAACAACCTGGCCGGCGCACCGAAGATCTGCGCTCAACGCGCGGACTGCGCCCTCATATAGGCACGCGGATCGGCTTCTTCCCTGTCGCTGATCGGGCCGCCGACCGGGCCGCCCTGGGGCTTGGCCACCTTGACGGGAGCCTTGCGGTAACCGGTGGGCGGATCGGTCAGGGTGTCGCGATCCGGCTCGACCAGGGACGGCTCGGTCTTGTCCGGCGTTCCCTTCAGCAATTCGAACGGGTTGAGCCAGGTCGAATCGCGGGTGTCGCCGTCACCGGGGCGGCCGGCCGGACCGGTCAGGGCCCCGGCGCCCGCACGGCGGCCCGCATCCATCTCGTAGACCGACAGCGTCTCGTTGTTGTCGTTCATGCGGCCCTGGGCCCCGCGCACGATCGGCTTCTTGGCCTCGACGGCGGCGCGCTCGCGCTGGATCACCTCCGGATCCTTCGGCCAGGCCGGATCGGCCTGACGGGCGCGGGGGACCGGCAGGCCGGCGGTCAGATCCTCTTTGCCGCCGAGCTTGGGCGGCATGGCGAGCGGCGCGCGCTCGCGATAGGTGATGCTCGGGCGATCGGGCTCGATCAGCCCGAGATTGCTCAGGGTGTCGCGCATGAATTCGCCCTCGGCGCGGGCCGCGCCGGCGAGGCAGGGCAGCAACGCGGCGCCCAATGCCAGACGGTGGATCGATCCAAGCGTCCGAAAGAAGCTGCGCCGCCCGCTCATGCCGTGATCCCCTGGGCTTATGCCTGTTTCAGGCTTCGGGCTGACTCCGCCGCCGAGGGATCGGCTGCGGCCGGATGACGATCCCGTCTGAATCGTGCTCCGGACCCTTTCGAACCGAGGTGAGCCGGGTTTCGGGCGAAGGTATGGCGCCTTGACGCAGGCCGGGCCGGTTCGACCTCAAGCCTGGGGATGCCCACCGCTCTCCGAGGTCGTCTCCTGGGGTCTGCGTCCGGCCGGGCGCAGGCTGTCGAGGATGAGGCCGACAACGCCGGCGACGATGGCCGCGTCGGCCACGTTGAACACGTACCAGGACCACGTCCCCGCATGCAGGTGGACGAAATCGAACACCGCGCCGTAGGCGGCCCGGTCGATGGCGTTGCCGAGCGCCCCACCGACGATGAGGCCGAGGGATACCGCCAACAGACGCGACCCCGCGCGATACATCCAGGCCGACAGGCCGAGGGCGGCGGCGAGGGAGAGGCCGACCAGCAGCCAGCGCCCGAGACCCCCCTCCTGCTGGAGCAGGCCGTAGGACACGCCCCGGTTCCAGACCACGACGAAGTCGGCGAAGGATGTCAGCCGCCAGGGCTGGCTCATCACCAGATCGGTGCCGAGATAGAGCCAGAGCTTGGAGGCCTGATCGAGGATCAGGGTGGCGAGGGCGGCGATCAGGCCGGCGCGGAAGGGGGTCATGGCTGTCCCTGGCCGTGAGAACCGAATGACTGACCGGTTCCGGCGGCCATCACGGTCCTCTTGAGGCACGGCGTCAGCAGCCTCGAAGCACGCCGCGACGCTTTTCCCAATCGTAAGCTGCCCTGGGATCGACCACTTGGCGTGCGTTGAGGCCGAGCTTTCGCTCGGCCCCTCAGCATGAGGAGCGATCGGCTTCTCAGGACACCTCGCTCAAGCCATCTCTCGGGAGAGACGGCAACCGGACGAGGCTGCGTGCCCCGATCCGGTCACGCCGCCCCCGGATGCGCCGCATCCCATTCCCGCAGGGCACGAGCATCGCGGGGGGTCACGTCGGGATAGTCGGGATCGCTGCCGACCTCCGGCGAGACCCGCCAGGACCGGGCGCATTTGGTCCCCGCCGCGCGCTCCGGCACCACGGCCACGCCCTTCACCTCGTCGAGGCGGAAGGCCTCGGCCGGGCCCTCGCCGGACCGGACGGAGATGGCAGAGGTGATGCAGAGATCGGCGAAATCCAGGCCGTCGAGAGCGTCGAGCAGGTCGGGATCCGACACGTAGACGACGGGCGCCGCCTCCAGGCTGGCCCCGATGCGCTTGGCCGCCCGCTCGATCTCCAGGGCGCCGGTCACGACGCGGCGGACCCGGCGCACCTTGTGCCAGCGCGCGGCCAGGGCCTCGTCCCGCCATTCCGCAGGCGTGTCCGGCAGGGTCTGGAGATGCACCGAGCCGTCCTCGGACGGGTAGCGGTCGAGCCACGCCTCCTCGGCCGTGAAGGCGAGGACCGGCGCGAGCCAGATCGTGACCCGGCGGAAGGCTTCGTCGATGACCTGCAGCGCGGCCCGACGCGTGACCGAGGAGATCGGATCGCAGTAGAGCGCGTCCTTGCGCACGTCGAAATAGAAGGCCGAGAGGTCGCCGGTCATGAAGCCGTTGAGCAGCGCCACGATCCGCTTGGTGTCGAAGGCCGCGTAGGCCTCGCGGATCTCGCCGTCGAGCTGCGCCAGACGATGCAGGATGAAGCGCTCCAGCTCCGGCATCTCGGCCAGCGCCACATCGTCGCCCGGCACCCGGTGGGCGAGCGAGCCGAGCATCCAGCGCAACGAATTCCGCAGCTTGCGATAGGTCTCGGCGAAGGTTTTGACGATCTCGGGCCCGATCCGCAGATCATCGGAATAGTCCGCCGCCGCGACCCAGAGCCGGAGGATATCGGCGCCCGATTCCTTGATGACGTTCTGCGGCGCGACGACGTTGCCGCGCGACTTCGACATCTTCTCGCCCTTGGCATCGAGAACGAAGCCGTGGGTGAGCACCACGTCGTAGGGGGCGTAGCCCTTCGTGCCGCAGGATTCGAGCAGCGAGGACTGGAACCAGCCGCGATGCTGGTCGGAGCCCTCCAGATACATCACCGTATCCGGCCCGCCATCGACCGCGCGGCGGATCCCGGCAAGGCCGGGGAAGGCCTGTGGGTCGTCGAGCACGAAGGCATGGGTCGAGCCGGAATCGAACCAGACGTCGAGGACGTCGGTCACCTTCTCGTAATTGGCCGGATCGAAATCGGGCGCCAGGAAGCGCTCGGTCGCGCCATCGGCGAACCAGGCATCCGCACCTTCCTGCGCGAAGGCCTCGGCGATGCGGGCATTGACCCTCTCATCGCGCAGGACCGCCCCGGTCTCCTTCTCCACGAAGACCGAGATCGGCACGCCCCAGGCGCGCTGGCGCGACACCACCCAATCGGGCCGCCCGGCCACCATGCCGTTGATCCGGTTCTTGCCTTGCGGCGGAACCCACTGCGTCGCCTCGATGGCGTGGAGCGCGGTCTCACGCAGGGTCCGGTTGCCGAGCCCCTTCACCGGCCGGTCCATGGCGATGAACCATTGCGGCGTGTTGCGGAACAGAACCGGCTTCTTCGAGCGCCAGGAATGCGGATATTGGTGGCGCAGGACGCCGCGGGCGACCAGCGCCCCGGCCTCCGTCAGCGCGGCGATCAGCGCCTTGTTGGCACCGCCCTTCTCACCCTTGGCGGTGAAGACGAACTGGCCGGTGAAGCCCGGCGCTTCCTGGGTCAGCATGCCGTCGGCATCGACGGTGTAGGGGATGCGGGTGTCGATGCCGGCTTCGGTCAGGCGGCGGCCATTGGCCATCCAGACCTCGAAATCCTCACGGCCATGGCTCGGCGCCGTATGCACGAAGCCGGTGCCGGCCTCGTCGGTGACGTGCTCGCCATCGAGCATCGGCACGGGGAAGCCGTAGCCGGGATCGAAGGCGTGCAGCGGGTGCGACAGGGTCAGCCCGGCCAGGCTCGCCGCCGGCACGTCGGCCACGCGCTCGTAGGCCTCGACCCGGGCGGCCTTGAACACGCCCTCGGCGAGGGCATCGGCCAGCAGGTAGGTGTCACCCACCTTGGCCCAATTGTCGTCGGCCGCCCCGGTGACGCGGTAGAGCCCGTAGGCCACCCGCTTCGAATAGGCGACGGCGCGGTTGGCCGGCAGCGTCCAGGGGGTCGTCGTCCAGATCACGACGCGGGCCCCGGCCAGCTCCGCAGGCGCCCCCTCCCGGATCGGGAAAGCGACGAACACCGTGTCGCTGACATGCTCCTCGTACTCGACCTCGGCCTCGGCCAGCGCGGTCTTCTCCACCACCGACCACATCACCGGCTTCGAGCCGCGATAGAGTTGGCCGCTCACCGCGAACTTCATCAGTTCTGAGGCGATGCGCGCCTCCGCCGGATAGGCCATGGTCGAGTAGGGATGGTCCCAGTCGCCGGTCACGCCGAGGCGCTTGAACTCGTCGCGCTGGATGTTCAGCCAATCGGCGGCGAAGGCCCGGCATTGCTGGCGGAATTCCAGCACCGGCACCTCGTCCTTGTTCTTGCCCTTCGCGCGGTATTGCTCCTCGATCTTCCACTCGATCGGCAGGCCGTGGCAGTCCCAGCCCGGCACGTAGTTCGCGTCGCGGCCCAACGCGCCCTGAGAGCGCACGATCACGTCCTTCAGGATCTTGTTGAGGGCGTGGCCGATATGGATGTTGCCGTTGGCGTAGGGCGGTCCATCGTGCAGCACGAAGCGCGGGCGCCCCTTCGCGGCGGCGCGGATCCTCTCGTAGAGATCGATTGTCGCCCAGCGCTCCAAGAGGAGCGGCTCGCGGGTGGGAAGCCCCGCGCGCATGGGAAATTCCGTCTTCGGCAGGAAGAGGGTTCGCGAATAGTCGCGGGCGGCCGCGGCGGCGGCGTTGGTCTGATCGCTCATGGCGGGTTCGGCGGAATTCTCGTCGCGTGGGGACGGTCGAAAGGGAACGGGCGGAAGGGCTTCACCCGGCATCCGGCGCAGCCGCTGACGCGGCGCCTACACGGAGGCCGGGCCCGTAATTCGCGACTGGGAAGAGATCAGGCCGAACATGGAGCGCTTCTAGTGCGCTCTCCCGCCAAGGGGAAGCCGGTTCGTTGCGGGCCCGAACGGCAAATCCGGCAAAACCGAATTGTCCGTTTGCAGCGAATAAACGGCGCCGTGCTGCGACATCGGACCGCCGGAGACTTGCACGGGCGGCTCAACCTTGCCATCAGCCCGGCCCGAACGTTGCCTCAACCGGCAACGCCGCTGCTCCCGGCCATCGTCGCTCCCTTGTTACAAAGCTCGTCCCGGCTCGCGGGGCGCGTGCGGGGCGTGATTGAGGACTGGGATTAAACGGAATAGCGTCCGCGTTAACGCCGCCCGGGCGAAGGCCGCGCGATATGGTATCGGTGAGGAAACATGGCCCATTCCGCGACGTCTGATGCGGGCGCGCCCGCGGCGCACGTGCCCTGGTACCGGGTGCTCTACATCCAGGTCCTGATCGCCATCGTCCTCGGTGTCCTGCTCGGCTGGTACAGCCCGGAATGGGGCAAGTCCCTCAAGTGGCTCGGCGATGGCTTCATCGCGCTGATCAAGATGATGATCGCCCCGATCATCTTCTGCACCATCGTCCACGGCATCGCCTCGATCGGCGATCTGAAGAAGGTCGGCCGCGTCGGCCTGAAGGCGCTGATCTATTTCGAGGTGGTCTCCTCCGTCGCGCTGCTGATCGGCATCCTGGTGGGTGAGGTGATCCAGCCGGGCGCCGGCTTCGGCGCCGACGTGACCAAGCTCGATGCCAAGGCGGTCGAGGGCTATGCCAGCAAGGCGGCGGCGGATTCGACCGTCGCCCACATCCTCGGCATCATCCCGAAAAGCTTCTTCGACGCCTTCGCCACCGGCGACCTGTTGCAGGTGCTGCTCATCGCGGTGCTGACCGGCGTGGTGCTCACCGGCATGGGCGAGAAGGGCGCCGGCATCACCCACGGCATCGACGCGGCGGGGCAGGTCTTCTTCCGCATCATCGGCCTGATCGTGAAGCTCGCCCCCATCGGCGCCTTCGGCGCCATGGCCTTCACCGTCGGGCAGTACGGCATCGGCAAGGTCATCGACCTCGCTTGGCTGGTCGGCACCTTCTACACCACCTCGCTGCTCTTCATCTTCGTGGTGCTCGGCGGCATCGCCGCCTTCTCCGGCTTCTCGATCCTGAAGTTCCTCGCCTACATCAAGGACGAGCTCCTGATCGTGCTCGGTACCTCCTCCTCGGAGACCGTGCTGCCGCACATGATGACCAAGATGAAGCGCCTCGGCGCCTCCGACTCGGTCGTCGGCCTCGTGATCCCGACGGGCTACTCGTTCAATCTCGACGGCACCAACATCTACATGACGCTCACCACCCTGTTCCTGGCGCAGGCGGTGGGGGCCGACCTCACGGTCGGGCAATACGCGACGATCTTCCTCGTCGCCATGCTGACCTCGAAGGGCGCCTCGGGCGTGACCGGCGCGGGCTTCATCACCCTTGCCGCGACGCTGGCCGCCATCCCCGGCGCCCCGGTGCCGGTGGCGGCGATGACGCTGGTGCTCGGTGTCGACAAGTTCATGTCGGAATGCCGCGCGCTGACCAACCTCATCGGCAACGGTGTCGCCACCATCGTCGTCTCCCGTTGGGAGGGCGAGCTCGACAAGACCAAGCTCGCCGAGGTGATGTCGCATCCCGTCGCCATCGGCACCGAGATCTCGGACGAGGCCCCGACCGGCCCCGGCGAGGACGCGACCGTCACCGCACCGAAGGCCGTGGCGGCGCAGTAAGGACCGGTGCCGTTGGCCTCCGCCCCGTTGCGGATCGGCATCGATCTCGGCGGCACCAAGATCGCCGGGATCGTCCTCGATGGCGCGGGCGCGACGCGGTCACAGATCCGCGTCCCGACCCCGCGCGGCGACTATCCCGGCACCCTGGCGGCGATCGCCGATCTGGTCGCCGCCCTCGAGCGGGAAGCCGGCACCGAGGGCGCGAGCGTCGGCGTCGGCATGCCCGGCGCGATGTCCCGCGCCTCGGGCCTGATCAAGAACGCCAACTCCACCTGGCTCAACGGCCGGCCGTTCGCGCAGGACCTCGCGGCCCGCCTCGGCCGCCCGGTGCGGATCGAGAACGACGCCAATTGCCTCGCGGTCTCGGAGGCCGTCGACGGGGCCGGCGCGGGTCTCGACCTCGTCTGGGCGGTGATCCTCGGCACGGGGGGTCGGCTCCGGCATCGCCGTGAACGGCCGGGCGCTGACCGGGCGCAACGCCATCGCCGGGGAATGGGGCCACAATCCCCTCCCCTGGCCCCGCGACGACGAGCGCCCCGGCCCGGCCTGCTATTGCGGGCGCCATGGCTGCATCGAGACCTGGCTCTCCGGTCCCGGCCTCGCCGCCGATTATGGCCGCGCATCCGGCGAATCCCTGACCGGCGAGCAGATCGTCGTCGCCGCCAAGTCCGGAAAGGCGGCGGCCGTCGCGGCGATGGCCCGCTATCTCGACCGCCTCGGTCGCGGCATCGCCCATGTCGTGAATGTCCTCGACCCGGACGTGATCGTGCTCGGCGGCGGCCTCTCGCGGGTCGACACCCTGGTCGCCGCCCTACCGGAGCGGATCGCGCCCTACGTCTTCTCCGACAGCTTCGACACGCCGGTGCGGGCGAGCCGGCACGGCGACGCCTCCGGCGTGCGCGGCGCGGCCTGGCTCTGGGGCACCACGGACGCGTCAGCAGAGGCCCGGATCGCAAGTCAGCATTGACTTACCTCGCCCGCCTCCCGAAAACCCGCCCTCCCCTTCACGGGGCCGCGCACGGCCAAAACACGGTTCGATCATGCCCATCCTGACCTTCCCCGACGGCAACACCCGCGCCTACGACGCTGCGGTGACCGGCCGGACCGTGGTGGAGGGCATCGCCAAGTCGCTCGCCAAGCGCACGGTCGCCATGGCGCTCGACGGCACGGTCCGTGATCTCGACGACACGATCGAGGGGGATGCCGCGATCGAGTTCATCTCCCGCGACGACCCGCGGGCGCTGGAGCTGATTCGCCACGATTGCGCTCACGTGCTGGCGGAAGCCGTGCAGGCGCTCTGGCCCGGCACGCAGGTGACCATCGGGCCGGTGATCGAGAACGGCTTCTACTACGACTTCGCCAAGGACGAGCCGTTCACGCCGGAGGACTTTCCGAAGATCGAGGCGAAGATGCGCGAAATCATCGCGCGCGACGCGCCCTTCACCAAGGAAGTCTGGAAGCGCGACGACGTCAAAAACCTGTTTTCCGACAAGGGCGAGAACTACAAGGTCGAGCTGGTCGACGCGATTCCGGCCGGTGAGGATCTGAAGATCTACCGCCAGGGCGAGTGGTTCGACCTCTGCCGCGGCCCACACATGACCTCGACCGGCAAGGTCGGCACCGCCTTCAAGCTAATGAAGGTCGCGGGCGCCTATTGGCGCGGTGATGCCAACAACCCGATGCTGACGCGCATCTACGGCACCGCCTGGGCGTCCCAAGCCGATCTCGACGCCTACCTGCACCGGCTGGAGGAGGCCGAGCGCCGCGATCACCGTCGTCTCGGCAAGGAGATGGACCTGTTCCATTTCCAGGAGGAAGGCCCCGGCGTCGTGTTCTGGCACGCCAAGGGCTGGACGGTGTTCCAGGAGCTGATCGCCTATATGCGCCGCCGCCTGAAGGGCGATTATGCCGAGGTGAACGCGCCGCAGATCCTCGACAAGTCGCTGTGGGAGACCTCCGGCCACTGGGGTTGGTACCGCGAGAACATGTTCGCGGCCCAGAGCGCGGGCGAGGAAGCCGAAGACAAGCGCTGGTTCGCGCTGAAGCCGATGAACTGCCCCGGCCACGTGCAGATCTTCAAGCACGGGCTGAAATCCTACCGCGACCTGCCCCTGCGCATGGCCGAATTCGGCGTCGTCCACCGCTATGAGCCGTCGGGGGCGATGCACGGGCTGATGCGGGTGCGCGGCTTCACCCAGGACGACGCGCATATCTTCTGCACCGAGGATCAGCTCGCCGACGAGTGCCTGAAGATCAACGACCTGATCCTCTCGACCTACGCCGATTTCGGCTTCGACGAGATCCTGGTGAAGCTCTCCACCCGCCCCGAGAAGCGCGTCGGCTCCGACGCCCTGTGGGATCACGCCGAGGCGGTGATGACGCGGGTGCTGGCCCAGATCGAGGAGCAATCGGGCGGGCGCATCAAGACCGCCGTCAATCCGGGCGAAGGTGCGTTCTACGGGCCGAAATTCGAGTACGTGCTGCGCGACGCCATCGGCCGCGACTGGCAATGCGGCACGACGCAAGTCGATTTCAACCTGCCGGAGCGGTTCGGCGCGACCTATATCGACGCCGACAGCCAGAAGAAGCCGCCGGTGATGGTCCACCGCGCCATCTGCGGCTCGATGGAGCGCTTCACCGGCATCCTGATCGAGCATTTCGCGGGGCATTTCCCGCTCTGGCTCGCGCCCCTGCAGGTGGTGGTGGCGACGATCACCAGCGAGGCCGACGATTACGCCCGCGAGGTGGTGCGGGTCCTGGAACGCGCCGGCCTCCGGGTGGAGGCGGATCTTCGCAACGAGAAGATCAACTACAAGGTCCGCGAGCACTCGCTGGCCAAGGTGCCGGTGCTGCTGGCGCTGGGCCGCCGCGAGGCGGAGGAGCGCACCGTCTCGGTGCGTCGCCTCGGCAGCCAGAAGACCACGACGCTCACCCTCGACGCCGCGCTCGCCGCCTTCGTCGAGGAGGCCACCTCCCCGGACCGCCGCCGGACGGAGGCGGTGATCGACAGCCGGCCGAGCACCGACGCGGTGCTCGACGGCCATCACGTCGAGCAGCCGGCGCCCTGATCCTCAGAGCGCTGGCGGGAGCGGGTCACGCCAGCGGTCGCGCATGGCCTCCAGGGGGTTGGCGTAGTCGTCGCTCCACGGACGCCGCGCCATGTCCGGCGCCACGATCTGCCAGTTCAGGGCTTGCGCCTCGCGGATCGCCGAAGGGTCACGGGTCATCAGCACGACACCGGAGGGCGACCGGGCATACCCGTCCAATGGCTTCGCCGGGTCGTGGCGCCGCAGGAGGGTCAGGCCCTGCTCGGCCGCCAGCCGGGCCAGGACGTGGCGCAAATCGAAATGCCGGTTGCTGATGTGGAAGGCCAGCAGGCCGTGTGCATCGAGATGGGCGAGGTCGATGGCGAGCGCCTCGCGCGTCAGCAGGTGGATCGGGATCGCGTCCGACGAAAAGGCGTCGATGATGAGCACCCGCGCCTTCCCGCTCTGGGCCGCCAATGTCAGACGGGCATCGCCCTGCACGATGCGGGCTTCCGGCGCGCAGCCCGAGAGGAAGCGGAAGGTGTTCGCATCCCGCGCGAGGCGGATCACCACGGGGTCGATCTCATAGAAGGTCCAGCGCTCGCCGGCATCGGCGTGACAGGAGAGGCTGCCGGCCCCGAGCCCGACCACGGAAACCGCCGGAAGCGGTCCGTTCACCCGGCGGCTGATCGCGAGCACGTCCGAGAGCGGGCCGCCGGGCGCGTAATAGGTCGCGGGGACGGGGCGCCCGGTGCTCGCCGTGCCGTCTTCCTCGCGCAGGCGCATGGCGCCGTGGATCGTGGTGCCGTGGGAGAGCAGGCGGAAGCGCCCATCCGGGCTGGTGTTGACGCGGTGGACGCCGAAGAAGCTGCGGTGGTTGCCGCCCTCGGCGATGACCGTGGCCTGGAGCACGATGCAGCCGATGCCGACGCTCACCCCCACCAGCGCCGCCTGGGCCGGCGATCGCCAGCCGGCCGCGAAGGAGAGCGCGAGGCCGAGCGCCAGAACGCCCGTTCCCAGTTGCGGCCCCGCCGACACCATCGCGAGCATGGCCACGAGGATCGAGCCGACCAGAAGCACGGCGGAGCGGCTCGCCTCCCGCATGAGCGCGGGAAGACCGCCGGCGGTGACGCCGGGCCGGCACAGCAGGGCGGCGGCGAGGAGCAGCGGATACTCGTACACGCCGGAGAAGAGGCGCGGCGCCACGAGGGCGGCGAAGATCCCGCCGACCATGCCGCCGAGGGAGGTGCAGAGATAGAACTCGGTCAGCCGCGCCACCGGAGGTCGGAGGGCGTAGACCGCGCGGTGCGCGATCAGCGCGTTGACGAACAGCAGGCCGAGCGTCAGCCCGAGATCGAGCAGGAACGGCGTCTGCTTGAGGAGGGTCGCGGCAAAGGCGCCGCCGGTCCCGGCGATCTGAAGGCCGGCCAGGACCGGGCCCGCCCAGGAGCGCCCCGGCCGAGCCGGGCGGAAGGCCAGGATGAAGCTCACGAGGTAGAGCGCGAGCGGCACGACCCAGAGCAGGGGAATCGCCGCGACATCGGTCGAGATATGCGCGGTCGCCGCGACGAGCAGTCCGGACGGCACGGCGGACAGGCCGATCCAGGCGAGCCGGCGGCCGGGGCCGGCCTCTGCCACCGTCTCGGCTTCCGACGGCGCGGCGGCCGGCGCGCCGTCGCGCAGGCGCAGACCGCAGGCCACCACGGCGCAGGTCAACGCCGCGTAGCCCAGCGACCACAGGCGTGCCTGGGCATCGAGGCCGAGCAGCGGCTCGACCAGCAGCGGGTAGACGAGGAGCGCGGCGAAGGAGCCGGCATTCGACGCGCGATAGAGGAAGTACGGGTCGGCGCTGCGGGCGTCTCCCGAGCGGGCGAACCACGCCTGGAGAAGGGGGGCGCTCGCGGAAAGCGCAAAGAACGGCAGGCCGATCGAGGCGAACATCAGGCCGATCAGCCAGAGGGCCTCGCCCTCCGCCGGGGGCGCGCCGTATCCCTGGGCCACGGCCACCGGCAGGAAAACGAAGCCCGCGAGGAGTAAGAGGACGTGCGTGGCGAGGGCTGCCCGGGGCCGCAGCCAGCGCGTCAGGGCGTGCGCGTAGGCGTAACCGGCGAGCAGGAGTGCCTGGAACACCACCATCGCCACCGACCACACGGCGGGCGAGCCGCCAAGGATCGGCAGCACCCGCTTGGTGAACATCGGCTGGAGGCTGAACAGCAGCAAAGCCGCGAGAAGAAGCGTTGCGGAGAACAGGCCGACGAGCCCGATGCGGGACGCAGTCCGCGCCGCCAGCGCGGAGACCGGTCCGCCTCGCGGCCCTCCCCGCGATGCCTCGACGAACGCCATCGCCTGCCCTCCCCACGACACCGCCGTCCGGGATACGCGGCGAAGTTTAAGACTTGGCTTGTCGCGCCCGCCTCACCCCTCCATCGCCCGCGACAATTCCGAGAACACCCGTGGGCTGGCGCATTGGGCGACGTTGAAGCGCAGGAAGCTCGCCGCGCCCTGGCTGATCGAGAAGACGTTGCCCGGCGCCAGGACCACTCCCCGGGCCAGGGCTCGGCGCGAGACCTCGGTGGCGTCGAGTCCCTCGGGCAGGCGCGTCCAAAGAAACATGCCGGCGCTCGGCACGAAGGGCACCGTGAGCCCGGCCTGGACCAGCCGGCGCACCACGGTGCCACGGGCATCCGCCAGCCGGGTGCGCAGGGCGTCGAGATGGTGGCGGTAGCTGCCCTCGACCAGGAAGCGATGGACGGTGGCCGCGGTGAGATGGTTGTCGCTCAGGGACACCGCGAGTTTGAGATCGACGAGTCGCTCGACCCAGTCGGACCGGAGCGCGATCACCCCGACCCGCGCCCCGGTGGAGAGGGTCTTCGAGAAACCGCCGACATGGATCACCCGGTCGAGCCCGTCGAAGCCGGCGAGCCGTGGGCCCGGCTCGGACTCGAAATCGGCATAGGCGTCGTCCTCCACGATCAGCGTGCCGTGCATCTCGGCGAGCCGCAGCATCCGGTGGACCACAACCGGGCTCAAGGTGGCGCCGGTCGGGTTCTGGAGACCGGAATTGGTGATGTAGAAGCGGGGCTTGTGCTCGATCAGCGCCTGCTCGAACGCGGCGAGATCGGGCCCCTCGGGTCCGAACGGGACGCCGACCATCCGCAGCCTGTGGGCACGGGCGAGCGCCTGGAACGAGAAGTAGCAGGGATCGTCCAACAGCACCGTGTCGCCGGGCTCGGCGAGGAAGCGGATGATGAGATCGAGGGCCTGCGTCACCGAATCGGTCAGCACGAGCTGATCGGGATGGGCGCGGATGCCGCGCTCGGTCAGCCGAAGGGCAAGCTGCTGGCGCAGGGGAGCGTGGCCCTGGGGCGTGTCGTAGAACATCACCGCATCGCTCTGCCGGGCGACATGACGGAGCGCCCGGCGCAGATCCTCCTCCGGCAGCCAATCCGGCGGCAGCCAGCCGCATCCGGGCCTGAGTGAATCCGGCCCCGCTTCCAGCGCTTGCCGGGTGATCCAGACGGGATCGACCGCCCGGTCGAGCCGCGGCCCGATAGCGGCGAGGCTGAGCGGCTCCGGACGGGCCGCGACGAAGAAGCCGGAACCCGGCCGGGAGACGATGGCCCCACGGGCCGCCAGCCGGTCATACGCCTCGACCACGGTCGATTTCGAGACCTGCATGCTCTCGGCGAGGCCGCGCACCGAGGGGAGCCGGGCGCCGGGGCCGAGGGCGCGCCCCTCGATGCGGTCCTCGATCGCCCTCATCACCATCCCCACCCGCGAGAGGCTTGCCGTCGGCACGGGTTGGGTCAGGATTTCGGTCATCACTGTCCTCCGAACTGTACTGGCATTCGTCCCGGACAGTTCGTTGAGATCGTACCGCAACCGTCCCTATCGAGGAAGCGGTGCCTCGCTCATACCGAAGCCGCTCAACGACAGGAGACGACCATGAGCTTCACGGAAGACGTCATCGCGCAGCGGCGCGGAGCCCAGGCCTGGATCGGGCGGCGCGTCCGCGACGTCATCGTGCTGGCCGGCGGGCTGGTGCTCGCCCTACCGCTGATCGTGCCGTTCGCCTGACCCACTCAGCGCCCGCCGACGCGGAACGCCGCCTTCGACCGACGAAGTCTCAGGCTGCCGGAACACAGACCATCATGACACGTGGAGGGGGACCATGGATCATCCGGCGCATCATTCCGCCTGGGTTCAGTGGAGCGCCTATGGTGTCCGCGACGCGCTCATCTTCGGCACCGGCTTCATCCTGGCCTTGATACTGGCTGCCCCGTTCACCTGAGGCGTGCCGCTCCAGGTCAGCCGGCCGTGCAATTCGCGTCGAACAGCGCCCGCGCCCGTTCCATGGCGCGGAAGCTTGCCATGCTGCCGGGGCTGCGCAGTTCCGGCCCCTCCGGCAGCCGGCCGAAGAACTTCTCCGGCAGATCGGCGACGAAGCCGCGCGGGCCGGTATGGACGCCCATGCGGTTGCGGACATCGACAGTGCCGCACAGCGCCCCGGCGCGGCCGGTCCGCAGCCCCGCGACCCGCGCCTCGGGATCGCGCAACTGCGTGCCGATCAGGCTCAGCACCGTCCGCGTCGCCTCGGGACCGACCGCCGCGTCCGATCCGTCCACCACCGTCTGAGCCCTGGCCGCTGTCGCGCCGGCGAGGATCAGGAGCGCCGCCAGGGCGATGTCGAACGAGCGCATGGGAGTTCAGCTTCCTTTCGCCACGACTTCGATGTCGCGATCCATGCCGCTCTCCACCTTGAAATCGCGGGTGAAGACCTGCCCGTCATGGCGGGCGATCAGCACGTAATCGCCCTCCGCCAGCGTCACCGAAGGAAAGGCGCCGATAGCCTCGCGGATGGTATCGCCGCCGGGGGTCAGCACGCTGAAGGCAGTGCCGGCGAAGGCCTCGGAGCCGGGGGCGGCGACGAGCTTCAGGGTCACGGTGGCGGCCCGGTGATTCATGGTCGCATCGGTGACCTTGCCGTTCTCCACCCGGAGATCGGCGCGCTGGATGGCGTTCGAATCGCCGTAGCTCGAGACCACGTGGTAGGTGCCCTCCGGCAGGCGCACGATCTCCCCGGCCTTGATGCCGCTGCGCACGAGGCGCCCCTCTGAATTCGTCCCGATCGGCACGAAGACCGAGAAGGCGAGCTGGGCCGCCGGAATCTTCTGGTCGCCGACCGCGCCGGACAGCTTGAGGGCGCCGGCCGCGACGCGCAGCTCCTCCCGGCTCGGATTGCCCGACATCGTGATCCGCTTCGAGGCGCTGGCGTAGCCGTAGGTGACGGTGGCGACATAGGCGCCGGCGGCGAGCTTGAAGGTTGGGGCGGGGTCGTTCGAGCGGGCGACGATGGCCGGCCGCCCGGCCTCGCCGCGATCCTCGTAGATGCGCCATGCCAGCCCGGACCGGATCGGCAGGTTGGCACCCGCGAAGACCGCTGAAAGCGTCAGATCCGCCTCACCCTCGGCCGCGGGTGGCGGCAGCATCGGCCCGGCGATTCCCGGCGTGGGCAGGGTCGGCCCGAAGGGCGCCTGGGTCTGGGCCGCGACGGGATTGGCGGCGAGCAGGGACGCGGCGAGAAGGGCCCAGGTGACAGCGTTGCAGCCTGCGAACCCGCGTCCCATCGTCCCTCGCACTCCCTTTCCGCCCGGTCCGGCGCTAAGTCCGGGCCGTCGCGCTCTTGAAACCCGACCATGGCGACGGCAAGGCGGTCTCTCGCCGGCGAACGCCTTCGCCAGCTTCGGCCCCTCCACGCGGATTGTCCATGACCGAGTCTCGAGAAGCCGCCCCTTGCGACCAGACCCTGGAGCTGCTGCGCACCCGCCGCTCGGTGCCGCCGCCGCTGCTGGCCGGCCCCGGCCCCACGGCTCGGGAACTCGACGACTGGCTGACCGTCGCCGCCCGGGTGCCGGATCACGGCAAGCTCGCCCCCTGGCGCTTCCTCGTGATCGAGGGCGAGGCGCGCGAGCGCATCGGTGCGATCATCGCCGCGACCCACGCCGCCGATTTCCCCGATGCCGACGAGAAGCGCCTCGCGCAGGAGCGCCAGCGCCTTACCCACGCCCCAGTGGTGGTCGGCGTGGTTTCCCGCGCCGGGCCGCACGTCAAAATTCCCGAATGGGAGCAGCTGCTCTCGGCGGGCGCCGTCTGCATGAACCTCGTGGTGGCGGCCAATGCCGCCGGCTACGCTACCTCGTGGCTCACCGAATGGTTCGCCTATGACCGCCGGGTGCTCGATGCGCTGGGTCTCGACCCGGCGGAGCGGATCGCCGGGTTCATTCATATCGGCCGGCCCCGGGACGTGCCCTCCGACCGGCCCCGGCCCGATCTCTCGCAGATCGTCACGCGGCTCTGAGGCGCCGATGCATTACGAGGCCGCCCATCCCAGCCTGCCGCACAACCCGCTCAAGGCCGTGGTCGCCCCGCGACCCATCGGCTGGATCAGTGCCATGGACCGGGCGGGCCGGGTGAATCTCGCGCCCTACTCGTTCTTCAACGCGGTCGGCGGCGAGCCCGACATGGTGATGTTCTCCTCCTCCGGCCGCAAGGACGCGATGACCTTCGCGGAGGAAGGCGGCGAGTTCGTCTGCAGCCTCGCGACCTTCGACCTGCGCGAGGCGGTCAACGCCACCTCGGCGCCGCTGGAGCGGGGGGTGAGCGAGTTCGGCTTCGCCGGCCTGACACCGGCGCCCTCGCACCGGGTGCGCCCGCCGCGGGTCGCCGAATCGCCTGCGGCCATCGAGTGCAAATGGCTCCAAACCGTGCCGCTGGTGCCGCTGGGCGGCGGTGAGGCCGCGAATTTCATGGTGATCGGGCAGGTGGTCTCGATCTACATCGACGACCGCTTCATCAAGGACGGACGGGTCGATACCGGAGCCATGCGGCCGATCCTGCGCGGCGGCTATTTCGACTACTTCACCACCGAAGCCGAGAACCGGTTCGAGCTGAAGCGGCCGAAGCGCGGTTGAGTTGCTCCCGAATCACACCAGCTCGAAGGCCGGCACATCCGCCGCCGCCGCGGCGAGGCGGATGAGACACCGGGCCTGATCGCCGGCAGGCCCGTCTCCCGGCACATGACCGTCGAGGCCGAGCCCCGCGAGCCGGGGGCTCGCCCCGACGAAGCTGCGCGCGTCGATGAGACCGAGGGGATGACGGATCGCGGCGAGGATCGTGCAGGCTCCATCGGGCAACCCCTGTACCGCCTCGCAGACGGCCAGCCGCGCCCCGAGGGCGGCGACGTCGCGGCCGGAGCGGGCATCGCGGAGCAGCAAGCCGTCCGGCCTCTCGACGAGCCCTCCGTCGAGCCCCGGATCCTCAGGACCGTCGAGGGCGAGATGGATCGTCCGGTCCGGCCAGCGCGCTCGAAGCTCCGCGAAGTGTCCAGGCGGGACAATCCCGGTGACCGCCAGCGCCTGCGCCCCGGCGGCCAGGGCCGCCTCGGCCGTGGTCGCATCCACCACCGCGACACGGCAAAGGGCGGAATCGGAACGGGGCGGCGCGGACGTCATTCAATCTTCCTTTACCATACGCGCAGGAAACTCACGCCTCACGGGGCCGAAGGACGGTCCCGTCGGGACGCGTCATGTTCCTGTTCACCAATGCTCCCACCGCCACCCGCGAGACGGCCGCCCCCGTGCGGACCGGAACCGCGAGCGGCGAGGTCGTGGATGCGATCCGCGAGGGGGCGCAGACCAGCGGCGTCGGCTTCGATTACCTGCTCGCCACGGCCCAGCGCGAGTCGAGCCTCAACCCTTCGGCCAAGGCGAGCACCTCCTCGGCGACCGGCCTGTTCCAGTTCATCGAGCAGACCTGGCTCGGGGTGATGAAGAGCACCGGCCCCAAGCTCGGGCTCACCGCCTATGCCGATGCCATCACCACGGGCGCCGATGGCCGCTACACCGTGGCCGATCCGGCGACCCGGCAGGCGATCCTCGACCTGCGCCGCGATCCGAAGGTCTCGGCGACGCTGGCGGGAGCACTGACCCAGCGCAACGGCGAGGCCCTGGCGGGAGCCTTGGGCCGGGATCCGACGGCGGGCGATCTCTACGCGGCCCACGTTCTCGGAGCCAAGGGCGCGGCCACCCTGATCGCCTCGGCGCAGGCGAGCCCGGCCCGCGCCGCCGCCCTCGATCTGCCGGACGCGGCCTCCGCCAACCGGGGCCTGTTCTACGATCGCGCCGGGCGACCGCGCAGCTCATCCGAACTGTACGCGCTGCTGAGCCAAGCCACTTCGGGCCAAACCACTTCTGGCCAAGCCACATCGAGCCAAGTCACCTCAGGCACGGCGACGCCGGTCGCCACCGCGACGGCGGAGGCGAGCCCGCCGACCGCCTACGCTTCCCTGGAGGGCGGCCTCCGCTCCCTGTTCCAGACCGACCGGCGCCAGGGCGCGATCTCGGACGGCGTGGCCAAGCTGTGGCAGGACCGCGCCGCCGCCGGCACCGCAGCCCGCACCGCCCCGAGCTACTTCCCGCGCTCCGACGCCTCGGGCGACGCCGAGACATCGGCCCCGGCGACCGTTGCGGCCGTCTCCGCGACGGAGGCCGCTCCCACCGCCACGGCGATCCTCGTGCCGCTGCCACCGCGCCGGCCCGCCGGGCTGACGGGGAAGGCGACCCCGACGACGACCTACATGGCCGGCCCAAATCCTGAACAGCCGACGGCTTCGGCGGTCCAGGCCAGAAGCTCGCTCTTCGATCCCTCCTCTTACCGAATCAGGAACGGCTCATGATCCTCCGCCAGTTCCTCGCCCTCACCCAGAACGCTTCGTCCGAGCGGCGCGCCGAGGCCGCCGGCTCGCTGGCGCGGAGCTACCTTCAAGGCAGGCTCGGGCCGGATGCGGCCTGGGAGGCCAAGACGGCGCTGCTCGCCCTGCTCGACGATCCCGCGCCGGCCGTCCGCCGGGCCCTGGCCGAGGTCTGCGCAGGCTCGGATCAGGCGCCGCGTCCGCTGATCGTGGCGCTCGCCTCGGACCAGCCGGACATCGCCTGCCTGGTGCTGGCGCGCTCGCCGGTGCTGATGGATGCCGACCTCGTGGATTGCGTCGCCATGGGCTGCGAGGAAACCCGGGCGGCGGTGGCCGGTCGGGTGGAGCTCTCGAAGCCGGTCGCCGCCGCCCTGGCGGAGGTAGGCGGCGTGCCCTCGCTCATCGCCCTCGCCACGAACCGGAGCGCGCGGATCGGCGTCGCCGCCCTGCTGCGCATGGTCGAGCGTCACGGCGAAGAGGTCGAACTGCGCCAAGCCCTGCTCGCCCGGGACGACCTCGCCATCGAGGTGCGCCACACCATCGTCTCGCGCGTGGCCGAGCAGCTCTCGCGCCTCGGCCAGGATGCCGGCTGGATCAGCTCGGAACGGGGCGCGCGGGTTGCCCGCGAGGCCCGCGACGCCGCCGCCCTGGCCTTGAGCGACGAGGCCGGGGAAGCGGGTCTCGGCCGTCTCGTCGCCCATCTGCGGGTGCAGGAACAGCTCACCGCCGGCCTGATCCTGCGGGCGATCCTGTCGCTCCGCCTGCCCTTCGCCGAAGTCGCCCTGGCGGAGCTGAGCGGGCTCAGCCGCGCCCGCGTCGCCGGGATCATGCTCGAACCGCACGGGGCGGGATACGCCGCCCTGCATCGTCGGGCCGGGCTGCCCGCCATCCTGCTGCCGGCCATCCGCGCCGCGCTGAGCGTGTGGCGCGACGAAGCCGACCGCCGCAGCGGCGTCAGCGGGCCGCGGCTCGCCCGCTCGATGATCGAGGCGGCGCTGACCGCCTGCGAGGCGATGCCCTTCGCCGAGTCCCGCAGCCTGATGGCGCTGCTCGCCCGCTTCGAGGCCGAGGCGGCGCGCGACGAGGCCCGCATCCTCACCCATGAGCAGGCCGAGGCGCGGGCGCGGGAAATCTCGGGGGAAGAGCCCCCGGAGACGATACTGCTCGCCGCGCCGGAGCCCGCCGAGGCCCGCATCGACATCCCGGCCGAGGCCGCTCCCGCGACGTCGGTCACACCGGAGATCGTCGTCCCGACGGCCGAGCCGAGGCTGCCCGACGCCGCCACCGCTTGGCCGATCGCGCCCCGGCCCGAGGATCGCATTGGCGCGGCGGTCGTCGCGGCCGAGGCGACGCCCGACAGGGTGCCGGAATCGGCGGAAGCTGTGCTCGCCGGTCTCGCCGAGGAGCTCATGGCGCGGTTCCTGGCCGAGCGCGGTCAGGTTTCGGATCCGGCCCCGGTTCTCGCGTCCTTTCCGGCTCCGCTTCCGGCCCCGAAATCCGAGATCCAGCCCGAGATCCAGTCCGAGCCGCCGCGCGCCGCTCGGCCCCGCGCCATCGCCCTCGCGGTCGCCGCCGGGATGATCCCCGAGGAACTGGTGCTCAGCTACCGGGCGGATCGCGCGCGTCAGCGCCTCGCGGCCTGAGGCCGGTCCGCTTCGGTCCAGGGCCGCATCGCCTGCGGCCCGACGAAATCGAGCGGTGACGCGCTATCCGCCGCCCGGCCGCGCATCGCCTCGGGCGATTCGGGAAAGCCGCTGCGGCTGCCGTAATCGCGGCGGACCGGGCGGGACGGACGCAAGGGCGCCTGCGACAGGTTGCGGGCGCAGACCGCGTCGAGGGCGGTGACGCTGCCCAGCGCCATGAGCGCGATCAGCGCATTGCCCCGGTTCGGATTGCCCTGCTCCAGGCCCGGCAACACCGTGGCGATGTCGACCGCATCCCCGCCGACGCGGCCCCAGATCCAGGGGGTCGGATCCTCCGTGCCGAGGATGCCGGCCCCGGTGACGATCTCCCTCAAACCGTAGCCGCGCAGGACCGGCGCGAGGCGCGGCATCCCGAGCCAGCGGGCGATGGCGCCGCCGCAGGCGATCTCGGCGACGCCGAGGCCGAGGGAGAACCAGCCGAGACCGCGGGCGAGCCCCTCCGTGGCCGGATCGGGCCTGCGCCGGGGATCGGGTGCGATCCGGTCGAGGGCGGCGGATTGCCAGTCCGACCGGCGGCGATCGCTGTCACGGGCCATGAAGCCTCCCATGAAGTCTCTGATGAAACCTGCCCTGTCCGGGATCGGCTCGCCGCTCAGGGGCGCAGCACGACCTTGATGCAATTGTCCTTCTTGTCTCGGAAGGTCCGGTACAGTTCCGGGCCCTGCTCCAGGCCGGCCCGGTGGGTGATGACGAAGGAGGGATCGATCTGGCCGTCCTCGATCCGCCGCAGAAGGTCGTCGGTCCAGCGGTTCACATGGGTCTGGCCCGTGCGGATGGTCAGGCCCTTGTTCATCACCGCGCCCATCGGCACCTTGTCGATCAGGCCGCCATAGACGCCGGGAATCGAGAGGATGCCGGCGGGGCGGCAGACATAGATCATCTCCCGCAGCACCGAGGCGCGGTCGCTCTCCAGCATCATCGCCTGCTTCACCCGGTCGTAGACCTGCTCAAGGGCGCGGGGCGAATGCGCCTCCATGCCGACCGCGTCGATGCATTTCTCCGGGCCCTTGCCGCCGGTCAGCTCGTTGAGGCGTTCGACCGGGCTCTCGACGCTATTGTCGATGGTGATGGCGCCGCCGGCCCGCGCCATGTCGAGGCGCTCCGGCACGCTGTCGATGCAGATCACTTGGCGGGCCCCGAGCAGGATCGCCGAGCGGACCGCCATCTGCCCGACCGGGCCCGCGCCCCAGACCGCCACGGTGTCATGGGGCTGGATGTCGGCCTGGACCGCTGCCTGCCAGCCGGTGGGGAAGATGTCGCCGAGGAACAGCACCTGCTCGTCGGTCAATGAGTCCGGCACCTTGATATGCGTCCGGTCGGCGAAGGGCACGCGGACATATTCCGCCTGCCCGCCGGGATAGCCGCCGGTGAGATGGGAATAGCCGAACAGGCCGGCGGTGCCGTGACCGAATACCTTGGCGGCCATGCTCCTGTTGCGGTTCGAGCGTTCGCAGACCGAGAAGAAGCCGCGCTTGCACTGGTCGCACTCGCCGCAAATGATGGTGAAGGGGATGACGACCCGCTCGCCCTTCTTCAGGGCTCCGTTCACGCCCCGGCCGGTCTCGACCACCTCGCCCATGAACTCGTGGCCCATGATGTCGCCCTTCTTCATCGCCGGGATGAAGTGGTCGTAGAGGTGGAGGTCCGAGCCGCAGATGGCGCAGGAGGTCACCCGGATGATGGCGTCGCGGTCATCCTCGATCTGCGGATCGGGAACCGTGTCGCAGCGGATATCCTGAGTACCGTGCCAGACGATGGCCCTCATCGGATCTCTCCCAACTGCTCTGGTTGCTTGAGCGGGTTTTCGGGATATCCGTGGGAGTAAGATTTTTGTTTCGCTCCCGAACAACGATATTTTGTTCTGCTTGCAATTGATAAATTTTGGCGATCACAGCGCGCGTCTCACGCCGCCAGGGCGTTCGCCCGGCGCAGATCGTCGACGAAGGCACGATAGGCCGCTTCCTTGGCCGCTTCGTCGGGCAGGCGCAGCAGGTAGGAGGGGTGGACCGTGATGAAGCCCTGGAACGGCTTGCCGAACTCGGCCGGGCCGCGGGCGCGGGTGATCGGGATCTGCTTGCCGGTCAGCGCCAGCACCGCGGTGGCACCGAGCGCCACGACGAGTTGCGGTCCGACCAAGTCGAGTTCCTTGTCCAGCCACCAGCGGTAATGGCTCACCTCGCCGGCGGTCGGCTTCTCGTGGATGCGGCGCTTGCCGCGGAGCGTGAACTTGAAGTGCTTGACCGCATTGGTGAGATAGGCCTCACGCCGGTCGATCCCCGCCTCCTCCAGGGCACGGGAGAGCAATTGCCCCGCCGGCCCGACGAAGGGGCGCCCCTGCCGGTCCTCCTGATCGCCCGGCTGCTCGCCGACGAAGGCGATGCGCGCGCCCACCGGCCCTTCGCCGAGGACCGCCTGGGTCGCGCCGGGCACCAGCGGCTCCGAGCGGGCGATGACGGCGTTGAGGGCCTCCAGAGAATCCGGCTCGTCCTGCGCCATCTTGGCGACGGCGCGCACGGGATCGCGCTTCACCGGCATGGTCGGCTCCTTCTCGATCATCGCCTGCGCGCGGGCGCTCGCGGCCCGCACCAGGGCGGGAATCGCCGCCGTCTCCGGCATGTTCCGCCAGTACTTGCGGGGCATCTCGGCGCGCATGGCGTCGAGATTCAGCCGGGCCGGGTTGAAGGTGTTTTCGTAATAGTCGCGCCAGCCGGCCTCGAAGCTGTCCCCTTCCGGCGCATCCTCGCGGCGGCCGGGCGGGCCGAAGCTCAGCGTACCGTCCCAATGCGCCGAGCCCTCCGGCGTCAGGATCGACCAGTTCAGCGAGCGGAAGCGGTCGACGAAGAAGGGAGCCGCCGCCGCCAGGATGTGATGGTCGGGCTCGAACCACGCCACGAAGCGTTCGGCCCCCTCCCCCGGCACCCGGCGGAAGCGCAGGAAGGCGTGCATCTTGTGCAGGTCGCGGCCAATCGCCTTCCGCATCCGGTGCAGCCGGTGGACGAGGGGATCGCTCGCCACCTCCATCAGCGCCCGCTCACCCTGGAGAACCCGCCAGATCAGCGCGTAGAGCAGGCCGTAACGCTCCGGGTCGCGATGGGGCACCACCATCGGGATCAGGTCGGCCACCGCTCGCGGCAGACGCAGCGGCGCTCCCTCCGCCCGATCCATGTCGATGCCGAACAGGCTCGGCGCCTCCGACTGCCAGACGACGGTCTCGGGCGGGATCCGTCCCGCAATCAGTCGGCGGACCGCGGCGCGGAAACCGTCGAGATCCGCTCCGGGCGCGAGGCTGACGACGTGGAGGCCACGGATCGCCCCTGCCTTCGTCGTGGGCGAACGGCTTTGCGCGGCACCGCTCATCAGAACAGGCTCAGCTGTTCCGCCGGCTCGGCGAGTTTCGCCCGCAGATCGAGCCGGTCGGTCAGGGTGGTCGGCCGGAAATCCTCGGCGATCAGGAAGGGGCGAGCGCGCTTCAGCCCGGAGGTCAACCGGGCGACATCGCCGAGGCGCAGCCGCCCGTGGCGGCGCGCCTTGACGATCGCATCCACCGCCCGCGCCCCGAGGCCGGGCACCCGCAACAGCATCTCCCGGTCGGCGCGGTTAACATCGACGGGGAAGCAATGCCGGTTCTTCAGGGCCCAGGCGAGCTTCGGATCGATGTCGAGGGAGAGCATCCCGCCCTCCGCCGCGCCGGCCACGTCGTCGGGGGAGAACTCGTAATACCGGATCAGCCAGTCGGCCTGGTACAGCCGGTGCTCGCGCCGCAGGGGCGGCGCCTGGGGCGGCAGATTGGCGGAGGCATCGGGGATCGGGCTGAAGGCCGAGTAATAGACCCGGCGCAAGCCGTAACTGCCGTAGAGCAGGGCACTCTTGCGGATCAGCGCCTCGTCGGTGGTGGCGTCGGCGCCGACGATCACCTGGGTCGACTGACCGGCGGGGGAGAAGCGGCGGCGCTCCTCCTTGGCCTGCACGATGCGCTCGCCGATCTGGCCCATCGCGCTCTCGATCGCGGCGCCGTCCTTCTCCGGCGCGAGGCGGTTGAGGCTCGCCTCCGTCGGCAGTTCGAGATTGATCGAGAGCCGGTCGGCATAGAGCCCCGCCTCCTCGATCAGCCAGGGGCTGGCCTCGGGGATCGACTTCAGGTGGATGTAGCCGCGAAATCCGTGGTCCCGCCGCAGCTTCTTGGCGACGCGGGTCAGCATCTCCATGGTGTAATCGGGCGAGCGGATAATGCCCGAAGACAAGAACAGGCCCTCGATATAGTTGCGCTTGTAGAACTCGACCGTCAGCGTCACCACCTCCTCGACGGAAAAGCGGGCGCGGGCGACGTTCGAGGAGCGCCGGTTCACGCAATAGGCGCAATCGAACAGGCAGTAATTGGTCAGCAGGATCTTGAGCAGGGAGACGCAGCGCCCGTCCGGCGTATAGGCGTGGCAGATGCCGGCCCCGGTGGTCGAGCCGAGCCCGTCCGCGCCGGCCTTGCGCTTCGGCGCACCGGAGGAGGCGCAGGAGGCATCGTATTTGGCTGCGTCCGCGAGGATGCGCAGCTTGCGCGCGAGCTTGTCGTCCATCGAACGGAAGATGAACATCGGCGCGCCGGGATCAATGCGGCGCGTTGGCTTGCACACCGCAAAACCGGCCCTCCCGCAGGAGGGCCGGCGCGATCGACCTCGACGGATCAGCCTTGGCTCAGGGTCTTGTCCAGGGTGATCTCGGCATTCAGCAGCTTCGAGATCGGGCATCCCTTCTCGGCATTGCCGGCCAGCTCATCGAATTTGGCCTGATCGATGCCGGGAATCACCGCCTTGAGGGTGAGCGCCGACTTCGTGACCTTGAAGCCGTCGCCGTCCTGCACCAGCGTGACGACCGCCTTGGTATCGAGCGACGTCGCCTTGAGGCCGGCGGATTGAAGCTGGAAGGCCAGCGCCATGGTGAAGCAGCCGGCATGGGCGGCGGCGATCAGTTCCTCCGGATTGGTGCCCGGCTCGTTCTCGAAACGGGTGTTGAAACCGTAGGGGTTGTTCGAGAGCACGCCCGACTGGGTCGTGATCTGGCCCTTGCCGGTCTTACCGTCGCCTTCCCAATGGGCGCTCGCGTGGCGGTCGGTCATGTGTCGTCCTCGTCGTCTCGTGCGGATCCTGTCCGCGTCGGGTGCGACGTGGAGCGACGAGCGGGCAAGTCGAGGGGGGAAGCGTTCCTTACTCTTCGTCGAGGGGTGTCACGTCGGTCTCGGCGTCACCGCCGATGACATCCTTGGCCAAGCGATAGGAAAACCCCGCCCGCGCCATGGCCGCGAGGTCGCGCTCGCGGTTCGCCTCGCGCGTATCCGGCCGGCGATAGGGGCCGAGCCGGCGGCGACGGGCATAGGCGCGGGCGGCCTTCTCCTCGGTATCGGCCTCGCCCTCCTCGGCTCCGCTCGCCTCCTTCTCCTCGGCGAGCGTCGCCGCGATGGTCTCGGCATCGATCCCCTTGGCGGCGAGCCGGGCCTGGGCCTGCCGCGTCGAGGTGCCGCGCCGCCTCAGGCCCCGCAGGCGAGAGGCAGCGAATCGGGCATCGTCGATAAGCCCGGCCGCCTGGGCGCGGGCGACCGTTTCGGCAATCACGTTGTCGTGCGCGCTCGGGTCCTCGTCGCGGGAGCGGCAGCGGCGCTCGACCCGGCGGGTCAGCACCCGGCGCAGCATCTCCGAGGAGGCGCCGTAGCGATCGAGATAATGCAGGGCCACGCGCTCCAGCCACGCAGCCGTGACCGGTGGCTCGGGCCTTGCGGGGCGCGGCGATGAAACGGTTCGCGGAATCATCCGTTCTTCACGATCCGGACAGGTTTTCAATTCATGAATCTTGGATGGATCGCACGCGATTTCGAGGGCTACGCCAGACGATGGCGGCTTTCCTCATGAGACGCGAATGGCTGTTCGTGCTGCTGGCCATCGGCTTCGCGGCCCTGGCCGGCCTCGTCATCTACTTCTACCGGCCCACGATGCTGACCGTGGCGGTCGGCCCGCGCGATGGTGTCGAAGCGAACCTGATCGAGACCTATGCGCGGGCGCTCAACCGCACCCGCGAGGATGTGCGCCTGAGGGTCGTGCCCTTCGACGACGTGCGCGACAGCGCCGCCGCCCTCGAACAGGGCCGCGCCGACCTCGCGGTGGTGCGCCCCGACGTGAAGCTGCCGGATAACGGCCTGACGCTGGCCATCCTGCACGATGAGGCCCTGATCGTCGCGGCGCCCGAGGCGGCGGAGATCGAGAGTTTCTCCGATCTCTCCACCCGCCGTCTCGGGGTGGTGACGCGCCATGTCGCCGACCTGCCCGTGCTGACGAGCCTGCTCGACTTCTACGACTTCAAGGCCGCCTCCGAGGACGAAGCGTCCAGTGACCAACCCCTCGCGACAGGGCGCGTCGGCTTGGTGCCGCTCAAGACCAGCGAGATCACCCAGGCCCTGGAATCGAAGCGGGTCGATGCGGTGGCGATCATCGCCTCCCCCACCGGAAAGCCGGCCCAGGCGATGCTGCGCGCCGTCGAACTGGCCTCTGCGGAGCGGAAGCTCACCCTCGTCAGCGTGCCGGACGGCAAGGCGATCATCCAGCGCATGCCGACGCTGCAGGCGGTCACCCTCTCGGCGGGCACCTTCGGCGGGCGGCCGAAACGGCCGGCGGAGGATGTCGAGACGGTGGGCGTCTCCTACCGCCTGATGGCCCGCGGCGCGGTCAGCCGGGTCGCCGTGGCCTCGGTGGTGCAGCACCTCTTCGAATGGCGCTCGCGGCTCGCCGCCGCCGCGCCGGTGGCCCACCAGATGAAGCCGCCGGAATACGACACCACCGTCACCGCCACGAGCGCGCAGTTGCCCAACCATCCCGGCGCGGTCGATTATTTCGAGCGTGAGCAGCAGACCTTCCTCGACCGCTACGAGGACTGGATCTACCTGTTCGCCTTCTTCGGCGGCACCCTGGGCTCGGGCGTGGCGTGGCTCGGCCAGCGGCTCGCCCGCAAACGGCGCGAGCGGATCGACATCATCCTCGACCGGCTGCTCGATATCCTCGCCGAGGCCCGTGAGGCGCAATCGGCGGCGGCCCTCGATGCGCTCACCCGCGAAACCGACGCTCTCATCACCGACGTGGTGCGCCAAGCCCGCGAGCGCAGCATCGATTCGCGGATGATCAGCGCGCTGATCCTCGCCATCGACGCGGTGAACGGGGCTCTCGACGACGGCCGCCGCGCCTTCGAGCCGGACACCGCTCCGGGCGCGGGAGAGCGTCGGGCGCGAACGGCACGGCTCTTGTCGCTCAGCCTGCCGGCGGCGGAATAGGCTTTTGGGGCCAAAGCCTGCTCCGGCCTGACGCGCCGTCCTCCGACGCACCGGAGGCCTCGGCGTCGGACGGCGCTGTCGCGGGCTGGCTGTTTCTGAAAGATGCGATTCATTTCGGAGTCAGGCCCCACCGTTTCGTGAGGATCGCCCACGCGTGACCCTGATGGCCGAGCTGTGCCATAGTCCCGCGCGATACCGGCCTCAGAGCCGAAGCCCGCTGGACGAGCGGATGCACGCCGCGGGGCAAGGGGGAGACGAGCCGAACGTGGGGGCGCCTACCGACGCAGATCTCGTGCGGCTGATCGGGGCCGTGGCCGAGGGCGACCGCATGGCGCTGCGGGCGCTCTACGCCGCGACGGCGCCGAAACTCTTTGGCATCGTCCTCCGTATCCTGCGGGATCGAAGCGCCGGTGAGGATGCGCTGCAGGAGGTGTTCGTGCGCGTCTGGCAGCGGGCCGGCAGCTATGATCCGCAGGCGGGCTCACCGCTCGTCTGGCTCGCGGCGATCGCACGGCACAAGGCGATCGACCGTGTTCGCCAGGACAGGGCCGCCCGCCTGATCCCGGCCGAAGACGGCTTCCTGGAACGTCTCGCCGACACACGCGATGGCGAGACCGACCTCGCCCGTCGCGATGCGCTCGCCCGCTGTCTCGAAACCGTCGAGCCCGATCACCGGAACTGCCTCGTGCTCGCTTATTGCGAGGGCTGGTCCCGCGAGGAACTGGCGGCGCGGCACAGCCGACCGGTCAATACGATCAAGACATGGTTGCGTCGCGGCCTGATGAGCCTGCGCGGCTGCCTGGAGGCGGCATGAGCGGCGGGACGGATACGGGCGCCGAAGGCTTCTGGGCGGGGGACCCGGACGGGGCGGCCGGCGAATATGTGCTCGGCACCCTTCCCCACGACGAACGCGTCGCCTTCGCCCGCGCGCTGGAGCGGGATGCGTCCCTGCGCGCGGCGGTGGCAGCCTGGGAGGTTCGGCTCGCCCCCCTCGCCGGGACGGTGCCTGCGGTCTCGCCGGATCCGGGTGTTTGGGCGGCGATCGAAGCCCGGATCGGGGACGCGCGCGGGGCCGAGGCAGCCGCTCCCCCGCGCGCGGACATCGATCCCGCCCGTGTTCGTCGCTTGGAGCGCGGCCTGCGGCGGTGGCGGGCCGCATCGGGCATGGCGGCCGCACTCGCGGCCGGCCTCGCTCTCTGGATCGCCGCCGGTCCGCGTCCGAGCACGGACGGTGGACATTACCTCGCCGTGGTCGATCGGGGCGGAGCCCTGCCGGCGCTGATCGTGCGGGTCGATCTCGATGGCGGAACCGTGCAGGTCCGAAGCCTCGCGGCGGAGGCACCGCCGGATCGCAGTCTGGAGCTTTGGTATATCGGCGCGGGTGCCCCGCCCCGCTCCCTCGGCCTCGTGACCGATGCCGCCCGCCGGACACTTCCTGCGCCGCTGCGGGCACCTGCGGAAGGCGCAAGCTTCGCGGTCTCGGTGGAGCCGAAGGGCGGCTCGCCCACGGGAGCACCGACAGGACCGGTGATCTATTCGGGGCGCCTCCTGCGGGAGTGAGGGCGCGGGCCTCGGAACGCCGACGCCCCCTGCGTGCCGCCCTGTCCGGGAGCCGCAAGGGGCGGGTGGTGGGCGCGCCGTGCGAGGCGCTCCCGGCCGCGGACCCCGGCCGTGCCGGGATCCGCGCTGCGGATTACGGCATCAGCACGCCGTTGATGACGTGGATGACGCCGTTCGACTGCATCACGTTGGCGATGGTGACCCGGGCCGTGTTGCCCTTGGTATCGGTCACGGTCAGCCCCTTGCCGCCGCGGGCCATCGCGACGGTCAGCGGCTCACCCTGGGCGGTCTTCAGCGTGGCCTCGCCGCCGCCCTGCTTGACGAGCTTCATCAGGTCCTTGGCGGTATAGGTGCCCGGAACGACGTGGTAGGTCAGGATGCCGGTGAGCTGCGCCTTGTTCTGCGGCTGCACCAGCGTCTGCACGGTCCCCGGCGGCAGCTTGGCGAAGGCGGCGTCGGTCGGCGCGAAGACGGTGAAGGGGCCGGGGCCCGAGAGCGTGTCGACGAGGCCCGCGGCCTTCACCGCAGCCACGAGGGTCGTGTGATCCTTCGAATTGACCGCGTTCTCGACGATCGTCTTGTTGGCATACATCGGCGCGCCGCCAACCATCGGGTTCTTGGCGAGGGCCGGGCCGGCGGCGGACACGAGGGCGAGGCCGAGGGCGAGGCGGAGAAGGCTCTTGGACATGGTGTCTCCCTGAGGATGCGCCCCTAGCGGGACGTCGCGGGCCTCTACGGGGACCGGGGGGCGGAAAGTTTCAGCGCCGAGCGGCGACAGCGCGAAAAAAGAACGGCCCCCTCTCCAGCACAATCCTGGCCGTTGAGATCGAGCAACTGGACGGCTCAGAGAGCCGCGCGGTCGCTCTCGTCGGCTCGGCCTCAGCTTCGGCGACGGGCGCCCTAGCCCACGCCGACCGGATGCTTCACCACGAAGGGCGTGCGCATCGTGACCAGTTCCTCGCCCAGCGTCGGATGCACGGCGATGGTGCGGTCGAAATCGGCCTTGGTGGCGCCCATGGTCACCGCGATGCCGACCGCCTGGATGATTTCGCCGGCATCGGGCCCGAGCACGTGGACGCCGACCACCCGGTCGCTGGCCCGGTCGACCAGCACCTTCATCAGCACGCGCTCGTCGCGGCCCGACAGAGTCGCCTTCATCGGCCGGAAGCTCGCCTTGTAGACGTCGATCCCCTCGTAGCAGCGCCGGGCCACGTCCTCGTTATGGCCGATCACCCCGATCTCCGGCGTCGAGAACACGGCGGTGGCGATCAGGCGGTGATCGACGCACCACGGCTTGTTGCCGAACACGGTATCGGCGAAGGCGTGGCCCTCGCGGATGGCGATGGGGGTCAGGGCCGCGCGGCCGTTCACGTCGCCGACGGCGTAGATCGAGGGGACGCGGGTGCGCGAATCCGCCTCGACGGGGATGGCCCCCTTGGCGTCGAGTTCGATGCCGACCTTGTCGAGACCGAGCCCGTCGACATTCGGGCGCCGGCCGGTCGCCACCAGCACGCAATCGACGACGAGGCTTTCCCCGTCGCTCAAGGTCGCCCGGATCGCCCCGCCCTCGCGCTCGAGGCGCTCGACGGTGCGCTCCAGCCGCAGATCCATCCGCTTGGCATAGGCCTCGCCGAGGGCCTGCGCGACCTCGGGGTCGAAGCCGCGCAGCAGCGACTTGCCCCGGTGCAGCAGCGTCGTCTTCGAGCCGAGCCCGGCGAAGACGCCCGCGAATTCGACGGCAATGTAGCCGCCGCCGACCACGAGGACGCGCTCGGGCTGGGTCTCCAACTCGAACACGCCGTTCGAATCGATGGCGAGTTCCGCTCCGGGAATCAGGGGCTCGCGCACCGGCGTCGCGCCGGTCGCGATCAGGATGACCTTCGCCCGCACCCGCCGGTCCGCCTTGACGAGGCGCACCGTGTGCGGATCCTCGATCACCGCGCGATCCGCCACCACCTCGACGCCAGCGCCGGCCAGGTTGCGGCCGTAGATCGCCTCCAGCCGGGTCACTTCGGCGTCGCGGGACCGCTTCAGCGCGGCCCAGTCGAAGGCCGGAGTGTCCAGGCGCCAGCCGAAGCCGGCGGCATCCTCGAACTCGTCGGTGAAGCGGCTGGCATAGACCATCAGCTTCTTCGGCACGCAGCCGCGAATCACGCAGGTGCCACCGACGCGGTATTCCTCGGCCAGCATCACCGTCGCGCCGTGGCCGGCGGCGATGCGGGCCGCCCGCACCCCGCCCGAACCGCCGCCGATCACGAACAGGTCGACGTCGAAGGACTCGCTCATCGGTGTCTCGCTCATGCGTTGTCCCGTGCCGGGCGCGCGGCCCAGGCCGCTCGCAACCAAGTGATGGCGGCCCCGCAGCCCGCCGTCCACCATCCCTGCCACGCCCCGTGCTCGACGAACATCACCGCGACCGCCGCGCCGAGGACGCCCAGGGCCGTGGCGAACAGGAACCGCGGCAGGGCAGCGGCGGCGCGCAGGGCCAGGAATCCGACGAGGGCGGCCAGCACGGCACCGACGAGGCCGAGTTCGGCCCAGATCTGCAGGAAGCTGTTATGCGGATGGCCGACGGCCAGCATCGCCCGCATTTCCGGCTCCAGCGCCTGCGCCGCCGGCACCTCGGCGAAACGGGCCGACATGCCGAAACCGGAGCCGATCCAGGGCGCTTGAGCCACCGCCGCGCCGAAGCTCTGGGCGATGGCGACGCGGGCACGGGACGAACTCTGGATCAGCCGCTCATGGGCGGCTTCCGGCATGGCGCGGTGGAGAATATCGCCCTCGACCGGCGCCAGGGCGAAGGCGAGAGCCAGCGTCAGCGCCGCGAGAGCGAGGGCGGCGGGTCTCGGCAGCAGGCGCCCGACCGCGAACAGAATGAATCCCGCCAGTAGCCCCAGGGCCGCCGCCCCGCTGATCGAGCGCAGGATCGCGAAGGCCGCCACCGCGAGCAGGGCCAGGGCCGCGCCTCGGCTTCCCCTGAGAGCGAGGAAGGCGGCGAGCGGCCCGGCCAGCAGCAGCACCGTCAGCAGTGGCCGGTTGAACAGGAACAGGGCCGCGCGCTGCCCGAGCCAGATCTGCGGCGCGAGATCCAGGGCGAGGCTGCCTGCCATGTAGAGGCAGGACAGCGCGAGCAGGGTCGCCGCCAGCGGCAGCGCCCAGCCCGGCAGCCGGGCCGGGGCCAGCCGCGCCAGGATGAAGGCGGCGGTCAGCGTCGGCAGGAACTCGGTCAGCACCCTTCCCCACAGGGCGGGGAACGGGCTCCAGGCCAGGGAGGCGATGCTCCAGCCGAGGAAGGCGAGCACGGCGAGGCCGAGGGGGGTGCGCAGCGGAGCGATCAGGGAGGCGAGCAGGGGCCCGCCGCGTCCCTCGTCCCGCTCGACCAGGCTTCCCGCCAGGAACAGCAGCGCCGCGATGCCGACCACGAGCGGGCTCGACCGGTTGGCGAGCGCCATTGCCGGCGCCATCAGCGCCAGCGCGACGGCGCCGGCGGCGTGGAGCCGCGCCGCCGCGGCGGGGCCGGCGATCACTGGAGCTGGTGGCCGCGCTTGCCCATCTCGGCGCGGGTGCGGACCATGACGTATTCCGAGACCTCCTGGGTCCAGTCCTGCATCGCGCCGACCATGTCGTCGAGGATCTGCGGCTGGGTCTCGACGTAGCGTTTGCCGGCGGGCGAGCGGAAGAAGGCCACGATGTCCTTCAGCTCCGCCTCGCTGAGACGCTTGGCGTAGATCCGCGCGGCGATGTTGATCAGCCGCTGCTTCTGCATGTCCATCTCGGGGTCGAGGCTTTTCAGAACCTCGTCGAGATCCTTGGCGAGGTCGGGCCGGGTCACCGCGTTCTTACGGATCTGGTCGGCCATGGTCGGCAGGATCGAGTCGAACGAACGGGCGATGCCGGAACTCAGCATCACCTCGCGGGCCAGGGCGAGATGCGACGGGCTGATCTCGGGCTCGGGCGCCGGGGCCGGCGGCGGGGCGGTGCCGGGCTTCGCGGTCGGCTTGGGCGAGGCGGCCGGGGGCTTGGCACCCGATTGTTGCGCCAGGACCGCCGGCGCGAGAACCGCCTGCGACAGGATTGCCGCGAGGAAGGGGCCGGCCAGAGCGGCGGGACGGAAAACCATGCGGGAGAAACTCCGGAGAAAAGAAAGGACGCGACCGATGGTCAGAGGCGGCCGATCACGCTGACCACGGCCTCGTCCCCCGCCGCTTCGGCGAGGATGGCCGCGTCGGCGATGCCGAGGAACAGGCCGTGCTCGACCACGCCCGGCACCGCCCAGAGCCGGGCGGACAGCGCCTCCGGATCCGGGATGCGGCCGAGGCGGAGATCGAGGATGGCGTGGCCGCCATCGGTGAGGACGGGCTGACCGGAGGGGTCGTGCCGGCGCACGACCTCCCCGGCGCAGCCGGCCTCGGCCAGGGCCTTCTCGACGGCGCGGGTGGTCGCGCCGATGCCGAACAGGTTCACCTCCACCGGCAGCGGGAAGGCGCCGAGGGTCTCGACCCGCTTGCCCGCATCGGCGATCACCACCATGCGCGCGCTCGCCACAGCGACGATCTTCTCGCGCAGGAGCGCGGCGCCCCCGCCCTTGATCAGGCGCAGATTGCCATCGACCTCGTCCGCCCCATCGATGGTGAGGTCGAGCTCCGGCATCTCCTCCAGCGTCGCCAGACGGATCCCCTCGCGCTCGCAGGCGATGCGGGTGGCCTCGGAGGTCGGCACGCCGACGACATCGAGCCCGGCGCGCACCCGCTCACCCAGCAGGGCCACGAAGGCCGCCGCCGTGCTGCCGGTGCCGATGCCGAGGCGCATTCCGTCCTCGACCAGGGTGACGGCGCGGGCGGCGGCGGCCCGCTTCAGATCCGGAGCACTCACGAAACGACCTCGAGACTCGGGTTCATCGGCTGCATCGGACCGTCGGATCTGGCGCGATTAAGGTGGGCAGCCCCTAGCACGGCTCCCGGCCACGGCAAAAGCCGCGCGAAAGGCCGCGCGGCCCTCTCGAAGGGATCTTCGCACAGGCGTGATCGGCGCTGTGCCGGCCTCAGCCGCATGGCCTCAGGGGCGGGTGCCCTGCGGCGGCGTGGCGCTCGGTCCGGCGCGGCCGGGGGCCGGGCCGGTCGCGGCGGCTCCGGCGCCGCTGGCGGTGCCGGCCGGCGGCGGGCCGGCCTGCTCGGTGCAGACCACGAGTTCCTGACGGATCTGGACGTAGCAGGCGCTGGTCTCGCCGGTGCGGTAATTGACCCGGTAGATCCCCGACTCGCGGGCATGGCGGGAGGCGATCAGGCCGTATTCCCCCGGAGCCTGGGCCCCGGCGCCCTCCCCGGCGGCGAAGCAGAGGGTGACGCCGACGCTGTCGTCGCGCAGGCCGTACTGGCACGAGGTGACCTCGCCGGTGGAACGGTCGATGCGGTAGATCCGGTTGAGATCGACCGCAGGCGCCGCCACGAAGTCGTAGGGGCCGGCGGCGCGGGCCGCCTGCGGCAGGCAGGCGAGCAGCACGAGGGCCGCGCAGGCGGACAGCCGCGCCGGAGACGGACTCGGCGGGAAGAACGGCATCAGGCGCATGGGAGCTGTTTTCGTCTGCTGCGAGGAACAGGGAAAGCGGAGGAGAAACCGAATCGAGGCTTGGTCACGGTCTTGGCGACGATCAAGCACCCGCTCCGTGGCGGAGCTTGGGCAAAGAGGCAACACCCGAGGGCCCGCGCTAACCTGGGATCAACCGCGAGGGTTGATCGTGCGGAAGACGAAGGCTAGCCAGCTTGACAGTGGAATGCAGCCGGGACGCCATGAACGCTCGTAGCCCGATTCTCCCCGGCCCCATCGCCGTGTTCGATCTCGACGGCACCCTCGCCGAGACAGCGGGCGACCTGATCGGCACGCTCAACGTCATCCTCGCCCGCGAGGGTCACGCCGCCCTGCCGCTCGAGCAGGCCCGCGATCTGCTCGGGGCCGGCGCGCGCGCGCTGATCCAGCGCGGCTTCGCCGCCGCCGGCGCGAGCCTGACGCCGGAACGGCTAGAGCAGCTGTTCCAGGACTTCCTGACCCATTACGGCGAGCACCTCACCGACCGGTCCTACCTCTTCCCCGGCGTGGTCGAGGCCCTCGACCGGCTGGAGGCGGAGGGTTTCCGCCTCGCCGTCTGCACCAACAAGGTCGAATCCCACGCCGTTGCCCTGCTCGACGCCCTCGGCATCGGCGACCGCTTCCGTGTCATCGTCGGCAAGGACACTTTCGCCTTCTCGAAGCCCGACCCGCGCCATATCACCGCAACCGTCGAACGGGCTGGAGGCGACCTCTCCCGCGCGGTGATGGTCGGCGATTCGAAGGCCGACGTCGCTGCCGCCAAGGCCGCCGGCATTCCGGTCGTGGGCGTCACCTTCGGCTACACCCCCGTGCCGATGCGCGACCTGGAGCCCGACGCGGTGATCGAGCATTTCGACGCCCTCCCCGAGGCCGTGGCCCGGCTCGTCCCCCGCGAGGCGGTGAAGCCGGCGGCCTGATCCCCACACAACTTGCGTGAAACGGCGCGCCGCGCCACTGAGCGGGGCATTGGGGGCGATCACGCCCGAATGGCGGCGCGAGAGGCGACGGCGACATGAGCGGCACGGACACCTTCGACCTCACGCTGGAGCGCATCGCGCTGATCCGGCGGATGGTGGTGGCCTGGGACGGCACCGAGCCCGGCGCCCCGATGATCCATCCGACGGCGCCCTATGGCAGCACCGACCGCGACGGCGACATCTTCAACGTCACCGGCGACGATGAGGGGGCGGATGAAGAGCACCGGGCCATGGGCGGCGCGCTGGCGGTGTTCCTGCACAACGCCGTGCTGAAGCCCGGCCGCTACCAGTACCATAACCCGCTGGCCAAGCTCGATCCGGCCGAAAGCCTCGACGTGTTCCGCGACGAGGCCACCGGCGAGACGCCCGAGCACATCACCTTCGAGGTGACCGAGGCGCATCTGCGACTGATGCCGCACCTGAACCTCGCCTGGGACGAGGCGCGCGAGGTGCCGGTCATCGATCCGCAGCGGCCCTACGGCGCCTCGGATTCTTACACGGAGGAGATGGCGACCCATCTCGGCGCGGCTGCCGGCGCGGGCGACGATCTGAAGCGTCTGCACCGGGAGATGCAGCCGGCGCTGCAGATCTTCCTGCGCTACGGCGATCTCGGTCCGGACCTGTTCCGCCGGAGCGGTGAGGGTTGGCAGGCGGCCTAACCGCCGCCGCTACACCTTGCGGTCGATCACCTGGCCCTGCCCGGGAGGCGGCGGGGAGGCATTGGCCGCCGTTCCCGCAACGAGGTCTGCGACGGCACGCTCGGCGCCGATCTGCTGGCGGGCGACGGCGATCCCCACCTGCTGCGAGAACGCGGCGCTCTGCGTCTGGACGATCTGGGAAGCGATGGCGGTCATGCCCAATCGTTGACCGGCGGCCGTTAAACAACGGTGTGCCTGATCGGATGAATCGTCCGGATCGGACGATCCCGAGCGCGGGGCGGATCGCTCCGCCCCGGCCGATTACGCCACCCACCCGATCCCTTCGGGATGGCCGATGGCGTCGTCGCTCAGACGCCCGCGCGGGATCAGCCCTCGCGCTTCTTGCGCTGCGCCAGGGTGCGCAGCCGCAGGGCATTGAGCTTGATGAAGCCCGCCGCGTCGCGGTGATCGTAGGCGACGGCGCCCTCCTCGAAGGTGACGAGGTCCTGATCGTAGAGCGAGTGGGGGCTCTCGCGGCCAATGACGTGGACGCCGCCCTTGTAGAGCTTGAGCCGCACCGAGCCGGTCACCTTCTCCTGGCTCTTGTCGATCAGCGCCTGCAGCATCTCGCGCTCCGGCGAGAACCAGAAGCCGTTATAGATCAGCTCCGCATATTGCGGCATCAGCTGATCCTTCAGATGCGCCGCGCCGCGATCCAGGGTGATCGACTCGATGGCGCGGTGGGCCGGCAGCAGGATGGTGCCGCCGGGGGTCTCGTACATGCCGCGGCTCTTCATGCCGACGAAGCGGTTCTCGACGAGATCGAGGCGACCGATGCCGTTGGCGCGGCCGAGCTCGTTCAGCTTGGCGAGCAGGGTGGCCGGCGACAGGCGCTCACCGTCGATGGAGACCGCGTCGCCCTTCTCGAAACCGATGGTGATGACGGTCGGCTGGTCCGGCGCCTCCTCCGGCGAGAGGGTGCGGGAATAGACGTAGTCCGGGACCTCCACCGCCGGATCCTCCAGCACCTTGCCCTCGGAGGAGGCGTGCAGGAGGTTGGCATCGACGGAGAACGGGCTCTCGCCGCGCTTGTCCTTGGCGATCGGGATCTGGTGAGCTTCGGCGAAGGCGATCAGCTGCTCGCGGGAGCGCAGGTCCCACTCGCGCCACGGAGCGATCACCGTCACGTCGGGCTTGAGGGCATAGTAGCCGAGTTCGAACCGGACCTGATCGTTGCCCTTGCCGGTGGCGCCGTGGCAGACGGCGTCGGCCCCGAGCCGCTCCGCGATCTCGATCTGCTTCTTGGCGATCAGCGGCCGGGCGATCGAGGTGCCGAGCAGGTAGACGCCCTCATAGACCGCGTTGGCGCGGAACATCGGGAAGACGTAGTCGCGGACGAATTCCTCGCGCAGGTCCTCGATGAAGATGTTCTCCGGCTTGATGCCGAGCAGCTCCGCCTTCTTGCGGGCCGGCTCCAGCTCCTCACCCTGGCCGAGATCGGCGGTGAAGGTCACGACCTCGCAGCCATAGGTGGTCTGGAGCCATTTCAGGATGATCGAGGTGTCGAGGCCGCCGGAATAGGCGAGGACGACCTTCTTGACGGGCTTGGTCGGGCTGGCGTCGGACATGGCGTGAGGCTCGGGGAACGGAGGGTCGACCGGGGGTCCGGTGTTCAGGAGGTGATGAGCGGATTAACAGCGAGGCCGCGCGGCGCGCAACCGCGCCGCCGCCCGGAGGTTAGCTGCGAAGACCTGTCCCACGCGGCGCAACATCGTCTTGCGGTGGTGTGCGGCGCGCATCACGATGGCGAGCACCTTGCCGGAGTACCGACGAATGCCGCGGCGGCCGACTCTTGAGTTCTGGTACGAGTTCGCTTCGACCTATTCCTACCTCGCGACTATGCGGATCGAGGCGCTGGCCGAGGCTGCGGGGGTCACTCTGCGCTGGCGCCCCTTCCTGCTCGGGCCGATCTTCGCGACCCAAGGCTGGACCAACTCGCCCTTCAACCTCTACCCGGTCAAGGGCCGCAACATGTGGCGCGACCTCGACCGCGAAGCCGCCCGGCTCGGGCTGCCGCCGGTGACGCGCCCCCATCCCTTCCCACAGAATTCCCTGAGCGCCGCCCGCGTGGCGATCTACGGCGCCGATCAGGACTGGCTGGTGCCGTTCTCCAAGGCGGTGTTCGAGACGAGCTTTGCCAAGGGCGGCTCCATCGCCGAGCCGGCGGCGGTGAGGCAGATCCTCGACGCGCTCGGGCTCGACGGCACCCAGATCCTCAAGGCGGCGGCCTCCGAAGCGAATAAGGGCCGTCTCAAGGTCGCCGGCGAGGAGGCACGCTCCCGCGGCATCTACGGCGCGCCGAGCTTCCTTACCGAGGACGGCGAGCTGTTCTGGGGCAACGACCGCCTGGAACAGGCCCTGGCCTGGGCCGCCGGGGACCGGCCGGAGGGGCTGCTTTAGAACAGCCTCCGGGAAAGCGCCCCGGCCGTCGAAAAATGACGATACGGAACGAAAGCCGGGTCTCCTCCCGGAGATCGGGTCCGGAACGCGGCGCGCGGGATCACGCCCGCGCCGCCGCGTCGCCATGGATGTCCCGCCCCCGCGTCTCCGGCAGCAGCAGGGCGGCAACGGTGCCGACGGCGCTGAAGGCGGCCAGATAATAGGCCGGCATCATCCGGTCGCCGGTTGCCGCGATCAGCCAGTTCACGAGGTAGTTGGTGCTGCCGCCGAAGACCGAGACCGAGACCGCGTAGACAATGGAGAGCCCGGCGCTGCGCACCGCCTGCGGCAGCGCTTCCGGGATGCCGACGATGATCGCCGCCGCATTGATCGAGGACAGGGCCGAGAGCAGGAAGGTGACGGCGTAGACGTTGAGGGCGCTCGGCGCCCGCAGCATCCAGAGGAAGGCCGGCACCGCCAGGGCGAGAATCAGCGCCCGGGGCCAGATCATGACCGGGCGCCGCCCGAAGCGGTCCGCAAGCCAGCCGCCGAGCAGCGGAAACGCCACCGAGGCGAGGCCCAGGGCAATCGGCACGGCGTTGGCCGCCATCTCCGAAAGCCCGAGCGTCGCCCCGGCATAGACCGGCATGTTGGTGCCGATGGCGTTCGAGACGGTCGAGGCGGCGATGACGAGGAAGGTCAGGCCGAGCATGCGACCGTGCTCGCGCAGCAGGCGCCCGACCACCCCGGCGGTCGAGTGGGCGGCGGAGGGGTCGTGGCCCTCGCCCGCCGTCTCCGGCAGGTGGCTGCGGATCACGAGCCCGACCGGCACGACCAGGAGGCCGAGGCCGAACATCAGGCGCCAACCCCACTCGGCCATGGCGGCCTCGCCGAGCACCAGGGTCAGCCCGGTGGCGGCGAGCCCCGCGACCAGGGCGGCGCAGCCCTGGCTCGCGATCTGCCAGCTCGTGACGAAGCCCCGGTGCCGCGCCGGCGCCGCCTCGATCAGGAAGGCGGTGGAGGGGCCGACCTCGCCGCCCAGCGCCAGCCCCTGAATCAGCCGCCCGGCGATGACGATGACCTGCGCCCAGACGCCCAGGACCGCCGTGCCGGGGCAGGCGGCCAGCATCAGCATCCCGAGCGCCATCAGGGCGATGGTGATCAGCATCGCGGGCTTGCGCCCCGCCCGGTCGGCGAAGGCGCCGATGACCACGCCGCCGATGGGGCGCATCACGTAGCCGATCCCGAACAGGGCGAGGGAGGCGAGCAGGCTGTCGGTCGCGCTGCCCGAGGGAAAGAAGGTCGCGCCGATGGATTTGGCGAAGAAGGCGTAGATCGTGAAGTCGTAGAATTCGAGGGCATTGCCGAGCACGACCGCCCCTACGGCCTTGCGGTCGAGGCGCGGGGGCGCGGCGGCACTGTCGGGCAGGTGCATCGTCTGGCCTGTCGTGAGATCCCGGATCATGGCGCGCGGAAGAAATCGCGTCCGGGCAGAGGCCGCAGGTAGGTCGCGCCTGCGGTCTCGCCAGCCCGGCGGAATGGCGGCGATGCTGCGCCGGCCACGTTTTCTCGTCGCGGCAGGCTCCCGAGGCCGGGCCCGGCCGTGCTATCGGGATCCCGACCCGTCCTCGCGCCCCGTTGCTCCGTGCGTTTCCTCGTCATCGCCATCGGCCGCCTGAAGAACGGCCCGGAGCGGGATCTCGCCGCCCGCTACCGCGAGCGCGCCGTCGCGCTCGGGCGCGGCCTCGGCATCACCGCCTGCGATCTCACCGAACTCCTCGAATCCCGCGCCCGCCGGTCCGCCGACCGCGTCGCGGAGGAGGCCGAGGCGATCCTCGCCCTCGTGCCGGCGGATGCCGCGGTGATCACCTGCGACGAACGCGGGCGGTCGGACTGGCCGAGCGAGCGCATCGCCGCCCGCATCGGCGAGTGGCGCGATGCCGGGCGACCCGCCCTCGTTCTCGTCATCGGCGGGGCGGATGGCCTTCACGACAGCGTGCGTCGGCGCGCCGACCATATTCTCGCCTTCGGAGCGGCGACACTGCCCCATGGTCTGGTACGCGTGCTCGCCCTGGAGCAGGCTTACCGGGCGCTGACCATCCTGGCGGGGCACCCCTATCACCGGGGCGATCCCGAGGCATGAGAGACACGTGACGGTTCCCGAACGGCCCGCGCCCCGCGCCGCGCCCGGCGCCGCGCCCGTCCTGGCGGCGACGCTGACGGCCCTCGCCCTCCTCGCCGTGCTGGCGAGCGGAGCCGGGCATCCCGCGCGCGCGCAGCAGGGGCAGCAGGGGCAGCAGGGCACGCCCGACCCGGAAGCGACGCGACGCACGCAGGAGGAGCGGGACCGGCGCGCCCAGAGCCTCAAGCAGGTGGAGGAGGCGTTGGCGGCCAGCGCCGGCAACCGGGCGGCGCTCGAAGCCGAGATCGCCTCCATCGGCTCGGACCGGACCAAGCTCAGCGCCGCCCTGCTCGATGCCGGGCGTCAGGCCCAGGCGACCGAGGACCGGCTGAACCGGCTGGAGGAACGCCTGCGCTCGCTCACCGAGAGCGATGCCGCGATCCGCAAATCGCTGGAGGGCCGGCGCGCGGTCATCGCCGAGATCCTGGCGGCACTTCAACGCATGGGCCGGCGCCCGCCCCCCGCCGTGCTGGTCCGCCCCGAGGACGTGCTGGTGGCCATCCGCACCTCGATGCTGCTCGGCGCCGTGGTGCCGGAGTTGCGCGGCGAGGCGGAGACGCTGGCCGGCGACCTCGCCGAGCTTGTGCGCGTGCGCGGCCTCATCGCCGCCGACCGGGAATCCCTGCGCAAGGATCTTACCGGCTGGGCCGCCGAGCGGCAGCGCATCGATGCGCTCATCGCCGCCCGGCGCAGCCGCCAGGTGCAGGTCGAGGCCGACCTCACCGCCGAACGCCAGAAGAGCGCGGAACTCGGCAGCCAGGCCAAGAGCCTCAAGGATCTCGTCGACCGCATGGAGGGCGAGCTGTCGAGCGCCCGGCGTGCCGCCGACGAGGTGCGCGCGGCGGCGGAGCGGCAGCAGCGGGCGATCCAGGAGAAATTTGCGGCGGCCAGCGCCCGCGATCCGGCGCGGCTCACCCCAAAGGTGAAATTCGCCGAGGCCCGCGGCGATCTGCCCAGGCCGGTGAGCGGCACCCTGCTGCGCGGCTTCAACCAGCCCGATGGCCAGGGTGGCACCACCCGCGGCATCTCGCTGCGGACGCGGACCAAGGCCGTGGTCTCCTCTCCGGCGGATGGCTGGGTCTCCTTCGCAGGCCCCTTCCGCTCCTACGGCCGACTCTTGATCATCAATGCGGGCGACGGCTACTATCTCTTGCTCGCAGGGATGGATCAGATCAACGTCGAGGTCGGCCAGTTCGTGCTGGCGGGCGAGCCGGTGGCCGTGATGGGCGAGGGAAGCGGCTCCCCGGCAAGCACGTCGCCGAGCGTGGCGCAAGCTGCGTCACAGAGGGACGATGATCGCGGCGATCCCGTCCTGTACGTCGAGTTCAGGAAAGACGGCGGCTCCATCGATCCGGAGCCCTGGTGGGCGAGAAGTTCCAGCGAGAAGGTTCGCGGATAATGCGCAAAGTGTCCCTCGTGTTGCTCGGCGCGGCCCTCGGCATCGGTGCCTCGGCCCTGTCGACCCAGACCCAGCTCCTCTCCGGAACGAGCGCCATCGCGGCCTCGGCCGAGACCTACCGGCAGCTGAGCCTGTTCGGCGACGTGTTCGAGAAGGTGCGCACCGATTACGTCGAGAAGCCCGAGGAATCGAAGCTGATCGAGGCGGCCGTCAACGGCATGCTGACCTCGCTGGACCCGCATTCGAGCTACATGGACGCGAAGGCCTTCCGCGACATGCAGACGACGACGCGCGGTGAGTTCGGCGGCCTCGGCATCGAGGTCACGATGGAGGACGGCCTCATCAAGGTCGTGTCGCCGATCGACGACACCCCCGCCTCCAAGGCCGGCCTGCTCGCCAACGACATCATCACCCAGATCGACGACGATCAGGTCCAGGGCCTGACCCTCAATCAGGCCGTCGACAAGATGCGCGGCCCGGTGAACTCCACGGTGCGGTTGAAGATCACCCGCAAGGAATCCAAGGATCCGCTCGACGTCTCCCTGACCCGCGACATCATCAAGATCCGTCCGGTGCGCTCGAAGGTCGAGGGCAGCGATGTCGGCTATATCCGCCTGACCCAGTTCAACGAGCAGACCTTCGACGGCCTCAAGACCGCCATCGACAAGCTCCAGGGCGAGATCGGCAGCGACAAGCTCAAGGGCTACGTGCTCGACCTGCGCAACAATCCGGGCGGCCTGCTCGATCAGGCGGTGATGGTCTCGGATGCCTTCCTCGATCGCGGCGAGATCGTCTCCACCCGCGGCCGCAACCCGGACGAGACCCAGCGCTTCTCCGCCAAGGCCGGTGACCTTGCCAAGGGCAAGCCGATCGTCGTGCTGGTGAACGGCGGCGCGGCCTCGGCTTCCGAGATTGTGGCCGGCGCCCTGCAGGATCACAAGCGCGCGACGATCATGGGCACGCGCTCCTTCGGCAAGGGCTCAGTGCAGTCGATCATCCCGCTCGGTGGCCAGGGCGCCCTGCGCCTCACCACCGCCCGCTACTACACGCCGTCCGGACGCTCGATTCAGGCCAAGGGCATCGAGCCGGATCAGGAGGTGCTGCAGGATGTGCCCGACGATCTGAAGGGCAAGGACGAGACCAAGGGTGAGGCCGGCCTGAAGGGCCACCTCAAGCAGAAGGACACCGAGGAGCGCGGCGGTTCCTCGGCCTACATCCCGCCGGACCCGGCCAAGGACAAGCAGCTCATCGCCGCGGTCGATTTCCTGCACGGCATCCAGAAGGGTGCGGCCAACGTGACGAAGCCGGCCACGCAGAATTGATCGGCGGCCGCCCGGCCGTCGTGAATTTAGCAAAAGATTAACCATGACGGCCCGCAATGCCGGTTCAGACCGGACTTGCGGGCCGTTTTCCGTTCGGCCTCGAAGGCCCCGGCGTTCGGGACTCGGTCGTCCGGCGAAATGCCGAGCGGTGGGGACTGCCGCGTCGTCTCTCCGAAAGCCGGAGGCGACCTTTCGGGACGATGGTCTAGAGCCGTGCCCGACCCCGTTGGGTCGGATCATGTTTCTGGTTTCTTGTTGTGACGCGCTCTCTTTCGACGAACCGATGTCCACTTCGTCGGAAAGCGCTCTAGCGGGACGGGACGGCGGGTGAGCGACGCGGCCGACGACATCCTGACAAAGCCCCTCGGGGTCGGGGATAAGGCACCGCGCGGGCGCTTTTCCCCCTCCCCCGGCGCCCTCGTCGGGGCGGCTTCGCTGGTCGGGCTGATCCTGCTGGCCGCAGGCATCGCCCTCACCGGGGATCCGCGCGGCGGCGAGCCCCGTGCCGACGCCACCATCGAGATCCGCGAGCCGGCCGCGCCCGTGCCCAAGGCCGCGGAGGCCGCGCCCAGCGCCGCGACCGGCCCGGTGCAATCCGCCCAGGCTCTGGAGCAAGCCTCCGGGGTCAGCGTGGTCCGCCCCGACGGCTCGACGGCACCGGACGCCCCGGTCATCATTCGCGTGCCCAATGCTACCCAGGTGAAGCTCAACCCTGCGCCCGATCCGCGCCTGATCGAGCGCGGGCGCCACGGGCCGTTGCCCCGCCTCGGCGAGGGCCGCCTGCGCCCGCTCGATGTCTATGCCCGGCCGGAGGAGCCGGGGCCGGGCGCGCGCATCGCCATTCTGGTCTCGGGCCTCGGAATCGGCGAGGCCACGACGCTCGGCGCGATCGCCCGGCTGCCCGCGCCGATCAGCCTCGCCTTCTCGCCCTATGGCGGCGATCTGGAGAAGATCGCGGCCCGCGCCCGCGAGGCCGGCCACGAGGTGCTGCTCCAGCTGCCGATGGAACCCTTCGACTATCCCGACAGCGATCCGGGGCCGCAGACGCTGCTGGCGGCGGCGCGCCCGGGCGAGAATCTCGACCGCGCCGCCTGGGCGATGAGCCGCTTCCCCGGCTTCGTCGGCGTGGTGAACGTCATGGGCGCCAAGCTGATGAGCGAGGCCTCGGCCCTCGACCCGGTCCTGAAGGATCTGGCCGCCCGCGGCCTCGGCTTCGTCGATGACGGCACCGTGCCCCGGTCGCAGCTAGCGGGGGCGGCGGCCAAGGCGAAGCTGCCTTCCGCCCGCGCCGAGGCCGTGATCGACGCGGTGGCTCGGCCCGACGCCATCGATGCGGAACTCGCCCGCCTGGAGACGCTGGCCCGGCAGAAGGGCTTCGTCCTCGCCTCGGGCAGTGCCTCGCCGATGACCATCGATCGGCTGTCCCGCTGGTCCCGCGATCTGGAAACGCGCGGCGTGAGGCTGGTGCCGGTCAGCGTGGCCCTGCGTCAGGCGGGCGGCGCCGGCAAAGTGTCGAGCGCCGCGCCCTAACGCATCGCCGATCATCGTTGCGGGGGCCGGATCGGCCTCCTATGGTCGCGCCGCCAGCACGAGCCCGCGATGACCCGCTCCAACGACGATCTCCTGCGCCTGCCCGAGGGCAGCGCGCTTCCCTACCGCCCCTGCGTGGGCGTGACCCTGTTTCACCGCGATGGCCGCGTCTTCATCGGACGGCGCAAGCGGGAGGCGGGGCCGGAGCATGTCGACGGCGATCTCGCCTGGCAGATGCCGCAGGGTGGGATCGATGAGGGTGAGGCGCCCCTGGCCGCGGCCCTGCGCGAACTTCATGAAGAGACCAACGTGCCGGCGGATGCGGTCACGCTGTTGGGCGAGACCCGTGACTGGCTTGCCTACGATCTGCCGTCGGAGGTCATGAAGCAGGCCTGGAAGGGGCGCTACCGGGGCCAGCGGCAGAAATGGTTCGCCTTCGGACTGACCGGCAGTGAGGCGGCGATCGACGTGGAGGCCCCCGGCGGCGGCCAACACAAGCCCGAATTCGATGCGTGGCGCTGGGAGCGGCTGGAGACGCTGCCGGACCTCATCGTCCCGTTCAAGCGCCCGGTCTACGAGGGCGTCGTCGCGGCCTTCTCGGGTCTCGCCGGCTGGCACGCCGAGCGGGACTCGGCACAGGATCGGGATCCGGCATGAAGCGCCCGCGTCTGCTCGGTTGATCCGATGCGCTGGTGGCTGCTTCCCCTCGTCGCGGTGCTCGGCTGGTTCGCCTATACCCTGACGCCGTTCTGGTCGCTTTACGAGTTCGCCGCAGCGGTCCAGGCGGGGGACAAGGCGGCGGTGGAGCGGCGCGTCAACTTCCGCACCCTGCGCCTGTCGCTCGCCCGCCAGATCAGCGCCGCCGTGAAGGCCGACAGCACCGCCCTCGATCCGCGCGAACGGCAGCGCATCGCCGATGCGGCCGCGGCCTTCGCCCTGCCGGTCATGGAATCGGCCCTAACTCCGGAGGCGGTAATCGATCTTCTCGACGACGGCTGGCCGCAGGGGGCCGACCTCGCCGCGCCGGCCAATCGCCACGAGCGTCGCGACGGCCTGCGCATCCCCGATCTCACCCGGCTGCTGCGCTACTATCTCTCCTCCGACATGCGCGGTTTCCGCTCGGTGGTGATCGCCGTGCCGCCGGACCGGCCCCGCAACGAGCAGTTCCGCATCCGCCTGCGCCTGCGCGACTGGGGGTGGCACCTCGTCGATATCGAGTTGTCCGAGAATCTTCGCACCCGCATCGGTGAGAAGGCCGCCGCCGGGGCGGCCCGCCTGCGCGACAACCGCTCCGCGCCGGACAAAGGAACGCCGTAGGGCCGCCGCAGCGTAGAAGCACGAGCTCGCGAGCGGTGCCGTAGCCCCCTGGATTCCGGCGGGCCGCCGCATAGGTGTGCCGCCACGATCAGCCCCGCTCCCCGGAGCCTCCCTTGAGCCAGCCCGCCGCTCCAGCCTCCGAAGCGGACCTCCCGGCTTCGGGTCCGGGCCATCGCCTGGGGGCCGGCCTCCTGCTGGGCACCCTCGGCGTCGTCTACGGCGATATCGGCACCAGCCCGCTCTATGCCCTCAAGGAGGCGGTCCGCGCCGCGAGCCAGGGGGCCGAGCCGAGCGCCGCCGCGGTGACCGGCGCCGTCTCGCTGATCCTGTGGGCGCTGATCCTCGTCGTCTCGCTGAAATATGCGGTGCTGATCCTGCGGGCCGACAATCGCGGCGAAGGCGGCATCGTCGCCATGCTGGCCCTGCTCGGCGCCCGCCATGCAAAGGCCGGCTCGCGGCAGGCCCTCCTGCTGGTGGTCGGTCTCGTCGGCGCCGCCCTGCTCTATGGCGATGGGGCGATCACCCCGGCGATCTCGGTGCTCTCGGCGATCGAGGGATTGAAGGTCGATGCCCCCGGCCTCGACCGGTTCGTGGTGCCGCTCGCCCTCGTCATCCTCGTCGGGCTTTTCCTCGTGCAGCGCCGGGGCGCCGCCTTCATCGGCCGGATCTTCGGCCCGGTCATGCTGCTCTGGTTCCTCGTGCTGGCGGCGATGGGCCTCGGCGGCATCGTTCAGGCGCCGCAGATCCTGAGCGCGGTCAATCCCCTACGGGCCGTCGAGTTCACCGCCCATGCCGGCCTGCATGTCGGCTTTGCAATGCTGGGCGCTGCCTTCCTCGCGGTCACCGGCGGCGAGGCGATGTATGCCGATCTCGGCCATTTCGGCGCCCGCGCGATCCGCGTGGCATGGTTCGCCCTGGTGCTGCCGGCCCTGGTGATTCACTATTTCGGGCAGGGCGCGATCCTGCTCGTCGACCCTGCGGCGGCGGAGAACCCGTTCTACCGCCTCGCTCCGGCCTTCGCGCATTATCCGCTGATCGGGCTGGCGACGCTCGCCGCGGTCATCGCCTCGCAGGCGGTCATCTCGGGGGTGTTCTCCCTGACCCAGCAGGCCGTCCAGCTCGGCTTCCTGCCGCCGCTGCACATCGTCCACACCGCCCCCGACGAGCGCGGCCAGATCTACGTGCCGACGGTGAACTGGCTGCTCGCCGCCGCCACGCTCTCGGCGGTGCTGATCTTCCGCTCCTCCGACGCCCTGGCCGGCGCCTACGGCATCGCCGTCTCGCTGCTCATGGCGATCACGACGCTGCTCGCCGGCCTCGTCGCCCGCAAATGGGGCTACGGCCTGATCCCGGTGCTGGCGGTCAACGGCTTCTTCCTGCTGATCGACCTGATCTTTCTCTCCGCCAACAGCGTGAAGCTGTTCGAGGGCGGCTGGTTTCCGCTGCTGCTCGCGGGCGCGGTCGCCTTCCTGATGCTGACCTGGCGCAAGGGCAATGCCTGCCTCGAGGAGGCGCGGATCGCCCTGCGCCAGCCGGAGGCCCGGTTCCTGGAGGGCCTGCGCGACACGCCGCCGGCGACGCTGCCGGGCTCGGCCGCCTTCCTGTCCTCTGCCCTTGAGGGCATCCCCCTGCCGATGATGCGCTTCGTCGAGCGCCTCGGCGCGCTGCACGCCCGCGTCCTGATCGTCACGGCGCTGTTCGAGGAAACGCCGACGGTGCCGCCGGACAAGCGGGCGCGGGTCACCGAGATCACGCCCGATATCCGCCGCGTCGTGCTGCGCTACGGCTTCATGCAATCGGCCTCGATCCCCGAAGGTCTGGCCTGCGCCGTCCATGCCGGACTCCTGCCCGCCGCCTTCACCGAGGATCTCACCGTCTTCGTCGGCCACGAGACGATCATCCCGGTTTCGGATCGACGCGGCATGTCGGATTGGCGCGAGGCCGTCTTCGCGGTGATGCAGAACAATGCCGAGCGCACCGGCGCCCATTTCTGCGTGCCGGCCCGTCAGGTCATCGAGATCGGCACCGAGATCGAGATCTGATCCGCCCCTCCGGTGCGGTGACCGGGGTGAGGCGGGGAGCCCCTACTCGTCGCTCTGCCCCTGTCCGGTCATCCGGAGCTGCGAGGCCACGCATTCGCGCACCGCGTCCTCGATCTTGGCCTTCTGGGCATTCGAGTAGCCGGCCACCTCGTCGATGCATTTCACGAAATAGCCGGCGGTGAAGCTCTCATTGACCGAGACGAACGACTTGCCGAAGCGGGTCGCGAGCTGGAGCCGGTCCATGGCGGAGCTCTGCCGCCACGCCTCCAGCGTATCCGTCATCGAGAGAGCCTGCGCGGCACCGGGCAGGAGCAGAACGGCGAGAAGCAGGGCGAAAAGGCGGCGCATCGTGCAAAAACCTCCCGAACGCGTTTTCTGATTTGTCCGCGTTTCACTTCCGAACATGCCTGTCTTCGAGACAATAAAGGCAGGATGTCGGATGGCATTGCCAGATAAACCCTCTCGACTTGTCAGACAGCCCGGCTAACAGAGTTTCTTTCTTAATTTGCTCTGAGGGTTCCAGAGTTGGATCCCTGTTTCGCCTCGTCTTTTCCCGAAAGCCCCCCTTTCGGGACGAGGCTCTATCGCCGCCAATCGCAGAAGCCGGCGACGCGGTGGATCAGGCGCCGGTCCCGGGCGATCTCGCCGAAGGGGGCAAGCTCCCAATCCCAGGCTCGCTCGGGCCGCCCCAAGCGCACGCCGTAGAGCAGGTCGTGCCGCTCATGGACCCGGCCGTGCCGGTCCTCCTCGCGCTCGTCGAGATCGGTGAGCAGGCATATCCGCGCGGCGAGGCCCGCCAACGCCTCGATATGCCCCTCGACGATCCGCCGGCCGAAGGCGTCCCCGTCCTCCGCCCTCCATGGGCCGAAGGGGCGCCGCCCCGCCTCCAGCCGCGCCACCGGCCGGATCGGCAACTGCGACAGCAGATTGGCCGAGATCACCAGATCGGTGGAGGGCTCGGCGCAGACCGGCGGCAGGCGCGGATCGAGATCGGCGGCCTCGCCCATCATCAGGGCCATGGCCCCGCTCAGATCCGCCGTCAGGGCTTCGACATGGGGGAAGGCCCGCATAGCGCTCCGGGCCGGACGCGGATGCACCGCATCGATCAGCACCACCCGGCGGAAGGCCCGGGCGAGATCGTCCAGCGGAACGTCGGCGAGGGGGCCGGAGCCCAGGACCACGACCGTGTCGCGCCGTTCCGTCGCCGCGATGGCGGCGCGGATCACCGCCCGGCTCGCCTCCAGATGCGGCGTCCAGGCCCGTCGGCAGCGGCGGGCCCGCGACATCAGCCAGATGCTGTCGCGGCGATAGCCGAGGCGGCGCTGCGGATGCGGCGCGGGCGTCGTCAGGAGGTGGAACAGGTCGAGCAGCACGGCATCCGTGCGTCCTGAACGGGAGCCTCGCTGTCAAGCGGCGAAGCCCGTCACGCCAAAGTCGCGAAGGGCGGCCAGAACGGAGCCGCTTCCTCCGGGTTCGACGATGGCCCCCTCCCGCTCCGCCCGGCTCGCCGCGGCCCTGATCGCTCTCTGCGCCGCCCTGGGTGTGGCGGCTGGCTTCATCGCCGTATTCGGCCGCACCGGCTCGGTGCCGGCCACGGCCTGGATCATGGTCGCCTACTTCACCAATCTCACCGGGCTTGTCGTCGCCGTGGTGTTCGGCGGGATCGCGCTGCGGCGGCCGGGCCTGTCCCAGCCCTGGCTCGTGGCCGGGACGGCGCTCGCGAGCCTGCTCGTCGGCGTCGTCCAGCGGCTGCTGCTCTACGGCCTGAGGGAGCTGCGCGGCGGCGACCTCGTCGGCGACATCCTGCTGCATCAGGCGCTGCCGGTGCTGGTGCCGCTGTTCTGGCTCGCCTTCGTGCCGAAGGGGCGGCTTTCGGCCCGCGATCCGCTGCTGTTCGCGGCCTATCCGTTGGCTTACCTCGCCTACACCCTGGTGCGGGGCGCATTCGATGCCCGCTATCCCTACCCGTTCCTCGATGTGGGCAAGCTCGGCTGGGGGCCGGTGGCGGCCTATGCCGGCGCCATCGCAGCGGCCTTCCTCGCAGTCGGCTGGACAATGGTGGCGCTCGACCGCCTCCTCGCCCGGCGCCGGCCGGCCGCCGGCTGACTGCGATCACCCTGCGAACACCGCCGCGATCTCGCCGGGGCCGAGCACCCGGTATCCGCCCGCCTCCAGATCGGACGGCAGGGCGAGGCCGCCGACCCGGTCGCGGTGGAGCGCATCGACATGGTTGCCCATCGCCGCGAACATGCGCCGAACCTGATGGTAGCGGCCCTCGTGCAGGGTGACCGTGCAATGCGTGGCGTCGTCCGCCTCCATCTCCACCGGCAGGAGCGGCTTGTCCTCGCCGTCCAGCATCAATTCGCCGGAGGCGAGGATCGACACCTCGTCGCCCTGGAGCGGCCTCGCCAGCGTGACCCGATAACGCTTGGCGACCTTCGCCTTGGGCGAGATGATCCGGTGCAGCAGGGCGCCGTCATCGGTCAGCAGCAAGAGGCCCGAGGTTTCCTTGTCGAGGCGCCCGACGGTGGAGAGCGCGGGATCGCGCCGCCGCCAGCGCTCGGGCAGCAGGCTGTAGACCAGCGGCCCCGCCTCCTTGTGCGAGCAGGTGACGCCGAGCGGCTTGTGCAGGATCAGGCAGAGGCCCGGCAGCGGATCGAGAGGTTGGCCCTGAACCGTCATCCGCGCCGACAGGTCGGGATCGAGCGGGATGCGCTGCGCCGCATCGGTCAGCTTCTCTCCGTCGAGGCGAACGAGACCGGCCCAGGCCAGCCCCTCCACCTCCCGGCGCGAACCGTAACCGAGATTGGCCAGCAGCCGGTCGAGGCGAACCGCCTTGGTCATGCGAGGTCCGATCTCACTTGCGCGCCTCGAACAGCTTGTAGCCCCCTTCCGTGACCACCGGCGTGACGCTGCGGAATGCGTCGCGCAGGGGCGCCTCGTAGGGCAGATGGGCATTGGCCACGAGGTGGAGCGTCCCGCCCGGCCGCAGGGCCGAGGCCGCGCGGGCGATGAAGGCGCGGCCCAGGGCCTGATCCTCCGCGCCGCCGTCGTGGAAGGGCGGATTGGTGACCACGAAGTCGAGCCCGGACAAAGCCGGCTCCGCGCCCCGCAGATCGGCCCAATGGTGGCTGGCCCGCGACTCGTCGACATTGCGCCGGGCCATGGCGACGGCGCGGCGGTCGATATCGATCAGGGCAAGGGAGGCGACCTTCGACGATTTCAGCACCGCGCGGGCAAGGATGCCGAGGCCGCAGCCGAAATCGGCGCCGCGCCCCGACAGGGCCGGCAGGTGACGCAGCAACAGGGCGGTGCCGGGATCGAGCCGGTCCCAGGAGAAGATGCCGGGCTGCGTGCAGAGGGCGAGATTGTCGATATGGCGCGGAGCACCCTCCGCCACCGCCGCGTCGAGGCCGGAGGGCGTCCCGGGTCGCAGGGCGGTGCAGATGCGGTGGTGCCGGCGGGGCTCGTCGGTGACCGCACAGCCGAAGGTGCGCAATGCCTTGGCGAGGCGCGTGCCGCCCTTGTCCTTGGGGGCCAGCGCGACGAGCCGGCCGCCGGGCCGCAGGGCGCGAATCGCCAGGGCCAGGACGTAGCGCCGCTCGACCGTGCCGGGCGGCGCGAGGAGCACGGCCGAATCGAGGCCGGCCTCGGCGAGGTCCTCGAGTCGGGCCGAGCCGGGAATCAGCGGCGAGACCTGGACCGCGCCCGCAGGCCGTTCGGCGAGATCGTCCGGCGGAAGGCCGTAGAGAACGGCCCGGATGTCAGGATCGGTATGGGTCATGGCATGCTGGCATGGGACGACACTCGATCACCCGCGCATCCTCCCGCCCGCCTCCTCATCCTGAGGTGCGGAGCGAAGCGAAGCCTCGAAGGATCCTCCAGGAATCGCGCGGCATCTGGAGAATCCTTCGTGGCCCGCTGACGCGGGCACCTCAGGATGAGGCGGAGAGTGGGAGTGCGTGGAGGTAAATCGGTCAGCCCGTCGGGAATTCGAGGCCCATCTCGCGGTAGCGGGCGGGATCGTCGGCCCAGTTCTCGCGGACCTTCACGTGCAGGAACAGATGCACCTTGGCCTCGGCGGCCTCGGCGATTTCCAGCCGCGCCGCCTGCCCGATCGCCTTGATCGTCTGGCCGCCCTTGCCCAGCACGATCGAGCGCTGGCTCTCGCGCTCGACGAAGATGGTCTGCTCGATGCGCACCGAACCGTCGGGCCGCACCTGCCACTGGTCGGTCTCGACCGTGGAGCGGTAGGGCAGTTCCTCGTGCAGCCGGTCGTAGATCTTCTCCCGGGTGATCTCGGCGGCGAGCATCCGTAGGGGCGCGTCCGAAATCTGGTCCTCGGGGTAGAGCCAGGGCCCCGGCGGCATCCGCGCCGCCAGCGCCTTGCGCAGGTCGGCCACGCCGTCGCCGTTGAGCGCCGAGATCATGTACGTGTCCTCGAACGGGACCAGAGTATTGAGCTTGGCCACCAGTTCGAGCAGGCGCTCGCGGGCGATCAGGTCGATCTTGTTGAGGATCAGGATCTTGGGCCGCTTCACCTCCGGCAGGCGGCGCAGGATCGTCTCGACCTCCTCGTCCGCCCCCTTCCGGGCATCGACTAGCAGGCAGACCGCGTCGGCATCCGCCGCGCCACTCCAGGCGGAATGCACCATCGCCCGGTCGAGGCGGCGCTTGGGGGCGAAGATGCCGGGCGTGTCCACGAGGACGATCTGTGCCTCGCCCTCCATGACGATGCCGCGCACCAGCGCCCGCGTCGTCTGAACCTTGCGGGAGACGATGGAGACCTTGGCGCCGACGAGGGCGTTGAGCAGGGTCGACTTGCCTGCATTCGGCACGCCGATCAGCGCGACGAATCCAGCCCGCGTCTCCTGCGGGGGCAGGCCTTCGCCGTCCTCGTTGCCCGCTTCGTGCTCAGCCATGAAACTTAACCATGAAACTCAACCACCCGTACCATCCTGTCTCTGTGTTCCCCCGATGCCCTCGCGGGTGAGGACGGCCTGAGCCGCCTCCTGCTCCGCCACCCGCTTCGAGGCGCCCTCGCCGTAGCCGGGCTCGATGCCCTCAACCCTGACCGCGATGCGGAAGACCGGCGCGTGGTCGGGCCCCGAGCGCTCCACCACCTCGTAGAGCGGGATCGGCAGGCTGCGCGCCATTGCCCATTCCTGCAAGGCCGATTTCGCGTCACGCCCGCGGGGCGCGGCAGTTTCCTCACCGGGACGAAAGGCCCGCTGCACGATGGCCCGGGTCGCCTCGTAGCCGGCATCGAGGAAGACTGCGCCGAGGATCGCCTCGCAGACATCGGCGAGAATGGTCTGGTTGCGCCGCCCGCCGGTCTGGATCTCGCCGGGGCCGAGATTGAGATGGGGCCCGACCTCCCAGGCCTCGGCCACCGCCGCGCAGGTCTCGCGCCGCACGAGGCCGGCGAGGCGCCGGGACAGTTCGCCCTCCTCCGCGTCGGGAAGGGAGCGGTAGAGCGTCTCGGCCACCGCCAGACCGAGCACGCGGTCGCCCAGGAATTCCAGGCGCTGATAGCTGCCGACCCGGCCCGACTGGCCGGCCTTGCTGACATGGGTCAGGGCCAGGGGCAGAAGGGTGGGGTCGGTGAAGACGTGGCCGATTCGGGCTTCCAGCACGTCGAGGCCCGGCCGCGAACGATGCGCCCGCCGCGCGCGGCTGGAGCGCCCGGCGCCTTCGCCGTCCTCGCTCATCGCCGCCCGCCCGAAGCGAGACCGGCAGATCGTCCCGTCGCCGTCACGTCCGTCAGGAACTCAGTGGATGGTCGAGAAGATGCGGTTCCACCGCACGTCGGTCGGCCAGCGCCAGATTTGCCAGGCCGGGGTCCGCTCGTCGATGGAGAAGAAGATCATCTCGGCACGGCCGACGAAATTCTCGAAGGGCACGTAGCCGACGCTGGCGAGATCACGCGAATCGGTCGAGTTGTCGCGATTATCGCCCATCATGAAGAAGTGGCCAGCGGGCACCGTATAGACCTCGGTGTTGTCCCAGAAGCCGCGGTCGCCGTCCCGCTCGATCACCCGATGCGATACGCCGCCGGGCAGGGTTTCGATGTACTGCGCCACCTTCACGGTCTGGTCGAAGGCATCGAGCGTCTCGTAATCGGCGATGCGCTCGCGCTTGACCGGCTTGCCGTTGATGTTCAGCACGCCCTCGATCACCTGGATCTTGTCGCCCGGCAAACCGATCACCCGCTTGATGTAATCGGTCGAGTTGTCCTTCGGCAGCTTGAACACGGCAATGTCGCCGCGCTTCGGCTCGGCGGCCCAGATCCGACCATGCGCCTGGAACGGAAGGTACTCCGAAAGCGGCAGCGAGTATTTCGAGTAGCCGTAGGTGTATTTCGAGACGAACAGGTAATCGCCGATCAGCAGCGTCGGGATCAGCGAGCCCGAGGGGATGTTGAACGGCTGGAACAGCAGCGTCCGCACCACCAGCGCGATCAGCAGCGCCTGGACGCCGACCTTCACGGTTTCCCGGATGCTCGCCCAGGTTCCGGGCTCCGCCGTCCGGATCTCCGTCTTGCCCTGGCGATCCACGCGCGCGCGCCCCATGCTCATTGAATGATGATCCCGCCTTCGGCCCCGCCGTGTCGTCCGGCAGCCGCGTTTTTGTGGCGGTGGCTGTCCTGCTGGGCGGCGGGTCTAGACTAAGCCGCGCCCGCCCGCAACGCGAGGGTTGGGCCGATGCCAACCTATGTTGCGGCTACGGCCGGAACCGCTTCGATGATCACGAAGGCTTGTGCGAGGGGAGGTTCGTCGGTCAGCGTGATGTGAAGCCGCGCCTCGTGCCCCTCCGGCACCATGCGCGCCAGGTGTTCCTGCGCACCTCCGCTCAGACGAAGGGTCGGCTGGCCGCTGGGCAGGCTCACCACCTCCATATCGCGCCAGAACACACCCTGACCGATGCCGGTGCCGAGCGCCTTGGCGCAGGCCTCCTTGGCGGCGAAGCGCCGGGCGTAGGACGGCGCGCGGGCGGCGCGCCGGTCGCAGGTCGCCCGCTCGCCATCGGTGAAGACGCGATGGGTGAAGCGCTCGCCGAACTTGCCGAGAGAGGCCTCGATGCGGCGGATGTCGCAGAGATCGGTGCCGATGCCGAGGATCACGGTTCGGCCTGCCGCCGCGCCCGGTCCATGGCCGCGCGCATATCGTGGACCGCCTGCCGCAGGCCGACGAAGATCGCCTCGGCGATGAGCGCGTGGCCGATATTCAGCTCACGGATCTGTGGCAGCGCCGCCACCGGGCCGACGCTCTCGACGGTCAGGCCGTGACCGGCATGGATCTCCAGCCCGAGCCCGGCGCCGTGGGCGGCGGCCCGCACGATCCGGTCGAGTTCATGCGCGATCCTCGCCGGCTCACCCGCGATCACCGCCTCGCAATAGGAGCCGGTATGCAGCTCGACCACCGGCGCCCGCAGGGCATGGGCCGCCTCCATCACCGCCTCGTCGGGCTCGACGAACAGGGACACGCGGATGCCCGCTTCCGACAGTGCGGCGATGCGGGGAGCCAGGTGAGCGCGGCCGGCGACGATATCGAGGCCGCCCTCGGTGGTGCGCTCCTCGCGCTTCTCCGGCACGAGGCAGGCGGCGTGGGGCTTGGTGGCGAGCGCGATGCCGACCATCTCGTCGGTGGCCGCCATCTCGAGATTGAGCGGCACCGGCAGGCCCTTCAGCACGGCGATGTCGGCGTCGCGGATATGGCGGCGATCCTCGCGCAGATGCGCGGTGATGCCGTCGGCCCCCGCCGCCACGGCCTCGCGGGCGGCGCGCACGGGATCGGGAGAGACTCCGCCACGGGCGTTGCGGACGGTGGCGACGTGATCGATGTTCACGCCCAGGCGCAGGGACGGCACGGGATTCTCTCGACGCTCCGCGAAAAGGGGAGGCCTGCGGGTTTAGCGGCTGCGGCCCGCGCTTGGAAGCGCCCGCGACGCGGGGCCTCGCGCGGTGATGCGGCGGTACGGGCCGTTGCGTGACGCGTATGAACGCCCAGATTGGACCCGGCCGACACCGGCCATCGAAACCATCGAGCGCGCATGCACGGTACGTTGTCCCGGCCGGAATCGTCGAAGCCGGCCCCCGCCTCCCGTCTGCCGCTCACCTGGCGGCTGGCTTTGCGCGAATTGCGCGGCGGGCTGTCGGGCTTCCGGGTGTTCATCGCCTGCATCGCGCTGGGCGTGGCGGCGATCAGCGGCGTCACCTCCATCGCCGCCTCGCTCTCCGGCGGGCTCGGGCGCGAGGGGCGGCGGATCCTGGGCGGCGACATCACCTACAGCCTGATCAACCGCGAGGCGACGCCGGCCGAGCGGGCCGTGCTCGATGGGCAGGCGCCCGTGTCGGAGGTCGCAAGCCTGCGGGCCATGGCGGTGGCCGGCGATGGCGGCGCCGCCCTGGTCGAGCTGAAGGCGGTCGATGGCAGCTACCCGGCGGTCGGCGCGGTCGAGACCGACCCGCCGGGAGGCGCGCAGGATCTCATCGCCGAGCGAAACGGCCTCTACGGAGCAGCGGCCGATCCGGCCCTGCTGACGCGGCTCGGGCTGAAACCCGGCGACCGGGTGACCCTGGGCGGCTTCCCCATCGAGATCCGCGCCGCCCTGGTATCCGAGCCGGACCGGATCGGCAGCGGCATCGGATTCGGGCCGCGCCTGCTGATCTCGCTGCCGGCTTTGCGGGCCACCGGCCTGATCCAGCCAGGCAGCCTCAACCGCTTCACCTATCGCCTGCAAATGCCGGAGGCCGACGACGCCCGCCTCGCCGCGGTCAACGCGGCGATCCAGAAGGCCCTGCCCGAGGCGGGCTTCGAAATGCGCTCCCGCGACAATGCCGATCCGCGCTTCGCCAAGGGCATCGAACGCTTCACGCAGTTCCTGACGCTGGTCGGACTCACCGCCCTGATCGTCGGCGGGGTCGGCGTCGCGAATGCCGTGCGCGCCTTCGTCGATGGCAAGCAGGAGTCGATCGCCACTCTCAAGAGCGTCGGCGCGCCGGGCTCGCAGGTGGTCGGGCTCTACCTCATCCAGGTCATGCTGATCGCCGCGTTCAGCACAGTCTTGGGTCTCGCCATCGGCGCCGGCCTGCCCTTCCTCCTCGATGCCGCCCTGAGGGATCAGCTCCCGCTGCCGCTCAACCCCGAGATCGCGCCGGGGCGCCTCGCTTTGGCGGCGGCCTATGGCCTGCTGACGGCGCTGGCCTTCGCGATCCTGCCCCTGGGGCGGGCCCATGACGTCCCCGTCGCCGGGCTGTTCCGCGATACCGTCGATCCCTCCGGGCGCCGGCCGCGCTGGCGCTACCTCGCCGTGCTCGCCGGGGCGCTGCTGGCGCTGGCGGGCCTCGCCCTCCTCACCGCCTTCGACCGGAAGGTGGCGCTGATCTTCATGGCCGCCGCCGCCCTCGCCTTCGGGGCTCTGCGCCTGATCGCCTCCGGAATGATGGCGCTCGCCGCCCGCCTGCCGCGGCCGAAGGGGATGGTGCCGCGCATGGCGCTGGCCAATCTCCACCGGCCGGGCGCCCTGACACCGGCGGTGGTGCTCTCGCTGGGGCTCGGCACGACCCTGCTGGTGACCCTGAGCGCCATCGACAGCAACATCACCCGGGCGCTGCAAAGCTCCCTGCCGGGCCGGGCCCCGAGCCTGTTCTTCCTCGACGTGCCGTCACGGGACGCGGAGGCCTTCTCCAGCTTCCTCGGGGCACATGCCCCCGATGCCAAGATCGAGCGGGTGCCGATGATGCGGGGCCGCATCACGGCCCTCGACGGCGTGCCCGCCGGGCAGATCAAGCCGCCGGAGGACGCCGCCTGGGTGCTCGATGGCGACCGGGGCATCACCTACGCCGACGCCCTGCCAGACGGCTCGCGCGTGGTCGAGGGCGCGTGGTGGAGCGCGGAGGACGGCCGCCAGCCCCTCGTCTCCTTCGATGTCGAGCTCGCCCATTCCCTGGGGCTCAAGGTCGGCAGCACGGTCACCGTCAACGTCCTCGGCCGCGGGATCACGGCGAAGATCGCCAATCTGCGCAAGATCGAGTGGCGCTCGCTCGGCATCAACTTCGTGATGGTGTTCTCCCCGGGCACCTTCCGGGGCGCGCCACACGCGGATCTCGCGACGCTCACCCTGCCGAACGGGCCCGATCCGAAGCTGGAGGCGGAGGTGGTGCGCGACGCCGCCAAGGAATTCCCCTCCGTCACCAGCGTGCGGGTGAGAGACGCGCTGGAGGCGGTCAACGACCTCGTCCACAAGCTGGTGCTGGCGATCCGCGGCGCCAGCGTCGTCGCGGTGGTCGCGAGCCTGCTGGTGCTGGCCGGGGCGCTGGCCGCCGGGCACCGGGCCCGGCTCTACGACGCGGTGGTGCTCAAGGTGCTCGGCGCGACGCGGCTCCGGCTGCTCTCCGCCTATGCCCTCGAATACGGCGCCCTCGGGCTCGCCACCGCCGTCTTCGGCATCGCCGCCGGCACGGTGGCGGGGTGGGTGATCGTCTCCCGCGTGATGCGCCTCGACTTCTCTCCCGATCCCGCCGGGGCACTGGCGGTGGCGGCCTTCGCCGTGGTGTTCGCGGTGGCGGTCGGCCTAGCGGGCACGTGGCGGATCCTGGGCCAGAAGCCGGCTCCCTATCTCCGGCAGATCTGAGAAGGGTTAATCACGTTTCACCGGAGTATTTCATCCCGCAAATCCCATAAAAATCTTCGTCATTCAACAGGCTTGAAAACGCGGCCGTGGAGCCGAGGCCCACTTGTTTATGATCGATCCAGCGAACATATTCAGGCACGAGGCGCGCTCGACGCGCCAGGGGTTGCGTGCGGACCTCGACACAAGCCCACGCCGAGAGCTTCCAAGGGAAACTTTCATGGCATTCGACAACAGCCCGTTCCGCTACGGCGCCCAGCCGCAGGGGTACGCCGGCTCTCAGGTCGAAGTCGACCAGGGCCTGCGCAGCTTCATGCTGGGCGTCTACAACAACATGGTCGTCGGCCTCGGGATCTCGGGTCTCGTGGCGCTCGGCCTCAACATGGCCGCCGTGGCGCAGACCGGCGCCGGGCGCCTCGCCCTGACCCCGTTCGGGCAGTTCCTCTACACCAGCCCCTTCAAGTGGGTGCTGATGCTGGCGCCGCTCGCCTTCATCTTCGTGTTCTCGTTCCGGATGGACCGGATGTCGGCGTCGTCGGCGCGTACGATGTTCTGGGCCTTCGCGGCGGTGATGGGCGCGTCGATGTCCACCCTGTTGCTCGTATTCACGGGCGCCAGCGTGGTGCGGGTGTTCTTCATCACGGCGGCGACCTTCGGCGGCCTGAGCCTCTACGGCTACACCACGAAGCGCAGCCTGTCGGGCATGGGCTCGTTCCTGATCATGGGCCTGATCGGCCTGATCATCGCCTCGCTGGTCAACATCTTCCTGGCCTCCTCGGCCCTGCAGTTCGCGATCTCGGTGCTCGGCGTGCTGATCTTCGCCGGCCTGACCGCCTACGACACGCAGAAGCTTAAGGAGATGTACCTCTACAGCGGCCTCGACGCCGAGGGCGCTGCCAAGATGTCCGTCAACGGCGCCCTGACGCTGTACCTGGACTTCATCAACATGTTCCAGTTCCTGCTCTCGCTGCTCGGCGACCGCCGCTAAGCGACCACGCAGGACCTGAAACGATACGAGCCCCGGCCGAAAGGCCGGGGCTTTTTCGTGGAATGAGGGGACGGGAGATCGCTACTTCTCCTCCACCGCCTCACACACCAGGGGCGGCGGCGCCTCGACGCCGCGCCAGCGGCCATAGGCCCAGGGACGGTGCCACGCGGCCCGCTCCGGCAGGCGTTCGGGCACGAGATCGATGCCGTGGGTGCCGAACGGCCCGCAGCGGCAGATGCGGGCGAAGCCGATCCAGCCGCCGGCCCAGAGACCGTGGCGCTGGATCGCCTCGTCGGTATAGGCCGAGCAGCTCGGCCAGTGCCGGCACTGGCGTCCGACGAGGCCCGACAGGGTAAGTTGGTAGGTGCGGATCGCCCCGTGCGCGGCCCGGCGGACCAGACGGTTCACGACGGCCTCAGGCTGCCTCGGGGGCACCCGCGCCCCTTCGGGCTGCGATCTGGTCGAGGGCATCGACCACGGCGTCGAAGGTCAGCAGGGTCGAGGCGTGGCGGGCGCGGAAGTCGCGCACCGGCTCCAGCACGGCCAATTCCGCCCACTTGCCCTCAGGCGCCGGGCCATTCTCCTTCAGCATCGACCGCATCCGGTCGCGGAGAGCGCGCAATTCGTCGGCCCGTGCGCCGACGACGTGGCGGGCCATCAGCGAGGAGGAGGCCTGGCCGAGGGCGCAGGCCTTCACGTCATGGGCGAAATCGGCCACCGTGGCGCCGTCCGCGTCCAGGCTGAGATCGACGGTGACGGTCGAGCCGCACAGCTTGGAATGAGCGGTCGCGGTCGCATCCGGCGCCGCCAATCGGCCGAGCCGGGGAATGTCGGCGGCCAATTCCAGGATGCGGCGGTTGTAGATGTCGTCGATCATGGCTGACACGCCTTCGCGGTGCGCGCTGTGAGAGACAGAGACTGAGGCTCTCGGATTTCGTTGAGCCAGATACGCATGCCACGCATTGCGCGGCGGCGCGATTGCGACGATATAGGCGCGATAAGCCCATTCCGCGAGAATGGCACCGTCGACCCCGGTCACGCCCTGACCCAGGATTCGGATCGTTCGTAGGGCGTCGGCACTTAAACCCGCTCAAGACGCCGGGACGGATCGACGATGTACGCCAAGCCTGACAGCACGACCATGAAGGCGCGTGTGGCGAAGGCCGGAGATGCCATGGATGCCGCTCTCAAATCTCTGTCCTACGGCATGAGCGACGACGAAAGACGCATGAGCGCCAACGGTCTCGAAGGGATTCGCGGCGCCAACGATGCCGGCCATCCCGAGATCGCGCCTGAGATCGCCCCCTTGCCCGAATCGGCCCAGCGGGTGCCGAACGAGGTGGCGCTCGGCCGTCCGAGCCGGCAGGAGGCGGAGGCCGCCGTGCGCACGCTGCTGCGCTGGGCCGGCGACGACCCGACCCGCGAGGGGCTGATCGACACCCCCGCCCGGGTGGTGAAGGCCTATGAGCAGATCTTCGGCGGCTACCGCATGGATGCCGAGGCGCTGCTGGAGCGGGTGTTCGAGGAGGTCGAGGGCTATTCGGACGCCGTGCTTGTGCGCGACATCCCGTTCTACTCCCATTGCGAGCACCACATGGTGCCGTTCATGGGTCTCGCCCACATCGCCTATTACCCCACCAAGGGCGTGGTCGGGCTGTCCAAGCTCGCCCGGGTGGTCGATGCCTTCGCCCGCCGCCTGCAGACGCAGGAAACGATGACGGCCCAGATCGCCGACACCATCGAGAGCATCCTGCAGCCGCGCGGCTGCGCGGTGATGGTCGAGGCCGAGCATCTCTGCATGGCGATGCGCGGCGTGCAGAAGGCCGGCGTCTCGACGATCACGACGCAGTTCCGCGGCCTCTACAAGACCGATCCGAGCGAGCAGGTCCGCTTCCTGACCCTCGTGCGGGGTCAGAAGGCTTAAGACAGCCGGACCTTTCCCGATGACTGAGCGATTCGCTTCTCCCGGCTCCCACGCCGAGGTCGAGGAGGGTGCCGCCCTCACGCCGCGCTTCGGTGCGGACGGCCTCGTGACCTGCATCGCCGTCGATGCGGAGGACGGGCGCGTGCTGATGCTCGCCCATATGAACGCCGAGTCCCTCGCCCGGACCCTGGAGACGGGGGAAGCCTGGTACTGGTCGCGCTCCCGTGGCGAGCTGTGGCACAAGGGCGCCACGTCGGGGCAGATCCAGCGAGTCGTCGAGATGCGTATCGATTGCGATCAGGACGCGATCCTGATTCGCGTCACCGTCGGCGGCGATGGCGGCTGCTGCCATACCGGCCGCCGCTCCTGCTTCTACCGGAAGGTCGAACGCGACCCCGCGACCGGCGCCATCTCCCTCGTTCCGGCCGCTCCGGACCGATGAGGTTCGAGGTGCTCCCGTCCGCCGCGCCCCGCTTTCCCGAGGGGGCCGTGGAACCGGTGGCGCCGCGATTCCGCTCTCCCCGCATCGGCCTCGCCCTCGGCGGCGGTTCGGCCCGGGGCTGGTCGCATATCGGCGTGATCGAGGCGCTGGAAGAGGCCGGCATCTATCCTGAAGTGGTGGCAGGCTGCTCCATCGGCGCCGTGGTGGGCGGCGCCTATGCCGCCGGCCGCATCGGCGAACTGAAGGATTTCGCCCTCTCCCTCACCCGCCGACGGGTGGTGGGCATGCTCGACCCCCGCATCACCGGCTCCGGACTGATTGCCGGGGAACGCCTGCGGCGCCGTCTCGCCCGGGAACTCGACGGCTTCCGGATCGAGGATCTGCGCCTCGCCTTCGCCAGCGTGGCAACCGAACTCGGCACCGGCCACGAGGTCTGGCTGTCCCGCGGGCCCCTGGTCGAGGCGGTGCGGGCCTCCTACGCCATTCCCGGCATTTTCCCGCCGGTCGCCCTCGAAGGGCGCCTGCTGATGGACGGGACCCTGGTGAACCCGGTGCCCGTGCGATTGGCTCGGGAACTCGGGGCCGACCTCGTGATCTGCGTCAACCTGAGCTGCGAGACGCGCCCGCCCGGCATGGTGATCCGGCCCGAGCAGGACGAACCCATCCTCGACGACGCCGCAGAGCCCGGGGAAGAGACGATCGAGGAGACGCTGGAGGCGACCGTGCGTCGCCGGGGCCGCTGGGGCCTGCTGCGAGGCGCGAGCCGGCGCCTGATGGGCCGCCGTCACCCTCCGGCGGCGCGGGACAAAGCCGGCCGGCCGAGCCCCGGCGTCGCCCGGGTCATGCTCGATGCCTTCAACATCACCCAGGACCGGATCTCACGGGCGCGGCTGGCCGGCGATCCGCCGGACGTGTCGATCCGGCCGCGCCTGGCCGAGTTCGGCCAGTTCGAGTTCCACCGCGCCGCTTACGGAATCGATCTGGGCCGCCAAGCGGTCCGGGCGGCGCTGCCGGAAATCCGGCGCATGGTCGAGAGCGCGGCGGCCCGGTCCTAGCCCCCCCCCCGGGACGGGCCCCAGGGCCACGTCCCGAAGGGCCATGGTGGCCTCAAGCCATGGTGATGTAGTCGCGCATCGCCTGATGCTCGGCCTCGACGGCGGCGATGCGGCGTTTCACGACGTCACCGATCGAGACGACGCCCACGAGATGCCCGTCCTCCACCACCGGCAGGTGGCGGAAGCGGCCCTCCGTCATCGTCTCCATCACGTCTTCGATGCTGGCGCGCCGGGTGCAGGTCACGACCTTCGTGGTCATGTAATGCGAGATCGACTGATCGAGCGCCGCCGCACCATCGCGGGCCAAGGCCCGCATCACATCGCGCTCGGACAGGATGCCGATCACGTGGCCGCCGGCATCGCCCACGACGAGAGCGCCGATCTGCTTCTCGGCGAGCAAGTGAATGGCCTCGTCCACGGTCCGGTGCGGGGGCACCGTGACCACGGAACTGCCCTTCTCTGCCAGGATACGCGCAACGGTCATCAATTCTCCTCCCTGGGTGACCGCGCCGTCAGCCCGCGGCGCGGGACCGGATGCGGCCGGGTTGGCCCCGGCTTCGTGTGGCGATTGTGTGGCGGCTTGGCCGCGATAGCAAGCGCCACATGCAGGGCCATCCCTCATCTAAGGAGGGAGTGAGAAGAAAAGTTCATTTCCCGGCATGAGGCCAGGGCAAGGCAGCTCGAATGTCCTCATAGAACGAAGGGCGCCCGCCATTCCGAACTCCATCGCTCGCCGGGTGATGCGGTGGAACGGCGAGGGCAGATCGGGCCGGCCCGCACAAGCAAACCGCCCCCGGGTTTCTTCGGGGGCGGTTGCCGGCATTGCGGATGACGGGCGGGCGACGGGTCGGGTCAGCGTCCCTCGGCCTGCCGGCGGGTGATCAGGGTCCGGTTCGGCTCGACCTCGCCCTTATCCTGCCCGAAAGGCACGACGACGCGCAGCCAGCCACGGGTTTCCTTGCCGCCGTAATTGCGCTCGGCCACGTCGCGGGTGACGTAGCCCTGCACATTCATGAAGCCGAAATTGTAGCCGACGAGGCCCCCCACCGCGATCTGCCCCTGCTGCCGGTAGCCGACGACGTCGGTCTTGAGATCGACCGAGCCGAAGGCCACGGGCCCGACCTGCCACTTGCCGAACTTCTTCGTCAGGGTGAGGTCGAGGTTGAGGTAATCGGGATAGAGCACGCCATTGGGCGAGCGAGGCTCGAGGATGTGGCCGTAGAGCAGGTTGGAGGTGATCGCCCAATCGTTGGCGGCATAGGTGATCGCGAAGCGGTGGCTCAGCGAGGGGGACTGGGTCAGGAAGCGGGTGTCCCAGGGGAGGTAGCCGCCCAGCAGGTAGCTGACGCCTACCCCGTCCCCGAGATCCCAGGCGAGCTGACCCGCGAGCAGCGGTTGGCCCCAACCGCTGTTATAAGGGGCCCCGCGCACGCTGGAGGCGGCGATGGGCGCCACGAAGACGAACTGCACCTGCGCCCCGAGGAATGAGAAGGGGGTCGCCCAGAGCAGGGTCGGCAGGTTGACGTTGCTCTCGGAATCGAGCGGCGAGGTCTCGCGCACGCCGAAGCTCGACAGGTTCACGGCGTAGAAGCCCTTGGGGAACGGCGCGCCGAACGGCACGCCGATGGTCTGGCCGGGCTGGGCAGCGGAGCCGGCCTGAGCGGCCCCGCTTCCGAGGCCGAGCGCGCAGGAAAGGGCGAGCCCGAGGCGGGCGATGACGGCGGCTCGATGTTTCACCAGGGTCCAATCTCCATCAGGAGTGGAGCGGTCGTTGGCGTGTTTATGTTTAATCCGCCCCCACTCCTGAAATCGACGGACGGCGCTCCTTTCTTAGTTCCGGCAAAATTCCAAAAAGCCCCGCTGTTGCGCGATCGGCACAGCGAGACGGCCTGGAGCGCCTTCCGCCGTAATGGAGACCGGCTCGGCGCAAGAAAGCACGTCACAGCAAGGCTCTAAGCCCCGCTCCGCCCGAGGCGCCGCTCCATCAGCGGCAGCAGGAAGAACCCGGCGGCGAACCCGCCGAGATGCGCATCCCAGGCAATCGGCCCCTCGCTGCCCCCGAGGGGAAGGGCGAGAACGCCGAACAGCAGGTTCGTGACGAACCAGATGCCGAGGAACAGCATGGCCGGCCGGTTGCGCAGCAATTCGGGGATCGATTGCAGGGCCGGCCGTGGCGGCAATTGCCAGGGAGCGCCGGCTACGAAGGGCGGCGGGGGCTGGAACACGAAGCGGGCCGCCGCCGCCATCAGCGCGGAAATCCCGGCCGAGGCTCCGACCAGGGGCATCAGGCTGTAGGGATCGAGCAGGAGATGGGTCAGCGCCCCCGCGACGATACCCGCAAGCGCCAGAAGCCCGTAGCGCAAGGCGCCGTAGCGGCGCGCGACCGGTGTGCCGAAGGCGGCGAGCCACACGGCATTGAAGATCAGATGCATCCATGAGCCGTGGAGCAGGGCGTAGCTCGCCCCGGTCCAGGGCATCGCCGCCGGGTCGGCGACGAGGTAGCGGGCGAAATCCTGTCGCGCGGCCAGGACATCGGCGGAGCCTGCCCCCTCCCCCGCCGCGCGGATGATGTCGGCCGCCCGAGAAGGGTCGAAGGCCGCGGCCCAGCGGGCCGGAATGAAGGAGAGGTGGAGCAGCAGCGACAGATCGAGATCGTCCGGCAGGACCGTGCGGACGATATGGACCGCCGCCAGCACCGCGATGGAGACGGTGACGACCCCCGGAAGGTTGAAGACGGGAACGCGGCCCTGCCGCGGCAATTCGGGGGAGGCATCCATGCCTCACCATGTCGGCCAAGATCGCCCGACCGCAAGACCTAATCGGTCGCAGGGCGGGACAGGCCGGCTCCCGGCGCCCCGGGCCGTTAAGGTTAAGAATGGGTTGCGCGAGCGTGGCCGTATCGGACGGCATAGGGTGTGCGCGAGAGCACCCGTCTCCGGCGTTGGACGGGTTGCTTCGTCCCAAGCCGACCCGAACCGAGGCCAAAGTGAACCGGGCCGTATCGATGCGGAACACCATGAAGCACCCCACGAGCCGTCAGCTTCACGCCTATTGGGATCAGCTGCGTGGCGAGCGGGCCGCGCCCGAGCGCAGCGAGATCGAGCCGGGCGAGATCCGGAACCTGCTTGCCGACAGCTTCATCCTGGAAACGGATCCCGCCCGGCGCACGAGCGCCGTGCGGCTGGCCGGCACGCGCCTGTGCGCCCTGTTCGGGCGAGAGCTGCGGGGCAGCACCTTCCTCGATCTGTGGGGAGGCTCCCACGGTTTCGGCGACCCGTGGCGGCTGGTGGAGCCGGTCGCCTGCGACACGGCCGGCGTGGTGGCGGGCCTGACCGGCTTCACCGCCCGCGACGAAAGCCTGGACCTCGAATTGCTGCTCCTGCCCCTGCGCCATCGGGGCAAGACCCAGTCCCGCATCCTTGGCTCCTTGAGCCCTCATTGCATTCCGAACTGGCTCGGAAGCCGCCCCCTGCAGCGGATCGAGGCCGTCTCCCTGCGAGTGCTCGAGACCCCCGCGCCGAAGCGCCCGGCGATCCGAACCTTCGTTGATTCCCTGCCCCAGCCCGCCAACGATGCCCGTCCCGTGCGGTTCGGCCATCTGCTGGTCCATGAGGGCGGGCGCAGCGGGGCCTGACCTCTCCCGGCCGCCCCCCCCCTAGAAGTGGCAAATCGGATCAACAGAAACCGGGAAAGTCTTTCGTAACTGCGGAACCGATACACAATCGGCTGGATCTTGAGACGGCCGGGACGACATGAAAGAGCTTTCCCACATTGGGATGGCATCCCCTCCGCTGGCCATCCGCGCCACCGATCAGCGTCGGCATCAGCGGGTGCGCACGACGCTGCTCGGCCGCTACATGCTGGCGGACCGGCGCGAATATCCATGCCAGACCGTGGATATGTCTCCCGGCGGCGTGCGCCTGACCTGCGCCGTGGTGGGTGAGATCGGGGAGCGCGTGATTCTGTATCTCGACCAGATCGGGCGTCTGGAGGGCGTGATCGCCCGCCACCCGCCCGGGGGCTTCGCGATGCGGATCAACGCCACGCCGCGCAAGCGCGAGAAGATCGCCTCTCAGCTGATGTGGATCGCCAACCGCGAAAGCCTCGGCCTGCCTGAGGGCCGGAGCCAGGAGCGCCTCGTGCCGACCCAGCCCAGGGTGGCGCTGCGCCTGGACAGCGGCCAGTCCATTCCTGCCCGCATCATCGACATCTCGATGTCGGGTGTGGCCGTCGCGACCCCGTCCCAGGTGCCGATCGGCGCTCATGTGGTGGTCGGCTCGACGCCCGGCCGGGTGGTCCGCTATTTCGAGGGCGGCATCGGCGTTCAGTTCCTGCTGCCGATCTCGCCGGACCTCTTCCACGAGGGCATCACTCTCTGAAGTCGAACGGCACATGGCGTCGGCTGTCGCGTTCATCGAGAGCCGTGCCCGACCGCGTTGCAATCGGGCACGGCTCTAGGCCCTTGTTATGACGCGCTTTCTAGCGCCGAACCGGTGTCCACTTCGGCGGAAAGCGCTCTAGGTTCCGCCGGATCACATCTCTAGAGTCTCGTTGCGACGCGTCTTCTGTCGACGAGCCAACCTCCCCTGCAGCAGAAGCTGCCTTCGCGCCGCGACGCTGTCGGCCTGGGCCGGGGGCGACCGGCTGATCCCGCTCCACCGAACCGACAGATCATCCCCGCACGCGTCCCATCGGATGCGGAGACTGCGGCCTGTCATGCCCCTGATGCCGCCGCCGCGCCGCGCAGCGATGGCCGCTCCGTCGGCCATTCGGCGACGCTCAGGGTTTCCCGAAACCTAACCTGATCCCCGGCATTCGCCGCAGATCCGTGAGCCGCAATTCGCCCTCATCGGGGAGCGCGTCGCTGCGGCGGCAAATCGATAAAATTGCGCGGATCGGCTTCAGCGCAGCGGAGGGGGTGCGGCGACATCCTGGCCTTGTTCGAAGGAAAGCCGCGATGCGCACCACCGAGACGGGTCATCTCAAGACCGAACTGAAGACGGCCTCGACGACAGGTCTCCTGGCGGCGCTCACCCTGTGTGTCGGCCTGCTCTGCGGCGCTCCCGCCGAGGCTCAGCCGGCCACGCAGACGCTGGCCGCCCTTCCCTCGGCGAGTGCCAGCCTCATCCCCGGGGCCGAGGCCCGCCCGATCCTGGCCTGGACCGAGTTCTGCCAGTCCTACCCGGCGGAATGCGCCTTCGACCGCTCTGAGCCCGCCCGCATCGCCCTCACCCCCGCCCTCTGGTCGACGATCACCTCGGTCAACCGGCGGGTGAACCGCACGATCGAGCCGGTCACCGATCAGGAGCATTGGGGCCGGCCCGACCGCTGGGACCTCGCCGAGGACGGCTCGGGCGATTGCGAGGATTACCAGCTGCTCAAGCGCCACCTGCTCGCCGCCGCCGGCCTCCCGCGCCGGGCCATGCGGATGACCGTGGTGATCGACGAGAAGGGCGAAGGGCACGCGGTGCTCACCCTGGTCACCGACCGGGGCGACTACATCCTCGACAACAAGACCAACGCCGTGAAGCCCTGGCACGAGACCGGCTACGTCTTCATCAAGCGCGAGGGCCAGGACGCGGTGGCCTGGGTTTCCCTGGGCGGTGCGACCTCCCCGGTCACCACGGCGAACCGCTGAACGGTACGAGGCGCCCTCCGGGGGTTCGAAGCGGTCTTTCAGGTGATACCGGGTGTGGCCGGTTTGCCAGCCCGCCCAGGCTTGTCCCGCCGCGGCACAGGAAAGCGGCGCGCAGGATTCATCACTTCTTCATTTTCGTATTGAGCCCGGCGCGGGCTCGTGCAAGCTTTGCCGCGAAACAGGGGCGGCAGGACGGTCGGCCATGCGATACGCGGTGCTTCGGAGCGTCGGCGACGGATCGGCGTTCCCCCGCGGGCACGTGGCGCGGCGGCTCCGCCGTGCGGCCCATCTCGTCCTGGTCGGAACCACGCTGCTGATCGGCGGTGCCGCCGCACCGGCTCAGCCGAGCCAGGCTCGCACCGTCGCCGCCCTGCCTGAGACGGGCAGCGCGGCCGATCCCGGTGCCCCCGCCAGACCGGTCGCAGCCTGGAACGATTTCTGCGCCCGCTATCCGGCCGAATGCGCCGTCAACCTCTCCGAGCCGGCCGTCATCACCCTGACGCCCTCGATCTGGCACACGTTGACCACCGTGAACCGTCGGGTCAACGCCCGCATCAAGCCGATCACCGACATGGCCCATTGGGGCGTCGTCGACCGGTGGGACTTCCCCGATGACGGCTTCGGCGATTGCGAGGATATCCAGCTCCTCAAGCGGCGGATGCTGGCCGAGCGCCGCCTGCCGCGCCGGGCCCTGCGCATGACCGTGGTGATCGACGAGATCGGCGAGGGCCACGCGGTGCTGATGGTGCGCACCGACCGGGGCGACCTGATCCTCGACAACAAGACCAACGCGGTGCTGCCCTGGCAGCGCACCGGCTACACCTTCGTCAAGCGCGAGGGGCAGGACGGCAAGGCCTGGGTCAGCCTCAACAACGGCACTTCGCCCGTCACCACCGCCAATCGCTGATCCCGGTGACGTGATCCGGATGGGACTTGGTGCGTTGACGGGCATGGTTTGGGCATCACCTCGATCCCACCCGTCCCCCGTGCCGTTACACCGGGCGCCTGCGCCCCTCGCTGGCAGCGCCCGATGACGTCACTCGCCGACCTCGCTCCCGCCCCGTCCAACCCCGCGCACGGTATCGCGGCCACGGACGGTCTCGTCGCCATCCTGCCGCTACCCGCCTTCCTGCTCGCCCCCTCGGAAGACGGGCCGGTGCTGGGCCTCGTCAACGCCGCCCTGCTGACGCTGACCGGCCTCGACGAGGCGGACCTTCTCGGTCGGAAAATCGAGTCGCTCGCCAGCCGCCACGGCGACCATGCCGGCTGGACCGCCCTACAGGAGGCGCTGGGCCAGGGCGAAGCCGCGAGCGCCGAACTCCTGTTCGCCCGGCGGGACGGCAGCTCGTTCTGGGGCGAGCTTCACCTCTTGCCGCTCTCCGCTCCCGGCGACGCCCCACGTTTCCTCGGGCAGATCGTGGACGTGACACGGCGGCGCGACGCCGAGGACGCGCTCGCCCTGTCCCGGCAGCGGGAGGCGCTCGGGCTGCTCACCAACAGCGTGGCCCACGAATTCAATAATTTCCTGCAGATCCTGATCGGCTATATCGACGGCCTGAAGCGGCGGCTCGGCGACCGGCCGGAGCCCTTCATCCAGCGTGCGGTGACGCGCTCCACCGAGGCCTCCGAGCGGGCGGCCGTGCTCACCCGGCAGCTCCTCGCCCATTCCCGCCGCATCGCGCCGGATGTGCGCCCGGTCGATCTCGCCACGGCGGTCCGGAGCTGTCTCGACCGCCTGCGCCCGGGCCTGCCCACCGGAATCCAGCTGGAATTGTCGATTCCGGAGAATCTGCCGCCGGCCCTGTGCAACCCGATCCAGCTCGAACTCGCTCTCTCGCACATCCTCGCCAATGCCTGCGAGGCGATGTCCGGTCAGGGCCGCATCCGCGTCGTGCTGTTCGCCGTGGAGCCGGGAGACCGATCCCTGCAACGCCCGGAGGCCGGGGCGGTCGGCCTCACCGTCTCGGATACGGGGCACGGGCTGTCGCCGGAAATGCTGTCGCGGGCGCTGGCTCCCTTCGCCACCACCCGTGAATCCGGCCGGGGCGCGGGGCTCGCCATCGTTCACGGCTTGATGAAGCGCCAGAACGGCACCATCTCCATCGACAGTCGCCCCGGCGAAGGCGCCACGGTGCGTCTCGTCTTTCCGGCCGCCCGCTGAGCCTCGCTCCTGGGCCGGAAGCGGCTTCGGCAAAAGGTGCCGAAGCTTGGGTCCGTATCGGACCATCTGAGATAAAAGGCGGGAGTCAGGCGAAAAATCGCCCTAACCGTTCGAAATTCGGATCTTGGCCGGGACTAAAATTGCAGATCGAACGTCACCATCTTTAGAGTGCATTTCGCCTTCTCATGGTGACCGAGGTTCTTTCGATGGCATCCTCCCCCGCGCGCCGCAGGCGCGTCGTGACCCTCCTCGCGCTCGCGGCTTCGCTCGCCGTGGCGGCGCCGGCCGTCGATGCGCGGCCGGGCGGCGGTGGTGGCATGGGCTCGCGCGGCTCGAAGACCTTCAGCGCACCGCCCTCCACCGCGACCTCCCCCGGCGCGACCGGCCCGATCCAGCGCTCGCAGACGAGCCCGAGCCCGGGCTTCAACAATCCCGGCATGGCTGCCCCGAGTCAGGGCCGTCGCTTCGGCGGCGGCTTCCTCGGCGGTATGTTGGGCGCCGGCCTGCTCGGTGCCTTGCTGGGCGCCGGCTTCTCCGGCGGGCTCGGCGGCATCGGCTCGTTCATCGGCCTGATCTTCCAGATCGGCCTGATCGCGTTCCTCGTGATGCTGGCGGTGCGGTTCTTCCGTCGCCGCCAGGAAGGGGCGCAGCCGGCCATGGCCAGCAACGCGTCCTATGCCCGCTCCGGCCCGCCTCCTCAGGGTGGCCCTCAGGGTGGCGGCCTTCAGGGCGGGATGAACCCGGTCGGCGGCGGATATAGCGGCGGTGCCCGCCCGCAGCCGATTCAGATCCAGCCCGACGACTTCCAGGCCTTCGAGCGTTCGCTCAACGAGATCCAGGGCGCCTATGGCCGCGAGGACGTGGCGAGCCTGCGTCGTCTCGCGACGCCGGAAATGGCGGGCTATTTCGAGGAAGAGCTGCGCGCCAACGCCGCCCGCGGCGTGGTCAACCGCATCTCGGACGTGAAGCTGCTCCAGGGCGACCTGTCCGAGGCGTGGCGCGAGGGCCCGGTGGAGTTCGCCACCGTCGCCATGCGCTTCTCCCTGCGCGACGAGGTGTTCGAGCGGGCAAGCAACCGCCATGTCGAGAACGGCCCGCAGGAGGCGAAGGAGTTCTGGACCTTCCTGCGCGAGCCCGGCGGCCCGTGGCTGCTCTCGGCGATCCAGCAGGGCCGCTGAGGTTTTCTATCTCCCAACGAAAAGGGCGCCCGGTGAAAGCCGGGCGCCCTTTTTCATGGACCGACACCGTCAACCGGCTGCCGTGTTCATACCAAATCCGTTTGATCCCTTCGGGATGGCGGATTTGGGCTTCGCTCAGACGCCCGCGCGGGCTCCCTGATCCTGCCTTCGGTCTCATCAACCGGTGACAGGCTCACTCCGCCAGGGAGCGGGCCTCTTCCGGCAGCATGATCGGGATGCCGTCGCGGATCGGATAGGCGAGCTTGGCGGAGCGGCTGATCAGTTCCTCGCGGGCCGCATCGTATTCGAGCGATTCCTTGGTCAGCGGGCAGACCAGCAATTCGAGGAGGCGGGGATCGACCCGGGTCGCCTCGACGGGCGGGGTGGGGGTATCGGCCATGGGTTGTTCGCCTTCGGGTGAATGGATGCCCGGCCGCGGACAGCCGGGTCTTCCGACAAAACTTATTGCAGCGTCGGCTCGGAGCCGCTGGCGCGGACCAGCTCCATCTCGGTCACCGCCACCAGCACCTCGGCCCGTGTCTTGAGGTCGGGCGCCTCCAGCATCGCCTGCTTCTCGCGCACCCCGAACGGGCTCATCATGCACAGGGCGTTGACGAGGGCCTCGTTGGGCGCCTCCTTGATCCCCGCCCAATCGACCTGAAGTTCGTTGGCATCGACGAAATTGCGCAGGGCCTGCAGCACGCTCTCGCGGTCGACCTCGTCCTCCCCGGCCCGCGCCTCGAAATCCTGGGCAAAGGCATCGTAGGAGACTTGGCAGCGGCGATAGGCCGTGGTGACGGCGAGTTCGCTCTCGACGCGGAAGCGGCTGATCCCGGTCAGCGAGATCAGGTAGCGCCCGTCCCCGGTCTCGGCGAACTGGCTGATTCGCCCGGCGCAGCCGACCCGGTAGAGACGCGGGGCCAGCGGCGGGCCACCCCCGTCCGCATCCGGCTGGATCATGCCGATCACCCGCTCCGAGCGCAGCGCGTCGTCGATCATGGCGAGGTAGCGCGGCTCGAAGATGTTGAGCGGCATCTGCCCCCGCGGCAGGAGCAGGGCTCCCGGCAGGGGGAAGACGGGGATGATGGCGGGGCAATCCGCCGGCGACTTGCAGCTCGGCTGCGGGCTCATGCGCGGCTTTCCTGCTGAAGAAGGAAGTGCGGGAGATCGCCTCCCGCACGCCCGGTCGCCGCTGTCACGAGAACAGCAACGTCGAAAGCTGCCGGCGCCCGCGGATCGCGGCCGGATCCATCAGGCCCCAGGCCTCGAAGAATTGGAGCAGCTGCTTGCGCGCCGCATCCTCGTTCCAGGTCCGGTCCGCCCGGGCGATGGCTACGAGCTGATCGACCGCCTCGTCGCGCTTGCCGGCGGCGTTGAGACCGAGGGCGAGGTCGAAGCGGGCCTGGAAGTCGTTTCCATCGGCCTCGATGCGTTTCTGCAGGCCGGCGAGGTCGCCCAGGCTCCCGGCCTGCTCGGCGAGCTCGAGCGCCGCGCGCACGCCGGCCAGCAGCGGATCCTCCGCCTTGTCGGCGGGCACCATGGCGAGCACCTGCTTGGCATTCTCGGTTTCGCCGAGTTCGAGCTGGGTCTTGGCGAGCCCGGCAATGGCCTTGAGGTTCTCCGGCTCCTCGCGCAGCACCGCAGCGTAGAGTTCGGAGGCCGTGGCAAGGTCTCCGGCAGAGGCGACGGCGGCGGCCTCCTCGAGAACCTGATCGATCTCCGAGGGGCCGGCGAGCCGGTCGACGAAGGCGCGCACCTCGGACTCGGGCACCGCGCCCATGAAGGCGTCGACGGGCCGGCCGCGGTCGATGGCGATCACTGCGGGTATCGATTGCAGCCCGAGCTGCTGGCCGATCTGCTGCCAGACGCCGGGATGTTCGTCGATGTTGAGCTTGGCGAGCTTCACCCGGCCACCGGACGCCCGCACGACCTTCTCGAGGACGGGGGTGAGCTGCTTGCACGGGCCGCACCAGGGCGCCCAGAAATCGACGATGACCGGCTGGTTCATCGATTCGGCGATGACGTCCTGCCGGAACCCCGCCGTGGTGGTGTCCTTGATGAGGCCGTCGGCGGCGGGCGCGCCGGCGGCGGCGTTGGCTTCGAGCATGGAGCCCTCAAACAGTCTTGCAAACGGCCTGGAACACGCTTCCGCGTGCATTGCACCGGGCCCATAACATGGGACCCGGCTTACATGGGGCCTGACGACACAGCTGACCAGACGTTTTCGGGATGGCCCAGGGTCGAGATCGGATCAGGGCTTGGGAGGCTGGCCCGCAGCGCCCTTGGTGGCGTCCTTCGCAGCGTCCTTACCATCCGCCTTGGCGTCTGTGACGAACACGCCCGCATAGGTCTTGCCCTGAGAGGTCGCCTCGCAGGAAATCATGGTCTTGCCCGGCTCGGGTGACGAGAACTTGCAGGAGCCGACCGCCGGGGCGGGGTTGCGGACGATGCCCTCCTTGTTCTTCATGCCCGGTATCACGAGGCTGACCGGCTGAAGCTGCTCGGTCTCCTCGGTGCGCTCATGCTGCGCGCCGGAACCGCTGAAGCTCAGGGTCTGTCCGTCCCAGGCGGCGAAATCGAAGCTGGTGCGCCCGCGCGAGACCGAGTTGGCGAGTTCTTCCTTGCAGTTCTGGGTGATGTCCTGGCCGGCGATCACCAGCCGCTCGCACCGGCCGGTCATCTTCACCTCGGCCCCCTGCTGAGCCAGGGCCGGCCCGGCGGACAGAAGCGGAAGCAGCGCGAGCAAGGCATAGCGCGAGCGGGTCGTCATGGCGGGGTGTTCCTCCTCGGTGGCGCCGGCATCGCCGGGGCGCCTCGTTCTGCTTGGCGGATGCTATCTTGCTCCGCGGCCGGCAAGTTCAACGCCCGAAGCGCAGGGCGCGATCGTTGGGCGCATCGAAATGCAGCTCGGGGCCCAACGGCACGATCCCGGTCGGGTTGATGCCCGCGTGGCTGCCGTAATAGTGGCGCTTGATGTGGTCGAGATTCACCGTCTCGGCGACGCCCGGCAGGGCGTAGAGGTCGCGCAGGTAGTGCGAGAGATTCGGGTAGTCGGCGATTCTTTGCCGATTGCACTTGAAGTGCCCGACATAGACCGCATCGAACCGCACCAGGGTGGTGAACAGGCGGATATCGGCCTCGGTCAGGTCGCTCCCACACAGATAACGCTGCCGGTCGAGCCCCGCCTCCAGGGCATCGAGTTCAGAGAACAGGGCGGTGAAGGCCTCCTCGTAGGCCTCCTGGGTCGTGGCGAAGCCCGCCTTGTAGACGCCGTTATTGACCCGTTCGTAGACGCGGGCATTCACCGCATCGATCTCGCCGCGCAACGCCTCCGGGTAAAGGTCGGGCCCCTCCGCGCCGAACCCGTCGTTGAGCATGCGCACGATCTCGGCCGATTCGTTCGAGACGATGGTGCCCCGCTCCTTGTCCCACAGCACCGGGACGGTCACGCGGCCGGAATAATCGGGCTTGGCCTGCCGGTAGATCTCGTAGAGGCGGGACGCGCCGAACAGCGGCTCGGCCGTCGCCCCCGGCACGCCGCCCTCCTCAGCCGCGTGAAATACCCAGCCCTCCTCGCGCATATACGGCGAGACGACGGAGACCGTGATCGCCTCCTCAAGCCCCTTGAGCCGGCGCAGAATCAGGGTGCGGTGCGCCCAGGGGCAGGCGAGCGAAACGATGAGGTGGTAGCGCCCCGCCTCGCCCTTGAACCCACCCTCTCCCGAAGGTCCGGGGCTTCCGTCCGCCGTCACCCAGTTGCGGAACGCAGCCGCCGAACGCTCGAAGCGCCCGCCGGATTTGGCGGTGTCGTAGCCCTTGTCGTGCCACACGCCCTCGACCAGCAATCCCATCCCGAACGCTCCTGACACTCCGCCCCTGACGAGATGGGGGAGACCGGCGGCGGGGAAAGGCCATCGGGCCTAAGTCTGGCCCATCGGCCCGCCGGGGACTGGTGGCCGGGGGCCGCGCATCCCAGATAGGCCGCCGACCCCGCAGCCCGTCCCGGAGCCCGCCGATGTCCGCCCGCCTGTTCGAGCCCCTGCGCCTCGACGACCTGGAACTCGAAAACCGCATCGTCATCGCGCCGATGTGCCAATACTCGGCCCTGGGCGGGGCGGCGACCGACTGGCACCTGATGCATCTCGGCCAGCTCGCCCAGTCCGGCGCCGGACTCCTGACCCTGGAGGCGACGGCGATCTCGCCCGAGGCGCGGATCTCGCCCGCCGATCTCGGTCTCTACGACGACGCCACCGAGCGGGCGCTCGGACGCGTGCTCGACGCCGTGCGCGGCTATGCGCCGATCCCGGTGGCGATCCAGATCAACCATGCCGGTCGCAAGGCGTCGAGCCGGGCGCCCTGGGAGGGCGGCGCTCAGATCGACGCCGAGGCCGCCGATGGCTGGCGCACCGAAGCGCCCTCCGCCCTGGCCCATGCCGAGGGCGAGATTCCGCCCCACGCCCTCGATATCGAGGGCCTGAAGCGGGTGCGCGACGGCTTCGTTGCCACGGCGCGGCGCGCCATGCGGCTCGGCATCGACGGAGTCGAACTGCACGGCGCCCATGGCTACCTGCTGCACCAATTCCTCTCGCCCCTCTCCAACCGCCGCGAGGACCAATATGGCGGCAGCCTGGAGAACCGGATGCGGTTTCCCCTGGAATGCTTCGAGGCGGTGCGCGAGGCCGTGCCCGCCGGCAAGCCGGTCTGGATGCGTGTCTCGGCCACCGACTGGGTCGAGGAGGGCTGGGATCTCGACCAGACGCTCGAACTCGCCCGCGCCCTCAAGAGCCGCGGCGCGGCGGCGATCCATGTCTCGACGGGGGGCCTCTCCCCCGCGCAGAAAATCCCCGTGGGACCGGGCTATCAGGTGCCCTTCGCCGAGCGGATCAAGGCGGAGACGGGGCTCACCACCATCGCCGTCGGCCTCATCACCGAACCGCGCCAGGCGGAAGCGATCCTAGCCGAGGGCAAGGCCGACGCGATCTCCCTCGCCCGCGCCCTGCTCTACGATCCCCGCTGGCCATGGCACGCGGCGGCCGAACTCGGCGCGCAGGTGCGGGCCCCGAAGCAGTACTGGCGCAGCCAGCCGCACCAGTACAAAGATCTGTTCAAGAGCGCGGCTTTCGGGCAGCGGTGAGAGACTTTTCTTCCACTCTTTCGTCCTGAGCGTCAGCGATGCGGCGCCTCAGGACCGAAAGTGGTGGTCGGAGGAACAATCCTTCTACCGCGCCACCGCTCCCACCAGCGGCCCGAGCGGGCGGCTGAGATCGGAGCGGCCGAGGCCCGGCGCGTAGAGGCTCGACACGCTGCCGTCGAGGAACAGGGCGTTGCGGCAGCCGAGGGTATCCTTGAACAGGCGGGCGAAGGCGCCGAACGTCACGGGATGCTCCGAGATGGCGAAGATCGCTGTCTTCCCGCCGTCGCGGACGCCGACGCCGTTGCGGATCTTCTGGCTCGGCCCATCCTCGGAGATCTTGGGGTGGATCTTGCCCTCGATCACCAGCATCGGGCCCGATTGGGTGGCGAAATCCGGGTTCGGCTTGGTGCGCAGGTATCGGGCGGTGTCGAGCACCCCGGCCCGGTCGCCCTTCACGTAGAAGATGCCGTTGGGCTTGAGGTGGAAGTTGCCGGGCCCGTTCGCGGTCGAGACGCCCTTCATCTCGCGGCCCTCCTCCACGTAGAGCCCGACCGGGGCCTGCCCCTTGTCGTACATGCCGGCATTCATCGCGAAGCTGAGGCGCGGCCCCTGCCGGCCGGCAAGGTTCGACAGCGACGAATAGGGCAGCCCGTCCGGCCCGAGCCAGAACAGCCGCACCCGCTCGCGGGTGAGGTCGACGGTGCAGACGGTGTAGGGCTGTCCCTCCGCCTCGACCGACCGGCACGGCCCCTTCGCGGCGGTCGCCTGTGTCTGGGCGTAGGCGGGGCCCCCCGCCAACAGGCTGGGAGCGAGGCCGAGGGCGAGGCAGGAGACGAGAACGGCGAGGCGTCGCTTCACGGGCGGTTCCTGTCAGGCGGCCACCATCGGAATCAGGCTCGGCCGCGAGCGCCCCCTTCGCCCGAAAGCATGGCAGCATTCAAGCCGCCCGCCCCGCGACCCGCGCGCCACGGCCCCGCCCATCCTCCGCCGATCCGGCGATGACCACACCTGACGTTGCGCAGACGACACGATCACGTTGCTTTGAGACCGCAGGTCGCAGGGACCGTTTCCTGCCGCCGCACGTTCAAAGCCTGCGGGGGAGCAAATCTCTTCGGGTGGAGACGATCTGATGAAACGGGTTGTTCTGGCATCGGCGGCAATGGTCGGCGCGCTGATGATGATCCCGGCGACCGCCGATGCGCGCCCGGGTTTCGGCGGCTTCCACGGTGGCGGTTTCGGCGGCGGCTTTCGCGGCGGCGGCTTCGGTGGCGGCTTTCGCGGGGCCGGCTTCCGCGGCGGTGGCTTCGGCGGCGGTTTCCGCGGGGGCGGCTTCGGCTATCGCGGCGCCGGCTTCGGTGGCTGGCGCGGTGGTTACGGCGGCTGGCGCGGCGGCGGCTGGGGTTACCGGCGCGGCATCGGCCTCGGCGGTGTCGGCCTCGGCCTCGGCTTGGGTCTCGCGGCGGGCGGCCTCTACGGCGGCTATGGCGGTTGGGGCGGCCCCTATTATGGCTATGGCGGCTATGGCGGCCCGTACGGCTACTCCACGGTCGGCTACGATCCCTATTACGGCGGCGGCTGCTACACCGTCCCGCGGGTGCGCTGGACGCCGTACGGCTATCGCCGCGTGCTGGTCGAGCGCTGCTACTGACCATCGGCTTGGATAGGACGTCGAAGGGGCCGCACGCGGCCCCTTTTCTCATGCACTCCTCGCTTCATGCGGTCATCGCCGTTTCGCCTCGTCCTTCCGCATCGGCATGGCGTCGATGGTGGTGAACAGGCGCTGCGGCGGAATCGGTTCGTCCGAGGTCAGCTTCGCCCCGCCATCCTTGCCGACGAGCACAGCCCGGAAGCTCTCGCCCGACAGGCCGAGATGTCGGCGCAGGGCGACCGCCTTCTCCCCCGGCCCCACCGCCTCCACCGTGACGAGATCACGTTCGGCGGCTCCCGCCTGCGCCGAAGCCAGGGCCTGACGCTGCGCCGCGAGCTTGGGATCGTCTGCATCCCCCGCCGCCAGGACGAGCACCCGCGACGTCCAGCGATAGCCCGCCAGCGGATCCCCGCCCGCCGCTGCGCTCCCTCCGAGCATTGCCATCGCCGCCATCAGGACAAGACTTCTCCGACCCATCGCGAAACCTCATGCCCGCCGTGCACCGCATTGCTGGAACCAGCGCGCGACCCATCTGCCGGGTTCCGCTTGCCGAAACGCCGGAGGTTCCATGGCAGTCGTCAACCGTCGGATCGTGCTGGCCGCGCGCCCGCATGGCGAGCCGAAACCCGAGCATTTCCGCCTGGAGGAGGGCCGCACCTCGGCCCCGAAACAGGGCGAGGTGCTGCTGCGGACCCGCTGGCTCTCCCTCGATCCCTATATGCGCGGCCGGATGAGCGCCGCGAAATCCTACGCCAAGCCGGTCGAGATCGGCGAGGCCATGGTCGGGCAAACCGTGAGCGAGGTGGTGGCCTCGGAAAATCCCGCCTTCGCCGAGGGCGACCTCGTCCTCGCCTCTTCCGGCTGGCAGGAATTCGCCCTGTCGGACGGCAAGGGCCTGCGCCGCCTCGATCCGGCGGACGGGCCGCCGAGCCAGTTCCTCGGTGTCCTCGGCATGCCCGGCATGACCGCTTATGCCGGCCTTCTGGAGATCGGGCGGCCGCAGCCGCAGGAAACGGTCGTCGTGGCCGCCGCCGCCGGCCCGGTCGGCTCCCTGGTCGGGCAGATCGCCCGCCTCAAGGGCGCGCGGGCGGTCGGCATCGCCGGGGGTGCGGAGAAATGCGCCTACCTGACCGAGACGCTGGGCTTCGACGCCGCCCTCGATCACAGGGCCAGCGATTTTCCCGATGCCCTGGCCCGCGCCTGCCCGGACGGGATCGACGTGTATTTCGAGAATGTCGGCGGCGCGGTGTTCGACGCGGTGCTGCCGCTCCTCAACGATTTCGCGCGTGTGCCGGTCTGCGGCCTCGTCTCGGGCTATAATCTGAGCGAGTTGCCCCCCGGCCCGGACCGCTCGCCGGTCCTGATGCGCACCGTCCTGACCAAGCGGCTGACGCTGCGCGGTTTCATCGTCTCGGACTTCGCCGCTTTGCACGGCGACTTCCTGCGCGATGTCGGCGGCTGGCTGCGCGCCGGGCGGGTCCGGGCTCGCGAGGACGTGGTCGAGGGCCTGGAGAACGCGCCCACCGCCTTCGCCGGAATGCTGCGGGGCGCGAATTTCGGCAAGCTCGTGGTCAAGGTGTCCTGAGGTTCAAGGCTCGGGCCGGCGCCGGCCGCTTGCCCGCTATCACGAACAAAGATAGAACATTCACGATGACGAAAGCGGGTCGGTGTGTAGCGGGCACAAGCCGTTCCGGCGGCTTGCTCCCCCTTTCGGACCTCGCGAGAGTCGCGACCATCGCGGGCGAGGAATGCCCTGTGAGATCGGATCGGATGGAGAGATGAGATGGCGGGCAGCGTCAACAAGGTGATCCTCGTCGGCAATCTCGGGCGTGATCCCGAGACCCGGCGCCTGTCCTCGGGGGATCCCGTGGTGAACCTGCGCATCGCGACGTCGGAGTCCTGGAAGGACAAGATGTCGGGCGAGCGCAAGGAAAAGACCGAGTGGCACTCGGTCGTGATCTACAACGAGAACCTCGCCCGGGTGGCCGAGCAGTATCTGCGCAAGGGTTCGAAGGTCTATATCGAGGGCCAGCTCCAGACCCGGAAATGGGCCGACCAGTCCGGGGTCGAGAAGTACACGACCGAGGTGGTGCTTCAGCGCTTCCGCGGCGAAATGACGATTCTCGACGGCCGTGGCGGCGGCGGCGACTTCGCCGGCGACGACGAGGGCGGTGGCGGCGGCCAGATCAGCCGCGGCGGGAACCGGGGCGGTGACCGCGGCGGACGCGACGATTACGGCGCGAGCCGCTCCGGCGGCGACCGTCGTCCCGCCTCGGGTGGCGGCTCGAAGCCGAACTACGACCTCGACGACGACATCCCCTTCTAGGACTCGTTCCCACGAAGCGGCGACCGGTTGATCTCGGAAGGCGGCGGCGTCCGGCCTGGAAACGGGATCCGCCGAGTCGCTCCGGAAGGGTCGGCGCTGCCGGGCGCCGGCCCTTCTTCACGTCGGAAGCAATGAATTCGTGACGCGCGCGCGGGTGGCAACCCGATTTCAGCGCAAGGCATCTCATCGGCATTCCACGATTGAACCAATCTTAGTGGCGCCTTCGAAATCCTGCGCCATAATACTTTTGCGCCGCACGGCGTGAGAAGGCAGCCAGGGATCCATGCTCAACACAGCGTCGAACGCGCCCGTTGCCGAAGAGCGTCCCCTGGAAAAGGCTCTGGGCCATCAGGTCCGCCTGCTGCGGCGGGAGCGGGATCTCTCGGTGGCCGATCTCGGCAGCGCCGCCGGCATTTCCCCCGGCATGATCTCGAAGATCGAGAACGGCGCGATCTCGCCCTCCCTGGCCTCGATCAACGCCATCGCCTCGGCGCTCAACGTGCCGATCACCGCGCTGTTCGCGGCCTTCGAGGAAACCCGCGATTGCAGCTTCGTGAAGCGCGGCCAGGGCGTGCCGATCGAGCGGCGCGGCACCAAGGTCGGCCATCATTACGAATTGCTCGGAGCCGGCATCCGCGGCGACGTGGTGGTCGAGCCCTATCTCATCACGCTTCAGGATCAGGCCGAGGCCTATACCAGCTTTCGCCATCTCGGTACCGAGTTCATCTACATGCTGACCGGCGAGGTGATCTATCACCATTCCGGCCAGGACTTTCATCTCGAACCCGGCGACTCGCTGATGTTTGATTCGAACGGGCTGCACGGCCCGGCCAAGCTCATCAAGACGCCGATGACCTATCTCTCGGTGATCGTCTATCCCCGGCCGTGAACCGGGCCGGTAACACCTCATTCACCATGACATGCGAGGTGTTTTCGAGCGGGCGGAGATCTGTTGCGATGACGGGCGGAGGACAGCGGGCGCCGGGATGCGCTCCGCTGCGAGCGATACCGGCGCGACGCGGCGGAGCGCGGCGGCTTCCGGCTCTCGGCGCCCTCGCGATCCTGCTTCTCGGCCCGCCGGCCTCCGCCGCCGACCTGTCGGAATTCGGCACGGCCTATCCCGTCGCGCCCCCTCCCGCCCCGCGCTTCTTCCCCCGTGGCGATGGGGATGCCGACGGCGACCGTCCGCCCCGTCCCCTGCCCCGGCGCCTCGTCGGCTGCGCCCCGCGCAGCGCCGCGGTGCCTACCGACGCGCCCGACGATCCGAGCTATGTCGGCTCGGCCTACGGCCTCGGCAAGCCGAGCTATTACGGCTTCCGCCCCGGGCTCGGCCACGACGACCCGTTCGGCCGTCCCCTGCGCTACTGCCCCTGAGGAAGATCCGCTGGCATCCGGTGGCCGGGGCGCTTACCTCTGCGGCGCGTCCACCAGCCGAGCCGCTTCCCATGTCCGATACGGTCCTTCGCTTCGACACTCTTGAGGCCCTGCGCGCGCGGGTCGATGCGTGGCGGAAGGGCGGTGACCGGATCGTGCTGGTGCCGACCATGGGGGCGCTGCATCAGGGCCATCTCGCCCTCGTCGCTCATGCCAAGGCGATCGGCCGGCGTGCGGTGGTGAGCATCTTCGTGAACCCGACGCAGTTCGGCCCGAACGAAGATTTTTCGCGCTATCCGCGGGACACGGAGGCCGACCTCGCCCTGCTCGCCAAAGCCAGCGCCGACGCGGCGTGGCTCCCTTCCGTCGAGACCATGTACCCGACAGGGTTCTCGACGCGCATCGAGCCAGGCCCGGCGGCGGAGGGCCTGTGCGGCACGTTCCGGCCCGGCCACTTCTCCGGTGTCGCCACCGTGGTGACCAAGCTGATCAACCAGGTTCGGCCCGATATCGCGCTGTTCGGCGAGAAGGATTTCCAGCAGTTGCAGGTGATCCGCTCGGTCATCGGCGATCTCGATATGGCGGTGACCATCGAGGGCGTGCCGACCCTGCGCGAGGCGGACGGCCTCGCCCTCTCCTCACGCAATCGCTACCTCGACCCGCGCGAGCGCGAGATCGCGCCGCGGCTGCACGCGGTGCTCGCCGACATCGCCGAACGCCTCGCCCACGGCGGCGACGCGGCCCCGCTCGTGGCGCAGGGCATCGCGGTCCTGGAAGCGGCAGGCTTCGGCCCGGTGCAGTATCTGGATGTGCGCGATGCGCAGACCCTCGCCCCGGTGGCGAGGGCCGAGCGAGAGGCGCGGGTGCTGGTCGCGGCCTATCTCGGCAAAACCCGGCTCATCGACAACGTGGCGGTGGTGCCGGCCTGAAACGGCCCGATGACCGGCACGGTCGCCCCCGTGGGAGGGGACGCGGCTGGTTCACTTACACTGAGCTTTACGATGACCGGGCCTCGCCCCGGCCATCGTCGCCGAAGAGACGTGGGCCGTCAGGCCACCCGCAGCGGCCCGGTCCGCTGGTGGAAATCCGGTCCGTTGCCGGTCTTCGCCACGAAGCCCGCCCGGATCACGAAGTCACCGAAATGCTCGCCCGGCTTCCGGTCCTTGGCATAGGCGGCGAAGAGCGGCTCCAGCGTGTCCTTGATCTCGCTGGCCAGGACGTCCTCACGGTAGAGCTTGCTCAACCGGGAGCCGTCGAAGGCGGCGCCAAGATAGAGGTGGTAGCGCTCCGGCCCGCGCCCGACGAGGCCGATCTCGGCGATGAAGGGCCGGGCGCAGCCATTGGGGCAGCCGGTGGAGCGGATCGTGATCTCCTCGTCCTGGAGACCGTGACGGGCCAGGCTCTCCTCCAGTTCGGTGAGGAGGTCGGGCAGGTACCGCTCGCTCTCGGCGAGTGCCAGCCCGCAGGTCGGCAGGGCGACACAGGCCATGGAGCTGCGGCGCAGGGCCGAGGCCCCCTTGGTCAGGCCGTACTCGTTCACCAGCGCCTCGATCTGCTCCCGCTTCTCAGCAGGCACGTTGGCGATGATAACGTTCTGGTTGCCGGTGAGCCGGAAATCGCCCTCGTGGACCTCGGCGATGCGGCGCAGGCCCGACAGGAATTGCGGACCGCCCTCGATATCCTTGATCCGGCCCGAGGGCACATACAGCGTCAGATGGTGGCGCCCATCCTCGCCCTCGACCCAGCCGTAGCGGTCGCCATTGCCGTCGAAGGTGAAGGGCTTCGGCTCAGCCAGCGTCTTGCCGATCCGCTTCTCGACCTCGGCCCGGAAGGCCTCGAGGCCGAAGCGCTCGATCGTGTATTTGAGGCGGGCATTCTTGCGGTTCTTGCGGTTGCCCCAGTCGCGCTGGACCGTCATCACCGCTTCCGCGACCTTGAGGGCATCCTCCGGCTTGCAGAAGCCCATCACATCGGCGGTGCGGGGGAAGGTGTCGGTCTCGCCATGGGTCATGCCCATGCCGCCGCCGACCGTGACGTTCCAGCCCGTCACCTTGTTCTTCTTGTCGAGGATGGCGATGAAGCCGAGATCGTGGGCGAAGATATCGACCTCGTTGGAGGGCGGCACCGCCACCACGGTCTTGAACTTCCGCGGCAGGTAGGTCTTGCCATAGACGGGCTCGACCTCGTCCTCGCCGCCGACCACGCGCTCGCCATCGAGCCAGATCTCGCGCCACGCGCCGGTCTTCGGCAGCAGGGTGTCGGAGATGTCCTTGGCAAGCTTGAGCGCGATTTTGTGCGCCCCGGCCTGGGCCGGGTTGGTCGCGGCCATGACGTTGCGGTTCACGTCGCCGCAGGCGGCGATGGTGTCGAGCAGCGCCGAGTCGATCGCCGCCATGGTGCGCTTCAGGTTCGACTTGATGACGCCGTGATACTGGAAGGTCTGGCGCGTCGTCGCCCGCAGGGCATTACCGGCATAGGTCGTGGCGATGTCGTCGAGGATCAGCCACTGCTTCGGCGTCACGACGCCGCCCGCGATGCGCAGGCGGATCATGAAGCTGAAGGCCTTTTCCAGCTTCTTCTTGGTGCGCTCCGCCCGGATGTCCCGGTCGTCCTGCATGTACATGCCGTGGAACTTGACGAGCTGGCCGTCATCCTCGGAGATCGCGCCGGTGGCGTGCTTGAGGAGCCCGTCGGCCAGCCCGCCGCGCAGGTAGCGGCTGGCGATCTTCAGGTGCTCGTTATGGGCGAGCCCGGCGGCCTTCGCGGCCTCCGCATCCGTGATCGGACGGTCGGTCGGGGGCGCTTCGTAACGGTGCGCGCCGATGCCGGGCGTGTCCACGGCAGGGCCGTCAGGCGTGTCGATCGGCTTGTGGTCGTCCATGGCGGTGATCTCTGCGGTCTCTGAGTTCGGCCGCTCATTCCCACCCAACACCTCATCCCGAGGTGCCGGAGCGAAGCGGAGACCTCGAGGGAGAGCTCCGGATATCGCGGCGATCTCTGGATCCCTCCTGCGAGGCCCGCTGTCGCGGGTCACTCAGGATGAGGTCCAGGCTTAGGAAGAAGCGCGTCCTTCCCTGTTCAACGTCCTGTCTCAGTAAACGTCCTGCTGGTAGCGCTTGGCCCGCTCCAGCCCGGCGACATGCGTCTCCGCATCGGCGGCGCTGAGGCCCTTCACGGTCTGGAAGGCCCGCACCACGGCGGCGCGCACATCCTTGGCCATGTTCTTGGCATCGCCGCAGACGTAGAAATGGGCGCCCCCGTCGAGCCAGGCCACCAGCTCGGCGGCGTTCTGATCGATCCGGTCCTGCACGTAGATCTTTTCCGGCTGGTCGCGGGAAAAGGCCACGTCGATCTTGGCCAGCGAACCGTCCTCCAGCGCATCCTGCCATTCGAGCTGGTACAGGAAGTCGTGGGTGAAGTGGCGGTCGCCGAAGAACAGCCAGGAGCGGCCGGGCGCCTCGATGGCGCGGCGCTCCTGCACGAAGGCGCGGAACGGGGCGACGCCGGTGCCGGGGCCGACCATGATGATGTCGGTCGCAGGGTCGGAGGGCAGGCGGAAATGCTTGTTCGGCTTCACCCGCACCCGCAGCTTGGCACCGTTGCGGATCCGGTCCGCGACATGGACCGAGGCGACGCCGGAGCGGGCGCGTCCATGGGTCTCGTAGCGCACGGCGGCGATGGTGAGATGCACCTCGTCGCCCACCTCCTTGCGTGAGGAGGCGATGGAATAGGCCCGCGGCGGCAGCGGCCGGGTCACGGTGTTGAGATGCTCGGCGGTCAGCGCGGCGGGGAAGCGCTCGATCAGGTCGATCAGGTGACGCCCCTCGATCCAGGCCTTGACCTCGCCGCTCTCCACGAAAGCGGCTGCCTCGGCATGGCCCGTCGCCTTGGCGAAGCGCTCGACCGTGCTGGCCGAGAGTGTGGTGATGTCGCGCTCGGCCAGCAGCGCCTTGCGCAGAGCCTCGTCACCGGAGAGCCCGGTGGCGCGCAGGATCTCATCCACGAGTTGCGGGTCGTTCTCCGGGAAGATCTCCAGCGAATCGCCCGGTTCGTAGGCCGGCGCCCCATCCTCGAATTCGAGGGCGAGGTGGATGGTCTCCTTGTCGGAGCGGGACGAGTTGAGGTTCACGTGGTCGATCACCTCGACCACCACCGGCTCGCGGCTGACTTCGCCGTCCTCGTCCTCGACGCCATGGCGGAAATCGACCGCCACGACATTGTCCGCCGGGACCTCGGCCGGAGCCAGCGCCTTCAGCGCACCCTTGATCCAATCGGCGGCGGGCTTCTCGAAATCGAGGTCGAGGTCGGCGCGCGGAACGGCTCGCTTGGCACCCAGCGCCTCGAACCGGGCATCGAGGGCTTTGCCGATGGCGCAGAACTCGGCGTAGCTGGTGTCGCCGAGGGCGAGCACGGCAAATTCCACGCCCTCGAGACGGGGCGCCCCATCGGCCATCAATTCGCCGTAGGCCCGCACGGCGCGGGCGGGCGGCTCGCCTTCGCCCCAGGTCGCGGCGATGGCGACCAGCTTGCCGGCCTTCGGCAGCGTCGCGAGGTCGAGATCGGAGAAATCGACGATCTTCGGCTTGAAGCCCTGTTTGCGCGCGAGCTTGCTCACGTCGCTCGCGAGCTTTTCGGAATTGCCCGACTCGGAGGCGAACAGGATCGTCAGCGGCTCGGCCGCCTTCGGGGGAGCGGCCGGAACTGCGGCGGAGACCGGCTGTCCGGCAGCGGCATCGAGCCCCGCCAGAAAGCCCGTGAGCCATGCACGCTGAATCGGCGTCGCGGCACCGAGTGCCGCATCGAGATGGGCCCGTTCCTGATCTCCGAAAGGAGCCGTGCGGGGGAGGAGTGCTTGCCTGGACATCGTGGGTGCCATGTCGTCTGCCGGAGCGCCGCTGTCAACGGAGGAATGTCCGTTTTAAAGAACGCTCATCACAGAGAAGAGATTATTTGCTGTTGCGCTGCAAAATAGAAGATTATTCCCCTACCACTGCAAGGCGCGGTTCGGGACGGCCCCGCGGCGGCGGAACGGGCAGCGGCAAGGCGGTCGTGGACTTCACCTTTTCCATGGCGAAGCGCGAGGTCACGTTCTTGAGAGGAAGGGTTCCGATGAGGTTCTTATAGAAGGTGTCGTAGGCGGCCATGTCGGCGACGACCACGCGCAGCATGTAATCGACATCGCCGGCCATGCGGTAGAATTCCAGCACCTCCGGCATCGCCGAGATGCGATCGGCGAATCGCTCCAGCCAATCCTTCGAGTGGTCTGCGGTCTCGATGGAGACGAAGACGGTGAGCCCGAGCCCGAGCTTCACCGGATCGAGCACCGCGACGCGCCGGTCGATCACCCCGTCCGCCTCCAGGCGCTGAATCCGCTTCCAGCACGGGGTTTGCGACAGCCCAACCTGCTCACCGATGGCGGCGATGGAGAGCGTGGCATCCTTCTGCAGGAGCGCGAGGATCTTCAGGTCGATCGAGTCCAAGGGAGGCCTCTCCGAAATTGATGGCGAGGATCGTTTCTCGACGGGCCGCCCGGCTCCGGAGACCGGACCGATCGGAAGCGCTATCGAGAAGAATCTTTTCTAGGCAGTCAGCGATCCGCGTCAGCGGCCGTTGCTCTTTCTTGCGCGCCGCAGCGGTGGATTGCATGCGCAGCAGCCCCGACGCCTTGACAGCGTTCGTTATAGCGAACATTTCAGAGCTCCGACAAGCAGGCAATCCGATTTTACGCACATGACCGCTGCCCTCTTTCGGGCGGCCGAGGACCTCGCCAGGGATATGGCGGGGCTGGACCTCCGGGGGCGCATCCGCCTCGTCGAGGACCGTATCCCCGGCCGGCTCGTCTTCACCACCAGCCTCGGCATCGAGGATCAGGCGCTCACGCACGCGCTCGCCCTGAACAAGGGCCGCACCGAGATCGTCACCCTCGATACCGGCCGGCTCTTCCCCGAGACCTACGATGTCTGGGTCGAGACCGAGGCCGCCTACGGCATCCGCATCCGCGCCTACGCGCCGGAGCGGCAGGCCGAGGAGGCGTTCGTCGCGGCCGAGGGCATCAATGGTTTCCGGCACTCGGTCGCGGCGCGGCAGCAATGCTGCGGCTTCCGCAAGGTCGAGCCCCTCGGCCGTGCCCTCGACGGCGCGGCGGCATGGTTCACCGGCCTGCGCGCCGGCCAGTCGACCAACCGGGCCGACACCCCACTCGCCGAGGCGGACGAGGGCCGCGGCCTGATCAAGGTCAACCCGCTGGCCGACTGGTCGCGGGCGGATATCGACCGGTTCGTGCGCGACAATTTCATTCCCTACAACGCGCTGCACGATCGCGGCTTCCCCTCGATCGGCTGTGCCCCCTGCACCCGCGCCGTGAAGATCGGCGAGGACGAGCGCGCCGGTCGCTGGTGGTGGGAGCAGGAATCCAAGAAGGAATGCGGCCTGCACCTGCACAGGCCCGAGGGGGATGTGGTCCCCGGCCAGGAGGCTGCGGCCTTCGAGGAGCCGGCGAGCGCCGCGACCTCACGCGAAGACAGAAGGGAACTGGTTTGATGAGCGCCGTCGCCGCGCCCGCGCGCACCCGCCTGACGCATCTGCAGCGGCTCGAAGCCGAGAGCATCCATATCTTCCGGGAGACGGTCGCCGAGACCGAGAACCCGGTGATGCTCTACTCGATCGGCAAGGATTCCTCGGTCCTGCTGCATCTCGCCCTGAAGGCCTTCGCGCCCGGGCGCCTGCCGTTCCCGCTGATGCACATCGACACCACCTGGAAATTCCAGGAGATGATCGCCTTCCGCGACCGGCGCGTGCAGGAACTCGGCCTCGAACTGATCGTGCACACCAATCAGGACGGGCTCGCCAAGGGCATCGGCCCGGTCAGCCACGGTTCGGAAGTGCATACCGACGTGATGAAGACGCAGGCACTGCGTCAGGCCCTCGACAAGTACAAGTTCGATGCGGCCTTCGGCGGCGCCCGCCGTGACGAGGAGGCGAGCCGCGCCAAGGAGCGCATCGTGAGCCTGCGCAACGCCCAGCACCGCTGGGATCCGAAGCGCCAGCGCGCCGAGCCGTGGCACCTCTACAATTTCAAGAAGCGGCGCGGCGAGAACTTCCGCGTGTTCCCGCTCTCGAACTGGACCGAGCTGGATATCTGGCTCTATATCGAGCAGGAAAAAATTCCGATCGTTCCGCTCTACTTCGCCGCCGAGCGGCCGGTGGTGGAGCGCGACGGCCAGCTCATCATGGTCGATGACGAGCGGCTGCCGCTGGAGCCGGGCGAGAGCCCGCAGCTCCGTCAGGTCCGCTTCCGCACGCTGGGCTGCTATCCGCTGACCGGCGCGGTCGAGAGCCCGGCCACGACCCTTCCGGAAATCATCGGCGAGACGCTCGCCGCCCGCACCTCGGAGCGCCAGGGCCGGGTGATCGACAAGGACGGCGCCGGCGCCATGGAGCGCAAGAAGCAGGAGGGCTATTTCTGATGACCATCCATCAGTCTCCCGAGGCCTTCGGCTACGAGGCCTTCCTGCACACGCACCAGAACAAGGAGGTGCTGCGCTTCATCACCTGCGGTTCGGTCGATGACGGCAAATCGACCCTGATCGGGCGGCTCCTGCACGACACCAAGCAGATCTTCGACGATCAGGTGACGGCGTTGCAGCGCGATTCGCGCAAGCACGGCACCCAGGGCGGCGAAGTCGATCTCGCCCTGCTCGTCGATGGCCTCCAGGCCGAGCGCGAGCAGGGCATCACCATCGATGTCGCCTATCGCTTCTTCTCGACCGAGCGGCGCTCCTTCATCGTCGCCGACACTCCCGGCCACGAGCAGTACACCCGCAACATGGCCACCGGCGCCTCGACCGCCGACGTCGCCGTGATCCTGGTCGATGCCCGCCACGGCCTGACCCGCCAGACCCGGCGCCACGCGCTCCTCGTCTCGCTGCTCGGCATCCACCGGGTGGTGCTCGCCATCAACAAGATGGATCTCGTCGGCTGGTCGCAGGACAAGTTCGAGGCCATTCTCTCCGGCTTCCAGGCCTTCGCCGCACCGCTGAATTTTTCCGAGGTGCGGGCGATTCCGCTCTCGGCCAAGAACGGCGACAACGTCGTGCTGCCGGGCACCGCCGCCACCTGGTACGAGGGCGGGCCGCTGCTGCGCTATCTCGAAGAGGTGCCGGTGAAGTCGGAGGAGCGCGCCGCCGCCTTCCGCCTGCCGGTACAGTGGGTGAACCGTCCGAATTCGGATTTCCGCGGGTTTTCCGGCCTGATCGCCTCGGGTTCGGTCGCTCCGGGCGATGCCGTGACCGTGGCGCCCTCGGGCAAGACCTCGACCGTCGCACGCATCTTCACCGCCGACGGCGATCTGGAGCGGGCGAGCGAGGGCCAGTCGGTGACGCTGGTGCTTGCCGATGAGATCGACGCATCGCGCGGCGCGGTGATCGCGACCTCCGACGCGCCGCTGACGCTGACCGACAGCCTCGACGTCCGCCTGTTCTGGGCCGCCGAGACCGAACTCGCCCCCGGCGCCAGCCTCTGGGCCAAGGTCGGCACGCAGACCGTCAACGCCGTGGTGAAGGCGGTGCATCGCCGGATCGATCCGGAGACTGGGCAGGCCGGCCCCGCCGGGACGCTCGCCGTCAACGATATCGGCGACGTGACGCTGACCCTCGACCGTCAGATCGCCGTCGATGCCTATGTCGAGAACCGCGACACCGGCAGCCTGATCCTGATCGACCGGGAGACCACGGACACGGCGGCACTCGGCCTCGTTCAAAAGGTTGTCGCCTCGGCCAAGGCATCCGCTCCGGCTCCGGCCGCGCCAGACGCGGCGCCGCAGGAGGCCGCCCGCAGCGGTGGCCTGCTCGCCGGGATCAAGCGGCTGTTCGGCGGCTGATACGGGCTCTCCCCCTCTCCCGTCCGGGGTGAGGGGGAAGAGTTTGGCGGCGGCACGCCTCCCCGCTAGAACCAGCGCATGACCTCAGCCCCCGACCCGGCCACCGATGTGTATGAGGGCCGGGACGGCTGGCTGTTCCTGATCCATGGCAACAACCGGGTTTTGGAGCAGTATGGCCGGCCGGGTGTCTCCCGGGCCACTTTGTGGCGCTGGCGGCGGATGATCGAAACCCGGGTGCGGCGCTGCGCCCGGCTCGGCGCGACCTACTTCCACGCCCTCGCCCCGGAAAAATTGACCGTCTATCCCGAATGGGCCGAGGGGCTTGGCTTCGATCCGGCCCGCGCCCCGGCCCTGCGGCTCGCCCGCTGGCTCACCGCCTCGCCGGGCGCCCGGGCCTGGATCGATCTCGCCAGGGCCTTCCGAGCGCAAACGGGCGGCCCGCCGCTCTACCTGCGCACCGACACCCACTGGACGTTCGAGGGCTGCGCGCTCGCCTACCGCACGATCCTGTCGCGGATGGGCGTGCCCCCGCGCGACGATCTCAAGGCCCGGCGCGACCAGAGCGCCCTCTCCTTCTCGGGCGATCTCGGCCGCAAGTTCACGCCCCACCGCCTGGAGGCCGCCGAGGGCACTGGGATCGCGAGCCAGGCCCGGCGCATCCATGCCAACAACCTCCTGCTCGACATGGAAGCCATCGGGCGCGGCGGCGACGCGCATCTCGGCACGCACGCCGTGTTTCGCAATGACGACCCAGAAGCCGATCCGCGCCGCCTCGTGATCTTCGGCGATTCCTACGCCCAGCACACCGCCCACAGCCCGGTCGCGACCCTGACCGCGCTCTTCGCCGACCGGTTCCGCGAGGTGCATTTCCTGTGGTCGACCGGCATCGACTGGCACTATCTCGAACAGGTCCGGCCCGATTTCGTCCTCTGCGAGATGGCCGAGCGCTTCATCATCGACCTGCCGCCACAGGGCATCCGCATCGAGCGGCTCGCGGAACTCGCCCGCGAGCGCAAGATCATGGGAGCGGATTTGCCGTCACCCGCGCGGCTTCCGCCTGACGCGCCCGCATCCGCGCCTGCAACCGCTGGCGCCGCGCCGCGATGACGGTGCCGTTCACCTCGCCGCCGAACAGGAACATCGCCGCGAGCCAATAGAGGAACACGAGGAAGATCATCGCCGTGGCGAGGCCGCCATAGGTCGAGGCATAGGCGTTGGAGAAGCGGTCGAGATAGAAGCCGAAGCCGAGGCCGGCGAGGAACCACAGCCCCAGCGTCACGGCGATCCCCGGCATCACCGACAGGAACGGCCGCCGGCCGGCGGCCACGAATTTGTGGGCGATCACCAGCACCATCGCGATCAGCACCGCCGTGATGACGATGCGCCCGATGGCGACGGTGAGCCCCAGGGGCTCCAGCCCCGGCGCCACGAACACGAGTTGGCGCCAGATCAAGGGGCCGAGCACCACCAGGAAGGCGAAGGCGAGCATGGCGAAGGCGCCGCACACCACGTAGCCGATCGATTCGAGGCGGGTGAGCCACCAGGGCCGCATCTCGCGGATGCCGTAGGCGCGGTTGAGCCCGACCCGGAGCGATTCGACGCCCGACGAGGAGAAGTAGAGCGCCAGCAGGGCGCCCAGCGTCAGTACGCCGCCGCGCTGCTCGGTGAGCAAGCGATGCACCTCGCCGACAATGGGCTTGGCCACCTCCCGCGGCACCGCGTCGAAGATCAGCGTGCCCGCCTCGTCGGCGAGCGACTTGGAGCCGAACAGGCCGGCCAGCGCCGCCACCAGGATCAGGAACGGGAACAGCGAGGTCAGCATCGACAGCGCGATGTGGCTCGCGATCGCCCAACCGTCATGGGCGACGAAGCGCTGGGCGGCGAGGCCGGCCACGTCGAAGACTTTTCGCAGGCGGCTCAAGGGAGGGCGCGGCTTCTCGGAGGAGGAAATTCAGCTCGGAGCTTCATACGGGCATGGAGACCGCTCCCGTCAACGGTGATGCGGCGGATCGGGGTTCGGCATGGCAGGGACGATCCAGGGATGGTTGCCTTCGCTCCCTCCCCATGCTGCCTGCCGGCCGCCATGCCGATGCTCCTCTCCAGCCTGATCCCGGCCGCCTTCGTCCTGATCTGGGCGACGGGCTTCGTCGCCGCCCGCTACGTGGCGCCGCTCGCCGAGCCCCTCGCCTTCGTGGCCGCGCGCCTCGCTTTGGTGGCCCTGGTGCTGGCGGGCCTCGCCCTGGCGCTGCGGGCGCGGTGGCCGCGCGAACCCGCCGGCTGGCGCAACGGGCTCCTGGCCGGGGTGCTGATGCAGGGGATCTACGTGGCCGGGGTGTTCTGGTCGGTGCATCGCGGTCTGCCCTCCGGCATCGCAGCCCTGGTCGGCAGCCTGCAGCCCCTGCTCACGGCCGCCGCCTCAGAGCCGATGCTCGGTGAGCGGGTGGGCCCCAAGCGCTGGGCGGGAATCGGGCTCGGCTTCCTCGGGGCGGGGCTGGTGCTGCTGCCGAAGCTCGGCGCGGTCGATGCCGCCGGCATTCCGCCGGTCGCCCTCGCCGTCTGTTTCGCCGCGATGCTGGCGATGACGGCCGGCACGCTCTGGCAGAAACGCCACGGTGCGGGCGCCGACCTCGTCACCAATGCCTGCCTGCAATTCGTCGGCGGCGCCGCCTTCGCGCTTCCGCTCGCCCTGCTGGCGGGCGAGACCCGGCTGGAGCCGAGCCTGCCCCTCGGCCTCGGCATGGCGTGGTCGGTCCTCGTCAACTCGGTGGCGGGCATCCTGTTGCTGATGGCGCTGATCCGGCGTGGGGCGGTGGCGGGGGTCGCCTCCCTGCTCTTCCTGGTGCCGCCGGTCTCGGCGGCCATCGCCTACGCCATGTTCGGCGAGGCGCTCACGCCGGTGCAGATCGCGGGCATGGCCGTGGCCGCCGCGGGTGTCGGCTTGGCCAGTGGAAGACGATGAATCGTATGATGAATTCAGCCTAAAGACTGGGACTGCGACGGCAAGAAACTACTATTGTGCCGGCGATCCTCCCTATAAAGGAACCACCCAACCGCCCTCGTGGAAGAGAGTTCGATATGGCCGCCTCCCCCGCCGTCCAGCCTGCCAACGACCCGAAGGATTTCGTCGCCCTGGCCAAGGATGCCGCCGTGGGCGCCAAGGCTCTCGTCGCCGAGGCGACCGCCCGCGTGAAGGCGCGCGTGACCGGCCCGGAAGGCAAGCTCGATGCCGGGGCGCTGGAGCGCGAGCAGCACGCCGCCCACGGCCTGTCCTGGCTCGCCACCTATGGCGAGGCGGTGCGGGAACTGGCCGATTACGCCGAGCGACTCCAGTCCCAGGGCGCCCTCGGCGAGACCGAGGCGCTGCTCGTGAAGATCGGCGTCGGCGAATATCTCGACCAGATGTTCGGCGGCATCCCGATGAGCCAGGGCGAGATGGTGCGCCCGACCTCGTCCCTCGGCTTCTCGTCCGCCGAGCTGGCCGCGCTCCGCACGCCGGCCATCGATGCCGTCGTGGCCGAGGGCAACACCCCGGCCAACCGCGCCGCCCTGGTCGCCCGGATCCGCGAGGCCACGACCTCGGGTGCGGCCACCATCGGCCTGTCGGGCCTCGACGAGGACATGGAGGCGATCCGCACCGAGATGCGCCGCTTCGGCAAGGCCGAGGTGGTGGAGCAGGCGCAGGAATGGCACCGCGAGAACGCCTACATTCCGATGGAGATCATCGAGAAGATGGCCGAACTCGGCGTGTTCGGCCTGACCATCCCCGAGGAATACGGCGGCATGGGCATGCCGAAGGCCGCGATGTGCGTGGTCTCGGAGGAACTGTCCCGCGCCTATATCGGCGTCGGCTCGCTCGGCACCCGCTCGGAGATCGCCGCCGAGCTGATCCTGTGCGGCGGCACCGAGGAGCAGAAGCAGCGCTTCCTGCCGCGCATCGCCTCCGGTGAGATCCTGCCGACCGCCGTCTTCACCGAGCCGAACACCGGCTCCGACCTCGCCTCGCTCCGCACCAAGGCGGTGAAGGAGGGCGATGTCTGGAAGATCACCGGCAACAAGACCTGGATCACCCACCCCGTCCGCGCCGACATCATGACCGTGCTCGTGCGCACCAAGCCGGAAGAGAAGGGCCATCGCGGCCTCTCGATGCTGATCGCCGAGAAGCCGCGTGGCTCGGACGAAAACCCCTTCCCGGTCAATGGCCTGTCCGGCGGTGAGATCGAGGTGCTCGGCTATCGCGGCATGAAGGAATACGAGCTGTCCTTCGAGGGCTTCGAGGTGCCCGGGGCGAACCTCCTCGGCGAGATCGAGGGCAAGGGCTTCGCCCAGCTGATGCAGACCTTCGAATCCGCTCGCATCCAGACCGCCGCCCGCGCCATCGGCGTGGCCCAGTCGGCCCTGGATATCGGCCTGCGCTACGCCGAGGAGCGGGTGCAGTTCGGCAAGGCCCTGGTCGAGTTCCCGCGCGTGGCCGACAAGCTCGCGATGATGGCGGTGGAGATCAACATCGCCCGCCAGCTCACCTACTTCTCCGCCCGCGAGAAGGACGAGGGCAAGCGCTGCGACCTCGAGGCCGGCATGGCCAAGCTGCTCGGCGCCCGCGTCGCCTGGGCGGCGGCGGACAACGCCCTGCAGATCCATGGCGGCAACGGCTTCGCGCTGGAATACCCGATCAGCCGCGTGCTCTGCGACGCCCGCATCCTCTCGATCTTCGAGGGCGCGGCCGAGATCCAGGCCCAGGTCATCGCCCGGCGCCTGCTGGAGCAGTGACACGGCCCATCGGTCTCGGGGCACGATCGTAGACGCTCCGTCCCGGGAACGACGAGGCGCCCCGAACTGAACTGTGACGGGCACCTCGACTGATAAAAGGTGGGTTATGAGCCAAATGAAGCCGGCTCATATACCTCCCTTCAACCAACAGTGCTTAGGCCGTACTCCAATTCACTGGAGCCGGCCTTCGTGTCGCCAGACCCTTTTTCAGGCGCGCAGGGCGCCACCCTGGTCGAGCACTGGCGCAGCTGCCAGCCCCTGCCGGGGGTGATGCCGAGCTACGGTGCCGTGGTCCTGGGGCGTCTCGGACGCTTGGCCGACCGTTGCGCCCTCATCGCGACCTGCGGGGGGCGGGCCCAGCGTGTCCTGTGGGGCGGAGCGGGCTTTCGCGATTGGTTCGAGGGCGAAGTCCATGGCCTGTCGCTCGCTGATGCGCCGGACGAGATCCGCCAGCCGGTGGGAGAGATCGTTGGGGCGGCCCTGCGCAGCGGCGAGCCGGCCAGCGCCCGCTGCGACCGGGTCAGCGACGGAATCGTCACGACATGGCATCTCGTCGGCGTGCCCCTGACCAACCATGAGGGAGCGCCCCTCGTCCTCATTCATGTCGATGGCGAGGCCGCACGCATCGAGTTGATGCAGGCGATGTTCGGCGTGACCGGCCAGGGGCTGATGGCGCTCGCGACCGTTCGCGACGCCGAGGGCGCCGTCACCGATTTCAAGATCGTCGCCCTGAATCAGGGTGCTGCCGAGATCCTCGGGCAGCCGGTCATGACGCTGCAATGGCAGCGCCTCGACGCCCTCGTGCCGGCGCGGCTCGGACTGACGCGCTGGCTCACGGGGGTGGTCGGACGTCCCGACCGCACGGCGTTCGAACTGGCCTACCCCACCCTCGACGGGACGGTGCGGCACCTGAAGATCGAGGCCAACGCCATCGGTGACCTCATCGCGATCGCCATGACGGATGTGGGGGACATCAAGGCCCGAGAGGACTCGTTCCGCTTCCTGTTCGAGAACAACCCGCTCCCGATGTGGCTGGTCGATCAGGAATCCGGCCTTTTCATCGCGGTGAACGAGGCGGCCATCCTGCATTACGGCTTCAGCCGCGAGCAATTCCTCTCCCGACATCTGCAACATCTGTCGGATACGCGCCTGGAGGGCCGGCCCGCCGATAGCGGCGTGCAGCGGCATCGGCGGGCCGATGGGTCGGTCATCGAGGTGACGCTGCTGGAGCGCCCCCTCGTCTTCGAGGGCCGGCCGGTGCTGCTGGGCGCGGCCATCGACGTGACCGAACAGCGCCGGGCCGAAGCGCGCATCACCCACATGGCCCATCACGATTCCCTGACCGGCCTGCCGAACCGCGTGCTCTTCGCCGCCCGCCTCTCCGAAGCGATCGCCGAGTATGCCCGCAATGGCGCGAGGACGGCCCTGCTCTGCCTCGACCTCGACAAGTTCAAGTTCGTCAACGACACCCTCGGCCATCCCGCCGGCGACGCGCTGCTGCGGCAGGTGGCGGAGCGGATCGCGGGCTGCCTGCGCCGGGAAGATTTCGTGGCGCGGCTCGGCGGCGACGAGTTCGCCATCCTATTGCGCTCCCCCGACAGCGAGACCGTGAGAAGGATCGCCGAACGGATCATCGAGGCCCTGTCCCGCCCCGTCAGGCTCGGCGACCGGGATTGCCAGATCGGGGTGAGCATCGGCATCGCCCGGCTGCCGGAGCATGGGCGCGATCCTGACAGCCTGCAGCGCAATGCCGACCTCGCTCTCTACCGCGCGAAAGCGGAGGGCGGCAGCGTCGCCCATTGCTTCGAGGTGGCCATGGATAGCTGGGCGCGATCGCAACGGCGGCGGGAGACCGATCTGCACGAAGCCTTCGCCAGGGGCGACCTCACCCTCGCCTATCAGCCGGTGATCGATGTCCGCACGCAGGCGATCGTCGGCTTCGAGGCGCTGCTGCGCTGGCACCATCCGGTCGAGGGGCCGATTCCGCCGAGCGAGTTCGTGCCGCTCGCGGAACAGACCGGCCTGATCGGCCCCCTCGGTGCGTGGGTGCTGCGGCAGGCCTGTACGGAGGCGCAGGGTTGGGCCGAGCCCTTGCTGGTGGCGGTCAACCTGTCGCCGGTCCAGTTTCGCGACCCCGGCCTCGTGACGATGGTGGGTGAGGTGCTGTCGCAATCCGGGCTCGCTCCGGCGAGGCTCGAGCTGGAGGTCACCGAATCCGTGCTGCTCGCGGCGAGCGAGACCAATCTGGAGACGCTCCACGCCCTGCGCGCCTTGGGTGTGCGGATCGCGATGGACGATTTCGGCACCGGCTACTCGTCGCTGAGCTACCTGCAGAAATTCCCCTTCGACAAGATCAAGATCGACCGCTCCTTCGTGCAGCAACTCGGGGAGAATCGCCATTCGGCCGCCATCGTGCAGGCGGTAATCGGCCTCGGCGCGAGCCTCGGCATCGTCACCGTGGCCGAGGGTGTCGAGACCGAGAGCCAATTCGCGCATCTGCTGGCGGAAGGCTGCGACGAGGCGCAGGGCTACCTGTTCGGCCGCCCCGTCCCCATCGCCGAGGCGCGCCAGCTGATCCGCCCGGACCGACGCCCCCTCCTCGTCGCCTGACCCAAAGGGCGGGGCTGCCGGCGAAAGGCCTGAGATCGAAACTCAATTGGCTCGATCAGGCGAGGGGCTGTTTGCGACCCTTCTTGGACCTTTCGAGAAGTTCGCTGCTCGGCCGATTGATGGATGGCGTCTTACGACCGTTATGGGCGGGAAAGCTTCCGGTCTGCCGATCGTTTGGGAGCCCGGAAAGCTGCCGTTGCCTCGGCAATAGCCGAGCTAGAGCCAATCCCGATCACGTTACAATCGGGAATAGCTCTAAGATCTTGTTTTAACGCACTCTTTGTCGCCGAACCGGTGGCCACTTCGGCGGAGAGCGTTCTAAGAAGGAGCTCAGGCCTTCGCCGCGACTGGAAGCCGGAAGGGCGCTCCGAGCCGATTGAACGCGTTCATCGCCGCGATGGCGATCGTGAGATCCACGAGATCCTTTGGCGTGAAAGCCGCGCTTGCGGCCGCATAGGCCTCGTCGGAAGCGTGCGTTTCGCTGACCAGCGTGACTTCCTCCGCCCAAGCGAGCGCAGCCCGGTATTGGTCGGAGAACAGGTGGGGCACCTCGGCCGAGACCGGAACCAGGGCGACCTTCTCAAACGGCATTGTCTTGAGGAGGTCACGGGTATGTCGGTCGATGCAATGCGCGCAGCCATTGATCTGCGACACGCGCAAGAAGACGAGGTGGATCAGTTCGTGGGGTAGGTTGGTGCCCGTGGCGATGTAGTGGTGGATGCCGAAGAGCGCCTTCGCACCCTGCGGTGCCACCTCGTTCCAGACCAGCCGATTGTTCTGGCTCATGACGAATCCCAGTGCTCGGAACGCCGGAGATCGACGTTCGAAGCTATGACGAGCTGGCCGGCCGAGGTGTGACATGCCATGCCTCATTTCTGCTCGACAGGCGGATCCGTAGTTCGTTCGCGCGTGGACGTCCGCTTCGGAGCAGGCTGTTCGAGGCATCCGCCGATGAATTTGGGTCGAGACCGGTACGTCCGCTTCAGGACGACAGGCCGGAGTCCGCCCATCAGCCGCAGCGGCCCTCCACATAGCCAAGCTGATGGGGCTTCGACCCCCGTGTCTCTCACTTGGTGATCTTCACCGAGACCGGATCGCTCGACGGGAAGGTCTCCTCCAGCGCCTCGTCGAGACGCTCGTCCTTCTCCTCGCGGCTGTTCTCGGGGATCGCCCTGTCGCCCTTGCCGTCCTGCTGAAAGCCGGTGGACTTGGTCTCGTCGGTCGGTTGGCTGGTCTTCTCGGACATGGGGGCCTCCCTTCGTCTGTCGCTGTGCAGGCCGCACCGGGGCGACCGTTCTGCGAACCAACGCGAGCGCGGCCTTCCTGTTTCGTCCTCAGGAAAACGGGCCTGCGGCGGCCGTGCCGGGCAGGCCCGTCATTCCCAAAGGCCGCGGCGCCGAGCGGGCATCGCGCATCACCAAGCCGTAGACCTGATCCAGCCGGTCGAGATGGGCATCGACGCTGAGGGGCGCCGACCAGTAGCGCTCATAGGCGCGCTCGGCCATGCGGGCGGCGAGGGGCTCGTCCCCGAGACGTGTCAGATGGGCGGCGAGCGCCCCGGCATCGCCGGAGCGGAACCAGAATCCGTTCTCGCCATCCTCGATCGCCTCGCGCCCGGCGCAGGCATCCGAGACGATCACCGGGCAGCCGCAGGCCAGGGCCTCGTAGACCGTGAGCGGCTGCCCCTCGTACCAGATGCTGGGGAAGACGAGGGCGCGGGCCCGCCGCAACAGGGCCTGAACCTCGGCGCCGTTCTTCCAGCCGAGCATCACCGCCTCGGGATAGCGGGCCTTGAGCTCCGCTGCCCCCGGCCCGTCACCGACGAAGACCGGCCGGATGCCGGCCCGCCGGGCGGCTTCGGCGAAGATCGGCGCACCCTTCTCCGTCGAGAGGCGGCCGACGAACAGGACATCCTGGCGCCCCTCCCGCTCCAGGGGCTCCTGCTCGACCGAGACCGGGTTGTCGACGCGGTGGAATACCGTGCGGCCCGGCAGGAGCGGCGCGATCACCCGCTCCTGCAGCGCGCTGATGGTGATGACGTGGCGGAACAGGCCGGGCAGACCGGCGACGTGCTCCAGGCCGAGATGGCGCACCACCCGCAGCAGCTTGCGCGGATAGGAACGCGCATCGCAATTCGTGCCGAGGCAGGCGGCCGACATCGGCACCCGGTGGCAGATCCGCCCGGCCGGGTACTCGTAGAAGCCGCCATTGGGGCAGACGAGGAAGAATTCGTGCATCGTGTAGAGGCACGGCAGGCCGGAGCTCCGGATCGCCGTGCCGATGGAGGGCGACAGCGCCTTGGCGAAGGCGTGGACATGCACCAGCGTGTCGCGGGGATCGCAATGGGCCAGTTCGGCGGTCAGACGCTTCGCCGCCCGGCCGTTCCAGATCGCCTGCACCGCGAAGGCGAGCTTGTTGGTGGTGGAGGCGATGTCGTCCTGGCCGAGGCAGACCACGCGGACCCCGCTCTCGGCGAGGCGCGGATCCACCGGCCCGACCGCGGCGAACACCGTGACGCGGTAGCCGCGCCGCCGCAGGCCCACGGCGGAATCGAGGGCGACCTTGGCCTGGCCGCCATTGACGTGGGCGTGGTCGAGAACGAGGACGACGTGCAAGGCGGCTCTCGGTTCTTCGTCGTGAAGTCCGGACATTTACCCGCCGGCAGTTGATCTCCCGTAAACCTTGCGCGCAACGCCGCCGCGCCGTCGCGGCCGCACCTCTTGCTTCCGGGCGGGGCGCCTCCATGCACGTCGTGATCCTCGCCGAATTCGCCGCCGCCAGCGGAGGCGCCGAGAAGGTCGCCGTCGAATCGGCCCGGGGGTTGGCCGAGGCCGGCGCCGAGGTCACCTTCATCCAGGCGGTGGCCGGCCCCGCCGACCCGCTCCTCACGCATCCGCGCCTGACACGCATCACCCTCGATCTGCCGGATGTGTGGTCGCTGCCGGCGTGGCGGGCGGCGGCGAGCGGGATCTGGAACGGCGAGGCGGCCGCCCGCCTCGCCGGCGCCCTCGACGCCCTGCCCCGGCCGGCGGATTGCCTTCATCTGCACCAGTGGACCCGGGCCTTTTCCCCCGCCGTGCTGCCGGTGCTGCTCGGGCGCGGCCTGCCCCTGGTGCTGACGCTGCACGACTACGCCCTCACCTGCCCGAACGGCGTATTCTACCGCTTCGACCGGTCCGAGCCCTGCGCGCTCACGCCGCTCTCCGGCGCCTGCCTCGCGGCGGCCTGCGATCCGAAAAGCCGGCGGCACAAGCTGGTGCGGGTCGGTCGCGCCGCCGCCCTGCGGCTGGCGACGGGCCGGGCCGAACTCGACGTCGTCCATGTCTGCGACGCGAGCCGGGCGCGGATGGAGGCGATGCGCGCCGGACTCAGCCTGCGCCACCACCGCATCGACAATCCCGTGCGGGTGGAGAAGCGGGCGCCGGCCGAACCCGCCCGCGGCGATGCGGTGGTCTATGTCGGGCGCCTCACCCCGGAAAAGGGGGCCGATCTCGTTTCCGAGGCCGCGCAGCGGGCCGGGTTGCCGGCCCTGTTCGTCGGCGCCGGACCGCTGGAGGCCCGCCTGCGCGCGGCGGGTGCGGAGGTGCTCGGCTGGAAAAGCCCGGCGGAGGTCGAGACCATCCTGCGCCGCCGCGCGCGGGCGGTCTGCGCCCCCTCCCGCTGGTACGAGACCGGCCCTCTCACGATCTACGAGGCCCTGGCCCAGGGCCTGCCGGTGGTGGCCTCTCGCAGGTCCGGTGCGGCGGAGAAGGTGATCGATGGGCAGACGGGCTTCGTCGTCGAACCCGAACCGGAGGCGCTGGTCCGCGCCTTCGATGCTCTCAAAGACGATGCGCGCACCGCCCAGCTCGGCCGGGCCGCCTATGAGAACTACTGGCAGGCTCCCCTGACGCTCGCTGGACATGCCCGGTCCCTGCTCGCCCTCTATCGCGAACTCGGCGACGCCCCCCGTCTGCGGCAGTGCGGTATCATGAGCCCGATCGAGACCGCGCAGGCGTCATGACGGGCGCCCCTCTTTGCAGGCGGCCGTCCTTGTCGTTATAGTTCCACCCCGGCGTCTCCCTCATGTGCCATGCGGGCGGCACAGCGATTACTTAAAAACATAAGTTTAATTTCGCCCGTTCCATCGTGCCGGGTCCGCTCGGAAGCTGCTCAAAACTGTTGTTGACTTTTATGTTGCACCGCAACATATGAGTTGCGGACCGGCCGGCTGCGGCGAGGCGTCTCACGCTTCCGCGACCCTGAATTCTCCCGGTCCAACTTGACAGGAGCGCGACATGAGCACCCAGAGCTTCGAGATTCCCGCCGAGTTCCGTGACTTCGCCGACAAGAGCGTCGATCAAGCCCGCAACGCCTTCGGCACCTTCCTGAACGGTGCGGTGAAGACCTCCGAGCAGCTCCGGAACTCGGCCACGACCGTTCAGTCGACCCTGCATGCCGCTGTGCTGAAGAGCCTCGACCACGCCAAGACCAACGCCGACACCACCTTCGACTACGCCCAGCGCGTCGTTCGCGCGAAGGACGTGCGCGAGGCTTTCGAGATCCAGTCCGAGTTCGTGAAGACCCAGTTCGCCGCCCTCCAGGCCCAGGCCAAGGAGTACGGTGCCCTCGCTCAGAACGTCGCCCGCTGATCCCATCGGGTATCGGGCGGCCCGACTGCTGCCCGACCCATGCGGAAATCGGTCACGGCCGGATCCGGTTCGACCGGGATCGGCACGCACCCGATCCAGACGTATGCTCTCCTGAAGCGCTCCGGGCCTCGCCCGGGGACGCATGAGGAGAAGGTGTCGAACGAGGAGAAGCTCCATGTCGTCGAGCCGCCGCAGGGGACGTTCGCCGGGGACGTCCGCAAGCACCGTTCCGCGGACCGCCGTGCCTCAGCCGAAGGCCGCCGACATCCCGGCTTCCGAGACATCGGCGACCGAGGACGCGCAGCCGCAAGAGCAGCTGCAAGAGGTTGAGCCCAAAGTCGCGCAAGAGGCCGCACAGGACGCCGTGTCCGAGTTCGTCGCGGAGGGGCAGCCCCCGGCCGAGGAGAACGCCCTGGCGGAGCGCCTGACCGAGAGCGTCTCCACCGAGGCGGTCCTGGCCGTCGGCGCCCTGGACGACCAAGCCGCAACCGAGGCCGCCGCGGCGGAGGCCGATTCGGCCGAGACCGTGCAGGCTGCCGGTGGCTCGGACGAGATTGTACCGGCCGACGAACCTTCGGAGCCGCAGGCCGCTGCGCCAGAGGCGGATGAAGCGGCGGAAGCCGCGCCGCCCAGCCCTGAACCGGCTCCCGTCGAAGCCGTCGCGTTGGTTGCCGAGAAGGTCGAGCAGGCCGTCGAGAGCGTCGCCGAGGTCGTTCCGGCGCCCGCGCCGGTCGAATCCGCCGGAGTGACGACTGCGCCGCGCAACGTCCAGATCGGGGCGAGCTTCGCCTTCGCACCGTCTCTCGCCCCTCTGACCGAGATCAACGCGAAGCTGTTCGCCTTCGCCCGCGGCGAGGGTGAGGCGGCTCTCGCCCATTTCCAGGCCCTGACCCGGGCCAAGTCCCCGGCGGAGGCGATCCGCCTTCAGGTCACGGAGTTGCAGCGGGCGGCCGACGCCTCGCTGACCTGCTTCACCGAGATCGTGCGCAGCGCCAATCGACTGAGCGGGTCCACGCACTGGCATTGAGCCACGCGGGCCACGGCTGAATGAAATCGGGGCAGCCCAACCGGGCTGCCCTTTTTCATGTCGCGCGGCAGCCACGGCCAGAATCGGACGAGGGCGGCGGTCCGCCCCCCCGCGCCCCCTCGCCCCTGGCTGCCGGCGGAGCTACATAGCCCGCACCGTCTCAGCGTCTTCCGGGAGATCCCGCATGCCTTCCTCGCCGCTTCTGCCGGCCGGTCTTGTGTCCGCGATGCTGCTCGCCGCCACGCCTGTCGGCGCGCAGATGGCGAACACGCCCGAGAAGTCCGGGCCGGAGAAGCCCACCTCGGAGAAGGCGGTGCCGCTCTCGAAGGGCGAGATTCAGCTCTCCTTCGCGCCGGTGGTGAAGCGGGCCGCCCCGTCCGTCGTCAACGTCTATGCCTCCCATGTCGAGAAGCGCTCCGCGCGCTCCAACGCCATGGAGGAGTTCATGCGCCGCTTCTTCGGCGAGGACCGCCCGGGGCGTGGCCCCGGCGGCATGCCGGGTGAGCGGGCGCAGCGCTCCCTGGGCTCGGGCGTGATCGTCGATGCCTCGGGCCTCGTCATCACCAACAACCACGTCATCGAGAACATGAACGAGGTGAAGGTGGCGCTCGCCGACAAGCGCGAGTTCGAGGCGCAGTTCGTGCTGCGCGATCCCCGCACCGACCTCGCCGTCCTCAAGATCAAGAGCCCGGCCGACATCGCCCCGATGCCCATCGGCGATTCCGACCACTTGGAGGTCGGGGACTTCGTGCTGGCGATCGGCAATCCCTTCGGCGTCGGGCAGACCGTGACGCAGGGCATCGTCTCGGCCCTCGCCCGCACCCAGGTCGGCTCGTCGGACTACCAGTTCTTCATCCAGACCGATGCGGCGATCAATCCGGGCAATTCGGGCGGCGCCCTGGTCGATCTTCAGGGGCGCCTCGTCGGCATCAACACCGCGATCTACTCGCAATCCGGCGGCAGCCACGGCATCGGCTTCGCCATCCCCGCGAGCATGGTCCGCGCCGTGGTCGAGACCGCCAAGAATGGCGGCAGCTTGGTGCGCCGGCCCTGGCTCGGGGCACGGGTGCAGAGCGTGACGCCGGATATCGCCGAGAGCGTCGGGCTCGACCGGCCGACCGGCGTGCTGGTGGCAAGCATGCAGGCCAAGAGCCCGGCCGAGGAAGCAGGCTTGAAGCGCGGCGACGTGATCCTCACCGTCGATGGCCAGACCGTCGATGACCCGGAGGCCTTCGGCTACCGCTTCGCCCTCAAGGGCATTTCCGGCACGGCCAATCTCGGTATCCTGCGCGGCACCAAGCGCCAGACCGTACCGGTCAAGCTCGGGCCGGCGCCGGAGACGCGCCCGCGCGACGCGCTCAAGGTCCGCACCCGCACCCCCTTCGCGGGCGCGACCCTGGTGAACACCTCGCCGGCCGTCAGCGAGGAATTGCAGGCCGACCTGCCGGAGGAAGGCGTGGCGGTGAGCGCGGTCGAGGACAATTCCCTCGCGAGCCGAGCCGGCTTCCGCAAGGGCGACGTGATCCTCGCGATCAACGGGATGCCGATCACCTCGACCAAGGATCTAGACCGGCTCACCCAGCGCAATCCCGGCCTGTGGGAGGTCTCGATCAAGCGCGGCGGCGAGGTGCTGACCTCGGTGTTCGGGGGCTAGAGCATTCTTCGCGGACGTGGCTGCCGGTTCCGCGAGAGAAAATTCAGCACTATCAAGTAGCTAGAGCATTTTTCATGATCCGAGGAACATGGAAAGTGCTCTGTCGTTCTGCCCGCACCGGCGGACGATGAAGCCCTACAGGGCCGGGAGCAGCGGCAGTTTCGTGCAGGCCAGCCGCCCTGCCGGCCCCACGACGTGCGATTTCGCTCATCCGCCGGTCGCGCTTCCCGATAGCGTCCTGAAAGGGGCGCCGGGATGACGCCTCGTTCGGGACGAGCGTCCGCCGCGCGCGACGCAATTCGCTAACCGTACGAGGCAATCCGCTGGCAACCCAGCGACCCTAGAACGGCCCTTCGAGAGCCGGCAGGGCTTCGACCGGTGGGGCGGACACGATGCGGGATCTGATCACGATTGCGGCGGCCGGGCTAGTGATATCGGCCTTTGCCCTGCTCACCCCGTCCCTGGTCGAGGCGGTACCGAACCCGGTGGGCTCGGCGAAGCTGTTCACCCAGCGCCTGCCGCAGGCGGGCGGCGCCGTTCCGGCCAGCGCCCGGATCGACACCGTGACGTCGGATCCGGAGCGGATCGTCGTGGCCCGCCGGCCGCTTCTGGTCGGCATCTCGGCGGGCACGGCCTCCCGATGACCACTGCGGACAGCTCTCTGCTCGCAGCAGCGTTCGTGCTCGGCCTGGGCGCGGCCCTTCTTCTCAATGCCCTGCTGACATGGCCTTTCTGACCTGAGAGGCGGGTGCTGCGGAGGGGTGTCAGCCCGCCGTCACACCGGCCAGTGCGTGGCGATTGCCGTGCAGGCCCGCGCAGAGATCGTCGATCTCGGTCACGTCGAGGGCCTCGCCATTGCTGGCGGCGATGGTGTCGATGAGGTCGTCCTTGCGCGGATCGAAGGGGTGACCCTGCATCCGGTAGAACTGATAGTAGCGCAACGCCGCCAGCAGCGTGTCACGCTCGCGGGCGGTGACGGTGAGGTTCTGCGTGGTCATGGGCTTCCCCTTGGCTTGCAACGAACGCCGGGTGAGACCGCGCGCGACTCACCGAGCTTGGCCGTTGTAGCCCCCGGGCACGAGTCCCGTCCATGACATGTGGCAGGATCGCCGGGCCCCGAGGGGATCAGGCCGGGGCCGTCTCCCGCCGCGCCTCGTTCGGTACGGAACCGGGCAGGCCGTAATAGTCGGCCAGGATGTTCGGATAGGCGGCGGGCCGGAACGGGGTCCGGGCGGCCCAGAGGTCATCGAGCGGCAGCGCCAGCAGCGCCGCGTTGAGCCGCTGCGGATCCTCGGCCAGGGCCGGATCGAGACGAGACCCCTCGCCGGTCGCGCGCAGGCGCTCGGCCTGGGCTCCGAGATCGAACACCACGGGTGGAATGCCCGCCGCGAGCGCCAGGGATAGGGTGTAGCAATAGGTTTCCGGCCAGATCGACGGCAGCAGCGCCAGATCGGGTTCGAGCCGGGCGATCTCGGCCAGTGCGACCGCGTCGCTGGTGTAGAGGCCGGTCTCGCGCACGCCGGCGGCTTCCATGGCCCTCGGCTCGGCGGAATGGCCGACGATGGTAAATTCGATCGGCAACTGCCTCAGCCCGGCATCGAGGGCGAGGTTGTGGACGATGTCGAAGCCCTTATGCGCGCCGATCGATCCGATCACCGCGACCCGCAGCGGTCCCTCCCTCCGCCGATGCGGAACGAGCGCGACCGCTGGCAGCGTCTCCTCATGCGGGCGCAGCACGATCCGGTCGAACCGCAGCACCGGGCCGATGCGGTCGGCGAGATCGGCCGAGGGGGCGAAGACCGTCCTGGCCTGACCGAGGAACTCGGCCCAGAGGCGGCGCCGCTCCTCGGGATCGGGCAGCGCAATCCCCTCCGCATCGCGGTCGAGGCGGATGCAGTCGCGGCAGACCGAGGGCTCGGCCAGCCCGCAATAGACGCCCTCAGGACGGACGAGGTTGTTGCGGTGACAGACCGGCGCGTAATCGTGCAGCGTCACGTCATAGCCCGCCTTCAGGCTCCCGATCAGCCGCATGGCGATCCGGGTGGAGGCGGCGTCGAGCCCGGCCAGCGAATGGACATGCACCAGCGTCGGGTCGAGCCAGCCGATCAGTTCGGCCAGCAGCGCGGCGTCCCGATCGAGGGAAAGCGGGTCGAGGATCGAGACGGGAAAGTCGATGCCGGTCGATCCCGGCAGGCCGAACCTGACCCCGCCGGGCTCCTCGGTGCGCAGGTAGACGGCGGCAAGACCCGCCTCGGCGAGCCGGGCGCTCAGGGTCTCGATATGGGTCTCGACGCCGCCGCCGAAATCGTGGGTCACGATCAGGGCGATGCCGCGCCCGGCCGCCTGCGCGCGCTTGGCGAAGCGGTACAGGTCGAGGCGGCGGCGGGCGAAGCGGGCGGGATCGACCTCGATATGGGTGTGGACCCGGCGCTGGTAGTCGGGATGCTTGGTCAGGATCGTGCGGAAGATATCCGCGCCCTTGGTCGCCAGCAGCGTGCCGAAGGAGACGCTGCCGGAATGGAACACGAACACATCGTGGGCCAGCAGGTTGGTGAAGCCCGCCTTGAGGGCGCGCATGCAGAAATCGTTCTCCTCGCCGTAGCCGCGCCCGAAGGTCTCGGCATCGAGGGGGCCGACCGCGTCGATCACGGCTCGCCGCATATACATGCAGAAGCCGACCCCGGTCGGGACGGGTGAACTGCAGCGGGCGTTGCAGAGGCGGGTATAGGCGTCGATCTCACCCGGCGTGACTTCGAGCCGGGCTTGGTTGTCGACGTTCGGCCGCGGGTAGCTGCAGATCGTGGCGTTGTTGGAGAACGGCGTCACCGTCGCGACCCTGGCATCGTGATCCGCGTGCCAGAGCAGGCGGTCGAGCCAGTCGCCGTAGACGACGATGTCGGCGTTGAGCAGCACCACATCCTTGCCCGCCGCCGCCTCCAGGCCGCGGTTGCAGGTTCGCACGAAGCCGAGATTCTCGTCGTTGACGGCGTGGGCGAACAGGCCCTGGGCGGCGAGGTCGGCGAGCGCCGCGCTCAGGCGCGGATCGGGGCTGCGGTCGTCGATGACGAGGAGGGCGAAGAGCGTCGCCTGGCGCGCTCTCAGCACCGAGTGGATCGCCCGCAGGGTGTCGTCATACCCCTTGTAGACCGGCATGATCAGGACGACCCGCGCCGCCGCGAGGTCGGCGGCGGGACGCGCCTGGGCCCATTCGGCGGGTGCCGGCGCTACCTGGGCCGGCCATGTGCCGAGGCCGAACGGCGTCGGCCGGAAGCCGAGGGCCCGGCCGACCGCGAGATAATGGACGAACGGGTTGATCCCCGCCCCGATCTCCCGCCGGTACTGCTTGCGGTAATAGCTCACCGAGAAGGAGGGGCTCGGGTCGCGGTCCTCGCGGGCACCGAAATCGAGGAAGTGGCGGACCGGATCGATCCCGGAGCGGCGGATATCGGCGTTGGTCTCGAGGTAGTGCTCGCGGTCGAACTCGGCCGCGACCGCCTCGTAGATCTGCGCGTCGGTGGCTTCCGCCGGATCGGCCGGCAGGGCGACGACCGGCGGTTTCGCCCGCCGCGCCGGTGCCGTCGCGGCCTCGGCGCCCTGAAGGCGCCGGGTCGCGGCGAAGTGGTAGAGCGGGCTGACGCCGAGGCGCCGCATATGGGCGTGGCGCTGCAGATAGGTGTCCCCGGCGAAGGCGTCGTTCGGGTCGAGCCCCCGCCGCCACCCCTTGGTCAGGTAATGGGCGAGCGGATCCTCCCCGCTGCCGAGCCCGGCCCGGCGGGCATAATACGGCGCGTCGAAGAACGGCGCCGCGACCTCGGCCTGCAACGCCGGAAAATCGGCACCGGGCTGGGTCGCGACCCGCAGCCGCTCCGCCGGGGTCAGGCCGGCATAATGCAGGAGCGGATTGGCCGGCGCCCGGTCGGCGAGGTGACGGTCGATGTAATACAGGGTCGAGAACACGGCGGAGGGGTCGCGGCCCTCCAGCCAGCCGTGATCGAGATAGTGCAGCAACGGGTCGCCGCTGCCCGCGGCCACGTCGGGATAGGCGGAGAGATAGAAGGCGGCATCGAAGAAGGGAGCAGCCGTCGCGGCATCGCGGCGCTTGGGCCGAAACAGCCTCGGCAGCTTGATCACGGCCACATCCTTCGAAAACGCAGATACGGGGCCGACGGCCCGCCGGAGGCGCGGGGAGCCCGCCGCCTTCCGAGGCCATCGGCACGGCGGACGGCATGGAGCGGAAGTGTGGCGCAGCCGGGGCGACACTCCTTCATAGCCGAAGCGAGATTGCGGCCGAACCCCTTCCCCCGTGACCGGGTTCGGCCTTAAGCATCTTCGCCGCCGTCGCGCGCGGTCATTCGGTGCGGCTTGGCCCCGGGAGGGCACGATTTCGGACGGTCTCTGGTCATCGGTGCTCGGCCTCGTTGCGGTCGTCGCCCTCGTCTTCGCCAACGGCTTCTTCGTTGCGGCGGAATTCTCCCTCGTCGCGGTTCGGCGCAGCCGCATCGCCGAACTGGTCAACGAGGGCCGGCTCAACGCCAAGGCGCTCCAGCGCGCCACCGACCGGCTCGATGCGCACCTCGCCGCGACGCAGCTCGGAATCACCCTCTCCTCGCTGGCCCTCGGCTGGGTGGGCGAGCCGGCGCTCGCGCACCTGATCGAACCGCTTTTCGGCTGGCTGCCCGAAGCCGCCGCCGGCATCACCGCGCATACCCTGGCGGTGGCGGCGGCTTTCGCCGTCATCACCACCCTGCACATCGTGCTCGGCGAACTGGCGCCGAAGAGTCTGGCGCTCCAACGCAGCGAGCGCACCGCGCTGGTGATCGTGCGCCCGCTCACGCTGTTCCTGCTGATCTTCGGCCCGGCGATTCACTTCCTCAACGGCCTCGGCAACGGCGTGCTGCGGCTGATCGGGCTCCGGCCCGGCGAGGGCGAGGGGCACCTGCCCTCACCGAAGGAGCTGAGCCTGCTCGTCACCGCGAGCCACGAGGCGGGCCTGCTGCACGAGGCGCAGGAGGATGCGGTGGCGCGCATCCTCGCCATCGGCGAGCGGCGCATCCGCGAGATCATGACACCGCGCAACGAGGTGGATTGGGTCGATCTCGACGATACCCAGGAAGAGATCATCGAGGCGGTGCGGGCCTGCCGCCACGAGCAGATCGTGGTGAGCCGGGCGCAGATCGACGACGTGGTCGGTGTGCTGCGCAAGCAGGATCTGCTCGACCAGTTCCTCGACGGGAAGACCCTCGACGTGAAGGCCGCCACCCGCGAGCCCATCGTCGTGCATGAGGGTCTGGCGATCCTGAAGGTGCTGGAAATGTTCCAGACCAAGCCGGTGCGCATGGCCATCGTCGTCGATGAGTACGGCAGCCTGGAAGGCATCGTCACTCAGACCGATCTGCTCGAAGCGATGGCCGGCGAGATCCCCGAGCCCGGCGAGGAGCGGATGGTGACCGAGCGCGAGGACGGCTCGCTGCTGATCGACGGCATGATGTCCGCCGTGGATGCCTTCGACCGTCTCGGCCTGCCGGAACGGCCGCGCTCGGACGATTTCTCGACGCTGGCCGGCTTCGTCATCGTCCAGCTCGGCCGCATTCCGACGGAGGGCGACGCCATCGAAACCCAGGGCTGGCGGATCGAGGTGATCGATATGGACGGACGCCGCATCGACAAGGTGCTCGCCACCCGTCTGGCGGAAGCCTGAGCGGCCCATGGCCAGGAGCCTCTTCGTGCTCACGGGTGCCGGGATCTCCGCCGAGAGCGGGCTCGGCACCTTCCGCGATACCGACGGCGTCTGGGCCCGGTTCGATCCGATGCGCCTGGCCACGCCCGAGGGCTTCGCCGCCGATCCGGTGCTGGTGCACGCTTTCTACAACCAGCGCCGCCGCGACGCGCTGCGGGCCGCGCCCAACCCGGCGCATATCGCCCTGGCGCAGCTCGAAGCGGAACTGACATCGCGCGGCGACCGGCTGTTCCTTTGCACGCAGAACATCGACGACCTGCACGAGCGGGCCGGCTGCCGCGCCGTCACGCATATGCATGGCGAACTCCTGAGAGCCCGCTGCGTCGCCTGCGGCACCGAGCCGGTCTGGCACGACGACCTCTCCGAGGAGACGGCCTGCCCGGCCTGCGGGCAAAGAGGCGGGATGCGGCCCGATGTGGTGTGGTTCGGCGAGATGCCGAAGCATCTGGAGGCCATCGACGAGGCCCTGGCGGAGGCCGACCTGTTCGTGGCGATCGGCACCTCGGGCGCGGTCTATCCGGCGGCGGGCTACGTAGCCCAGGCCCGCGCTTACGGCATCCCGACGCTGTCTCTCACCCTGGAGGCGGCTGACAATGCCGGGATGTTCGAATCGACCCGGCTGGGACGGGCGAGCGAGACGGTGCCGGCGCTGGTGGACGAGGTTCTGAGCGGCCGGCTCTGACCGCTCCCCGCGCCCCTTCGCCGCGCCCCTTCCCCGCGCTCCTGGCGAGCGTCAGGCCGCTAGGCCTGCGGCCCGTAGGGCGGCCGCGGAATGGCGCGATGGGCCGCGCGCAGGGCCGCCGACCAGCGCTCGCGCAGATCGTGAAAGTAGCCCTCGCCGGCATCGATGCGGTGGTTCACCTCAAGGTCGAGGGCGCCCCGGCGGACCACGGCGATATCGATCGGCAGGCCGACGCCGAGATTGGAGCGCATGGTCGAATCCATCGAGACGAGGCCGACCTTCAGCGCGTCGTAGAGATCGGTCTCGAAGGTCACAGCCCGGTCGAGGATCGGCTTGCCGTATTTGTGCTCGCCGATCTGAAGGAAGGGCGCCTCGCGGCTGCACTCGATGAAGTTGCCGGCCGAGTAGATCATGAACAGCCGCATCGGCTCGCTGCCGATCTGGCCACCGAACAGGAACGACACCTCCATCCGGAGGTTGGCCGCCTCGAAATTGGCCTGCTCGATCTCGCGCACCCGGCGGATCGCCCGGCCGACGAGTTGGGCCGCCTTGAACATGGTGGTCGCGTCCTTGAGCCGGGGCGGCGTCTCGCCCTCGACATCGTCCACGCCCTCGTGGAGCATGCTCAGGACCGACTGCGTCATGGAGAGGTTGCCGGCCGAGGCCAGCATCATCACGCGCTCGCCGGGCGCGTTGAACATGTGCAGCTTGCGATAAGTCGAGATGTTGTCGAGCCCCGCATTGGTGCGGGTGTCGGCGATCATCACCAGCCCGTCCTCGACGAGCACTCCGACGCAGTAAGTCATGGCGGCATCCGCCTCAGGAAGGCCCGGGCGCCGGGCGGGATCGGACGGCCCCATCGCATGGGCCGGTCGGACGCGGCAAGATAACTTTTTTGAACCGGGACCGAGGGCTAAATCCCGAGCCGGCTCACACTCGTTCGGCTCGCGGCGACCGTCACCTGTTCCCCATCCGCCCTCGCGATCCACGAGGCGCCCCAAGCCACGAGGCGCCCGGGACGGGATCAGCCCTGGGACTGGCTCTGCTGCCCGCGCGCCTGCGATGGGGACTGCACCTGCTCGACCCGCAGGGCGACGTCGAGGGTCTCGGTGCCGCCGCCCATGCGGCTGCCGCGGATCGGCGCCGCGCCGAGATAATCGAGACCGACCGCGACCCGGACATGTGCCTCGGTCGCGGAGAAGCCGTGGGCCGGGTCGAACCCGACCCAGCCGAGATCCGGCACCAGCGCCTCCGCCCAGGCATGTCCGGCCTTCTGGTCGTCGCCCCCGTCGTCGCGGCGGAAATAGCCGGAGACGTAGCGAGAGGGGATCTGCAGGTGCCGGGCGGCGACGAGGAAGATATGGGTCAGATCCTGGCAGACGCCCTTGCCGGCCTCGAAGGACAGCGCGGCGGTGGTGCTGGCGCTGCTCGGGCCCGGCTCGAAGGTCACGGCCTCGTGCACGGCGGCGACGAGGCGATGCAGCACCGACAGGATGTCGCGCTCTCCCCCGCCCGCGACCTTGTCCGCGAAGGCCTTGAGCTCGGGGCTCGCCTCGGTGAGCGGCGTGTCGCGCAGGTAGAACAGGTCGGGCAGGCGCTCGACCGCCCCGCGAACGATGCCGCTGGTCTCGAAGGTCTCGATCTCGCCGGTCACCCGCACGGTGAGCGCGTCGGTGGGATCGTCGGCGGTGAACCAGTGGACGAGGTTGCCGAATCCGTCCTCCCGCGCCGTGAGCCGGCCGTTGACGGAGGGCTCGATCCGCCACTCGCGCACATGCTGCCCGTCATGGTCGCGGGGTGTCAGCCGCAGGATCTGGATCAGGCCGCGGGCCGGCTGTTCATAGGTGTAGACCGTATCGTGGACGATCCGGATGCGCATGCCTTGATCCTGCCGGGACGAGTCGGGTCAAGCTAGGGCAGCGGCGCCGGTTTGAAAATCGGGAGCTGTGCCCAAAGCGTTGGCGGGATGGGTTTTCTTGGTCGGCTTCAGACCAGATACTGCTCGCTGATCGCCGCACCGAGCCCATTGTTCTCGGTGATGAAACCCTGGATGAATTCGTGGAGACCGGAGGCGAAGATCCGGTCGATATCCGCGCCGGCGAGCTTCGCCCGCATGTTGCTGGCGAGCCGCTGACTCTCTCCCCGGCGGCCATAGGCGTCGGCGATCAGGTCGAGATGCTCCACCAGCATCCGGTAGCAGCTCGCCAGGGAGCGCGGCATCTCGGTGTTGAAGATCAGGAGATCGGCCACCAAGAGCGGCTTGATGCTCTCGCGATAAACCCAGTGATAGGCGTTGAAGGCCGAGACCTCGCGCAGGATCGTGGTCCACTGGAAGTAATCGAGGCTTCCGCCGACCCGCTCCGAGGCCGGCAGCAGGAGCTGGTACTTCACGTCGAGGATGCGGGCGGTGTTGTCCGCGCGCTCGATGGCCGTGCCGGCGCGGGTGAACCAATAGGCATCGTTGCGCAGCATCGTCCGGTAGGCCGAGCCGTCGAAGGTGAGCGAGACCCGCTTCACCCAATCGAGGAACTGCGTGAACTCGTCCCGGCTGAGATCCCGTCCCTCGTAGGAGCGCAGTTCCAGCCACGCGCCGTTGATCGTGTCCCACATCTCGGTGGTGAGCGCCGTGCGGATCGAGCGGGCGTTCTCCCGCGCGGTGGCGATGCAGGAGCGGATCGAGGACGGGTTATGCGGCGAGAACGCCAGGAAGTTGCAGACCGTGTGCTCGTTGGCGGTGTCGTAGAGCGTCTTGAACAGTTCGGGATCGCCCGCCGAGGAGAGGGCCGAGGCCCATTCGTTCGAGGTTCGCCCGCCATAGCTCGACGGCAGGGCGGCGAGTCGCAAGGCCGCGTCGAGGATGCGGGCGAGGAAATCCGCCCGCTCGGCGTAGCGCGAGAGCCAGTAGAGATTGTCGGCAGTCCGGGACAGCATGGGCTCAGCTCGCAGGCACGGTGACGGCCGGGGCGGCAGTTGCGCGATCTGTCGGCACCGCCACCCTCAGGCTCACCTCAAGGGTGCAAAACGATCGGGCGAAACGCTCAAGCATCGAGCACCCAGGTGTCCTTGGTGCCGCCGCCCTGGCTGGAATTGACCACGAGCGAGCCCTCTTTGAGGGCAACGCGGGTCAGGCCGCCCGGCACGATGCGGATCTCGTCGGCGCCGGCCAGCACGAACGGGCGCAGGTCGACGTGGCGCGGCGCGACGCCGGAGGCGACGAAGGTCGGGCAGGTGGAGAGCGAGAGCGTCGGCTGGGCGATGAAATTGTCGGGTGCGTGCCGCAGCTTCTTGGCGAACTCGTCGATCTCGCGGCGCGTCGCGTGCGGGCCGACCAGCATGCCGTAGCCGCCCGAACCGTTGACCTCCTTCACCACGAGGTCCTTCAGGTTGTCCATCACGTAGGAGAAGGCCTCCTTCTCCCGGCAGCGATGGGTCGGCACGTTGTGCAGGATCGGCTCCTCGCCGGTGAAGAATTTCACGATCTCCGGCATGTAGCTGTAGACGGCCTTGTCGTCCGAAATGCCTGTTCCGACCGCGTTGGACAGCGTGACGTTCCCGCGCTCATAGGCATTCATCAAGCCGGGCACGCCGAGGACCGAGTCCGGGCGGAAGACGAGCGGATCGAGGAAATCGTCGTCGAGGCGGCGGTAGATCACGTCGACGCGGCGCGGCCCCTCGGTCGTGCGCATGTAGACGATCTCGTCCTTGGTGAAGAGATCGCTCGCCTCGACCAGCTCCACGCCGAGCTTATCGGCGAGGAACGAGTGCTCGTAGAACGCGGAATTGTAGCGGCCGGGGGTGAGCAGAACCACGGTCGGGTCCCGGGTCGCGGATGTGGGCGCGAGGCTGCGCAGGGTCGCGAGCAGGGCGTCGGGGTAATTCTCGACCGGGGCGACGCGGTGGCGGGAGAACAGCTCGGGGAAGAGCCGCATCATCACCTCGCGGTTCTCCAGCATGTAGGAGACGCCAGAGGGGGTGCGGGCATTGTCCTCCAGCACGAAGAAGTCGTTCTCGCCGGTGCGAACGATGTCGATGCCGGCGATGTGGACGTAGAGGTCATGCGGCACGTCGAAGGCCCGCATCTCCATGCGGTAATGCGGGTTGCGGTAGACGAGGTCGGGCGGGATGATCCCGGCCTTGATGCATTCCTCGGCGCCGTAGACGTCGTTGATGAAGGCGTTGAGGGCGGTGACGCGCTGTTTGAGGCCGCGCTCCAGGAAATCCCATTCCGGCTTGGTCAGCACCCGCGGGATGATGTCGAACGGGATCAGGCGCTCGGTCGATTCGTTCGCGCCATAGACCGCGAAGGTGATGCCGATGCGCCGGAACAGCATCTCGGCCTGGCTGCGGCGCGTGTTGAAATGCTCCGGCGGCGTCTTGTCGAGCCAGGCCTTGAGGATGTCATAGGCCTCCCGCACGCTGGCCGGATCGGACGGGGCGACGTTGGGCTGGCCCTGCCCTCCGCCATTCATCTCATCGAACGCCGTGTGCGCCATCCGCGCGATTCCCCCTACCTGTCTCGTCCGACACGTCTCGTTCGACCGGAGCAAGAGGCAGGCCACCCGGAGGTTGCGCCGCGCCTTCGTCCCGCACAACCTCAACCGGCCGTGGCCAACCGCCCACCGAACCGTGGCCGGCAGCGCCCCTCGCGTCGACGGGTTTTCCCGACACTTTGCGATGGATGTAGCGGAGCTTGGGCGCGGGCCCATCCCCTCCGGCGACGTCGCGTTGCCGGTTCGCGACGGGGCGGGGCTTGGCGTCAGAACAGCTTGAGCGCCTTCAGGCTCGCATGTCCGTCGCGGCCGAGGATGACGTGGTCGTGCACCACGATGCCGAGCGGCTCGAGCACCGAGACGATGTCCCGCGTCATGCGGATGTCGGCCTGAGACGGCGTCGGGTCACCGGACGGGTGGTTGTGGGCGAGGATGATGGCGGTGGAGGAGAGTTCGAGCGCCCGCCGCGCCACCTCGCGGGTATAGACCGGCGTGTGATCGACGGTGCCGCGGCCCTGCACCTCGTCGGCGATCAGGTGGTTGCGCCGATCAAGGAACAGCACCCGGAATTCCTCGCGGGGCGCGAAGGCCATGGTGGTCCGCAGATAGTCGAGCAGGGCGCTCCACGAGGAGAGCAGCGGGCGCGCGGCGATGGCGCCGCGGGCGAGGCGCCGGCCGGCGGCCTCGATCAGCTTCAGGTCGTTGACGACGCCGGCGCTGACGCCCTCCACCTCCGCGAGCCGGGCGGGCTCGGCGCTGACGACCTCGGCGAATGAGCCGAACCGATGGATCAGGGCCTTGGCGAGGGGCTTCACGTCGCGCCGGGGAATCGCCCGGAACAGGGCGAGTTCGAGCAATTCGTAATCGGCCAGCCCCTCCGCGCCCTGTTCGGCGAAGCGGGCGCGCAGGCGTTCGCGATGGCCGTGATAATGCGGCACCTCCTCCGCATCGGCCGGAACCGGCGCTTCGGCGAGGCCCGGCAGGGCGAGCGGTTCGGCCGTCCGGCGGGCCATCTCCCGCGGCTCCGTCCGTCAGTCGGCTTGCGGGCCGTGCGGCTTCGGCTGGTCGAGCCCCTTGGGCGAGAGGGTGAAGATCTCGCAGCCCTCCTCCGTCACCGCCACCGTGTGCTCGAACTGCGCCGAGAGGGAGCGGTCGCGGGTCACGGCGGTCCAGCCGTCGGAGAGCACCTTCACGGCCGGCCGGCCGAGATTGATCATCGGCTCGATGGTGAAGAACTGCCCCGGCTTGAGCGGCACGTCGTAGCTCGCCTCGACGTAGTGCAGGATGGTCGGCGCGTCGTGATACACGCGGCCCAGGCCGTGGCCGCAGAAGTCCCGCACCACCGAGCAGCGCTCGGATTCGGCGTAAGCCTGGATCGCGCGGCCGATATCCGTGGTGGAACCGCCGGGCTTCACCGCCGCGATGCCGCGCATCAGCGCCTCGTAGGTGATCTCGCACAGGCGCTGAGCCTTGCGCGGCACCTCGCCGATATAGGCCATGCGGCTCGAATCCCCGTGCCAGCCATCGAGGATCAGGCAGCAATCGAGATTGACGATGTCGCCCTCACGCAGGGGCTTGTCGTTGGGGATGCCGTGGCAGACGACGTGGTTGATCGAGGTGCAGATCGACTTGCGGTAGCCCCGGTAGAACAGCGAGGCCGGATAGGCCCCATGATCCATCCCGAACTCGAAGGCGAGATTGTCGAGATATTCCGTGGTCACGCCCGGCTGGGCGGCCTCGACCAGGAGGTCCAGCGCCTCCGCCGTCAGGCGGCCGGCCCGGCGCATCCCTTCGAACCCCTCCGGCCCGTGGATCGGCGGCTCGGGGGCGCGGCGCCCGCCTTCGGCGACGGCTTGCTCTTCACGGCTCATGGGAGGATCGGGCGCTTGGGAGGGAAAGGCGAGGCGGACACCCCGTCTTACGCCGCGCCAGGGCCGACGCCAACCCGAGAGGGCGCCGAGAAGGCGCCGAGAAGGCGCCTTGTCGTCATCGAGGCGACCTCCTCGCGCCTCGCACCCTCTCGGCGGCGCGCGCCGCGCGGGGGAGTGGCTGGCGTTGAGGGCTGGCGTCTAGGATTGTGGCCGCGAACGCGCTAGACCGTGGCCTCCGTGTCGACAGCCGGGTCCGGCCGCGCTTTTCCCGCGCCGATGGGCCTCGGCGAACGAGCGCTCCAGGGACGTGCGATGGCTGACAAGGCGGTTCCCCACTTCCACAACCAGGCCGGCCTGCGCGTGATCGCGGTCGGCTCGAAGGAGTTCATGTGCATCGGGGCATTGCCGCCCTTCGATCATCCGCATGTCTTCCTCGATATGGGTGGCGATACGGACATCATCTGCCAATATTGCTCGACCCTGTTCCGCTACGATCCGAAGCTGAAATCCGGCACCGCGGAACCGGCCGACTGCCTCTGGACCGACGCGGCGCCCGAGACGAAGGCGGCCTGACCGCCTTCCGCTTGCCCTAAAACCCTCCTCATGACGGCCATGGCGGCGCTTTCCATCGTCATCGTCGGCGCAGGGATCGGCGGCCTCACCGCCGCCCTGGCCCTCTCCGATGCCGGCCACTCGGTCACGCTGGTCGAGCGGCGGACCGGATTCTCCGAAGTCGGTGCCGGCCTCCAGCTCTCGCCGAATGCCAGCGCCATCCTGATCGGCCTCGGCCTCGGCGCGGCCCTGCGGCGGGCCGGCGACGAGCCGCCGGGCGTCACCGTGCGGGCGCTGGCCACCGGCCGCGTCATCGGCGGCATCCGCCTCGGGGCCAGTCTGCGCGAGCGGCACGGCGCGCCCTATTACGTGATGCACCGGGCCGACCTTCAAACCCTCCTGCTCGATGCCGTGCGCGGGCGCGCCGGCATCCGCCTCTGCGTCGGCCGCGAGGTGAGCGATCTGCACGAAACCGATGCCGGCATCAGCCTGACGATGCGCAGCATCGACGGCGACCGCAGCGAGACGCTGAAAGCCGACCTCGTCGTCGGCGCCGATGGGGTCCGCTCGAGCCTGCGGCGGCGCTTCGACGGGCGCCCGCTGCAGCTTCACCGACAGGCGGCCTGGCGGGCGGTGATTCCGCGTGAGGCGGCACCGGAGCTGCTCCAGGGCAGCGAGACCGGCCTGTGGCTGGGACCGAAACGGCACGTCGTCCATTATCCGATCAATGGCGGCAAGCGCCTCAACGTGGTGGCCATCGCCCCCGAGCGCGACGGCGACGAGGATTGGGGCCGGCTCGGCGACCCGGCGGTCCTGCGCGACCATTTCCCGGACGCGGCGCCGCCGCTGATGGATCTGCTCAGCCTGCCCGATACCTGGGTGGTGTGGTCCCTGGTGGACCGCCCGGCCGCGCGGCCGATGGCGCGCGGGCGGATCGCGCTGCTGGGCGACGCCGCCCACCCGGTGCTGCCGTTCCTGGCGCAGGGAGCGGCGCTGGCCATCGAGGATGCGGCGGTGCTGGCGTCCAGCCTCGCCGGACAGGCCGACATCCCCACCGCGCTGGCGGCCTATGCCGATGCGCGCCAGAACCGGGTGCGCGCGGTCCAGCGCGCCGCCCGCCGCAATGGTCGTTTCTACCATGCGGGCCGGCTGATCGGGCTCGCCCGGGACACGGCGATGGCCCGCCTCGGCCCCGAGGGCATGAGCGCGCGCTACGCCTGGGTCTATGGCTGGCGCCCGCCGGCTTGATCTGCCCCCGCCGGACCGCTACCGCTGCGGCGATGCGGACGTGGCGAAACCGGTAGACGCACGAGACTTAAAATCTTGCGGCCGCAAGGCTGTGCGGGTTCGAGTCCCGCCGTCCGCACCATAGGCGTGCCCGCGCCCAAACCGTCGCCGCGGCCCTGTCCCGAACGGTGATCGGCTGGCCCGCGCCGGTATCCTCCCAGCCTGACGAACGCCTCGGCCGGAGCGTTTTCATGCGCCCCGCGGCGACTTGGGACACACGCGCTTACACATAAGCTGTGTTCTCCGAGCGACAGCCGAGAACCGGCTTATTTCCGAGTTGAACTTTCCAAAAAGTGTTCTTGATCCTCAAGCTGTTTTAACCAACACATTGATACGCGGATTCTTCGTTGCCGCCTGTATCCGCTGCGCAATCATGTCTCGCTGGAAGCGTCTGAAGATGGATATGATCAAGAAGATGCGCTGGGAGCGTCCGCTTGATTTGAACCAGCTGGAGACAAAGACCGTGATCGACGAGAAATCCGAGGCTTTTAAGCCGGTGGACACGCTGTCGAATATCCTGCGCTTGGTTCATGCGGATCCGGAGCAGGCCGCCGCGCCCGAGGCCTCTCACCCGTCTTCCCCCCAGGATTGGATCAACCTGATCGAGCGGGTGCGCGCGGCCGCCCATCACACGCGCGAGGTCGAAGCGCAGGCCCAGGAGCAGGAGCAGCGCGTCCAGGAGCTGCTGGAGCGGGTGCGGGACGACATCAAGCTGGCCAGTGAGAAGGTCCGGGCCGCCGAGGCCAGGGCCGCCAACATCCAGGCTCACGCGGAAATGCGCATCCGGGCCGCCGACGAGCGGGCGGAGGCAGCCGAAGAGCGGGCACGAATCGCCGAAGATTGGCTGAAACAGGTGCACGAGGCGATCACCAGCGAGTTCGCCTCCCTTCCCGGCCTCAAGACCAGGGCCGCCTGAGCGGGGCTGTCTGAGCGGATCGCCGCCGCGCGGCCCTTCAGCCCGCCGCCCGCGAATCGGCCACCGCTCCTACCGCCCCGTCCGGCGACAGGGTGAGAGGCGCTCGCGCTGCCCCGGCCGAGCGCCCGCGTTGGACGGCATGACAGGCGACGAGGGCCAAACCCATCGCCGTCCCGGCCAGCACGTCCGGCAGGTAATGCCCGCCCGCCCCGAGCGTCGCGACGATGATCACGGCGTTGAGGAGGATGGCCAGCGGACCGATCACCGGCACAGGTGCGAGCGCCCAGGCGGTGAGGACAGCGAGACAGGCATGGAAGGAAGGGAAGGTCACGAGGCCGCGGATCTCGGACAGGGCGAGCGCCTGGAGCCGGCCGCCGCGTAGGGCGTTCAGCGCATCGAGGTGCCAGAGGGCGCCGACCGTCTCCCAATGCCCGTCCGGATAAATCCGCGGTTGGTAGAAGGCGTAGGGCCCTACCGCCGGAAACAGGGCCGACATCAGCACCGCAGCGAGCAGGGCCACCGAGAACAGACGGGCGAAGCTCCATAGGCGCGAGACCCGCGACATCGCGCTCAGGGCAATGACGACGAGGCCGACCTGCGGGCCGCTCGAATGGTAGGCGAGCGCCAGCCACCAGGACAGCTCCGGATGGGCGGCCAGCCTACCGACCCAGGCCGGCCAATCGAAGCCCAGGGTCGCTTCGAACCGCGCCAGGATAGGATCGGCGAGCGGCAGAGCCAGGGTGGCAGCGAGATAGTGAAGAACGGCCGCCGCCGTGGTGAAGGCGGCGAGGTAGGCGCTCGACAGCGCCATGGCCCGCAGCTTCGGCTCCGGCCTGACGGCACTGAACAGGAGGGAGAGCGCGAGCAGGACCGTGATCACCCCGACCACGACGAGAAGGCCGGGCCAGGCAAGAGCGATCCCGGCGGCGGCAAGCCAGACCGCATCCAGACCAGCGAGGATCGCGACCAGGGCCCAGAGCCCCGCTCCGGGCGCGGCGATGCCCGCGCTCAGCCTGCGCAGGCGGCGCGTGCCCGCCGGCGGGCCGGCCTTGCCTGAGCCGGCCCAGCGTTCCTCGTCGAGCAGCATCCCTCGGTCGCTCCTTCCGGCCCGCGACCGATCCAGCCGCCCCGAACGGGAAGACGCGGCAGCGCGGATTTTGTTCGGGACATCGCGCGTCGTTGCCCTTGCCGGACGGCGTCCCCCCAAGCGGCACGCTCGACGCGCGCGGACGGGATGGCTCCTCAGCGCTTCGGTGTCGTCGAGACCGGAGCGCCTGCCGTGCCGTGGCCGCTTTTGGCCGCCGCCTGGTTGACGATGCCGAAACGCAGGACCGCCTCCTCCAGGTAATCGATGGCCCGCACGAGATGCCGGCGGGCCCGGTCGATCTCCTCGGCTTCGGCATCGGCCGGTGTCTCCGCCAGCGTCACCGAGGCGATCAGCACACGGTCACGCTCGTCCTCCACCCTCCGGTCACGCTCGATATGCCCGCGCACGTCGGCATCGAAGGCTTCGATGACCGCCCAGGGAAAATCGTCTTTCCGGCCGGTCTGGGGGAAGGCTGCGGTCAAGCGCCGCGCCTTCGCCGCCGCCGCGCGCACAAGATCGGCTACATTCATCGTCAAGCTTTCGTCTCTACGCTGCCGCCATCCTGGCCGATGTCCCGCGTCAACGGCGAAGGCACGGCACCCGATGCATCCGGTGACTTTTTCCCTCCCAAATACCACTGGAGGGGCGATAAGCGGGGCCGCCGGACGAGATCGATAGCCGGCCACGAAAAGGGCACAAGATCTGCATTAAGCTTGTGCATGAGGTTTGGCCGGGCGGACCGGCGGGAACGTGTGGACGTCATTTTCGGCGCGCCGCGAGGCTGCGCTGGAGAAGCATGGTGTTTTCGATGAGACGAACGGGATTGATCGGTGTCGTCGTCCTCGCCGCCACTGCGGCCGGCCTCTGCTCTGCCTCGGCCAGCGACTCTCGGGTCACCGATTCTCGGGCCGATTCTCTCACCGGCGAGAGCGTGACCGGCCGGGCGCGGGTTCTGAGCGGTGATACCCTGCTCGTGGGCGGCCGCGTGATCGGCCTCTACGGCGTGGCGGCGCCGGGCCTCAAGCAGACCTGCCTGAACGCCCAAGGCCAGAGCTACGCCTGCGGCGCTCACTCGGCCAAGGCGTTGGCGGCCCATCTGAAGGAAGCCACTCTTTCCTGCCAGATCCGCGAGACGGATTCCTATGGCCGTGCCATCTCGGTCTGCCACCGCGACCGAGAGGATGTCAGCGCCTGGATGGCGGAGAAGGGCTTGGCGATGGCCGAGCGCGGCGAGAAGGCCGCCTATGTCGGGGCAGAGACCGTGGCCTGGGGCAAGCGCCTCGGCCTGTGGGCGGGGTCCTTCGAGGATCCGACCAGCCGCCCGCGCACCAGCTATGTGCGCGCGAATGCCCTGGCGGACGCCCAACCCGAGGCACGCTGATCCAACGGCATTCGGCTGCGGCTAACCCTTGAGCGAAAAGCGTCGATAGGAGCGGCTGCGGCGGAGCCTCCGCCGTCTTGCGGTCGCGCCGGTCCGGTGCCACCTAATCGGCTGCGCGCAACGCGGTTGGATACCGGTATCAACGGCCCCGAAGCGTCGGATCATGACAGCCTGCCTGCCGGCAGGCTCCGGCGGCGTGCGTCAGGGAAGAGTGAGACGCCATGCAGTGCCCGATCACCGTTTCCGCCCTCCTGCTGTCCGGCGTGATGCTGGCCACTCCTGTCCTCGCCCAGGACGGAGCGGATCAGCGGCTCACCTCGACCGGGCGCAGCGTCACCGCCACGGGGCAGACCAAGCCGCCGGCTCCGGGAATCCCGCAGGGGCAGATCACGCCGGCCTCGCAGGAGCAGATGATCAAGGCCCAGCGGGCCGCCCGTGATCGCGACAAGGCCTGGGATGCCAAGATGAACAAGACCATGGGTTCGATCTGCAAGGGCTGCTGACCGGCAGCCCTGCATGATCCGGTTCGAGGGCGTGACGAAGCGGTTTCCCGGCGCGGATCGCCCGGCGGTGGAGGCCCTCGACCTGACAGTGGCGGAGGGAACGACCTGCGCGCTCATCGGCCCCTCCGGCTGCGGTAAATCGACGACGCTCCGCATGGTCAACCGCCTCATCGAGCCGGAGGCGGGCCGCATCCGCATCGGTGGCCGTGACATCAGTGCCACCGATCCCGTCACCCTGCGGCGCGGCATCGGCTACGTGCTCCAGGGCGTCGGTCTGTTTCCCCATCGCAGCGTCGCGCAGAACGTGGCGACCGTGCCGGCCCTGCTCGGCTGGTCCCGTGCCCGCATCGCCGCGCGGGTGGACGCGATGCTCGATCTCGTCGGGCTCGATCCCGCCCAGTTCCGCGAGCGGCGGCCCGATGCATTATCCGGGGGCCAGCGCCAGCGGGTCGGGGTTGCCCGGGCTCTCGCCGCCGATCCGGCCATCCTGCTGATGGACGAGCCATTCGGGGCGGTCGATCCCATCGCCCGGACGCGGCTCCAGGCCGAGATCGGTGCCATCCTGCAGCGCTTGCGCAAAACGGTGCTGCTCGTCACCCACGATATCGGCGAGGCGCTGCGCATGGGCGATCAAGTGGCGCTGATGCGGGATGGCCGTCTCGTCCAAACCGCATCGCCCGACCGGCTGCTCGCCGCACCCGCCGATGCCTTTGCCGCGGATTTTCTGGGCGGCGGGCGCAGCCTGCGCCGGCTCGCGCGGCTGCGCGCCGGTGATTTCGCGCAGCCCGGCACCCTGGATGGGACCGCTGAGACGATGGCCGAAGAGGCCAGCCTTCAGGATGCCCTCGACCGCATGCTCGCCACCGGCACCTGCCGCGTCGCGATCGGCGACCGCATCCTCACACTGGACGTCGTGCGCAACGCCGCGCAGGCGGTGCCGGAGCAGGACGGCGCTGGGCAGGTCCCGTAACGGATCTCAGCCCTTCTTCGGATCACGGTTGCCGGCGGCACGGATCAGCCCGGCGAGGCCCGCCTCGATCACCATCTCGGCGGCCTCGGATGGCGGGAACCAGCGCGCCTCGCGCTGGCCACGCTCGGGAAACTTCTTCAGCTGCTTGCGCACATCCAGGGGAAACACCTTAACCTGGCAGAGCACCGCATCCCGGTTCTTCAGGCGCTTCTCGTACAGGTAGAATCCCAACGGTCGCTTGCCGACATGGCCGACGACACCCGCCTCCTCATAGGCTTCGCGGGCGGCGGCCTCATAGGGCTTGCGCCCCTTCATCGGCCAGCCTTTCGGGATGACCCAGCGCCGGGTTTCCCGAGAGGTTACGAGCAGGACTTCCGTCCCTCCCTCAGGAGTCCGCCGCATCGGCAGAACGCCGACCTGGGGCCGCGCTTCGCGGCTGATCTCGATCGGGCCGGCCGTCATGCTTCTGAAACGCCCCGCGGCCGGCGCAGTTCGCGCTCGACTTTTGCCGCCGGGCCTGTGCCGCCCGAGCGGAAACAACGACAGAAGAACTTGAAGACTTGATGACGGGAGAGCACGCCGCTGCGACCGAAGCTATCGTCGCTCCCCGGTGATGGGCGACGACGCTCGATAGCGGAAGCGAACCTCAGGTCTCAACCGAAATTTAATCGGCAAACGAAATCCGGCATTCCGGCCCTCAGCCCGCCGCGCAAAGATTCTCGATCAGAGCGTTCAGGTCGGCTCGCATGGCCTGAATCTCCGGCTCGGACATATTGAGCTGACACATCACCGATTGACGCACCGCCACCGCCTGAGCTCGCAGGGCGCGCCCCTGATCGGTCAAAGAAATCTCGACCTCCCGCTCATCGGACTGGCGACGGCTGCGGTTCAGGAGGCCGCTGGTTTCCAGGCGTTTCAGCACCGGGGTCAGGGTTCCCGAATCGAGGCGCAGGCGTCGGCCGATCTCGGAAACGGTGATCCCGTCACTCTCCCACAGCACCAGCAGCACGAGATATTGCGGGTAAGTCAGCCCCATCTGCTCCAGCATCGGCCGATAGGACTTCGTCATCCTGTGCGCGGCCGCGTAGAGCGCGTAGCAAAGCTGGTTGTCGAGCAGGAGCGGATCCCTCAGCACTTCCGAGGCTTCGTTGGGAACATTCACGGTTCACATCCTGCCGCTCGACAATGCCCCCGGCCGGCAGCGCCCGGACAATCAGCGCCTGCAACCGTCAATTCTCATCCTGCGCCGCTCATTTCACGATAACGGAACGAGGACGGCAAGGTACATGCACAATTGTCCCAGGGCCGGTTTTCCCAGTCCTTTCTCAGTGCATGCTCGCACGTCAAATCCCGTTCAAGCAAAAAGGCGGCCGTGAGGCCGCCTTTCGCATCGATCGATCGGATTGGAGAACGCTGCCGCTCATCGCGGCGAGCGGGATCCTCAGGCGGCGTCGGCCTCGACGGAGGTCGGGCCGGAATCCTTGCCGCGGGCATCGACGTCGCGATCCACGAACTCGATCACGGCGAGCGGGGCGTTGTCGCCGTAACGGAAGCCGGCCTTCATGATGCGGCAATAGCCACCCGGACGCGACTGATAGCGCGGGCCGAGAACCGTGAAGAGCTTCTTGACCATGTCGGCGTCACGGATCTGCGCCATGGCGAGACGGCGGGCATGGACGCTGTCGGTGCGGCCGAGCGAGATCAGCTTCTCGACGACCGGACGCAGGTCCTTGGCCTTCGGCAGGGTGGTGACGATCTGCTCGTGCTTGATCAGCGCGGCGGACATGTTGGCGAACATCGCCTTGCGATGCTCGGCGGTGCGGTTGAAGCGGCGGCCGCGATAGGCGTGACGCATGGTGGCTTGTCCTTCTCAGTCACGGCCGCCGTGCCACGGTACGGCCGAGTGCCCCGAAGGGCTGTTTTCGAAAATTCCGCGTAACCCAGCGGCGGGATTTCTTTGGAAGCGCCCGCCCCGGCTTCGCTGGGGCGGGAGGTCGAGTCGGCTCGGCCGAGCCGCCGGATCGGCCAAACGAGCGGCACGGTTCAGTGCCGCCCGATCAGGCCATGGGCAGCTTCGCCCCTCAGTAGTGCTCTTCGAAGCGCTTGGCGAGATCCTCGATGTTCTCCGGCGGCCAGCCGGGAACGTCCATGCCGAGGTGCAAGCCCATGCCGGCGAGCACTTCCTTGATCTCGTTGAGCGACTTGCGGCCGAAGTTCGGGGTGCGCAGCATCTCGCCCTCGGACTTCTGGATCAGGTCGCCGATATAGACGATGTTGTCGTTCTTCAGGCAGTTCGCCGAGCGGACCGACAGTTCCAGCTCGTCCACCTTCTTGAGAAGGGCCGGGTTGAAGGGCAGCTGCGGCGCGAGCGGCGCAGCCTCTTCCTTGCGGGGCTCCTCGAAGTTCACGAAGACCTGGAGCTGGTCCTGGATGATGCGAGCGGCATAAGCCAACGCATCCTCCGGCGACACGGCGCCGTTGGTCTCGACCGTCATGGTCAGCTTGTCCTTGTCGAGATCCTGGCCCTCGCGGGTAGTCTCGACCCGGTAGCTCACCTTGGTCACCGGCGAGTAGAGCGCATCGACCGGGATCAGGCCGATCGGCGCGTCCTCGGGACGGTTGCGCTCGGCCGGGACATAGCCCTTGCCGGTGGCGACCGTGAACTCCATGCGGATCTCGGCCCCGTCATCCAGGGTGCAAATCACGAGATCGGGGTTCAGGATCTGGATGTCGCCGACGGCGCCGATGTCACCGGCGGTGACGAGGCCGGGGCCGGTCTTACGCAGGGTCAGGCGCTTGGGCTGATCGGTCTGCGAGCGGATGGCGATGGTCTTGATGTTGAGGACGATGTCCGTCACGTCCTCGCGCACGCCGGGGATCGAGGAGAACTCGTGCAGCACGCCGTCAATCTGGACGGACGTCACGGCCGCGCCCTGAAGCGAGGACAGCAGCACGCGGCGCAGCGAGTTGCCGAGAGTCGTGCCGAAGCCACGCTCCAGCGGCTCGGCCACCACGGTCGCGACCCGCTTCGGATCGTCGCCGGCCGTCACCTGCAGCTTGTTCGGCTTGATGAGCTCTTGCCAGTTCTTCTGAATGACCACGGTCCTACCTCTTGCCAAACCCGCGTTCCCGGCGTCCCGGGAAACGCTTCGGCCGGCCCCCAAGCGCTCGTCGAGCGCCCGGACCGGTCCCAAAACTCACTGCCGCTCGCCCGCCACCCAGAGCGCGGGGACGAAGCTGTATCCGGCTCCGTCGCGAGCGACGTAACCGAGCGCCGGAAACTCCAGATGCGAGCCGGCGATGAAGGTCCCCTCCGTCGCCACCTCGTCGAGCACGCGCTTCCGGGTCGCCCGCGCCTGATCACCGTCGACGTCGAAGGTGACGCCAGCCTCCGGTTGCTTGAACTGGATGGCCGGCATATGCACCACGTCGGTCCACATCAGCAGGGACTTGTCCCCCGATACGATCCGCATGCCGCAATGTCCCGGCGTGTGGCCGGGCAGCGGAACGGCGGTGATGCCGGGCACCAGCTCGCCGCCCTCATGCCTGCGCAGCCGGGCGCCATAGGGCGCGACCGCTTTGCGGGCATTCTCGAAATACGGCTTCGCCGCCTCAGGAGCCCGGGACAGGACATCGTCGGGAAGCCAATGCGCGGCCTCGTCGGCATGCACCACGAGTTCCGCATTCGGATAAGCCGCGCTGCCATCCTCCCGCACCAAGCCGCCGGCATGGTCGGGATGGAGATGGGTGAGCAGAACGGTCTCGATCTCCTCCGGCATCACACCGGCCAGCGCGAGGGCCGCCGGCACCCGCCCCATGGTCGTCGGACCGAAATGGCCGTAGCCCGAATCGATCAGCACCGGCTTGCGGCCGGCGCCGGTCACGAGAAAAGCGTTGAGCGTGACGACCGGAGCCTCGGAGCGGAAGCCGGCGCGCTGGAGCGCGCCGGCCTCCTCCTGGGGGATGCCCGTGACGAGATCGAGGGAGCCCTGAAACCAGCCGTCGTTGAGCGCGGTGACCGTGAGGTCGCCGATGTTCCACCGCAATGCGCCGGGAAGGGGCTTCGATCCGTCCGCCATGGGCTTCTCCGTTCGAGGATGCTCCGGGTTCGTCCGATCAGACGCGACGGCGCTTGCGCGGGCGGCAACCGTTATGCGGGATCGAGGTGACGTCGCGGATCGAGGTCACGGTGAAGCCCGCGGCCTGAAGCGCGCGGAGCGCCGACTCACGGCCCGAACCCGGACCGGACACCTCGACCTCGAGGGTGCGCATGCCGTGCTCGGCAGCCTTGCGGCCGGCATCCTCAGCGGCGACCTGGGCGGCGTACGGGGTCGACTTGCGCGAGCCCTTGAAGCCCATGGCGCCGGCAGACGACCACGAGATCGTGTTGCCCTGCGCGTCGGTGATGGTGATCATCGTGTTGTTGAACGAGGCGTTCACATGCGCCACGCCGGAGACGATGTTCTTGCGTTCGCGGCGGCGGACGCGGGTCGGTTCCTTGGCCATTCTGTTCTCGCTGGTCCTTCAGTCACGCCCGTACTTCCAGGCGCTCGGGATTCTTTTGAAATTTTAGCGGCGCGGCCTTGGATGACCGGTCCACCCCACCGGGCCCCATGGCGGGACATCCGGCGCGACGCGAAGGAGGCCGAGCGAAGCACGGCCTCCCGATCGCAGATTACTTCTTCTTGCCGGCGATCGGCTTCGCCTTACCCTTGCGGGTGCGGGCGTTAGTGTGGGTGCGCTGGCCGCGGACCGGGAGCTGCTTGCGGTGACGCAGGCCGCGGTAGCAGCCGAGATCCATCAGGCGCTTGATGTTCATCGAGACTTCGCGGCGCAGGTCGCCTTCCACGACGTAATCGCGGTCGATGGCCTCGCGGATCTGGAGCACCTCGGCGTCCGTGAGCTGGTTCACGCGGCGCTCGGCCGGGATGCCGACCTTCTCGGTGATCTCCTCGGCCTTCTTCGGGCCGATGCCGTGGATGTACTGGAGCGCGATGACGACGCGCTTACCGGTCGGGATGTTGACGCCTGCAATACGGGCCAAGATGATCTCTCCATGTGGCAGGCCGCTGAAGCCCGCCGCCATTCAAGGAAAAGCGCGCGTCCGGTGGAGGCCGGCCCCTGCGCGCCCGCCCGAAACGACAAATCGATCCGCAAGCAGCCTCTCCGAGGCGCCCGGATCACATCCCGTTTGGACGAAGGGGGTCCGCCTAGCGCACGCCATAGGGAGTGTCAACACCTCGTGAACGGCAACAGCGCGAAATGCCTCTCGGCGGCAGAGGGGGCACGCGCATGAAAAAAGCCTGCCCCGTCGCGTCGGACGGAAGCAGGCTTCGATTATACGCGTGGATGAGAGCCCTCAGGAGGCCGCCTTCTCACGGAACCCGTCGAGAAGTCCGGTGAGATCACCGGTGACCTCATCGATCGGCTTCATGCCGTCGACCTTCCGCAACAGACCGGTGCCGGCATAATAATCGGACAGCGGCGCCGTCTGCTTCTTGTAAGCATCGAGGCGGGTCTTGAAGACCTCCGGCGTATCGTCCTTGCGCACCGGCTGGCCCCTGGCCGCCGTCTCCTCGGCCCGCCTGGCGATGCGGCCGACGAGGGCGTTCTCGTCCACGACGAACTCGACAACCGCATCGAGGGCGATGCCCTTCTCCGCCAGCATCGCGTCGAGAGCCTTGGCCTGCTCCACCGTGCGGGGGAAACCGTCGAGGATGAAGCCGTTCTTGGCATCGGCCTCCTCGATGCGGTCGGCGACGATCCCGACCACCACCGCGTCCGGCACGAGGCCGCCGCTCTCCATGATCGATTTCGCTTCGAGGCCCACCGGCGTCTCGGCGGCGACGGCGGCGCGCAGCATGTCGCCGGTGGAGAGCTGCGGTACGCGGTAGCGCTCCACGATTCGCTCGGACTGCGTGCCCTTCCCCGCTCCCGGCGGTCCGAGCAGAATGATCCGCATGGCGTCTCCCCGTCCTCAAGGCCCGGCGCCGGGCTCGTTTTTCATGGTCGGCGCGCCCGCCTTCTACAGGCCGCGCCGTCGTCACTCAGCTGTGATGCGCAATTCCGGCTTGCGCGTCCACCGAACCTTTGTCGGAGCCCGCGAGGCTCAGCGACGCCGGGTGGTGGAAGCGCCGCGCAGCTTGGCCTTCTTCACCAAGCCCTCGTACTGATGCGCCATCAGATGCCCGTGGATCTGCGCCACCGTGTCCATGGTGACCGAGACCACGATCAGCAGCGAGGTGCCGCCGAAGCCGAGGGCCGCCGAGGTGTAGGAGGCCACGATCTCCGGCACGAGGCAGACGAAGGTGAGGTAGGCCGCGCCGATCACGGTGATGCGGGTCAGCACCTTGTCGATGAAGGTGGCGGTGCGCTCACCCGGACGGATGCCGGGAATGAAGCCGCCATGCTTCTTCAGGTTGTCGGCGGTCTCCTGCGGATTGAAGACGACCGCCGTGTAGAAGAACGTGAAGAAGATGATCAGCGCGGCATAGGCCACCATGTAGAGCGGCCGGCCGTGGCCGAGATAGGCCGTCAGGGTGCCGAGGAAGCCTGTCGAGCCCTGGCTGGCCGAGAAGCTCGCCACCGTGGTCGGCAGCAGCAGCAGCGACGAGGCGAAGATCGGCGGGATCACGCCCGAGGTGTTGAGCTTGAGCGGCAGGAACGAGGTCTGCCCCTCGTACATGCGGTTGCCGACCTGACGCTTCGGGTAGTTGATCAGGAGCCGGCGCTGGGCGCGCTCCATGAACACGATGAAGTAGATCAGGGCGACCGCCGCGAGGCCGGCGCCGAGCAGGATGGCGGGCGACAGGGCGCCGGTGCGGGTCAGTTCGAGCGCGCCGAAGATCGAGGCCGGCAGGTGAGCGACGATGCCGGCGAAGATGATGAGCGAGGATCCGTTGCCGATGCCGCGCGACGTGATCTGCTCACCGATCCACATCAGGAACAGGGTGCCGCCGGTCAGGGTGATCACCGTCGAGAGGATGAAGAACGGGCCCGGCGCAATGACGGCGTTCGATCCCTGAAGGCCGAAGGCGATGCCCCAGGACTGGACCAGGGCCAGCACCACCGTGAGGTAGCGGGTATACTGGTTGATGACCTTGCGGCCGGACTCGCCCTCCTTCTTCAGCGCCTCCAGGCTCGGCACCACCGAGGTGAGGAGCTGAACGATGATCGAGGCCGAGATGTAGGGCATGATGTTGAGCGCGAAGACCGCCATGCGCTCCACCGCCCCGCCCGAGAACATGTTGAACATGCCGAGCACGCCGCCGGCCTGGTTCTGGAAGTTCCGGGCGAACTGTTCCGGATCGATGCCGGGGATCGGGATGTAGGTGCCCAGCCGGAAGACGATGAGCGCGCCCAGGGTGAACCAGATGCGCTTTTTGAGCTCGTCGGCCTTGGCGATAGCGCCGAAATTCAGGTTGGCGGCAAGCTGCTCGGCGGCTGAGGCCATGTCATTGATCCCGGAAAATGCCGTCGGGACGCGTCTCGAGCGGTCCCTGAAAGCGGAAGCGGCGGCCGCGTGCGAGCACGGGCCGCCGCTTCGGCGTTCGACTTAATGGCGGCTTCAGGCCGACGCAACTGCGCTCTCGGACGCGCCCCGATGGGCAACGCCGGCAGCGAACGCGGTCGTGACCGAACCACCGGCCTTCTCGACGGCCTCGATGGCCGACTTGGAGGCGCGGGTCACCTCGAAGGTGAGCTTGGCGGTCAGCTCGCCGACGCCCAGCAGCTTCACGCCGTCGCGGGCACGGGAGATGATGCCGGCCTGGACCAGCGCATCGACCGTCACGGGGGCGTTGGCGTCGAGCTTGCCGGCATCCACCGCCTGCTGCACCCGGCCGAGATTCACCTCGTTCAGGTCGTGGGCGTGAATGTTGTTGAAGCCACGCTTCGGCAGGCGACGATGCAGCGGCATCTGGCCGCCCTCGAAGCCCTTGATGGACACGCCGGTGCGGGCCTTCTGACCCTTCACGCCGCGGCCACCGGTCTTGCCCTTGCCGGAGCCGATGCCCCGGCCGACGCGCATCCGGTTCTTGGTCGCGCCTTCGTTGTCGCGGATCTCGTTGAGCTTCATGGTGGAGCCCTCCTCACGCCGCGGCGTCGTCGAGGACGCGCACGAGATGCGCGACCTTGCGGATCATGCCCCGCACCGAAGGAGTGTCCTCCAGCTCGGAAACGCGGTGCAGCTTGTTCAGCTTGAGGCCGATCAGCGTCGCACGCTGGGAGGCCTCGCGGCGGATCGGCGAACCGATCTGCTCGATGCGGACAGTCTTGTTAGCCATGCTGCCCTCCCCTTACGCGACGGCCGCTTCGGAGGTGTCGGCCGGGTCGGCATCGCGGCGACGGGCCTGGAGGGCCGACACCTTGAGACCGCGACGGGCCGCGACCGAGCGCGGGCTGTCCTCGTTCTTGAGCGCGTCGAAGGTGGCGCGCACGAGGTTGTAGGGGTTGGACGAGCCGAGCGACTTGGCGACGACGTCCTGCATGCCGAGCGTCTCGAAGACGGCGCGCATCGGGCCGCCCGCGATGATGCCGGTGCCCTGCGGGGCCGCGCGGAGGATCACCTTGCCGGCGCCGTGACGACCGTTGACGTCGTGGTGCAGCGTGCGGCCTTCGCGCAGGCTGACACGGATCAGACCACGCTTGGCGGCCTCGGTCGCCTTGCGGATCGCCTCCGGCACCTCACGGGCCTTGCCGTGGCCGAAGCCGACACGGCCCTTCTGGTCGCCGACGACGACGAGCGCCGCGAAGCCGAAGCGACGGCCACCCTTCACCACCTTGGCGACGCGGTTGATGTGGACGAGCTTGTCCACGAACTCGCTGTCGCGCTCCTCGCGGTCGTCGCGGCGACGACCCTCGCGTTCACGTGCCATATCAGATTCCTGTTATCTCACTGGCGCGGGCCGAAACGGCCCGCTCGCTCGATGGTTTTCCTCCCCGCGAACGGGGAGGAAAAAGCATCCTCAGAAGTCCAGGCCGCCTTCGCGGGCCGCGTCGGCGAGAGCCTTGACGCGACCGTGGAAGATGTAGCCCGAACGGTCGAAGATGACCTTGGTGACGCCGGCCGCCTTGGCGCGCTCGGCGACGAGCTTGCCCACGGCCTCGGCCGCCGCCTTGTCGGCGCCGGTCTTGAGGCTGGCCTTGAGATCCTTGTCGAGGCTCGAGGCGGCGGCGAGCGTGCGGCCCGCAGCGTCGTCGATGACCTGGACGTAGATCTGCTTGGACGAGCGGAACACCGACAGCCGCGGACGGCCGTTGGCGGCGGTCCGAAGGGCCCGGCGCACGCGCGCCTTGCGGCGCAGGAGGGCTTCGTTCTTGTTCGACATGATCGCCCCCCTTACTTCTTCTTGCCTTCCTTGCGGAAGATGAATTCGCCAGCGTACTTGACGCCCTTACCCTTATAGGGCTCGGGGCCGCGATACTCGCGAATCTCTGCCGCCACCTGACCGACGCGCTGCCGGTCGATGCCCGCCACCACGATCTCCGTGGGCTTGGGCGTGGTGATGGTGATCCCGGCCGGGATCTCGTACTCGATGTCGTGGCTGTAGCCGAGCGACAGCTTGAGCGCCTTGCCGGCCATCGCCGCGCGGTAACCCACGCCGGTGATTTCCAGCTTCTTCTCGAAGCCCTTGGAGACGCCCTCGACGAGGTTCGCCACCTGGGCCCGCGAGGTGCCCCACAGGGAGCGGGCCTGCTTCGACTGGTCCTTGGGCTGCACCGAGACGGCACCGTCCTTGAACTCGACGACCACCTGGGGCGGCACCACGAACTGGAGCTCGCCCTTCGAGCCCTTCATCTTCACCGTCTGACCCGTGACCGTGGCGGTGACGCCGGACGGAACGGGGACGGGCTTCTTGCCTACGCGAGACATGTCGCTGTCCTCCGGATCAGAACACCTTGCAGAGCACTTCACCGCCGACGTTGCGCTCGCGCGCCTCGTGATCGGCCATGACGCCCTGCGGGGTCGAGATGATGGTAACGCCGAGACCGTCGGCGACACGCGGCAGCTCGCCAACCGACGAGTAGACGCGGCGGCCGGGCTTCGACACGCGCTTGATCTCCCGGATGACCGGGCGACCGTCATAGTACTTGAGCTCGATCGCGAACTCGGTACGGCCGTTGCCGAGGTCCGACACCGCGTAGTCGCGGATGTAGCCCTCGGACTTCAGCACGTCGAGAACCGAGGCGCGCAGGCGCGAGCCGGGGGTCTGGACGACGTTGCGGCGACGGCTCTGACCGTTGCGGATGCGGGTGAGCATATCACCCACGGGATCGTTCACCATGGATGCCTCCCCTTACCAGCTGGACTTCACGAGGCCGGGGATCAGACCCCGGTTGCCGAGCTCGCGCAGAGCGACGCGCGAGATGCCGAGCTTGCGGTAGTAGGCCCGCGGACGGCCGGTCATCTCGCAGCGGTTGCGGATGCGGGTGGCCGACGAATTGCGCGGCAGTTCCGCCAGCTTGAGGCGCGCCTCGAAGCGCTCCTCCATCTCGCGGGACTCGTCGTTGGCGATGGCAAGGAGGGCCTTACGCTTCTCAGCGAAGCGCTTCACCAGCTCCTTGCGGTGGTTGTTCTTTTCGACTGAGCTTTTCTTAGCCATGTCTTTCTCCAGTGTCCGCGTCTAAGCGACGTTGCCGCCGCTTACTGCCGGAACGGGAATTTGAAGTGGGCGAGGAGAGCCTTGGCTTCTTCGTCCGTGGTGGCGCTCGTCTGGACGACGATGTCCATGCCCCAGGTCTGCTCCGCCTTGTCGTAGGAGATTTCCGGGAACACGAGGTGCTCCTTGAGGCCCATGGCATAGTTGCCGCGGCCGTCGAAGGAACGCGGGTTCAGGCCGCGGAAGTCACGCACGCGCGGCAGCGCGATGGTGATCAGGCGATCCATGAACTCGTACATGCGGGCCTTGCGAAGGGTCACCTTGCAGCCGATCGGCATGCCCTCGCGGACCTTGAAGGTCGCGATCGCCTTGCGGGCGCGGGTGATGACCGGCTTCTGGCCGGCGATGAGGGCGAGATCGCCCGCAGCCACCGAAGCCTTCTTCGAATCGGCGGTGGACTCGCCGACGCCCATGTTGATGACGATCTTCTCGATCTGCGGGACCTGCATCGGGTTCTTGTACCCGAACTGCTCGATCAGCTTCTGCCGGACGACCTCGTCGTAATGCTTGCGCAGACGCGGGGTGTAGGCGTTCTTGTCGGCCTCAGCCATCGATCTGATCCCCCGTGGTCTTGGCGAACCGGACCTTGCGCCCGTCGTCGAGGATGCGGAACCCAACACGGGTCGGCTTGCCGTTGGCGTCGGCCACCGCGATGTTGGACAGGTGGATGGCAGCCTCCTTGGAGATGATGCCGCCTTCCTGGTTCTGGGACTGGCGCTGGTGCTTCTTCACCAGGTTGATGCCGCGAACGAGGGCCTTCTCCTCCTTCGGCATGACCTGGATGACCTCGCCGGAGCGACCCGAGTCGCGACCGGTGAGAACGACGACCGTGTCGCCCTTCTTGATCTTGGCGGCCATCACAGCACCTCAGGAGCGAGCGAGATGATCTTCATGTGGTTGCGGGCGCGCAGCTCGCGCGGCACCGGCCCGAAGATACGGGTGCCGACCGGCTCCTTCTGATTGTTGATCAGAACGGCGGCGTTCTTGTCGAAGCGGATCACCGAACCGTCGGCGCGCTTCACGTCCTTGGCCGTGCGCACGACGACCGCCTTCATGACGTCGCCCTTCTTCACGCGGCCGCGCGGGATCGCCTCCTTGACGGAGACGACGATGATGTCGCCGACGCCGGCATATTTGCGCTTCGACCCGCCGAGCACCTTGATGCACATCACGCGGCGCGCACCCGAATTGTCGGCGACGTCCAGATTCGTCTGCATCTGGATCACGAGAGTGACCTTTCCTTGTTTCAAGCGGGTTTCCGCACGCGGGCGGTATTGCCCGGCGGACGACGCCTGATGGGGATCTGACGTCCCCGGATGTAACGAACCGCGCAAACGGCACTTCTCAGTGCCGGCGCGGTCACCGCGTACGAAAGGAGTGCGAACACCCCAAGGACTGTCGCGAAGGTCGGTCCGGTACTATGGACCGACGCGGATTGCAAGGCATGACGTGGCGCGCGGCATCATTTTCGTCGCCCCTCCCGTCACGGCCAGAGAGAAGCGTGATGCCGGTTCATGGTCCCGACGCGCCGCGCGAGAACAAGCCGCGTCGTCAGCGTCTTGGGCGAGGCGCGGGCACCGTCGGTTCAGTCTCCGCCTCCGTAGCGCCAGCGATTCGGCCGGGTCTCCTACGGGATCCCTATCTCTCGTTCGCTGTCACAGGGCCGGGAAAGCACCGGGATCCCATCGCCACGGAGTTCGGGCCGGTCCCGGCCGCTTTTCGGAAACGTCGCGCCTTCAGCCGCCGAACAAAGCAGACGGATCTTCGTGAGGAGCAGATCGGCCCGCGACGCCGCAAGATTGGAAACTCATTTCCGAAGCTTGAGAGATGGGAAGTTAGCAAATTCGCTGCCAATCATGACAAGCATCTAAGTCATCGACAATAACGGTACACGCCATGAGGCACGTGCTATCACGCTATTTTATATCAAATTTTCTCAGAATAAATTCGTCATTCGCTCGAGACAATCGAGGAGCAATCGCCATTGAATTTGCCCTACTGGGCCCGCTATTGATGCTCCTGATGCTCAATATCCTGATCGGAGGAATTTATCTCGGAGCATTCCATAAACTCCAGCACGTGACGGCACAGGCTGCCCGTGCCTCGATCGCCGGCATGAATGCAGGTGAGCGATTGATTTTGGTGAAACAGACTCTCGACTTAGCCTTGCAGGACGGCGTTTTGCTGCGCCCCTCCGCCATCAGCATTTCCGTCGAGACCCTCTCGAACCAGCAGGACCACTATCGCGTCAGCCTGACCTACGACACGCGGAGCCTCGGGCTGATGCGGCTTCCGGGGATCGCGACCTTCATCCCCGAGACGCTCACCAGTTCCTACGACGTCCGTCACGGAGGGCTGTGATGGGCCTTCGTTCCGATCAGCGCGGATCGGTCACCGTCGTCACCGCTCTGGCCGCCACATCTCTGCTCGGGGCAGCCGCGATCGGGCTCGACCTCAGTGTCGTCTATAGCGCCCAGCGGCGGGCTCAAGGGGCGGCCGACCTCGCCGCGATCAGCGCCGCCAGCGATCCGTCCGTGGCGGATGCGGCCGCCAAGCTGTCCTTGGCCGCCAACGGCTATCCCGACTCGACACGCATCGGTGTGCAGGCCGGCTCCTTCCTGCGGGACGTCTCGATCGCCAGCGACAAGCGGTTCACGCCCGGCGGGGCTTCACCCAATGCCGTGCGCGTCAGCCTCACGGCGCCGGTCCGGCTGACCTTCGGGAGGGTTCTCGGGCTTCCGGCGACCTACGACGTGGCGGTGACCAGCACCGCCGCCAATACCCGCTTCGCAGCCTTCAGCATCGGGTCCGGCGCCGCCTCCCTCAATGCCGGTATCGCCAATGCCGTGTTGGGAAGCATGCTCGGCACCACGCTCTCGCTGAGTGCCCTGGATTACGATGCCCTGCTCTCGGCCCGTCTCGACGCCTTCCGCTTTCTCGACGCCCTCGCCACCGACCTCAACCTCACTGCCGCGACCTATACCGACATCCTGACCGCCGGCGTCACTCCGGGTCAGATCGCCGGCGCCCTTGCCGGCGCCCTTGCCAGCACCGCCGCCGCAACGAATGCGAGCACCGCACTCCGGAGCCTGACAAAGGCGCTGAAACGCAGCACGGACCGCATCCCGCTGCGCGACATCGTCGATCTCGGTGACGCCGCCCTCCTCTCGCCCGACCGCGGCAGCAGCGGCCCGGCGATCCGCCTGTTCGACATCGTCTCGGCTATGGCGGCCATTGCCAACGGCGACCGGCAGGTCTCGGTCGATCTCGGCCTCAGCCTGCCCGGTCTCCTCGGCACCCGTCTCACTCTGGCGGTGGGCGAGCAGCGCTCCTCATCCGGCTGGGTGTCGCCAGGGAGCGCGCGGGCAACGCTGCGCACGGGTCAGGTCCGCCTGCTGATCGAGACGCAGCTCAAGGCACCGCTCAACCTGGGAACGCTGTCGCTGCCTCTCTATGTCGAGGCCGCGATGGGGCAGGCCTCCCTGAGGGGTGTCAGCTGCGGCGGGGCCGGCGGCAACGGGCGGCGGGTCGATCTCGACGTCCAGCCCGGCCTCGTCAGTCTCGCGATCGGAGAGGTCGGCCCCGCGAGTTTCTCGACGAAGACGCCGCCGCCGGCCCTCACGGAGCCGGCCGACCTCCTTCGCCTTCCCCTGCTCGGACTCGCCATTCGCGCGAGCGCCCAGAGCCGTATCGGATCGACCTACGCCCAGCGGGTCAGTTTCAGCGAGGATGACATTTCCCGGCACCGCGAACGGACGGTGTCGACCACCGGTCTGCTGAGCTCCGCGACGGGCAGTCTGCTCGGTTCCCTGAACCTTGAGATCAATGGGGCGGGTGCGCTGCTCCTGCCGACGCTGCGCCCTTTGCTGATCACCACCCTGTCGGCCGTCGCTCCCGCCCTCGACACCGTTCTCGACGGAACCCTGCGGACTCTCGGGGTGCAACTCGGGACCGTCACCGCGACCGCGGAGGGCGCACGCTGCGAACAGGCGGTTCTGGTTCAATAGGACGGCTGTGGCGACCGGCGGCGCCATGATCGCTTTCGGGCTTCCACAAACGAAAACGGGCGCGAGATCAGCTCTCGCGCCCGTTTTCAGATGTTCCTTGAGAAGAACTCAGGCCGCCGTGCCGGCTGCCTCGGCCGCAGCCGCCTGATCCTCGACCAGCTTCCAGGTCTTGGTCTTGGAATAGGGGCGGGACTCTTCGATGAACACCGTCTGGCCGATCTTGGCCACGTTGCCCTCGTCATGGGCATGGTAGTTCTTCGAACGGCGCACCGTCTTCTTCATCACCGGGTGGGTGAAGCGCCGCTCCACCTTCACGACGATGGTCTTATCCGTCTTGTCGCTAACGACGACGCCCTGAAGGACGCGCTTGGGCATGGGAACCTCCTCAGGCCTTGGCCGCGTCCAGCGTCTTCTGACGCTGCAGCGTGCGGACACGGGCGATGTCGCGCCGGACCTCGCGGACGCGGGCGACGTTCTCGAGCTGTCCCGTCGCGCCCTGGAAGCGCAGGTTGAACTGCTCCTTCTTCAGGTTGACGAGCTCGTCGGTAAGCTGATCCGCCGACATCGCGCGCAGATCAGACAGTCTCTGGTCGGACTTCATGATCCTTCTTCCTATCAATCGGCGATGCGCTGAATGACGCGCGTGCGCACCGGCAGCTTCGCGGCACCGAGGCGCAGGGCCTCACGGGCGATGTCTTCGGCGACGCCATCGACCTCGAACATGATGCGGCCGGGATGGACGCGGGCCGCCCAATATTCCGGCGCGCCCTTACCGGAGCCCATGCGGACTTCGGTGGGCTTGGCGGTGACGGGGAGATCCGGGAACACCCGGATCCAGACCCGGCCCTGACGCTTCATCTCGCGGGTGATCGCGCGGCGGGCCGCCTCGATCTGGCGCGCGGTGATGCGCTCGGGCTCCAGGCACTTGAGGCCGAACTGGCCGAAGTTCAGCTCAAAGCCGCCCTTGGCCGCGCCATGGATGCGCCCCTTGAACTGCTTACGGAACTTGGTCTTCTTGGGTTGCAGCATGGCAGCCTCTCATATGCTTCAGGTGGCTGCGATCACGCGTTGGCGTGATCGCGGCGACCCTCGCGGCCGCCCTCGCGATCGCGCTCACGACGTCCGCCGGAGCGGCCGCCCTCTTCCTGAGCGCGCTTGTCCTGCGCCATCGGGTCGTGCTCGAGGATCTCGCCCTTGAACACCCACACCTTGATGCCACAGGTGCCGTAGGTCGTGAACGCCGTGGCGGTGCCGTAATCGACGTCCGCGCGCAGCGTGTGCAGCGGAACGCGGCCCTCACGGTACCACTCGGTGCGGGCGATCTCCGCGCCGCCGAGACGGCCGGCGCAGTTGATGCGGATGCCCTCGGCGCCGAGACGCATCGCCGACTGCACGGCGCGCTTCATGGCGCGACGGAAGGCGACGCGGCGCTCGAGCTGCTGAGCGATCGACTCGGCGACCAGCGTCGCGTCGACCTCAGGCTTGCGCACCTCGACGATGTTGATCGTCACGTCGGCCTTGGTCATCGTGCCGACGAGCTTGCGCAGCTTCTCGATGTCCGCGCCCTTCTTGCCGATCACCACGCCCGGACGACCCGAGTGGATGGTGACGCGGCACTTCCGGTGCGGGCGCTCGATGACGATCTTCGAGACGGCGGCCTGCTTGAGCTGCTTCATGAGGGCGGCACGGATGGCCACGTCCTCATGCATCAGCTTGGCGTACTCGCCCTTCTCGGCGAACCAGCGGGAATCCCAGGTCCGGTTGATGCCGAGACGCAGGCCGATCGGATTGATCTTCTGACCCATCGGTAACTCCTCAGGCCGCTTCAGCGCGCACTTCGCGAACCACGATCGTGAGGTTCGAGAAGGGCTTCAGGATGCGCGCGCCGCGACCGCGGGCACGGGCGTGGAAGCGCTTGAGCACCAGCGCCTTGCCAACGAAGGCCTGGGACACGACGAGATCGTCCACGTCCAGGTCGTGGTTGTTCTCGGCGTTGGCGATCGCGCTCTCCAGGCACTTCTTCACATCGCGGGCGATGCGCTTGCGGGAGAACTCGAGGTCGGCAAGGGCCGTATCGACCTTCTTGCCGCGGATCAGCGCCGCCACGAGGTTGAGCTTCTGGGGCGACACGCGGAGCATCCGCGCGACGGCCTTCGCCTCGTTCTCGGGGAGCGCGCGGGGGGTGGCAGGCTTGCCCATCTCAGCGCCTCTTGGCCTTCTTGTCGGCCGCGTGACCGGGGAAGGTGCGGGTCGGCGAGAACTCGCCGAACTTGTGACCGACCATCTCCTCGGTGACGTAGACCGGGATATGCTTGTGTCCGTTATGCACACCGAAGGTGATGCCAACGAACTGCGGAAGGATCGTGGAGCGGCGGCTCCAGATCTTGACGACCTCGTTGCGGCTGGAGCCGCGGGCGGCGTCGGCCTTCTTCAGGAGGTAGCCGTCGACGAACGGCCCTTTCCAGAGGGAACGTGCCATGGCTGTTACTTCTTGCGGTTATGGCGGCTGGACAGGATGAAGGTGTCGGTCCGCTTGTTGGACCGGGTCTTCTTCCCCTTGGTGGGCACGCCCCAGGGCGTGACCGGGTTCCGGCCGCCCGAGGTGCGACCCTCGCCGCCGCCGTGCGGGTGGTCGACCGGGTTCATGGCGACGCCGCGGTTATGCGGACGCTTGCCGAGCCAGCGGTTACGGCCGGCCTTGCCCAGCGAGATGTTCATGTGGTCCGGGTTCGAGACCGCACCGACGCTCGCGAAGCACTGCCCATGCACCAGGCGCTGCTCACCCGAGTTGAGGCGCAGCGTGACGTAGCCCTGGTCGCGACCGACGATCTGGGCGTAATTGCCAGCGGAGCGGGCGATCGCGCCGCCCTTGCCGATCTTCAGCTCGACATTGTGGACGATGGTGCCCACCGGCATCGAGCCGATCGGACCGGCATTGCCCGGCTTCACGTCGACGCTCTCACCCGCGACCACCTTGTCACCCGGCGACAGGCGCTGCGGGGCAAGGATGTAGCTCTGCTTCCCATCGGGGAAGGTGATGAGCGCGATGAAGGCGGTGCGGTTCGGATCGTACTCGATCCGCTCCACCGTCGCGGGAACGTTGAGGTTCTCGCGACGCTTGAAGTCGACGTTGCGCAGGACTCGCTTATGACCACCGCCGCGGAAGCGGACGGTGATGCGGCCCAGGTTGTTGCGGCCGCCCGAGGAGCTCTTGCCCTCGGTCAGCGCCTTTACCGGCTTGCCCTTGTAGAGCTCACGGCGGTCGACGAGCACGAGCTGGCGCAGGCTCGGCGTGACCGGTTTGAATGTCTTCAAGGCCATCGGCTTGATCCTAACGCTTCAAGTCTCAGAGGCCGGTCGTGACGTCGATCGCATCGCCCTCGGCGAGGGTCACGATCGCCTTTTTCACGTCCGAACGCTGCCCGCGCTGCCCGCGGAAGAACTTCTTCTTGCCCTTGGTCGTGAGGGTGTTCACACCGAGGACCTTGACGTCGAACAGCTTCTCAACCGCTTCCTTGATCTGCGGCTTGGTAGCCTTCGGGGCAACCCGGAAGACGACCTTGTTCTGTTCGGTGAGGTTGGTCGCCTTCTCCGTGATGACGGGGGAGACGATCACATCGTAATGGCGCGGATCGGCACTCATTTGAAACGCTCCTCCAGCGCATCGACGGCGGCGCGCGTCAGCACGAGCGTGTCGCGACGCAGGATGTCGTAGACGTTGATGCCCTGGACGGGCAGCACGTCGATCTTCGGGATGGCGCGGGCGGCGCGACCGAAGTTCTCATCGACCTCCGAACCGCCGATGATCAGCGCGCTCGACAGGCCGAGCTTCTCGAAGCGCTCGATCATCGCCTTGGTCTTGTGGCTGTCGACCTTGATGTCGTCGACGACGATCAGGGTCGAGGCCTTGGCCTTGGTCGAGAGGGCGTGCTTGAGCGCCAGGGCACGGACCTTCTTGGGCAGGTCGTGGCTGTGATCGCGCACGACCGGACCGAAGGCACGACCGCCGCCGCGGAACTGCGGGGCAGAGGCGGCGCCGTGACGTGCGTTGCCGGTGCCCTTCTGCTTGTACAGCTTCTTCGAGGTGCGATCGACATCCGAGCGGTTCTTGACCGCATGGGTGCCGGCGCGCCGCTTGGCGAGCTGGTAGCGCACCATGCGCTGCAGGATGTCGGCGCGCGGCTCAAGGCCGAAGATCGCCTCGTTGAGCTCGACCGAGCCGGCGGAGCCGCCGTCGAGCGTGGTGATATCGAGTTTCATCACGCGTTCTCCTCGGACGCCGGAGCCTCAGGCTGCGCCGCGGCGGAACCGTTCTCACGGAACTTGCCCGGCAGCGGCAGGTCGGCAGGCAGCTTGCGCTTGACCGAGTCGCGAACCTGGATCCAGCCGCCGGCAACACCGGGGACGGCGCCTTCGACCAGGATCAGGCCGCGCTCCGGATCGGTGCGGACGACCTTGAGGTTCTGCGTGGTGACGCGCTCGACGCCCAGGTGACCCGGCATCTTCTTGTTCTTGAAGGTCTTGCCCGGATCCTGGCGGCCACCGGTCGAACCGATCGAACGGTGGGAGATCGACACGCCGTGGGTGGCGCGCAGACCGCCGAAGTTCCAGCGCTTCATGCCGCCGGCGAAGCCCTTGCCCGTGGTGGTGCCCGTCACGTCGACGAACTGACCCGGGATGAAGTGGTCGGCGGTGATCTCGGCGCCCACCGGAATCAGCGCGTCCTCGGACACGCGGAACTCGGCGAGCTTCTTCTTCGGCTCGACCTTGGCGACCGCGAAGCGACCGCGCTCGGCCGCCGACACGTTCTTCACCTTGGCCTTGCCCACGCCGACCTGGAGGGCAACGTAGCCGTCCTTCTCGGTGGTGCGGTGTGCCACAACCTGGCACTGATCGATTTGAAGCACGGTAACCGGCACGTGCTCGCCTGCGTCTGTGAAGACGCGGGTCATGCCGACCTTCCGTGCGATGACGCCTGAGCGCATAGGTCTCTCCCTCGCGCGATGAAACGGTAAGCTCTAAATCCAGCGCGGACTTAGAGCTTGATCTCCACGTCCACGCCAGCGGCGAGGTCGAGCTTCATCAGCGCGTCCACGGTCTGCGGCGTCGGGTCGACGATATCGAGCACCCGCTTGTGCGTGCGCATCTCGAATTGTTCGCGCGACTTCTTATCAATGTGAGGCGAGCGGTTCACCGTGAACTTCTCGATATGCGTCGGCAGCGGGATCGGGCCCCGGATCTGCGCGCCGGTGCGGCGCGCGGTCGAGACGATCTCCTTGGTGGAGGCATCGAGAATGCGATGATCGAACGCCTTAAGGCGAATGCGGATGTTCTGACCGTTCATGACCTGACCTCGGCGGAAACGTTGAGGAGCGGGCGCGAGGGCCCGCCCCTCTTCGTCCCCTGTCGATGATGCCTGCGGTGGCTGTTAGTCGTTGATGGCGGCGACGACGCCGGCACCGACGGTGCGGCCACCCTCGCGGATGGCGAAGCGCAGCTTCTCTTCCATGGCCACCGGCACGATCAGCTCGACGTCCATGGTGACGTTGTCGCCCGGCATC